>NKIH01000016.1 GCA_002255925.1 Burkholderiales bacterium PBB6 | reverse complement strand
GTAAGCGTCCGGTGAACCCATCTTGAGATTCAAATGCCATCCCGGCAACATCCTGGCCACACAACAACAACGTGGACACGATGATGAATCAAGACACTCCTACCCCTTCAACGCCTTCGCGCACGCGTCGCATCTACAGCACTCAGTTCAAGTCTGAATTGGTGGCCTCCTGCCAACTCCCCGGCGCATCCGTTAGTGCCATCGCGGCAGCCCACGGCATGAATGCCAACGTACTGCGCCGCTGGCTCCAAAAGCATCGCCAACACGGCTCACATGTCCCACATGTCCCAAGCACACCGCCCGCATCTGCTCAGACCAGCAGCGCTGGATTCATCGCGCTCGATCTGAGCGCCCTGCAAGCCGCACCGGCTTGCTGTACTGCTCAGACCATTGATCTGCGCTGCCAACGGGGCGACACCTTGGTGTCGGTGGCCTGGCCCCTGTCTGGCGCTGCTGAGTGCGCCTCACTTTTACTGCAGGTGCTGCGATGATCCGCGTCGATGCCATCTGGATGGCCACCCTGCCGCTGGACATGCGCGCCGGTGTCGATACGGCCCTGGCGCGGGTGGTGCAAGTCTTTGGCGCGGCCCATCCGCACCATGCCTACCTTTTTGCCAACCAGCGTGCCAACCGCATGAAGGTGTTGGTGCACGATGGGCTGGGTGTATGGCTTGCCGCGCGCCGTCTGAACCAAGGCAAGTTTGTCTGGGGCAACCGCCTTGGAGGCAGTTTGACCCTGAGCGCAGAACAACTCCAGGCGCTGGTAGTTGGCCTACCTTGGCAGCGCCTGGGCCCTGCCGGGGTGATCACGGTGCTGTGACTGCAGTGGCCCGATCTTGAATGCCAGATGCACCCTCTGCAATCGGTACATCTGCCAATGGTCAAAGGCCCTTGCACACGCGATGATTGCACCCATGAACGAAACGCTCGATCTTCACGGCATGAGCCAGCTGCAAATGCACCAACTGGTGCAGCAGTTGATGGGCACTGTGCAGCAACAAAGTCGATTGGTCGAGCAGCAATCCACCGAGCTCAAACACAAGCAAGCCCTGCTGGACAAGCTCACGTTCGAGATGGCTGTTCTCAAGCGGCTGAAGTTTGCGGCCAAGTCAGAGGCCCTGAATGCCCATCAGCGCAGCTTGCTCGAAGACGCGCTGGAAGAAGACCTGCAGGCTGTGGGCGAAGAGATCGAGCAGATGCGCCCGGCCGCCCAACGTACACCCAGCCAGCCCAAACGCCTGCCACTGCCCGAGCAGCTGCCACGCCAGGAATTCAAGCACGAGCCCGAAGTTACCCAGTGCTGCGAGCAGCCCATGCGCCGCATGGGCGAGGACGTGGCCGAGAAGCTGGACTACACACCCGGCGTGTTCACGGTGCATCGCCATGTGCGCGGCAAATGGGTGTGCGCTTGCTGCCAAACGCTCAAACAAAAACCAGTCGATGCGCACATCATCGACAAAGGCCTGGCCACCACCGGTTTGCTGGCCCAGGTGCTGGTGGCCAAATACGCCGACCATTTGCCGCTGTACCGTCAAGAGGCCATCTATGCCCGAGCCGGAGTTCCCCTGGCACGCTCCACATTGGCGCAGTGGGTGGGCAGCTGCGGCGTGCAACTACAGCCTCTGGTCGATGCGCTGCGCCAAGAAGTGTTGCAGCACTGGGTCATTCACGCAGACGAGACCACGGTGCAGATGCTTAAACCCAAGGCCGAACGCAACGGCAAGACGCACAGGGCCTACCTGTGGGCCTACAGCCCCGGTAGACACGAAGACATCAAGGCGGTGGTGTACGACTTTTGCGAAAGCCGAGCGGGCAAGCATGCGGGCGAGTTTCTTGAGGACTGGAGCGGCACGCTGCTGGTCGATGACTTTGCGGGCTACAAGCAACTCATGGGCGGCGCCATTGAGGAGGCTGGCTGCTGGGCGCATGCCAGGCGCAAGTTCTTTGATCTGCATGCGGCCAACAAGAGCCAGATGGCGCAACGTGCGCTGGAGCAAATTGGTCAGTTGTACGAGCTGGAGCAGCAAGCCAAGGACATGGACGGAGCCAACCGACTCAAGCTCAGGCAAGAGGAAAGCGCCAAGGTCATCAAGACACTGAACATCTGGCTCATGGAGCAAAGAGGCAAAGTGCCCGAGGGCTCGGCCACGGCGCGGGCGATTGACTACAGCTTGAGGCGCTGGACAGCACTGACGCAGTTCCTGAGCAACGCACAGATACCGATAGACAACAACTGGATTGAAAACCAGATGCGCCCGATCGCCCTGGGTCGCAAGAACTGGCTGTTTGCGGGCTCACTCAGAGCGGGCCAAAGGGCGGCAGCGGTGATGAGTCTGATCCAGTCGGCCAAACTCAACGGTCACGACCCGTACGCGTACTTGAAGGACGTGATGGAGAAGCTGCCAACCTGGCCCAACAGGCGGATTCAAGAGTTGCTGCCACACCGCTGGCAGCTGAC
>NKIH01000010.1 GCA_002255925.1 Burkholderiales bacterium PBB6 | reverse complement strand
GGCCACGATACCCGTTTGAGAAGTGAACAGGAAAGCCAACAGAATCAACGATCTACCAACACCACCCCCGCGCCAGTGCTGGGTTTGCGTACCGCCAGTTATTGCACTGAAAACGAGGGGACCCCTTTTCCAGAAGGACGGCCGCCGAGGTGGCCACCGACCTGCTTCCACCACCAGCTCGACGCCGGCACGCCGAAGGCAAGGGCGACGGCGGCCGATCCCGACCGGCACTTCGCCTGTTGCGTTTGTTGTTGTTTGCTGTAAAATACAACATACAACAACAAACAACACAATCAACCGAAAGGAGCCTGTCATGGCAAGCGAAGCGATCATCACGGAAGAACTGATCTGTAAAGCCGCCGAACAACTGGCGGCAGAGGGGATGCGCCCGACGAACGAGACGGTGCGCGAACTGCTGGCGAAGTGGACGAGCACGAAGGGCGGCAGCTACGCCACCATCGGCCCGGTGCTGCGCGCCTGGAAGGCCCGCCGCAAGGCTGCCGAGTCGGCCGAGCCGGTACGCGAGGCCGCGCCCCAGGTTGTGCTCGACAAGGTGCAGGGCTGGGCTTCGGACATGTGGGGCGTGGCCCTAGAGCTTGCCAATGGCCGCTTGGCCTCCGAGCGTGAATCCCTGGAGCGGGTGCGTCAGGAACTCGAAGCCGAGACAGCGGAGGCGCTGGCCCTGGCCGAGAAGCGAGAGGACGAGCGCGATGAAGCACGCCGGCAAGCCGCCGAGCTGACCGACCAACTCGCCAGCCTTCAAGTCGACGTGGCTGCGCAAACCGAACGGGCTGCGGCTGGTGAAGCACGGGCGGCAGAGCTGGAGAAGCGGGCCAATGAGGTGCATGACGACCTGAAGGCCGAGCGTGCGCGGCGTGATGAAGCGGAGGCTGCGCGCCGGACGGTGGAAGCCGAGCTTTCCACCCAGCGCGCGGACGTGGCCCGACTCTCCCAGCAAGCGGCAGACTTGGAGCGCGAGCTGGCCCAAGTTCGCGGTGAACTTGCGCGAGTGCAGGATCAAGGAGCGGCCGAGCTGGCGGCGGCGCGGAAAGAGCACGCCGAAGGGGCGGCTGCTCAACGTGCCCAGCATGATGCCGAGGTGGGGCGACTGAAAGATGCTCACCAGCAGGCATTGCACGACCAGAAGCAGCGCAGCGTGGAGGTCATCGGCAAGCTGGAGACTTCCAAGCAGCGCATGGAGGCCGAGCTGGACGAGGCGCGCAAAGAGGCACGCGATGCGGCCGCCCAACTTGGCCGGGTGACAGGGGAACTCGACGCGCTGCGCAGTCAAGTCGCCAGTCAAGAGGCGACCATCCGGGGCTTCACCGCAAAGAAGGCTGACAAGACATGATCGGCTCCGCGTGGCTGCATCTGGCCAGCTTCGCGGTCATGCTGGTGGCGACCCGCACCGTTCGGCGCTGGACGTGGCTGTACGCCCTGTCCGTGCTGCCTGGCACGCTGGCCCATGAGGCTATGCACTGGATGGCCGGCTGGCTGTTTGGTGCGCGCCCGGTTTCCATGTCGATCCTGCCGCGCCGGATGCCTGACGGGGAGCTGCTGCTGGGGCGCGTGCTGTTCATGCGCCTGCGCTGGTGGAATGCGGTTCCCGTGGCCCTCGCGCCGTTCCTTCTCATCCCGTTGAGCGCCGGCCTGCTGTGGCATTCCGCTGGCTGGCCCGCTCTGGCGTGGCCCAGCCTTGGCCTGAAGCTCCTGGCGGTGCAATGCCTGCTGGCGACGTGGCCGAGTGGCCGCGATTGGTGGCACGCCCTGGGCGGTGCAGCCGTGGCCGGGGCGCTGACGCTCGCTGGCCTCTACCTCTACAACCGTTTTGGCTTCGCCCTGCGGTGACTTTCGCGCGCGAAAGTCCGCGCTTGCGTGTTATTTGCTTTCACAATGAAAGCAAATAAACGCCAATATCTATTGACGGTCAATAGTTTGACGGGTAGAATATAGGCATTGCTTCAGTGATGAGGCGATGCCCCGGCAGGGGTGACGGTGAGCAGACCAGACCCCAGCCGCTTAGACCATCTTCAACCCTTCCGCATAAGGAAAACGACCATGCAGACCGCCCACGTCGCCCAGGCCAACACCACCGCCCAAGCCACGGATTACCCGCAATGGGTGATCGTTGAGAACGCCGGCACCGATGCCGAAGACGTGTGGAGCGACCACCACACTTTCAAGGCGGCGCTGAAGGAGCTGGAGAGCTGCGGCGGGACGGATAACGGCTTCGACCTGATGAAGCGCCTCCCCGATGGCACCCTGACCACGGAATTCTGACCCATGCGCTGCATCGACCTCTTTGCGGGGGCCGGTGGCTTCACCGAGGGCGCGCGCCTTGCCGGCGCGCGCGTCGTGTGGGCCGCAAACCATTGGCCGCTCGCTGTTCAGTACCACCAGACCAACCACCCGGACACTTGGCACGAGTGCCAAGACCTTCAGCAAGCCGACTGGCGCGCGGTGCCCGCGCATGATGTTGTGCTGGCTTCGCCAGCCTGCCAAGGGCATTCGAGGGCAAGAGGCCGCGAACGGCCGCACCATGACGCGCTGCGCAGCACGGCTTGGGCCGTGGTGGCTTGCGCGGAATATCACCGCAGCCCGGTGATCCTGGTCGAGAACGTGCCGGACTTCGAGAAGTGGGTGCTTTATCCGGCTTGGCGCGATGCGCTGCGCCGGCTGGGCTACGCCGTTTCGCCGCATCTGGTCGATGCGGCCGATCATGGCGTGCCGCAGAACCGGCAACGCCTGTTCCTGGTCTGCACGCGCTCGCGGCGGCCGCTGCGTTTGAGCCTGCCGCGCCGCGAGCACCGACCCATTGCCGACGTGATCCAGTGGGATGCTGTGGCAAGGGTTCCTGTCCATGACCTTGCCGATGCTGGAAGGCATCGGCCCGGAGCGGGCTGTCATGTACCTGAAGAAGCTCCAGGGCGAGCTGAAGGACAAGACGCCGGCGCAGTTGTGGGAAGAACTGCATCCCGACATCGAGGGCGCTGGCCGGAATGCCTCTCCCGACATGCCGGAAGGCTGGCGTTTCTGACCTCTCTATGAGGGCGGCCGCTGGCCGCCTCTCTTTCAACTTTCGCGCGCGAAACCGCGCTGATGCACCGGACGGCCCCAATGAGACTGAAACGCCTTACCCCGCAAGCCTTTGACCGCGCTGCCGCCGACACCCGCATGGGCGACCAAGCCCGTGAAATGGCGCGCGCCGTGTTGGTGGATGGACGCGCCCAAGTGGACGTGGCCACCGAGTACGGTATGAGCAAGCAACGTGTCAGCGGAGCCGTGGCCACTATCGAGCGGGCATACAAGAAAACTACGACGCCGGGCGTGAGTTCCATTCGCGTGGAGCTGGATCTTCCTGAAACCTTGGCCTTGGAGCTGGCCGCCTTGGCCGAGGCAATGAAAGGGTGCGACGACGCGGCCAGATGCGCCGAGGCGCTGGATAAGGCCACGAACGCCGTGCGCAAGGCCGCCAAGTTATTGGTGGCCGCGCCATGACCTACGCGATCAACCAAGACGAGGCGCAGGGTGCTCCCTTGCGCCTTTGTCGTTTATAAACGATAATATGGACATGTTCACCGTTCGGCACTACATCACCGAGGACGAGCACGACCCGTTTCAAGAGTGGCTGAAGAAGCTGCGCGACCCGATTGCAAAAGGCCAGGTGGTCAGGCGCGTGGGCCGCATTGAGGCGGGGAACTTTGGCGATCACAAGCCCTGCCGCGAAGGTGTGTGGGAGCTGCGAATCGACCAAGGCCCCGGCTACCGCGTCTATTACGCGATGGCGGGCGCGGTGGTAGTTCTACTGCTATGCGGCGGTGACAAAGGCACCCAGGACGCCGACATCGAGCGCGCGATTGGGTTTTGGAAAGACTGGCAACGGAGGTCAGCATGAAGGATCGAAGCCACGACGAAGCAATGGCCGAACTGTTCAAGGAAGACCCGGCTTTTGCGGCCGAGTACCTAAACCAGCTTCTCCTGGATGGAGAACCGGCCGATCTACTGGTGGCGCTGCGCCAGATGGCTCAAGCGCGCGGTGGCGTGCGCGCTATCGCCAAAGAAACCGAGCTGAATGCCAACCAGCTCTACCGCACGCTGTCGCCCCAGGGCAACCCGGAGCTGCGCAGCCTGTCTGCCGTGCTCAAGGCGCTGGGCCTGCGCTTGGCGGTGCAGCCAGTCGGCCAGCACCATGCCACGGCATGAATCGGAACGCACAAAAGAAAATGCCCGGCGAGCAGGCCGGGCACTTCAAAGACCATCATCAACCCCTAACGGATCAACCCGCTTGGCAGCAAGAGACACATAAGGAGCAATGAATGTCCCATCATAACACAGACAGCGAAAGCGCAACACTTTTTCCACTTGGGCGAGGCGATGAGCCGGCAAGTGGGAACATCCTGGCCAGCGCCGTGCAACCTGACCTGTTTGTGGTGCTTGAGGCGATCCATGATTGGCCCGTTAAAGATGATGTGTCCTCAATGGAGTACCCCATCTTCTCCCTGTCAAAGAACCGCGACACGCGCATCCGCGTCTATTCGCGTGCAGGCCGGAGCATTCGCATCATCCCGTCCGCTGTGGGCGCGGCTACAGTCTTCGACAAAGACATCCTGATCTACTGCATCAGCCAGATCGTGCGAGGGCACGATGCTGGCATCAAGGTTTCGCGCCGTGTCCGCGTGGACGTGTACCCGTTTCTGCTGGGAACGCGCCGCAGCACCGGAGGCGCGGCCTACGAGCGCGTGGTGGACATGTGCCGGCGCTTGAAGGGCACCACCATTGAAACGAACGTCAAGACGAACGAGAAGGAACAGCTCGAAGGCTTCGGCTTGATCGAAGACTACCGCGTGACGACCTGGACGAAGAACGGCAAGGGCGCGCTGGAGTTGGAACTGACAATTTCTGAATGGCTCTACCGGGCCGCAATGGACTTCGACATCCTCACGCTACACCCCGACTACTTCAGCCTTGGCCAAGCCCTGGAACGCCGCTTGTACGAGCTGGCCCGCAAGCACTGCGGCGATAAGGCATGGTGGGAAATCAGCTTGCCGTTGCTGCTGGAGAAAACGGGCAGCTCGCAGACCTTGCGCCGCTTCAAGCAGGAGATCAAGGAAATCGTGGAGCGCGACCCATTGCCCGACTACCGGATGTTCCTCGACGAGTCCGTGAAGCCCAACAAGCTGGTCATCATGACCCGCGATAACGCCAAACTGGTATGCGAGGCCAACAAGGCCGGCAAGCTGTCCTGGGTGTCCTACTTCTTGCAAAAAAAGCTGGCCTGACGCCCATGCAGAGGCTCGCCGCACTGCCCCAGCTTGACCACCGGCAGAGCCTCAACCGCCCATCGTGGCCCCCTGGCCAGCGCCGGCCCGGACTCGTCTATCGGCGTACATTTCGCCTTCTTGCCAAACTGCGCGAATTCGTCTATCGCGGTACGGTTTACTCGTCTATCACCGCACACCCCTGTGCGACAAAACTACCGAAAAACCCGCGTCAGCATTGGATTTTTAGCCCGGAAGCATCCGAAAACGCCTTTTTTGCTGCCACGCTGAAAGCATCCGATACTGCCAAAAACACTCGTCTATCGGCGTACATTTGGCTACTTATCCACAGAAAAACCGGCCGTTTCGTCTATCGACGTACAAACACTCGTCTATCGCGGTACGTTTTTCTCGTCTATCGGCGTACAGCTTTCTCGTCTATCGGCGTACATGCCACTTGGAAAAAGTCTTACGCGACAAGGACTTACGACAGCTTATCCACAGCGTAACACGCGCGCGCGTTTTAACGCCTTCTTATTTAACGTTTTAACGCCGCCGAAGGGGGGTGCCCCCCCTTCTCGAACCCTCCCGGCCGGCTTCGCCGTCCTCCCATCCCCCCAGGGGCTTTGCCCCTCGGCCTTCGGCCTCACCCCAAGTCGTGCGCGCCCTTGGCGCGAGTGCTTACAAAGCCCGGCTGCGCCGGGCGGGGGTGCTCCACCGCCCTGCAACCACGGTCTAAGCGGCTCAGGCCGTCCGCAAGCGGCCGTCCTGACCTGCCCCGCAAGCGGGGCACCCTACGGGCGCTAAGACACCGGATAAATCACGCCCGCCGCGTCCTACGGCCGCGCCGGCCGCTCAACCGGGCGCGCTGCGCGCCGTGGAAGACCGTCCCTGCTACACAACCGTCAAAAAGTCTTCAAAAGGGAGGGGCGAAGCCTTCCGCGATGGGCATGAAGGCTTAAAAGGGCTGAAATGGCCGCGCAGGAGGCCCGCTACGGCGTTTTCTGACCATTGGCCAGCCCTGACCCCTCGGACACCCGGAAAAATCGCTTGTAGCGCGTTCTGTGCGGTCGATTTTTTTGCTGAACAGGGGTCGATTCAGAAAACGGAATTTAAAGCACGCTAAGGAATGCTCGATCCAGCAACGGCGCGGCTTTGCGTGTGGCGTCTGCCGCTGGAAGCGGCGTTTCGGCTGTTCTCGAAACTCGGCAGTCTCGGCGGCTCGATTCGAGAGCGGTTTTCGAGAACGGGACGGACAAGGCCAGCACTGGCGCGGCCCGCATTCTCACGGTGGCTTCTTGAAAATGATCGTTTGCGAGAGCGGTGGCCATGCCAATGGCTTAACGTACTTTATTTTCCGTTTTCTGAGACGTCCCCAAGGCGGAAATAAAAAACGCCCAGGGGGCAAAGCCTGGGCGTCCGTCACAAACTCGATTTTTGGGAAACTCATCTATGACGTGCGACCATTTTAGCCTATTGGCCGTCGCGTGGCGACAGTCTTGGCACTGGGGGCAAACCGCATGACTCTACGCAATCAACGGACTGGGTCAATGCGAGATTCCTTTCCCGCCCAGGAAGCTGTCGAAAAAGCGCGCCGCAATGCATACCTGCATCAGAAAGGCGTCAATCCCTCCGAGCCTGTTCAGCTCGATCTCATCTTCCCCGGAACACTTCATCCCACGCAGCGGGCCATTCCCAACGACGTCGCACGTAGTTCGATGTTCACGGCCCGGAACAAGCGCGAGCCGCGCCGTAATCTGCTGCAAGAGCGGTTGTTCCACCTGCATGAAGGCGTTTCCGTGCTCTACACGGGCATCGAGCTGCGTGCGGAAGACGATGAGATTATTTGGCTACAGATCCTCCACTACGCGAAGTCGGTGCCGCTTGGTGAGCCCTTCGAGTTCACCATCAACCAACTCGTCAGCGATGTCGGTTGGTCCAAGAACGGCCGCTATTACGACAAGGCCCGTGAGTGCATCTCACGCCTGAAGGCCAACGAAGTCATGGTCTTTAACGAGAAGGCCTACGGCACCAGTGGCGCCTTGTCGCTGATTGAGAAATACACCGTGGTGAATGAGTCGGACGGCAAACCGAATCGGTATCGCGTCTGGATTGCGCCCGGCATGATTCTGCTCTTCGCGGGCAATACGTTCACCAACCACTCTTGGGATACGTACCGTGAGCTGTCGCCTGTGGCACGTCGCCTGGCTGACTACATCGAGAGCCACAAGCACCCCTTCCCTCTCCAGGTCGAGCGCTTCCGGTTAATGTGCGGCTCGTCGAGCCAGGCTCTTACGGGGTGGCGACGCACAGTGCGCCAGGCCTGTGAAGAGATCGAGAGCCGGAAGCTGGTGCAGCGGGTGTACCTGGAGGACGACAACATCATCACCCTCCGGTAAAGGCTGGCCAGGGGACTCAAGGGCGCTTCATCGGCGCCCTTTTCTTTTGCCCGCGCCGTGCGTCATCTGTCACGACTACAAGCAGGTACGCCACCCTGCCAATAGGGGGTAGATCAGCAACTGCTGCTGCTATGCGGGATAGCGGCCTGGAGTGGTGACAGATGGAGCACGACGGTGACAGATGACGCACAGCCTTTGACAGATGACGCACGTGCTTTTTGAAGATCATGCGTCATCTGTCACGGTTTCGGTTAGCCAAAAGCGGGAGGCGGCCGCCGTCCTGTGGATAATTCGGCGTAGGCGCCTAGTGCTTTCTCTTCCACCCTGGAAAGCGTGACACATGAGGCACGCTTTTGTGGATAACCCACCCAGGCTCTCCAGCGTACCGTGACAGATCACGCACGAACCCTTTGACAGATGACGCACGGAATCGTGACAGGTGGCGCACGCGAACCGTTGTTTTTCTGCGTCTTTTCAGACACTTACGCGGGCGCTAACCCGTTTTTTAACCTTTCTTTAACCAAAACACCTGTGGATAAGCCGGCGCAAGGCTAGCTCAGCAAAAATTCAAACCAAAAAGCGCCTACCCTGCGCGCCTTCGGCGCTCCGCCCCGACGCTACGCGCCGGCCTGAAGCGGGCGCTGCCCGCTTTATCGTGACCCCTACGGGGTAACCCCCTTAGTGACGAAGAACCATCGGTGCACCCAGCATACATGCTCGCTGGTCTAAGCGTCCTGTCCGGCAAGCCGGCCAGGATCACGGCGCAAGCGCCGTGCCCTTCCAGGCGCAAGACCCGGACAAATCGCGCCAGGCCGCAAGCGGCCCGTCGCTCAGCCGGGATCGTGTGCGATCCAGCGGAATACCGCTCACAGCCACTAACCGCCCCTGAGCTTGCAGGAAGGGGGGGTACCCTACCCTCTTCGTTCGTTACCGTGCAATCAATCGGAGTGCCATTTCCAGAGCACACCGTGACAGATCACGCATGGCGACAAAGCGCCACGTAACCTGTTTTACTTGATTGAATGTTGTTTTATTTATGTTATACTGTTTATGTCGGAGGGCAACCGACATTCATCAACCACTTTGGGAAACTCATCATGAACGACTGCTATTTTGAAGGCCGTCTCGTCAAGGAGCCAAAGCTCCTCGACGCCCCCGGCAAAAAGCCGGTCTGTTACTTCACCTTGAAGCGTGACGAATACGCTGGCCAGGACAGCGACGGCACCCGCACTCGTGAGGTGGCGATCCCCTTTACCAGCTTTACCGGTCAGGCCAAAGCGATTGCCGCTCACGCCCGGGTTGGCGACCAGTTGTTTGTCCACTATCGCGTCGAAAACAACGTCCGCGAAAAGAACGGCGTGACCGAGTACGGCTTCAGCTTCATAGTCGAGAAATTCGACTTCGGTGCGCCGGGCCAGCTGAAGCGCGCGGAACTTGCGCAGAGCCAAGGCTGACAACATGACGATCAATGCTGTTTCCGCCGAGGACTTTGATCGCGTGGCGCGGCAGCATTGTCGCGGCTGGGGCCCGGACTCGCTCAGCGTAGTTCGTGCCCTACTGGTGAATCTCGAACGGCCGGCCGACGTGGCGAAGAAGTTCGACAAGACGCCGCAGCACGTCAACGTACTCAAGAAGCGATTCCTGGACAAGATGGCAAAGGCCGCCGCCGTGAAGGTGCCGGCCGACCAGTTCATGCTCCAGACGCCGCCGGCGAATGCGTCGGTTCTTGAGCCGTTCAAGAGTGAAATCACCAAGCTTGTCAGGCACGGCTATACGGATGAACAGATCGGAGAGTTTCTGAAGGCAAACGACGTTGATGTCGATGCGCAGGAGCTCGTCACCTTTTTAAGGGGCAATGCATGAAGACACTGGTTCTGGCCAATCAGAAAGGCGGGGTCGGTAAGAGCGCGTTGGGCACACAACTCGCCTACTACCTGCACGCCGCAGGCCTTCGCACGCTGTTCGTGGATCTCGACCACCAGCAGAACTCCTCCAAGGCAATTCTCAAGAGCGGCCGTGCTGTCGCGCCTGGCTATTCGTCCAGCGAGATGCTGCTCAATGGCAAACGTGACGTTCCAAACGCGAACTTTGTCATCGTACCGGGGGACGACAAGCTCAGCAGCCTGGAGCGTGAACCCTCCACTCACAACGCTATCGCGACCAATCTGCATGGCTTTCTTGCCGGCGTTTCGTCGCAGTTTGATGTGTGCCTGGTGGATACCAACCCGAATCCTGATATTCGGTACGCTTCTGCACTGATCACCGGCAACTATGTGTTGTCACCGATCCAGCTGAACCAGGAAGCCATCGATGGCATCGGCTCTCTGTTGAAGCACCCGCGCTACGGGTACTTCAAGATCAAAGAGGTCTTGAATCCCCAGCTCGAATTGATTGGCATCATGCCGAACATGGTCGAGAACACGCCGTTCCAGAAAGGCAACTTCCAGCAGCTGGCCCAGGCCTTCGCCAAGTTGTTGATCCCCATGGATGACACTGGCAAGTCGTTCGCGTTCGTGGCCAAGCGTTCAGTGATTGCCGAGGCCCAGGCAGAAGGCGCCTATATCGCCGAAATCAAAAAGACGGCCGCTCGTGATGCTTGGCGTGACATCAAGCCAGCATTTGAAGTGATCGCCCGACGCATGAAGCTTGAGGTTTAACGATGGCAAAACTTGACCTAACCGCACTGGATTTGTCCGCACTGGATGGCGGCCCCTCCCTCAGAGGCGGCGCCGCAGTTGAGGAACGGAAGACTGCGCCTCGTGCTCCCCTTTCCGCATTTGAGGAAGACCCCGATAACCCGCGAACCGAGTTTGACGACCCCGAGTTTGCCGACTTTGTGGCTGACGTTCGCGTACGTGGCATTTTGATGCCGGTGGTTGTTCGTGAGATCGAGGGGAAGCTGCGCATCCGGTTCGGCCATCGCCGTTACCGGGCTGCTCAACTGCTGCACCTGGCCGACCTCCCCTACGTTGTCACCGAAGACGAGCGCCAGTTTGACGACTACTCGCAGGTATCGGAGAACCAGAAGCGCACTCCCCTGCAGCCTCTTGAACTTGCCCACTTCATCCAGAAGAAGCTGAACCTGGGCGAGAAGAAGAAGGACGTGGCGAGCAAGATCGGTATCGATGCAAGTGCAGTCACGCATCTGCTGTCGCTTGTTGATGCCCCTGCATTCTTGCTGGAGCTGTATCACTCCAGGAAATGCCGAGCGCCCCACTACCTGTACGAACTTCGCAAGCTGCACGAGAAGAGCCCCGAGCTGGTAGCCGAACGTTGTCAATCCGCTGACGACATTGACCGGGGTTTCATCCTGGCCGTGACCAACGAGGTGAGTCCGAAACCGGCCGCCCCAGCGCCAACACCAGCCCCAGTCGCGCCGCAGGCACCCGCAGAATCGGGTACGGATTCCACAGGGGCGCAGCAAGAAGGTGCTTCCGATGTCGGCGAAGGTGCCGGGGAAGGGACTGGTGCCGGCACTGAAGGTGGCAGCGATTCGCAGTCTGTCAGTGGATCGAACAGCGACACGTCCGGCAAAGGCAAGGCGCCCCAGGACCCGAACAAGCTGCGCCGCCCCTTGCTCCTTGGTCGCTTTGATGACCGCCCCGTGGCTATCTTGTTGCACAAGACGCCTTCGGCGGTTGGCCTCGTGCATGTGCGATATGAGGACGACCAAAGCGAAGCCGAGGTGGACATCACGGCGGTTTCGCTCACGCAACTCACCGAAACCCCTACCCCCTAAGTTTCAATGGCCGAAGCGCTGCCGCATCGAGCGCGGCACGCTTCGCCTCTCTTCCTAACGCGGCTCGCCCGCATCCCTGCAGCACCTCCCCCTCGATTCTCCAGCGCGCGGATTTCTTGAAAATTTCAAGAAATCGCGTGGGTGCCGTTCGTCGTCACCTCTTCTGCGACTAGCGTCGGGAGTGCCCGCGCCCTCGCCTTGGCGGCTGAAGCGATCGCGTTATTAGGGTCTGGGCGGTTGTCGCACGGCTAGTGCGGCTTGCGGGGCCGAGCAGCGGGTGTGACCGCCGGTCTAGTTCTTGGCGTTCAGGTCAGCACCCCACCCCTCTACAAGCAAAACACTCAGGCATCGGCCGCGCATACTGCGGCGCCGGTGGTGTCGAAGGCCAGGCCGAAAAATGAGGAAGCGCCTGGCCCGTAAGAGGCTAGGGCGCGGTGAGGTTGTCCACGGGACGCTTGCGGCCGGTGGTCAACCGCAGCCTCATTTCCATGCAAGAGCGAAGACACGTATCGCCGGGCGGAGACGCGCTTGCTGGCAAGCGCATCTCCAGGCGTGGTTGGTCGGTCTCGCCGGTGTGTGGCGAAAACCTTTGCGCAGGAGTCGCGAGCGGCGCGCGAAAAATGGGGAAGCGCCTGGCCCGTAAGAGGCTAGGGCGCGGTGAGGTTGTCCACGGGACGCTTGCGGCCGGTGGTCAACCGCAGCCCCATTTCCATGCAAGAGCTGAGGCGTCCGCCGCCAGATTGCGACGCGCTTGCTTGCAAGCGCCACAGACACCGTGAGTTTGAGAGCAGGGCGGTCGCGTACCCCTGTAGTGCGGCCGATGGCCGATTACGCGAGCCGCGCCCGGATTTTCAATCCGGACGCGGCGGCCCCACTACGTGGGGCGAACACCGCGTGCCGCGCGTGGATCGTGCCGATCCTCGCGCGGCTCCTCCACCGACCGCCGCAGGCGGCGTCCATGGACAACGCGCTTCACGCAAGCAAGCTTGCGACCGCGTTGCCCACAGATCCGTCCGTGGAGTGGGGCTGGCCTCCGACGCTGCGCCCGGGGATTTTGCAATCCCCGGGCGGTTGCCCACCGGTCGCCTTCGGCGCCTGCGCTCCGCGTGTCTCTTGCGGAGCGTGGGCTCGCCGCCACGCTCCGCGCAGGTGTACCCGTGGACAACCGCGACGTCGGCCTATCGTGCGCTGCGTGGATGAAATCCACGCAGCGATTTACCCACCGCTCGCCGGCAATGCCGGCGCCTGGGGACAAGTCGCTTCGGTGCGACTTGACCACAGGTGCAGCCGTGGATAAGCGGAAACCTCCAACGGAGGCACTGCGCGCCTCCTATTGGAGAACAGCCACCGACTTGAAAATTTCAAGAGAATGGAGGCGGTAGACTCTATTGCAGGATAGGCCGACTGGGCCACTTGTCAGACACAGCCGACGTGTGTAGAGTTGAGCTATCGATTTTTAGGTGATGAGAATGGAGAAGAAGCGAGACAGCCGACTTACGGTTGACCTCCTGGACTACAAGAAGCCTTGGGTCGATTTCTGCAAGGCTCAAGGGGTTAGCCCGAGCGATGCTTTGCGACAAGTGGTTGCTCGGTTGATTGAGCATGGGGCGGCTCAACCGACCCATCAGGTTCAGATGGTGGCCGGGGAAGAGGAACGGCCTACGTTGCGGAAGAAGGTGTCAATGACGCCTTCTGAGTTTGCGGCGGTAGAGGCGCTGGCAAAGTCGGAAGGTTTCTCTGCCCCTAAGTGGATCGTTGCTTTGATTCGGGGTCGCTTGACTGGGCAACCTCAATTCGGGCAACCCGAGCTCGAAGCGCTGACGAGTTCGAATCTGCAGTTGATGAAGATTGGCCGCAACCTGAACCAGGTGGCGAAGGCGTTGAATACCGCGCCGCATGAGAGGGGCGCGTTTCGCGTGGACCTGATTGAGCAGATTGATTCGGCGATCAAGGTGCACACCGGCAAAGTTGCAGGGCTGGTTTCAGCGAGCACACGTCGATGGGTGCTGAAGTGAGCGGGCAACGTACTGTCGATGGGGTTCTGCTCGATTTGGGCTCCACCTTGTTCAACCAGCGGGATGTGCCCGCAGTGAAGCCGAAGAAGGGGCTCACAGGGCTGTATGTGGCAAAGCGGTCAAAGAAGGGGGCTGGGAACGCTCCAGCCACAGTGACTGCAAACGGTATTCGGGGAAAGCTTGGCTCCATTGCGAAGCGGACTCCCCAGGTGATGGTCAAGATTTCCGGTGGCGGAAAGAGCATGGCGCAGATCAAGAACCACCTGGACTACATCTCGCGAAACGGCAAGCTTGAGGTCGAAGATCAAGACGGGGCGACAGTGACCGGTCGCGACGAGCTGCAGGAGTTGAAGGAAGAGTGGCGCGTGGGTGGGTTTCCCATCCCTGACGAGAGCAACAAGCGGGAGGCATTCAACATTGTGCTCTCCATGCCCGAGGGCACGCCTGCCTTGGCGGTGAAGCGGGCGGCGCGTGACTTCGCGGCGGCAGAGTTTACAGATCACCAGTACGTCATGGTTCTGCACACTTTCGATACAGACCCTGACCCGGTGCCGTCAAAGCATCCGCATGTGCATCTTGCTGTCAAAGCAACGTCGCTCGATGGCACGAGGTTGAACCCGAGAAAGGCGGACCTCCAGAGATGGCGAGAAGGATTCGCACGCGCTCTCCAGGAACACGGTGTCGAAGCGGCAGCTACCAATCGCCAACAACGCCTCTCGCAACGCAAGCGGGGGGAGAAACAGTCGGTTCGCCACATGCGCGACCGTGGTGAAGATTTGCAGCAGGTAGGGCGGTCGGCACCGGATAAGAAGCGCATCGCTAAGGCCAAGGGGACCGAGGCCGATGTTCTCAAAGGGTATCGGGAAATTGCGAAAGCACTTTCTCGTTCAGATGTAGATGCGGACGTGCAACTGGCGGACGCGCTGGTGAAGCGTCTCAGAGAGACGCAGAAGGGCGAACGGGGCAAGGAAGTACAGAAGGATCGTGGCACCGATCGGCAGCGCTAAGTTGCCAGGGTGCTTAGTGGAACAGGTTAATCAACGGGGGTTGAGATGGTCGAACTGAAAATTGAGAAGTTTGAGGCCGGCACGTACATCGAGCTGACCGATGGCATGAAGAGTTTCCGCAAGCTCGGTTTGGTGACCGAAGGCGGCGACATGTACTTCGACGACGCTGGGGTAGGGACGAAGGCAACGCCCCTTCCGATTTATGCGTACCTGGAGCCGCGAACCGTGGGCAACGTGCTGTCGTGGGGTCTGCAACTGGCGGATGAGAATCCGGAGCAGCACAAACGGTTTTCTGATCTGACCGAGCGGCTTCTGGAAGAGGGCGGGGTCGACACGATCACGGTTGGCCGGGCGCTGTACTGGGCGTTCCTCAACCGGAATTTCGACTACACCCAGGCACGTGCTGCTGGTGTGGCGGCAACGAAGCAGGTCCGAGAGTCGCGTGCAGTGATGGACCGACTCATCGACAAGGCACAAACGGCCGAGAAGGCCTAAGGGGGGTGGCGATGGAACAAGCCGCTTCGATCATCGATAGGCGCGACCATATCGAGAAGGGGCTCTTGGCCAAGTTCGGGGAGGCCTTCGAGAAGGCCGCCGAACAGGCGAGGGCGATTACAGATCCCGCGCTGCGAGCACTAGGTGCCGCGCGCATTGCGTTGGAGCATGCAGTCCTTCAGACGGCCGTCGAGAAGGAGATGCCGCCGAAGGAAGTCACGGCGATGCTCGAAAAGGCTTCGCCGCAACAGGTCGCGCACTTCATTCGGGAGGGGCGAAAGAGCGTCCAGCGACACTACGGCATCGAGCCGGACTCGATGGTAGCTGCGCTGTCCGCCCATGTTGCCGAGGTGGATCTCCCCAAGGGGATGATGCACACCGAAGCGATGCGGCAGCTGGTGGACCATGGACGCAGTCTCGTCCATCAGACGGTGCTGGAGGCTTACAAGAATCGGGGCGTCTTCGACGTCGGTGGCGGTGACAACCTCGCGCTGCGCCAGTCACCGTACCAGACGGTGGTGAGGGAGCACCTCAAGAATCACATGATCTTTGTGGACAGCGCGATCAACCACGCGGTGCGGAGCGGCAAGATGGAGGTGCCGCAGGCCGAAGCGCTGAAGGCGAGGGTCGAGAGCCAGATCTTCACCACGCCACGCGATACGAGGATGACCGAGAAGTTTAAGGAATACTACGACCGTACCGGCCAGGACATGCGGAAGGAGGTCATGCAGGAGGCCCGCGCGGTATCGAATGACAAAACCATCCGCGAGATTGCGCAGCGGCTTCACAATGCTCGTGAGCGTACGCAATCCCATCGAGAGCCGGAGCGCTGACGACCGATTGATTCGCGAGCAGCGGAGGGGAGGGCGGTGGCCGATAGTGGCCATCGCCCTTTTTTTCGGCGCTTGACGCGAGGGGAGCACGTGCAAATACTGTATGTCTATCCAGTATTCAGAATCAGGCGCACCACCATGAAAGTGCACGTCACGCCCCTATTGAGCAAAGGTATCTTGAAGCAAAAGTGGATGTGCGCCATGGGCAACGCGCGTGGCATCCTCTACGTCAACTCCAAGCACGACAACCTCCTGCGTCGAACCACCCGTGTCGCCGAGCTGAAGGAAACCGACGATGGCCGAGGCTGGCCCTGGCTCCTCTTCGACGTGCAGCTGGTGTGGGCCAAGGGCTCGCAATTCCTGCTGTCTGGATACGAGCGCCGCATCGAGGGCATCGACACCGCCGTCAACACCCTGCAGATCTGGTTCGTGAGCGTGCCTGCGCCTGGTGACCTACCCGGCGTCGCGCAGACCGAGGTCGCGGCTGCCGAGCCCACCGATGAGCAGATCGAGGAAGCGCTTGCCGAGGCGAGCGTATGATTGCCTGCACCCACTCCGCGCCAGGATCTGCCCATGTGCTATAGCGCCATCGTGAAGGCGAACTACCGTGAGTTCTGCCGCATGTTCGGTGCGACGCTCTCCATCCGCGAGTTCGTCGAGCTCTACGTCGAGCGCAGCACCGACAGCAGCGTGATCATGCCCAAGGCGATGTCCGACAGCTTCCTCGACTCGCCCGACAGCCCCGAGGAGCAGCAGATCGTCGAGCTGATCAGCGCCTTCAACGCGTTGCGCCGCACCGCGGAGGAGGAAGAGCTCTTCAAGCAGATGACCCGCCTGAACAAGGCGGAGGCCGCGCTCAAGGTCAAACAGACGAAGGCGGCTAGCGAGAACCAGCGCATCGCCACCAAGCTCATCAAGGCGGCGCAGGCCCGCCTGGACGATCTCCGGCGCACCGCGCCCAAGCCGCGCGACAACCGGATCTTCCCCAACTGGTATGCACCCGTGCTGATCGTCGAGGACGGCCAGCTCGTCATCAAGCCCATGCGCTACCGGTGCCGGCCGAACGGGCTGCCCGAGAGCTTCGATGAGCAGTATCCGGGGTGCTACAACGCGCGCCGAAGCTCGCTGTGCAGCAACTTCTGGAAGCCGCTCTTCGGGCACAAGCACGGGCTCGTCCTGGTCGACCTGTTCTACGAGAAGGTGCTCCTGAATCGTCTGGAAGGCAGGGAGCTGCGCCCCGGCGAGAAGGAGCAGAAGGTCGAGCTCGCGTTCACCCCGACGCCGGCGCAGGTGATGCTGGTGCCGTGCATCTGGGACCGCTGGAGTGCGCCGGGCAAGCGCTCGATCCTCTCGTTCGCCGCGATCACCGATGAGCCGCCGCCCGAGGTGCAGGCCGCTGGCCACGATCGGTGCCTTATTCCGATAAAGCAAAAGAACGTTGATGCATGGCTGCATCCAGTGGGCCGCTCGCTCGAGGCCTTGGACGAGATTCTTGAGGACAAAGAACACCCTTATTACGAGCACCGGATGGCTGCGTAGCCCTCTCCAACTGCTGGTCGCGGCTGTTCCATTCATCCCCTATCTGCGTGGCTATACGGAGTACGTCCCTCGCAATCACGCGTGGGCCGAACTGGAGTAGCCACACATGCTTTTTTTTATTCTCGTCCTGGTTCTGTTGCTGACCGCTTTTGCCTACGTCCGGCGCCATAACGTGTTCCTTTGGGTAGGAACCGTTTGGGCCTGGGGCTGGTTTCTAAACCTCTGCGCTGGTGCGGCCGGTGACCTGGTGCGTAGCGCTTGGCGAGGGTTGGTTGGGGCGTAGCGCATACAAGTGGTCACGGGAGGGGAGGGCACGCGGAGTATATCGGCATCCCGAGACGAGACGATTGCGGTGTAGCACAGTCACCTGGCCGCCGTGTTGCACGCTATAGATGCCCAGGCAGCTAATTTAACATAAACCTTATTATGTGATTCATCAGTCCCATGAGAAGGGCGTTTTCCTAACCGTCCTGGCTGACCGTGTAGATCGGGCTTCCGACCGCCGGCGGCTCGACGCTGGCTCTCTGGTGGATTGCCTCATATTCGGCCAGCAGTGGCTCGATTGCCTCGGTTGACAGGCCTGTGAGGTGACTGGCTTGCAACAGATAATCGGGACGCATGCTGGACCGCACCCATGACGCTCCTCCGCTCCAACCTTTGCGGAACGTTCCAAGTGAGCTGTAGTACCAGCGCTGCGCGATCAGCACCCGATATGTCTCAGCCATGGATGGCAACTTGTCCAGGTACTCGGCGAGTTCGTTCACCACAGCAACAACCTCTGGTTGAGCCATGAGCCTTTCTCGCGCCTGCCGCGCTTCTTCGCGCAGCATCGCATGGGCTTGCACGTCAACCAGGCGGACCAGCACGAATGGCGCGCCGCGCTGCTCTATTTCATAGACCGTGCGGCAATCAGGGCAGTCAATTCGTGCCGTGTGCCACACCGGGGTTGCTGTGCGCCAAGGGTGGTCCTTCTCGCAATGCTCCACGACGAATGCCCCTTTCCCGCAGGTACACGGGCAACTGAACTCGTCATATCGATCCGTCCCCATCTTTCGGGCCTCCTGGTTCAATTGAGGGCAGTTTCCTGGCGCAGCACGCATCCGTGCCTCGAAGCCGCGGCCGAACGAGGCTAGGACTTCTAACGCTCCAAATCTCGGTCAGGTTCGCGGACCCTGGTGCGCTGTGGCTCGACGATCTTCGCGAATGCTTCATGGATTGGCGCCACGTCGGGACGCCGTTTGAACCCAGGATCTCGGACATGCGTCTGCGGCATGCTGCGGGCTGCAGCCTGGTTCCACTCGTCCTTGGAGACGTTGCCATAGTTGAGCTCGTAACCAGCGTCCCTGGCCAGAAGTGTCAGGAAGGTCTGCGTGCTGCGCCCATTCCCCTCGTTGAAGGGATGCATGTAGTTCAACTTAACGTAGGTGGCAGCGAGCTCTGCTGTGAACTCCGCCTGCTTCATGCCCTTGAGATAGCCGGCATGCTGCAGCTCTGACGTGATGACATCGGCGACATCGTTGATGCTGGCTGCAGGCGCGAATGGCGACTTCCAGTTGGGATCAGCCGGATCGCGTTTGCTGAAGTCCAACGTGCGCACCTGGCCGGCCCACTCGTAGAGATCCTGAAAGATGTGGGTGTGCACAGCTTTCAGATGCTCAAGGTCAAATTTGCCTGGGATCGGCTTGACCAGCAGCTCAGCAATGCGAAGATCCGTGACCGCATATTCGACCTGGTGGAGCTCGTCCGGGTCTTTGATGCCCAGCTTGTTGTAGAACGCGCCGGTATCCGGGTCGATGTAGGGATTCACGCACCACCCGCCGGCTTTGCGGGGGTGTACTTCCTGATTGCCGCCTTCACAGCGTCGTCAAACGTCATCGTGCCGCGCGTGACTGCTTCCTGCAGCGCTTTGCATGTCTGCGTGCTCTCGAAACCCTCCAGCCGCATGATTGCATCGGCTTTCTGGAATGCCTCTCGAATCTCATTCTGTGTTGCCATAAGCCCTCCTTGGGATGCTCACGCCCTGATCAATATATACCTTGATATGTACGCTTTGCAGTATATACTATAGTATGTATTCAGGGTAATTTCAGTTGTGGAGGTGTGCAATGACCCAGACAGCTAAGCTTTTCATGACCGGGAGCAGCCAGGCAGTGCGGTTGCCGTACGAGTTTCGTTTTGACGAAAAGGAAGTCTACATTCGCCGTGATCCATCTTCGGGGGACGTGATCCTTTCACGTCGACCGGCATCATGGGATGACTTCTTCGCCATGTGCTCGAGCGAGGATGCGGTGCCGGCGGACTTCATGTCTGCAGAAGATCGAGCACAAGGTGCGCTCTCTCCCGACCCATTCGGTGAAGTGTCGGTATGAGGATCTACCTGCTGGATACCAATATCGCCAGCCACGTGATCAAAGGCGATATTCCCCAAGTACGAGAGCGATTGGTCGCGGTGCCTATCCACTCGGTTGCCGTGTCGGTAGTGACGCAGGCAGAGTTGCTGTACGGGGTTGCCAAGCGAGGGCATCCACAAAGCCTCTCAAAGCTCGTGAACGAGTTCCTGGCGCACGTGGACGTTCTGCCTTGGACTCTTGCAGCAGCGCACGCTTACGGGGCTCTACGGGCCACCTGCGAGGCGAGTGGCGTTACCCTTGCGCATGCTGACATGATGATTGCCGCGCATGCCAAGGCGCTGTCGGATGAACACAGTGAGGATGACCAAGCAGTGCTCGTGACACGCGATCGAGTGTTCTCGCGCGTGCCCGGGCTCAACATCGAAGATTGGACCGAGGGAGGTACATCATGAGCAGCAAGCATCTGCGAATTGTTGCCGACAACACCCGCGATGCGGCACCGCTTCGCATCACGCCGGAAGACGTCGCACATGTCGACTTCAAGATCCTGGCCATGCGGGCCCGCTACTGGACGGCATTCGCGCTTCACGTGCTCGGTATGCCGTTCCGCCTCGTCGCCTGGATCTGCAAGTTTGCCGTCGCGACTGGTCGTGGCCTCATCGAGACTGGGTTCAAGCTGGTGCTGGGGATCATTGGACTCGGGTTCATCCTGGTGGTGGGCTACGGTCTGCTGCACGTGGTGCTGCATCCCCTCTTCCGCTGAACATGACCGTGTCACCTGATGGGGGCAAGGAGAACTCGATGACAGTTACCGTAGCGCGTACCAAAGCTGGCGTTGTCATTGAAGGCGAGCATCTCCAGATCTACCTTGATTCGATCAGCTGGATCGAGCCTGATGATGCGACTGTTGCAATATCCGTTGCCGCCAAGTCCGCGAACTGGGATGACTGGGCGAACATGACCTACGAGCAGCGGTGCACCTTCACCGCGGCCGGCGTGGAGCTAGTGACGACGGAGGCGGGGGCCGACGAACTTCGTTGTTTGCGGCGAGACTGCGCTGTCCCGTCGTTTCGCATGGGCTTCACGCTCACGCTTGAGCCTGGCATGCGCGCTTTTCTCACCACGGAGCTGCCGAAAATTGAGCTTGTTTCAAAGGCGGGAGCTGCAGTGCGCATGGCGGTCGAGCCGCACCTCGCCCGTGAACGGAGGCAACATGCACAGTCGACCATCACCGATCATGAGGCAGCGATCATCAATCGGATAGTCGCCAAGGTTATTCTCGACGGATACACCTTTGGCGATGCACTCCGCTATGGTCAGTGGACGCACGACGACACCTGGGCCTTCTCGGACAGTGGTGACCATCCCCAGTATGCAGAGCTCGGTGCCGCGCTACGTAAGCCCGATGTGATTGCTGCCATTGAGGCCAGCGCGGAGGTTGCAGCATGAGCGCCGGCGGCTGGTTCTTGCAACCTGACTAGCGGATCATCCACAGAGCGGCCAGGTGGGCCGGGTAAAACAGGTAGAAGAACCACTTCACGCGAGGAAGCCTCAGCCGAATCTGGCTTGCTCCGAAAATAACCGGCAGTGCCAGCAGTGCCCCAAGGTTCCTGTTGATTACGTAGAGGGCTGACAGAGCCCCGACCCACACCGCAAGCGCCATCCAGCTGGGACGCCGGCAATAGAACCATGCGGCAACACAGGCGATCACACCAGGCCACCAAAACTCAACCAGCGCGCCTCCCACCAGGAACACTGCGCCTGCGCCAACAGCGCTCAGCGTCGTTCCTCTCGATAGCAGCTCGATCATCGCGACGGCCACTGCGAGCGTCGCCATGATGTTTAGCGGCCACCACCCAAATAGCACGTCACCAAGCGCGATGTACGGCACCGTGCTTGCCGCACCTATCAGCAACAGACGGGCGAGTGTTCGCTTGCCCCCGCCCCGCTCTATCGACCCCGGCCTGGCGAGGTTGAACGCCAGCACAAAGGCAAACAGCGGCATGACCAGTCGACCAGCAAAGAAGGCGGTCGCGGACGCCTCGTGGAACACGTACTTGTTGACGTGGTCCACCACCATCAGAAGCAGCGCTATCCACTTGATCGCTTCTACCGTACCGTTGGCCAAGGCCAAGGGTGGCGGAAAAAAACCGCGACCACCGGCCGCGGTTTTCACTTGCGCACCACTACCGCGCGTCATCGTTCGAGCCCCGCAGTCTTTTCACGGTCCTGCTGGCGGACGCGCACCTGGTCAGGCCGAACTGCTGTCCGTGGCGCGTCCCGATCGTACACCTTGACCAGCGGCTGGCGCTCAGCGCGACCAGCAGCTTCCAGCAGCTTCTCGCGCGCCGCATCTCTAACGGCATCGAGCCGGCTTACATCCCAAGCGTTACGCTTCGTGAGGATTTCCTTCTCTCCAATGACCTTGCCCGCCTCGTCCCGCTCTTTGACCGTGACGGTAACGGTCTTGAAGCCCTGGTATGCCAGAGCTATCTGGTCGCCGACATCCGCTTTGCCAGCGCCGATCGCTCGATCCAAGTCCACGCCCCACACCGTCCGCTCACCGGTCGCCGTCTGCAGCTTGACGAAGTAGTTCGGCTCACCCCCCTCCTTATGCTCGTAAGGAGCTGCGCCGTGCTCGAGCACAGTGCCCACATACACACGATCGGTGTTGAACCGCTCGGCAGCGATGCTCGCCGCCATGTCGACGGCCTTCTCCGAATCCCCACGTTGCCGCATCACAGCCTTGATCGCTTCGATGGCCGTTAGCTGCCGCTTGGAAAGACCCGCCTGCTGTTCATCGACAACTGCTTCCTTCTCAACTGGTCCCGCCGCCGGCGCGGCCCGTTCCCGTTCAGGCGCACGCTCGATGCTGTTGCGGCTTTTGTCCCGCGATTCCTCTTGCTGGAGATCTTTGAGTTTCGCAAGGTCGACATCACGCGGCTGGTAACCCTGGATTTGCAGGCCGCGTAGTGAGGCCTGCAGCCACACCTCGCGCCGAAACTCTTCGGTGCCCTTGACCTTCAGCGCCGACCAGCCCTTAGCCTCAGCGAGATCGACCATCGAACGGGCAACAGCGGGATCGTTATGCTCCGTGCTAATGCGCTTTCCCTTGTCCTCAAAAGCGATCAGCCCTTCCCGGTCATCATCACGGAAGTAGTACTTGTTCTGTGCCTGGAGGTAGCGCTTCAAGAGCGCGTCCGGCGTGACCACACGCTTGTCATCCTCGTCACCGCCCTTATCCTGGGTCGTGTCGCGCGAGAGCCGATTGCCCGGCTCCTTCTTGTCAGCGTCTGGGGGATCAACGTCGTCGCCATCGATGAAGACCGGTTTGTCAATTTCGTCGGGCACATACTTGTCCCACAGCTCCGCCGCGAGCTTCCAATTGCTTGCAGCAAGCCGCTCCAAATCACCCATCACGTCAGAGATGTCATCCCGATCGCGCCAGCCGAGCTCCTGGAGGCCCGCGGCAGCCATGCGAGCTTCCAGATCCTTCACGAACTCCGAATCCGGTTCGCCGAGCGCGCGATAGGCCATTTCGCGGTCACGGCTACACAAAGGCTTCCTTGTTGATGGTCGGATCGCTCGCGCGCCGCTCCAGGTAGTGTCGGTGGCTTTCATACACGGAGCGCACGCGGTCGTCGGCAAAGTCGTTTTGTGGTTCTCGATCCTGCTCAGCAAGAGCGCGCACAACCGAGTACGCAGCATAGTGGTGACGCTCGGGAATGCGATCGGCAGCACGGGCCGCCGGATCGCTGCCGGAAAATTCCTGGATGCGCAGTGCTCGCGCTTGGTCGACGATATCCCGCGTGCGTGCGCGCTCCTCTTCGGACAGCGGATTTCCTTCGCGAATCCGAATAGCAATGGAGTTACTGATGCTCTCAAGTGCATGGCTCATTGCAGCTTGATCGCCAATGCCGAGCGATTCCTTGAATTCGTCGAAATCCATAATTAAACTCCGGTGTCCTGAGATTTGAGTGAGCGCAACGATAAGAGGTATAGATTAGACGGTAGGCAGATTAAAATCTATAGCCCCAATGAGGTATAAAAAACAAAAGCCCTCTTTAGGAGGGCTTCATAACTTGCAGGTCGTTAATTCGCACCTATGGCAACTGGTTGTTGTGGTGCAGGCCTCTCCTGTGTGTAACGATCAGCGGTGCGCTGCAGAGATTGCCACTGGGAGAAGATGCTGTTGGCATAGCGCTGACGTTTCAATGGGTCTCTTGCGTTGTAGGCACCAACTGCGTTCCACGTTGGTCCTAGACGATCAATGATCTCGCGGAGAATCCATGTGCCCACGTATGCATTAATGCATGCGTCAAATAGCATGTCGCGGGTTATTCCAAATCTAGCCAATCTCGGCAAATGCACAGAGTTAATTTGCATAAGCCCAATGTCCTCCGAGCCGTCAGAGTTCCGGTGCGTAGCTCGGGGGTTAAGGCGGGACTCGTGGATAGCGATGCTCCGAGCTAAAAGCGGATCTACGCGGTGATACGCCGCTGCATTGTCAATACAGTCGGCGTATGCACTCGCGCAGAGTAGGAGCCCCAACAGGAACGCCAGCAGCTTCATCAGAAGACAGTCTTGAAGGACCAGCTCTTGGTGATGGCTACGCCGTTACGTGCGCCGCTGAAGGTGGCGGTGTACGTCTTCTGCGAGCCGAGCGGCGACAGCGGCAGGAAGAAGGCCACGCCCGGGTTAAGGCCGGAATCAGTGGCGGCGGTGGAGGTGGACGCGCTTTGGGCGTTCGGGGCAATGAGGATGCGGCCCGGAACCGAGGCGCCAAGGCTGTCGACGAGGGTGAACGACGAGACGCTCAGCACATCGGTGGCGACATCAGCACGCACTCGAACCATGAGGGGGTGGCCAGGGTTAGCGATGTCCGGGGCCGGTTGCGGCGATTCGCCACCCATCGCCTTGTCGACGGTCTCATTGTCAACTGGCGAGTACGCAATCGCGTTGGCGGCCATCTGTTGGCCGCCGCCCACCGGGATTGCGTTCAGCGTCGGCGTGCCCGTCTGGCCCGTGATGGTGCCCATGTCGAAAACGCAGTACGTGTTGTAGCCCAGGCCAATCGTTTCCGCGTTGCTGGTCAGGGCCTGCAGGTGATACACGCTATTCGTCATGCCTGAGAGGCACGCAGCGGCACTGCCGGTGCCGGAAACCATCTCACCCACCCAGGTGGCGGCCGGCACGCCTGCCTTCGTCGCACGGTCACGCGGGTAGGCTGCATAGAAGCCACCCAACACTGGGTTGAAGGGAGACCCAACGCCGGTGCCATTCACGCTTGCGCTCTGCTGCCGGGAGCTCGTGAGGACAAGGGCGCGACGGCCGTGTCCTCGCTTCGCTGCGGGCCGCACCAACCGTCGCTTGCTTCCCTTGACCGCCCCCGACAGCGCCGGCCACCCGGTTCGCGGGACGACGAACTCAAGGGACTGGCGGCATAGCTCGATGAGCTGGCCGCTTCGCCAGGACCAATACGCTGGGACTCAGAATCTAAGGGCCCGGCGGTCCCAACAGCCAACAACGGAAGGACAAACGCCATGCTTACCGCTAGCTGCCGAGTTTCCTGAGCATCAGCGAGGCCGTCACCGTGCCTTGCTTGATCGACGTGGCCAGCCGGAGGATTTCATCCCAATGGGCGCGGACGTGCTTGATATTGAGCGTGCCGCCGATCATCGGCTTGAGCGCGTCATAGGCGGTTTCACCCTTGGGAATATAGAGCTTGGTGTCGCCCAGGTCGCGGATGCGCGGCGCGAAGCGGAAGCCTAGTAGGTGCATCAGCGCGAAGACGTGATCGGTGAAGCCCGCCGTGTCGGTGTAGTGCTCCTCGATGCGCAGATCGGACTCGTGGTACAGCAGGCCGTCGAGCACGTAGGTCGAGTCGCGCACGCCGACGTTCACGACCTTCGTGTGGAACGGCGCGTACTGGTCGGAGATGTGGGTGTAGAACGTCCGTCCTGGGCTGCTGCCGTATTTCGGGTTGATGTGGCCGGTGCTCTCGGCCTTGCTGCCAGTGCGGAAGTTTTGGCCGTCCGACGATGACGTGGTGCCGTCGCCCCAGTGCTCGGCGAAGGGATGCCGGAACTGCGCGTTGACCAGCTCGGCCAGCGCCGCCCCATAGGTTTCGTCACGGACGTGCCAGGCTTGCAGCCACGCCAGCTTAGCGTAGGTCATGCCAGGGCACGACTCGGCCATCTTGGTCAGGCCCAGGTTGATCGCGTCGGCCAGGATCGTGGTCAGCAACAGGTTCTTGTCCTTGGCCAGGTCGCCCGATTTCAGGTGCGCGAAGTGACGGGTAAAGCCTGTCCACTCGTCCACTTCCAGCAGCAGTTCGGTGATCTTGACGTGCGGCAGGATCATGGCCGTCTGGTCGATCAACGCCTGCGCAGTGTCGGGTACCGCCGCATCCAGCGGCGTGATCTTCAGGCCCGACTCGGTGATGATGGCATCAGGCAGGTTGTTTGCCGCCGCCATGCGGTTGACGATGGCAAGCTGCGTTTCCAGCAGCGTCAGCCGCTCGTGCAGGTACTGGTCGCAATCGGTGGCCACGGCCAGCGGCAACTCGCTGGACTGTTTGAGCCTGGCGAACTTCGCCGGTGGCACCAGGTAATCCTCGAAGTCCTTGAACTGGCGTGACCCTTGCACCCAGATGTCGCCCGAGCGCAGGGAGTTCTTCAACTCGGACAGCGCGCACAGTTCATAGTAGCGCCGGTCGATTCCGGTGTCGGTCATCACCAGCTTCTGCCAGCGCGGCTTGATGAAGCCGGTCGGCGCATCGGCGGGCACCTTGCGGGCGTTGTCGCTGTTCATGTTGCGCAGCACTTCGATGGCGTCGAACACGTCCTTGGCGGCGGGCGCGGCCCGCAGCTTGAGCACGGCAAGGAATTCCGGCGCGTAGCGGCGCAGCGTGGCGTAGCTTTCGCCGACGCGGTGCAGGAAATCGAAGTCCTCGGGCTGTGCGAGTTTCTGCGCCTCGGTGACGCTCTCGGCGAAGGCGTCCCAGGACATGACGGCCTCGATGGCAGCGAACGGGTCGCGGCCCAATTGCTTGGCGTCGATCAGCGCCTGGCCGATGCGCCCGTACAGGCGCACCTTGGCATTGATGGCTTTGCCCGATGCCTGGAACTGCTGCTGATGCTTGTTCTTGGCGGCGTTGAACAGCTTGCCCAGGATACGGTCATGCAGGTCGATAATTTCGTCGGTGACGGTGGCCATGCCCTCGATGGCCAGCGCAACGAGGGTGGCGTAACGCCGCTGCGGCTCGAACTTGGCCAGGTCAGCGGGTGTCATCTGGCCGCCTTCGCGGGCGATCTTGAGCAGGCGGTTCTGGTGAACCAGCCGCTCGATGCCGGAAGGCAGGTCGAGTGCCTGCCACGCCTTGAGGCGTTCGATGTGCTCCAGCATGTGGCGCGAATTCGGCTTGGCCGGTGACTGGCGCAGCCAGGCCAACCAGGTCGCCTTGCCGTTGTCCCGGCGCTTGAGCAAGTCATCAAGGCGACGGCGATGCACGTCCGCCAATGGTTCGGCCAAGGCGTCGTAGATGCGCCGGTTGGCGCGGGTGATCGCCTCGGCACTCGCCCGCTCGACGGCGTTGAGCGCGGGCAGAATGACCGACTGCCGCCGCAGGTGCTCGATCAAGGCGCTGGCCAGCACGATGCCCTTGTCGGTTTGCATCGCCAGCTCGGTCAGCATCTGGACGGCCTGCCGGTAATGGCTCATGGTGAAGGGCCGGAAATCGAACACGGTTTGCAGCTCGACCAGGTGCTCGCGCCGGGTCTGCTCCCGCTGGCCGTACTCGTCCCAGCTTTCGACGCCGACCTTGAGCTGCTCGGCGACCAGCTTCAACAAGGGCGGGAACGGCGGTTCATCGACGCCCAGGATGACGCCTGGAAAGCGCAGGTAGCAGAGCTGCACCGCGAAGCCCAGCCGATTGGCTGGCCCGCGCCGCTGTCGGATGATCGAGAGGTCGGTATCGCTGAATGTGTAATGTCGGATCAGGTCGTCCTTGGAGTCCGGCAACGCCAGCAGGTTTTCCCGCTCGGCGGCGGACAGGATTGAACGACGTGGCATATTTACTGATCCGTTCTCAAGTATTGATACAGGGTTTCGCGACTGATTCCGAATTCACGAGCCAGCTTGGTCTTTTGCTCGCCAGCCTCGACACGTTGGCGCAGTTCGGCAATACGCTCAGACGACAGGGATTTCTTCCTGCCACGGTAAGCTCCGCGTTGCTTGGCGAGCGCAATACCCTCGCGCTGACGCTCGCGGATCAGAGCGCGCTCGAACTCGGCGAACGCGCCCATCACCGAGAGCATCAGGTTCGCCATCGGCGAGTCCTCGCCGGTGAAGGTCAAATGCTCTTTCACGAATTCGATGCGCACGCCGCGCCGGGTGAGGCTCTGCACCAGGCGGCGCAGGTCGTCGAGGTTGCGTGCCAGACGATCCATGCTGTGCACCACCACCGTGTCGCCTTCGCGCACGAAGGCGAGCAGCCGTTCCAGTTCGGGCCGCCGGGTATCCTTGCCCGACGCCTTGTCGGTGAACACCTTGTCCACCGGAATCTGTTCCAGTTGCCGTTCCGGGTTCTGGTCGAAGGTGCTGACGCGGACGTAACCGATGCGCTGACCGTGCAAGGTATCCTCCTGAGGGAAATGTGTCAGGAAGAAATCTATGACCTTTGACGGGCTGTGTCAAACAATTCGCGAGGCGGCTCTATTCTGACGCTTCCGCGCCGGACGATCTGACGCCAGGTTAGGGTATGCCTGAGTCTGACGGCAGCGAGCCGCAGGTGTTCGGATCAGCACCGGTTTCGTTCTCTGCCTTGGCCCGCGCCTGGAAGCGCTGATAGCACTCCAGCCCGCAGAAGTGCTCGACATACTCCACGCCTTCCGGGGTAAAGGCGGCATCGAGCGGGATTTCCTTGCAGCACACGCAGCAACTGGTGGCAGTCGGATCATTTGCATTCATGGTGGCACCCCTCCATTGACTGACAAAGGCGGCGAATGCCGCCGCCGGCATTGGCTTGGCGAACAGGAAGCCTTGTCCCGTATCGCACTCCGCTTGCCGCAACAGTGCGAGACTGGTCGGCGTTTCCACGCCCTCGGCCACCACGTCCATGCCCAGCCCGTGCGCAAGCTGAATCACGGAGCGCACGATGGTTCGGTCGCGGTGATCGGCGACGAGTCCGGCGACGAAGGACTGGTCGATCTTGAGCGTAGTAATCGGGCAGCACTTCAGGTGTTGCAGGCAGGAATAGCCGGTGCCGAAGTCATCGGCGGCGAAGCGCACACCGATCTGTCGCAAGGCTTCCAGGGCGGGGAAGATCGCCGGATTACCGAATGCGACCGATTCGGTCAGCTCGATTTCAAGAGACTCGGCGGGCAACTCGGCATCAGCCAGCATGTCCTTTACCCACCCGTCGAAACCCGGTCTCACTTGGCTCGCCGAAACATTGACGGCCAGCCGGAACGGTTGCCACGCCAGCTTCCGCCACTCGCGCATCTGGCGGCAGGCTGCGCCCAGCACCCAGGCACCGATTTCCGGCATCAGGCCGGACGATTCGACCACAGGCAGGAACTGGCCGGGCGGCAGCAGCCCGAGCGTCGGATGACGCCAGCGCAACAGGGCTTCCGCACCGACAATCTGGTCACTGCGCAGATCGACTATCGGCTGGTAATGCAGCTCAAGTTGCCCGCGCACAACCGCCTGCGCCAACTCGGTCGCCGTCCATCCGGCGGGGTGCGAGGTCGTCATGATCCGCCCCGGAAGGCCCGCAGTAGCCGCGTCACGGACAGCACGAACAAGCCGGTCAGCGTGAGGGCTGCAATACCCCAATGCTCCCCGATGAATGCGCCGGCGGTCGTTCCGGCCAGCACAACGGCGAGAATCGGCAAATGGCAGGGACAGGTGAGCACGGCCAGCGCGCCCCACAGGTAGCCGGTGAACGGCTTGCGTGTCTTGGTCGGCAGGCGTTCCGGGCCGTTCATGGCAGACTCTCCGCGTGCTGTGCCGGCTCGGTCGGCAGGGTGGCCAACTGCGCTTCCAGATCGGCCAACGCTTCGCGCCGGCGTTCGACGAACTGGCGCAGCACGGCAAGCTGCGTGGCCGCTTCGCCACCGTCCGCTGCATCCAGCGCCCGGAACAGCCGCGCCAGCGCATCGAGGCCGATGCCCGCTTCGAAGGCGGACCGCACGAAGCACAGCCGCTGCAAGGCAGCCTCGTCGAACAGGCCGTAGCCGCCTGGCGTGCACGCCACCGGCCGCAGCAGTCCGCGCAGCAGGTAGTCGCGCACGATATGCACGCTCACCCCGGCATCAAGGGCCAGCCGGGACACCGTGTAGGCGTTCATCGAACACCTCCTTTTTCTCACCCGGCGCAGCAGGAAAGCTGCTTCACATCCTTGTTGAAGGTCTGCGCCGCGAGCTTCAAGCCCTCGACCATCGTCAGGTAGGGAAACAACTGGTCGGCCAGTTCCTGCACCGTCATGCGGTTGCGAATCGCCAGCGCAGCGGTCTGGATCAGCTCGCCCGCTTCCGGCGCGACCGCCTGCACGCCGATCAGTCGTCCGCTGCCTTCTTCAACGACCAGCTTGATGAAGCCGCGTGTGTCGAAGTTGGCGAGTGCGCGCGGCACGTTGTCCAAGGTCAAGGTGCGACTGTCGGTCTCGATCCCGTCGTGCTGGGCCTCTGCCTCGCTGTAGCCCACGGTGGCGACTTGCGGATCGGTGAACACCACGGCAGGCATGGCGGCAAGGTTAAGCGCCGCGTCACCGCCCGTCATGTTGATCGCCGCACGGGTGCCGGCCGCTGCCGCCACATAGACGAACTGAGGCTGGTCGGTGCAGTCGCCGGCCGCGTAGATGTCCGGCGTGCTGGTCCGCATGCCGACGTCGATGACGATAGCGCCTTGCAGGTTGAGCGCGACACCTGCCGCGTCCAGTGCCAGGCTGCGCGTGTTGGGCGAGCGACCGGTGGCGACCAGCAGTTTGTCGGCGCGCAGCTCGCCGTGCGCCGTGGTGAGCACGAATTCGCCGCCCTCGTGCGCGACCTGGCTGGCCTGGGTGTGCTCCAGCACCTCGATCCCTTCGGCGCGGAACGCCGCCGTGATTGCCTCACCGATGGCCGGGTCTTCGCGGAAGAACAGGGTGCTGCGTGCAAGAATCGTTACTTTGCTGCCCAGTCGGGCGAACGCCTGCGCCAGTTCCAGCGCTACCACCGACGAACCAATCACGGCCAGCCGCTCAGGAATGGTGTCGCTGACCAGTGCTTCGGTGGAAGTCCAGTACGGCGTGTCCTTCAGGCCGGGAATCGGCGGCACGGCCGGACTCGCGCCGGTGGCAATCAGGCAACGGTCGAACGCCAGCACACGTTCGCCACCACCGTTGAGTTGCACGGTCAGGCTGTGCGCGTCCTTGAAACGGGCTTCGCCGTGCAGCACGGAGATGGCGGGATTGTCATCCAGGATGCCTTCGTATTTGGCGTGGCGCAGTTCATCGACGCGCGCCTGCTGCTGGGCCAGCAGCCGCTCGCGCAAGATCGTCGGCGGTGTGGGCGGCATGCCGCCATCGAACGGGCTTTCTCGACGCAAGTGGGCGATGTGAGCAGCGCGGATCATGATCTTGGACGGCACGCAGCCGATATTGACGCAGGTGCCGCCAATAGTGCCGCGCTCGATCAGGGTGACGTGCGCGCCTTGCTCGACGGCCTTCAGCGCCGCCGCCATCGCCGCGCCGCCGCTGCCGATAACGGCAATATGCAATCCGCCACCATCATCACCAGCCTTGTCGCCGCTACCTAGCCATTCGCGCATCTTGACGAGCAAGCCGCCGCCCACCGGAGGCACGAGCGCGTCGGCGAGCGTGGCCCGATAACCGAGTCCGGCCACGGCGGCAGTCAACGCGTCCGGCGATGTGCCGGTCTCGACGGCGAGCTTGGCGCTGCCCTTGGTATATGAGACATTCGCCGACTGCACGCCTGGCACTTTCTCCAGGGCTTCCTTGACATGCACTGCGCACGAGTCGCAAGTCATGCCGGTGATTTTGAGGGTGGTCATTCATCGTTCCTTTTCTGTGTTGGCCGCTGGCTCACGCCGTCAGCCGTGTTTTGCTGGGAGTTCGCAGCCATCCGGCCCGCAGCGGCGATTTGCCGGTGAAACCAAGTCCCAGATCGACACGCCGATCATCAGGGCCAGGCCGGTGTATACGAGGCGCGCTGTCCACCAGTTGCCAAGCAACCAGACGGTTCCGGCGAACACGATGGCTGGCCCGATCATGCCGAGCAGGCTGCGGTGCCATTGCCGATGACTGAGCCAGCCCAGTGCATTCGCCAGCAAAGCGACGACGGCGAACAGCGGCAGCAGCGTGAAAATGAACAAGCCTTCGTATTCCTGTAGAAAGCCCAGCCCGATGGCCGCGCCCAAGCTGGCGATGGCCGGAAAACAGGCGGCGCAGCCCATCGCGGAAACCACACTGCCAAGCGCGCCGGCCTTGTCGGCAATGCGTGTGATCAGTCCCATGATCGCCCCAGGGTCGGGTTCAGTGGCTCACTGCTTGACGCTGGAGGGATAGCCCGCGTCCCCGGTTGCCTTGGTCAGCTTCTGCACACTGGTCTTGGCATCATCGAAGGTGACCACCGCTTCGCGGGTCTCGAAGGTCACGGCAACTTTACTGACGCCATCGACCTTGGAAATCGCCTTCTTGACGGTGATCGGACAGGCCGAGCACGTCATGCCCGGTACGGACAGCGTGACGGGCTGGGTAGCGGCCCACACGGGGGCAACAACGGCGGCGAGGGCGAGGGAGGCAAACAGTTTCTTCATGGTGAACTCCGATCAGTAGAAAAATGGCATGACATAGGGAAATCCGAGCGCGACCAGAACCAGTACGGCCACGACCCAGAAAATGAGCTTGTAGGTCGCTCGCACTTGGGGAATCGCGCAGACCTCACCCGGCCTACAGGCTTGCGCAGGGCGGTAGATGCGCCGCCAGGCGAAGAACAACGCCACCAGCGCTGCGCCGATGAAAATCGGGCGATACGGCTCCAGCACGGTCAGGTTGCCGATCCAAGCCCCGCTGAAGCCCAAGGCGATCAGAACCAGCGGCCCGAGGCAGCAAGCGGAGGCGAGGATGGCGGCCAGCCCGCCGGCGAAGAGCGCACCGCGCCCGTTTTGCGATTCAGACATACGTTGGCCTTTTGAATTTGGATTGGATAGCGTAACCTTACTTCCGTACTCATGTACGGAGTCAAGCGATATGGAAAATACTTTGGAGAACCTAACCATTGGCGTTTTTGCCAAGGCGGCCGGCGTCAATGTGGAGACGATCCGGTTCTATCAGCGCAAGGGCTTGCTGCCCGAGCCGGACAAGCCTTACGGCAGCATCCGCCGCTATGGGGAGGCGGATGTAACGCGGGTGCGGTTCGTGAAATCCGCTCAGCGGTTGGGCTTCAGCCTGGATGAAATCGCCGAGCTGCTGCGGCTCGACGATGGCACCCACTGCGAGGAAGCCAGCAGCGTGGCCGAGCACAAGCTCAAGGACGTGCGCGAGAAGATGGCCGACTTGGCGCGCATGGAAACCGTGCTGTCTGAACTCGTGTGCGCCTGCCATGCACGAAAGGGGAATGTTTCCTGCCCGTTGATCGCGTCACTACAGGGCGGGGCAAGCCTGGCAGGGGCGGCGACGCCTTAGCGTGCTTTATTTTCCGTTTTCTGAGACGACCCCGAACAGCTCATGCGAACCGCTGGCCAGCCACTGCCCTACGGCGGCCGCCTCGATGCGAGCCGGATGCCTGCCGGCGAAAGTGAACACGATAGACGAATCACTGCCCGCGAAGGCTCTGTTTCCGGGGCTTGGCGGTCGAATTCGAGTGCCAGCACGCATGAAATCGGCCTGATCCTGGCTAACTTGCCCATTTTTCCCGGCCTGGAGCCATTCGAGGCTCGGGCCGACGCGCCCGATTCGTCTATCGGGGGCTTTTCGGGGTCCCCTCGTTTTCAGTGCAATAAGTGACGGTACGAAAAGCTAGCACTGGCGCGGAGGTGGTGTTGGTAGATCGTTGATTTCATTGACTTTCCTGTTCACTTTCAAATCTGCGATTCGTGGCGTCAAACCGTGATCGGTTTCATCCGTTGGTGCCAGTTATCGGTGCTCCCTGCCGCGAGGGCAGGATTTGGTCGGCATAACGGTCAACAGGAAAGCGGAACACGCCTCGCAGGTTGATGCTTTCCAGCCTGGTGGGAGCAATTTTTCCGATCAGTTCCGGCGGAATGGCCTGGCGGCGGTTCGACCAGCGATCCAGAACAGCCTGCATTTGTGACGTGTTCCACGCCATGACGATGTTGGCCAGCAGACTCAACGCGTCGGCCACAGCCTGCATTTCGTCCACACGTTTGGCCTGTGCCGGGCTGATCCGGCCGGTGTAAATGGCGCGCTTGAGGGCGTTGACCGCCTCCCCCCGGTTGAGCACCCGGCGCAATTCATTCCTGAAAGCGTCCTTAACAAAGTAGTCGGCAAGGAACGCGGTTCGCAGCAAACGTCCCAATTGCACGCCAGCGTCATAGATGGGGTCACCCTGGGCAGCAGAGCCAAACCGCGCCAGTGCTGCCACCGCACTGGCGTGACCACTCATGACCGAAGCCGCCAGATGCACCGGGCTGTCCCAATGCTTTTCGATCAGGGCATCCACCGAAAACCAAGGGCCGTGCACGCTACTTGCTGGTGATCGAACAGTGTCTTCTCCCGCCCGTACAGCGTGCGCAGCGAAGCCACATCAGGGGTGGCAATGCCAAGTTCCTCGCTCAAGTGGCGCCACAGGGCGACGGGAACCACCCGAAAGGCATACAGCAGGCGGCCACTCATGCGCAAAAACCCGATATGCAGCGCCAGACCGAGCTTGTGGGCGTCACCCCGGCGCGCATTGATTGCCTCGCGCTCTGCACCATCGAAGGTGAAAAACGCCTTCATCTCGAAGTCACTGATATCGCGGGGCAGCTCACGCATCCCCAAAAACGTCGTTTGCCAGTCCTGCATCGTGAACCCCATTAGTGGGAGGCCACGATACCCGTTTGAGAAGTGAACAGGAAAGCCAACAGAATCAACGATCTACCAACACCACCCCCGCGCCAGTGCTGGGTTTGCGTACCGCCAGTTATTGCACTGAAAACGAGGGGACCCCTTGTTCGGCGTGTTCCAGCGCCTGCACCGCGAGACGGAGTTCGAGGGGGTGGGCGCGGGGCTCGCACTGTGCCGCGCCATTGCGCAGCGCCACGGCGCAGAGGTTAGCGCGACGGCGGTGCCGGGCGCTGGTTGCACGGTGCGGGTGCAGTGGCCGGTGAACCCTGCAGCCGCCAACGAGCCCTGACGCCGGCCGCAGTGCTGGCTGCTACACCGCTGGTACCAGCGCTGGCTCCATGCACCCCGCCACCTGATTGCGTCCGCCGTTTTTGGCGACGTACAGCGCTGCGTCCGCGGCGTCGATCCACGCCCGCAGGCTGCTGTGGCGGTGGTCGGCCGGGGCCACGCCGATGCTGCTGGTGATGCGCAGTTCGGGCAGGCTGCGCAGGCGCACGCCTTCTGTCTGCTCGCGGATGCGCTGGGCAATGGCCAGGGCGTCGCGCGCATGCATGCCGGGCAGCACGATGGCGAATTCGTCCCCGCCGTAGCGCCCCGCGCAGTCACCGGCGCGCACGTTGCCCCGCACCACATGCGCCAGCGCGCGGATGACCTCATCGCCCACGGTGTGGCCGTAAGCGTCGTTGATCTCCTTGAAATGGTCGATGTCCAGCATCAGCATGCAGGCGGGCTCGTCGGTGGTGTGGTGGCGGCGCAGTGCGGCCTCTGCCTGCTCTTGCCAGTGGCCGCGCCCGAACAGGCCGGTCAGTGCGTCCACGCGGCGCAGTTCGTCCAGCATCTGGTTCTGGCGCGCAGACTGCCGGATGAGCTGGTAGCTCACGGCGCTGACCGACAGCGTGTGCAGCGACATCACCGGCAGACAGGCCACTATCACGCGCATGGAGGTCTCGGGCGCCCAGTGCAGCCCCATGACCGCCGTGCTGGCCACACCGGCCGCCAGCATCACCCACAGGGCGCGCACCCACAGCCCCCGGATGCCGGTGGTGATCTTGTCCACCATGGTCAGGGTGAGCAGCATCACGCTGGGCAGCAGGTTGAAGTGCATCAGCGGCACCAGCGCAGCGACCAGCGCCGAGTCGATGAGCAGGTTGCGCACCTCGGCGGCGTATGGGTCGGCGGCGCGGCGTGTGAGCAGGTAGGCCACGTGCGGCCACACCAGCGTGGCCAGCAACAGCGCCGTCCAGGCCAGGGGGGATGCCTGGCGCTCCCACAGCACCGTGGCCACCACCATGCCACCCAGCCCCATGCCCAGGATGCGCAAGGGGTAGATGCGGCGGGGCATCTGGCGGCGGGGCGTCGGCATGGGGGTGTTGGAGAAGGGCGGTGCTGCCACGCGGGCATTCACCGGCCAGGTAGGTTGAAAGTGCGGGGGAGCTTACAACGCCCGGTCAGGCGATACCAGCAAGAAATGACCGTGGTCCATTCCCATCAGTCGCATGGATGACCTTGCTGGGTGTTGGGATGTGCTGTGGGGCCTGTCAGGGGGGGCTGAGGGGCGGGGCGGTGAGAGGGCGCCGATGAGGATGCAGGTGGGTTTGCTAATAAATTGATAGCAGATAGCGCATGTCAATCTGGCGCTACCGGCACTTTGGTCTCAAATTTGGCCCGGCGGGTTGCAAAGAAGGCCTTCACATTGCGCACGTTGGCGTCGCCGGTGAACAGCCGCTGCGACAGCGCCAGGTAGCCCGGCATGTCCCGCGTGTGCACCACCAGCACAAAGTCTGGCCCGGGTGACACGCGCCAGCACTGCTGCACGGCGGCCTCCTGCACGGCGCGGGCTTCGAAGGCGTCGAGCTGTTCGGCCCCCTGGCGGTCCAGCGACACCTCCACGATGCACGCCAGCCCGTGGCCTTGCAGGGCAGCCAGCCGGTCGGGCTGCAGGATGGCCACCTGCCGCTCGATGAGTCCCACATCGTGCAGGCGCTTGACGCGGCGCAGGCAGGTGGGCGGCGACACATGCACCTGTTCGGCCAGGGCCTGGTTGCTCTGCGCGGCATCGGTCTGCAACAGGTTGAGCAGCTGCAGGTCAATTGCATCGAGCGATATGAATTCCATTGGAGGTCAGAAAATGAACAAAAATTTCAACATTGATTATTGGTGAAATTAAAGTTCATGTTGCTGCAAATATCAATCAATAATTTTTTGGGACGCTGCCTACCATCGCCGCATCCCATCACATTCCAACCAAAGGCAACCACCATGTGCGGCATCGTCGGCGCAGTATCCACGCGCAACATCGTTCCCATCCTCGTGCAGGGCCTGCAGCGACTTGAATACCGGGGCTATGACTCCTGCGGCGTGGCCGTGCATGCGTCCAGCCTAGACGCCACGCGCCCTGCCGGCCTGCAGCGCGCCCGCAGCACCGCCCGCGTGGCCGAGCTGCTGGAGCAGGTGAGCACCGAGCACATCGACGGCGCCACCGGCATCGCCCACACCCGCTGGGCCACGCACGGCGCGCCTGCCGTGCACAACGCCCACCCGCATTTCAGCCACGGCACGGGCGCAGACGCCCATGCGCAGGCCGCAGGCCGGGTGGCACTGGTGCACAACGGCATCATCGAGAACCACGAAGAACTGCGCGCCCGCCTGCAGGCACGCGGCTACGTGTTTGCAAGCCAGACCGACACCGAGGTCATCGCCCACCTGGTGGACAGCCATTACAGCGGCGACCTGTTCGACGCCGTGCGGGCCACCGTGGCCGAACTGCATGGCGCCTACGCCATCGCCGTCATGCACAAGGACGAACCCCACCGCGTGGTGGGCGCACGCGCAGGGTCTCCGTTGATCCTGGGCGTGGGCAAGGACGCAACCGGCGCCTCGTCATCGCGCGAGCACTTTCTGGCCAGCGACGCCATGGCCCTGGCGGGCGTCACTGACCAGATCGTCTATCTGGAAGAGGGCGACCTGGTGGACCTGCAGCTGGGCCGCTACTGGATCGTGGGCAAGGACGGCAATGCGCTGACCACCGGGCAGCGCCCCGTGCGCACCGTGCAGGCCCACAGCGGCGCGGCCGAGCTGGGGCCGTATCGCCACTACATGCAAAAGGAAATCTTCGAGCAGCCCCGCGCGATTGCCGACACGCTGGAAGGCCTGGCCGGCATCGTGCCCGAGCTGTTTGATGGTGCAGGCCAGCATGGCGAGCCCGGCGCGGCTGCCTGGCGCGTGTTCAAGGACATCGACAACGTGTTGATCCTGGCCTGCGGCACCAGCTATTACAGCGGCTGCACCGCCAAATACTGGCTCGAAGAAATCGCGGGCATTCCCACCCAGGTCGAAGTGGCCAGCGAATACCGCTACCGCACCAGCGTGCCCAACCCGCGCACCCTGGTCGTCACCATCAGCCAAAGCGGCGAAACCGCCGACACCCTGGCCGCGCTGCGCCACGCGCAATCCCTGGGCATGCAGCACACGCTCACCATCTGCAACGTCGCCACCAGCGCCATGGTGCGCGAATGCAAGCTCGCCTACATCACCCGCGCCGGGGTCGAGATCGGCGTGGCCAGCACCAAGGCCTTCACCACGCAGCTGGCGGGCCTGTTCTTGCTGACGCTGGCCCTGGCGCAAAGCAAGGGCCGCCTGAGTGAAGAGCAGGAGGCTGCACACCTCAAGGCCATGCGCCACCTGCCCGTGGCCCTGCAGGCCGTGCTGGCGCTCGAACCCCAGCTCATCAGCTGGGCTGAAGACTTTGCGCGCATGGAAAACGCGCTCTTTCTGGGCCGAGGGCTGCATTACCCCATCGCGCTGGAGGGCGCGCTCAAGCTCAAGGAAATCAGCTACATCCACGCTGAAGCCTACCCGGCCGGTGAACTCAAGCACGGCCCCCTGGCCCTGGTGACCAGCGCCATGCCGGTGGTGACGGTGGCGCCCAACGACGCCCTCCTGGAGAAGCTCAAGAGCAACATGCAGGAAGTCCGCGCCCGTGCGGGTGTGCTGTACGTGCTGGCCGATGGCGACACCCGCATCGAAAGCAGTGAGGGCATCCACGTGATTCGCATGCCCGAGCACTACGGCGCATTGAGCCCACTGCTGCATGTCGTGCCGCTGCAGCTGCTTGCGTACCACACGGCCTGTGCGCGGGGGACGGATGTGGACAAGCCCCGCAACTTGGCCAAGAGCGTTACTGTGGAGTGAGCTGTCGAACACCCCGTTTTTTACCAACAACTGACTGATCGATTGGCCAGTTGTTGTTTGCTTTGTGACGCCTCGCCGGTCAGTGTTCAAACCACTGTGCTGAACGCGGGACCGCTGTGATTGCAAGTCAGGGATTGCAATACGCGCAGTGGCGAGGATCTGCCAATGCCCGCGTGGCTTTGCTCATTCTGGACTGGTATTCGCAGCGTGGGCACGACCACACCTCAGCGCGGCAGGATGCGGTAGGCCGTCCGCAGGCAGAGCAGGTAAGCCCCGGTATGCGTTCGGTGACCCAGTAACCCGGGGCGTTGCAGGCTGGGCAGTTCGACTGCAGTCGCTGCAGCAAGTCCTGCGCAGCTTGCTCGATGAGGCGCATGCGGGTGGGGTTGGCAAAGGCCCTCAGGTCCGTCTCCACAAAGACCTGGCGGTTGCGGGCCTGGGCTTGGCAGGCGTCGAAGCAGTGCCGCAGCCGGTCCCAGTCCGCGATGCCTTTGTGCATGCGGGTGTCGTCCTGGCTCTCCGGGCGCATCACCAGCTGTTGCTGCGGGAAGCCCTCGCGCTGCGCAAATGCCTCCACGGCACTCCAGTTATCGCTCAGCAGGTGCCCGCTGCGCGCAGGCCCTTGTGCCATGCCGACGACTTCGATGCCCATGCGGTCGTCCAGCCAGGCGATCAGCTCCACGTTCCAGGGCACCATTCCTGTGAACGGATCGGGACCAAAGCTGCCCTCGCTGGCCAGGCCGGCATCGAGGCCGGAGAGCTCCATGCCCTTGCGGGCTTTGCGCCGTGCTGCATCCAGTTGCGAGCCCGCACGTGCCGTTTCGCGGGTGAAGGTGCCCAGCAGGTCGGTATCGAACCCGCTGACATGTTCAATCGTGCAACCCAGACCCGGCTCCAGCGCGGGCGCGATGACCCGCTCCTTGCCATGCTGGGTCAGCAAGGCGATGCGGCGGTCTGCATAGGGGCGTGCACTGGGGTGCATCACCAGTTCTCCGTGTGCAGCGGCTCCCAGAGACCCTGGTCATAGCGCATCAGGTCGGTGCCTTCCCACCGCCAGAGGTGCAGCCACCCGTGGTCCACCAGTTGCTTGACGACGGCATGTTGATGGATCACTGCGTCGATGGATGGGCGGGGCGCATCAATCACCACGGTCAGCCTCAGTGGTTCGTGCAACCAGCGCTTGCCGTCGTGCACCGACTGCTGCGACAGGCCGATGCGCAGATCACCGCCGTTGCCTTCAAAGACGCCGATGTGTCCGCCCACCACGTTGTGCAGCACCTTGTTGCCACTCCCCAGGCGTGTGGGGGCGCAGGTGGATGCGTGGTACTGCCAGTTGATCCAGTGGGTGACCAGCATGGGCGCGGTCATGAGCGCTTCCAGCAGGCTGCCGTCGGGGTCTCTTTGGGCGTCATAGTCGTGCAGAAAGCTGCGTCCTTGTAGCGCAGCGCCCAGCGTCCTGTGCCGGGGTGCGATGACGAAGGCTGCGTTGCCCGCCAGGCCCCATTCCGGGCGCGTCTGGGCGCCATCGTTGGCGCGCCTTCGCAATTGCTTCAGCAAATCGTCGTGCGGTGTCCGTGGGTCGATGTGCAGGTGCGGTGCTCGTTCTCTGCGGACCTGGTCACTGGCATGGTGTAGCACCGGCTGCAGGCTGTCCCACCGTTGGCGAGCGGCTGGGGGCAGCAGGTCCAGGTCAAAGCCCTCGATCTCATCGGTTGTGGTGTTGTGCAGGGCCGCCACGAAGGTTGTGGACTCCGGAATGGCGATGCCTTGTTCCGCCAGGCCCGTACGCACGGCAGGTTCGTTCAGCAGTTGTGCCAGGCTGCGGGCACTGACTTCGCCGGTCTGGCCGCAGCATGCGCCGCAGTCCAGCGCTGCCGCATGGGCGTTGTTGGCCGACTGGCTGCCATGCCCTACCAGCAGTACCAGGGGCGCCAGATAACCGTCCAGCCCCATGGAGCGCAGCACCCGCGCTGCCAGCGACACCTTGGCGCCGATGTCCAGCCCCGTGAGCTGGGGCCGGCACAGGGGGCGATAGCGCGCAGGCAGGCCTTCCAGTGCATCGTTGGCCCTGGCTTGCCGGGAGGGCCGCAGCCATTGGCCCAGCTTGCCCGCATAGCCCACGCCCGCCGCTTCAACGAACGAGAACGCCGCACCCGGCCAGCGGCTGGCGGACAGCCATTGGTCGGCCAGCGCAAAGCGCCTGGAGCGTGCGTGGATCGCTGCTTCTTGTAGCGTCGCATCGGTCTTCAACGCGCCCGCAGTGGATGGCACGATGCAGTCAGTGGCTTCTACTGCGGGTGCCAACAGGCCCGGCAGGTGGGGCGTGCGAGCGCTGGTGCCCAGCGGTGTGTAGGCGAGGGGCAGGCCAAAAAATCCCGCGAACCCGATGGTCTGTACGGCGGGCCAAATGGCCTCCAGGGACCTCCGCAGTGGCTCGCTGCGCACATCAATACAAAAAGCGGCTTGCACCTCGATCTCGTGCTGGTTGGGCGGGGCACTGCCGGCACCGAGCAGCCGCTGAGCCAGTTGGCGCTGGTAGCCGACTTCCAGAGCTACTTGCCACACTTCGTCGACCAGCAGAGCCTGCTCTGCCCGTTGCAACAAGGCGGGGGCCTGGCCCCAGGCCTGTTGCAGCGCCTGGAAGGCATGGGTGCCTGCGGCATCGTCCTTGCAATGCAGTAGAACCGCACCCCATGCCAGCCGGATCGCCAGCAACTCCCGCAGGTGCGGGTCGGAGGTCTGGTTCAGGTGGGCCTGCCAGCCTAGATAGGCGCACCACGAAGCCCAGCCATTCACCGTCAGCAGCACCGACTCCAGATAGTCTGGCCACACCGCCTTGGGAAGGCGCAGCCTGTGCAGTACCCAGCGTTCGGCGTCTTCCCGGGTGGCGGGCAGAGCCTCCAAGGCCTCGGCGAGGTGTGGCAAGCCCATCAGCAGGCCGATGGAGTGGTCGTGCTGCAGAGTCTCGCGCCAGAACGCATACAGGCCCTCGGACCGCTGGGGCTGCCAGTCCGCCTGTGTCTGGTCGAAATAGGCGGCGCAGGTCTGGCTCACCTGGTGGGTGATTGCCTGGCGCCAGGACAAGCGGGTTTGGCGGTGGGGGTCGTTGTCCAGCACATCGATCAGCAGGGGCAATTGCTCTACGGGCTGGGTGTTGTGTAAGGCCTGTACGCAGTCTTCGGCAGTCAACCCGCAGGCTTGCGCCTGAGGCATCTGGCGGATCGCCTGATCAAGGTCCTGGGCGCTGATGCGTCCTTCCGTCCACGCTTGCAGTTGCCGGTCGCGCCCGGGAAAGACCTGAATGCCGCCCAGCGCTGCCATGCGCGCTGCCACCCGGCGCACCGGCATGCCGATGCGCGCCCAGTGCGGGTTGACTGCAATGGCACGGTCCAGGGGCCAGGCCGGTGCAATGGCTTGGCACGCTTGTGCGCAGGCGGTGTCGATGTCGTTGTGCGAGGCCGGGTGCTGCGCAGCGTGCGTGGGCGCTGGCGCCGCGAGCTCCTCGGTGGGGCAGTCGGTCAGTGATTCCATCATGGGGTTCTCCGGGTGCAGTGCGGTTCAGGGGGCGGCTCTGTGCAACGTGGGGCCTGCTACATGGGGGACCGCGTCACGCGGGGCAGGGGGTGTCCAGGCGGTGGGCCAGATGTACAGGGCCAGCCGGGTGTACGCCTCGTCGATGTAGAACCCTGCATAGCTCCACCTGCGCCAGGTCCGCAGCATGTGGGGCTGCCTCTGCAGCAGTGCCAGAAAGAGGTAAAGGCCTAAAAGTCCGATCAGTGCCAGCCACCCCAGCACGTGCGCCGGAGCATCGCGCAAGCCCAGTGGCACATGGTGGATGGCAACTGCCGCTGCGGTGAGGCCCGCCACCATCACCAGCCCGGCCAGGCTGTGCCAGGCCGCAGTCTTGGCGCTGGCCTGGCCCTGAGGCGACCAGAGCAGCGGTGCCCAGGCCAGTCCCAGCACGGCGGACCACCAGGCGGGCCAGGGCACCTCCGCCGCCACGTTCAGCACCAGCAGCACGGTGGCCGTGGCGGCGACGGGTGCCAGCGCCAGGCTGATGGCTGTGGGCGGGGTTGCGCTGTGCATGGCCTGCAGCCGCGCTTGCCGAACCGCGTTGGATGCCGACAGAAACACATGGGCCTTGTACAGCGAGTGCCCCACGAGGTGCAGCGCAGCCAGCGTGTACAGGCCCAACCCGCATTCGAGCAGCATGAACCCCATCTGCGCCACCGTGGACCAGGCCAGCCTGACCTTGATGCTGATGCGCGTCAGCATGACCATGCCAGCGAGCACGGCTGTACCGAGGCCAAAAACGACCAGCACGACGCGGGCAGCGGCGGCGTTTTCCAGCAAGGGGGCGAACCGTATCAGCACGAACCCGCCCAGGTTGACCACGCCTGCGTGCAGCAGTGCAGACACCGGCGTGGGCGCCTCCATGACCTGGATCAGCCAGCCATGCACGGGCAACAAGGCCGTCCGCAAAATCACGGCCAGGGTCAGCAACACCGCGCTGGCGTGCAGCAACGGGGACATGCCGTCGCGTGCGATGTACGCCCACAACGCCGACAAAGAACCGCTGCCGACTTCCAGCCAGGCCAGTGCCGCCGCACCGACCAGCAATACGTCGGCCACCCTGTCGGCCATCTGTTTTTTGTGGGCGGCCAGGCTGGCAAAAGCCCGGTCGGGGTAGAAGCACAGCAGGTGTTGCAGCGCAATGCCCACCAGAGCCCAGGCGATGGCCAGGACGATCCAGTGGTCTGCCAGCAGCAGCACGTGCACAGCAGCCAGCACACCCGCCAGTGCTGCCATGTAGCGCGGCTGGCCGGGCTCTCCCTCCAGGTACCTCGCAGAAAACGCTGCGATGACGGTGCCCAGCAGTTGCACCAGAACCCCCATGCACAAGCCCATCGGCGATGCCTTGAGCCAGCCAGCGTGGTCCAGCCGGCCGATGCCAGCCATGGCCGCAATCGCCGCCAATACAGAACCTGCCAAGGCGGCACCAGACAGGATCAGCATCCAGCGCCACAACGTGGCAACCGAGCCCTTGTGGCACAGTGCCAGCGCCATGGCGGCCAGCATGAGCATGCCCGGTGCCCATGCGCTGGCGTGGGACAAAACGTGAACAAATGGCATCACTCAACCTCCAGAAACAAGACTGGGGGCGATGATGCTGCGGGGTTATTGTTCTGTAAAATACATTGAAAAGAACAAAAAAATACTAAAAATAGAACAATGAGACTCGATCAACTCAACTTCAACCACCTGTTCTACTTTTGGCGTGTGGCCAAGCTGGGGCACCTTACCCAGGCAGCGCAAGAGCTGCACACGTCCCAGTCTGCGGTGTCCACCCAGATCCGGCAGCTGGAAGAGCGCCTGGGCGAAGAGCTGTTTTTGCGAGAGGGCCGCCGCCTGCTGCTGACCGACACCGGGCAACTGGTACTGGCATATGCCGAGAACATCTTCGGACTGGGTCAGGAAATGCTGGGGCGCCTGCAGGGCAGCGCGTCGGGGGTGACCCGGCTGCGCGTGGGCAGTGTGGCAACGTTGTCCCGCAACTACCAGGAAAACTGGATCCGCCCCTTGCTGGCCGACCCGTCCGTGGTTTTGACGCTGGAGTCAGGGCTGCTGGAGGGGCTGATTTCGCGCCTGGTGCAGCACCAGCTGGACGTGGTGCTGGCCAATGAGTCAGTGCCTTCCGACTCCGAGCGCCCCTTGCACTGCCAATTTCTCGGCAGCCAGTCCATCTCGCTGGTCGGCCCTGCCAGCGTGTGGCAATCGCGCTCGTTGCGCATACCTGAAGACCTGGAGGGTATGGAGGTGGCGCTGCCTGGCCCCCGCCATGCACTGCGTGCGCAGTTTGAAGCCCTGTGTGCATCGGCCGGGGTGACGCCCCGATTGCGCGCCGAGGTGGATGACATGGCCATGCTGCGCCTGATCGCCCGTGACAGCGGCTGGCTGACCGTGCTGCCCGAGGTGGTGGTTCAGGACGAGTTGCGCACGGGCATCCTCGTCAAGGTGGGCTACTCCGCCGGGCTGCAGGAGCATTTCTACGCCATCACCACCCGGCATCGGCACCGTATCGAGGTGCTGGAAACCCTGCTGGAACGTTCGTCGGGCCGCATGGGGCCGTCCTGACAGACCTAGGGCAACGCTGAACAAGTCCCTCGCGCACCGCGCACCCCTGCTTTGGGCGGTCTGCCGCGTTGCAAATCCTCGCGATAGCTACGGCTATCGCTGTGGTTTGCGCCTTGCATCCCATCCCAAATCAGGGCGTGCGCCACTGCGGGGACTTATTCGGCGTTGCCCTAGCTGGGATTCGTCAAAAGTTTGCCCCATGAAAAAAGCCCCGCAATGGGGGCTCGTTCATGGGCGATGCAATGTGATGCGGTGCACCGATGACGCCTTCGCTCAGCCGCAGTGGATGCGCCAAGCGGTGGCGTCCGAAACGCCCGCATCGGCTTGCATTACATGGCGTTGCCGATTTCGCCGTGGGAGATCTGGCCTGTGCGAACAGCTTCTGCGGCCTGGGCACGCACGGCAGCGCGGTCGGCGGTGGATTGGGGGTCCCCTCGTTTTCAGTGCAATAAGTGACGGTACGAAAAGCTAGCACTGGCGCGGAGGTGGTGTTGGTAGATCGTTGATTTCATTGACTTTCCTGTTCACTTTCAAATCTGCGATTCGTGGCGTCAAACCG
>NKIH01000007.1 GCA_002255925.1 Burkholderiales bacterium PBB6 | reverse complement strand
AGAACAACATGTCCATGAGCGTAGGGTCGTCCGACGACGACATGATGGTGGAGATGAACACCACGCCGTTGATCGACGTGATGCTGGTGCTGCTGATCATGTTCATCATCACCATCCCGCCGCAGACGCACGCGGTGAAGCTGAACATGCCGGTGAACTCGAACAGCGCACCGCCGCCGAAGCCGCCCGAGATCGTCCGCATCGACGTGGACTTCGACGGCACCATCGGCTGGAACGGCGAGATCGTGCCGACGCGCGCCGAGCTGCAAGCCAAGCTGTACCGCACGGCGCAGCTGCCGGATCAGCCTGAAGTGCACCTGCGGCCGAACAAGCTGGTGACGTACAAGTACGTGGCCATGGTGATGGCTGAGGCGCAGCGCCTCGGAGTGAGCAAAATCGGCATTGTTGGCAACGAACAGTTCATGCAATGACCACCTTTCACCGCTCCTCGTCGCGCGCAGCCCTGCGCACCCTGTCCAGCCTGGCCGTGGCTGCTGCCATGTGCTTCGGCACGGCAGCCCATGCGCAAGACACCCTGCGCCCCGACATGGCCAAGCCGCTGGCCGCTGCGCAGGAGTTGCTGCGCAATGGCGACGCCACCAAGGCGATGGAGCAGCTGCGCCTGGCCGAAAACCAGGAAGGCCGCACCGACTACGAGAACTACATCCTGGCCCGCCTGAAGGCGCCGGCCGCGATGGCCCTGAACGACAACGACGCGGCCCTCAAGGCCTTCAACGTGGCCCTGACCAGCCCCAAGCTGGATCTGAAGGATCGGCCGTCGCTGCTGGAAACGGCCGTCGCCGTGGCCTACCGCGCCAAGAACAACGCCGAGGCCGAGCGCCTGGCGCGGGTTTATCTGGCCGAAGGCGGCCAGGCCGAAAGCGTGCGTGTCGTGCTGGTCTTCGTGCTCAACGCGCGGGGTGAATCGGCGGCCATGCTGAAAGAGCTGGACGTGCTGATCAAGGCCGACCAGGCCGCCGGCCGCAAGGTGGCCGAGCTGCGCTGGCAACTGCAGGGCTCGGCCCAGAACAAGCTGGGTGACGCCGCCGGCTACCGCGCCACGCTTGAGCAGCTGGTGCAGGACTATCCGAAGCCGGCTTACTGGCAAGACCTGGTCAGCCGCGTGCAAGGCGCGCCGGGCTTTGCCTCGCGCCTCGGGTTGGATGTGCTGCGCCTGATGCGCCACCTGAACCTGCTGACCGAAGCCGACGAGTACGCCGACCTGGCGCAGCTGGCCCAGTTGTCGGGCCAGCCGATCGAGGCCAAGGCCGTGCTGGACGAAGGCTACGAGCGCAAGCTGCTCGGTGAAGGCAAGAGCGCCGTGCAGCACCAGCAGCTGCGCCAGAAGATCAACAAGCAGGCCGCTGATGACCGTGCGGCGCTGGCCAGCGCGAAGAACGACGCGGCCAAGGCCAAGGACGGCGGCGTGCCGGTGGCCGTGGGCCAGCTGCTCATCAGCGCTGGTGACACCGCCGGTGGCCTGGAGCTGATGGCCCAGGGCCTGCAGCGCGGCGTGGCCAAGAACCCCGACGACGCCCGCCTGCGTTACGGCGTGGCGTTGCTGCAGGCTGGCCAGCGCGACAAGGCGCTGCCGGTGCTGCAAGCCCTCGCAGCCAAGGACGGCACCGCCGACCTGGCTCGACTCTGGCTGCTGGCCGTGCGCTGACGCACGCGCCGCGGCCATCCCCACAAAAAGAAACGGAGACCCCGATGGCCGCAAAGCCGCACCTGTCGTTCTGGCAGATCCTGAACATGAATGTCGGCTTCTTCGGCATCCAGTTCAGCTTTGGTCTGCAGCAGAGCAACATGAGCCCGATCTACCAGTACCTCGGTGCTGATGAGGCCAGCCTGCCGCTGCTGTGGCTGGCCGGCCCGCTGACCGGCCTGCTGGTGCAGCCGGTGATCGGGGCCATGAGCGACCGCACGGTGTCGCGCTGGGGGCGCCGCACGCCGTACTTCCTGATCGGTGCGCTGCTGTGCAGCCTGGGCCTGCTGGCTATGCCGTTCAGCCCGACGCTGTGGTTCGCGGCCAGCCTGCTGTGGATTCTGGATGCGGCCAACAACGTCACGATGGAGCCTTACCGCGCCTACGTGAACGACCGGCTCGACAAGTCGCAGCACCCGGCCGGCTTCCTCAGCCAGGCGGCCTTCACGGGCTTGGCGCAGACACTGGCCTACCTCGCGCCGAGCATCATGGTGTGGTTGGGGATGAACAAGGATGCGGTGAATGGCAACAACATCCCGCACATCACCATCGTCGCTTTCCTGATCGGCGCGCTGTTCTCGTTCACCACCGTGTGGTGGTCGGTGAAGACCACGCCCGAGCTGCCGCTGACGCCCGAGGAAGAAGCCGAGCTGCGCGCCAAGCCGCGCGGTGCCAAGGCCACGCTGACCGAAATTGCAGACGCCCTGCGTGACATGCCCGTCACCATGCGCCGCCTGTGGTGGATGAAGCTGTTCCAGTGGTACGGCATGCTCTGCTACTGGATCTACATCGTGCCGGCGCTGGCGCAGTCGATGTTCCAGACCACCGACCCCCACACCGCAGGCTTCCGCGATGCGGGGCTGCTGAACGGCCAGATCGGTGGCTTCTACAACTTCGTCGCCTTCATCGCCGCCTTCGCGATGGTGCCGTTCACCCGCCGCTATGGCGCCAAGTGGGTGCACGCGGTGTGCCTCACGCTGGCCGGCCTGGGCATGTGGTGGCTGCCGTCCATCCACGACAAGGCGCTGCTGTTCGTGCCGATGCTGGGCGTGGGCCTGGCCTGGGCCAGCATCATGGGCAATCCGTACGTGATGCTCGCCGACAGCATCCCGGCCGAGCGTGCTGGCGTGTACATGGGCATCTTCAACATGTTCATCGTCATCCCGATGATCATCCAGATGATCACGCTGCCGCTGTATTACCACGCGCTGCTGGGCGGCCAGCCCGTCAACGTCATCCGACTGGCCGGCGCGCTGCTGCTGTGCGCCGCCGTGGCGGTGTGCTTCGTGCCCGTCGCCAAGCCCTCTGCCCAACCTTGACCGTCGTACTCCCATGAAAAACCAGGTTCAACTCATCACCTACGTCGACCGCCTGGGCGGCGGTGGCCTGAACCAGCTGCAAAGCCTGCTGGCCACCGAGCTGAAGGATGTGTTTGGCGGCGTGCACCTGCTGCCGTTCTTCTTCCCCATCGACGGGGCCGATGCCGGTTTTGATCCGATCGACCACACGCAGGTCGACCCGCGTCTGGGCGACTGGGGCGACATCGCCAAGCTGACGCAGGACGTGGACGTGATGGCCGACGTCATCGTCAACCACATGTCCTCGGATTCGCCGCAGTTCAAGGACTACTCGGCCAAGGGCTCGGCCTCGATCTACGACGGCCTGTTCCTGACGATGGACCGCGTGTTCCCGGGCGGCGTGGACGAGCAGACGCTGCTCAAGGTGTATCGCCCGCGCCCCGGTGTGCCGTTCACCTACGCCACGCTGGCCAATGGCGACAAGCGCATCCTGTGGACCACCTTCACCTCCAAGCAGGTCGACATCGACGTGGCCCACCCGCAGGGCCAAGCCTACCTCACCAGCATCCTCAAGACGCTGAGCGAAAGCGGCATCCGCATGGTGCGCCTGGACGCCGTGGGCTACGCCATCAAGAAGGCCGGCGACAACTGCTTCATGATGCCGGAGACCTTCGCCTTCATCGACCAGTTCGCCGCCGAGGCGCGCTCGCTGGGCATCGAGGTGCTGGTGGAAATCCACTCGTACTACCGCAAGCAGATCGACATCGCCGCGCGTGTGGACTGGGTCTATGACTTCGCGCTGCCGCCGCTGGTGCTGCATGCGTTCTCGTTCAAGACGGCCGAGCCGCTGAAGCGCTGGGTGGGCATCCGCCCGAACAACGCGCTGACCGTGCTCGACACCCATGACGGCATCGGCGTGATCGACATCGGCGCTGACGCCACTGACCGCGAAGGCCGCCCGGGTCTGGTGCCGCCGGCCGAGCTCGACCAGCTGGTCGAAATCATGCACGCCAACAGCCAGGGCCAGAGCCGCCAGGCGACCGGCGCTGCTGCTTCGAACCTCGACCTCTACCAGGTCAACTGCACCTTCTACGACGCCCTCGGCCGCAACGACCTGGCCTACCTGCTTTCGCGCGCGGTGCAGTTCTTCCTGCCCGGCGTGCCGCAGGTGTATTACGTCGGCCTGCTGGCCGGCCACAACGACATGGACCTGCTGGCCAGCAGCGGTGTCGGCCGCGACATCAACCGCCACCACTACAGCCGCGCCGAAGTGCAGACCGAGCTGCAACGCCCGGTGGTGCGGGAACTGGTGCGCCTGATCAAGCTGCGCAACACCGCGCCGGCGTTCCAGGGCAGCTTCAAGCTCAATGACAGTGCCGCTGGCGTGCTCGACATGGCCTGGCAGCACGGTGAACACGGCGCCCGTCTGGTGGTGGATTTCGCCACGCTGGCTTACCAGCTGGAGGTGTCTTCAGGCGACCGTGTCGATGCGTTTGCGTTCGCTTTGTAATCGTTAGCTAAAAAGCACCAGAAAAAAGTCAAATTTGTCGTTGTTTCATTGGTATTGATTCTGGTTTTCCCTATTTTGCAAACGATTGCAAAACCTCAGAATTTTCAACATGCAGTGACCATTTCGTCGGGCTGCAACATCCCCCTAGAGGAGACAAATTCATGCGCTTTCCCAGCTCCCTGACCCCGGTGGCCCTGGCCACCACCCTGTGCCTGTCGGCCATCACCGCCCAGGCCCAGACCGCTGAAGCCGCTCCGGCGAACGACGGCCTGAGGCTCGACCAGGTCGTGGTCACCGGCACCGCCGTGGCCCGCACGAAGATGAAGCAGAGCGTCTCGCTCAGCACGGTCGACAGCGAACAGATCTCCAACTCGGTGGCCGCCAGCGCCACTGAAGTGCTGCGCACGGTGCCCGGCCTGCGCGCCGAAGCCACCGGCGGTGAAGGCAATGCCAACCTGGGCGTGCGTGGTCTGCCCATGTCTGACGGCGGCGGCCGCTATGTGCAGCTGCAGGAAGACGGCCTGCCCGTGATCCTGATCGGTGACATGTCGTTCGCGACCGCCGACCAGTTCCTGCGCGCCGACTTCATGACCGAATCGCTGGACGTGGTCCGCGGCGGCTCGTCCTCCACCCTGACGACCAACGCCCCCGGCGCCATCGTCAACTTCAAGAACAAGACCGGCAAGGAAGCGGGCGGGGCCATCGGCGTGAGCGCCGGCCTCGACCACGACCAGCAGCGCGTCGACTTCGCCTACGGCGGCAAGCTCGGCGACAAGCTGTACTTCCAGATGGGCGGCTACTACCGCACCGGCGAAGGCGCCCGCAACACCGACATCAAGGCCGAGAACGGTGGTCAGTTCCGCGCGTCGATCACCAAGGAACTCGACAACGGCTACATCCGCCTGAACCTGAAGAGCCTGGACGACCGCACCCCGACCTACCTGCCGGTGCCCGTCACCACCTCGGGCAGCACGATCAACACCATCGCCGGCATCGATCCGCGCAATGCGTTCTTCGTGAACTCGGCCTTCGGCCAGGACAACATCGTTGACCGCAACGGCAACAAGGTGTCGTCGAACCCGCGCGACGGCCTGCACGTCAAGGTGAACTCCATCGGCCTGGAAGGCCAGTTCAACCTGGGCAACGGCTACACCCTGACCGAGCGCTTCCGCAAGAGCGACATCACCGGCCGCTTCATCGGCGTGTTCCCGGCCGGCAGCCAGCCGACCAACTACACCGGCACCACGCCCGTGTTCTCGGCGCACATCTTCAATTCGACGCTGGATGACATGGGCAATGTCTTCAACGACCTGCGCCTGCAGAAGGAAATCCGCCTCGACGCCGCTTCCAAGCTGACCGTCACCGGTGGCCTGTTCACCGGCATCCAGAACGTCGGCCAGACCTGGTACTGGAACCGCTACAACGTCGGCCTGACCGGCAACGGCGCCAAGCTGTACGACAACACCGGCGCGGTCACGACCAACCCGGTCGGCGACGCCACCACCACCTGGGGTGGCTGCTGCTTCCGCAGCCTGGACGTGCAAGTGGCCGCCACGGCCCCTTACGCCGCCATCAACTACGACGCAGGTCCTCTGAGCCTGGACGCCAGCGTGCGTCTGGACAAGCAGCGCGGCACCGGTACCCAGAAGTTTGGTGATGCCGCCACCGGCACCTGGGCTGCAGGCGGCCCGGGCAACATCAGCTACAAGACGGACGCCACTTCGTGGTCCTTCGGTGGCAACTACGAGCTGCAGAAGAACCTGGCCGTGTTCGCCCGTGCCAGCCGCGGCGCATCGTGGAAGTCGCCGGACCGCGTGGTCTGGGACACCAGCATCAACAACGGCACCAGCCCGTACCCGATCAACGAAGTGGACCAGTTTGAAGCTGGCGTGAAGTACCGCACCGGCGGCCTGAGCGCCTTCATCACGGCCTTCACCGCGAAGACCAAGGAAGGTGCCGGCTACGAGGTCACCACCCAGACCGTGAAGAGCAACTCGTACACGTCGAAGGGCATCGAGGCTGAGCTGGCCTACCGCACGGGCGACTTCAAGGTCATCGGCGGCGCCACCCTGACCGACGCTGAAATCACCTCGGGCAGCAACTCGGGCAAGACCCCGCGTCGCCAGGCCAAGCTGGTGTACCAGGTCGCACCGTCCTACAGCTTCGGTGCTTTGGAAGTGGGCGGTTCGGTGGTTGGCACGACCAAGTCGTACGCCCAGGACGACAACGTCGTGATCCTGCCGGCCTACATGACCGTCAACGCCTTCGCCAACTACGAGTTCGCACCGAACACCGTGGTGTCGGTGGGTGTGAACAACCTGTTCAACAAGCTGGCCTACACGGAAGCCGAAGGCCAGGGCAACCTGGGCGACAACCCGCTGTACATCGCACGTGCCATCAACGGCCGTACGATCAAGGCATCGCTGAAGTACAGCTTCTGACCTGCAATTGCTGATGGCGCATCCCCGGGGCACGGGCCCCGAGGACGCGGTACAAAAGCCAACGGCCCCTCGGGGCCGTTTTCCATTTCAGGCAGCGTCGCTTCAGGCCGTATTGGTCTGCGTGCTCTCGCGCACCACCAGCTCGGTGCGCAGCAGCACCGATTGCGGCCGCTCACCGGCCAGCTGCGACAGCAGGCAATTCACCAGCGCCTCGCCGGCCTCCACGATGGGCTGGCGCACGGTGGTCAGCGGTGGGTGGAAGTGCGCGGCCAGTTCGATGTCGTCGTAGCCGGCCACCAGCACGTCCTCGGGCACGTTCACGCCCAGGCTGCGCAGGGTGCTGGTGGTGGTCATCGCCACCAGGTCAGAGCCTGCGAACACCGCGTCGAAGGGCACGCCACGGGCATGCAATTCCCGCACGGCGGCCTGCACCGATTCCCGCACAAAGGCCACGGGCAGCATCAGCTGCGGATCCGGCGTGATGCCGGCGCGCTCATGCGCGTTCAGATAGCCGGCGTAGCGCAGGCCGACTTCAGGCAGTTCAGGGTCGCCCAGGAAGGCGATGCGGCGCGCGCCCTGCGCCAGCAGGTGAGCGGTGGCTTGTTCGCCACCGATCTGGTTGTGGCTGCCCACCGAAGCGTAGATCTGCCCACTCAGTTGTGCCCCCCACACCACCAGCGGCACGCCGCGCAGGGCCATCTGGTTGAGCTGGTCGTGGTGGTGCCACTGGCCGATCAGGATGATGCCCACGGCACGGCCGGTGCCGTGGAACTGCGCGGCCTGGTCCAGCGTGTTGGCGTCGACGCGCGACAGCAGCATGTCGTAGCCGCGGTCGGTCAGGGCATCGGCAATGCTGCCGATGATGGCCAGGAAAAACGGGTCAGACAGGTGCTGCCGGGTTTCCGGGTCGAACGGCACGATCACGGCGACGGTGCGGTTCTGCTTGAGCCGCAGGTTCTGCGCGCCGACGTTGATCGAGTAGTTCAGCGAGCGCGCCAGTTCGGCCACGCGCTGCTTGGTGGCCGCATTGACGAGCGGGCTGCCCGACAGGGCGCGAGACACCGTGGACACCGACACCCCCGCCAGCCGGGCGATGTCGGCCATTTGCAGGCGAGAAGGGCTGTCGGTGGGGGAAGAAACTGCAGGTGACTGGGGCGGGCGCGGCATCGGCGTAGGGCATCAAACAAGCGCTTGTGGCGCCTTGCACAACCACCAGGTTGTGCATCGGGGGTAGGCCACGATGGTAGCCCAGCGCTGTGCCCGCCGCGATGCGCAGTCGCCCGGACTCTTGTGCCTTACTTGGCTGTCGGCATCACGAATTCAGCGCCCTTGCCGATGCTCGCCGGCCAGCGCTGCATGATCGACTTCTGCTTGGTATAGAAGCGCACGCCTTCTTCGCCGTAGGCATGCATGTCGCCGAACAGGCTCTTCTTCCAGCCACCGAAGCCGTGCCAGGCCATGGGCACCGGAATGGGCACATTGATGCCCACCATGCCCACCTGCACGCGGCGGCTGAATTCACGCGCCACATTGCCGTCGCTGGTGAAGCAGGCCACGCCGTTGCCGAACTCGTGGGCGTTGACGAGGTTCAGCGCAGCGGCGAAGTCAGGCACGCGCACGCAGGCCAGCACCGGGCCGAAGATCTCTTCCTTGTAGATGCGCATGTCCGGCGTCACATGGTCGAACAGCGTGCCGCCGGTGAAGAAGCCACCTTCGTGGCCCGCCACCGTGTGGCCGCGGCCATCCACCACCAGCGTGGCGCCTTCGGTCACGCCGGTGCCGATGTAGCCCTCGATGCGGTCACGCGCCTGGGCCGTCACGATCGGGCCCATCTCGGCCGACAGGTCCATGCCGTTGGTGATCTTCAGCGTGCGGGCGCGCTCAGCCAGCTTCGGCACGATGGTGTCGGCCACATCGCCCACCAGCACCGCCACCGAGATCGCCATGCAGCGCTCGCCGGCCGAGCCGTAGGCCGCACCGATCAGGGCGTCCACTGCCTGCTCCACGTCAGCATCGGGCATCACCACCATGTGGTTCTTCGCGCCGCCCAGGGCCTGCACGCGCTTGCCGTGCTTCGCGCCGGTTTCGTAGATGTACTGGGCGATCGGGGTGGAGCCGACGAAGCTCACGGCCTTCACGTCCGGGTGGGTCAGCAGCGTGTCCACGGCCACCTTGTCGCCTTGCACGACGTTGAAGACGCCGTCCGGCAGGCCGGCCTGCTTCAGCAACTCGGCGATGAACAGGCTGGGGCTGGGGTCGCGCTCACTCGGCTTGAGCACGAAGGTATTGCCGGTGGCCAGCGCGACCGGGAACATCCACATGGGCACCATGACGGGGAAGTTGAACGGCGTGATGCCGGCCACCACGCCCAGCGGCTGGCGCAGGGTCCAGTTGTCGATGCCGGTGCCGACCTGGTCGGTGAAGTCGGTCTTCAGCAACTGCGGCGCGCCGCAGGCGAATTCGACGATCTCGATGCCGCGGGTCACTTCGCCCTGGGCATCGGTGAAGACCTTGCCGTGCTCGGCTGTGATCATCGCGGCCAGCGTGTCGCGGTGCTGGTTCAGCAGGCCGAGGAAGGCGTTGAGGATGCGCGCACGGCGGATCGGCGGGGTCTCGGCCCAGGCCGGGAAGGCGGCCTGGGCGGCAGCCACGGCGGCATTCACGTCGTCCACGCTGCCCAGGTGCACCTGGCGCGCCACGGCGCCGGTGGCGGGGTTCCACACCGGCTGGCTGCGGCCACCCGTGGCCGCCGTGCGCTGGCCGGCGATGTAGTGGGCGAGGTCGGTGCTGTCGGTGTAGGGAACGGGCTGGGCCATGGTGGTCTCCGGTGTCGGTTTGGAATGAGGCTTTGGCGCAGTCTAGGCAGCCCGCCCGGCTTTGCCTATGCCGCAGAGCTGGATTCATTGTTCAGAATGGCGAACAATGGGCGACGCCCAAGGATGACAATGACGCCGCCCCGACACGCTCTCAAATCGCCCGCCCTGTGGGGTCATGTGCATGCCTTGACCGTGCTGGCCGACGTTGGCAGCTTCACGGCGGCCGCCCAGCGGCTGGGCTTGTCGAAAGCCGCCATGAGCCAGCGCGTGGCCGAACTGGAGCAGGCGGCGGGTGTCCCGCTGGTGCAGCGCACCACCCGCAGCGTGCAGCTCACCGATGCCGGCCGCCAGCTGGCTGACGCCACCCGCGGCGCCTTCGACACCATCGACCAGGCCTTCAGCGGGGTGCAAGACCTGGCCGGTGAGCCCGCCGGCCGCCTGCGAGTGACGGCGCCTGTGGCCCTGGCCCGGCAGACGCTGGTGCCGCTGCTGCCGGGCTTTCTGCGCGCGCATCCCCGCGTGCGCCTGGAGCTGGATCTGTCCGACGGTCTGCGTTCACTGGCGCAGGAAGGCTTCGACCTGGCGATTCGCCACACCGCCCATCCTCCCGACACCCATGTGGCCTGGCGCCTGCGCTCGACCCGCAGCCTGCTGGTGGCCAGCCCCGACTACCTCGCCCGCCGCGGTGTGCCGGACGCGCCTGAGCAGCTGGCGGCGCACGATTGCCTGCACTACCCCCGCCCCGGCGAGGCGGTGGCCTGGAGCTTCGAGCCGCGCGCCCAGCACCATGTCGCGCCGACCGGGCCCGCCCGGCTGAGCGTGGCGCTGCGTGGCCCGATGACTGCCAACAACAGCGAAGTGCTGCGCGAGGCTGCGCTGGCCGGCCTGGGCATCGCCTTGCTGCCTGACTTTTCAGCGGATGAGGCGCTGGCCCGCGGCGATCTGGTGGAGGTGCTGTCTGGCTGGAAGCCGGTGGGCGGCTTCGGTGACGGCATCTGGGCGGTGCGGCCGCACAGCGCGCAGGTGCCGGTGGCGGTGCGTGCGCTGGTGGCCTGGCTGCGGCACCACCTTGGTGAAGATTCCGTGAAATAGGGAGCTTCCAACGGTTTCATCCCGGTTTCATGGCGCGCCCGGCGGCCGAAGAATGGAAGGCCCATCCAGCAGTAAGGAGCCCGCACCATGGCCATGTCGAAACTGTCAGCAGGAAGCATCGGGCGCAGACTGGCGCTGGGCTTTGCCTCGCTGCTGTTGCTGATGGCGCTGGTGGCGGGTTATGCCGTGCTGCAGCTCCGCGCCCAAGGCGCGAACATCCGGCAGATCGTCGACGTGAACAATGCCAAGGCCAGCCAGGCCCACGCCATGCTCGACAGCATCAGCAGCCAGGCCATCCAGGCGCGCTCGGTGACGTTGTTGACCGACATCAAGGAGATCGAGGTCGAGATGGTTGCCTTCCGGGCGGCCCAGAAGCGTTACCTCGACAACGAGGCCCGTCTGCTGGAGCTGGCCGCTGCCGGCGGAGCGCTGGCGGATGAGCAGGCGCTGATCGACAAGATCAGCAGCACCGGCAAGGTGGCGCGGCCACTGCTGGAGCAGGCTGCCAAAGAGGGCGAAAGCGGCGCCAATGTCGAGGCCACGCTGACCCTGACCATGCGCGTGCGCCCCGCCGAGCTGGCCTGGCGCCAGGCGGTGAACGAATACGTCAATCAGCTGGACGCCACCAACCAGGCCACGGCGCAGGCCACGCTGGATCAACAAGGGCGCGCCCTGGGGCTGATCGGCGGCGCACTGACGCTGGCGCTGATCGTGGGCGTGGTGGTGGCCTGGCGCATCACGCAGGGCATCAGTGGCCCGATGGGGCGTGCCATGCGGGTGACCGAACGCATCGCCGAGGGCGACCTGAGCTCGTCGATCGAGGCCCGTGGCAACGATGAAATCAGCCGCTTGCTGCAGGCGGTGGCCCGCATGCAGGACCGGCTGCGTGAACTGGTGGGCGGCATCCGCGAATCGGCGGAATCCATCCACACGGCCAGCGCCGAGGTGGCGGTGGGCAACCATGACCTGTCGCAGCGCACCGAACAAACGGCCAGCCACCTGCAGCAGGCGGCGTCGTCGATGACCCAGCTGAGCACCACGGTGCACCACTCGGCCACATCGGCCCGCCAGGCCAACGACATGGCGGCATCGGCGGCCCAGGTGGCGCGCCGGGGCGGCGAGGTGGTGGGCGCGGTCGTCACCACCATGCAGGACATCAATGCCAGCTCGCGCCGCATCGCCGACATCATCGGCGTGATCGACGGCATCGCGTTTCAAACCAATATCCTGGCGCTGAACGCCGCGGTGGAAGCCGCCCGTGCCGGCGAGCAGGGGCGAGGCTTTGCGGTGGTGGCCGGCGAGGTGCGCAACCTGGCCAGCCGCTCGGCCGATGCCGCCCGCGAGATCAAGTCATTGATCGGCAGCAGCGTGGAGAAGGTGGATACCGGTGCGCGGCTGGTGCAGGATGCCGGCGCGACGATGAGCGAGATCGTCGACAGCGTGGCGCGGGTGTCGGCCATCATCAACGAGATCACCCATGCGGCCGGTGAGCAGAGCAGCGGCCTGGACGTGGTGCATGAGTCGGTGAACCAGCTTGACCAGATGACCCAGCAGAACGCCGCGCTGGTGGAGCAATCGACCGCAGCGGCCGAGAGCCTCAAGGGCCAGGCGCAGCGTTTGTCGGAATTGGTGGGTGTGTTCCGGGGCGTGGAGCGGCTGGGGCACCATTGAGCCGCCACCCCGCAAACGCGGCAGAACAAAAAAAACGACCCAGCCCTTGCGGGCGGGTCGTGCAAGTCCTCCAGGAGGACGTCGTTGGGACCGTGGACTCAACGCCATGGGCGTCTCAGTACATGGGTGCAACTCTAGGTGGCGCGCTTGCAGGGCGCCATCCCCCAACTTGGGGTGGTTCCCGCACCAAAGGGGGATCCGGGGGACAATCGAGCGATGGCTGACAACTTTGCCCCCCTGACCGACGCCGAAATGGCCGAGCTCGAACAATTGCTCGACCGCATTCCCGAGCCCTTCGAGCCACTCGACTTGATGATGCTCGACGGCTACCTCGTGGGCGTGCTGCTGCAGCCCCAGCAAGTGCCGCTTGAGCAGTGGCTGCGCCACGTCACCGATGCCGATGGGCGCCCCATGCCGCCGAAGGTGGAAGTGGGCCGCATCGAGGTGCTGGTGCGCCGCCGCCACACCGAGCTGAACCGGGCCATCCACGGCCGCCAGTGGTTTGACCCCTGGGTGTTCGAGCTCGACGATGACGCCGATCCGCTGGAAACCGTGATGCCCTGGGTGGCCGGTTTCGCCACGGCCATGACCTTCTTCCCGCAGCTCATGCGCAACGACTCCGCCGCCGTGCTGGAGCCGCTGGCCGTGCTCTACCGCGTGTTCGATCCGGAAGACCTGGAAGATGCGGACGAGTTGCTCGAGATGATCGAGATGATCGAGCCGCCGGACGACCTGGACGCGGCTGTGGAAGGCCTGGTCACCAGCTCCTTGCTGCTGGCCGATGTGACCCGGCCGCAACAGGGCGGCAAATCACCGGCCCCATCACGACCCCGCGCCGCGCCGCGCCGGCCGGGTGCTGCCCGTGAGCGCGCAGAAGCGCGTGGCGCCGTGCCGGCCAAGCGCACACCGGGTGGTGGCGGTGGTCACGGCGGCGGTTCTGGCCGAAGTGGTGGCGGCGGCGGCGGTGGCGGTGGCCAGCGCGGCTCGGGTGGCTCGCGCCACTGAGCAGCCTCTCAGCCACCGCAGCCCGTTCAGCGAAACACGCGCTGCGCGTGCAGGCCCAGGCCCTGGGCCACGCTGGCGAGGCGATCGCCGCGCACGGTGCGTGCCCGGCTGAACGGCGCCGCAATGCGCTGGGCCAACGGCGCCAGGCCCGTGGAGCCGCCGGTCAGGTACACGGCTTCAATCGCATCGGGTTGAACGCCCGCCATGCGCACGGTTTCAACGCCGGCCTGCACGATGCGCTCCAGGTCGTTTTCCAGCGCTGCCATGGCGTGCGGCTCTGACAGCTCCGCGCTCAGCCCACGCTCCAGCGCGTACAGGTCGATGTGCGCGGCCTGGCCACCGGCCACCGTGATCTTCGCGGCCTCGGCCTCGGCCATCATGGCGTGGCCCAGCCGGTCGTCAATCAGCGTCATCAGGCGTGTGTGCAGGCGCTCATCGGCATAGAACTTCTTCATGCTGCGCAATTCCATCACCCGCTGCGGCGTGTAGACCGTGTTGATCAGGTGCCAGGTGGCCAGGTCGAAATAGACCTTGCTGGGCACCTCGCGCTCGCCCGGCTTCGGGCCACGTGCCTTGAAGCCGGCCAGCGGCAGCACGGCGGCCAGTTCGATGTGGCGGTCGAAGTCGGTGCCGGCCACGTGCACGCCGTGGCTGGCCAGCAAATCCTGGCTGCGGTCCAGCCGTTCACCGCGGCCCGGTCCCACGCGCACCACGGAGAAGTCAGACGTGCCGCCGCCGATGTCGGCCACCAGCACCAGTTGCTCATGCGTGGTCGTGGCTTCGTAATCGAGTGCCGCGGCGATGGGCTCAAACTGGAAGGTGATCTCGTCGAAGCCCACCTGGCGCGCGGCGGCCGCCAGCGCGGCCTGGGCCGCGGCATCGCGCTCGGGGTCGTCGTCGACGAAGAAGACCGGCCGGCCCAGCACGGCGCGGTGGATCGGCCCGCCCGCCTCGGCCTCGGCCAGGCCCTTGAGGTGGCGCAGGTAGCCGGCAATGATGTCGAGGAACTTCACCGACGAGCCGCCGCCCACATCGGTGGCCTGCTCGACCAGCGACGAGCCCAGCACGCTCTTCATCGAGCGCATCAGCCGCCCTTCCACGCCCTCCACGTAGGCCGACAGCGCGGCACGCCCGTACAGGCGGCGCGGCTCGCCGTGGGCGGGCTGGCCCTCCATCGTGTAGAACACGGCGGTGGGCATGGTGGGCTGGCCGGCCTCGACGTTGACCAGGCGCACCTGGCCGGTGGCCGCGGGCAGGGCGATCGCGGAATTCGAGGTGCCGAAGTCGATGGCGCAGAAGCGGGCGTCAGGCGCGGTGGCCGAGGCTCGGGGAGAAGGCAAGTTTGCAGACATCGATCGCGCCAGCCGCATAGCAAAAGGGGCGTGATTCTGTCACGCCCCTGTTCGCTTGTGCGGTGCGGTGTTTCAGGCGGGCACGGCCACCTGTGCACGATGGCGCGTGGCCACCGGGCCGCAGAAGCCGAATTGCAGCTGCGGTTGACGGCCGGCCATCAACTCGGCAAGGGCCTTGCCGGAGCCGGCACCGTGGGTCCAGCCCAGCGTGCCGTGGCCGGCGTTCAGCCACAGGTTGCCGATGCGGTTGGCGCGGCCGATGTACGGGATGTTGGTCGGCGTGCTCGGGCGCAGGCCGGTCCAGTAGTTCGGCTCCGAGGTGTCGGCCACGCCGGGGAACAGTTCCTCGTAGCGCTTGACCAGCGCGGCGCAGCGCACCTGGGCGGTGTGGCTGTCGAGGCCGGTGTCGTAGCCGGCCATCTCGGCGGTGCCGGCGATGCGGATGTGGTCACCCAGGCGCGAGATCGCGATCTTGCGGGTGTCGTCCAGCAGGCTCACCACGCTGGCGGCTTCCGGGCGCTTCAGGCGCAGCGTGGCCGAGTAGCCCTTGGCCGGGTAGATGTCGAGGTCCACGCCGATCGGGCGCAGCAGCGGGGCCGTGAACGAGCCCATCGCGGCGACCACCTGGTCTTGCTGCAGTTGGCTGCGCTGGCCGGTGCGCATGTCGGCCACGCGCACCTGGGTGATCTGGCCACCGGCGGTCTCGAAGCCGAGGATGTCGTGCTCCCACAGGAAGCGCACGCCGCGCTCGGCGCACTTGCGGGCCAGCTCCTGCGTGAAGACGCGGGCGTCACCCGACTCATCGCTCGGGGTGAAGGTGCCGCCGTGGATCTGGCTGCCGAATGCCGCCAGTGCCGGCTCGACCTTCAACACCTCGTCGCGGTTCAGCACGCGGCGGTCAACGCCGTGCTCGCGCATCAGCTCGGCGGCTTGCGCGCCGGATTCAAAGTCGGCGGCCGATGAGAAGAAGTGCAGGATGCCGCGCTCCAGGCGGTTGTATTCGATGCCGGTGGTGTTCACCAGCTCCTTCAGCGCGCCGTGGCTGTAGGCGCCCAGGGCCACCAGCTGCTGCACGTTGCGGGCGAAAGCCGCATCGGTGCACTGGGTCAGGAACTTCACGCCCCAGCGCCATTGGTACGGGTCGAGGCGCGGGCGGAACAGCAGGGGGGAGTCATCGCGCAGCAGCCACTTCGCCACCTTCAGCGGAGCGCCGGCGTTGGCCCAGGGCTCGCAGAAGCTGACCGAGATCTGGGCGCCGTTGGCGAAACTGGTTTCCAGTGCGGCGTCGGGCTGGCGGTCGACCACCGTGACTTCATGGCCTTCTTCGGCCAGGTACCACGCGGTGCTGATGCCGATGATGCCGGCGCCGAGAACGGTGACTTTCATGTCCAGACCCCTTGATCGCTGTGCATGTGCAGCGGTGTGCGCACATGAGTTCGACGATTGTCGGCAGGGCGCTGCTGAAAATGAAGCGCCTTGAATATTAGTCTGTGTTCATTAGAGTTGCTAATGCTGTGGAATAGCTGGCAACTCACGCCCACTTCACAGTTTTGCAAGATGTAAAGCGGCCGAAACTCTCTCCATACACCCACACAACCTGCAGTTTCGGAGCGCTCCATGACGACCCCCACCAAGAACGGCTTCTGGCAACGGCTCTGGGCGCGCGAGGCATCGGGCGTTGAGCAGGATGCGGCAGACATGGGCACCGCCATAGGCCTGGATTTTGTGCTCGACGAGCCGCTGGTGGGCGTGGGCGCAACCGCCATCAGCAATGAGATGGGCGGCTGGGGCGCACCGCGCCCGTTCAGCGGCGCCTGAAGCAGGCTGGCGGCCCACGGCCGCCGACGGACCTCAGCGGATCAGCAGCACCGGCGTCGTACAGTTCGCCAGCACCTTGGTGCTGACCGAGCCCATCACCAGGTTGCCGAGCGAGTTGTGGCCGTGCGAGCCCAGCATCAGCAGGTCGAAGTCGCCCTTCTTGGCCAGCGTGGCGATCACGTCGGCGGGTGAGCCCACCTTGGCGACGAACTCGGCCCGGATCTTCTGCTTCGAGAAGAACGTGCGGATGGGCTTGAACACCTTCTCCGCTTCTTCGTCGTAGTACGACTTCAGCAATTCCTTGTCGAGCACCGACGCTGCGCGCGGCGGCACCGCCGGCACGGCCGTCACCACCACATAACTCTGCTGCTCGCCCAGCCACTCATCGTGAGCGGCCAGGTAGGCCAGCATGCGCTTGGTGAACGGGCTGCCATCAACGGCCACAAGAATCTTCATCGCAGTCTCCTGTCTGAGGGAATGCGATCAGTGTGGGCCTGTGCGGGCGCCAGCGCCTTGTTCAAGATCAAGGGCTGCGGACCTCGAGGAGGGCTCAGACCTCGATCAGCTTGAGCGGGTCATGCGTCTCTGCCTCGCCCTTCTTCACCAGCCCGCGCGCCTGGCACACCACGCGGCTGGGCGCGCGGCCCGGGCGGTCCACGGTGTAGTCGTGGCGGCAGTGCAGGTGGCCGTGCAGCCACAGATCGGCCCGGGGAATCAGGTCGTCGTCGGCATTGCAGAAACTCGCCGTGCCGGGTTGTTTGCCGTAGCGCGGATCACCGCTGCGCAGGCTGGGGGCGAAATGGGTGATCACGACGGTGGCGTCCCACTGGCCCTGCGGTGGCACGGCCAGCGCTTGTTCCAGCCACAGGCGGTCGGCCAGGCCGGTGGCGCGCACGGCGTCGGCGTCGAAGGGCTGGCCGCCCTCATGGGTGCTGCGCTGCACGCGGGTGAAATAGTGGCCGGCGCGCATCGCGCGTTCGCGCTGGGCGGCGCCGAACAGGTCGAAGTCCGACCACCGCACGGTGCCCACGAAGCGGATGCGACGGCCTCGGTCATCGGGGAGGATCAGCGTCTCCCGCGAGAGCAAGGTCATGCCCAGTTCAATGCAGCGCGCTCGCAGGCCCGAGAGCGCCTCGGCCATGTCGCGGCCGTCGAACTCATGGTTGCCGGGCACGAAGATCACCGGCACCGGCCAGTTGGCAAACAGCTCGAGCCCGGCCCAGGTGGCATCAATGTCGCCGGCCAGCACCAGCAACTCGGCGCCGGGGGCGGGCTGGGCTTCGAAGGATTCGGTTTCAAGGTGCAGATCGGACAGAAGCTGGAGGCGCATGGGGCGGGATCATCGCAAAAAGCGGAATGGCCATCGCAAAAAGCACAACAGCCACCCGAAGGTGGCTGCTGCGGCAGGGCGCCGTGAGGCACCCCGAGGGCGGTCTGGCCGTTCGGCCGGCAGCGTCAGCCGGCCAGCTTGGCAGCCAGGGCCGCCTTGGTGTCCAGCAGCGCTTGCGGCAGGTGGTACGACAGCTGGGTGAACAGCTCGTCGTGCAACTTCAGCTCTTGCGTCCAGGCGGCGTGGTCCACGTCGATGACCGATTTGAACTGGTCGTGGCTGAAGTTCAGGCCGTCCCAGGTCAGGTCTTCGTAACGCGGGCTGACGCCGAACACGTTGTCGGTGCCGGTGGTGCCGCCATCCACACGCTCCAGCATCCACTTCATCACGCGGGCGTTGTCACCGTAGCCAGGCCAGACGAACTTGCCGTCAGCGCCCTTGCGGAACCAGTTGACGCAGTAGATCTTCGGCAGCTTGGCGCCCGAGGCGGCCAGCTTGGCGCCCAGGTCCAGCCAGTGCTGGAAGTAGTCGCTCATGTTGTAGCCCATGAACGGCAGCATGGCGAACGGGTCGCGGCGCACCACACCTTGCTGGCCAGCGGCGGCAGCGGTGGTTTCCGAGCCCATCGTGGCGGCCATGTACACGCCTTCCACCCAGTTGCGGGCTTCGGTCACCAGCGGCACGGTGGTCGAGCGACGGCCGCCGAAGATGAAGGCGTCGATCGGCACGCCGGCGGCGTCGTCCCAGGCAGGATCGAGGGCCGGGTTGTTGGTGGCAGCCACGGTGAAGCGGGCGTTCGGGTGTGCGGCCTTGGCGCCAGTCTGCTTGGCGATTTCAGGCGTCCAGTCCTTGCCCTGCCAGTCGATGCAGTGCGCAGGCGCTTCGCTCATGCCTTCCCACCACACGTCGCCGTCGTCGGTCAGCGCGACGTTGGTGAAGATGACGTCCTTGTTCAGGCTCGCCATGCAGTTCGGGTTGGTGTCGAAATTGGTGCCCGGGGCCACGCCGAAGTAGCCGGCTTCCGGGTTGATGGCGTACAGACGGCCATCAGCACCCGGCTTGATCCAGGCGATGTCGTCGCCGATGGTGGTGACCTTCCAGTTGCCCATGGCCGCCGGCGGAATCAGCATCGCGAAGTTGGTCTTGCCGCAGGCGCTCGGGAAGGCGGCTGCCACGTGGTGCTTCTTGCCTTCGGGCGAGGTGACACCCAGGATCAGCATGTGCTCGGCCAGCCAGCCCTGGTCACGGCCCATGGTGGAGGCGATGCGCAGCGCGAAGCACTTCTTGCCCAGCAGCGCGTTGCCGCCGTAGCCGGAGCCGTACGACCAGATTTCGCGGGTCTCGGGGTAGTGGACGATGTACTTGGTGGTGTTGCACGGCCAGGCCACGTCAGCCTGACCTTCGGCCAGCGGTGCGCCCACGGTGTGCACGCACGGCACGAACTCGCCGTCGGTGCCCAGCAGCTCCAGCACGGCCTTGCCCATGCGGGTCATGATGCGCATGTTGACGGCCACGTACGGGCTGTCAGAGAGCTCCACGCCGATGTGGGCGATCGGCGAGCCCAGCGGGCCCATCGAGAACGGCACGACATACAGCGTGCGGCCCTTCATGCTGCCCTTGAACAGCGCGGGGGGGCCGTCGGCCTGGCCGGTCTGCAGCAGGGCGCGCATCTCGGCCGGGGCCATCCAGTTGTTGGTCGGGCCGGCGTCTTCCTTGTTGGCCGAGCAAATGTAGGTGCGATCTTCAACGCGCGCCACGTCGGAGGGCGACGAGCAGGCGAGGTAGCTGCCCGGACGCTTGGCCGGGTTCAGCTTCTTGAAGGTGCCGGCGTCCACCAGTTGCTGGCAGAGGCGGTCGTATTCAGCCTGCGTACCGTCGCACCAGTACACGTCGCGGGCTTCGGTCAGGGCGGCGATCTGGCTGACCCATTCCACCAAGCGGGTGTGCTTGACGTAAGCGGGTACGTTGAGGCGCAGGCCTTCCATCGCGGGGCGGTTCATAGGGGCTCCAATCATCAAAAAATAAAACGGGATTGGGCGAGCCTCGCGGGGGTGCGGGGCTCGCCCAATGCCGTGGCACGGAGAGCTGGAAAACGAACACAACCCGGGTGCGGGGTTACGGCGCTGCCACGGGGTGTTTTTGTGGGGATCGCCCATGAAAAGCCGCCGGCGGTACGCCGTTTTCAGTGTAACGGCGCCGTAACCCGACGTGCTGGAACAACCCCGGTAAAAGTATGCAAATCCGGAATAACCAGATGCATGACGAGGCGACCTTGGCCTGGATCAAACCGCTGCAATCTAAATGAGACAGAATCGCATTCAAATCCATCTGCCTCCACCATGCTGCTCGCCGACCTGCCCAACGGGGTGCTCGCCACCGTGAATCTGCTTCGCAGTGGCGCTGCCGACATTGACGCCGCCACCCTGCGGCGCCTGGCAGAGCTGGGCTTTCTGCCCGGTGAGCCGGTGCGCGTGATGCACCGTGGCCCTGGCGGCCGCGAGCCGCTGGCCGTGCTGGTCGGCGACACCCTGTTCGCCCTGCGCCGTGTGGAGGCCGCCTGTGTCGATGTCACGCCCGCCTGATCAGGCCGACCACCTCGGCGGCCTGCACGCCCAGGCCGCTGCATTGGGCCGCGCGCCCGTGCTGGCGCTGGTGGGCAACCCGAACTGCGGCAAGACGGCGCTGTTCAACCTGCTGACCGGTGCGCGCCAGAAGGTGGCGAACTACGCCGGTGTCACGGTGGAACGCAAGACCGGCTGGACCCGCCTGAGTGATGGCACCAGCGTGGCGGTGGTCGACCTGCCCGGCACCTACAGCCTGTTCCCCGCCACGCCTGATGAGGCCGTGACGCTGGAAGTGCTGGAAGGCCGTCGGGCGGACGAGCCTGCGCCCGACGGCGTGGTGGCCGTGGTGGATGCGACCAACCTGCGCATGAACCTGCGGCTGGTGCTGGAAATGCGCGAGCGCGGCTGGCCGATGGTGGTGGCCCTGAACATGATGGACGCCGCCCGCCACCGCGGCGTCAGCATCGACGTGGCGGCGCTTTCGCGCGAGCTGGGCTGCCCCGTGGTGGAAACCGTGGGCGTGAAGCACAACGGCCACCAGGCCCTGCTGGCGCAACTCTCGCAGGGCCTGCCGGCCTGGCCGCGGGCCGCGGCGATCGATGGCGGAAAAGCGGCCCCCACTGACGCACAAACCATCCAGCGCGAGGTGCGACGCATCCTCGCCGTGGTGGCGCCCGGCGTGATGTCGGCCGCGGGCAGCGCGCGGTTTCACCACCGCCTCGACGGCTGGGTGATGCACCCGGTGTGGGGCCTGCTGCTGCTGGCCAGCCTGTTGTTCGTGATGTTCCAGGCAGTGTTCGCCTGGGCCGTCTGGCCGATGGACCTGATCAAGGACGGCATGGCGGTACTGGCCGAGTTCACCCAGGGCGCGATGGCCGAAGGCCCGCTGCGCAGCCTGCTGGTCGACGGCGTGATCGCCGGTGCCGGCGGCGTGCTGGTGTTCCTGCCGCAGATCCTGATCCTGTTCGCCTTCATCCTGGTGCTCGAAGACTCGGGCTACCTGCCGCGCGCCGCGTTCCTGCTCGACACCCTGATGGGCCGCGTCGGCCTGTCGGGGCGCGCTTTCATCCCGCTGCTGTCGAGCTTTGCCTGCGCCGTGCCCGGCATCATGGCGACGCGCAGCATCTCGAACTGGCGTGACCGCCTGGCGACCATCATGGTGGCACCGCTGATGACCTGCTCGGCCCGACTGCCGGTGTACGCCCTGCTCATCGGCGCCTTTGTGCCCGACCGCAGCGTGGGCTGGTTCAACCTGCGCGGTCTGACCTTGTTTGCGCTCTACGTGGCCGGCGTGCTGAGCGCCTGCGGCGTGGCCTGGCTGCTCAAGCGGGTGTGGATGAAGAGCAGCTACCAGCCGTTGATGCTGGAGCTGCCGCCCTACCGCCTGCCCAGCCTGCGCAGCCTGGCGCTGGGCCTGTGGGAGCGCGCCCGCATCTTCGTGCAGCGCGTGGGCACCATCATCTTTGCGCTGACGGTGCTGCTGTGGTTTTTGTCCACCTGGCCCGGCCCGCCCGATGGGGCCACCGGCCCGGCCATCCAGTACAGCTTCGCCGGCCAGCTCGGCCATGCGCTGGAGGTGCTGGTGGCGCCGATCGGCTTCAACTGGCAGATCGCCATCGCGCTCGTGCCCGGCATGGCTGCGCGCGAGGTGGTGGTGGGGGCGCTGGGCACCGTGTATGCCTTGTCGGGTTCCGACGATGGCGTGGCCGAAGCGCTGAGCCCGGTGATCGCGCAGCAGTGGTCGCTGGCCACCGCCTACGCGCTGCTGGCGTGGTTCGTGTTCGCGCCGCAGTGCATCTCGACGCTCGCAACCGTCAAGCGCGAAACCAATTCCTGGCGCTACCCGCTGCTGATGACAACCTACCTGTTCGCGCTGGCGTATGGCGCAGCGTTTGTCACCTACCGCGTCACGCTGTGGCTGGGCGGCTGAGCCGCTGATCAACGATCACCCCGCAACGCTGCCCCACCCCCCCCATGCAAGCCCTGCTCACCGCCGCCATCGTGCTGGCCTGTGCCTGCTACGCCACCTGGGCATTGATGCCGGCCACCTGGCGCCGAAGCGCCGCCAACCGGGCTTTGAGCGTGCCGCAACTGGCCGGCATGGGCTGGCTGCAACGCGCGGCGCGCCGGGGCGGCGCCTGTGGCTGTGACGGCTGCGACGGGCCGCCGGCCGGGGCTTCGAAGTCGTCAACGTCGGGTGCCGCGGTGCAGGTCATCACCCTGCATCCGCGCAGGCCGGCGCCGGCTCGCTCACAATCCGGGCATGAAGATCCTGAGCGTGAACGTGGCCACCGCCAAGCCGGTGAACATCAACGGCCGTGAGGTCCTGACGGCGATCGGCAAAGTGCCGCAGACCGGCCCGGTGGCCTACGGCCCGATGGGTCTGGCGGGTGACGAGCAGGCGGACCGCAGCGTGCACGGCGGTTTGCGCAAGGCGGTGTACGCCTACTTCGCCACCCACCTGCCGTTCTGGCGCACGGTGCGGGCGCAGGCCCGTGCCGCCTCGTGGGATGCCGACGTGCCGCCCGGCCTGTTGGGCGAAAACCTGACCATCGACGGCCTGATCGAACGCGACCTGTGGGTGGGTGATCAGCTGGTGTTTGCCGACGGCGGCGTGCTGGTGGTGAGCGAACCCCGCGAGCCGTGCTTCAAGTTCAACGCGGCTATGGGCTTTTCCAAGGCCGCCAAGCTGATGGCCGAGTCGGGCTACTGCGGCACTTACCTCGCCGTGCTCAAGCCGGGTCAGGTGCAGGCCGGCGACAGCTTCACGCTGGTGCCGGGCGACCGTGCGCTCAGCCTGCCCGACGCCTTCCGCGACCGCATGGGCCGCCGCTGAATCGGGAACAGGCCCCCGACCGGCATCGCCGGCATGGGCCGTGCCATCGTCAGGCCAGCGCCGGATAGTCGGTGTAGCCCTCGGCGCCACCGCCGTAGCAGGTCGCGAAATTCACCTTGGCCTGCTCGGCGCCTTCGCGCAGGCGGCGGCCCAGGTCGGGGTTGGCGATGAACGGGCGACCCCAGGCCACCAGATCAGCCGCGCCGCTGGCCAGCACCTCATCGGCCATCAGGCGGTTGTAGCCGTTGTTCACCATCCAGACGCCGCCAAACGCCGACTTCATCTCGGCGTAGTTGAACGGGGCCACGCCCTGGTCGCTCAGGTCGCGCGGGCCGCCGGTCGAGCCTTCCACCACATGGCAGTACGCCAGCTTCAGCGGTTGCAGGCCACGGGCGACGTGGTCGAACAGGGCCTGGGCGTTGCTGTCCTGGCCGCAGTCGTTGGCCGGGGTGATGGGCGACAGGCGGATGCCGGTGCGACCACCGCCGATTTCAGCCGTCACGGCCTCGGCCACTTCCAGCAGGAAGCGGGCGCGGTTGGCGATGGAGCCGCCGTAGGCGTCGGTGCGGTCGTTCACCGAATCGCGCAGGAACTGCTCGATCAGGTAGCCGTTGGCCGCGTGGATCTCGACGCCGTCAAAACCGGCTTCGATGGCGTTGCGGGCCGCCACGCGGTAGTCATTGACGATGCCGGCGATTTCCTCGGTGGCCAGCGCGCGCGGTGCCGACACCTCGGCAAAGCCGCCGGTGATGAAGGTCTTGCTGTTGGCGGGCTTGGCGCTCGACGACACCGGCGCCGCGCCATCAGGCAGCAGCGAGCTGTGCGAGATGCGGCCCACGTGCCAGAGCTGGATCACGATCTTGCCGCCTTCGGCATGCACCGCGTCGGTGACCTTCTTCCAGCCCGCCACCTGCTCGGCGCTGTAGATGCCCGGGGTGTCGAGGTAGCCCTGGGCCATCGGGCTGATCTGGCTGGCTTCGGTGATGATCAGACCGGCGCCGGTGGCCGGGTTGGCGCGCTGGCGGTAGTACTCGACCATCAGGTCGGTGGGCACGCGACCGGCGCCGGCGCGGTTGCGGGTCAGCGGTGCCATCACGATGCGGTTGGCCACGGCGATGTCGCCGACCTGAAGGGGAGAGAAAAGTGTGCTCATGGCGCAAAGCGTACTCGTACCGGTACAGTGCGGGATTGATCTGATCTGAAAGACCCCGCCATGCTGGCCTACCGCCACGCCTTCCATGCAGGCAACCACGCCGATGTGCTAAAGCATCTGGTGCTCACCCAGGTCCTGCGCTACATGGTGGGCAAGGACAAGCCCTTCCGCTACATCGACACCCATGCCGGTGCCGGTGGCTACCTGCTCAAGGGCGCGCAGGCCCAGAAAACGGCTGAGTACCGCGAAGGTATCAACCAGCTCTGGAGCCGGCCTGACCTGCCCCCGGCGCTGGCTGACTTCGTGCAGCTGGTGCAGACCTTCAACCTGCAGCCCGACGAGAACGGCGTCACGCCCCAGCTGGAAAAGGGCATGACCCCGCCGCTGGCGCTCTACCCCGGCTCGCCGTCGATCGCCCGCCTGCTGATGCCGCGTGGCTCGGCCATGCGCCTGTTCGAGCTGCACCCGTCCGATGCCCGCACGCTGGCCGCCCACTTTGGCGGCGAGCGCCAGGTGCAGGTGCTCAATGAAGACGGTTTTGCCGGCCTCAAGGGCCAGCTGCCGCCCACGCCGCGCCGTGCCGTCACCCTGATGGACCCGTCGTACGAGCTGGTGGCCGATTACGGCAAGGTCATCGCGTCGATGCGCGAGGCGGTCGCCCGCTTCGCCGAAGGCGTCTACATGGTCTGGTACCCGCAGGTCAGCCGCGTCGAGGCGGCCCAGCTGCCCAAGCGGCTGATGGCTCTGGCCCCGAAGGGCTGGCTGCATGTGCGCATGACGGTGAGCCAGCCCGACGAGCGTGGCTTCGGCCTGACCGGCAGCGGCATGTTCATCATCAACCCGCCGTACACGCTGCACCAGACGCTGGCCGCCGAGCTGCCGTTCCTGGTGGACGCGCTGGCCCAGTTCGATGGCGCCAGCTACCTGATCGAAGAGCAGCCGGCGTGACCCCGCAGGGCTTGCCTGACGGCCGGCATGCTGCCGGTCCGCTCGCCGGCCTGAAGGTGCTGGAGCTTGGTCAGCTGATTGCCGGCCCGTTCGCCGGCAAGACGCTGGGCGACTTTGGCGCTGACGTCATCAAGATCGAGCCGCCCGCCAGCGGCCAGCAGCCCGGCGGTGATCCGCTGCGCCAGTGGCGCATGCTGCACGAAGGCACGAGCGTGTGGTGGCAGGTGCAGAGCCGCAACAAGCGCAGCGTGGTGCTTGATCTGCGCACGCCGGAAGGCCGCGAGGCCGTGCGCACGCTGATCGACGATGCCGACGTGCTGATCGAGAACTTCAAGCCCGGCACGCTGGAGAAGTGGGGCCTGGGGCCGGATGAGCTGCTGCGCACCAACCCAGGCCTGGTGATGCTGCGCATCAGCGGCTACGGCCAGGATGGCCCCTACCGCGATCTGCCCGGCTTCGCCGTGGTGGCCGAAGCCATGGGCGGCCTGCGCCACCTGATGGGCGAGCCTGGCCGCGTGCCGGTGCGCGCCGGAGTCAGCCTGGGCGACACGCTGGCGGCCTTGCACGGCGTGATCGGCGTGCTGCTGGCGCTGCAGGCGCGCAGCCAGTCGGTGTCGCCCGAGGCCCCGCGCGGCCGTGGCCAGGTGGTGGACGTGGCCCTGTACGAGGCCGTCTTCAACTGCATGGAAAGCCTGCTGCCCGAGTACAGCGCGTTTGGCGCCGTGCGTGAGCCGGCGGGCTCGGCGTTGCCCGGCATCGCACCCAGCAATGCCTACCGCTGCGCCGACGGCCAGGTGGTGATCGGCGGCAATGGTGATTCCATCTACAAGCGCCTGATGTCGGCCATCGGCCGCGATGACCTCGGGCAAGACCCGGCGCTGGCCAGCAATGCCGGCCGCGCCGCGCAGGTGGACCGCATCGATGCGGCCATCACGGCGTGGACGGTGGCCCGCAACGTCGACGACGTGGTGAGCACCCTGCAGGCCGTGAGCGTGCCGGTCGGGCGCATCTACACCGTGCGCGACATTGCGGCCGATCCGCATTTCCAGGCGCGCGGCATGATCCAGCGCATCGTCACGGCCACCGGCCTGGCGCTGGATGTGCCCGGTGTGGTGCCGCGCTTGAGCGAAACGCCCGGCGGCCTGTTCCGCCCGGCGCCCGCACTTGGCGAGCACACCCAAGAGGTGCTCGGCCGCAAGTAGGCGGGTGGCCGGCTGTCACGGCAGTTTCACGGATTTGCTGCATCCTGTTCGCTAGCAATATTTCGTGCATTCACCGGAGCGCAAGCGCATGGCCAAGTCCTTTGCAGCGATGGAAGATTCCAATCGCTCGTCCAACCCTACGATCCATGACGTGATGGACGCCCAGCGCCGGGTGCTGCTGCGTGGCGGCCTGGCCTCATCGCTGGTGGCCCTGCTGGGCGGCGGTGCGCTGGCGGGTTGCGCCACCACTGGTTCGGCCACGGGCGCCAATCCGGCGTCGCTCGGCCGCCAGATCGGCTTCACCTCGGTGCCGATGGCTGCGCAAGACACGGTGACCGTGCCCCCGGGCTACACCGCCCGCGTGCTGTTCCGCTGGGGTGACCCGGTGGGCGTGCCCGGCCAGATGCCGGCGTTCCGCCCTGACGGCGGCAACAGCGCGGCCGACCAGGCCCTGCAAGGCGGCATGCACCACGACGGCATGGCCTGGTTCAGCCTCGACGGCGCGCGCCGCGGCTTGCTGACCATGAACCACGAATACACCGATGACGGCCTGCTGCATGCCGACGGCATGGACAACTGGTCGGCCGAGAAGGTGCGCAAGTCCATCGCCGCCCACGGCGTGTCGGTGATCGAGGTGGAACGTCAGGCCGACGGCCGCGTCACCCAGGTGCTGCCGTCACGGTATGCCCGCCGCATCACCGCCGCCACGCCGTGCGTGGTGCAGGGCCCGGCTGCTGGCCACGCGCTGATGCGCACCGAGGCTGATCCGACCGGCCGCAACGTGCTGGGCACGCTGAACAACTGCGCCAACGGCTACACGCCCTGGGGCACCTACCTGACCTGCGAAGAAAACTTCGCCAACTACTTCGAAGGCGCCGAGAAGCCCGATGCGCACCATGCGCGCTGGGGCATCAAGAAGGGCGGCGGCTTCTACCGCTGGCACGAGTTCGAAGAGCGCTTCGACGCCGTGCGCCACCCGAACGAATCGAACCGTTTTGGCTGGGTGGTCGAGATCGACCCGCAGAACCCCGACGCCGCCCCCATCAAGCGCACCGCCATGGGCCGTGCAGCCCACGAAGGCGCCGCCGTGGCCCTGACGGCCGAAGGCCACGCCGTGGTCTACATGGGTGAGGACGCGCGCTTCGAATACATCTACAAGTTCGTCAGCCGCGACAAGATGCAGCCCGGTGGCGCAGCCGCCAACCGCGAGCTGCTCGACCACGGCACCTTGTTTGTCGGCCGCTTCGATGTGGACGGCACCGGCGCCTGGTTGCCGCTGGTGCATGGCCAGGGCCCGCTGACGGTGGCCAACGGTTTTGCCGACCAGGCCGAAGTGCTCATCAAGGCCCGCCAGGCCAGCGACCTGCTGGGCGGCACCAAGATGGACCGCCCGGAGTGGACGACGATCGACCCGATCACCAAGACCGTCTACTGCACGCTGACCAACAACAGCGACCGCGGCAAGCCCGGCCGTCCGTACATGGACGCCGCCAACCCGCGTGCCAACAACACCATGGGCCAGATCATCCGCTGGCAGGAGAAGGGCGACCTGAACGCCGCCACCTTCACCTGGGACCACCTGGTGCTGGCCGGCGATCCGAGCCTTTCGCGCGATGGTGCCAAGGGCAACATCCGCGGTGACGTGTTCGGCAGCCCGGACGGCCTGTGGGTCGACCCGCGCGGCGTGCTGTGGATCCAGACCGACATCTCCACCTCGACGCTGGGCAAGGGCGACTACGTCAACCTGCCGAACAACGCGATGCTGGCCTGCGACCCGACGGTGGGCGAGATCCGCCGCTTCCTGGTCGGCCCGGCCGGCTGCGAGCTGACGGGCATCACCATGACCAGCGACCTGCGTGCGCTGTTCGTGAACATCCAGCACCCGGGCGAATCGCCGACCGAGCGCAGCGACCCGCGCCAGCCGATGAAGATCTCGAGCTGGCCGGACCGCGCCGGCCGCCCGCGCTCGGCCACGCTGGTCATCACCCGCGACGACGGCGGCATCATCGGCACCTGATGCGGCGCTGACAGCAGGCGCTGCGGGACGGCGCTGCGGAGCGACTGTGGGGCAGAAAGAGGCTGGCTTTGATGTAACGTCAGCCGCTTCTTTCAACGTCCCCGGGAAGTTTCGCGATGCCACGTTCCGTGACCCACAAGGTCTTCTGGAGGCGTGGGCTGGCAGCTCCGTGTGCAGTGGCCCTGATCGGCGCCCTGACTGGAGTGGTGCCTGCCCAGGCCGCACCCACCGCCCCCACGCTGATGCCCCTGCCGCCCGCCATTCCGGCACCGGTCAACCAGGCCTGGCCCGGCGTGCTGCAACTGGAGGTGGATGCGTCCGACCTCGACCACCGCGTCCAGCAGGTGCGCCTCACGGTGCCGGTCAAGCGCCCGGGTGAGCGCCTCACGCTGCTGTACCCGCGCTGGCTGCCCGGCACCCATTCGGCCTCGGGCGATGTGAACCAGCTGGCCGGCCTCATCGTGCGGGCCGGTGGCAAGACCCTGGCGTGGGAACGCGACACGGTGGATGCGCATGCCTTCCACGTCGACGTGCCTTCGGGCGTGAAGCAGCTGCAGCTGGAATACCAGCACCTCAGCCCGGTGAACCGCAGCAACGGCCGTGTGGCCGTCAGCCCGGCCATCGTCGGCGTGCAGTGGAACCAGGTGATGCTCTACCCGGCCGGCCACTACGCCAGCGCCATCCAGGTGCAGGCCCGCCTCAAGCTGCCAGCCGGCTGGCAGCAGGGCTCGGCCCTGCGTGGTCTGGACGGCAAGCCCACGCAGCCCGGCACGGACGGCTGGGTGCGTTATGCCCCGGCCTCGCTCGAAACGCTGGTCGATTCACCGGTGTTCGCCGGCCGCCATTTCAAGCGGCTGGAGCTCGATGAGCCCGGCACGCCCAACCCGGTCGCGCTGAACATGGTGGCCGACGAGGCCGAGCAGCTCGAGGCCACGCCCGAGCAGGTGCAGGCGCACCGCGATCTGGTGACGCAGGCCCACAAGCTGTTTGGCGCACGGCACTTCCGCCAGTATGACTTCCTGTTCGCGCAGAGCCGCGAGTTCGGCGGCATCGGCCTGGAGCATCAGGAGTCCAGCGAAAACGGTGTGCGCCCGGGCTACTTCAAGGACTGGGACAAGCGCCAGGGCTCGCGTGAGCTGCTGCCGCATGAGTTCGTGCATTCCTGGAACGGCAAATTCCGCCGCCCGGCCGATCTGTGGACGCCCCAGTACAACCTGCCGATGCGCAACTCGCTGCTGTGGCTGTATGAAGGCCAGACGCAGTTCTGGGGCCATGTGCTGGCGGCGCGGTCGGGCTTGTCGACGCCCGAGCAATCGCGTGACCGCCTGGCCAACACCATCGCCTGGCTCGACGCCCGCGCAGGCCGCCTCTGGCGCAACCTGCAAGACACCACCAACGAGGGCACGATGGGCGCCCGCGGTCGTGGCAAGGACTGGGGCGACTGGCAGCGCGGCGCCGACTACTACGACGAAGCCACGCTGATCTGGCTCGACGCCGACACCCTGATCCGCGAAAAGACCGCTGAGCGTCAGTCGATGGACGACTTCGCCCGCGCCTTCTTCGGCACCCCGCATGCCAGCGCACCGGACGGCGCGGTGCAGCCGCTGACCTACCGCTTCGATGACATCGTGGCCACGCTGAACACCGTGGCATCAAACGACTGGGCGGCCTTCCTGCGCCAGCGCCTGGACCGCACCGGCACCGGCGCGCCGCTGGACGGCCTGGCGCGCAGCGGCTGGAAGCTGGTGTGGCGCGAGACCGAAAGCAAGTTCGCCCGCGGCAGTGGTGGCGGTGGTGATGACGCCGAGCGCAGCCAGGATCTGTCGTGGTCGCTGGGTGTGCGCGTGGCGGCGGACGGCAAGCTGGACGCCGTGGCCTGGGACAGCCCGGCCTTCAAGGCGGGCCTGGCCCCGGGCATGCAGATCGTCGCGGTGCAGATGGCCAGCTACAAGCCGGAGCGCCTGGCCGCGGCCATCACCGCCAACAAGGACGGCAAGCAGCCGGTGGCCTTGCTGTTGAAGCAGGGCGAGTTGTATCGCCAGGTCAGCATCGACTGGCGTGGTGGCCTGCGCTACCCGGCGCTTGAGCGCATCGCCGGCACGCCCGACCGCCTGGGCAGCCTGTACGCGCCCCGGCCCTGACGTTCAGCCGTGTTCCGGGCGCTTCAAGTCCCGGAACGCGGCGAACAACCACGAGCGCATCCCGATCACCAGCGTGTAAGGGCGCTTCTGGTCGGCCGGCAGCTTCTGGTCGGCCAGGTGCTGCTGCGCAAAGTCCTGGGCCACGCGCTGCAGCCGTTCATTGAACAGCTGCGCCAGGCTGCGGCCGATCTGGCCGTGCACCAGCGTCAGCATCTCGCCCTCGCCGTCGAAGCCACCGCTGTAATAGTCGCCCACCACTTCGTCGCGGAAGAAGGTCATCACCGGGCCGTGCGGGCGCCAGCGAAAGGCCTTGGCCACCATCAGGCGGTAGCGGTTCATCGGCCGCAGCTCGATGATGCCCAGCCGGTCGAGGTGGGCCAGGTGGCGGATGGCTTCGGCCTCGGTCAGCCGGTAGCTGCCCAGCACCTGCTCCAGCGTCCACTGGCTCATGCAGCAGATGGCCATCAGCAGCAGCTTGCGGTCGCTCACCACCGCGCGCTCCTGCTCCAGCGTCAGCTCGCGGCGCAGCGGCTGGGCATCGGCCACCTTGCGGGCGAGGTCGGCGAAGTCGGTCTTCAGCACCCGGCAAATCTCGTCGATGCGCGACAGCGGCATGTCGCCCCGGGCCAGCATGCGCTTCACGCTGGACTCGGCCAGGTTCAGCCCCTGGGCCAGATCGGCGTAGGTGAGCCCGGCTGACTTGAGCTCTGACTTGATGACCTGGACGAGCGTCTGGGTGCTGGACATGCGGGCCTCTTCCTGCGGAAAGTATCTTCATACGCTACCAGATGTCTTGATTGAATAGACTGGTACCGAATTGCAGTGCTCCTGGCGGCCGGCCTCGGCAACATCGTGGCCATGTTCAACCAAGCCCCAAGGCCTGCCATGTCTGCCGATGCCTACCCCACCCATGTTCGCCGTGACACCGCCGCCTGGCGCCTCCAGGTCTGGGTGTCGTTCGGCCTGGCCGTGTCCCTCTGCGCCATCGGCCTGGCCTGGTTGCCAGGTGATGACCTCGACCGTGCCTTCATGGTCATGGGCTATGTGTTCTGCCTGAGCACCGCGTTCGGCTTGTCGAAGTTCATCCGTGACAACCAGGGCCGCAGCGTGGACACGCCGATGTGGCGGCTGGTGGTGTGGAGCGGCTTCTTCCTGGCCATGGGCCTGACCGGCTGGGGCCTCTGGCGCATGAACATCCAGCCCGTCTGGAAGGCCTACCTGCTGGTGGCCTGGCTGTTCCTGATCTCCAGCGTGTTCACCCTGGCCAAGACGCTGCGTGATGCCTACGACGCCGACCTGATGGAGGCCCATCTGGCTGGCCGCCGTGAAGCCTCACGCCAGGCTTGAGCCAGGCTTGATGCCACCTGACCTGTTTCCACCCGACTTGATCTCGTCCTTCCTCGACAGGAGCTTCTTCATGCTGCATTCGTTCAAGCTCTCCCTGCTGGCCGCCAGCACCGCTGGTGTGATGGCCCTCAGCGGCCCGGCCGCTGCGCACGGCCCGTCGGCCGATCTGAGCCTCATCTCGACCCTGCCGCTGGTCATGTCGGTGGCCGCACCGGTGGGTGTGCTGTCGGCTGGCGCGGTGTTCGCCGTGGTCAGCGTGCAGGCGGTGGCCGCAGGCACGGTGTGGGTGCTGGCGCGGGCGTCTGACGGCGTGCGCATCAGCATCACGCTGGCCGGCACGGTGGTGTCGGGTGTGGGCGCGATGGTGTCGGTCGTGGCGCTGGGCACCGGCTGGGTCTTGTCAGAGGCCGGCCGCGCGATCTGCTTCATCCCGAATGAGATCGGCGCTTCGCTGTTGCACAACGAGGCCATCACCCGATGAGCCAGCGACCGGTCGGCCGGCTGAGGGGCCCGCGTGGTGGCCAGGCTCGGGCAGCGCTGCTGGCGCTGGCCACCGGCGTGTGCCTGCTGCTGGCCGTGCCGGCCGCACATGCGGGCCGGCCGTGCGAGCAGCGCCCCCCGGCCACCGCCGACATCGAACGCGGCATGGCCCTGGCGCAGCGCACCGCGCAGAAGCTCGACGAGCGCGGCGCCGACGTGGTGGTGCTGGCCCGCGCCGGGCAAGACCTGAGCCGATACGGCCTGACCTGGTCGCACATCGGCCTGGTCTACCGGGACCGCAGCGATGCGGCCCGACCCGTCTGGCGCGTGGTGCACAAGCTCAACCTGTGCGGCACCGACCGCGCGCAGGTGTGGCGCCAGGGGCTGGGCGAGTTTTTCATGGACCAGCCTTTCCGGTACGAGGCGGCCTTCGTGCCGCTCACGCCCGAGCTTCAGCAACGCCTGCTGCCGCTGCTGCAGGACAACGCCCGCCTGGCGCAGTGGCACACGCCGCGTTATTCGATGGTGTCGTACGCCTGGGGCCAGCGGTACCAGCAAAGCAACCAGTGGGCGCTGGAGACGCTGGCCGGCGGGCTGGCCGAGGGCCCCGCAGCCGCTGCGGTCAGCCCGCCCGACCGTGCGCAGGCCCAGGCTTGGCTGCAGGCCCAGGGCTACGAGCCCGGCGTGCTGCGCCTGGGGCCGCTGACGCGTCTGGGTGCCCGCGTCACCGCAGCCAACGTCGCCTTTGATGACCACCCGAACGCCAAGCGTTTCACCGACCGCATCGAAACCGTCACCGCCGATTCGGTGTTCACCTGGCTGGCCCGCACCGGCCGGTCCGGCCCGCTGCAAACCGTGCGCTGACCCGCTGCACGGCCTGTCAAGTTCAACGGCTACAGTGCAGACCAACGCGCCGCCAGCCCACCTACCCAGGAAGACAAGCCCGATGAGCCAAGCCCCTGCCAACGGCCACACGCATCCGAACCAGTTCGCCCTGATGGGCCAGCGCCGCTTCGCCCCGTTCTTCTGGACCCAGTTCCTCGGGGCGATGAACGACAACATCTTCAAGTTCGCGTTCACCGTGCTGGTTACCTACCACCTGTCGGTGTCGTGGCTGCCGTCGCAGATGGCCGGGCTGGTGATCGGGGCGGTGTTCATCGCGCCCTTCCTGCTGTTCTCGGCCACATCGGGCCAGCTGGCCGACAAGTACCGCAAAGAGCTGATGACCCGCTGGGTGAAGGACCTCGAGCTCTTCATCATGTGCGTGGGCATGGCCGGCTTCTTCATGGGCAGCGTGCCGGTGCTGCTGTGCTGCATCTTCCTGCTCGGCCTGCACAGCACGCTGTTCGGCCCGGTCAAGTTCGCCTACCTGCCGCAGCACCTGAATGAGCGCGAGATCACCGGCGGCAACGGCATGATCGAGATGGGCACCTTCGTGGCCATCCTGCTGGGCAATGTGGTGGGCGGCGTGCTCATCGCCCTGCCCGACATGGGCTGGCTCACCGGGGCCAAGGCCGTGGCGTTGATCTGCCTGGGCCTGGCCGTGGTGGGGCGCGTCACGGCGCAGCTCATCCCCACCACCCCCGCCACCGAACCCACGCTGGTGGTGAACTGGAACCCTTTCACCGAAACCTGGCGCAACCTCAAGCTGGCGCACGGCAACCTGGTGGTGTTCCGCTCGCTGCTGGGCATCTCGTGGCTGTGGTTCTTCGGCGCGGTCTTCCTCGGCCAGTTCCCGTCGTTCGCGAAGGACGTGCTGCATGGCGACGAGCACGTGGCCTCGCTGCTGCTGGTGGTGTTTTCGGTGGGCGTGGCCACCGGTTCGCTGCTGTGTGAAACCTTCAGCCGCCGGCATGTGGAAATCGGCCTGGTGCCGCTGGGCTCGATCGGCATGTCGGTGTTCGCAGCTGATCTGTGGCTGGCCTCCAGCGGCCTGGCCGAGCCCGCCGCGCGCCACACGGTGAGCGGCTTTCTGGCGCAGACGCCGCACTGGCGCGTGCTGGCGGATCTGTTCCTGCTGTCGCTGTCGGCCGGCCTGTTCAGCGTGCCGATGTACGCGCTGATCCAGCTGCGCTCGCCGGCCTCGCACCGGGCGCGCATCATCGCGGCCAACAACATCCTCAACGCGCTGTTCATGATCGGCAGCAGCCTGGGCGTGGGCGCGCTGCTCAGCCACGGCGTGAGCATTCCGCAGGTGTTCGGCTGGCTGGCGCTGGCCAATGCGTTGGTGGCGCTGTGGATCTTCCTGCTGGTGCCTGAATACCTGCTGCGCTTTGCGGCCTGGGTGCTGTCGAACCTGGTCTACCGCTTCCGCGTGGTGGGCGACACCCACATCCCGGCGGAGGGCGCGGCGGTGCTGGTCTGCAACCACGTAAGCTTCATCGACGCGGTACTGCTGATGGCCGCCAGCCCGCGCCCGGTGCGCTTCATGATGGACCACCGCATCTTCCGCATTCCGGTGCTGGGCTGGATGTTCCGCCTGGCCAAGGCGATTCCGGTGGCGCCGCGCGCCGAAGACCCGGCCGCGTATGACGAGGCTTTCCGCCTGGCTGACCAGGTGCTGGCCGAGGGCGATTTGCTGTGCATCTTCCCCGAAGGCGGCATCACGCGTGACGGCGAACTGCAGCCCTTCAAGGGCGGCATCATGAAGATCCTGGAGCGCCGCGCGGTGCCGGTGGTGCCGCTGGCGCTGGTCAATCTGTGGGGCTCGTTCTTCTCGCGTGTCGAGAACGGCACGGCCATGGTCCGGCCCTTCCGCCGCGGCCTGTTCAGCCCCGTCAGCCTGGTGGCTGCACCGGCCATGGCGCCGGCTGATGTGAGCCCGCAAAAGCTGCAGGACACGGTGGCCGGGCTGCTGCGTCCGCAGCTCGCCTAAAATCCGGGATTCCCCTGCCAACCCCGGCATCCACTTTCGACGAGAGCACCACCGTGTCCGCGACCATTCTGCAGAACCTCCCCGCTGGCGACCGCGTCGGCATCGCCTTCTCGGGCGGCCTGGACACCAGCGCCGCCGTGCACTGGATGCGCGCCAAGGGCGCGGTGCCCTGCGCCTACACGGCGAACCTGGGCCAGCCTGACGAAGCCGACTACGACGAGATCCCGCGCAAGGCCCTGGCCTATGGCGCCAGCATCGCCCGCCTGATCGACTGCCGCCCGCAGCTGGTGGCCGAAGGCATCGCCGCGATCCAGTCCGGTGCCTTCCACATCAGCACCGGCGGCGCCACCTACTTCAACACCACGCCGCTGGGCCGTGCCGTGACCGGCACCATGCTCGTGGCCGCGATGAAGGACGACGGCGTCAACATCTGGGGCGACGGCTCGACCTACAAGGGCAACGACATCGAGCGTTTCTACCGCTACGGTCTGCTGGTGAACCCGGCGCTGAAGATCTACAAGCCGTGGCTCGACCAGACCTTCATCGACGAGCTCGGTGGCCGCAAGGAAATGAGCGAATACCTCATCGCCAACGGCTTCGACTACAAGATGAGCGTGGAGAAGGCCTACAGCACCGACTCCAACATGCTGGGCGCCACCCACGAGGCCAAGGACCTGGAGTTCCTGAACGCCGGCATGCACATCGTCAAGCCCATCATGGGCGTGGCCTTCTGGCGTGACGACGTGGTGGTGAAGGCCGAGACGGTCTCGGTGCGCTTCGAAGAAGGCGTGCCGGTGGCCCTGAACGGCCAGACCTTCCCGAATGCCGTGGCCCTGTTCGAGGAAGCCAACCGCATCGGTGGCCGCCACGGCCTGGGCATGTGCGACCAGATCGAGAACCGCATCATCGAAGCCAAGAGCCGCGGCATCTATGAAGCCCCTGGCATGGCGCTGCTGCACATCGCCTACGAGCGTCTGGTCACCGGCATCCACAACGAAGACACCATCGAGCAATACCGCATGAACGGCCGCAAGCTGGGCCGCCTGCTGTACCAGGGCCGCTGGTTCGACTCGCAATGCATGATGCTGCGTGAGTCCGCCCAGCGCTGGATCGCCCGCGCCGTGACCGGCGAAGTGACGCTGGAGCTGCGTCGTGGCAACGACTACTCCATCATGGACACGCAGAGCGACAACCTGACCTACAAGCCGGAACGCCTGAGCATGGAAAAGGTGGAAGGCGCCTTCACGCCGGCCGACCGCATCGGCCAGCTGACCATGCGCAACCTCGACATCGCCGACACCCGCGACAAGCTGGGCATCTACAGCAAGGTCGGCCTGCTGGGCACCGCAGAAAGCAGCATCGGCCTGATCTCGGCACCTGACGCCGAGTGAGGTCGGCGCACGCCGGATGAAGGGGCCCGGCGGGGCCCTTTTTTTTGGCCCGGTGGTGCATGGGGAGGCTGGGTCGGTATCGTCTGGCGATACTTCATCGGTGAAAGGGCGGGCAGCGGTGCCCGCGCACCTAGAGTGGCGACGTGTTGAACCACTGCGTGCCCTGATGGTGCGCTGACACCTTGAACCAACTCACCCCTTCCCCGTTGCGCCGGTTTTGCTCCACCTTGTGTGCTGCGATGTCGCTGAGTGCCGTGCTGGCGCTGCCGGCCATGGCCGCGCCTCTCGCTGCGCCCTCTGCGCCCGACCTGGCCACCACCGACGGCTTCCGCCGCACCTGCGCCGCCCAGCCGGTGAATGCCGATGTGCTGCGCACCGACGATGAGCGCCTGGCCTGGGCGATCTGCCGTGATGTGGACCAGGTGCGCCAGCTCAGCACCTGGGCGCGCCGGGGCATGGCCACGCTCAACCGCGTGCAGCCGCAGGACTACGCCGCCGTGGTGGCCGAGGTTGAACGCAAGATTGACGAGGTGCGAGCTGAGATGCGCCGCACCCGCCTGCAGCTGGAGCGTGTGCAACTGGGCGCGGGCCGTTCCTTGCGCATCGCACCGGGCCAATGGCAGGTCGATCTCGACGGCGACGGTGAACTCAGCGTCTGGGAGCGGCACTTCTTCGCCCTGCCGAAACGCCGCCACGGTGAGCCGCAGTTCGGCATGCCCAGCGACGACGCCGGGCACTACGAGCGCCACTACGACATGAACGCCGTGATCGACCTCGACCAGAGCGATGTGCTGTGGGCGCTGTCGTACCACCAGTTCATCGAAGGCCTGTTGATCAACATTCGTGCGTTCGATGTAGACCTGCAGCGGCGTGAGCTGGTGCTGGCCCGGCCGGCCTTGCTGCGCCAGGCCCACGGTCTGATCGGTCGCGGCCTGGCCACCTCGGGCCGCCTGCGCGACGCGGTGCTGGCTGAAACCGACGACCAGAACGAATGGATCAGCCACCCGCGGCAGGTGAACAGCGTGTTCCCGATTCCGCTGGAAGCGGCCGACTTCACCACCTGGCGCGTGATGCTGGATCAGGTCGGCGCGCTGTGGCATGGCCGGCATCTGCTGCCCACCACGGCAGGTGCGGGCGGCTTGCTGGGCAGCCTGGCGCCGGTGTGCCCGGCCGGCCAGGGGCTGGACATCGCGAAGCTGTATCTGCAGCCGCCGCCTGCGGGTACCCGCGCCAGCTTGAACCGCCTGCCCGCTGCGTTGACGACGATGTGCCGCAAGGTGGACGCCACACATCCGCTGTCGCCGCTGCCCGGGCGCCTGGAGCGCGACACCGTCGGGGCCACGGGGATGTCAGCGCTGCGCTACCTGTACTGGGTGAACTGAGGAATCACCGGCCGAACAAGGCCCGTACGGCGCTTGCCACGGCGGAGGCCGCGGCACGGGCGGCTGCCTTCACTCGGCCCACCGTCTGCCAGACGGCGCTGGCGCGCACGCGGGCCAGCAGCCCGTCCTTCCAGGTCGTCCAGCGGCCGTGCCAGCGCGCGAACCAGGGCATCTGCATCAGGGCCGGCTGGGTGAGCGAAAAGATGCGCGCCAGCAGCGCCGTGCCCACCAGCTTGGCCACCACGATGACCAGCGCGCCCAGCACGCCGCGGCCCTGGCTGATGAGCCACAGCGCCAGCAGCTTGACCGGCAGCAGCAGCAGGCTGGGCAGCACCAGCAGTGCCAGGGCGGCCCAGGGCGGCAGGCTGCGCACCCAGCTTTCGATCCAGCGGAAGCCCGGCCAGCGGCCGATGCGCGCCAGCAGGCGCTGTAAGGGTTCCCAGCCCCATTCCTCGAACAGGATGACCAGGGCCAGCGGCCATTGCCACAGGGCATTCAGCCAGCGCCGCCAGCGGGGGGCTGGCGGGGAGGGCGGCGGTGTTGGCGTCTGCGTTGGCGTTGGTGGCCGGGGGGGCGGCAGGTTCATGGGCCCGATCCTATCCCCCGGGCCGCATCAACCCTCTTCGCTGACGTGGGCGCTGACGTCGACGTTGATGCTGGAGGGTACGGTGGCAGTGTCCGGTGCCTCGGCTGCAGAGGCGTCTCCCAGGCAAGCCAGCAGGTCCGTCAGCCAGCCGCGCAGCGTTTCGCCGCGCAGCAGCCGGGGCACGCTGCCCAGCACCTCGGCAGGCGCTGCGGTGCGATCGGCGCTCTCGGCCAGGTCCAGGGCGCTCAAGTCCAGCGGGTCAAGCGCGGCGCGCATCGCGGCCAGTGAGCCCGTGGCCAGGCACTGCAGCACCGGCACTTCACGCTGGGCACGGCCGGCCCGCACGCGACGCAGGCGGCGCAGCAGCACCGCGCTGCTCCACGGTCGGTCGAGGTGCAGCACCAGCGGACGCACATTGTTCAGGCCGATGCGCGGCTCGGCCCCCGGCACGCCGTCGGCAACCAGCAGCACCTGTGCATCAGGGGCATCGCGGAAGGCGCGTGCCGCCGCATCCGCCTGCCGGGGCGAACTGGCGCTGGGCAGTGCCTGTACCGGCAGCCCCTGCGCTTGCAGTGCTTGTGCCAGCGCGGGCAGGCTGTGGCCGGCGCCACTGAAGACGATCACGCGGGTGGTGCCGGCATCGAGCGCTTTGCGCAGCAAGCCGGGCAGTGCGGCGGTGCTGGCCGCTTCGCTCAGGTGCTGCAGGCCCAGCACCTGGCGTTGCAGCGCCAGTTGTTCGGTGTCGCTGAGGAAGCCGCTGCGTTGCCAGCGGGCCAGTTGGGCGGCGATCTGCGTCAGTCCGGTCTGGTGCGTCTCGGCTTGTTCCGCCGACAAGGCGCAGTCCGCGGTGGCGCTGGTCCAGGCGGGCCATTGTTCGGCCACGTCGGCAAAGCGGCGCTGCAGCAGCAGCGGCGCCAGCGCGTCGATGTCGCCGTGTTCCAGCCAGTCGGCCAGGGCGCCCTGGCGCAGGCGGTCGACCGTGTGCAGCAGCGCTTCTGCCTGGGCGCGCTGGCCCGGTTGCGGGCCGAGCAGGTGGGCGTCGGCCACGGCCCACAGCCAGGTGGCGGTGTTCAGGTGCTGCGGCACGCCGCGGGTGCTGCAGCGCACATCGGCCAGCAGCACATCGGTCGCGGTGGCGCTGGCCACGGCCTGGGCATCATCGGCGTCGAGCCAGGTGATCGGCGCGGGCGCGGTGGTGATGTCGGTGTTGATGTCGGCATTGGCGACATGGACGGCCTGCGCTGCTGACAAGGCAGCTTGCCACTGCGGCCAGGCCGAAGCCGGGGCCAGCACCGTCAGGCCGGCGGCGCCGAAATGGCGCTGCACCAGCGTCCAGGCCAGAGCCACCGGCGCTTCGATCTGCAGGGCCGGCTCGTCGGCCAGCACGCAGGCACCGACGCAAGCGGCGAAGAAGGCCGCTTCCAGCTGGCAGGGGCGCAGCGGGTGATGGGCCTCGGCCGAGGCTTGGGCGATGGCGTCCAGCCCGTGCGGGTACTGCGCTTCCAGGTGGTCGATGCGCTGGCGCAGGTCGCTGTGGGCGGCCACATGCGCCCACACGGCATCACTCACCTCCAGCGGATGGCCCAGGCGCGCGGCCAGGGCCAGCAATTCACTCAGGCCGTCGGCGTCGTTCAGGCGCAGCTGGCCGCGTTCGTCCTGCCAGCGGCTCACGGCTTGCAGCAGGGTGTCGGGGCAGTGGCTGCCCGCTTGCCAGGCCAGACGCCGGCGGATGCCGTCGACCAGGGTGATGCTGCTGTGGGCGGGTGAGGGTGCCGCCGGGGGCGCGGCTGGCGCAACGTTGGCTTCCGCTTCGGGCGCGGGGGGAGCGACCTCATCGGCGCCTTGGTGCGCGGCGGTCTCTACAGCCACGACCACCGCATCCAGTGCGCCGTTGTCGGCGTCTGCCGCGGCCGTGACCGTGGCGACAGGCAACTCGGCGGCAGCCTCGGTGGTCTGCTCGGCGGCTGCGGCCCTGCGGCCTCGCTGGCGTGGGCGTGCGGCGGGCTTGGGCGCCGCCTCGGGTGCCGCAGCCACCGCGCGGGCGGGCTCGGCGGCTGGCTCAGCCATTGGCTCAACCGCCACATCAACCACGTCAGCCTCGGTCGCCTTTGGGGCCACATTGGCCACGGGCTTCTTGCGCGCCTGACGCGCCGGCTTGCTCACCTCGGGCGTGGCGGCGGCCGCCTTCGCCGGCTTGACCGCTTTGGTGGTGTCGCCGGTCTTGGTGGCCTTCGTGGCCTTCGCGGCTTTTGCCGCCGGTGCCGCCGGTGCCGCCGGTGTCGCCTTGGCCGGCTTGCGCGTCGGGCTGGCCTTGGCAGCTGGCCGATCGCTGGCGGGCGTGGTGCTCAGGTCATCGGCCGGCGTGGCCGGGTTGGCAGCAGGCTGCGCCGACGGGCGGCGGCGGGAGGAAGTCGCCATGGGCGGTGTGGTTCCGTGGTGGTTGGGCGTGCGCGCGCTGCGGGTTCTTCAGCAGGTGCGAGGGGCACGCCGGGCGCGGCACCGGGCCGGCACTGCCGGTGGGTGCCGCGAACGCGAAAGCGGGGTCAGACGCCGCGGGCGCGGTCGGCTGCGAACTGGCGGCGGAAGTCGGCAAAGGTGCCGGCGTCGAGTGCGGCGCGCACTTCGCTCATCAGGTTCAGGTAGTAATGCAGGTTGTGGATGGTGGCCAGCATCGGGCCGAGCATCTCGCCGCAGCGGTCCAGGTGGTGCAGGTAGGCCCGGCTGAAGCCGCCGCCATTGCTGTCACCGGCGCAGGCGTAGCAGCTGCAGGTCTCGTCGATCGGGCGGTGGTCGGTCTTGTGCCGCGCATTGCGGATCTTCAAGTCGCCGAACCGCGTGAACAGGTGGCCGTTGCGGGCATTGCGGGTGGGCATCACGCAGTCGAACATGTCGACGCCGCAGGCCACGCCTTCCACCAGGTCTTCAGGCGTGCCCACGCCCATCAGGTAGCGCGGCTTGTTGGCGGGCAGCCGGTGCGGCGTGTGCGCCATGATGCGCAGCATCTCTTCCTTCGGCTCGCCGACGCTGACGCCGCCCACGGCATAACCCGGCAGGTCCATCTCGACCAGGGCCTGCAGCGATTCGTCGCGCAGGTGCTCGAACATGCCGCCCTGCACGATGCCGAACAGCGCGTTGGGGTTCTCCAGACGCTCGAATTCGTTGATGCAGCGCTTGGCCCAGCGGCGGCTCAGCTCCATCGAGAAGCGTGCTTCCTTCTCGGTGGTGAGGTGGCCCTTGACCTCATACGGCGTGCACTCGTCGAACTGCATGACGATGTCGGAGTTCAGCACCGTCTGGATCTGCATGCTCACTTCGGGCGTCAGGAACAGCTTGTCGCCGTTCACCGGCGAGGCGAAGCGCACGCCTTCCTCGCTGATCTTGCGCATCTCGCCAAGCGACCACACCTGGAAGCCGCCCGAGTCGGTCAGGATCGGCTTGTTCCAGCGCTCGAAGCCGTGCAGGCCGCCGAAGGACTGCATCACGTCCAGGCCCGGGCGCATCCACAGGTGGAAGGTGTTGCCCAGGATGATCTGCGCGCCCATGTCGTGCAGCGAGCGCGGCAGCACGCCCTTTACGGTGCCGTAGGTGCCCACCGGCATGAAGATCGGCGTTTCGACAACGCCGTGGTTCAGGGTCAGGCGGCCGCGACGGGCGTGGCCGTCGGTCTTGAGCAGGTCAAACTGGAGCATGGCGTGATTGTCGCCCAGCGCCGGTCGGCGCGGGCGGATCGGAAAGGTGGGTGGGCAGGGGCGTCAGCGGCGCTGCAGCAGCATCGCGTCGCCGTAGCTGAAGAAGCGGTAGCGGGCCTCGATGGCATGCCGGTACAGGCCCATCACATGGGCGTGTCCGGTGAAGGCGCTCACCAGCATCATCAGCGTGCTCTTGGGCAGGTGGAAGTTGGTCACCAGCGTGTCCACCACCTTGAAGCGGAAACCCGGGGTGATGAAGATGTCGGTTTCGCCGCTGCACGGGCGGTCCAGCCCCTCGCGGGAGGCGGTCTGCACGGCCGCTGATTCAAGCGCGCGCAGCGTGGTGGTGCCCACCGACACGATGCGACCGCCAGCAGCCCGCGTGGCCTGGATGGCGTCGACCGTCTCCTGGCCCACCTCGAACCATTCGCTGTGCATCTTGTGCTCCGCGAGGTTCTCGGTGCGCACCGGCTGGAAGGTGCCGGCGCCCACGTGCAGCGTGACACGGGCCGTGCCGATGCCGCGCTCGGCCAGTCGGGCCAGCAGCGCTTCGTCGAAATGCAGCGCCGCCGTCGGGGCCGCCACGGCACCGGGGGTGCGGGCGAACACGGTCTGGTAGCGCTCGGCGTCTTCCGGGGCGTCGTCGTGGCTGATGTAGGGCGGCAGCGGCACATGGCCGCAGCGCTCCAGCAGCGCGAAGGGGTCACCGGCCACCTGCAGGTGGAACAGCGAGCCGTCCGGGCCGCCGCGGCCCAGCACCAGGGCCTCGAAGGGCTCGGAGCCGTCGGTGCCCAGGCGCACGGTGCTGCCGGGCTTGGGTGATTTGCTGGCGCGGATGTGGGCGAGCATCTCGCCGGCGTCGTTGCCCTGGCGGGGCAGCACGCGCTCGATCAGCGCCTCGACCGAGCCGCCGGTCTGCTTTTCACCGTGCAGGCGAGCCTTCAGCACCCGGGTGTCATTGAACACCAGCAGGTCGCCGGGCTGCAGCAGGTCGGGCAGGCTGCGGAAGACGAGGTCGTGGGGTTGATTGCCGCGGCCATCCAGCAGGCGGGAGCCGCTGCGTTCGGTGGCCGGGTGCTGCGCGATCAGGTCGGGCGGCAGATCGAAATCAAAGTCGTTCAGGGTGAACGACGGCGTCAGGGCAGAGGTCATGGCTTGCAGGCTTCACCGGCCTTCAAGTGGATACAGCCCGTGATTGTTCCACGGGCCGCAAGCCCGTGCTCAGCGCATTGGTGCAGCCGCGGTGGCCGTGGTGGCGGGGTTCTGGGCGCTGCCGGGCAGCTGCTGGCGGTCAGAGCGGTCCCAGGCCCAGGCGAAGGCGACGCTCAAACCGAGCACCAGGGCCATCAGGGTCAACAAACGGGCAACGATGCGCATGGCAGAAGGGCAGAAGAGGGAATCACGACAGGAAGTACGGCCACCTTGGGCGGCGTGGCTACAAGCCGGTACACACCCGAGGCATCACGCTGATTGTCTCTTCTGCCATGAGGCTTTCAAGTAGTGGTTAGCGAGTTTTGGCAATGTCTGTCAGCAGATGTGGCGGGCCGTCCACGGGGCTCTCATCGCCTGCCAAGTTGGTCACGATTGAAACCGCGCGGGCCGTGGTGCTGCAAGCGTGAAATGCGCGGCGAGAATGCAGCCATGCCCGCCGTCAAACGCACCGCCACCGCCGCTGAAACGCCCGCCGCCAAATCGGCCGGCGCTGCCCGTTCGGCGCCGGCCAAGGCGCTGGACCGGCTCGGGCTGACCACGCCCATCGCGCTGGCGCTGCACCTGCCGATGCGCTACGAGGACGAAACCCGCCTGGTGCCCATCGCCGAGGCGCAAGCCGGGCGCAGCGCGCAGGTGGAAGGCACGATCACCGATTGCCGGGTGGAGTTCCGCCCGCGCCGGCAGCTGGTGGCCCATCTGCAGGACGACGCTGGCGACGAGCTGGTGCTGCGTTTCGTGAACTTCTATCCCTCGCACCAGAAGGCGCTGGCCGCCGGGCAGCGCGTGCGGGTGCGGGGCGAGGTGCGCGGCGGCTTTTTCGGCCGCGAGATGGTGCACCCGCAGTTCCGAGGCGTGGGCGAAGACACGCCGCTGGCCACCGAGCTCACGCCGGTCTACCCGGCCAGCGCGCAGCTGCCGCAGGTTTATCTGCGCAAGGCGGTGGCGGCGGGGCTGCGGCGCGCCGACTTGTCAGAGGTGCTGCCGCGGGACGCCGTGCCGGCCGGGCTGCCCTCGCTGCGTGAGGCGCTGTTCTTCTTGCACCAGCCGCCGGCCAGCGCCGGGCTGGCGACGCTGGAGGACCAGAGCCACCCCGCCTGGCAGCGCCTGAAGTACGAGGAATTGCTGGCGCAGCAGCTCTCGCAGATGCAGTCGCGCCGCGAGCGTGCCCGGCTCAAGGCGCCGGTGCTGACGCGGCGGGGCGGCGGCTTGCACGACCAGTTGCTGGCCGCCTTGCCCTGGGGCCTGACCGGCGCGCAGCAGCGCGTGGGCGACGAGATCGCGGCCGACCTGGCGATTGACCAGCCGATGCACCGCCTGCTGCAAGGTGATGTGGGCGCCGGCAAGACCGTGGTGGCTGCGCTGGCCGCGGCCGTGGCGATGGACGCCGGCTGGCAGTGCGCGCTGATGGCGCCGACCGAAATTCTGGCCGAGCAGCACTTTGCCAAGCTCGTGCAATGGCTGGAGCCGCTGGGTGTGACGGTCGCCTGGCTGACCGGCAGCCGCAAGGGCAAGGCCCGCCAGGCCATGCTCGACAAGGTCGCCAGCGGCGAGGCCGGGCTGGTGGTGGGCACGCACGCGGTCATCCAGGACGATGTGCACTTCGCCAAGCTGGGGCTGGCCATCGTTGACGAGCAGCACCGCTTCGGCGTGGCCCAGCGGCTGACGCTGCGCCACAAGCTGCAGGCCGGTGAAGCCACTGGCGGCCTGCAGATGGAGCCGCACCTCTTGATGATGAGTGCCACGCCCATCCCCCGCACCCTGGCGATGACCTATTACGCCGACCTGGAGGTCTCGACCATCGACGAGCTGCCGCCCGGCCGCACGCCCATCGTCACCAAGCTGATTGCCGAGAGCCGCCGGCTGGAGGTCATCGAGCGCATCCGCGACGAGGTGGTGAAGGGTCGGCAGGTGTATTGGGTCTGCCCGCTGATCGAGGAAAGTGAATCCGAGGGCGACGGCCGCGGCAAGCCCTTGTCGGAGCTGAGCAACGCGACGCAGACGCATGCCGACCTCACGGCGGCGCTGCCCGAAGCCGGCGTGGGCCTGCTGCACGGCCGCATGCCGCCGGCTGAGAAGGCAGCGGTGATGGCCCAGTTCAGCGGCGGCCAGATGGGCGTGCTGGTGGCCACCACGGTGATCGAGGTGGGCGTGGACGTGCCCAACGCCAGCCTGATGGTGATCGAGCACGCCGAGCGCTTCGGCCTGGCCCAGCTGCACCAGCTGCGCGGCCGGGTGGGGCGCGGCGCGGTGGCCAGCGTGTGCGTGCTGATGTTCTCCAACCCGCTGTCGGAAACCGGCAAGCAGCGGCTGAAGGCGATGGCGGAAACCAACGACGGCTTCGAGATTGCCCGGCGCGACCTCGACATCCGCGGCCCCGGCGAGTTCATGGGCGCCCGGCAGTCGGGCGATGCCCTGCTGCGTTTTGCCGATCTGGCCGAGGACAGCGGCCTGCTGGAGCTGGCCCGCGAGGTGGCGCCGCGCCTGCTGGACGCCCATCCGGGGGCGGCCAAGGCGCAGGTGGCGCGCTGGCTGGGTGCACGGGCCGAGTTCCTGAAGGCTTGATCTAGCGCTGGCGGCCTTGTCGGGTGCTGCCACTCCGGGTTCGGGTTTGTGCTCCCATGAGCAGGGGATGTGAGGCGCCCCGACGGCTCTGGATACTGGCCGCGGATCACACCCACAAGGAACCTGACCATGACCCGCTTTCCTCTTCGCGCTGCGGCCCTGGCTGCTCTGCTGGCCTGTACCTCAGGCCTGGCGCTGGCTGCCAAGCCCGCCGATGACCACCCTGCCGTGCAGCGTGCACTGGCCCAGTTGAGTGCCGCTGCGTCGTCTGATGCGCGCGTCAGCAGCGCCGACGCCTTCTCGCCCGTGGACCTCGTGGTTGATGCCGACGGCACCGAGCACGTCCGCCTGAACCGCAGCCACCAGGGCCTGCGCGTGATCGGTGGTGACGTGGTGGTGCACAGCGCCGCCGGTGGCCGCCTGATCGACGTGAGCCGTCAGCAAGAGCAAGTGCTGACGCTGAGCGTCAAGCCCACCGTGAAGGCCGATGCCGCCGCCAAGTCAGCGCTGGCCAAGTTTGGTCATTTCGACGGCCAGATCGTCGGCAAGGAACTGGTGATCCACGCCCGCACCGCGGATGCGCGCCTGGCCTGGGACGTGCAGGTGCACGGCGTGCGCGCCGACGGCACCCCGAGCGAAGCCCACCTGCTGATCGACGCCCGCACCGGCGCGCTGATCGACCGCTGGGACGACATCCACACCGCTGACGCGGTGGGCACGGGCAACACGCTGTACTCCGGCGTCGTGCCGCTGCACGGCAACCTGAACAACAAGGGCACCAAGTACGCCCTGGAAGACCTGACCCGCGGCGGCCACACCGTCAAGGACATGGCCAACGCCACCAGCGGCGGCAAGGTCATGAAGGATGCGAACAACGCCTGGGGCAACGGCTTGAAGACCGACAAGCAGACCGCTGCTGCCGACGCCGCCTACGGCCAGAACACCACCTGGGACTACTACCTCAACGTGCTGGGCCGCAGCGGCATTGCCAACGACGGCAAGGGCGCCTATTCCCGCGTGCACTACAGCAGCAACTACGACAACGCCTTCTGGAGCGACTCCTGCTTCTGCATGACCTACGGCGACGGCAGCTTCTTCAACCCGCTGGTGTCGCTGGATGTGGCGGGCCACGAAATGACCCACGGCGTGACCTCGCGCACCGCCGGCCTGATCTACTCCAGTGAGTCGGGTGGCCTCAACGAAGGCACCTCGGACATCTTCGGCTCCATGGTCGAGTACTACGCGGCCAACGCCAATGACCCGGGTGACTACGACATCGGCGAGGAAATCTCCAAGACCCCCGGCAAGGCGCTGCGCTACATGAACAAGCCCAGCCGCGACGGCTCGTCCGCCGACTGCTGGTACTCGGGCGTGGGCAACATCGACGTGCATTACTCGTCGGGCGTGGCCAACCACTTCTTCTTCCTGCTGGCCGAAGGCACGGCACCGGCTGGTTTGCCGGCGTCGCCCACCTGCCAGGCGGGTGACACGCGCGTGGCCACGGGCTCGGGCAGCCTGACCGGCATCGGCCGCGACAAGGCCGCGAAGATCTGGTACCGGGCCCTGACGGTCTACATGACCGCCAGCGAAACCTACGCCAAGGCCCGCACCGACACGCTGAAGGCTGCGGTTGACCTGTACGGCGCCGGCTCCACCGAAGCGCTGGCCGTGGCCGCCGCCTGGACGGCCGTCAACCGTCCGTGATCGTCGCCTGATTCAGCCAGGGGCCGCGATTGTCTGCACAATCGCGGCATGACCCTGACTGAACTTCGATACATCGTGGCCGTGGCGCGGGAGCGCCATTTCGGCCGCGCTGCAGAAGCCTGCTTCGTTTCCCAGCCCACCTTGTCGGTGGCCATCAAGAAGCTGGAAGAAGAGCTCGACGTGAAGATCTTCGAGCGCGGCTCCAGCGAAGTTTCGATGACCCCGCTTGGTGAGGCCATCGTCCGCCAGGCCCAGAGCGTCATCGAGCAGGCCCAGGGCATCCGTGAAATCGCCAAGCGCGGCAAAGACCCCCTGGCCGGCCCGCTGCGCCTGGGCATCATCTACACGATCGGCCCCTACCTGCTGCCCGATCTGGTGAAAAACGCCATCGAGCAAACGCCGCAGATGCCGCTGATGCTGCAGGAGAACTTCACCGTGAAGCTGCTCGACATGCTGCGCACCGGCGAGATCGACTGCGCCATCATGGCCGAGCCCTTCCCCGACACCGGCCTGGCGCTGGCGCCGCTTTACGACGAGCCTTTCATGGTGGCCATGCCCGCCAGCCATCCGCTGGCCGGGCGCAGCCAGATCAGCTCGCAGGAGCTGAAGCAGGAAACCATGCTGCTGCTGGGCACCGGCCACTGCTTCCGCGACCATGTGCTCGAGGTCTGCCCCGAGTTCGCGCGCTTCTCCAGTGACACCGAGGGCATCAAGAAGAGCTTTGAGGGCTCATCCCTCGAAACCATCAAGCACATGGTGGCCTCGGGCATGGGCATCACGGTGGTGCCGGGCTTGTCGGTGCCGGCCACGCCGCAGCCCCACCTGGTGCATGTGCCCTTCGAGGCGCCGGTGCCGATGCGCCGGGTGGTGCTGGCCTGGCGCCGCAGCTTCACCCGCTACGAGGCCATCGCGGCGCTGCGCAACGCCATCTACGCCTGCGCGCTGCCGGGCGTGGTTCGCCTCAGCGCCTGAGCGGCCTTCAGGTGCTGCGCTTGAAGCCGGCCAGCACCACACCCGCCACCACGAACAGGCTGCCGAAAGTGCGGTTCAGCCAGCTGATCTGACGCGGCGTGCGCAGCAGGCCCAGCACGCGTGCGGCCAGCGCCACGTAGCCGGTCATCACGGTGCATTCGATCAGGCCGAAGGTGATGCCGATGGTCAGGTACTGCGCCAGCAGCGGCTGGTGCATGTCGACAAACTGGGGCAGCACCGCCAGCAGGAAGACCGTGCCTTTGGGGTTCAGCGCGTTCACCGTCCAGCCGCGCAGGAACAGCGCCTTGCGGTGGCTGCCTGGCGCCTGGGCGTCAGCGTCGGTGCTGGTGGCGTCCTGGGCCGTGATCGGGCTGGCGGGTGAGCGCCATTGCTGGATGCCCATCCACACCAGGTAGGCCGCGCCCAGCCACTTCACCACCGTGAACGCAGTTTCACTGGTGGCCAGCAGCGCACCCAGGCCCACGCCAACTACCAGCAACTGAGTCCACACCCCCACCGCCAGGCCAAAGGCGACGGCCTGGCCACGGCGGAAGCCGTGGTTCAGGCCTGCGCCCATGGCGGCAATCGCACCCGGGCCGGGCGAAAGACTGACCACCAGGGTGGTCACGAAAAAGGGCAGCCAGGTTGCGAAGTCCATGGGGGAGTGGCCCGGGCGGGCGCTTTGAGTCAGAGGCCTGGGGCAGTGTAATAGGCCCCGAACAGGCTGTAGCCCTTCAGCGGTGCGCCGCCCATCATGTCGCGGTGCATGCCTGGCAGTCGCACGCCCAGGCCGGGCGGGGTGTGCTGCAGGCGCATGCCGTGGCCCAGCGGGTTCGCTTCGTCCATGAAGCTCACGGCGGTGCCCAGGTTGCCGGTGGTGCCGGCCAGCGCGTCCAGTTCAGCCGCCACGCGAGTCATGCCGGTGCCGCGTTGCAGCAGCCAGCCGCCCTGGCGGTTCGACATGAAGTTCGGCCCGATGGTGTTGGGGTTGTCGTTCGTGGCGGCGTCCACGAACAGCGCTGGCACATCGGCCCGCGTCGATACCAGCACGTTGTTCGCGATCAGGTTGTTGCGGGTGCGGTCCACAGCCGGGCTGAAGGTGCTGACGATCAGCTCACCCGCGCCCCACAGGCCGCGCTTGGGGTCGCGCATGTTGCCGATGGCGGTGTTGCCGACGACGCGGTTGTCGCTGGCATCGAAGACGATGATGCCGGCCCCGTCGTTGCCCCAGACCACATTGTTCTCCACCACATTGCGGTCGCACCACTGGTCGATCTGGATGCCGTTGCCGTCATAGGCGATCCGGTCGTGGTTGGCGTAGGAAAAGTTGAAGCGGATGATGTTGTCGTCGCCGCTGTTCTCGGCCGCATCCTTGGCATAGATGTGGATGCCCGAGGTGCCGCCGATGGCCATGCCGTTGCCGGTGGTGGTGTTGTATTCGACCAGGTAGTTCGAGGCGTTCAGCTCAATGCCGTGGTGGCCGTTGTTGCGGATCAGGTTGCCGGCGATGCGGGTGCGGTCGGTGGGCGAGGCGTTCACCAGGCCGATGCCGATGCCCCCGGTGCGGTGGCCCTCGATCAGGTTGTTCGTGATCTGGTGGCCCGTGCCGGCGCCGTCGCTGATCGACAGACCCTGGTCGGAGTTGCGCAGGGTGTTGTGGTCGATGGTCAGGTGGTGGCTGCCGCGACGCACGACGACCGAGGCCCAGGGTGAGCCGTCCACCACCATGTTCTTCAGCTTCACGTAGGCGGCACCCTGGAAGTCGATGGCGCTGCCGATGATGGGCGGCTGGGTTGCGAGAGCGGCGCGCACCGTGATCGGTTGCGCGGCCGTGCCCTGGGAGGTGATGGTGATCGGGCCGGGCTGGTTGCCCGGGCCGACCAGCACCACCGAGCCGGGTGGCAGGTTGGACCAGGGCACGTCCATCAGCCGGGAGATCTGAATGGCGCCTGCGGGCATGGGGTTGACCGGGCCGACGGCGACCGTGACAGGGGTGCTCTGGCCGTAGGAAGCCGCTCCTGAGAGGAGCAGTGCGATGGCCATGAACACGGGACGGATGGTGGTGGTGAAGCGGAAGTGCATGGCAGTGAAGGTCCGGTTGGAGCGGCCGGGTTGGCCGCCAGCCCGGGTTATCGGGGCGCGCCGGTCCGGCCGAAGCGACCGCTTGTAAGGAGCGGTGTGGAAACGTCAGGCGTGTTGCAACACCTCGGCGAGAATCACTGCCAACCCGATTCCTGAAGGCCGCTTGCGGCCGCGCCGCCATGTCCCGAGCCAAAACCGTCTACACCTGCCAGGACTGCGGCGGCACCAGCCCGCGCTGGCTGGGCCAGTGCCCGCACTGCAAAGCGTGGAATACGCTCGAAGAAGGGGTCGCAGAGCCTGTTTCCGGCACCGCAAAGAACCGTTTTCAGGCTTTGGCCAAAAGCCAGCCGGTGACGACGCTGAGCGAGATCGAGGCCACCGACATCGACCGCACCCCCACTGGCATCGACGAGCTCGACCGGGTGCTGGGTGGCGGCATCGTCGAAGGCGGTGTGGTGCTGATCGGCGGCGACCCGGGTATCGGCAAGAGCACTTTGTTACTCCAGGCGGTCGATGCGCTGGCGAACAGAGTGAAGGTGCTTTATGTCACCGGTGAAGAATCCCCCGCACAGGTCGCCCTGCGCTCCCGGCGTCTGGGGCTGAGCGGTACATCGGTGCGGGTGCTGGCCGAGATCAGCCTGGAGAAGATCCTCGCCACCATCGAGGCCGAGCAGCCGGCTTTCTGCGTGATCGATTCGATCCAGACGCTGTATTCCGAGCAGCTCAGCTCGGCCCCGGGCTCGGTGGCGCAGGTGCGTGAATGCGCGGCGCAACTCACCCGCACGGCCAAGGCCGGCGGCTGCGCCATCGTGCTGGTGGGCCACGTCACCAAGGAAGGTGCACTCGCCGGGCCGCGCGTGCTGGAACACATCGTCGATACGGTGCTGTATTTCGAGGGCGATACCCACAGCAGCTTCCGCCTGGTGCGCGCCATCAAGAACCGCTTTGGCGCGGTGAACGAGATCGGCGTGTTCGCGATGACGGAAAAGGGCCTGAAGGGCGTCAGCAACCCCAGCGCCATCTTTCTCTCGACCCATGCCGAGCCGGTGCCCGGCGCGTGCGTGCTGGTGACACTGGAAGGCACCCGCCCGCTGTTGGTGGAGATTCAGGCGCTGGTGGATGCCGGCGGCCCCAGCCCGCGCCGCTTGAGCGTGGGCCTCGACCGTGACCGGCTGGCCATGTTGCTGGCCGTGCTGCACCGGCATGCCGGCGTGGCCTGCATGGACCAGGACGTGTTCGTCAACGCCGTGGGCGGTGTGCGCATCAGCGAGCCTGCGGCCGACCTGGCCGTGCTGCTGGCCATTCAAAGCTCGCTGCGCGGCAAGGCTCTGCCACGCGGCTTCATCGCCTTTGGCGAGGTGGGCCTGGCCGGTGAGGTGCGCCCGGCGCCCCGCGGCCAGGAGCGCCTCAAGGAAGCCGCCAAGCTGGGTTTCAGCGTGGCCGTGGTGCCCAAGGCCAATGCGCCCAAGAAACCGATCGAAGGGCTGACCATCCATGCGGTGGAACGCATCGAGCAGGCCATCGATGCCCTGCGTGACCTGGTCGCCAACCACTGAAGCCATGAGCAAGACCCTCTATACCCTGCTGGGCGTGCCGCGTGACGCGGACGCCGAGGTCATCCGTGACGCCGTGAACCGCCGTCGGGCGCTGCTGGCCCCCGACGACAACGCGGGCGCCCTGGCCCTGCGCGAGGCCTGGAGCACGCTGGGCCACCCGCAGCGCCGCGCCGCTTATGACGCGTCGCTGCACCACCTGGCGCAGCAGGCCGATGCCGCGGCCGCAACCACGGCCACGGCCGGCGCCACTGCGGCGCGCCGCGCACGGCGGGCGCAGTTGCCGGTGGCCGAGCCCACCGGCATCTCGCCGCTGTGGTGGTGGGTGGGCGCGGCGGTGCTGCTGGCGGCGGCGGGCCTGTTCTGGCGCCAATCCCACAAGGGTGCCCAACGCGCGGCGGAACTGGCCACCCAGCAAGCAGCCGCCGAGCAAGGCGGCGGCGCCATCGCCCGGCCTGCGCTGACGCAGATGGGTGGTGACGCCACCGCACCGGCCATGCCCACCGCACAGACTCAGCCGGCCCTGGCGGCAGCACCTGCAGCCGGCGCCCTGAGCCCGGAGGCGCTGTTCGCCGCGGTGGCGCCGTCGGTGGTGCGCATCAATGCCGCCGGTGAGGCGGGCGACGGCTCGCTGGGCTCTGGCGTGGTCATGGGCCGCGAAGAGGTGCTGACGAACTGCCACGTGGTGCGCCGCTCCAACCGGCTGAAGGTGCGCCATGCCAGCGGTGAATTCGACGCCCGGCTGCAACTGGCCGATGAGCAGCACGACCTGTGCCGCCTCAGCGTGCCTGGCCTGGCGGCGCCGTCCGTCACGTTGGCCGGCAGCGAGCCGGTGCGGGTCGGCCAGAAGGTATTTGCGATCGGCTCGCCGCAAGGCCTGGACCTGACCCTGAGCGACGGCCTGGTGTCATCGCTGCGCAGCACGCCGGACGGCGAGGTGATTCAGACCACGGCACCGGTCTCGCCCGGCTCCAGCGGCGGCGGCTTGTTCAATGAAACCGGGCAACTGGTGGGCTTGGTCACCTTCCAGTCCACCAGCGGGCAGAACCTGAATTTCGCGGTGCCGGTGTCCTGGATCCAGCGCATGAGCGCCACGCAGCTCGGCAGCGGTGAGCGCTCGCGGGCCATGCAGATCGGCGCCAACACGCCAGATGCCGCCAAGCCCGACAGCCCGGTCAACCTGCTGGTGGGCAGCTGGCAGTGTTACGGCCCCATCACCGGCCGTGGCCTGACCATGGTGCTGGAAGCCTCCAGCCGCGTCACCGGCTCCTTCGAGGGCAAGCCCTTCGCCGGCCGGTATGCGCTGCAGAACGGGGTGCTGCACCTGATGTCGGGCACCACGGCCAGCTTCCAGGTGGAAGAGTTGAAACCCGGCCGCATGGTGCTCAACAGCGGCGACGCGCGGCGCCTGGTGTGCAGCCGCAACTGAAAGGAATTCCGATGACGAGCCCCGTGATGCCCGAACCGCCTTATTACGCGGTGATCTTCGTCAGCCACCGCACCGAGGGCGATGCCGGCTACGGCGCGATGGCTGAGCGCATGGCCGAGCTGGCAGCGCAGCAGCCGGGCTACCTGGGTGTCGACAGCAGCCGCGGCGCGGACGGCGTGGGCATCACCGTGTCGTACTGGCGTTCGCTGGAGGACATTGCGGCCTGGCGCCGCGACGTTGAACACACGGCGGCGCGCGATCAAGGGCGGGCGCAGTGGTACAGCGCCTACGAGCTGCGCATCGCGCGGGTTGAGCGGGCTTACAGCTGGCAGCAAGGCTGACGAGGCGGGTGCGACCGCGGGCGGCTGCAGGCCCGGGCGCGCCTCGCCGACAATCCGGCGCTGGATGTTGGACAGGTGAACGCAATGGATGCACGATGGGGTTGGGCGCTGGCGCTGCTGGCGATGGTCACGGCGGCCTGGCAATTCGGCTTGCCCGGGTTGGCGCTGGGGGCCACGGTGGTGGTGTTCTGGCTGGTGCTGCAGTTCAGCCGCAGCCTGCGGGTGATGAAGGACGCGGGCGGCGCACCGATGGGCAGCGTGGCCAATGCGGTGATGTTCCAGTCCAAGCTGCAGGCTGGCTGGCCGATGCTCAAGGTGCTGCCGCTGGCCGGCAGCCTGGGCCGCAAGGTGGGTGATGACCCCGAGACCTGGGCCTGGCAAGACGCCGGCGGCGACAGCGTCGAGCTGGTTTTCGAGGGGGGGCGACTGGCCCGCTGGCAGCTGGTTCGGGCCGCCACCTCGTAAAATCGATTTCTTTGGTTCTTCGACCTCAATCAACAAGGAATTCGCCATGGGCATGGACGATCGCGACGGCAAGATCTGGATGGACGGGCAGCTGGTGGACTGGCGCGACGCGAAGATCCATGTGCTGAGCCACACGCTGCACTACGGCTGCGGCGCCTTCGAGGGCGTGCGCGCCTACAACACGGCCAAGGGCACGGCGATCTTCCGCCTGCGTGAGCACACCGAGCGCCTGTTCAACAGCGCCAAGATCCTGCGCATGAAGATCCCGTTCACGATGGAACAGGTCGAAGAAGCGCAGAAGCAGGTGGTGCGCGAGAACAAGCTCGAGAGCTGCTACCTGCGTCCGCTGACCTGGATCGGCTCCGAGAAGCTCGGCGTCAGCCCCAAGGGCAACACCATCCATCTGATGGTCGCCGCCTGGCCCTGGGGTGCATACCTCGGCGAAGAAGGCCTGAAGCGCGGCATCCGCGTGAAGATCAGCAGCTATACCCGCCACCACGTCAACATCACGATGACGCAGGCCAAGGCGGTGAGCAACTACACCAACTCCATCCTGGCCAACATGGAAGCCACGGACGACGGCTACGACGAAGCCATGCTGCTCGACGCGTCCGGCTTCGTGTCGGAAGGCGCGGGCGAGAACCTCTTCGTCATCAAGAACGGCGTGGTCTACACGCCTGACCTGTCGGCCGGCGCCCTGAACGGCATCACCCGCAACACCATCTTCCACATCTGCAAGGACCTGGGGCTGGAGCTGGTGCAAAAGCGCATCACCCGCGACGAGATCTACATCGCCGACGAAGCCTTTTTCACCGGCACCGCCGCTGAAGTGACGCCGATCCGCGAACTCGACCGCATCGAGATCGGCTGCGGCTCACGCGGCCCGATCACCGAAAAGATCCAGGCTGCGTTCTTTGACATCGTCAACGGCCGCAACGAGAAATACGCGCACTGGCTGACCCTGGTCTGACCCCCGCGCAACGCACAAGGCACCCCATGAGTGAACAGCAAACCGCCGCCGTCGTTGAAGTCACCGCCCAGGACCTGCACGGCCCTGGCGTGGTCTTCTGCCCGAACCCCAAGATGACCCTGTGGAGCAACCACCCCAAGGTCTACGTGGACCTGAGCCACACCGGTGAAGGCAAGTGCCCGTACTGCGGCACCGTGTACCGCCTGAAGGCGGGCGAGAAGATCTCGGCAGGCCACTGAGCCTGCGGCCGGAATCCTCCATCTCCGGCCATCCCATGAGCCTGCCGCCACCAGATCAGCCCGGTTTGCCCAGCCGTGAGGCGGTGCTGGCCGAGGCCCACGGGGTGCTGCTGGAAAAGCTGCAGCGCCAGGACTGCGCGCATGCGCTGCAGCGTCTGGCGCGCGCCATCACCCACCTCAGCGGCCTGCCGTGCCGCCTGCGGGTGGTGGCTGGCCAGACCGCGGTGGCCGGCTTCGATGCCGGCCGTGTCGCTGGCCACACCCTGGTAGATGTGGAGCCGCTGTGCTTTGCCGGGCAGCTGCAAGGCTGGCTGTGCCTGCCTGCCGAGGGCAGCAGCCGCAGCCTGCTCGATGCCCTGCAGCCACTGACCGACACAGCTGGCTCGATGATGGCCGTCTGGCTGCAGGAATCTGATGCCGGCCCGCCGCCATCGCTGACGCTGATCCGCCAAGCGATGCGCGAAGGCGGCAGCTTCGTCTGGGAGTGGGACATTCATACCGACGTGCTGGGCGACATCGACGAAGGCGCGGTGATGCTGGGGTACCAGGTCGGCGAGATCGGCCACACCCAGGTCGACTGGAACCGGCTCATCCACCCGGATGACCTCGACGGCATCGAGGCAGCCTACGAGGCCCACGTCAACGGCGAAGCGCCGTTTTACCGCGCGGTTTACCGAGCCAAGGCGGCCAATGGCGACTGGCGCTGGGTGGAAGAGCGCGGCCGCGTGGTCGAGCGCAATCCGCATGGCGAGCCGCTCTACATGGTCGGCACCCAGACCGATGCCACCGCGCAGGTGGCCCTGGCCGAAGCGCAGCGTGAACGTCTGGCTGCGGAGGCGGCCAGCGCCGCCAAGACCCGGTTCCTGTCGCGGGTGAGCCATGAGCTGCGCACGCCGATGAATGCGGTGCTGGGCTTCACCCAGCTGCTGCAGATGGACCCCGACCGGCGCCTCGACACCACCCAGCAGCAGCACCTGGCACTGGTGCGCCAGGCGGGTGATTACCTGCTCGGCATCATCAGCGACCTGCTTGATTTGTCGCTGGTGGAGGGCGAGAAGTTGTCGCTGCAGGCCACGCCGGTGGCCTTGTTGCCGCTGGTGCAGGATTGCATCGCGATGGTGCGATCGCAGGCCGAGGCCGCGCAGGTGCGCCTGACCGTGAGCCTGCCGGACGGCCCGGCCGCAACTGCTGCGCAGGTCCTGGCCGATCGCAAGCGCCTGCAGCAGGCCCTGATCAACCTGTTGACCAACGCCATCAAATACAACCGCGTGGACGGTGAGGTGCGGGTGGTCTTGCAGGCCGATCAAGCCGGTGCCTGGCAAGTGCAGGTGCACGACACCGGCCAAGGCATCGCGCCGCAGCAGATGCCCTTCCTGTTCGAGCCGTTCAACCGCCTCGGTCAGGCCCACGGCCCGGTGTCGGGCGCGGGCCTCGGCTTGGCGCTGGCCCAGGCGCTGGCGCTCAGCATGGGTGGGCACATCACCGCCCGGAGTGAGCACGGCCAAGGGTCGGTCTTCACGCTCACCATGCCCTCGGCCCCGCTGGCCGGCTGAACTACGCCAGGGTCAGCGTGAGCAGCGCGATGCTGCCCGGTGGCATGCGCCAGGTCACGTCCCCGCCCGCAGCCGGTTGCCAATCGCGCTGAACCAGACGGCTGGCGCGGGCGGTTTCGGGCGCATCAAAGGCCGCGTCGGCCTGCAAGGTTTTCAACTGCGCGCTGCGCACCTGGGCATGGTCCAGCTGCAGGCTCACGTCGGCGTCGCGGTCGGGGTCTTTGTGGATCACCAGCACCTGCAGCGTCTGGCCGTTGCGGCTGGCCATGGCGCTGGCCAGCGGCATGTCGGGCCAGGGCGCGCAAAAACCCACGCGTTTGTTCACGGCGCCGGTGGTGGCCACCCGCACGCCGCAGTCCAGCAACCGGCCTTCACGCAGCACCTGTGCGGCCAGGCGCAGCGCGCCGGCGGCAGGGCGTTCGCGCTCGGGCGCGCCAACGGGCGTGGCGGCCAGCGCGCCAAACACCCAGTTGCCATTCAGCGACCAGTGCAGCGCCGCGCCCACCTCGGGCAGCTCGCTCATCATGCGCAGCAGGTCGGCCACATACAGCGCGCCGGTGAGCGTGGTGACCCAGGTGTTCTCTGGTGCGTCCTGGCCGTTGATGCGGCGCGTGCTGTAGAACGCGTTGTATTCGGTGACGGCGATCGGCGGCGCGGGCAGGTGCCGCGTGCTGGCATGGTCACGCCACAGCCGCACGGCGCGGCCCAGGCTGTGGCGCCAGGTTTCGCTGCCGGCCACCGTCGCCCAGAACAGGCTGCGGGCATCGGGCAAGGGCAGGGGGCGGCCCTGCGCATCCTGCGGGTCATTGAGCTGCGGCATGTAGCAGTGCAGCGAGAGCCAGCCGATGTCTTGCGGCCGTTGCAGCTTGCCCAGCACGCGCCGCGCAAACCCCAGCTGCGGGCCGACCACGTTGGCCATCTCGTCACCGCCGTTGCGCCAGGGCTGGCCCGAGTGGGTGTCGATGGCGAAGGGCAGGCCGAACTTCAGCGTCGGGTCTACCGCACGGGCCGCGGCCATCACGGCGTTCACCCGCTGTGCATAGGCTTCGGGCGTCAGCATCAGGCGGTTGGGGCGGCCGTCGGCCTCGGTGGCCTCCATCAGGTAGGGCTCATTGCCCAGCTCCCACCAGCGCACTTTCGGCAAGGGCCGGCCGGTGATGCGCGACACCAGCGTGCCCTGGTTCACGTGGGTCACCCAGGCCGCCGCGAGCCGGGCCAGCGTGGCGTCGTCGCCGTCGTGCAGGTTGAGCTGGATCATCGGCTCGGCCCCCACGGTTTCGCAGGTTTCCAGAAACTCCTGCGTGCCGTAGACGATGGTCTGGTGTGGCTGGCCGGGGTAGGCGAACACGGGTGATCGGCTGGCCAGCGGGCCGATGCCCTGGCGCCAGTCGTGGGTGTCGGGCACGCCGGGGTAACGCAGCAGCGTGGGCGCCAGTTCGCGGGCACGGCGGATCATGTGCGGCAGCCATTGCCCGCGCGCATCCATCAGGCCTTCGCTGCCATACACCCAGGGCGTGTTGCTGCCCAGCAGCTGGGGCCGTGCCGGCCGGCCGGTGGCCGTGGCGTCCACGCGCAGGCGCACAAGGTGGCTGGCGGCCTGCACCGGCACGCGCGGCGGTGCGGCGGCCAGGCTATCCAGCGCACCGCCCAGGCCCACCGAGCCGCCCACGGCGCCTTGCAGCGCGCGGCGGCGGGTGAGTGTGTGTGCGGGCGGGCGGCGGTGCTTGGCGGTGCGGGCGGTGCGTGGCGGCATGCCGGCAGTGTCGCGGCATTCGCGCTGCAGCCGTGTGCCGGATTGGGGGGGACACGGCACACCCGCCACACCAGCGCGTGATTTGGCAGCCACACTGCCAACACAATGCCCTGCGCGCCAGCCACCTTCCCACCGGATTCGCCTTGACCACTTCGCTCGATCACCTCGCCCGCGGCCGGGACAACAACCTCAACCTGATCCGCATCGTGGCCGCCGCCATGGTGCTGGTCAGCCACAGCTTCGTGATCGCCAGCGGCAACCCGCATGCCGAGCCCTGGGACGCCGTGCTGGGTCGCTCGCCGGGCGGCATGGCCGTCGACATCTTCTTTGTCATCAGCGGTTTTCTGGTGAGTGGCAGCCTGGTCAAGCAAGCCAGCATCGGGCCCTACCTGATGGCGCGTGCCGTCCGCATCTACCCCGGCCTGTGGGTGGCCTTGCTGCTGACCGTGCTGGTGGTGGGCTGGTGCGCCACGTCGGCATCGCCCGCCGCCTTTTTCACTGACCCGCAGACCTGGCGCTACCTGCTGCGAAACGGCACGATGGTGCTTGGTGCCGAGGCCGTGTTGCCCGGCGCGTTCGAGGCTCAGCCGTTTGCCGGCGTGGTCAATGGCTCTTTGTGGACGCTGCGGCATGAGCTGCGCCTGTACCTGCTGCTGGCGCTGGCCTGGTGGCTGCTGCAGCGCTGGGCGCCGGGCCGTGCGCTGGACCGATTGAAGTGGCTGGTGACGCTGGCGGCGGTGGGCTTGAGCGCGCTGGCGCTGTGGCAACTTGGCGCCAGCGACCGCTCTGACCTGGTCCGCATGGGCGGCATGTTCTTCACCGGTGCGGCGCTGCATGCCTGGCGGCAGCAGGTGCAGCTGGGCGGGCCGCGCGGGCTGTTGATGGTGGCGGTGGCGCTGCTGGCGATGGTGGCTGGCGCGGCCGTGTCACCGCGCGTATTCGAGCCGGTGTACCGGCTGGCGATGCCTCTGGTGGTGTGCTGGATGGCCTTCGTGCCGGCCGGCCCGTGGCGCGCCTGGAACCGGCTGGGCGACTATTCCTACGGCGTCTACATCTACGCCTTTCCGGTGCAGCAGCTGTGCCTGCTGGCCTGGCCGGGGCTGGGGCCATGGGGGCTGACGGGCGTGGCCGGCGTCATCACGCTGGCGCTGGCGGTGGCTTCCTGGTATGCGGTGGAATCACCCGCGCTGGAGTGGCTGCACCGCCGGAGGCAGCGGCGTCAGGCGGCGGCGGCGGCTGCTGCGGTGACTGTGGCGGGTTGAAGGGCGGTTGGAGCAGCATCCACTACAACGTCCACCGCAACATACGCCGCAACGTCCATCGCAACCGCCACCTCCAGCACGCGCCCGATCACCAGCACCGCCGGGCTGCCGATGCGCTCGCGCGCCAGCGTGTCCACCAGCGCGCCCAGGGTGGTGACGGTGCGGCGCTCCAGCGCTGTGCTGGCGTGCTGCACGGCGGCGGCGGGCAGGTCCGCCGGCAAATGGCTGAGCAGGCCGGTGACGATGCTGGACGCCTGCGACACGCCCATGTAAATCACCAGCGTCACGCCGCTGGCGGCCACGCGGGCGATGGCGGGCCAGTCGGGGCCGTCGCTGCCGGGTTGTGGATGGCCGGTGACCAGCATCACGCCCTGGGCGCCCGCGGCGCGGTCGGTCCAGCCGCAGCCCAGGGCATTCACGGCGGCCAGGCCCGAGGTGATGCCGTTGACCACGACCACCGGCACGCCCGCTTCGCGCAGGGCCGCCACTTCTTCGCCGGCACGGCCGAAGATCAGCGGGTCACCGCCCTTGAGCCGCACCACCTTTTCGCCGGCCAGGGCCTCGCGCACCAGCAGCTTGTTGATGAAGGCCTGCGGTGTCGACGCGCAACCGCCACGCTTGCCGACCTGCACCAGGCGCGGTGCCCGACCCGTGCCTTGCAGCACCGAGGCCAGTACCTGCTCGCCGACCAGGTCGTCTACCAGCACCACGGTGGCTTCGCGCAGCACGCGCGCGGCTTTCAGCGTCAGCAGCTCCGGATCGCCCGGGCCGGCGCCGACCAGGTGAACGGGGTGCACGGTCAGCGGTGGCGTGGTGGACATGGTGGGCTCAAGGCGTGAGGGGATGACGGTGCTTCAGGCCGGCACCGCCTGGCGCAACGCGAGTAGGCAGGCGTGCTGGCGCTGGATGGGCTGTGGCACCGGCAACTCGCCCGCGAGCATGGCGTTCACCAGCTGCGCGGTGGTGGCGGGGTCGATCGCGGTGGGCAGCTCGGGCACATGCGCGAGTGAGCCGCCCTGGGCGTCCAGGCTGAGCTGTGGGCTCAGCTGGCCGGCCACAAAACACTTCAGCGCCGGCAGACGGCGGGCATCGGCCACGGGCTCACCTTCGGTGCCGCGCAGCAGCAGGGCGTGGGCCTGGGTCAGCGCCAGAAACTCCGCCAGGCTCACCGCGTATTCCGGGTGGGTGTGGTTGACCACGCGCAGCGCGCCGGGCACGGCCGGCAGCAGCTTGGCCAGCGTGTGGCCGGGGTTGCGCAGGCCCAGCACCTGCCGCAGCCGCAGCAGGCCGGCCAGTGAGGGGTGCAGCACATCGAGCGGCATGAACACCGGCTGCGCGCGGCCCCAGGCGGCTTGCGCGCTGGCGGCGTCGGTGGCCACGGGCCAGCCGAGCGCTTCAAAGATCTGCGCGGTGGTCACGCGGGTCGGGTCTTCGGCAAAGCCGTGCACCAGCACCGGCACACCGCTGCGCGCCAGCAGGCCCGCCAGCAGCGGCGTCAGGTTGGGCAGCTTGCGGGCGCCGTTGTAGCTGGGCAGCACGATGGCCGGCGCGGGCGCCTGCAGGGCCAGGGTGCGCGGCAGCACCGCGTCCATGAAGCCGGCCAGCTCGTCGGGCGTTTCGCCCTTGATGCGCATGGCCAGCGCGAAGCCGCCCTTCTCCAGATCACTCAACTGGCCGTCAAGCAGCTGGCTCATCAAGTCGCAGGCCTGGGCCCGGCTCAGGGCGCGGGCGCCGTCCTTGCCGCGGCCGATTTCTTTCAGGTAGGGGGCGATGCTCATGGCGCGATTGTCTTCGGAGCCTTGCTGCTGCGAATGGTCTCTGTGACAACCGCGGCGAACATCCCCCCCTTGTCGCTCAGGCCGCGACCTTCTCGACGTGCGCGTGGCGGGTGTAGAGGAAGTCGATGACCGCCTTGCGGGCCTGCACGTAGACCGGGTCTTCGGCCAGCGCGACGCGGTCACGCGGATGGGCCAGGCGCACGTCGTGGATCTCGCCGATGGTGGCGCTCGGGCCGTTGGTCATCATCACGATGCGGTCGCTCAGCAGCACGGCTTCGTCGACGTCGTGGGTCACCATCACCACGGTGCTCTTGGTGCGCGCCACGATCTTCAGCAGCTCGTCCTGCAGCTTGGCGCGGGTCAGTGCGTCCAGGGCGCCGAAGGGCTCGTCCATCAGCAGCACCTTGGGCTCCATCGCCAGCGCACGGGCAATGCCCACGCGCTGCTTCATGCCGCCCGAGATCTCATGCGGCCGCTTGTGGGTGGCGTGGCTCATGCCCACCAGCTCCAGCGCCGCCGCGGTGCGGGCTTTCAGGGCCGGCTTGCCTTCGGTGGCGCTGAAGACGCGCTCCACCGCCAGGTAGACGTTGTCGAAGCAGGTCAGCCAGGGCAGCAGCGAATGGTTCTGGAACACCACGCCGCGCTCGGGGCCCGGGCCCTTGATCTCGCGGTTGTCGCAGATCAGCACGCCGCCGGTGGGCGCCAGTAGGCCGGCGATCAGGTTCAGCAGCGTCGACTTGCCGCAGCCCGAGTGGCCGATCAGCGTGACGAACTCGCCCTTCTCGATCTTCAGATCGATGTCGCGCAGCGCCTGGAACGGGCCCTTGCGGGTCTGGAAGGTGACTTCAGCACCCTGGACTTCGATGAATGCGGACATGGCTTGGGCCTTTCGGGTTCAGTCGTCAAACGAGAAGCGGCGCGCCAGCAGCATCAGCGCCTGTTCCAGCAGCAGGCCCACCACACCGATCACGAAGATGGCGATGATGATGTGCTGCACATTCAGGTTGTTCCATTCGTCCCAGACCCAGAAGCCGATGCCGACGCCGCCGGTCAGCATCTCGGCCGCCACGATCACCAGCCAGGCCGTGCCCACGCTCAGGCGCACCCCGGTCAGCATGTAGGGCAGCACCGAGGGGAACAGGATCTTCGTCAGCACCTTCCATTCGCTCAGGTTCAGCACCTTCGCGACGTTCAGGTAGTCCTGCGGCACGCGCTGCACGCCCACCGCGGTGTTCACCACCATCGGCCAGATCGAGCAGATGAAGATCGTCCAGATGGCCGCCGGGTTGGCGCTCTTGAACACCAGCAGGCCGATCGGCAGCCAGGCCAGCGGCGACACCGGCTTGAGCAGGCTGATCAGCGGCGACACCATGCGGTTGATGAAGGTGAAGCGCCCGATGATGAAGCCCAGCGGAATGCCCACCAGCGCCGCCAGACCGAAGCCCACTGCCACCCGCTCCAGCGAGAACAGGATGTTCCAGCCGATGCCCTGGTCGTTCGGACCGTTGCGGTAGAACGGATCGGCGAACAGCTTGACGGCGGCTTCCCAGGTTTGCATCGGCGTCGGGATGCCGCTGCCTGACTTGATCGTCAGCAGCGCCCAGATGCCGATCATCAGGCCCAGGCCCAGCACCGGTGGCAGCACCTGCAGCCACAGGCCGCGCCAGTCGAAGGGGCTGCGGGCGGGCTTCGGGGCGACCACCGCGGCGGGCGCCACGACCTCTGCCACGGTGTGTGCTGTAGTGGCGTCAGTGCCCGCAGGCGCCGAGGCGGTGGGGGTCGGGTTCATCGGGCTGTGAAAAACGGCGCTGACCATGGTGGGCTCCAGTGCGTGGCAACAGGTGAGGGCGGCGGCAACAGACGCCGCCCGGAGGTGATCAAGGTCAGGCGCGCACGGCGAAGCTGTCGGCGTACTTCTTCGGATCCTTGCCGTCCCAGACCACGCCGTCCATCAGCTTGCTGGTGCGCATCACGTCCTTGGGCACGCTGATCTTCAGGGCCGAGGCGGCCTGCTTGTAGATGTCGATCTGGTTGATCTGCTTGGCCACGCCCAGGTAGTCCGGGTGCTCCTTCAGCAAGCCCCATCGCTTGTGCTGGGTGAGGAACCACATGCCGTCGCTGAGGTACGGGAAGGTCACCGCGCCGTCGTTGAAGAACTTCATGTGGTTGGGGTCGTCCCAGGTCTTGCCCAGGCCGTTCTGGTAGCGGCCCAGGATGCGCTGGTTGATGGCGTCGACGCTGGTGTTGACGTAGGCCTTGTCGGCGATCGTCTCGGCCATCTTGTTCTTGTTCGACAGGTTGGCGTCGATCCACCGGCCGGCTTCCAGCACGGCCATCACCACGGCGCGTGCGGTGTTCGGGTACTTCTTGACGAAGTCGCCCGTGGTGCCCAGCACCTTCTCGGGGTGGTCTTTCCAGATGTCCTGGGTGGTGGCGGCCGTGATGCCGATGTTGTCGATGATGGCGCGGTGGTTCCAGGGCTCACCCACGCAGTAGCCGTCCATGTTGCCCACGCGCATGTTGGCCACCATCTGCGGCGGCGGCACGGTGATGACCTTGGCGTCCTTCATCGGGTTCACGCCCGCGGCGGCCATCCAGTAGTACAGCCACATCGCGTGGGTGCCGGTCGGGAAGGTCTGGGCGAAGGTGTACTCGCGCTTGTCCTTGGCCATCACCTTGGCCAGCGACGGGCCGTCCACCGCGCCAGCGTCGGCCAGCTTCTTGGAGAGCGTGATGGCCTGGCCGTTGTTGTTCAGGGTCATCAGCACGGCCATGTCCTTCTTCGGACCGCTCACGCCGAGGTGCACGCCGTAGATCAGGCCGTACAGCACATGCGCCATGTCGAGCTCGCCGTTGACCAGCTTGTCGCGCACGCCAGCCCAGGAGGCTTCCTTGGTCGGGATGATCTTGATGCCGTACTTCTTGTCGAAGCCCAGCACCGAGGCCATCACCACGCTGGCGCAGTCGGTCAGCGGGATGAAGCCGATCCGCACTTCTTCCTTCTCGGGCTTGTCCGAGCCCTGGGCCCAGGCGCCACCCGGCAGCAAACCGGCGCCGGCCACGGCCGCACCGGCGGCCTGCAGGACGAGGCGGCGGCTGAGATCGGGGGCAGTGCTCGCGGTCACATCACGCGAAGACGGCGCGGCGTTGTCGGGGGAATGCATGGGGCAAGTCCTTCGTGCTGGATGAAAGTGAGACGGCAAAAAAAGAAGGCGCCCGACAACCCGACGCTGAAGCCGGGTCGGTCGGACGCCTTTGTCCAAATCCGCTTGGTAAAACAACCTGATCGTGCAGCCCACCGTTGGACTGCAGACATGCACATGCAAACGGTGTGCCAAGCGGGTTTTGCCGGCTCACCCTCCTTGCGAAGGGCTGACCGATGAGGGTATGCACCAGTGCTGTGCCCGAAGGGGCGGCACTTGATGGTGCGGCGCACCATCAGGGCGCTGCGCCACCAGGGCGATGCATGGCCCGGCCGGAGCCGGGCTCAGGGCTGCCGGCTCAGTTGGCGGCGTAAAACACGTAGTCGGCCTGGTAGGCCACCACGCGGCGCTGGCCGAGCTTGTCGCTGCTGCAAGCTTCAGCCGGGGCCACGCCGCCCTTGGTGTTCAGGCGCTGGATGTAGCTCACGCCCTGCATGGCGCCCATGCCGGTGGCCGGGTCGGCCTTCACCAGTTGCAGCGGGATGCTGCCGGCCATGGCCGGGGCCACGGCGACTTGCTTGCCGGTGACCTTCGAGCCGTCCATCGATTCCCAGGTCGGGCCGGCGTAGTACTTGCCGACAGCCTTGCCGCCCGCGTCCGTCAGGCCGGCCACCGGGCCCACGAAGGCCCATTCCATCGCGCTCGGCATGTCCTTCTTGGCGCGGCACTCATAGGTCAGCTCACCCTTGCCGACGGTGAACATGGTCTGGCGCTGGCCCGCCGGCACGCGCACGGCTTCAGGCAGGCTGGCGTTGTCGATCTTCGGCGCCATGGCGGCCGGGGCCATGCTGCCGCAGGCGCTCAGCACGGCGGCGGAGGCGATCAGGGAGACCAGGGTGGCGGCGCGAACGAGAGGGTGGCGGTTCATGGCGGATCCTTTTTGACGATGTGGGCTGCGAAAAAAATAGAGGTGCCACTCGGGGCACCTCTACTTGTACGCAGCCGTTGCCAGAACGGATGCAGGCCGATGCCAGAAACTTTCAGGTTTCCAGTTTGCCCACCGAAATGATCGGGCCGGTGGGGGCGCCGGTGGGCGAGCCACCGTTGGGCTCGACGCTCACGGCGAACGCTGCGGTGTCTTTCAGCAGCTTGGCCCGCAGCACCTGGGTGCTGTGGTCACCGGCCACCAGGCCGAGTGACCGCGGCGCGCCCTGTGCCGGCACGGCCCACAGCTCCAGCGCCCGGCCGGCATCCAGCGGCAGCGCATCCAGCGGCTTCAGCACCAGGGCGCGGCCATCTCCGCTGACGCTGGCGACGAACTTCGCCTTCGACAGCAGCGCCGGGCCGGCAGCCGCGGCTTCATTGGGCGACATGACGATCACCACGGGCGATTGCGCCGGCGGCGGAATGCTCAAGGCCACGCCCATCACCAGGGCCGCAGCGGTGGCAACACCAGTGGCGGCGCGCCAGGGCAACAGCCGCTGCCACCACGACAGCGGGGCTTCTGCGGCGCCGAACAGGCGGGTTTCCAGGCGCGTCCACACAGCCGCGGTGGGGGCGACCGGGGGCACCGTGCTGGCCAGCGGCACCAGCGCGTCTTGCCAGCGGTTGACCGCCTGGCGCAGCGACGGGTGGGCGGGCAGCAGGGTTTCGAGACGGCGGCGAGCGGCACCACGCAGGGTACCCAGCACATAGTTGGCGGCCAGGCGATCAGCGAGGCGGGGGCGTGAATAGTCCATGTCAGCTCTCCAGCGCCTGAAGGGCGCCAGCGCGCTCCAGGCAGGTCCGCAGCGCCTGCAAACCGCGGCGCACCCAGCTCTTCACCGAACCCAGCGGCTGCTTCAGGTGCTCGGCCACCTCGGCATGGCTCAGGCCCTGGTAGAAGGCCAGCGCCAGGCTTTGCTGCTGCTCGCCGCTCAAGCCGCCCATGCACACCTTGATGGCGCGCGCCTGCACCGCCTGCCCGAGCAGGTCCATCGGTCCATCGTTGTCACTGGCCATCTGGTCAAGCATGTCGTCGTCCTGGTCCTCGGCGCCTGGTCGGCTGGTGACCCATGTGGGTTCGGTCTGTTTGCGTCGCAGGCTGTCGATCGCCCGATTCCGGGCAATGCTCGTCAGCCATGTCATGGCCTGGGCGCGCTGCGCGTCAAAACTGCCCGCAGCCCCCCAGACCTTCACAAACACTTCCTGCAACAGGTCTTCCGCCTGTGCCCGGTCCTTGTTGATACGCAGGATCACGCCCAGCAGATGCGGTGCGGTCAGGTCATAAAGCGTGCGAAATGCCACGCGATCACCCATCGCCACCCGGGCGAGGGTGCTGGCCAGCAGTTGCGCGCGGTCCTGGGCGGGCGGCGCGGTGGCTGAAACGTTGGCCGAAGAGGGGGCGTTCAGGGCCATGGTGCTCGAGGCAAAGAGGGTTCAGGCGGGATGGCCGTGCCTCCGTGTGGGGGGAGACCGACTGATTCTAGGGTGCGTCCGTACAATCGCGCCTTATGTCTCGTCCGCAAGAATTCATCCTCACCCTGTCGTGCCGCGACACCAAGGGCATCGTCCACAACGTCTCGGGCCTGCTCTATCAGGCCGGCTGCAACATCATCGATTCGCAGCAGTTCGGCGACGTGCTGGGCGAGGGCGCCACCGGCCTGTTCTTCATGCGGGTCCACTTCGAGGCCCCCGCCCACCTGGCCGACGTGGCCACGCTGGACCGCCTGTTCGGCCACGTGCGTGAGCAGTTCCAGATGAGCGCCACCATCCACGCCGTGGATGCCCGCCCGAAGGTGCTGCTGATGGTCAGCCAGCACGGCCACTGCCTGAACGACCTGCTGTTCCGCTGGAAGAGCGGCCAGCTGCCGGTCGACATCCCGGCCATCGTCTCGAACCACACCACCTTCAAGTCGCTGGTCGAAAGCTACGGCATCGCCTTTCATCACCTGCCGCTGGTGGGGGGCTCGGACTCCGCCACCAAGCGCGCGCAGGAGCAGCAGATCGAAGCGATCGTCGAGCAGCAGGGCATCGACCTGGTGGTGCTGGCGCGCTACATGCAGATCCTGTCGCCCGAGTTCTGCGCTGCGCTGCGGGGTCGTGCCATCAACATCCACCACAGCTTCCTGCCCAGCTTCAAGGGCGCGAAGCCGTACTTCCAGGCCCATGCGCGCGGCGTGAAGCTGATCGGTGCCACCGCCCACTACGTCACGCCCGATCTGGATGAAGGTCCGATCATCGAGCAGGACGTCGAGCGCGTGGACCACTCGCTGTCGGGCGAAGACCTGACGGCCGTGGGCCGCGATGTGGAGTGCGTGGTGCTGGCCCGCGCGGTGCGCTGGCATGTCGAGCGCCGCGTGCTGATGAACGGTCACAAGACGGTCGTGTTCCGCTGACACCCTTCAGTTCCTGCCCCTGCCCCTGCCCCTGCCCCCGCGTCCGAGAGGCTGCCCATGACCCGTGCCAAGAAGGTTCAGACTGCCGCGCTGATGGCGTCGCCCGAAGACGTCGAGCAGCAGTTCTACGAGGCTCTGCGTGAAGCCGACCTCGACAAGCTGATGGCCGTCTGGGCGGACGACGAAGAAGTGATCTGCGTGCACCCGGGCGGGCCGCGCATGGTGGGCCAGGCGGCGGTGCGGGCGGCCTTTGAAGCCGTGTTCAGCAACGGCGCCGTGCATGTCGAGCCCGGCAATGTGCGCCGCGTGCACAGCCTGGGCTGCGCCATGCACAGCGTGGTTGAAAAGGTGCAGCTGGCCACCGCCGAGGGTGCGCGCACCGGCTATGTGATGGCCACCAACGTCTATCTGAAAACCGCGCATGGCTGGCGCATGGTGGCGCACCATGCCAGCCCCGGCACGCCGAACGAGCCGCCCGAGGTGATCGAAACCCCGGCGGTGCTGCACTGACCACCGCCACGCCGCTCGTTCAGCCGATGCAGCCGATGCAGCATTTCCGCGCGCCCGCGTGGCTGCCCACCGGCCACGTGCAAACCATCTGGCCAGCCTTGATGGGCCGCCGCACCCGCGGGCCGACGCCGGTGTTCCTGCGCGAGCGCTGGCACACACCGGACGGCGATTTCATCGACGTCGACCTGCGCCCCGCACCCGACGTCAACGCGCCCTGGCTGGTGATGTTCCACGGGCTGGAAGGCTCGTCGTCCAGCCACTACTCGCAGGCCTTTGCCGAGCAGGCGCAGTCCCTGGGCTGGTCGTTCGCGATTCCGCATTTCCGTGGCTGCTCGGGTGAGCTGAACCTGGCGCCGCGGGCCTATCACTCGGGCGACTTCGAGGAGATCGGCTGGATATTGACCCGGCTGCGCGCACGCACCCGGCAGCCGCTGATGGCGGCCGGTGTGTCGCTGGGCGGCAATGCACTGCTGCGGTGGGCGCAGGAGGCCGGCGACAGCGCCGCCGCCGTGGCGAGCGGTGTGGCCGCCATCTGCTCACCGATCGACCTGGCGCGCAGCGGCGAGGCCATCGGCCGGGGCTTCAGCCGGCAGATCTACACCCGGATGTTCCTGCGCAGCATGAAGCCCAAGGCGCTGGCCAAGCTGGACCAGCACCCGGGCCTGTTCTCGCGCGAGCGCCTGATGGCGGCGCAAGACCTCTACGAGTTCGACAACATCTTCACCGCACCGCTGCACGGCTTTCGCGACACGGAAGATTACTGGGCGCGGGCCTCGGCCAAGCCGCATCTGGCCAGCCTGCGCATTCCGGGGCTGGTGCTGAATGCGCTGAACGACCCCTTCGTGCCCGCCAGCAGCTTGCCCGTGCAGAGCGATGTGGGCAGCCATGTGACGCTGTGGCAGCCACCTCACGGTGGGCATGTGGGCTTTCCGGCCGGGCGTTTCCCGGGGCATGTGTGGCGCATGCCGCAGGCGGTGTGCCACTGGTTGAGCGAGGCAGCGCATGGATGACATCGTCAAGGCCGCGATGGCCAAATGGCCGCAGGTGCCGGCTTGCTACAACTGGCTCGGGCTGGATGCGCGCGGTGAATGGTTCATGCGCGACGACCCCACGCAGGCGGCCGGGCCCTTTCCGCACCCCAAGGGCAGCCAGGTGCTGCATGTGCAGCTGCGTGCCTTCATCGAGCGCAATTGCGCGTCTGACGAGCGCGGCTGCTGGTACTTCCAGAACGGCCCGCAGCGCGTGTTCATCGAGCTCGAAGCGGCACCTCGGGTCTGGCGCCTGAATGCGCCGGTGAGTGGGGCGGTGGCGCCGGAATTGTTATCAGCGGCGGGTGAGCCGGCGCAGGTGGCGGCCACCTGGCTCGACGAGCACGGGCGCCTGTTCGTCGATACCAACATCGGCTTCGGCCTGGTGCACACGCTCGACATGGGCCTGGCGGCAGACGCCATCGAAACCGGTGCCTGGCCCGAGCCGCTTGAATTGGTCTTTGCCGACATGCCCGCCCGGTTTGGCTACGTGCTCAGCCCGCAGGCGCTGGCGCGCTGACTTGGCGCAGTGACGTGGCGCACTGAGGCTGCGCCCCCGCATCGCCAGCTCCAGGCAGGCAACAAAAAAGCCACCCGAGGGTGGCTTCTTCTTGGCTGGGCACCGCGCATCAAGCGCAGGCTGCCCGGCAGGCACTTACTGGGCTGCGCTGGCAGCAGCAGCCGGGGCCTTGGGTTCGTCGAACTTGGCACCGCCCTTGTTGGCCATGTAGACCACGGCACGGCCGATTTCGACGTCGGAGTATTCGCCGCCGCCCTGGGCAGCCATGTTGCCCTTGCCCTTCAGGGCCGAGGTCAGCAGCTTGTCGTAGCCTTGACCCAGACGCGGGCCCCAGGCTGCAGCGTCACCGAACTTCGGTGCGCCCATCGCGCCTGCGGTGTGGCAAGCCGAGCATTGCGCGGTGAAGACTTCTTCGCCGGCGCGCAGCACGGCGGCAGCGCCTGCCGGCTTCAGCACGATCTGGCCAACCGGCTGGATGCGGGCTGCCGTGGCTTCGGCTTCGAGGGCCTCGGTGCCAGCGGCTTTCTTCGGGCTGAGCGACACGTAGTTGATCAGCAGGATGATGGCCAGAATCGGCACCACAAACGAGGCGACCACGGTCGCAATCAGTTGCTTGGGCGTCTTGATCGGCCCTTCGTGCGGGGCGTCGTGTGCTTGATCGTGAGCGTCGCTCATGGAATCCTCGGTCGCTGGGCATGAGGCCGGGGCACCCAATGCACCCCGTACAGCCGGCGGATTATATGCAGCAGCCAGCGCCTCGGGGCATCAGCGGGTGAGCTGAATGTCACGTTGGCGCCGCAGCCGGGCAAAGAAGCCACGGACCCGCCTGCTAGAATCTCGCCTTTCCATGCTGCGCCCGTAGCTCAATGGATAGAGTACTGGCCTCCGAAGCCAGGGGTTGCTGGTTCGATCCCAGCCGGGCGCACCATCTTGCTGACCTTGCAGCGCGTTGCGCTCGGTGACAAGTTCACCAATACGTGGCGGTTTTGCCAGCTGTTGGTTGTTGTCAAAATTCGCCACATGTTGGTTGTGGCCTAGGCGAATGCGGAGGCGACTGGCGCCAGCCAGCCAGCTAGAGCGTGCCGCACTAGAGTCCCGATACTCGCTAGGTACCGCCTACGCAGTCCTCTTCTTTTAGCGAGATCGCTGCGTGCATGTCTGGCGTCGTTCGCCAGCGAGTTGCAACGCTACGAGCCTGTTGCGCTTGTGAAAGCGCTTCGGCAGTGAATGCCGATTGGTTCTCTGCCCTTGCTGGCTGGACTTACCCAAAACCTCAATGATCGCTTCGCAGCGGTTGCGGCCATTCGCGGTCGACTTGTGCATTTACGGTCAGCGCCTCAAGCCGACCTTCGGATTGGCTGGCTGGCGCGCAATGCAGTGACGTTGCAGCCGCTCGCCATGCTCAACTCAGCTTGCGACCAACCCGTGCTAGAGTGATCACAAGGTATCTGCACCGAAGTTTTGAGCGACTTAAAGCAGAGCTGGCTCGTCCAGCGTTCTCGTCACGGCATTTGCCCACTCGCAACCTGAATCCATCTGGCGATTCTTCAAGCGGGCCGTAAGCGCTCAAGGTCTGCTTCAAGGAAATCGCTATGACTCGATTCAAGGACTGCGCCAAGGTCGCACACGCAAAGCTGCGCACCTTCTACCCCAACATCGCGATAGGCCAGGCACAGCAGCTGCTGGCAGCGGCCCTGGGGCACAACACCTACGCATCCTTCAAAGAAGCCGACGCCGCGGCGTTTGATAGTTGTGCCGGGTCAGCGATGCTGGTCCCCGATTCGGCCATGCTGCGCGCCATGGATTTTGGCTTCTGCATGAACCGTGACCATTGGTCGCTGCTGATTGATGACCTTAATGCAAAGCAGGTGACTGGCGCGCTAGAGCTACATGAACACCCCGGACTGCTGGGGTGGATGGCGCGAATGGCCTTTCAGAAGGTGGAAGATCCGCGCATAGCGGATTTACTAGCGCCACACGGGACTAAAGAGAGCTTCCGCCAGTTGGTTCGCGAGGCGATGTCGTACAACCCGCAGACAGAAGACGATGGCGGCGTCCTGCCTGAGCGCACGGTCGTGACGCTGCATGGAGAAATCTGCGTCTACTGCACCTCTTACTCTGGCTGGGCCGTCCCGATGCTTTGCGAGTTCGCCTTTGAACGAGTGGGCCGGCGCATGTATGCAGCGCCTGTGCTCAAGTCAGTCGTGCAGCACGGCGAACCTCGGCTCAGCTACCCAGCAGAGGAATTCGACTTAGCTTGAGCCTCGCCGCTTGGCGATCGGCACGCAGGGGCGCGATTCCAGATGCCACCAATACGTCGCAGGTTCCAAGGAGCCTGCGGCTAGTCTCTGAAGAGCAGCGGCGGGCAACAGCGAATGGTCGGTATTCGTAGGACCGGTAGTTCAAGAGCTAGACCACGAACGGCTGAGTACAGTTTGAGGCCGCCAGCCAAGAGCTGGCGGGCAGCTACGCAGCGGTTGCTGACGGTCGCCGTCCACATCTGAACTTCCGGTGAGCGCCACCAAGCTGACATTCGCATTGAAGGCAGGTAGCGCCACAGGCGCCAACTATTAGGCGCACAGCTGACGTCAGCGCCGAAGCTTCCCGGTTTTGCAGCGCGAACGACTGCTTTCGCAACCTGCGACAGGCTGAAATCGACCCATTGCGGTCCTCTATGTCGCGCGATTCGGTGCCCGACAGCGGCCCACCAGCGCGACAACCACGCCGCCGGGCGATGACACGATCAATGTGGGCGCACTGCTCGCACGAGGGTCAAGCTGCAAGCCCGCTGCACTCAACGCAGTTTCTGGTGTAATTTTTGGTGCCGCGTCCCGCGGTGATCACCTGGGCGATAGGGAGCTGACATGTGCGACAAGGATCATTTCGCTGAAAGCGTGGCGGAGTATGAGGCGAGGGGGCTGATTACCCGACGGCAGTTTGGCGTCCTGGTTGCAGCCGGCGCACCCATGATGCTTCCCGCGTTAGCCAACGCGCAGGCGACCAGCGAACGGGAGGTCGAGATCAAGACGCCGGACGGCACCTGCGACGCGTATTTCGTGCACCCCGCCTCTGGTGCCGCGCCGGCCGTGCTGGTGTGGCCCGACATCTTCGGGCTCCGGCCTGCCATGCGAACAATGGGCCAGCGGCTCGCCGCGTCCGGGTATTCAGTGCTTGTCGTCAACCACTTCTATCGCAACGGCAAGCCAAGCGCCACGGGCGCGACGCCGATCCCGGAAATGCTGCCGTTCCGCAAGGGCATGAGCGCCGCGACTGACATGACGGATGCGAAGGCGTTCGTCGCCTGGCTCGATGCGCAGCCACAGGTGAACAAGAACCGGAAAGTCGGCGTGCACGGCTACTGCATGGGCGGCCCCATGTCGTTCCACACAGCTTCAGCAGTGCCTGATCGCATCGGCGCCGTCGCGTCGTTCCACGGTGGCGGGCTAGTGAATGACGCGGCAGGCCAGGACAGCCCGCATCTGCTGGCGGCGGCCACAAAGGCGTCGTTCCTGATTGCCATCGCCGAGAACGACGACCAGCGGCGGCCAAACGACAAGACCGTGTTGAAGGAGACGTTCGACAAAGCCAAGCTGGCCGCGGAGATCGAGGTCTACCAAGGGGCGCACGGCTGGTGTCCGCCGGATACGCTCGTCTACAACGAGCTAGCGGCAGAGAAGGCGTGGAGCCGCATGCTCGCCCTGTACGGCAAAGCGCTGGCCTGACCGTCTCCGTCGGGATCCTCACACCCCAGGGGTTGCAGGCCCAGGCCTAGGGCGCGCTCAAGTAAGCGGGCGGCCAACATCAGCGACTGAGTCGCCCTGGACCGGTCATCCACCAGAGCCCGCTCATGGCCGACAGCCGCATCTCGCAGCACTACCGCATAGCTGACCTTCGGCACCCGAAACAGCTGCAGGCCTGAGTTGATGCAAGACAAGGACGCCGCCTGCGCGACGGCGCATCTTGTCAGGCCTTCAACTCGATGGGAGACCATCATGGGATCTGCAGCCAATGCGGCTCATCGCGAGCCATGGAACAAGGGCAAGATCGTCGTCCAGAAGGCGCCGTTCAAGCTCAAGGACATCTGGGCGCTCCGAGTTCGCCTTCAGATGGAAAACCGAGTCCGGGAACTTGCACTCTTCAACCTGGGCATTGACAGCAAGCTACGGGGCTGCGATCTCGTCAGCCTGAAGGTCCGGGACGTTCGCCACGGAGACCAGGTCGCATCCCGCGCCATGGTGATGCAGCACAAAACCCAGCGCCCGGTGCAATTTGAGATCACGTCAGGTACTCGCGATGCTCTGCACAAGTGGATCAAGCTGGCGGGGTTGAAGTCTGACGACTTCCTGTTCCCCAGCCGCATGCATGACTCGCCACACCTGGGCACGCGGCAGTACGCGCGGATTCTCGAAGGCTGGGTGCAGGAACTCGGCCTGGATCCCGCCGACTACGGCACGCACTCGATGCGGCGGACCAAGGCGACCTTGATCTACCGGCGCACAAAGAATCTGCGCGCCGTCCAGTTATTACTTGGTCATTCCAAGCTCGAGTCCACGGTGCGGTACCTGGGCATCGAGGTCGACGACGCCCTCGAGATATCCGAACAGACCGAGATCTGATCGAGAACCGTTTGGTACCACTCGGCCGGTCCTGCCGGCTGGGCGGGTTTGCCGCTGTCGGCGCTGTCCGGACGACCGCTTTCAAGCGCAATCGCGAACTTCGGCTGCCGGCCAGAAGCAGCCGCTGGCGAGCGACCGCTGTTTCGTACCAGCAACGTGACGGGAAACTGTCTGGCCAGCAAATCGTTGGCCGACTTCCGGTTCCTTTATGGTATTGGCAGGCAGTAGTCGGCAGTCCATTGCGCTTCGCTCGCTGCAGCCAGTCGTCGCACGCTGAAGGTTGCCGATGCGGCGCAACGCTTTGTCTTTCCGGTCATAGCGCAGCCAAAGTTGGCGCCACAGAGGGCGTTATCCAAACTGCCACCCGACGCACCCCCGACATGAGCGAGATCGGGGCGCGGTACATTCGACAGACCAAGCATAGGCCGCACGATTCAGGGAACAACTCGAATGACAAAGCCAGCGCTGTTCATTGCCTCTTCGGTCGAGGGCCTTCACGTGGCGGACGCGATCAACGAGAACCTCGACCACGACGTACATTGCACCGTTTGGCGCACGGGCACCTTTAAGCTCAGCTCGCAAACGATCGACGATCTCGTCAAGAAATCCTCGACGGTTGACTTCGCGGTGTTTGTCTTCACGCCCGACGATCTCACGACGATCCGAGAAAAGCAGCACGCTACCGCGCGCGACAACGTTATCTTCGAGCTGGGGCTGTTCATCGGCGCGATTGGTAAGGAGCGTTGCTACGTCGTTAAGCCGCGAGACGTGGAAATGCATCTGCCTTCTGATCTGCTCGGGATGAACACTGCTGACTATGTTGCTGACCGACCGGACGGCGACATCTCTTCGGCCTTGAACGTCGCGTGCAAGCAGATCAAGGACAGGATTAAGGAAAAGGGCGCGATCGATCGTTCGCCCTTCTCAAAGCAGATCGGCCCGGCGAGGCACGTCGCCAACCCACCCGACTACAAGCTCCAGGACAACGACCTGCGCTTCCTCGCGGTATGCGTTAGAAGCACAATTTCAGATGTCGTAGGAATCCCGTTCCATCAGATCGCCAATCAAATGCAGTCCCCCGATCCCGTGCTGGCGATGAGCGCGATCAAGCTGTCGAAGCTTGGGTACATCGAGAAAACCAACGCTTTGGACGACCAAGGATGGGAATATTTCGCATTCTCGGCAACCGAGGACGGCACAGATGCTTTCCTGAAGCATGAGGACAGAATCATTGAGCTTTCTGCGCCAGCCCTCCGTCCCGGCAAAAGGAAAATGCCAACGCAGCCGACCGGATTCGACGACATGGATGACGACATTCCTTTTTGAAGGCGGGAGCGGCTTCCGGCCACCTGCGGACATAGGTGTTGTTGCCTACCTATGAGGCTGGCAGATCAGTTGCCATATGGTAATCTATTCCGAATTTTGATCGTGCAAGACGAACTAATTCTCGCGCGCTGCAATCCAGTGCCAATTCAGAGCTGAGGTGAATATTGAACAAAGCTGATATTAAAAAGCCCGCGAACAAAGCTTCGGCTATTTTGGGGCGCTTTCTCAAAGCGCAGGACCGTTTGGTTTACCAGACTGCCGATCTGTCGCTCTCCTCGCTTGCCGGCATGTTGAAGCCGGACTCGAGAGGCAAGGCTGCAATCGACTTGGCCCCCGACTTTCAGCGGCGGCAACGTTGGACGGCTGATAAGCAATCAGCACTGATTGAATCATTTCTCATGAATGTCCCGGTGCCTCCCATCTATTTAGCAGAAGATGCCTATGGCCAGTATTCTGTCGTGGACGGTAAGCAGCGCCTAACCGCAATACATGCGTTTATGGTTGAGAAGCTCCAGCTCAAGAACTTGGAAACATTCTCGGAGCTCGAAGGCTATGACTTTGATGGTCTGCCGGAGGATCTTCAAAACGCATTGAATATTAGACCTTATGTCCGAGTGGTAACGCTTTTAAAGCAGTCCGATCCAACTCTAAAATTCGAAGTTTTTACGCGCCTAAATCGCGGCGGCGAACAGATGCTCGCTCAAGAACTGCGCAAGGTGGCTTATCGGGGCGGATTTAGTGATTTGATTTACCATCTTTCCAACGAAACCTTTCTGAGAGCGCAACTCAAGATTTCGGACGAGAAATCGCCGGCCTATGCTCAGATGGCAGACGCTGAGTACGTACTTCGATTCTTCGCGTTGAGTGAATCGTGGCAGCACTTCTCTGGCTCACTTAGGGATGAACTCGATTTGTGCATGGTGCGTCACATAAAGGATTCAAAGGCCGAACTCGACGCATTGAAGAAGAGGTTCGAAAGGGCTTTAAATTCATGCGAAGAAATATGGGGGAAGTACGCATTTCAGAGATTCACGGGAACTGGCTGGCGTGATCAGTTTTTGGCGGGCGTTTACGACGCGGAAATGTTGGCGGTAAACGAACTGACACCCAATGAGCTGAAATCAGCTAAGGGAAATAGCGCGTCAATCCTGAAAAAGACTGCGAAGCTTTTCCAAGATGCATCGTTTGAGCGAATTGTTAGGCAAGGTACAAATACCCCATCCTTCGTCCGGGAAAGAGTTGCTCGCGTGCTCGAGATTCTGAGGGCGTCGTGAAAAGCGCCTACGCTGACTTCCTTGCTGCACTTACTAGCCTGCGCGAGGAGGCCGCTCTGCTACCAAATCCGACGCTGGAGCAGCTTGGTAATAACCGCAGCGCGGCACATTTGAGGCTAAATGGACTCTCGGTCGTTGCTTTTACAGCACTAGAGGATTTTGTCAGGCGACGGGCTTTTGAGATTGTTCGGTGGCTCGGGGAACAGAATATTCCATTCGCTGCACTACCAGCAGGCTTGCAGTCCACCATTCTCATTGGGACCCTCAAAGGTCTAACTTTCTCGTTGGATAGAGCGGAAAAGGTAGATCGGGCTTTCATCGTTCAACTTGAAGGAATGCTTCTTGGTCAGACGGGTGAGAACGGCAAGTTCGTGCCCTCAGAGTACTTTTTCGGACGATCTTCGTCCAATGTATCTGACGGGATGATAAAAGGACTGCTTCAGGCGATCGGATTCAAAGAAGTTGAAGCGGCGTTTAGTTATGTCGGGCAGAAATTTCGCTTTTCGGACGCGAGCAAGATATTTGATATTTTTGATAGCTTGGCCAAGAAGCGGCATTCGGCTGCGCACACATTTCCACTCAACTATCTTCAGACCGATTTTAGCGAAGACGTTTATCGTCGTATACCAGTATTCGCGGCCTGCTTTGATGTCTGCTTGAGTCAATATGCCTTTCTGCATGCTTCGGATGTATTGGCTCAAAGAAATATTAACTTCAAACAAGAAGAGTTTCTTGGTGCTAGGTCGAAGATTCGGGTTGTTGAGTGGAATTCACACGAAAAGAGATGGGACGAATATCTGGATGGACATCTGGCAACACACTATCGGGGGAGAACTGCCATTGACAAACGAAAGTCCGAATTCCGAGCGGGGACATTGGGTCGTGGACATTCAGTGCTTTGGTTGGATGAAAAGAACTTGGTAGTCGAGTGGCACAATCCTGTGTCATGACTATACTGTGCGCCGCAAATAGGTGATTTTGGCAGTTCAACTTCTAAGAGTAACGCTCAAGCGGCCCCAATGCCGTTCAATTCCTGGGTACGTCGGATGCGATGAACCGCTTTGCACGACGAAATTTCCCAAAAGGGCACCTCATTCGACTGACGGCTTTTCGGCGTCAGTTTTGCCGAGGCGAATGTCGCAGTTGGGTCGATAGTTGTGGTTCGCGGCAAGCCAAAGCGGACGCTGGTGGCCGCGCGCGGCAGAGGCCCTTGGTGCGCTTCCACAAAACTGCGAACGAGGGTCGGTTTCTTTATGAAACGGTCACTCGGGCCTGCGTCTTCCGAAAGTCCGCTTTCGGCCGGCGCCGACATTCGGCGCCGAAAGCCGAACGTCAGCAACCAGTCTGAAGCCGCCAGCCAAGAGCTGGCGGGCAGCTACGCAGCGGTTGCAGCCTGTCATGTTCACATCACGACTAACCGGTCACTGCTACACAGCGGTCTAACGCCGAGCTCGATAGATGCAAGTCCCTGAAGCTGCAAGCGATGGTCGATTCACTATCTTGATCACTCAGGACACTGCTGCATCTGCCTCTACCGCTGTCAGTACCTTATCCATTCGCATGAGCTCACTGACGACGTGTGCGCCTGCTCTATCAATGGGCAATCCTTCGGCCAGCCCAAGCCTCACCCACTGCGCCGCACCAGGAGGCTTCTTCAAATTGCTGTCCCGAAGCTGAAGTGCTGCAGCGCGAACCCCGGTTTCAACATCTGGATTCACGCCACGGAAATTCGCGAAGGACCACACGTTGTACTTACCTTTGCCTTCGCGCCCTGACCAAGCCACCACACGTGGCACCCACTTGTTCTTGTCAGGGTCGGCCTCAAAGCGTGCCCACGACTTCAGTCGCAAGCGCACCTCTGCGGGACCTGTAGCTACTTCCAGTTGAGCGCCAAATGCCCGTTTGGCCGCCTGAACCACCCCGACATGGCGCGCCTGGTCTAGGACATCGTTCCACAGTCCGCGGCGCTGTTGGTATTCAATCAGAAGTGGCTCATGAATGGTGACCGAGGGGTCTTCCAGCAGATCACTGATCCGTTCTTTTCTGTAATTACGAAAGACGTCCAGAACGGAGTCGTGACCCCTGGCGATGCTTTCGATGAGCGTGTCCTTCTCTTCCTCGCGCTTCCCTGATAAAGCCAGGTCTTCCGTGAGGTAGTCCTTGAACTGGTCCAGTGCATCAAGGGAGCGGTCGCTCAGCAATCCGGATTTCTGGTGCGTCGAAATCAAGTCGATCATCCATTGGTAGCCCAACGGTATCCAGTAATCATTACCCGGCTTGTTTTCTTCGTTGGAGTCCAGGTAAACATAGGTCTGGCGATAGCTCGGGAAGGCTTTAGCAATGCCATTTCGGTACGCCGTCAACTGGTCAGAGTGGACAGCGCTACCGAACTTGTTCTCTATCGCCACCACCAACTTGTTCTGCCGTGATACCAACAGCAAATCAATCGGCCGGCCCTTGCCTGCGTCCTTGCCGCTATGCACTCGGTATTCGGTGTGGACTAGCAGATCGCGGAACGTTTTACCCAAGATGTCACGAGGTGCCAGAACGTCATGCCCCAATTCTTCGCGAAGATTGGTGCGCCAGACGTTGAGGAGCAGTTCACGAAAGGCCTGGTCCCCGATCCCATGGCCCTCCTGGGGACGAAACAGCCAGCCCAAAAATGCGGAAATGCGGGTCTCGGTTAGGTCTGTGATGAAAAGTAGCCGATGCTCTCTTTCCAGGCCGATGAGCGCCAGGTAACTGGGGTCACTAAGGAAGAGGTCGATTTGTGCTTTGGTTGCCATCTAGGGTGCCCGGATATTTTTTAGTTCAGCGCCAAATTGCTCAGCAGCTCGAATGCAAAGGAGACTGTCCTACGTGAATGAACTTCCACCGGCGGAATCGCGAGTATCACAAGAATACCGCACTGCAGAAGCCGTAGCAATTTCCGGTTTCGATGGCGGCTCACAGCTTGGCGCTGCATTTCATCAGATCGCAGGCAGGTCCGTAGCGGGTGCTGCCGGCACCAGCCGATCAGCGTATTCACGCTAGTTGGCACCCAGCGGTCATCGACCTCGATGGAGTCAAACAACGTTCCCAGCCAAAATATGTGGGTGCCTCCGTTCATGCGGAGGAGTTCTGATATTCGGTGCCCATCATCGATGCCAGTTAGACCCCTGTAAAGGTCAGAAGCAGGCAATCTGTTGATGGAGTGCAGCATTCGCCCTTTATCGGACGGGAATGGCATAAAGGCAGCCATCGGCCGTGGCGGTCGAGCGGCCGGTTTTGGCGGGTGCCGTCGTTCACCCTCGCGAAACGAGTGGCTGCACTCAGTCTAGAGCAGTCACGCGCTGCGCTAGGTTGATCGACGACTGGCCGAGCAAAAGATCAGGACCATTCGAGCCGGCACGCAAAGGTGGCGTGCGCAGGCAATCCGAAACTATGTCAAAACAAACGGCACCCGTCTCAGCGGATCCGCCGACGGCCCCAATCCGAAGCGATCGCGCAACCGCTCCGCAGCAGCCCGCAACATCGATCGGTACTCTCGTCCTGTAGATGCGTAGCGGCCGGGGACCTTCAGTTGCTTCTCGCCCAACTTGAACCTCAACAGGATGAGAGACATGCCGCGTAGTTGAGACTCTCGCCAGCACTCCCCGGTCATGTCGCTCGCCGCGCGCATCGTTGGCCGCGTACCGGAACTGACGAGCCGCGCATACACGTCCTCTGCCTCGGCAATAGCTTCCAGTCGACGGGCCGCTTCGGCGTGTTCCATGGCGTCCTGACGCTGCTCGCGCAGTGCAAGATAAAGATCCTCATGCTTCGCCAGCGTGGATAGATTGACACCTGCTTGCTGCGCTACCTCGGTCACTGAGCCACCGAGTTCGTTGGCCTCCACCAGCAGCCTGTGAATTCGCGCATGGTCCGCGCGCAGGCTCATGCGGCGCACGCGTCTTGGCTCACGACTACCTGGCACCGGCTCGCGCTGATGCTTTCCTATCAACAGGCTCACAAGATCGAACTGCTCGGCCAATGCGATGTCGAGCAGTTGGCTGAGTGAGGTCCTCGCTGCAGGCTTGTTGAGCCAGTAGCTCATCTGCGATTTGCACATCTTTGCGCGTTCAGCCACCAGCTTGCGTCCACCCCGGTCGCAGCAGTAGTGAGAGAGCTCGTCCTTCATCGCCCTCGGGTCGGCATTCGCGATGGCGGACAGATTTTTGATCACCAGCCGAACCTGATTAGCCACCCAAATCTCATCCGAGGTCGGCACGTCATGCGTCGTTTGAGAATGGCACTTGTGGCCGATAGAGCCGCAGTGAGTGCACACACCAGGCAACTTGGGCACAAAGCGGCCACACTCATTGAACTTGGGCGCTCGGCAGGCGGGCGTTACAAGGTAGCGTCCGTGTGTCGGGCAGCACTTGGCGGCGGCTACACGCCACCAAAGTCGTTCGTAAGGCTCACAGCGATTTGTCTCGTCGTCCGCCAAGCAGTCGAGACAAACGCGGAGCTGCTTGGCAACCAGGCTGATACCGCCGACGAAAGGCGAAAGTCCCGTGAGAGTGCAGTGCCGCAGGCCTTTGAGGCCAGTGTGTTGATGATCGCCTCCGATTGACCCGTGCGGATCGCGTCGGGCTGACCCATCGGTTGGCATCCGTTGTCCTCTAGAGGAGCCACCAATCCGCTGGGTCAATCCGAACCGACAACAAACCTGCAAATTGGGTCAGTCCAACGCAATCGTCAACAGAACGGCTACATCGAGAGCTTCAACGGCAAGTTCCGGGACGAGTGTCTCAACGAGCACTGGTTCCAGAACCTGCGCCAGGCCCGGACCGAGACCGCCACCTGGCGCAGCGACTACAACGAGGTTCGACCTCACAGCAGCATTGGCCGCATACCGCCAGCCAGGTATGCCGAGCAACTGCGTCGGCAGGCAGGCGACGCCGCTCGTCACGAGATCCCTGCCTAGATCCATTAACCTTCAACCCCAGGGCCCCGACCAAATCGCTGGTGCGGCTGAAGGGGGCAGGTCAAGATCTCCAGTTCGCTGGGCACGACTACTCCCCCTTCTGAAGCTCTTCTACTATCGCCATGAGTAGGGCTCCCGCGCCAGCTCCAAGGAGAACCACCGGAACTGCAATTGCGCTACCAAAGGCTGCAACGCCTGCCATTGGTGCGCCGATGGATGCGATGAGGCCGACACCTGCGCCACCAATGACGCCACGCATCGCTTTTCCTCTCTCGGTCCATGCAACTCGCTGCACTTCCGCGAAAAGATGCGAAAGAAGCGTCTTAGTCATGCCTAGTTCATGAGTGACGGCTGCTATGCGTGTCAGCTTTTGGGCGACACCAATGTTTGACGCGCGGATCGCCATCACCTGCTGCGCCCAGTTCAGTAGCATGGCACGCTCGCCCTCGGTGGCTGATCGAATGATGACCAAGGCTGCGCTACGTGCGGAAGATTTGCGGTCTGACATGAGAACTCCGATTAGATGACGGAGGCGGCCGAATTGCCAACAAGACCCGCATCAGCCAGTGGATCAAGCGCTAACGAACAATCTTGCCTCGATGCCGAATTGCGCCGACGATTTGCTTAGGCAGGGTCCGAGTGAGAACCCGAGTGTGCCGCTTGACCGAGGACAAATTGCGCGGCTTGGAGAGGGAAATCGCCTTATTGCGCTGTCGCTTTGTTGTGGCGCCACATGCCACTGTCGCTGCCACAACAATAGAAATGGCCAATGCCCTCCCGAGCGGGCCCGCCGGTAGCAACGCAGCGCTGACCTGACGGGCACGAGCAACACCTTCTGTCAAGCCTCGGTCCACCTGCCGACTCCGATGCCGACCATTGATTGACCATTCTGCAAGATGCTCACAGTTATTTGTGAGAACGCAGTATTCATCTTCACCTAATCGAGATATCGCACGCAAAACCGCGTCACGACTTGTGTACGCGCGATCCTTGGGGCTCACACGAGTGAAACTCTTGCCCTTGCTAAACTTCCTAAGGGTCGTTATTTCGATTTTTCCGGCCGTCGGGCCGTTGGCTAGCCCGGAGTAGTGCAGCACACGCCCTCGTCCGAGATCAATGCCATGGTGTGTATATTTGAAAATCGAGATCGATCGATTGGAGATCAGATGGTCGCCGATTGGCATTTATTATATTCCCTTTGAATTCCTCGCTAGCGTAGATTCTAGCGTCACCAAGGTAAAGCGTATCATAGCGCCGCTAGGCAAAAGCCGCGATGAAGCGCTGAGTGTTCGCGATCGCGACGTTTGGACCCAATGAACGTTCCGGAATCACCTTCGATTGACCCACGAACAACCGCAACTCCTTCCTCTGGAGAAGCAGGCCATTCCCCGAATCACTGGTGCTCGATCGCGCCAAGTCAGATTCTAGTGATCGTCAACATCCCCAGTCGCTAGTTGAGAAAGGTGGCGCGCTCGCGAGCGCCCGTGGGTCGTCGCGATGTGCGTGCAACTGGGTTGGTTGTCGCCGATGATCGATATGAATTGAACGTGATGCACGCAGGCATGCGCAATGCTGTGGCTCGTGAAAACTGAGTCTACGGGACGTTGATCATGTGCTCAGCGAGCCGAGTTTTGTAGACAATCTCTAGCGGTAGTACCACCAAGCAGCAGCGAGAATGACCGATGCAAGAGTGATCCACCGGCCAATGCGCCGACGCGGCTTTGGATGAAGCTCAAATTCCTTTGCAGGGCCAATAGGCGCTGTGTAGAACCTTGAAATTGACGTTCGTGCCGGCAGAGGTGGCCGTGCCGGTGCCGGTGCCGGTGCCGGTGCCGATGTCTTGACCGATTCTGCGGCCCGTGCCGCATTGCGCACATCTACCGGTTTGCCGATCATATTGAGCCCGATTCCAAGCCCTAGGAGGGTCGATACGGCGTCCGCAATTGCATAGCTAGGCCCGCCAACGGTGACCGCTAGGTAGAGAATGCCTAGTGCCGCCAAGAACGTCAGTAACTTGCTGTTTGTCAGCAGCGCTATCGCGATCACAGCAATCAGATGCAGCGAAGCAATGGTCATTGCCATCTTGTAGGAGCTCCCCGAATTTGCTTTGGTGTAATGCCGAACATCCTAGCTGCGAGGACACAGTCTCGTCCTCGGATTTTGACACCTCGAAAAGCGCTTCCCTAGTGTGTAACGACGGCCTAATGTTATAAGACAAGAGCTACCAGGCGTATCCGGGACGCGTGTCCAGATTTGGTCAAGCGCCCAAACGCATTTGGCAATACGGCCGAAGAAGTCTGCGAGTAGATGCTGGATCACCCGCGAGGTTACATCGCAATAATGCGTGCTGGTGGCTTGCTCTCTGCATCAGTCGTTAAGGTTCAAGACACGTTACGGCAATTGGCGTACTAAGTATCAGCCGAGAGCGCCGGGCGGCGGAACTGCCCTGTTGATGCTAGGACATCACCAAATGTCGACGCTTGAAAACGTCATCGCCATCGCCATCGCCATTGCTGCGTCTGCGCACGCCGGTCAGACGGATAAGGGCGGACAGCCATACATCCTGCATCCCATGAGAGTGATGTTGCGATTGCAGTCTATGGACGAGCGAATCGCCGGGGTCCCTCACGATGTGATCGAAGACACGCCGGTCACGATCGAACAGCTCCGGAAGCAAGGCTCTTCTCATTGCGTGTTGACGGCGCTGGATGCGCTCACCAAGCGACAGGGCGAGACCCGACTCGATGCTGCGGCGCGTGCCGCAGCGCATCCGGTCGCGCGAGCGGTCAAGCTGGCCGACAACGCCAAGAATTCGGATTTGAGCCGCATCCCGAATCCGACAGACAAGGACTTGGAGCGTATGGAGGAGTACCGGCAGGTCAAGCAACTCCTCTTGCGCCACTCCGCTGCCTGATCCTGCGCAGGCGCCGCATCACGTGGCGGTTTTTGGCGGTACTCATGCCGCCGACACCAGTTCCGAATTTGTTGGCGGTGCAGAACTTGCCACCGTCCACAGAGGTGGAAGGCATACGAATCCACACGGCGCCACTTGATCTGAATCTTGGAGCAGCAGCCGCCAACAATTGGTTGTGACTGAGGTAAATTGCGGCCGAAACAGAGCCAAGAACCGCCGCGAATTGCTTTGTTTGGCGTTCCTCATATGCCGAACTTTTCACGGTTTCAAGGTGCCAGCCCAACGCCAAGCCGCTCTAGCGCCCCGCCGCTGCAGCGGCTTTTGTTTGCCCAGCCCGCTCCGCCGCGTACGTGCGGCTCGCCGCCAGCAGTGACAGCAGGTTGGGGTCGCGTTCGCGGGCCCGCAGGAAGGTCATCACGATGCGCTGGGGTGCGTGGTATGCCGGCTGCATCTCCAGCAGTTGCACGTCGCGCGGCAGCACGTCGCGCACACGGCCCGGCAGCAGGCTGCAGCCGATGCCGCCGCCGATCAGGTTCATCAGCGAAAAGATGTCGCCGGTCGAGATGGCGACATTCGGCGTGAAGCCGGCGCCTTGAAACGCTTCCACGAAGCGCTGCCGCGTGACGAAGCCGTCGGTCAGGCTGACGAAGCGCACGTCCTTGCAGTCGCGCAGATCGACGGGCTCGTTCGCGGGGTAATTCGCGCTGACGGGCGCTGCGAAGAAGATGTCATCCTCGAACAACAACTGGGATTCGAGGTCGGCGTCGTGTGTCTCGCCCATCAGCGCGGCATCAATCGCGCCGTCGCGCAGCTTGGTCAGCAAGTCGGCATTCGAGGCCAGCACCAGCTCGGTCTGGATGTCGGGCATGCGCAACTTCAGGCCTTGGATCAGTGCCGGCACGGTGCGGCTGGTGAGCGAATACATCGAGCCGATGCGGATGCGGTCGGCCGCATAACCCGCGATTTCGCGCGTCGAGCGGATGCCCTCCGACATCGCGTGCAGCACTTCCGCAGCCACGTCGGCCAAGGCCAGCGCCGCGTCGGTGGGCAAGAGGTTGCGTCCCTCCAGCCGGAACAAGGTGCAGCGCGTGCCCGACTCCAGCGAGTGCAGCGCGCGGTGCACGCTGACGGTGCTCACGCCCAGTCGCTCGGCCGTGCGGCCCAGGCTGCCGGCTTCCAGAAACGCCAGCAGGATCTCCAGCTTTCTGAAGCTGATGTCTTCGTCAATGTGGATCGGCACGGTCGCGCTCCCGGGGCTCATCAAAGGCTGCTCAAGCCCGTGATTGTGCGGCGGCATTCCGGGCGCGCTGCGCGCTTCATTCAGGGGGTGGGTGTGGCCGCAGGGGTTAACCCGCGATCGTTTCAGGCAGCGTAAACATCGCGTCAAGTGGTTGATTGAAGCCGTGCCGGGTGCCTTGTTACCGTTCATTTGTCCGAGATCCGGCGTGCTGCCCTGCGCAGACAACGACACCGGGCCACCACAACGAACGGAGACAAACATGCACTTCAACCGACGCACTTTCCTGCAGGGCACCGGCGCCACGGCCTTAGGGCTAGCGGCACCGCCGCTGCTGGCGCAAAGCCCCACGCAGCTCAAGATCTCGCACCAGTTTCCGAGTGGCAGCCTGACCGAAGGCGACTTCCGCGACCGCCTGTGCCGCAAGTTCGCGGCCGACATCGCCAAGGCCACCAACGGCTCGCTCAGTGCGTCGGTGTATCCGGGCTCGTCGCTGATGAAGACCAACGCGCAGTTCTCGTCGATGCGCAAGGGCGCGCTCGACATGACGCTGGTGCCGCTGTCGTATGCCGGCGGTGAGGTGTCTGAAACCAACATCGGCCTGATGCCGGCACTGGTGCCCAGCTACGAGCAGGGCGCGGCCTGGAAAACGGCCGAGGTGGGCAAGCTGCTCTCCAAGGTGCTGGACGACAAGGGCGTGGTCATCGTCAGCTGGGTCTGGCAGGCCGGTGGTGTGGCCAGCCGCCCGCGCGCGCTGCTGCAACCGGAAGATGCCAAGGGCCTGAAGGTGCGCGGTGGCAGCCGCGAGATGGACATGATGCTCAAGCAGGCCGGCGCCTCCGTCATCTCGCTGCCGTCGAACGAAATTTACGCGGCCATGCAGACCGGCGCGATGGACGCCGCGATGACGTCGAGCACCAGCTTCATCTCCTTCAAGCTGGAGGAAATTGCCAAGCACCTGACGACCGGCCGCAGCCACACCTACTGGTTCATGTTCGAGCCGCTGATGATGTCCAAGGAGGTGTTCGCCAAGCTGACCAAGGCCCAGCAGGACGCGGTGATGGGCGTGGGCGCGCAGCTGGAAAAGTTTGCGCTCGACGCCGCCAAGGCCGACGACCGCCTGGCCGCCGAGGTGTATGCCAAGGCCGGCGCCAAGGTCTACGACATGGACGAGGCCACGCTCAAGAAGTGGCAGACCATCGCCCGTGAAACCGCCTGGAAGGACTTCGGCGACAAGAACGAATCGTGTGCTGCGCTGCTGAAGGCTGCGCAGAAGCTGCTATGAGCCACGGTGTCGTTTCCATGGTCGCGGTCGACGAGGTCGATCCGCACACGCCGGCGCTGCTGAAGCCGCTCGCCCACGGGCTCAACCTGCTCAACCGCGCCATGCTCGGCCTGGGCATGCTGGCGCTGCTGGCCGCCTCCCTGGTGCTGACCTACAGCGTGTTCTCGCGCTACTTCCTGAAGGCCTCGACCGACTGGCAGGACGAAGCCGCCGTGTTCTGCCTGGTGGGGGCCACCTTCATGTGCAGCGCGTATGTGCAGTCGATCCGCGGGCACGTCGGCATCGAGGCCTTGTCCTCGATGCTGCCCGGCGTGCTGAACCGCGTCCGCCTGGTGGCGGTGGACCTGATGGGCACGTTGTTCTGCGGCTTCTTTGCCTGGAAGTCGTGGGCGCTGTTCCATGAGGCCTGGGTGGAAGGCCAGACGACGTCGTCGTCGTGGGCGCCTCCGCTGTGGATCCCTTACGGCCTGATGTTTGCCGGCATGTCGCTGCTCACGCTGCAGCTCGCCGTTCAACTCGCAGCCAGCCTCAACCGTGTTGCCAAAGGAGGCCAGCGATGAGCATGCTTGCCATGGGCCTGTTGTTCGGCCTGGTCACTCTGCTGTTCATGTTCTCGGGCGCACCGATCGCCTTTGCGCTGGGCAGTGTCGCGGTGCTCTTCATGGGCATCTTCATGCCGGCGTCTGCGCTGGACACCATCACCCAGAACGTCTACGAGGAGATGGCCAGCATCACGTTGCTGTCGATTCCGCTGTTCATCCTGAAAGGGGCGGCCATAGGCAAATCAAGGGCGGGCCAGGATTTGTACGCCGCGATGCACGTCTGGATGGGCCGCATTCCGGGCGGCCTGGGCATTGCCAACGTGTTTGCCTGCGCGCTGTTCGCCGCCATGGCGGGCTCCAGCCCGGCCACCTGCTCGGCCATCGGCAGCGCCGGCATTCCGGAGATGCGCAAGCGCGGCTATTCGCCCGGTTTTGCGGCCGGCATCATCGCGGCCGGCGGCACCTTGGGCATCCTGCTGCCGCCGTCGATCACGATGATCCTGTACGCCGTGGCTGCCGAGCAATCGCTGGGCCGCCTGTTCCTGGCAGGCATTTTCCCCGGCGTGCTGCTGGTGCTGCTGTTCGCGGGTTATGCGGCGTTCCGCTACAAGCGTGAGTTCAAGATGGCCGAGGCGGCGTATCTGTCGTCGGGCACGCACTCGCCGCTGCTGGAGCGCGAAACCTTCTCCACCCGCGAGAAGTTCGAGATGCTGCCGCGCGTGGTGCCGTTCGTGCTGTTGCTGGTGGGTGTGATGGTGGCGCTGTACGGCGGCTTTGCCACGCCCAGCGAAACCGCAGGCCTGGGCGCACTGCTGGCGCTGGCGCTGATTGCCGGCATCTACGGCGTGTGGCGGCCGAAGGACGTGAAGCCGATCCTGGCGTCGACGCTGAAAGAGTCGACCATGCTGATGATGATCATCGGCATGTCACTGCTGTTCTCGTACGTGATGAGCTACCTGCACATCAGCCAGGCCACGGCCGAGTGGATCGTGGCGCTGCAGCTCTCGAAATGGGTGCTGCTGGCGGCGGTGCTGGTGATGGTCATCATGCTGGGCTTCTTCCTGCCGCCGGTGAGCATCATCCTGATGACCGCACCGATCATCCTGCCGCCGCTGAAGGCTGCCGGCTTTGATCTGATCTGGTTCGGCGTGCTGATGACCATCGTGATGGAGACCGGCCTGATCCACCCGCCGGTGGGCCTGAACATCTTCGTCATCAAGAACATCGCTCCCGACATTCCGCTGAGCGACATCATCTGGGGCGTACTGCCGTTCGTGGTGCTGATGCTGCTGTCGGTGGTGCTGATCTGCGTGTTCCCCGGCATCGCCACCGCGCTGCCTGACGCCGTGATGGGCGTGGTGGGTGCCAAGCCGTGAACGCGCCCACTGAGCCCCGCGACTGGGGCACGCGTGCGCAGCGCCGCAGCCAGCGGCAGGCCCGTGTCGCCAGTGCGCTGGGCAGCGCGCTGCGCGGCAAGCTGGTCAGCACCGACCAGGCCGTGGCCTTGCTGCATGCCGTGCTCGAGCCCTTCGACCGCGTCTGCCTGGAAGGCAACAACCAGAAGCAGGCCGACTTCCTGGCGCGCGCGCTGGTGCAGCTCGATCCGCAGCGTGTGCACGACCTGCACATGGTGCAGTCGGTGCTCGCGCTGCCCGAGCACCTGGAAGTGTTCGAGCTCGGCATTGCGTCGAAGCTGGACTTCTCGTTCTCCGGCCCCCAAGCTGGTCGACTGGCCCAGCTGGTGGGGGCAGGGCGCTTGCAGATCGGCGCCATCCACACGTACCTGGAATTGTTCGCGCGCTACTTCGTTGACCTCACGCCGCAGGTCTCGTTGATCGCGGCGCACTCGGCCGATGCCCAGGGCAACCTCTACACCGGCCCGAACACCGAAGACACGCCGGCCATCGTCGAGGCCACGGCCTTCAGCGGTGGCATCGTGATTGCGCAGGTGAACGAGCTGGTTGACCAGGTGCCCCGCATCGACGTGCCTGCCGGCTGGGTCGACTACGTGATCGTGGCGCCCAAGCCCAACACCATCGAGCCGCTGTTCACCCGTGATCCGGCGCAGATCAGCGAGATCCAGGTGCTGATGGCCATGATGGCCATCAAGGGCATCTATGCCGAGTACGGCGTGCAGCGCCTGAACCACGGCATCGGCTTCGACACGGCGGCGATCGAGCTGCTGCTGCCGACCTATGCCGAGTCGCTCGGGCTCAAGGGCAAGATCTGCCAGCACTGGGCACTGAACCCGCACCCCGCGTTGATTCCTGCAATCGAAGCTGGCTGGGTGCAGTCGGTGCATTCCTTCGGCTCCGAGCTGGGCATGGAGGACTACATCCGTGCCCGCTCCGATGTGTTCTTCACCGGCGCTGACGGCAGCCTGCGCAGCAACCGTGCGTTCTGCCAGGCGGCCGGGCACTACGCCTGTGATCTGTTCATCGGCTCGACCCTGCAGATGGACCTGCAGGGCAACAGCTCCACCGCCACGCTGGGCCGCATCGCGGGCTTTGGCGGCGCGCCCAACATGGGCGCCGATGCGCGTGGCCGACGGCATGCCAGCGAGGCCTGGTTGAAGGCCGGTCGCGAAGCGCGCGCAGGCCGCACCGGGGCCGCCGGCACGCCGCGTGGCCAGAAGCTGGTGGTGCAGATGGTGGAGACCTTCCGCGAGCACATGCAGCCGGCGTTTGTTGAAACGCTGGATGCCTGGCAACTCGCCGAGCAAGCCGGCATGGCCTTGCCGCCGATCATGATCTACGGCGACGACGTGACGCATGTGCTCACCGAAGAAGGCATCGCCAACCTGTTGCTGTGCCGCACCGACGAAGAGCGCGAGCAGGCCATCCGCGGCGTGGCGGGCTACACCGCACTCGGCCTGGGCCGCGACCGCCGCATGGTGGAAAACCTGCGCGACCGTGGCGTGATTCGCCGTGCCGTTGACCTGGGCATCGACCCGCGCGACGCCACCCGCAACCTGCTGGCCGCGCGCAGCATGCGTGATCTGGTGCGCGTTTCGGGCGGGCTCTATCAGCCCCCGAAGCGCTTCCGCAACTGGTAAGACCGGAGACCATCGACATGAGCCTACATGCAGGCATCGAAACGCTGGACTTCAGCTTCGAAGGCCACCAAGCCACCGGTCCGTTCCAAGCGGTGCTGGTGGGCGTGGTGGGGTCCGGCAACCTGGAGGTGATGCTGGAGCCCGGCACGCCGCCGGTCTGCCACGTTCATGTGGCAACCTCGGCCCACGGCTTTCGCCCGATCTGGCAAGCGGTGTTCGACGACTTCCACGCCCGCCATGCGCTGGCCGGTGTGCGCGTGTCGGTGAACGACATGGGCGCCACGCCCGCCGTGGTCAGCTTGCGGCTGGACCAGGCCGTGGCCGCCCTGAAAGCGGGGCTGCAGCCATGATCAGTTATGCCGAGTGTTCGGCCCGCGAGCGCATTGCGCGCCTGTTCGACGCGAACACCTTTCACGAATGGCTGCCGCCGTCCGAGCGCATCACCAGCCCGCATCTGGCCCAGCTGGGCGTGCCCTCGTCGTTTGACGATGGCGTGGCGATCGGCCGTGCCTTGCTCGGTGGCCGAGAGGTGTTTGTGGCGGCCCAGGAAGGCGCCTTCATGGGCGGTGGCGTGGGCGAGGTGCACGGCGCCAAACTTGTCGGCTTGCTGCGGCGCGCACAGCGTGACCGGCCTGACGCGGTGCTGTTGCTGGTCGACTCCGGCGGTGTGCGTTTGCACGAGGCCAACGCCGGGCTGATCGCGGTGTCTGAAGTGATGCGCGCGGTTCTCGATGTGCGCGCTGCGGGCATCCCGGTGATCGTGCTGGTGGGCAGTGCCAACGGCTGCTTCGGCGGCATGGGCATCGTGGCGCGTTGCGCCGATCAGGTGCTGATGAGCGATGCCAGCCGGCTTGCGATGTCGGGGCCAGAGGTGATCGAAGCCTCGCACGGGGTTGACGAGTTTGATGCCCGCGACCGCGCCCTGGTGTGGCGCACCACCGGCGGCAAACACCGCTGGATCACCGGCGACTGCGACGTGCTGCTGGACGACGACGTGGCTGCTTTCCGCGAGGCGGCGTGCGCTGCCGTGAACGGCTCTCGGCCTGTAACGGTTGAGAGCCTCGAGGCCGAACACCTGCAACTGGCCGCACGTTGGGCGTTGCTGCCGGAGGCACTGGACGGCGATGTGGAAGCCTTGACCTTGTGGCAGCGCCTGGGCGTGCCCAAGCCTGAAGAGGTGGCGTCCATGGATGTGCAGGCGCTGCGTGCCCTGCGCACGGATTGAGGGGTTGGCGATGGACTGGAAAACACTGGCTGAGCGCCTGTTCGGCAGCGACCACGGGCTCACGGCCGAGGGCGATTTCATCACCGGCGATGTGCGCTTTGACGGCGCGCCGCTGAAGGTCATCGGCACCACCGGGCACGCGCCGATCGGGGTTCAGCTGGCGCTGGCGCAGGCCCGCGTGGTGCTCGACACCATCGAGCACCACCCCGGCTGCCCGATCCTGCTTTTGATTGATACGCAGGGCCAGCAACTGCGCCGGCGCGATGAGCTGCTGGGCATCAACCGCGCGATGGCGCACCTGGGCCTGTGCCTGGACCTGGCGCGCCGTCGTGGCCACCGCGTGATCGGCCTGGTGTATGACCAGGCGCTGTCGGGTGGCTTCATCACGTCGGGCTTGATCGCCGACGCCTGCTACGCGCTGCCTGAGGCGGAGATCCGCGTCATGCGCCTGCCGGCCATGGCGCGCATCACCAAGCTGAAGCCGGAGCTGCTGGAAGCGCTGTCGCAAGACAACCCCGTGTTCGCACCCGGCGTTGAAAACTATGTGGCGATGGGCGGTGTGCGCGCGCTGTGGCAGGGTGACTTGCCGCTGGCCTTGCGCGGCGCCCTGGCCGATGCGGCCACAGACGATCGCCGAGCCGCCGATGGTGCGGCGCGCGGTGGACGCAAGTTGGCCAGCGACGTGGCACAACGCGTGCTGGACGCAGCCTGAGAGGCGGACCATGCCCTTGCTCCGTCGCCATCAACTGGCCCACCTGGGCAGCGCCGCCTGGCGTGACATCTTGAGCGGGCCCTGGGACGACGTGGCGCGCGCCTGCCTGCAGCACTGGGCCGACCATGCGCTGCCGCTGGTGGTGACGCGGCAATGCGCGCCGCATCCGCAGCGGGACGAGGGCGTGGCGCTGGGCCTGTCGGCCCCCGCGCGCTGGGGCCGCCGGCCCTTGAGCTTGCGGGTGGCACACAGCGGCATCTCGTGGCTGAGCGAATTCCCGCGGCTGCGCGCGGCCATCGGCGTGTGCCCGCGTGAGGCCCATGCGCCGTTGCGCGCACTGGAGGCGCGTCTGGCCAGCCTGGACGTGCGGGCGCATGTGTACGGCAGCGCCGGCTGGCAGCAACTGAGCGGCCTGCACTACGTGCATGAGCGCAGCGACATCGACCTGTGGCTGGCCGTGGACGGCACCGCGCAGGCCGATGACGCGGTGGCGGCGCTGCAGGCGTGTGCGTCGCCGGTGCGCATCGACGGCGAATTGATGTTCCCCGATGGCAGCGCGGTGGCCTGGCGCGAGTGGGCCGCCTGGCGCGCCGGGCGCTGCAGCGAGGTGCTGGTCAAGCGTCTGTACGGCAGCGTGCTGGCCTCTGATGCCGAAGTGCTGGCGAACGCCGGTTGGTGTGCGGCATGACGGCGCTGCTGAGCCGGCCTGGGCGCGTTGCCGCGGCGTTCTCGCCCGCCCACATCGGCCGCGCTGCCACGCTGGCCTTGCATGACGAACTGGCGCTGGCGCCGAAGCCCGGGCTGGTGTCGTTCGAAGACACCGGCAGCCATGACGACATGGACGCCCACACCTTCATGCGCAGCTTGCTGGCGCTGCGCAGCTACTTCACGCAGATGGCCGAGCTGGGCGCCGCGTTTGCGCCATTTGACGCGCTGGAGCGCAGCGGCATCGAGGCCGAGGCCCGCATGCTGGCGGCCACCGGCGGCATCAACACCCACCGCGGGGCGATCTTCATGTTGGGCCTGCTGTGCGCTGCGGCCGGCGCCACGCAGTCTGATGGCCTGGCTTTGAGCGCGGCCCATTGGCGCGCGGCACTGCAGCAGCATTGGGGCGCAGCCTTGCAGGCTCGGTGCGCGCGCGCTTCGGTGCTGTCGGGCGGGCGGGCGGCGCGGCAATACGGTCTGCGCAGCGCATCGGAAGAAGCCGCGCGCGGCTTGCCGGTGTTGTTTGAAGGCGCCGCGCCGGCCTGGCGTGCAGCGCAAGCCCGCGGCCTGAGCGGGCAGCGCCTGCAACTGCAGGTGTTTTTCGAGATCATGGCCGAGCTGGACGATTGCAACATCGCGCACCGCGGCGGCCTGGAAGGGCTGGCGTTTGCACGCACCGAGGCGCAACGCTTCCTGTTGAACGGCGGGGCTGGGCGCACCGAAGCACTGACTGAGGCCCGCGAGATTCACGCGGCCTTCGTCGCACGGCGGCTGTCGCCGGGCGGCTGCGCCGACACGCTGTCTGCCGCCTGCCTGCTGCACCGGCTTGGCGCCCTGGGCTGATACCGCACACCATGCGCTGGGCACTCGTGTTTTCCGGACAGGGCTTGCAGCACCCGGGCATGCTGCCGTGGTTGGCTGATGACTCGACCATGCGGGCGCTGGCAACACGCTGTGGTGCGGATTGGCGTGAGCGCCTGGCCGATTCAGCCCTGGCCGGCGACAACGTGCGCGCACAAGTGCTGTTGGCCGCCACCGCCTGTGCCGCCTGGGCGCAACTGCAGCCGCTGCTGCCTGCGCCGCCCGACATGGTGCTGGGCTACAGCGTGGGTGAGCTGGCGGCGTTCTCCGCAGCCGGTGTGTTCAGCGCACACACCGCCGTGGCACTGGCCGCTGAGCGGGCGGCCTTCATGGACCAGGCCGCCGCCGGCGTCGACACCGGTTTGCTGGGCATCACCGGGGCCGAGGCGGGCGGCATCGCGCAGCTGTGCCGCAGCTTTGATCTGGAAGTGGCGATTCGCATCAACGCAGGCGCGGGCCTGGTTGGCGGGCAGTGTGCTGATCTGCAGGCGGCTGCAGCGGAGGCCACCCGGCGAGGCTGGCGTTGCACGCCGCTGAACATTGCGGTGGCGTCGCACACCCGCTGGATGTTGCCGGCCGCCGAGGCCTTTGACCGTCACCTGGCGGGTGTGGCGATGCAGGCGCCCCATGCCGTGCTGTTCAGCCATGCGCTGGGCCGCATCCGCCACGCACAGAGCGCGCGCACCGCGCTGTCGCAGCAACTGGCCCAGACGGTGCGCTGGGACGAGGCCATGGACGCGATGGCCGCCCAGGGCGTGCAGGTCGTGCTCGAGATCGGCCCCGGCCAGGCCTTGGCGCGCATGTGGCAAGAGCGTGACCCGCGCCGCGTCGCCCGGTCGGCTGACGAGTTCAAGTCAGCGTCGGCGATTGCGGCGTGGCTGGCGCGCCAGCTCGATTGACGCGCGCCGCTGGGCACTCAGTGCTTGACCGGTGAAAAGATGCCCGGGTTCAGCGTGCCCACTTCCGCCACCGAAGACACGAGCTTCTGGAACTCGGGCTTGAGCCACAGGGCTTCCCAGTCCTTGACCGACTTCCACCGCGAGACGCCGACGTAATCCGGCTTGGACGTGCTGTTGCGGTTCTCCATCAACACGTTTTCAACATAACCCGGCTGCGTCCGGAGGTAGTCGCGAATCGCGCGCATGCGCTCCTGCAGTTGCGGCCGGGTGGCGGCGGTGTTCGCGGTGAACTGCATCACGGTCACCACGGTGTTCGGGTCGTCCAGGGCGGGCTTGGCCTGGGCAGGTTTGGCTTCGGCGTGCGCGACGGTGCAGCACACGACGAGTGCGAGGCTGAGCAACAGGCGATGAAATTTCATGGGGCACCTTGATGAAGGGGTGGCGTGAAGGGGAAGGGCTTGCCGGCGGCCGATGAGGACGGCCGGGCGCAGGGCACCTTGCCTGGCTGGGCAGGGCGTATCGCAGCCTCGCAGACCCGCCGGGCTCGGCCAAGCCGCGTGTGGGTGGCCTTGTGATTTGTGTTGCCTTGGTGCCTGTTCCGCGCAACTCGGCGTGAACAATCACGTCGCGGGTGGTGGAGTCGAGAGGCGCGCGGCAGCCATTCAGGTGTTGATCTTTGCCACCGGCATCGGCCGTGGCTCGGGTGTGTACACAGCCCACCGCCCTCGTCAAACCCCCTTGCGCATGCCGGGGGGCGTTCAGTCAGGTATGACGCGCGGGGCCACGCGGGGCGGCTACATTGCGCTGCCTTGCGCCGCCGCCCTTCGACTTCGCGCCTCCACGCGTCACCCGCCATGACCACGCTCCCGACCGCTGTTGCCCTTCAAGGCCCGACCGACCGCACCCTGGGGCGCGACGACCTGGCGACCTGCCTGCCCGTGCCGGTGGGCCACACCTTGACCATCACGCGGTGCCGGCTCGACGGCGAAGACCTGTCTGGCCTGGATGCCCGCGGTGTGCACTTCGTGGATTGCAGCCTGCAGGCCACCCGCTGGGCCAAGGCCAATCTGGCTGAGTCGATGTGGCAAGCCTGCAAGGCTGGGCAAGCCGACTTCCGGCAGGTGGACCTCACCGATGCCCGCTTCGTGCAGTGCGACTTGAACAACACCAGCTGGTTGCGCGCCAAGCTGGCCGCCACCTGCTTCGAGGCCAGCAAATTGACGGGTGCCGGATTTGGCGGCGCCGAAACCCTGGGCCTCGTCTTTGTGGAATGCCTGCTGGTGGGGGCTGACCTGCGCGGCCTGTCGTTCCGCAAGCAGCGCCTGGAGCAGTTGCAGATGGCCGATGCGGATGTGTCGGGCTGCGACTTCCGCGATGCGGTGTTCAAGGGCGGCAGCTTGCGCAATGCCCACCTGAAAAACGCGCAGTTTGCCGGCGCCGATGTGCGCTCGGTGGACCTGGGCGGCTTGAGCTTGAACGACCTGGTCCAGTCCTTCAAGGGCGCTGTCATTTCCCACGATCAGGCGGCCACGCTGGTCGAGGCGTTGGGCGTGCGGGTGGGCTGACGCGGCGCGGCTGAACAGCGGCGCATCAAAAGGCAGCAAAATCGCCCCCGCATGCAACATCTTCCTGCCAACGCTTCGGCACTCTTGCCGGCCTTCAAGCCCGTTCTTCGGTGCGCCGCCTGGCTGTGCCTGAGCGCGGTGCTGGTGTTGGTGGGCTGCAGTTCCACGCCGGTGGGCGGTGGCGGCTCGTCGCCTCGGCCGGTGGTGTCTACCCCCGCCGGGCGCGACGGCCCGCCAACCGATGTGGCGCTGGCGGACGTGGCGCGCACGCCCGATGCCGAGCCCAAGGTCGAGCCGATCCGTGTGGGCGGGCCGAACAAGCCCTACGAAGTGCTGGGCCAGACCTATGTGCCGATGACGGCAGACGAGCCGCTCACCGAGCGCGGGCTGGCGTCCTGGTATGGCCGCAAGTTTCATGGCCGCCGCACGGCCAGCGGTGAAACCTACAACATGCTGGCCATGACGGCGGCGCACAAGACCATGCCCATCCCCAGCTTTGCCCGGGTGCGCAACCCGGCCAATGGCCGCGAGGTGATCGTGCGGGTGAATGACCGCGGGCCCTTTGCCGCCCAGCGGGTGATCGATTTGTCGTATGCCGCCGCGGTGCGGCTGGGCGTGCAGAACGGCGTGGCCCCGGTGGAGGTGCAGCGCCTGACGCATGACGAGATTCGCGCTGGCCTGGGTGCGCGCCCGATGCCGGAGCCGGTATTGCCGGAGCCTGAAACCAAGATGGCGGCTGTCAGCGCACCGGCGCCCAAGGTGGCAGCAGTGCCCGTGCCCGCAGCGGTGCCCAACGCTTTGCCGGCTGCCGTGCCTGTGGCCACTTCACGCTCCACGCCTGCGCCGCTGCCCGCAGTGAGCAACCCGGCGCCCGCGCCCGGGGCGCCCGTCGCCCGGGCCCACACCACCGCCTCGGTCGGCTTCTGGCTGCAGCTTGGCGCGTTCGGCAAGGGCGACGGCGCCTACACCTTCCAGCAGCGCGTGGCCAATGAGCTGGACTGGCTGGCGCCGCTGATGACGGTGTTTGCTGAAGGTGGCATGCATCGCCTGCAGGCGGGGCCGTGGCCCACGCGTGAGCAGGCCCGGGAGGCGGCCGACAAGGTCCGCGGTGCGCTGCAACTCGTGCCCGTGCTGATCGAGCGCCGCTGATTGGGTGCCGCTGTTCGGGCCGTGCGGCCCCGCGTTTTGTCGCCGAATGATGCAGTCTGTCGGTCTCTTCCCGCGCCAGATCGCTTTGCCCACACCCCCGCTGGAGCCCGTGCGTACAGTGCGCAGCATGGCCTTCTGGCCGCTTCCAGCGTGAGATCAGCACCATGAGCACCCCCAACACCCCCACCTCCGAATGGCGTCAGAACTGGCAGGCCTTCTCGGCTGCCGCAGTTCGTGGGTTCCACGCCTATGGCGCCTGGCTGGCCGGCATCAGCTGGAAGCGCTTCGTGGTGCTGTCGGTGCTGCTGGTGATCGTGGTGAACATCGTCCAGAGCCTGCCGCCGTTCAGCTGGACCTTCACCGAAGCCATCGTGACGACGCCCGAGCACACCCCGCGGCCCCCGGCCTCGGCACCCGCGTCCTCGCGCACGATCAAGATCGACCGGACCGGCTTTCCCAGCGGCAAGGACGGCGTTGACATTTCCATCGACGAGAACGGCGTGCGCATCCAGAAGCGGCCGGCGCGGTCGGCCGACGCTGCCAGCGGCGCGGGTGATGGGGCTGTGACGGTGGCGATCGGGGCGGCGGCTTCAGCGGCGCCCGGTGCTGCACCTGCCGAACCGGTGGCGCCGGCTGCGCCCGTGGCTCCGGCCGCTCCCCCGGCCGTCGAGATCGATGCCGGTGACAAGCATGTGCGCATCAGCCTGCCGCCTGGTGTGGCGGCGGACGATGTGCGCGAGGCAGTTGAAGATGCCAAGCAGGCCATCGTTGACGCCATTGAGGAAGCCCGCGCTGCCGAGGTGGAAGCCGAGAAGGAAGCAGCGCGCGAGGCGCAGCAATCTGAAAGCCGCATCGAGCACCACACCTATCGGTATGGCGAGTTCCTGACCGATCTGGCGCTGCTGTGGATCGTGGCTTCGGCCATCGTCAAGATCACCTACAAGGGCCGCATCCAGGCCGAAGTGAAGGCCGCCCAGGCCACCGAAACCGCCGAAGCCGAATCGCTGCGCCGGCAGGTGGTGGAGGCCCGCATGGCCGCCATGCAGGCCCAGGTGGAGCCGCACTTCCTGTTCAACACGCTGGCCTCGATCGACCACCTGATCGAGACCGACCCGCCGCGCGCCAGCCAGATGCAGAAGAACCTGATCGCGCTGCTGCGGGCCAGCATGCCGACGATGCGCGAAACCTCCGACGGCGGCCCGCGTGACCTGGCCCGCGAGCTGGCGGTTGTCCGGCCCTATGTGGAAATTCTCAAGGTGCGCATGGAAGAGCGGCTGGACGCGCACATCGATGTGCCTGACGGCCTGGCCTCGGCGGAGTTCCCGGCCATGATGATCCAGACGCTGGTGGAAAACGCGATCCGCCACGGCCTGGAGCCCAAGGCCGAAGGCGGGCAGTTGCGTGTCAAGGCTGAGATCGTGCACGGCAAGCTGGCGGTCTCGGTGGCTGATACCGGCGTGGGCTTCGGCAACGCCGCCACCTCGGGTACCGGCGTCGGCCTGGCCAACATCCGTGAGCGCCTGCAGATGCTTTACGGCACTGCCGCCTCGCTCACTGTGCTGGCCAACACGCCCAGCGGCACCGTGGTGACCGTGACCGTGCCTTACCGCACCGTGGCCGGCGCTGCCCCGGCCGCCAACCCCACCGCCTGATTGAGCAGCCACCTCCATCGGCATCTCGCATAGCATTCAGCCATGACCACTGCATCCACCCCCCGAAGCGGCGCACCCCGTGCCGTGCTGGCCGACGATGAACGCCTGATGCGCGAGCAGCTTCGTGCGCGCCTCACTGAGGCCTGGCCCGAACTCGAGATCGTCGCCGAAGCCCGCAACGGTACCGAGGCGGTGGAGCTGGTGGAGCAGCATCGGCCGGACGTGGTCTTCCTCGACATCCGCATGCCCGGCATGACGGGCGTGGACGCGGCGCGCCAGATTGCCCAGATGGATGTCGGCGACGACGGCGTGTTGCCCGAGATCGTGTTCATCACGGCCTACGACCAGTACGCCGTGGAGGCCTTCGAACAAGGCGCTGCCGACTATGTGCTGAAGCCCGCCGAGCGCGAGCGGCTGAAGGTCACGGTTGAGCGCATCCGCAAGCGCTTGGCTGATCGTCAGGCCGACGACGCCAGCGACGGTGGCGAGCGTGACAGCGCCGCCGCGCCGCCGTTGCAGCAGTTGCTGCACCGCCTGAGTGGCCAGTTGGGTGGCCTTGGCGTGGCTGGCGTGCAGGCCAAGCCGGCTTACCTGCAGTGGATCCAGGCCACGGTGGGCCAGGCCATCCAGATGATTCCGGTGGACGAGGTGCTCTTCTTCATCAGCGATGAAAAGTACACCCGCGTGCAGACCGCCACCGTCGAGGCACTGATCCGCAAGCCCATCAAGGAGCTGGTGGACGAGATCGACCCGCAGCGCTTCTGGCAGATCCACCGCTCGACGCTGGTCGCGGTGAATGCCATCGCCGGCGTGACGCGTGATTTCCGCGGCCGGCAGATCGTCGCCGTGAAGGGTCACACGCAGAAGCTGGAAGTCAGCCGCAGCTACGCGCACCTCTTCAAGGGGATGTGAGCCGCGCGGCCGGCGCCACCCGTGCCGGCTGTTCTTGCGATGTACCGGGTGCGGCAGGGAGAATCCGCCCATGACCGCGCCCGACCTCTTCCAGCCTCTGCCCGTTCCCGCCAGCCTGCTTGGTGAATCGCCGTTCTGGCACCCCACCGAGCGGGCGCTGTACTGGTGCGACATCCCGGGCAAGCAGCTGAACTGGTACCAGCCCCACACCGGTGAGCATCGGCACTGGTCGTTCGAGACCGAGCCTTGCAGCTGCGCGCCCCTGATGGACGGCGACCTGGTGCTGGCCATGCGCGACGGCTTGTGGCGCTTCAGCCCGGCCACCGGCAAGCGCCAGCGCCTCGCATCGCCGCCTTACGAGCCGGCAAAAGAGCGCTTCAACGACGGCAAGGCTGATGCGCAAGGCCGCTTCTGGGTCGGCACCATCTATGAGCCGCGCGACCCCGCCCTGGCGGCGCTGTACCGCTGGTCTGACGGCGAGTTGTCGCGCCAAGCCGACGGCATCACGGTCAGCAATGGCCTGGCCTGGAGCCCGGACGGCCGCACCCAGTACTGGAGCGACACCAAGGCGCACGCCATCTATGCCTTCGACGCCGACCCGGCCACGGGCGAGGTGAGTGGCCGACGCGTATTCGCCACATTCCCTGTGAAGCAGGCCGGGCAAGACCTCTCGACCTACGCCGGCCGCCCTGACGGCGCCGCGGTGGACAGCGAAGGCTGCTACTGGTGTGCCATGTTCGAAGGGCGTCGCCTGCTGCGGCTGTCACCGGCTGGCGAGGTGTTGCAAACCGTGCACCTGCCGGTTCAGTGCGCGACCATGCCTTGCTTCGGCGGCGATGATCTGCGCACCTTGTACGTGACCACCGCCCGAGAAAACCGGCCTGCGGCCGAGCTGGCTGAGCAGCCTTGGGCCGGCCAGGTGTTGCAGATGCGCGTCAGTGTGCCGGGCCTGCCCGTCAACTTCGCCCATGCGTGAAACTGCGTAGTAACCGCAATTGAGCGGGCGCGCAACCCTCGGTCGTCGCGCAGGGGCATCTAGGGCGGACAAGGGTTTGCCCATATAATCCCGAGGCTTTGCTGCTCACGCTGAAGGATTGGTTCCATGACAGACCGACGCGAAACACGCCCGTCTGCCTGGGATGACACTTCAGATGAGGCTGCAGAAGAAGACATCAAGGCCCTGACCCGCGAAGAGGTGCAGGCATTGGTGTCGAAGCATCCGCCGATGTCGCCATGGCGGGTGGTTGCGGTTCAGGCCGCAATCGGCGCGGTGGTGGTTGCCTTGACGTGGCTGCTCACCGAAGGACAGGGGTTTGTGTGGTCAGCGTTGTATGGCGCTGCCACCGTGGTCTTTCCCAGCGCCTTGATGGCACGGGGTGTAGGCCGACAAGCTCCCGGCATGAAGGCTGGCGCCTACGTCGTCAGTTTCATGTTGTGGGAGTTTGGAAAAATTGCGCTTTCGGTGGCCATGCTCGCGCTGGCCCCGAAGCTGGTGCCCGATCTGAGCTGGACTGCTTTGCTGGTCTCGCTCGTGTTGGGCCTGAAGGCAAGTTGGCTGGCGTTGCTGATGCAGCGGTGGTCCAGGTAAACGGTTAGAGACGAGACACAAACAATGTCGAGCGAAATTGCTAGCGAGTCGCACGGTCCAAGCGCCGGTGAGTACATCACCCACCACCTGCAGCATCTGCAGAAGGACTTCTCGTTTCAGAGCGTGAAGCAGACGTCGATCATCGACTTCAGCTTGTTCAATCTGGATTCGGTGGTCTTCTCGGTGGTGCTCGGCGCCCTGGGTTGCTTCTTCCTGTGGCTGGCTGCCCGCAAGGCCACGTCGGGCGTTCCGGGTCGCTTCCAGGCGGCTGTGGAAATCCTGGCTGAGCTGGTCGACAACCAGGCCAAGGGCGTGATCCACAACGCCACCAGCCGCAAGCTGGTTGCACCGCTGGCCCTGACGGTGTTCGTCTGGATCTTCGCGATGAACGCGATGGACATGCTGCCGGTCGACGCGCTGCCGGCCGCCTGGGGCATGGTCTACGAAGCTGCTGGCCACGACGCTCACCACGCCTACCTGCGTGTGGTGCCGTCGGCTGACCTGTCCACCACGCTGGGCCTGTCGACCAGCGTGCTGCTGATCTGCCTGTTCTACAACATCAAGATCAAGGGTCTGGGCGGCTGGGGTCATGAGCTGATCTCTGCCCCGTTTGGCGCTCACCCCGCCCTGTGGCCGTTCAACTTCCTCATGCAAATGATCGAGTTCCTGGCCAAGACCGTCTCGCACGGCATGCGGCTGTTCGGCAACATGTTCGCCGGCGAACTCGTGTTCATGCTGATCGCGCTGATGGGCGGCGCGTTCACGCTGTCGGTTTCTGGTGTCGGCCTGGCCATCGGTCATGTCGTCGCCGGCACTGTGTGGACCCTGTTCCACATTCTGGTGATCACGCTGCAGGCATTCATCTTCATGATGCTGACGCTGATCTATGTTGGTCAGGCGCACGACGCTCACTGATCTCTTTTTTCTCTCCCCTCTCTCTCATCTAAATCCTCTAGGAGTCATCATGGAAAACATCCTCGGTCTCGTCGCACTGGCTTGTGGTCTGATTGTTGGTCTGGGCGCTATCGGCGCTTCGATCGGTATCGCTCTGATGGGCGGCAAGTTCCTGGAATCGTCGGCTCGCCAGCCTGAGCTGATGAACGAACTGCAAACCAAGATGTTCATTCTGGCTGGTCTGATCGACGCCGCCTTCCTGATCGGCGTTGCCATCGCCCTGCTGTTCGCCTTCGCCAACCCGTTCGCCGCAACCCTGCTGGCCAACCTGCCGAAGTAATCGCTGCCTCCCTTTCACGACCGAAAGGATTGAGCCGTGAATATCAACGCCACTCTGATCCTCCAGGCGATCGTTTTTGCGATCCTGGTCTGGTTCACGATGCGCTTCGTCTGGCCGCCTATCACCAAGGCACTGGATGAACGCGCGCTGAAGATCGCCGACGGCCTGGCTGCGGCTGACCGTGCCAAGTCTGACCTGGCAACCGCCAACAAGCGTGTGGAAGAGCAACTTGCGCAAACGCGCGAGGAATCGACCAAGCGTTTGGCTGACGCCGAAAAGCGTGCACAAACCATCGTCGACGAAGCCCGCGTGCGGGCCAACGACGAAGCTGCCAAGATCGTTGCAGCGGCCAAGGCCGATGCTGATCAGCAGGTGGTTCGTGCCCGTGAAGCGCTGCGAGAAGAAGTCGCCGCGCTGGCCGTCAAGGGCGCCGAGAGCATCCTGCGTCGCGAAGTCAACGCCGGCGTTCACGCCGAGCTGCTGACCCGCCTGAAGACGGAGCTCTGACCATGGCTGAGCTTGCCACCATCGCACGTCCCTACGCGGAAGCCCTGTTTCAGGTCGCCCGCAAGGCGGACGTCCAGGGTTGGGCGCGTCAAATCGACGCGCTCGGCGTGATTGCGCAAGACGCGCAACTGCGCCAGTTTGCAGACGACCCCAAGGTTCGTCCGGAAGCTGTCCTCGACGTCATCACCGCTGCGCACCAGGGTGACCTCATCGAAGGCGTGCGCAATTTTGTGCGCCTGCTGATCGAGAACGGTCGCTTGACGGCGCTGCCCGAGGTGGCTGCGCAGTTTCGTGCGCTGGTCAATGCCGAAGGCGGTGTGTCTGATGCGCTGATCGAGAGCGCGTTCCCGATCGAGGCAGCCCAGCTGTCCGAGATCGTGGCCGCCCTTGAAAAGCGTTTCGGCTGCAAGCTGTCGGCCAGCGTCACGCTGGACCCCGAACTGATCGGGGGCATCCGGGTGACGGTGGGCGACGAGGTGCTGGACACCTCGGTCAAGGCTCGTCTGGAACAGATGAAGGTCTCGCTCACCGCCTGAACGTCGCCCGACCCCGTGTTTGTGCCTGCTTGCAGGCGCAACCGGGGACCCAGGCGCCCCGCAATGAATCGTCCCTGCGTCATCCCGCCGTTCACCTCGTTGAGGTTTGTGCCGGGCCGCCGACCAGATTGGGAGTACCGCAATGCAACTGAATCCCGCTGAAATTTCAGAACTGATCAAGAGCCGCATCGAGGGCCTCGGCGCCTCGACGGACATTCGCAACCAGGGCACCGTGGTCTCCGTGACCGACGGTATCGTCCGCGTGCACGGCCTGTCCGATGCCATGCAGGGCGAAATGCTCGAGTTCCCCGCCGGCAAGGACGGTCAACCGTCGTTCGGCCTGGCCCTGAACCTCGAGCGCGACTCTGTCGGCGCCGTGATTCTGGGCGAATACGAACACATCTCCGAAGGCGACACCGTGAAGTGCACGGGCCGCATTCTGGAAGTGCCGGTCGGCCCCGAGCTGATCGGCCGCGTTGTCAACGCGCTGGGCCAGCCTATCGACGGCAAGGGTCCGATCAACGCCAAGATGACCGACGTGATCGAAAAGGTCGCACCGGGCGTGATCGCACGTAAGTCCGTCGACCAGCCGGTGCAGACCGGTCTGAAGTCGATCGACTCGATGGTGCCCGTCGGCCGTGGCCAGCGCGAGCTGATCATCGGCGACCGCCAGACCGGCAAGACCGCCGTGGCGATCGACGCGATCATCAACCAGAAGGGTCAGAACATGACCTGCATCTACGTTGCGATCGGCCAGAAGGCTTCGTCGATCAAGAACGTGGTGCGCGCTCTGGAACAAGCTGGCGCGATGGAATACACCATCGTCGTGGCTGCTTCGGCTTCGGAATCGGCCGCCATGCAGTACGTCTCGGCGTACTCGGGCTGCACGATGGGTGAGTACTTCCGCGACCGCGGCCAAGACGCCCTGATCGTGTATGACGACCTGTCCAAGCAGGCTGTGGCCTACCGTCAAGTCTCGCTGCTGCTGCGCCGCCCGCCGGGCCGCGAAGCTTTCCCTGGCGACGTGTTTTATCTCCACAGCCGCCTGCTGGAACGCGCAGCCCGCGTGAACGCCGACTACGTCGAAGCCTTCACCAAGGGTGAAGTCAAGGGCAAGACCGGCTCGCTGACCGCGCTGCCAGTGATCGAAACCCAGGCCGGTGACGTTTCCGCTTTCGTTCCGACCAACGTGATCTCGATCACCGACGGTCAGATCTTCCTGGAAACCAGCCTGTTCAACGCCGGCATCCGCCCCGCCATCAACGCCGGTATCTCGGTGTCGCGCGTCGGTGGTGCTGCACAGACCAAGCTGATCAAGTCGCTGTCCGGCGGTATCCGTACCGACCTGGCCCAGTACCGTGAACTGGCTGCGTTCGCGCAGTTCGCTTCCGACCTGGACGAGGCCACCCGCAAGCAGCTGGACCGTGGCGCGCGCGTCACCGAACTGCTGAAGCAGGCTCAGTACTCGCCGCTGCCGATCTCGCTGATGGGCGCCACGCTGTACGCCGTCAACAAGGGCTACTTCGACGACATCGACACCAAGAAGGTCTTGGCGTTCGAACATGGTCTGCACCAGTTCCTGAAGAGCAGCCACGCTGCCCTGCTGGCAAAGCTGGAAGCTGAAAAGGCCATGGACAAGGTTGCCGAGGAAGAACTGGCTGGCGCGATCGTCGCGTTCAAGAAGTCCTTCGCCTGATTCCATGACACCCCAGGGACAGTACTGACACCCCTCACGGGCCAAGCAGCACTGTCCCCCCAGACCAGGAGAAAAAGTCATGGCAGTCGGAAAGGAAATCCGCGGCAAGATCAAATCGGTGGAGAACACCAGGAAGATCACCAAGGCCATGGAGATGGTCGCCGCCTCCAAGATGCGCAAGGCGCAGGAGCGGATGCGCAATGCGCGTCCGTACAGCGACAAGATCCGCAACATCACCGCCAACCTGTCGCAGGCCAACCCTGAGTACCAGTCGCCCTACATGCGTTCCGACGCCAAGTCGGGCGTGGCTGGTTTCGTGGTTGTCACCACCGACAAGGGCCTGTGCGGTGGTCTGAACACCAACGTCTTGCGTGCTGTCACGAACAAGATGAAGGACGTGCAGACCGCAGGCCAGCAGGTTCAGGCTGTGGCCATCGGCTCGAAGGGCTTCGGCTTCTTGAACCGCATTGGCGCGAAGGTTGTTTCGCAGGCCGTCGGCCTGGGTGACGCCCCGCAGATCGACAAGCTGATCGGCCCGGTCAAGGTCATGCTTGACGCCTTCGTCGCAGGTGAAGTGGACGCGGTGTACCTGTGCTACACCAAGTTCATCAACACGATGAAGCAAGAGCCTGTGGTGGAACAGCTGCTGCCTTTGGCCGCCGACAAGCTGTCGCAGTCTGAAGCCGAGAAGTCGGCCTACGGCTGGGACTACCTGTACGAGCCCGAAGCAGGCGTGGTCATCGAAGAGCTGCTCACGCGTTACATCGAAGCGCTGGTCTACCAGGCAGTCGCCGAGAACATGGCGTCCGAGCAATCGGCACGCATGGTGGCGATGAAGGCCGCAACGGACAACGCAGGTACGCTGATCGGTGAGCTCAAGCTCATCTACAACAAGACCCGCCAGGCCGCGATCACGAAGGAACTCTCCGAGATCGTCAGCGGCGCCGCCGCGATCAGTGGTTGATCGGCACGAAGCCGCTCAACCTGCGAACGAATCGAATCAAGATTGAAGGACCGAAAAATGTCGAACTCTCAAGCCCAAGGCAAGATCGTTCAGTGCATCGGCGCCGTGGTGGACGTGGAATTCCCGCGTAACCAGATGCCCCGGGTGTACGACGCCCTGAAGATGGAAGGCTCCGCGCTGACCCTGGAAGTGCAACAGCAGTTGGGTGACGGCATCGTCCGTACCATCGCGCTGGGCTCGTCCGACGGCCTGCGTCGCGGCCTGACCGTGACCAACACCGGCGCGGCCATTCACGTGCCGGTTGGCAAGGCCACCCTCGGCCGCATCATGGACGTGCTGGGTTCGCCCATCGACGAACGTGGCCCCGTGGACCAGGCCCTGACGGCTTCGATCCACCGCAAGGCTCCGTCGTATGACGAACTGAGCCCGTCGCAAGAACTGCTGGAAACCGGCATCAAGGTGATCGACCTGATCTGCCCGTTCGCCAAGGGCGGCAAGGTGGGTCTGTTCGGTGGCGCCGGCGTGGGCAAGACCGTGAACATGATGGAACTCATCAACAACATCGCCAAGGCCCACAGCGGTCTGTCGGTGTTCGCTGGTGTGGGCGAGCGTACCCGTGAGGGCAACGACTTCTATCACGAGATGGCCGACTCCGGCGTGGTGAACCTCGAGAAGCTCGAAGAGTCGAAGGTTGCCATGGTCTACGGTCAGATGAACGAGCCGCCGGGCAACCGTCTGCGCGTCGCCCTGACCGGCCTGACCATCGCCGAGTCGTTCCGCGACGAAGGCAAGGACGTGCTGTTCTTCGTGGACAACATATACCGCTACACCCTGGCCGGTACCGAAGTGTCCGCACTGCTGGGCCGTATGCCTTCCGCCGTGGGCTATCAGCCGACGCTGGCTGAAGAAATGGGCCGTCTGCAAGAGCGGATCACGTCGACCAAGGTCGGCTCGATCACCTCGATCCAGGCCGTGTACGTCCCTGCGGACGACTTGACCGACCCGTCGCCTGCCACGACCTTCGCCCACTTGGACGCCACCGTGGTGCTGTCGCGTGACATCGCTTCGCTGGGTATCTACCCGGCTGTTGACCCGCTCGACTCGACCTCGCGTCAGATCGACCCGAACGTCATCGGCGAAGAGCACTACAACACGACCCGTGCCGTGCAGGCCACCCTGCAGCGTTACAAGGAACTGCGCGACATCATCGCCATTCTGGGCATGGACGAGCTGTCGCCGGAAGACAAGCTGTCGGTCGCTCGCGCCCGCAAGATCCAGCGTTTCCTGTCGCAGCCGTTCCACGTGGCAGAAGTCTTCACCGGCTCGCCGGGCAAGTACGTGCCGCTGAAGGAAACCATCCGTGGTTTCAAGATGATCGTGGCTGGCGAATGTGACCACCTGCCCGAGCAGGCGTTCTACATGGTCGGCACCATCGACGAGGCGTTCGAGAAGGCCAAGAAGATGCAGTGAGGCGTGCCGGGGTGAGTTATCACCCCGCCCCTGACTGAACTTTTGAATCTTCTTCAACTCCACTGGAAAGACCGAGCATGGCAACCATCCACGTTGACGTTGTCTCCGCCGAAGAGTCCATCTTTTCGGGCGAGGCGAAATTCGTCGCGCTGCCGGGCGAAAACGGCGAACTGGGCATCCTGCCCAAGCACACGCCGCTGATCACCCGCATCAAGCCGGGCGCGGTGCGCATCGAGCGTGCTGACGGTGAGGAAGAGTTTGTCTTCGTCGCCGGCGGCATTCTGGAAGTGCAACCGGGTACGGTGACCGTGCTGGCCGACACCGCCATTCGCGGTCGTGACCTGGACGAAGCCAAGGCTTCGGAAGCCAAGGCACGGGCTGCGGAAGCGATGAAGAACGCCAAGAGCGACATCGACTTCGCGGCCGCTCAAGGCGAATTCGCCACGATGGCCGCCCAGCTGGCCGCCATCCAGAAGCTGCGCCAGCGCCGCTGAACCAGTTGTTTCGGGGTGGTCGACGGGCCACTTCGATGCAGACCAACCCGCCCTGCGCCTCGGCGCTCGGCGGGTTTTTTATTGCCTGAACAGGGGTCGTGCCCGAGCGATGTCGATGTTCGCGGTGGCGGCGCTCAGCGCAGATCCACGCTGTTCGACAACTCGTTCCTCGGTGCGCTGCCCTCTGCCGCCGGGAAGTGTTGCCGCAGCATGTCGCCCACCAGGCTCACGCATTGCTGCAAGCCGCCCTCAAAATCACCAGCTCGACAGGCCGGCGCCAGCAGGGCCACCATCGCTTGCCATTCCGCCGCCGGCACCTTCCGCGCGAGGCCACGGTCTGCCACGATCTCGATCGAGCGCTCAGCCAGCAGCAGGTAGATCAGCACGCCGTTGTTGTGCTCGGTGTCCCAGACATTCAGCTTGCCGAACAGCGCGATGGCCCGGGCACGCGCACTGGCGCGCCGCCACAGGTAGCTCAGCGGCAGGCCGGCTTCGACGCTGATGCGCAATTCGCCGGTATGTTGGTGCTCACTGGCGTGAATGGCGGCTTCCAGCCGCGCGAGCGCGGCACCAGGCAAAGCGCGGGCGACATCGCGTTCATCACACCAGCGGTGGCGCAGCAGTCGCCACACGCGTGAGCCAGACACGGGTTGAAGAGGCATTACCAGTCTCCCGAGGCGCCGCCGCCGCCAAAGTCGCCACCGCCGCCTGACGAAAAACCACCGCCCCCGCCGCCGCCACCCCAGCCGCCGCCGCCGCCACCACCACCCCAGATGACCGGCCCACCACCGAGGTGCGAGCCGCGCGAGCTGAAACCTCGGCTGCCGCTGCTGCGCCGGCTGGCGCCGATGCCCAGCACGCCCACCAGAATGAGTGCAAACACCCCGGCCCCCACGCCGACCAGCGTGCTGCCCGTCACAACCCCGGCGATGGCACCTGCCGCACCGCCGGTGCCCAGGGAGCCCAGCACGCGGCCCATGATGCCGGTCAACACCGCGCCGATCACCGGCACGCCAATCAGCAGGAACATGGCGTACTGCTCCCAGCCCGGGTCGCTGTAGCCCTGCTTGGCGCTGTTCGGTGTGGCTGCCGGCACCGGCAGGCCTTCGCCCCGAAGGCGCTTGGCCAACTGGTCGACGGCCTGGTTCAGGCCGCCGGCGTAGTCGCCTTGTCGGAAGGCCGGCTTGATGGCCCGCTCAATCACCTGGCTGGCCGCCAGATCGGGCACGGCGCCCTCCAGCGCCTTGGCCACCTCGATGCGCACCTTGCGGTCGTCCTTGGCCACGACGATCAGCAGCCCGTCGCCCTCCGCTTTGCGGCCGATCTTCCACTGGTCGGCGACCCGGTAGGCGTAGCTGGTGATGTCCTCGGGCTGGGTGCTCGGCACCATCAGCACCACGACCTGTGAGCCGATTTCTGACTCAACGCCGGCGAGCTTGGCCTCCAGCGCCTTCAGTTGCACCGGGCTGAGCGTGGCACTGAGGTCGGTCACCCGCGCATTCAGCGGCGGCACCGCCACCAGGCCTTCCTGGGCCGTCGCTGGCAGGGCACTGCACAGCAGGGCCATGGCAGCCAGCAGGGGCAGCATCAACCAGGCAGCCAAGGCGTGACGCCAGGCTGCGTGGGCGGTCAGTGTGGCCCGCATGGTGGCCGCACCTTACTTGGACGCAGACGGAGCGGCAGGGGTGGGCGTTGCAGGCGCCTTGTCAAAGCTGATCGTCGGCGGTGCCGAAATCGCCTTTTCGTTCTCCACCGTGAAGCCTGGCTTCACCTCGTAGCTGAAGATCTTGGCCGTCAGGTTGGTCGGGAAGCTGCGGGCCAGCACGTTGTAGGCCTGCACCGACTGGATGTACTTGTTGCGGGCCACCGTGATGCGGTTCTCGGTGCCTTCGAGCTGCACGCGCAAATCCTGGAAGCCCTGGTTGGCCTTCAGGTTGGGATAGTTCTCGCTGACCACCAGCAAGCGGCTGAGTGCGCTGGTCAGCTCACCCTGGGCTGCCTGGAATTTCTGGAAGGCAGCCGGGTCGTTCACCAACTCGGGCGTGGCCTGGATGGCGGTGGCGCGCGAACGGGCCTCCACCACCTTGGTCAGGGTCTCCTGCTCGAAATTGGCTTCACCCTTCACCGTGGCCACGATGTTCGGGATCAGGTCCGCGCGTCGCTGGTACTGGTTCAGCACCTCCGACCAGCCGGACTTGGTCTGTTCGTCCAGATGCTGGAACTCGTTGTAGCCGCAGCCGCCGAGAGACAGCGAGCCAGCCACGACGGCGGCCAGGGTCACGGTGCGCAGGGCGCGCGAAGTTCGGGGGGAACGCATGAAGACAATCTCCTGCTGGAAAAGGGCCCCGAGGGGCCGGAGTAGGCACAGCGCTGGCGCTGACACCTCTTCAAGATGCGGGCGAGGAGCCCGAAGTTCAAGCTGCGTCAAAGTGGCTTTCACGCTGGCGGGGATAATCGCCGGATGTTCGCACCGCTCGTCAACGATACCTTCCTGCGCGCTTGCCTGCGCCAGCCCACCACCCACACGCCCGTCTGGCTGATGCGCCAGGCCGGCCGCTACCTGCCGGAGTACCGTGACACCCGGGCCAAGGCTGGCAGCTTCATGGGGCTGGCCACGAACACCGACTATGCCACCGAGGTGACGCTGCAGCCGCTGGAGCGCTATCCGCTGGACGCCGCCATCCTGTTCTCCGACATCCTCACCGTGCCCGACGCCATGGGCCTGGGCCTGTCGTTCCAGCAGGGCGAAGGCCCGCGTTTCGCCACGCCGGTGCGCGACGAAGCCGCGGTGAACGCGCTGGCCGTGCCCGACATGGACAAGCTGCGTTATGTCTTCGACGCCGTCATCTCCATCCGCAAGGCCCTGAACGGCCGGGTGCCGTTGATCGGCTTCTCGGGCAGCCCGTGGACGCTCGCCTGCTACATGGTGGAAGGCGCCGGCTCGGACGACTACCGCCAGGTCAAGTCGATGCTCTACAGCCGCCCGGACCTGATGCACCGCATCCTGAGCGTGAACGCCGATTCGGTCGCCACCTACCTGAACACGCAGATCGATGCCGGCGCGCAAGCCGTGATGATCTTCGACAGCTGGGGCGGGGTGCTGGCCGACGGCGCGTTCCAGGAATTCTCGCTGGCCTACACCCGCCGCGTGGTGCAGCAACTGAACCGCACCAAGGACGGCCAACCCGTGCCGGTGATCTGTTTCACCAAGGGCGGCGGCCTGTGGCTGTCCGAAATTGCTGATCTGGGCGCCGATGTGGTGGGCCTCGACTGGACCGTGAACCTGGCCCGCGCCCGCGCTTCGGTGGGTGACCGTGTGGCGCTGCAAGGCAACCTCGACCCCAACGTGCTGTTCGCCCCGCCGGAAGCCGTGCAGCGCGAAGCCATCAAGGTGCTCGACAGCTTTGGCCGCCCGCAACGCGCCGATGGCGGCTGGGACGGCCACATCTTCAATCTGGGCCACGGCATCAGCCAGTTCACGCCGCCGGAGCATGTCACGGCGCTGGTCGAGGCGGTGCATACCCATTCTCGGAAGCTGCGTCAGCCCGTGTGAACAACTGGGGTGCCGCTTGTCATCCACCGAAGGGATGAGGTCGGTATTTATCCTGTGAGTGAGCGCTCAGGGCTTGACTTATCCCCAAAAAGGGCCGAGCGAGCATTCACGGCGCGACGCGGATAGGCTCAAACCCGCATCGCTCGGCAACGCGTGATAAGTTGTTGATTGGATTGATATTTTTTCCACTGCGACAAAAGTGTGCAGATCGAACTGAAGCCTGATGGATCAAGCAGTTAGCGCATCTTTGTTCAGCTTTCCCACAAAGTTATCCACAGCCTCGGTGGGTAAGCGCAAAAGTGCTTTCCAATCATGGACTTAAACGCTTTCCTTCAGAAAACATCGAGCTTTCGGGCGCTTATCCACACGCTGGCGGGACAACCCTGATGTACCGACTGGCCGTTGCGGTCGATACCCCCCAGCACGCCGGCCTGGGCGACGTGCTTGATTACGAGGCCGCCGACGCCTGGGCGCCGGGCACGCTGGTGCGCGTGCCGCTGGGCAAGCGCGAAACCCTGGGCGTGGTCTGGCAGGCGGACGATGACGCGCCTGCGGCCAGCGCCGCTGACGGCTCACCGGTCGTGCTCAAGGCCGTGATCGAGGCGCTGGGCAGCCTGCCGCCCCTGCCGCCTGCCTGGTGTGCCCTGGTCAGCTTCACCGCGCGCTATTACCAGCGTGCGCTGGGAGAGGTCGCGTTGTCGGTGTTGCCGCCGGAATTGCGCAAGCTGGATGACGCCGGGCTGCTCAAGCGCCTGCGCAAGCTCGACAAGGCCCTGGGCCTGCTGCCGCCGCCTGCGCCGAAGCGCAAACGCAAATCGGCTGCGGCTGACGTGGCACAGGCTGCCGAAATCGAAACGGCGCTGCCGACTGAGCCGGCCACCGAGCCACACGACGCGCCCCCCACAGCCGCCGAGGCCCCGCAGCGCCCGCCGCTCACGCCCGAGCAAGACACCGTGCTGACCAGCCTGACGGCCGATTTCAACGCCGCACAACCCGCCTGCCACCTGCTGCATGGCGTGACTGGCAGCGGCAAGACCGAGGTCTACCTGCGCGCGGCAGAGCATGCGCTGAGCATCGGGCGCCAGGCGCTGGTGCTGGTGCCCGAAATCAACCTGACGCCCCAGCTGGAGCAACGCTTCGCCGAGCGTTTCCCGGGCCGCAAGCTGGTGTCGCTGCACAGCGGCCTCACGGCGGCGCAGCGCCTGCAGAACTGGCTGGCGGCGCACCTGGGCCATGCCGATCTGGTGCTGGGCACGCGGCTGGCCATCTTCTGCCCGCTGCCGCGGCTGGGGCTGATCGTCGTCGACGAAGAGCACGACCCCAGCTACAAGCAGCAGGACGGCGCGCGCTATTCCGCGCGTGATCTGGCCGTGTACCGCGGCCGGCTGGAGCGCGCCCCGGTGGTGCTCGGCTCCGCCACGCCCTCGCTTGAAAGCTGGCAGCACGCGCAGACCGGCCGCTACCGGCTGCTGACCATGGCGCAGCGCGTGGGGCAGGGCGTGTTGCCCGCGGTGCGCATCATCGACATGAAAACCCAGCCCCGGCCGCCCCGCGGGCAAGAGCCGCCCGCGCTGGCGCCGCCGCTGCTGGCCGCCGTGAAAGAGCGCATCGAGCGCGGCGAGCAGAGCCTGCTGTTCCTCAACCGCCGCGGCTTTGCGCCGGTGCTGCACTGCACCGCCTGCGACTGGAAAAGCGGCTGCCCGCATTGCAGCGCCTGGCGCGTGTTCCACAAGCTCGACCGCACGCTGCGCTGCCACCACTGCGGCTTCACCGAGCGCGTGCCCCGCGCCTGCCCGGACTGCGGCAACCAGGACATCCAGCCGATGGGCCGCGGCACCGAGCGTCTCGAAGAGCAGATGGCCGAGGCCCTGCCCGGCGCGCGGGTGGCGCGCATCGACGCCGACACCACCCGCCTCAAGGGCACGCTGGAGCAGCAACTCGCTGCCGTGCATGCCGGCGATGTGGATGTGCTCATCGGCACGCAGATGGTCACCAAGGGCCATGATTTCCGCCGCGTCACGCTGGTGGCCGCCGTCAACCCCGACAGCGCCTTGTTCACCGCCGATTTCCGTGCGCCGGAGCGCCTGTTCGCCACGCTGATGCAGGCCGGTGGCCGCGCCGGCCGCGACGCCGAAGCCGCGGCCCGCAGCGAAATGTGGGTGCAGACCTCGGTGCCTGAACACCCGCTGTTCGCCGCCCTGCGCAAGCACGACTTCGACGCCTTTGCCGCCAGCCAGCTCACCGAGCGCGACATGGCCGGCCTGCCGCCGTTCAGCCACCTGGCGCTGCTGCGCTGCGAGGCGCGCGAGGCGGCGGTTGCCGAGGACTTCCTCAAGGCCGCGCGCGACCTGGCCCGCAGCCTGCTGCCGGCCGAGCAACTGACCGACGTGATGTTCTATGCGCCTGTGCCACCGCACGTGGCCAAGGTGGCCGGCTTCGAGCGGCGGCAGATGCTGGTGGAGGGCCCGACCCGGCCGCTGCTGCAGCGCCTGCTGGCCGTGTGGACGCCCGCGCTGCCCGCGCTGCGCAGCCAGCACAAGGGCATCGTGCGCTGGGCCATCGACGTCGATCCGCTGTCGATCTGAGCCTGCGTGGCGCCCTGGCGGCAAAGCCAGCCACAATCACGGCTTGCGGAGCGCCTGCGGCTGCTCCCCTCGTCGTCACTCCTGATCCTTCTGCGCACCATGGCCTCCACCCGCGTCCTGACCGGCATCACCACCACCGGCACCCTGCACCTGGGCAATTACGTCGGCGCCTTGCGGCCGGCCATCGCCGCCAGCCGCGAGCCCGGCGTCGACAGCTTCTTCTTCATGGCCGATTACCACGCGCTCATCAAGTGCGACGACCCGGCCCGCATCGAAGCCTCGCGCCTGCAGATCGCCGCCACCTGGCTGGCCGCCGGCCTCGACACCGCGCGGGTCGTGTTCTACCGCCAGAGCGACGTGCCTGAAATTCCGGAGCTGACCTGGTTGCTGACCTGCGTCACCTCCAAGGGCCAGATGAACCGTGCACACGCCTACAAGGGCGCGGTGGACGCCAACGTGGCTGCCGGCGAAGACCCGGACGCCGGCATCACGATGGGCCTGTACAGCTACCCGATCCTGATGGCCGCTGACATCCTGATGTTCAACGCCCACCGCGTGCCGGTGGGCAAGGACCAGGTCCAGCACATCGAGATGGCGCGTGACGTGGCCCAGCGCTTCAACCACCTGTTCGGCCGTGGCGAAGATTTCTTCGTGCTGCCCGAGGCCGAAGTCGAAGCCGAGATGGAGCTCTTGCCTGGTCTGGATGGCCGCAAGATGAGCAAGAGCTACGACAACGTCATTCCCTTGTTCGAAGGCGGCGAAAAGGCCCTGCGCGAGGCCATCGCCCGCATCGTCACCGACAGCAAGCTGCCCGGTGAGCCCAAGGACCCGGACGGCTCGCACCTGGTCAGCATCTTTGATGCGTTTGCCACGCCGGCACAGCGCGCGGCCTTCCGCGACGAGCTGCGTGCCGGCCTGGGCTGGGGCGACGCCAAGCAGCGCCTGTTTGACCAGATCAACGGCCAGATCGGCCCGATGCGCGAGCGCTACGACGCCCTGATGGCGCACCCGGAAGAGATTGAAGCCACCTTGCAGGCTGGCGCTGCCCGTGCCCGTGCCGAAGCCGCGCCGCTGCTGGCGCGCCTGCGCCATGCCGTGGGCCTGCGCACCTTCCAGCCGCTGGCCGTGTCAACCGCCCCGGTGGCGCGCGCCAAGCCGGCGCTGGCCGTGTTCAAGCAATACCGCGAAGCCGACGGCCAGTTCTACTTCAAGCTCAGCGCCGCCGATGGCCGCGTGCTGCTGCAGAGCAGTGCCTTTGCCGGTGGCCGGGATGCCGGTGAGTGGGTGAAGAAGCTCAAGACCAACGGCGCCGCTGCGCTGGCCGGCGCCCCCGTGCAGCGCGGTGAAGGCGTGAGCGAAGACGATGTGGCCCATGCGCTGGCAGCGCTGCTGGCTGCTGCGGCTGAGGCCGCTGACGCAGCCGACAAGAACGCGTCGAGCGCTTCCAACACCTGATCCGCACCCGCCTCGCCATGGGGGTGCAGGCCCCGGTGGCGGGCCAGTCCACGCACCCCTCATGAGCACCACCTACCACCTCGTCTACGCAGCCGGCGTGCTGCCAGGCTTCGAGCCCGCCGCCGTGCGTGCGGCGCTGGGCGCGCGACTCAAGCTGGATGAGGCGCAACTCGCTGCCCTGTTCAGCGGCCGGCGCGCGGTCATCAAGCGCGGGCTGGACCTGCAGAAGGCCCAGCAGTGGGTGCAACGCTTCGCGGCGCTGGGTGCGCAGTTGAGCATGGAGGAGGACGTTGCTGCAGCGGCGCCAGTCGCCTCCGTTGCGGCCACATCCGCGCCTGCCGGCTTGAGCCTGGTGCCAATGGCCGCGGTGGCCATGCCGCCCTCAGAGCCTGAGCCTGCCGCGACGCGCCTGCCCGAGCCTGCACCCGCGCCCCAGTTCGATGCCGGCACCAAAGCAGAGGCCCGTGGCGACATGGACGCACCGTCATCCCGCCAGGGTTTTGGCAGCACGCGCCACGCACCGCCCCCGCGCGATTTCCGCAGCTGGGCCCATGAGGACGAACCGGCCTTGTTCGGCACCAGCATGGAGGGCCGCGTGGGCCGCCTGCGCTATACGTCGGGCATCCTGTGGATGCTGGTGATCTTTCTGGCCATCCTGACCGTTGCCCTGCGTTCGATCGGCATCGTGTCGGGCCTGGTGTTCCTGATCTCCGCGGTGGCGTTCCTGTTCCTCACCATCCGCCTGAACGTGCTGCGCCTGCACGACCTGAACCTCACCGGCTGGTGGGCCGTGCTCAGCGTGGTGCCCACCGTGGGCACCATCATGACGCTGGTGCTGATGTTCTGGCCCGGCAACCCCGATGACAATGACTATGGCCCGCGGCCCGAAGCCGGCAGCGTGATGAGCATCGTGATCGCCATCCTCGTCCTGGTGGCCGTGGGGGCCTTGCTGCTGTGGAGCTCCATCCGCATGCTGGGCAGTTTCTTTGGCCATTGAACCCCCTCCCGGAGACCCCCGTGGCACGCCGCAACCCGCACTTCCAACCTGACCAGCCGCACCACACGGCCGATGGGTTTCGCAACGTGGCCGCGCCGTTCGAGGTGAAGTCGCTGGCGGACGTGCTGCGCTGGCGCTGGAATGCGCGTGCCGAGGGCCTTCCCAAGCCGCCGCAGGCGCCCATTCCCCAGGTGCCGCCTGACCTGGCCTGGCTGCACGCCAATGCCACCGCCGGTGCGGCCATGGTGCCGGCCGTCACCTGGGTGGGCCATGCCACCGTGCTGGCCCAGCTGGGCGGGCTGAATGTGCTGACCGATCCGATCTTTGCCGAGCGCGCCTCGCCGGTGTCGTTTGTCGGCCCGCGGCGTGAACAGCCGCCGGGTTTGTCGCTGGCGCAGCTGCCGCACATCGACGTGGTGATGGTGTCGCACAACCACTATGACCATCTGTGTGCGCCCTCGGTGCGTGCGCTGGCCGCGCAGGCCGGCGGCCCGCCGCGCTTCGTGGTGCCACTGGGCCTGAAGGCCTGGTTCGCCAAGCTGGACATCCACACGGTCGACGAGCTCGACTGGTGGCAATCGGTGATGGTGGGCAGCGCCTGCGGCCGCCAGAGTGAGGTGATGCTGGTGCCCGCACAGCACTGGTCGGCGCGCGGCATTGCCGACCGCATGGCCACGCTCTGGGGCGGCTTTGCGATGTTCGCGCCTGATTGCCATCTGTTCTTCGCGGGTGACACGGCGTACTCACGAGAGTTCGCGGCGCTCAAGGCGCGCTTCGCAGAGCGTCAGCAGGCCGGTGGCTTCGACATCGCTTTGCTGCCCATCGGCGCCTACGAGCCGCGCTGGTTCATGGCGCCGCAGCATGTGAACGTGGAAGAAGCCCTGCGCATCCACCACGACCTCGGCGCCCAGCGCAGCCTGGGTGTGCACTGGGGCACGTTCGCGCTCACCGATGAGCCGCTCGACGAGCCCCCGCGTGAGCTGCAGCGCCTGCGCGCTGCGCAGAACGTGCCGGACGATGCCGTGTTCGTGCTGCCCATCGGCGGCACCCGGGTGCTGCCTCCGCGCCACGGCTGAGAGCCTCGCCGCCTCAGGCGGAACCCCACACCTCGCGTCAACCCTGCCCGGGGGCGGCACGCACCTTGCCTACACTGCCTGCATGAACAAGCCGTGCGCGCCACAAGCGGGCACGGCCTGAAGAACACAACCATCAGGAGTGAGCGCCATGAAACCGGCGACCCAGGTGCTGGTCATCAGCGCCGACGCTAATTTTCGCCAGCAAGTCACCGACGGACTGAATGCCGCCGCGCACAAGCGCGAGGCCTCCGGCGACAACCCGCACGGCCTGCAGGCTGTTGGCTGCCCGTGTGACCAGAGCGCCCTCGACATGGTGCTGGCCACCCCTGCCAGCGGCGTTGATCTGCAGGTGGTGCTGATCGACCACGGCCCGTCCGGGCCCGAAGGGCAGGGCGCGCCAGCCGTCATCCTGGCCCAGCGCATCATCGACGCGCGGCCCGAGCTCTCGGTCTACATGCTGCTGGAAGACGACAGCGACAAGCTGCTGGTGGAGCAACTCGCCAGCGACGCGGTGGACGGCTACTTCTTCCGCAACGAACACGATTTTTCCGGCTGGTTCCGCATCCTCGCGGCCGAGGTCGCCGAGAAGGCACAAACCCCGTTCCACGACGCGCTGCGTGCCTATGTGGCCCAGGCCAAGGACAGCTGGCACACGCCCGGCCACGCCGGTGGCGACAGCTTCAAGGGCAGCCCGTGGGTGGGCGATTTCTACGACTTCGTCGGCGAGGAAATGCTGCGCGCCGACCTGTCGTGCAGCGTGCCGATGCTTGATTCGCTGCTGCACCCCACGGGTGTCATCGCGCAGAGCCAGCGGCTGGCCGCCAAGGCGTTCGGCGCCCGCAAGACCTACTTCGCCACCAACGGCACCAGCACCTCCAACAAGGTCATCTTCCAGACCCTGCTGGCGCCGGGCGACAAGCTGCTGCTCGACCGCAACTGCCACAAATCGGTGCATCACGGCGTGATCCTGTCGGGCGCGCGGCCGGTGTACCTCGATTCGTCCGTGAACCGGCAATACGGCATCTTCGGGCCGGTGCCGCTGGCCACGATCCGTGCGGCCATCGCCGCCAACCCCGATGCCAAGGTGCTGATCCTCACCAGCTGCACCTACGACGGCTTCCGCTATGACCTCGCGCCCATCATCCGCGAAGCCCACGCCGCCGGCATCAAGGTGATCGTTGATGAGGCCTGGTACGGCCACGCCCGCTTCCACCCCGAGCTGCGGCCGACCGCGCTGGAGTGCGGCGCCGACTACGTCACCCAGAGCACCCACAAGGTGCTGTCGGCGTTTTCGCAGGCCAGCATGATCCATGTGAACGACCCGGCCTTCGACGAGCATCTGTTCCGCGAGAACTTCAACATGCATGCGTCGACCAGCCCGCAGTACACGCTTATCGCCAGCCTCGACGTGGCCCGCAAGCAGGCCGTGATGGAGGGCTACCGCCTGCTCGACCGCTCGCTGAAGTTTGCCCACGAGCTGCGCGAGAAGATCAACGCCACCGGCGCGTTCCGCGTGCTGTCGCTGGCCGACATGCTGCCCGAGGAAGTGAAGGACGATGGCATTCGCCTGGACCCGACCAAGCTCACCATCGACATCTCGGCCAGCGGCTGGTCGGCCGACGAGCTGCGTGACGAGCTGATCAACCGCTACAACATCCAGGTCGAGAAGAACACGCACAACACGCTGACGCTGCTGCTGACCATCGGCACCACGCGCAGCAAGGTCAGCCGGCTGTTTGATTCGATGCTGCGTCTGGCCAAAGACCGTCGGCCGCCACTCACCTACGGCCGCATGCCCGAGGCGCCGCGCTTCACCGCGCTGGCCTGCCTGCCGCGTGATGCGTTTTATGAAGCCGGCGTGCGCATGCCGCTGCTCGACGAGCAGGGCCAGCCGAATGCGGCCTTGAATGGCCGCGTGTGCTGCGACCAGATCGTGCCGTACCCGCCGGGTATTCCGGTGCTGGTGCCGGGTCAGGTGATCGAGCCCGCGGTGGTGGCCTACCTGGTGCGGCTGCTGCAGACCCAGCGCTCGATCGATCTGCACGGCCTGGCGCAGATGGACGGCGAGTGGCGCTTGCGCGTGCTGAGCGACGACGAGCGCGCCGCGCTGCCGGAGCGCTGAAGCCATGCGACGTTTCTGGCGTACCTTGTTCCTTTCGCTGTGCATGGCCGTGCTGCTGCTGGCGGCCTACCTGCTGCTGTGGCCGGTGCCGGTGCGTGCCGTGGCCTGGACGGCGCCCGGCGACAGCGGCTACACCGGCGTGCATGCCGCCAACCAGCGCCTGGCCGGGCTGCAGGTGATCGACCTGCACGGTGAAGAAGGCCCCGAGCACATTGCCATCGGCCCCGATGGCGCCTTGTACGCCGCGGTGCTCAGCGGCAAGGTCTTGCGCATGGCACCGGATGGCAGCGGCCAGACGGTGTTTGCCAACAGCGGCGGCCGGGTGCTGGGCTTCGACTTCGAGCGCAAGCCCGATGGCGACTGGACCATGATCGCCGCCGATGCGGTGCGCGGCCTGCTGCGCATCACCCGGCAGGGCGAGGTGACGGTGCTTGCCGACCGCGTGGGCGACAGCTCCATCCGGTATGCCGACGCCGTGGTGGTGTCAAGCGCCGGCAAGGTGTACCTCAGTGATGCGTCCACCCGCTTCGCCCCGAAGGATTGGGGCGGCACCTTCGAGGCCAGCGTGCTCGACATCCTGGAGCAAAGCGCCACCGGCCGCATCATCGAACACGATCTGCGCACCGGGCAGAGCCGGGTGGTGGCTCACGGACTGAGCTTCGCCAACGGCGTGGTGCTGAGCCAGGACGAGCAGCAGCTGCTGGTGGCCGAGACTGGCCGCTACCGCATCTGGCGCGTGAGCACCGATGCCAGCAACCTCGATCTGGCGAGTGTTGATCTCGACGCCAAAGCCAGCGCCACCCCGAGCCAGGCCAAGGTGCTGATCGACAGCCTGCCCGGCTACCCCGACAACCTGATGCGGGGCCGCGATGGCCGCATCTGGGTGGGCCTGACCAAGCCGCGCAACCCGGTGATCGACCGCATGGCGGGCACACCGTGGCTGCGTGAGGTGACGCTGCGCCTGCCGCGTGCCCTCTGGCCCATTCCGAAGGCCTACGGTCACGTGTTCGCGTTCAACGAACAAGGCCAGGTGCTGCTGGACCTGCAGGACATTTCCGGCCGCTACCCCGAGACCACGGCGGTGAGTGAAACGCCGGACCGGCTGTATGTGCAGAGCCTGCATGCGCGCGGCCTGGGCTGGATTTCCACCAGCGCTGCGGGCTTGTCTCGCTGAGTTCAGCGAACCTGGTTTAACGCACCGACGCGCGCAGCCGATCAAAATCCCGCCAGAAACGGGCGTCCTGGCTGGTGGCGAAGTTGATGCGCATCAGCGTGCCCGTGCGGCGCGTGGCATGGAACAGATGGCCCGGCGCCAGCAGCCAGCCCTCGTCGTGCATCAGCTGCGCCATCACCTCGGTATTGACGCCCGTCTCGACCCAGCCGAACAGGCCCTGCGGCGGTGTGACGAACCGGCAGCCATGCTGCTGCGCCAGTTGCACGGTGCGGTGGCGCGCGGCGTCCAGCCGGGTGGTCACGCGCTCGGCATGGCGCCGCAAGCTGCCTTGCTCCAGGCAGATGGCCACGGCCTGCTCCAGCACGGCCGGGGTGGTGAGGGTCGACAGCAGCTTGGTGTCGACCAGCCGCTCCACCAGCCGCTCCGGCACGGCCAGGTAGCCCACGCGCCAGCTGGGCGTGAGGATCTTCGAGAAGCCCGACACATACAGCGTGCGCTGCAGGCCATCGAGTGCCGCCATGCGGGGCAGGTGGGCCGGCGCCAGGTGGGCATAGGTGTCGTCCTCCACCAGCCAGAAATCATGCTGCTCGGCGAGCTTGAGAATCTGGTGCGCTGTCGACAGGTTGAGTGAGCCGCCGGTCGGGTTGTGCAGCACCGGCACGGTCACGTACATGCGTGGCTGGTGCTCGCGTGCCAGCGTGGCCATCACGGCCAGGTCGGGGCCGTCGGCGCCGCGTGGCACGGGCAGCAGGCGCACGCCGAGTTGGGTCAGGCGCGCGTACTCCACCGCCCAGGCGGGCTCGTCCACCAGCACCGCATCACCGGGCTTCAGCAGGGTGCGCGAGATGATGTCGAGCGCGTGCGTGGCGCCGGTGGCGGTGATGATCTGCGCGGCCTGGGCCCGCACGCCGAAGTCGGCAAGCTTCACGCACAGCGCTTCACGCAGCCGCCGGTCACCGGCCGGGTGGCCGTATTGCAGCGAGATCATCGGGTCGCCCTGAGTCAGCACCCGGCGCAGCGCGCTGGCCAGCATCGGCAGGTCGAGCCAATCGGCCGGCAGGGTGCCCAGGCCCGGCGCCGGCTTGTCAGACAGCCCGTGGAACATGCCGCGGATCAGCGCCGTGGCGTCCACCGGCGGCACCGAGGCCACGGCCGCCGCCGCATGCGGTTGCGCCGACTGGCGCTGCTCACGCACGAAGAAGCCGCGCTGGCGGCGGGCTTCCACCAGCCCTTGCGCCAGCAGCTGGTCGTAGGCGGCCACCACCGTGTGCGGGCTCACGCCCTGGCGGCGGGCGCATTCGCGCACCGAGGGCAGTTTGGCGCCGGGGGCCAGCAGGCGCTGCCGGATGTGCTCGGTGAACTGACTCGCGATCTGGTCGGTCAGCGTTTGCGCGGCGCTGCGGTCCAGGCCGCCGCGGGGGCTGCTGGCGCCGGTGGACGGTGCATCGGTGTCGGTTTCCGGGCGGGTTTCTCGGGCGGACATGGCGGGCCTGTGTGCGGCGCCGGGCAGGCCACCCGGCGCACTGTGTCTGTTCAATGACCAATACAGAACCGGCTTGTGCGCTGGCAATCTGTACTGCAACTGTACTGGTGTGCTGCCTACACTGTCCAGATGCCCATGACCGATTTCATCGCCCTGCTGGCGCTGGTGACCGCAATGTCCTTCACCCCCGGCCCGAACACGACGCTCGCCGCGTCGCTCGGCGCCAATGGCGGCTGGCGGGCGGCATGGCGCTTCTGCCTGGGCGTGCCGGTGGGCTGGGTGCTGCTGATGCTGGCGTGCAGTGCCGGCGTTGGCGCGCTGCTGGACGCGCATCCCGCCTTGCGCGGCGCGCTGAAGCTGGGCGGGCTGGCTTACCTGGTGTGGCTGGCCTGGCGACTGGCGGGCAGCGCGCGCTTGTCTGAGGCCGATCCGCACCGCCTGCAGGTGGGCTTCTGGCAGGGCGCGATGCTGCAGGCCGTGAACATCAAGGCCTGGCTGGCGGCGCTGCTGGTCGTGGCGGGCTGGGTGGCGCCGGGCCCGCTGGCTGAGCGGCTGCTGGTGGTCACGCCCGTGATGGCCGTGTACGCCTTCGCCAGCAATGCCACTTACGCCGTGGTTGGCGCCGTGCTGCGCCCCTGGCTGGCCCAGGGCAAGCGCCTGCTGTGGTTCAACCGTGGCATGGCGCTGGTGCTGCTCGCCACCGCCCTCTGGATGCTGAAGGCCTGAGCCATGACGATCACCTCACAAGCGCCTCAACCCGGCACAACACACATCGGTGACAGCGCAGCGCAGCGCCGCGGCCTGTGGCTCGGCGCGCTGGGCGTGTTGATCTTCGCGATGACGCTGCCGATGACCCGGCTGGCCGTGGGCGGCATCGACGCACCGCAGTTGCCGCCGCTCTTCGTGACGGCCGGGCGGGCGGCGGGCGCTGGCGTGCTCAGCCTGCTGTGGCTGTGGCTCACCCATGCCCCGGGGCCGCAGCGCCATCACCTCGTCCGTTTGCTGGCGAGTGCGCTCGGCACGGTCGTGGGCTTTCCGCTGTTCCTGAGCCTGGCGCTGCGCGAAGTGCCGGCCATGCATGCGGCTGTTGTTACGGGCATCCTGCCGCTGGCCACCGCGGCCATGGCCGCCGTGGCCTTGCGCCAGCGGGCCTCGCTCGGTTTCTGGGTGTGCGCGGTGGCGGGCTGTGCGCTGGTGCTGGCCTTTGCGGCCTGGGAAGGCGCGGGCAGCTTGAGCCGCGCTGATGGCTGGCTGCTGCTGGCAGTGCTCAGCGCCTCGGCCGGTTATGTGGCCGGTGCCAGCCTCAGTGCCACCTGGAAGGCCGAACACGTCATCTGCTGGGTGCTGGTGCTGTCGATGCCCTTGACCGTGCCGGTGGCCTGGCTGGCCTGGCCTGTGCAGCCGGCCAGCGCTGCGGCCTGGGGCGGCTTTGCGTATGTCACGGTGTTCTCGATGTGGCTCGGCTTTTTTGCCTGGTACCGCGGGCTGGCGCTGGGCGGCACCTTGCGTGTCAGCCAGGTGCAACTGGTGCAACCCTTTCTGGCGCTGCTGCTGGCCGTGCCGGTGCTCGGGGAGCCTTTGAGTGGCCGCACGCTGGCGTTTTCGCTGGTCGTGATGGCCGTGGTGGTGGTGGGCAAGCGCATGCCGGTGCAGCCCGTGAACGGAAAGCAATCATGAAGACTTTGGGTTTGCTCGGCGGCATGAGCTGGGAATCGACGCTGGTGTACTACCGCCTGATCAACCAGGGTGTGGCGGAGCGCTGCGGCGGGCTGCACAGCGCCCCGCTGCGCATGGCCAGCCTCGATTTCGCTGATGTTGCCGCGCTGCAGCGCGCCGGTGACTGGGCGGGCGCCGCCGCGATGCTGGGCCAGGCGGGTGCCGGCCTGCGTGAGGCCGGCGCGCAGTCGCTGGTGATTGCCACCAACACCATGCACAAGGTCGCCGACGTGGTCGTGCAGACCAGCGGCCTGCCGCTGCTGCACATCGGTGACGCCACCGGCCAGGCCCTGCGGGCGGCGGGCTGCCGACGCACCGGCCTGCTCGGCACGCGCTTCACGATGGAAGATGATTTCCTGCGCGAACACCTGGCCCAGCACCACGGCGTGATGACCGAAGTGCCCTCGCTGGAAGACCGCGACGAAGTGCACCGCGTGATCTTCGAGGAGCTGTGCCGCGGCATCATCCGGCCCGCCTCGCGTGAGCGTTTCGCCCGCATCATCGAGCGTCTGGCGCAGCGCGGCTGCGACAGCGTGGTGCTGGGCTGCACCGAGATTTCACTGCTGATCGATCCGGCCGCCCCCGGCTGGCCCGTGCCCCTGTTTGACACCACCGCCCTGCACGCCGAAGCGGCTGTGCAGTGGATGCTTTGCGACGACTGAGGAAGAGGACAATCCATGCCCATGAGCAACACCCCCTGGACGCTGGCGCAACGTGCCGCCCGGATGAACCCGTCCATCATCCGCGAGATTCTGAAGGTCACCGAGCAGCCCGGCATCCTGTCGCTGGCGGGTGGCCTGCCCTCGCCGGACACCTTCCCGATCGAAGCCATGCGCGAAGCCACCACCAAGGTGCTGGCCGACACTCCGCGTGAGGCGCTGCAATACGCCTCCAGCGAAGGCTACGGCCCGCTGCGCGAATGGGTGGCCGCCACGCTGAACGCTCGCGGCCAGCGCGTGACGGCGGACCAGGTGCTGATCACCACCGGCTCGCAGCAGGGCCTGGACCTGGTCGGCAAGGTGCTGGTCGATGCCGGAGCGCCGGTGGCCGTCGAAACGCCCACCTACCTGGGCGCCCTGCAGGCCTTTGCCCCGTACGAGCCGATCTTCACCGGCGTGGCCGGCGACCACCTCGGCCCGCTGCCTGAAGCCATCAGCCAGCTGCGCCATGACGCGCCGGGCTGCCGCTTCATGTACGTGCTGCCGAACTTCCAGAACCCCACCGGCCGCGTGATGCCGGAAGCGCGTCGCCAGGCCGTGGTGGCCGCGGCGCAGGGCATCAACCTGCCGCTGGTGGAAGACAACCCGTACGGCGATCTGTGGTTTGACCAGGAACCGCCGCCGTCGCTGTCGTCGCGCTGGGCTGAAGGCACGATCTACCTCGGCTCGTTCAGCAAGGTGCTGGCCCCCGGCCTGCGTCTGGGCTATGTGGTGGCACCGCCTGCGCTGATGCCGAAGTTCCTGCAGGCTAAGCAGGCCGCCGACCTGCACACGCCGGGCTTCAACCAGCGCGTGGTGCACGAGGTCATCCGCAACGGTTTCCTCGACCAGCACATCCCCACCATCCGCGCGCTCTACAAGGCCCAGCGCGACGCCATGGCCACCGCGCTGCAGCAGCACCTGCCCGCAGGCAGCGAATGGCAGGCCCCGGAAGGCGGTATGTTCTTCTGGGTGCGTCTGCCGGCCGGCTTCCATGCGATGGCGCTGCTGAAGTCTGCCGTGGCCGCGGGTGTGGCCTACGTGCCGGGCGAAGCGTTCTACGCTCACCAGCCCGATGTGCGCACGATGCGCCTGAGCTTCGTCACGCTGACGCCCGAGCAGATCGGCCATGCCGTGGCACTGCTGGGCGGTGTGCTGCGCAAGCACCAGACCGAAGAGCTGCAACCCGACACGCCCTGAAACCCGAACGCTGAACCCGGACCACCCGCCATGCCCCGCCTGCACCGCTACACCCAGCTCGACGTCTTCACCGCCACCGCCACCCAGGGCAACCCGCTGGCGGTGGTGCATGACGCCGACGACCTGTCGTCCGAGCAGATGGCGGCGTTTGCCCGCTGGACCAACCTCAGCGAAACCACCTTCCTGCTACAGCCCACCGACCCGGCCGCCGACTACCGCGTGCGCATCTTCACGCCGGGCGGTGAGCTGCCCTTTGCCGGCCACCCGACGCTGGGCAGCTGCCGCGCCTGGCTGGCGGCCGATGGCTTGCCGCGTCAGCCCGGGCAGGTGGTGCAGCAGTGCGGCATCGGCCTGGTGACGGTGCGCCGCGAGGGCCAGCGCCTGGCGTTTGCAGCGCCGCCTTGCCTGCGCGGCGAGGTGGAGCCGGGCCTGCTGGCCAAGGTGGTGGCTGCGCTGGGTTTGCAGCCCGACGAAGTGATCGCGGCGCAGTGGCTGGAGAACGGCCCGAAGTGGCTGGGCATCCATGTGCGCAGCGCTGAGCGTGTGCGCGCACTGATGCCCGACCACGGCCTGCTCAAGCACTTGGCGAAGGTGGGCGTGGTGGCGCCGCAGGCGGCAGGCGCTGACACGCAGTTCGAGGTGCGCGGGTTTGTCTCGCCGCTGGGCGTGAACGAAGACCCGGTGACTGGCAGCCTGAACGCCGGCCTGGCGCAATGGCTGATCGGCAGCGGTGCCGCGCCTGACCACTACGTGGCCGCGCAAGGCACGGCCATGGGCCGGGCTGGCCGCGTGCATGTGCAGCGCGAGGGCGACACGATCTGGATCGGCGGCGATGTGGCGGCTTGCATCAGCGGCACGGTCACGCTCTGAGCCGTTGCATGGTGACGGGATGACGGGGTGGTTCGGCTGCCCGCTGGTTGCACAATCCACCCATGCAACTTGAATCGGCCATCGACCACATCGTCATCGCAGCCCAGACCCTGGACCAGGGCCAGGCCTGGTGCGAAGAGCGCCTCGGCGCCAGCCCGCTGCCGGGCGGGCAACACCCGCTGATGGGCACGCACAACCGGCTGCTGCAGATCAGCTCGGCCGAGTGCCCGCAGTGCTACCTCGAAATCATCGCCATCGACCCCGCGGCCAAGCCGCCGCGGCGGCCCCGCTGGTTTGGTCTGGACGACGCGGCCCTGCAGGCCCGCCTGGCCAGCACCGGCCCGGAGCTGGTGTCGTACGTGGCGCGCTCCAACCAGATCAACACCCACCGCTGGGCCTTGCTGGCGGCGCACTTGCAGCCCGGCGAGGTGGTGACGGCCAGCCGCCAGACGCCCAATGGCCTGCTCGAATGGCAGATCGCGATTCCCGATGACGGTCGCCCGCTGGCGGGTGGCGCGGTGCCCATGCTCATCCAGTGGCAAGGTGGCCATCCAGCCGACCGGCTGCCCGAGAGCGGCGTGGGCCTGACGGCCATCACCGTGCGCGGCATGGCCGACATCGTGGCCCAGGGCCTGAAGTTGCAGCCCATCACCCGCGCGTCACGCCCGGGTGCGGCGCTCTCGGCCCACTTCAACACGCCCAAGGGCGCAGTCACGCTGCACAGCCACACGGGGCTGTGAGCTGTTGACGGGCGGGCCTGCGGGCCCGTCTTGGGGTGCCGTCGAGCGACCTGGTCAGGTGGCGGCAGCGATCTCGCGCAGGGCCTGCTCGAACACCTCGGGCGGCTGGCCGCCGCTGATCAGGTGCTGCTTGTTGATCACGATCGCCGGCACCGAGCGGATGCCCGACTGCTGCCACACCGCTTCTTCAGCGCGCACGTCGTCGGCGAATTCATCACCGTCCAGCACCGCGCGGGCTTCGTCGGCATCCAGGCCCACCTCGCCGGCAAGGCGGCACAGCAGGTCGTGGTCGCCGGGGTTCAGGCCGTGCGTGAAGTAGGCGGCGAACAGCGCTTCCTTCAGCGCCTTCTGGCGCTCCGGGCTCGACAGGTGCGCCCAGAACAGCAGGCGGTGGCAGTCGAAGGTGTTCCAGGTGCGGCTGCGCTTGTCCATGTTGAACTCGAAGCCCACGCTGGCGGCGCGCGCCTGGATGTTGGCCTGGTTCTGCGCCACCTGCTCCGGCGTCAGGCCGTATTTGCGCGACAGGTGCTCGGTGATGTCTTCGCCCTCGGGCGGCATCTGCGGGTTCAGCTCGAACGGCTGGAAGTTCAGCTCGATCGGGCCGATGTCATCGCCGATGCGGGCCAGGGCGATGTCGAGCGATTTCAGGCCGATGATGCACCACGGGCACACCACGTCAGAGACGAAGTCGATTTTCATGGGCGCCATTGTCCGCCGATTGGCCGACCCGTGCAGGCCACGGGTTGGCTACCAGGCTGAACGCAGCCGGGCCCGCAAATCGATCGGCGGCAAGGTGGGCGGGCCTTTGAGTGCTTCGGCTTCCGATTGGGCCGCGCGGGCACGCTCGGCGGGGCCGTCGGGCTCGAACAGCGGCAGCAAGGCGTCGGGGATGAAGCGCGTGCGGCCGGCGTACAGGTGGCGGTCACCGAGCGCGCGTTGCTGGGTGACGTGAAAGCGCTGCGGCACGATGAGCTGCAGGTGCCGGCGGGCGCGTGTCATGCCCACGTACAGCAGCCGGCGCTCTTCCTCCAGCTGCACCGGTGAGCCGGTCGACAGATCAGACGGCAGGCAGCCGTCGACCATGTTGAGCAGCGTGACGGACGCCCATTCCTGGCCCTTGGCGGAATGCAGGGTCGAGAGGATCAGGTAGTCCTCGTCGATCAGCGGCACGCCGGCTTCGTCGCTGGTGGCTTCCGGCGGGTCGAGCGTCAGCTCGGTGAGGAAGCGCTCGCGCGAGCTGAAGCCCGGCGCCAGCCGCTGCAGCTGCTGCAGGTCGAGCAGGCGCACCACATGGTCGTCGTGCAGGCGCTCCAGGTGCGGCTGCAGCCACGCCACGGCCAGCGCCACATCGTCAGGCCAGGGGGCGCCCGGGGTGCGCAAGGTGGCTAGCAGGCTGCACAGCGGCAGCAGCGCCTCACGCGCCGGGCCGGGCAAGGCGAGATGGCTCATCGCGTGAGCCATCTCTTCCAGCGTGCGGCCTTCCAGGGCGCGCTGGTCCAGCAGGCGGCGGGCGCGTATCGGGCCGATGTCGGGCAGCATCGTCAACAGGCGGAAACCGGCCAGCCGGCAGCTCGGGTTCTGGGCCCAGCGCAGCACGCTCAGCAGGTCTTTCACATGCGCGGCTTCGAGGAATTTCAGGCCACCGAACTTGACGAACGGGATGCGTCGCCGGGCCAGCTCCAGCTCCAGCGGGGCGCTGTGGGTGGCGGTGCGGAACAGCACGGCCTGCGACTTCAGCTTCAGCCCGCCTTCACGCAGGCGCAGCACTTCGTCGGCCACCCAGCGGGCCTGCGCGGCTTCGTCCAGCACGCTCACCAGCCGCGGCTTGTCGCCCTCGGCCAGGTCGCTCCACAGGGCCTTCTCGAAGCGCTCGGGCGCCAGCGCCATCACCGCATTGGCAGCGGCCAGCAGCGGCTGGGTGGCGCGGTAGTTGCGGGCCAGGGTGACGATGCGCGCAGCCGGGGTGAACTGCTGCGGAAAGTCGAGGATGTTGCGCACCTCGGCGGCGCGGAAGCTGTAGATGGACTGCGCGTCGTCGCCCACCACCGTCAGGCCACGGCCCTGCGGCGCCAGCGCGTGCAGGATGGCGGCCTGCAGCGGGTTGGTGTCCTGGTACTCATCCACCAGCACATGGTCAAACCGGCCGGCCAGCTCGGTGGCCAATTCCGGGCTGGCCTGCTGCATCTCGTGCCAGGCCAGCAGCAGGTCGTCGTAGTCCAGCAGGTGCTGGTCTTGTTTGGCGGCCACATAGGCCCGGAACAGCCCGCGCAGGGCCGGGGCGTGGTTGGCGCACCAGGGCCAGTGGGCGTCCAGCAGTTCCTCCAGCGGCACCCGGCTGTTCACCGCGCGCGAATAGATCGACAGGCAGGTGCCCTTGAGCGGAAACCGCGCGCCGTCGGTGTGGGCCAGCCCCTGCGCCTGGCGGACCCAGTTCATCAGGTCCTCGGCGTCCGGGCGGTCGATCACGCTGAGATCAGGCGGCAGACCGATGCGGGGGGCGGCTTCGCGCAGCAGGCGCGCGCCCACGCTGTGGAAGGTGCCGGCCCAGGGCAGCAGTGGCGCGCCTTGGTGGCCTTGCAGGCCCAGCGCCTGGTGCAGCAGCCGGCCTGCACGGTGCGTCATTTCCTGGGCGGCGCGGCGAGAAAACGTCAGCAGCAGGATGCGCTGCGGGTCTGCCCCCGCCAGCACCAGGTGGGCCACGCGCGACGCCAGTGTCAGCGTCTTGCCCGTGCCTGCGCCGGCAATCACCAGCAGCGGGCCATCCACATGCAGCACCGCGTCGCGTTGCTGCTCATTCAAGGGGTGCAACACCGCCATGGCGGGTGCCGCATCAGGCGGCAAGGCGGTGGCAGAGGGGGACAACATCCAGCAAGCATACTGGATGCATCAACAGGGTGTCGCGAGTGAAGCGCCCTGAGGCCCGGTGCAGCCGCAGGGCCGCACCGGGCGTGGGCCTTATTCCTTGCGGAAGGCGTCGTGGCAGGCCTTGCAGGTCTTGCCGGTTTCGCCGAAAGCCACCTTGATCTGGTCGAGGTTGCCGGTCTTGGCGGCGGCGTCGAGCTTGGCGACGGCGTCGGTCATGGCCTGGGCGCTGGCCTTGTACTTGTCGGCCTGGCTCCAGATTTCCGGCTTGGCGCGGGTTTCGCCCACGCCGGTGCCTTCGCCGAAGGCCGTGAACGGCAGGGCTGCCAGGGTGGCGACCACGTCCGCGTTGGCCTGCACGGCCTTGGCGTCAAACGGGGCCTTGCCTTGCACCACGGCGCCGATGCGACCGAAGTGCGTGGCCATCACGCTGAAGGCCGACTTGCGGTACTTGACCGCGTCTTCAGGCTTCTGGAATTGGGCGGCTGCGGGCAGGCTGGCCAGCACAGAGATGCAGGCCAGGGTGGCCAGAGCGATACGTTTCATGCGTTTCCTCCAAAGGGATCAACCAGGACGACGTGTTGCCATGCGCATCGACAGACGCAAACCCGACAAACACCGCACTGAGTGTACGCACGCGCCACACCCTTGAGCCCACCACCCCATAAAACCCCTTAGATGCTTGGCAGCGAGAAGGTGGCGACGCATGATGGCGGCGATCGACCTTCAGGAGCCCCCGTGAGCGACAACCAGACCCAGACCCCCTCGACCACCCCCGCCGTTGACACCCAGCCCGTGCGCGTGTGGGACTTGCCCACCCGGCTGTTCCACTGGCTGCTGGTGGTTGGTGTGGTGGCGCTGGTGGCCACCGGCCAGATCGGCGGCAACCTCATCGAGGTGCACCTGAAGCTCGGCCTGGGCGTGGGCGCACTGCTGGTGTTCCGCCTCGTGTGGGGCCTGGTGGGTGGGCGCTGGTCGCGCTTCACCAGCTTCATCTACGGCCCGGCGGCCATGCTGCGCTACCTGCGCGGCCAGAGCCGGCCTGACGAACATGTGGAGGTGGGCCACAACCCGCTGGGCATGCTGAGCGTGCTGGGCCTGCTGGCGGTGCTGCTGGTGCAGGTGGCCACCGGCCTGGTGGCCGATGACGAGATCGCCACCACCGGCCCGCTGAACCGCTTTGTCAGCCCGCGCTGGGTCAGCCTGGCCACCGGCTGGCACACCGAAAACGGCAAGCTGCTGCTGATCTTGCTGGTGCTGCTGCACGTGGGTGCCATCGTTTTTTACCTCAAGCGCAAGCGCATCAACCTAGTCAAGCCGATGGTGACGGGCGACAAGCCCTTGCCTGCGGCCACGCCGGCCAGCCGCGACTCCTGGGTGACCCGGGTGCTGGCGGCCGTGGTGCTGGCGGCCTGCATCGGCGCTGCCGTGTGGGTGAACAGCCTGGGCGCAGTGGCGGCTTTCTGAAAGCCATGGTCTACCCTGAGGCCGGCCTTGGCGCTGGCACAGACCAGCCGTCGCGCCGCTAGACTAGCCGCTTCGACACTGCGCCCCCACGGCGATGGACACGCCCCAGATATTGCTGCAGACACCGCAGACGCCCGACGAAGTCGAAGCGGTCCGCGGCATCTTCCGAGACTACGCCGAGCAATTGGGCGTGGACCTGTGCTTCCAGAACTTCGACGACGAGCTGGCCACGCTGCCGGGTGAGTACGCCGCCCCGACCGGTGGCCTGCTGCTGGCCTGGGTGGGCGGCGAGCTGGCCGGCTGCGGCGCATTCCGCCCGCTGCCGGATGCCGATTACGCCAATGCCTGCGAGATGAAGCGCCTGTTCGTGCGGCCGGGGTTTCGCCGCTACGGCCTGGGCCGGCAGCTGGCGCAGGCCCTGATCGACGATGCCACGCAGGCCGGCTACTCGGCCATGCTGCTCGACACCCTGGACGACATGGAAGCGGCGCGCGAGCTGTATGCCTCGCTGGGTTTCGAGGAAATTCCGCCCTACTACTTCAACCCGATCGCCGGCGCGCACTACCTCAAGGTCGAGCTTGGCTGAGCAGCGCGTGATGCGGCTGCGTCACAAGGTCATCCTGCTGGCGGTGGTGCCGCTGGTGGTGGCCGTGGGCCTGATCATCATGGCGCAGCGCCACCAGGAAGCAGTGCTGGCCGCGCGCCAGCAGGCCCTGGTGAAAACCGCCTACATGGAGGCCGCACGCTCCGAGCTGCGGCACTTCACCGCGCTGGCGCTCAGCACCATCAGCCCGCTCTACAACACCGGGCGCGACGACGACGACATCAAGCAGCAGGCGATGCGCCAGCTGGCGCTGCTGGACTACGGCGCCGACGGCTACTTCTTCCTCTACAACGACGAAGGCGTGAACCTGATGCACCCGCGCCAGCCCGAACTGGTGGGGCGCAACCTCAGCGGCCTGCGCGACGCCAACGGTGAGCAGCCCATCCTGATGATGATGCAGAAGGCGGCGTCAGGCGGGGGCTTCGTGGAGTACAGCTGGCACAAGCCCTCGGCCCAGGCGCCGGCCCAGAAGCTGGCCTACGTGACGCCGCTCGAGCGCTGGCACTGGTGGATCGGCACCGGCCTGTACGTGGACGACATGGACAAGGTGCTGCTGCAGCTCGACACCGAACTGGCCGCCAGCGTGAACAACACCATGAGCTGGATCGCCGGCATCACTGTGCTGGCGCTGGTGGTCATCTTCAGCGGAGGCTTGTGGGTGAGCATGCATGAGCTGCGGCTGGCCGACGTGAAGCTCACGCTGCTGGCGCGCCAGATCGTGCGTTCGCAGGAAGAGGAGCGCGCTTACCTCTCGCGTGAGCTGCATGACGGCACGAGCCAGACGCTGGTGTCGGTCAAGCTGCTGACCGAGTCGGTGCTGGAGCGCATGCCGCAGGACGGCGGCCCCGTGCGCGCTGCGCTGGGCCGGGCGGTGGAGCGCCTGAAGGACGCGCTGGCGGAAGTGCGCGGCATGTCGCACCGGCTGCGGCCGGTGATGCTCGATACCCTGGGCCTGAGCGCCGCGATGAGCCAGCTCGCCGACGAGATGTGGGGCCAGAGCACCACCCGCTTCCGGATGCGGGTGAGTGGCGTGCCGCGTGACTTGCCGGACGAGGTCAAGACCGTGCTGTTCCGCGTCACCCAGGAGGCGCTGACCAACATCGAGAAGCACGCCCACGCCTCCGAGGTCGAGTTGCAACTGGTGTTTTCCGAGGAAGCCCTGCGCATGGTCGTGCAAGACAATGGCCGCGGCTTTGACACCGACTTCGTGCTGCACCACCCGAGCCAGGGCATCGGCCTGCGCAATATGCGCGAGCGCCTGGCCTCGATCGACGGGCAGCTGCAAGTCACCTCCCGGGCCGGCGACACCCGCATCACCGCGGTGGTGCCGGTCGACGCGATTGAACGCTTTGAACAACTCTGAGCCCTGATGGACACCCCACACCGCATCCGCCTGATGATTGTTGACGACCACGCCGTGGTGCGCGACGGCCTGAAGGCGGTGCTCGGCCTGGTCGATGACCTGGAGGTGGTGGCCGAGGCCGCCAATGACGTGGAAGCCATGGAGCGCGCCCGCAGCAGTCACCCCGACGTGGTGCTGATGGACATCAGCATGAAGGGCGACAGTGGCATCCAGGTGGCGCAGCGCCTGCTGGACGAAGAGCCCGAGCGTGCCGTGCTGATGCTGACCATGCACGACGGCATCGAATACGCCCAGCGGGCCCTGCGCGCCGGTGCCCGCGGCTATGTGCTGAAAGACTCGCCGTCCAGCGAGATCGTGCACGCCATCCGCACGGTGCACGGCGGCGGCACCTTCCTCAGCCCGGTGATTGCGCAGCGGCTGTTCCGGGCGCCCACCGCGCGGGCGGTACTGTCTGACCGCGAGCAGCAGATCCTGCAGTTCCTCGGCCAGGGCCAGGCCAGCAAGCAGATCGCCAATGCGCTGGACCTGAGCGTGCGCACGGTTGAATCACACCGCCAGAGCATCCGCCGCAAGCTCAATCTGGCCGGGCAGGCCGAGCTCATCAAGTACGCCGTCGAGCACGCCGATTCGGCGCCCTGAGCCCTTCGGGTTGCATCCGACAGGGTTGCGCCCGAGCGGGTTTACGAGTGCGTAATGCTGCGGTTCATTTTTGCGTAGTCCAGCGGTAGCGGCTGCGAAAGCATCGGCACAGACTGTGGTCTCCATCAAACCAAGATTCCCGGAGACACACCATGAAGTTCGTTGCGATGTCCTTCAGCGCCGTGGCGCTGGCCTGCTCGATGTCCCTGGCGCATGCCGCCGAGCCGATCAAGATCGGTGTTTCCGGGCCGTTCACCGGTGGCTCTTCCTCGATGGGCGTGAGCATGCGCGACGGCGTGCGTCTGGCCGCCGAGGAAATCAACAAGTCCGGTGGCGTGCTGGGCCGCCAGCTGGTGTTGGTCGAGCGTGACGACGAAGCCAAGAATGAGCGCGGCGTCCAGATCGCCCAGGAAATGATCAACAAGGAGAAGGTGGCGGCCACCGTCGGCTTCATCAACACCGGCGTGGCCCTGGCCTCGCAGCGCTTCTACCAGGAAGCCAAGATCCCGGTGATGAACAACGTGGCCACCGGTTCGGCCGTGACCCACCAGTTCGACACCCAGCCCGAGAACTACATCTTCCGCAACGCCGCGCACGACAGCATCCAGGCGCCGATGATCGTGGAAGAGGCCATCACCCGCCGCGGCTACAAGAAGGTCGCCATCCTGGCCGACTCCACCAACTACGGCCAGCTCGGCCGCGCTGACCTGGAGAAGGCGCTCGAGCTCAAGGGCGTCAAGGCGGTGGCCGTCGAGAAGTTCAACATCAAGGACGTCGACATGACGCCGCAGCTGTTGAAGGCCAAGGAAGCCGGCGCTGAGGCCGTGCTGACGTACGGCATCGGCCCCGAGCTGGCGCAGATCGCCAACGGCATGACCAAGCTGGGCTGGAAGGTGCCGATGGTCGGTTCCTGGACGCTGTCGATGGCCAACTTCATCGACAACGCCGGCCCCGGCGGTGAAGGCGCGCGCATGCCGCAGACCTTCGTGCAGGAGCCGACCACGCCGAAGCGCCAGAGCTTCATCATCAACTACCTGAAGACCTTCAACCCGAAGAACGCCCGCATCGACTCACCGGTGTCGGCCGCCCAGGGCTATGACTCGATCTACCTGCTGGCCGCGGCCATCAAGCAGGCAGGCTCCACCGAAGGCCCGAAGGTCAAGGCGGCCCTGGAAGATCTGAAGTCGCCGGTGGAAGGCGTGGTGACGACCTACAACAAGCCGTTCACCAAGACCGACCACGAGGCCATCACCGCCAACATCCCGGTGTTCGGCGAGGTCAAGGGCCAGCGCGTGGTGTACGCCTACGAGGCTGACTTCAAGAAGGCCTCCGAAGTGCGCGTGAAGGACGTCAACGCCAAGGGCGCGCTGGCCGTCAAGAAGTAAGCCGGCACGCTGGCCTTGCTCAACAAGGCCGGCCTGTCCTGCCTGCCGGGTGTTCTGCCCGGCGGGCCTGTTGGGGCGCACCCGAAAGCTCACCATGCAAATCCTCACACAACTGGTGTTCAGCGGCATCGCGCTGGGCATGATCTACGCGGTCATCGCGTTCGGCTACCAGCTCACCTTCGCCACTTCCGACACGCTGAACTTCGGCCAGGGCGATGCCCTGATGCTGGGCGCGCTGGTCGGTCTGTCGCTGGTCGGCCTCGGGGTCAATTACTGGCTGATGATTCCGCTGGTGTGTCTGTTCGGTGCGCTGCAGGGCGCGTTCGTCGAGCGCATCGGCGTGCGCCCGGCCATCAAGATGAAGTCCGAGTTCGGCTGGATCATGTCCACCATCGCGCTGGGCATCATCTTCAAGAACGTGGCTGAAAACATCTGGGGCCGCGACGACCTGAAGTTCCCGTCGCCGCTGCCGGAATCGCCGATGCATTTCCTGGGCGCCAACGTGTTGCCGATGGAAGTGCTGGTCGTCGTCGGCGCCGTGCTGATGATGCTGGCGGTCGAGCTGTTCAACCGCCGCTCGATCTACGGCAAGGCCGTGGTGGCCACCTTCAATGACCGCGACGCGGCCAAGCTGATGGGCATCAACACCGGGCTCGTCATCACCTTCTCGTATGCGCTGTCGTCGTTGACAGCCGCGTTCGCGGGCGTGCTCATCGCCCCGCTCACGCTGACCGGCGCCACCATGGGTGCGGTGCTCGGCCTGAAGGCCTTCGCCGTTGCCATCATCGGTGGCTTGACCAGCGGCATGGGCATCATCGTCGGCGGCATCATCCTCGGCGTGGCTGAAACCACCACCGGCTTCTACCTGTCGACGGGCTACAAGGACGTGCCCGGCCTGGTGCTGCTGCTCATCGTGCTGGCCGTGAAGCCTGCGGGTCTGTTCGGCAAGACTGCCATCAAGAAGGTCTGAGGCCGCCATGAACGCACGAAAACTCATGCTCTCGCTGATCGCCTTCGGGGCCTTGCTGGCCTTCCCGGGCGTGGTTGGCAACCCCTATTACATCCACCTGGTCGAAACCATCATGATCTACGCGATCGTGCTGTTCGGCCTGGACATCGTGGTCGGCTACACCGGCCAGGTCTCGCTCGGCCATGCCGGCCTGTTCGGCATCGGCGCCTACACCGCTGGCGTGCTGGTCTTCAAGCTCGATGCGTCGCTGTGGGTCACGCTGCCCTCGGCGATCGCCGTGACGGCGGCCTTCGGCGCGGTGCTGGCGCTGCCGGCCCTGCGCGTCACCGGGCCTTACCTGGCGATGGTGACGCTGGCCTTCGGCACCATCATCCAGATCCTGATCAACGAGATGACCTTCCTCACCGAAGGCCCGCTCGGCATCACCCTGAGCAAGCCGGCGCTGTTCGGCCACAAGCTCGACGAGACCGAGTTCTACTGGGTCGTCGCGGTGATGCTGCTGCTCTCGCTGATCGTGGTGCACCGCATCCTGCGCTCGCACCTCGGCCGGGCCTTCGAGGCCCTGCGCGGCAGCCCCGTGGCGTCTGACTGCATGGGCGTGTCGGTGTATCGGTACAAGGTGTACGCCTTCGTCATCAGCGCTGGCCTGGCGGGCCTGGCGGGTGCGCTGTATGCGTACTCCGAGCAGTACATCTCGCCCAACACCTACAACTTCGAGCAGACCGTGCTGTTCCTGCTGGCCATCATCATGGGTGGCCGCAAGACGCGCACCGGCGCGCTGCTGGGCGCTGCCATCATCGTGATGCTGCCCAAGCTGCTCGATGACCTGGAGATGTTCCGCATCGTCTCGATTGCTCTTGCGGTGGTGGTGGCGGTGTCGGCCGGCGTGGCGCTCAAGCGTGGCAAGACCACGCTGCAGGCGGCTGCCATTCCGGTGATCGGCAGCGTGGCGCTGGCAGCGGTCAGCTTCAAGCTGCAGACCATGACCGACTGGCGCCTGTCGATCTTCGGCCTGATCACGCTGTTCGTCGTGTACTACCTGCAGGACGGCATCGTCGGCTTCGTGCGCAATGCGCTGAACCTGCGCGGCCATGCAGCCACCGACGCTGACGACGTGGCGGCGATGAGCTCGGGCGGCGACGCCCTCACGCATGCCGGTGGTGGCAACGGCGCCACCCTGCTGCAGGCGCAAGGCGTGCTGATGCAGTTCGGCGGCCTGAAGGCGCTGAACAACGTCGACCTGATCGTCAAGCGCGGCACCATCCACGGCCTGATCGGCCCGAACGGTTCCGGCAAGAGCACGATGATGAACGTGCTCACCGGCATCTACACGCCCACGGCCGGCACGGTGAGTTTTGCCGGCAAGACGCTGGCTGGTCGCACCTCGTCCGACATCGCCTTGAGCGGCGTGGCCCGCACCTTCCAGAACGTGCAGCTGTTCGGTGAAATGAGCGCGCTGCAGAACGTGATGGTGGGCCTGCACCACAGCTTCCGCTCGAATCTGCTGGATGTGGCGCTGCACCTGCCGCGCTACCTGCGCGAGAACCGCGAGGCCAGCGTGCGGGCCATGGGCCTGCTGCGCTTCGTCGGCCTGGCGGACCTGGCCGGCGAGGAAGCGCGCAACCTGCCGTACGGCAAGCAGCGCCTGCTGGAAATCGCCCGCGCCTTGGCGCTGGACCCGGAACTGCTGCTGCTCGACGAACCTGCGGCCGGCCTGACCGCGCCCGACATCAAGGAACTGCTGGCCATCATCCAGAAGATCCGCGAGCACGGCGTGACGGTGATCCTGATCGAGCACCACATGGACGTGGTGATGAGCCTGTGCGACACCGTCTCGGTGCTCGACTTCGGCCAGAAGATCGCGGAAGGGCTGCCAGCCGAAGTGCAGGCCAACGAGAAGGTCATCGAGGCTTACCTCGGTGGGCAGGCGACATGACGGCCCCCCAGCCCGTCGCCTCGCGCCAGCCGATTTCCTCGAACAAGGACTGAACCCATGCTCACGATCAAGAACCTCAGTGCCGGCTACGGCAAGGTGCAGGTGCTGCACGGCATCTCGATGGACGTGCCCAAGGGCCGGGTGGTGACGCTGATCGGCTCCAACGGTGCCGGCAAGACCACCACCATGCGCGCGGTCAGCGGCATGATCGCGCCCACCGGCGGCGAGATCTCGCTGAACGGCAAGCGCATCGACGGCCTCGAATCCTTCCACGTCGCCAAGCTGGGCCTGGCCCACTCACCCGAAGGCCGGCGCGTGTTCGCCACGATGACCGTGGCCGACAACCTGATGCTCGGCGCCTTTCCGCGGCTCACCGGCGCACGCCCCAAGGGCGATGTGGCGGGCGATCTGGAACGCGCGATGGAGTTGTTCCCGCGGCTGAAAGAGCGGCGGCTGCAACTGGCCGGCACCTTGTCGGGCGGTGAGCAGCAGATGCTGGCGATGGCCCGCGCCGTGATGCTCAATCCCGAGGTGGTGCTGCTCGACGAGCCGTCGATGGGCCTGGCGCCCATCCTGGTCGACGAGGTTTTCCGCATCATCGAGCGGCTGAAGGGCGAGGGCGTGACGATGCTGCTGGTCGAGCAGTTCGCCGCCGCCGCCCTGGCCGTGGCCGACTACGGCTATGTGCTGGAAAACGGCCGCATCAATGTGCACGGCCCGGCCGAGAAGTTGCGCAACGACCCGGCCGTGAAGGCCGCCTACCTGGGCGGCGGCCACTGAGCCCTCAGTCGCGCGACGGGTAGACGCCCTGCGTGGCAATGAAGCAATTGATCGCCAGGTAGGGCGGCATCTTGTCGATGGGCTGGTTGCCACCCGTGGGCGCCGTGGTGGTGCTGCTCATCGCCACGTCACCCGGGCCTGCGGCGTAGCGCGTGTCGGCCTTCTTGGCGGCGGCCGGCACGGCGTTGCCCGGCTCACCGAGCGTGCCCACGGCGCTGCTGCCGCGCGGAGCCACGGAGTGCACGTGGGCGGGCAACTGGCTGGTTTGCAGGACGGTGGTTTCCGAGCCGCCAGTCTGGGCGTGTTGGTACGCGTTGCGGCCCGGGGCCTGCCCGGTGTGCAGCACCATGCGGCCGCGGGCGTCAGGCAGCGCAAAAGTTTGCACGCCGTCACCCCCGAAGTAGGTGCCCAGCAGTGAAAACAGCGCAGAGTTTTGCTGGATGGACATCAGCTGTCCATTGAGTGGTGCCCAGCCTCGCGGAGTGAAATTGAACCCCGCACACATGATCTGGCCCAGGTAGGGCTCAGCTTGCGCCTGCGCACTGGGCGCCAGCGCCACCATCGACAAGGCCACGGCCACCGCGCGCGCGGCGGGGCGGCGCTGCTGCACCAGCAAACTCGACAACACAGACAACTTGGACATGAGCGTCTCCTCCGGTTTGGGAGAGCGCATCGTCCACCTTCGCCGCAGCCCCGTCACCCGCGGACATGGGGATGGCGCAGCGCCACCGGGCGGGTCAGGGCGCTTCGGCCGGCGGGTTGGCGGCGGCTGCGGCCACCTTGGCACCCAATTCGGCCCGCAGGCGCTTGAGCCGCTCTTTCGGGTCTTCGCGGTTGGTCGCCTCGTGCAGCTTCATCTCGTTGATGAAGCGGCTCGGGATGCCCTGCACCGTCTCGCGGCCCTTCTTGCGGCGGCGCAGCGTGGCGACCAGCAGGCTGCGCTGCGCCCGGGTGATGCCCACGTACATCAGGCGGCGCTCTTCCTCCAGGCGCTCGGGCGTCATGTCCTCGGTGTCGCTCTTGAAGGGCAGGATGCCCTCGTTCACGCCCACCAGCACCACATGCGGCCACTCCAGGCCCTTGGAGGCATGCAACGTGGTCAGGGTGACCTGGTCCTGCTCCTCGCCGCGCTCGGCCAGGCTGAGGATCACGCTGATGGTCTGCGCCACGTCCAGCACGCTCTTCTTCTCGGCCTCGAAAGTGGCGCCGCCGTCTTGCTCGATCTGACCGCCGCAGCGCTTGGCCACCCAGTCGACGAAGTCCATCACGTTCGACCACCGGGCCGCGGCCACCTTCTCGCTGTCCTCGCTGTCGTAGAGGTGCTTCTCGTAGTCGATGTCCTTGAGCCAGCCCAGCAGCATCGTCTTGGCGTCTTCCGCGCCCACGGTGTGGCGCGCCTTGTACTGCATGTCGTTCACGTAGCGACCGAACTCGTGCAGCCCGCCGATGGTCTTCGGGCCGAGCGCGGCCGCCAGCGTGTCGGAGAACAGCGCCTCGAACATGCTGACCTTCCACTTGCCCGAGAACTCGCCGAGCTTGCCCAGCGTGGTGTGGCCGATGCCGCGCTTGGGCGTGGTCACCGCGCGCAGGAACGCCGGGTCGTCGTCCTGGTTCACCAGCAGGCGCAGCCAGGCGCACAGGTCCTTGATTTCCGCCTTGTCGAAGAAGCTCTGGCCGCCGGACACCTTGTACGGAATCTGCGCCGCGCGCAGCTTCTGCTCAAACGGGCGGGCCTGGAAATTGGTGCGGTAGAGGATGGCGAAATCGCTGGGCTTGAGCCGCGCGTCCTGCGCCATCAACGCCTGGATGCGTGCCACGGCACGCTCGGCCTCGTGCTCTTCGCCGTCGCACTCGGCCACACGCACCGGCTCGCCTTCGCCCAGGTCACTCCACAGCTTCTTCTCGAAGATCTTCGGATTGCCGGCGATCACCTCGTTGGCGGCGCGCAGGATGGCGCTGGTCGAGCGGTAGTTCTGCTCCAGCGGAATCACCTTCAGCCGCGGAAACTCTTCCGGCAGCCGCTTCAGGTTCTCGATGGTCGCGCCGCGCCAGCCGTAAATGCTCTGGTCGTCGTCGCCCACCGCGGTGAACAGGCCGCGCTGATGCTCGTCCTCGTGGTCCACCAGCGCCTTCAGCAACTCGTACTGCACGGCGTTCGTGTCCTGGTATTCGTCGACCAGCACATGGCCGAACTGGCGCTGCCACTTCTGGCGCGCTTCATCGTTGCTGCGCAGCAGCTTCAGCGGCATGCTGATGAGGTCGTCGAAGTCGACGGCCTGGTAGGCCACCAGACGTTCCTCGTACAGCTTCATCACCTTGGCCGCGACGCGTTCGTCATCGTCCTTGGCGGCGTCCAGCGCGGTGTCGCTGGTCAGGCCCATGTTCTTCCACAGGCTGATCGTCCATTGCCATTGGCGAGCGATCTTGTTGTCGGTGCAGGAGCCCGCGTCGCGCAGCACGCCCAGCACGTCGTCCGAGTCGAGGATCGAGAACTGCTCCTTCAGGCCCAGCTTCACGCCGTCCTCGCGCAGCATGCGCACGCCGAGTGAGTGGAAGGTGCTGATGGCCAGGTCCTTCGCCGCCTTCGGGCCCACCAGCGAGCGGGCCCGCTCACGCATTTCCAGCGCGGCCTTGTTGGTGAAGGTGATGGCGGCGATGCGCTTGGGGCTCAGGCCCGCCTGCAGAAGCCGAGCGATCTTGTGGGTAATCACCCGTGTTTTCCCTGAGCCCGCGCCCGCCAGCACCAGGCACGGGCCGCTCAGGTAATGCACGGCCTCCATCTGGGCAGGGTTCAAGGTGGAGGCAACAGGAGGGCTGGAGGACATGGGGCTGACACAGGAGAAGGCCGCGGATCATAGCCAAGCGCGGGCGGGTGCACCTGCTCAGATTTGTGGCGATGCAGCAATTCGAGTCTTGTCCAGAGTCAAGACTCGCTGCTGCGCTGCACAAAAAAGGTCAGCAAGCGGTCAGGGTCGGCTTCCACACTCCGCCCCAATCCTGCATGACATCGACCATGCAGCCCGCAAAGAACGAGGAGGAAGACAGATGACCGATCCCGTCGTCGCCCGCATCCGGGCCAATCCGAAGTACCAGGCGCTCAAGCGCAAGCGCAGCAGCTTCGGCTGGTGGCTGACCCTGCTGATGATGGTGGTCTATTACGGCTACATCGCCCTGATCGCCTTCAACAAGGAGTTCCTCTCGCAGAAGCTCGGCGCCGGCGTCACCACCATCGGTGTGCCCATCGGCATGGGCGTGATCATCTTCACCATCGTCATCACCGGTATCTATGTGCGCCGGGCCAACAGTGAATTCGACGAGTTGACGCGCCAGATCCTGGCCGAGGAGGTCAAGTGATGAATCAACGCGCAATGCAACTCGCGCTCGGTGTGGCCGCCTTGCTGGCTGCCGGTGCAGCCTTCGCGGCGGGTGCTGACGTGGGCCAGGCCGCCAAGCAGGCCACCAACTGGACGGCCATCGGCATGTTCGCCGCCTTCGTGGCCGGCACGCTGTGGATCACCAAATGGGCCGCCGCGAAGACGCGCTCGGCCGCTGACTTCTACACCGCCGGTGGCGGCATCACCGGCTTCCAGAACGGCCTGGCGATTGCCGGCGACTACATGTCGGCCGCGTCCTTCCTGGGCATTTCCGCTGCCGTGATGGCCTCAGGCTATGACGGCCTGATCTATTCCATCGGCTTCCTGGTGGGCTGGCCGGTCATCACCTTCCTGATGGCCGAGCGCCTGCGCAACCTGGGCAAGTTCACCTTCGCCGACGTGGCCGGTTACCGCTTCAAGCAGGGTCCGATCCGCGCCTTTGCGGCCTCGGGCACGCTGGTCGTCGTGGCCTTCTACCTGATCGCCCAGATGGTGGGTGCAGGCCAGCTGATCAAGCTGCTGTTCGGTCTGGAGTACTGGATGGCCGTGGTCATCGTCGGCGCGCTGATGATGGTCTACGTGCTCTTCGGCGGCATGACCGCCACCACCTGGGTGCAGATCATCAAGGCCTGCCTGCTGCTGGCTGGCGTGACCTTCATGGCCTTCATGGTGATGGCGCAGTTCGGCTTCTCGCCCGAGGCGCTGTTCGCCAAGGGCGTGGCCGTGAAGGCGCTGATCGCGGAGAACGCCAAGGCGGCAGCCATGGCGGCTGCGGCGGCGAGTGCGGCGATGGCCACCACGCCGGAGGCGCAGGCTGCGGCCTCTGCTGCAGCTGCGAAGGCGGCGGCGATCGATCCGGCCAAGGTGGGCGCTGCCCTGATGAACCCGGGCGGCTTCGTGAAGGACCCGATCTCGGCCATCAGCTTCGGCATGGCGCTTATGTTCGGCACGGCCGGCCTGCCGCACATCCTGATGCGCTTCTTCACCGTGCCTGATGCCAAGGAAGCCCGCAAGAGCGTGTTCTGGGCCACCACCTGGATCGGCTACTTCTACGTGCTGATCTTCATCATCGGCTTCGGTGCCATCACCCTGGTGCTGACCAACCCCGAATTCGCCGACACCGCCAAGGGTGTCATCAAGGGCGGCGCGGGCACGGCCAACATGGCCGCGGTGCTGGTGGCCAAGTCGGTCGGCGGCGACGTGTTCTACGGCTTCATCTCGGCCGTGGCCTTTGCCACCATCCTGGCGGTCGTGGCCGGCCTGACGCTCTCGGGCGCCTCGGCGGTGTCGCATGACCTGTACGCCACGGTGTTCAAGGGCGGCAAGGCCGACAGCGCGAAAGAGCTGAAGGTCTCGCGCATCACCACGCTGTGCCTGGGCGCACTGGCCGTCACGCTGGGCATCGTGTTCGAGAAGCAGAACATCGCCTTCATGGTGAGCCTGGCCTTCGCTATCGCGGCCTCGGCCAACTTCCCGGTGCTCTTCATGAGCGTGCTGTGGAAGGACTGCACCACCAAGGGCGCGGTCATCGGCGGCTTCCTCGGCCTGATCTCGTCGGTCGGCCTGACGGTGGTGTCGCCGTCGGTGTGGGAAGTGACGCTGGGTTATCCGAAGGGCTCGGCCTGGTTCCCGTACACCTCGCCGGCGCTGTTCTCGATGACCATCGGCTTCGTCGGCATCTGGCTGTTCTCGATGCTCGACCGCAGCCCGCAAGCCGCCAAGGAACGGGCTGATTTCGAAGCGCAGCAAGTGCGCTCCGAGACCGGCTTCGGGGCTTCGGGCGCGTCAGGCCACTGATCTTCTGGCGATTGAGCCTGTTTGATGTGTGCAACGCCGGCCTCGTGCCGGCGTTTTTCATGGCGCGCTCAAGCGGCGTGGTCGGTCTTTGGCCAACGCCCCTCGCGCAGTGCCTGCGCCTTCTCCGCCACCTCGGCGCGGTCGGCCTCTGACTTGCGCGCCAGGTTGCGCACCTGCATCACCGTGCGCGGGTTGCGCGCCAGCAGGTCTTCATGGCGCGCCACAAAATCCCAGTACAGCACGGTGAACGGGCAGGCCGCATCGCCCGTCGACTGCGTGGGCTTGAAGCGGCACTGGTTGCACAGCGGGCTCTGCCGGGCGATGTAGGCGCCGCTGGCCGCATAAGGCTTGCTGGCCATCAGCCCGCCATCGGCGAACTGGCTCATGCCCAGCACATTGGGCAACTCCACCCACTCCACCGCGTCCACGTACACGCCCAGGTACCACTCGTGCACCTGCTGCGGCCTCACGCCCAGCAGCAAGGCGTACAGGCCGGTCACCATCAGGCGCTGGATGTGGTGGGCGTAACCCAGTTGCAGGGTCTGGGTGATGGCGTCTTTCAGGCAGGCCATCGGCGTGTCGCCGGTCCAGTAAAACCCAGGCAGGTCGGCGTGGGCCTCCAGCGCATTGCGCTCGGCATAAGCCGGCATCTGCGTCCAGTAGATGCCACGCACGTATTCGCGCCAGCCGAGGATCTGGCGGATGAATCCTTCCACCGCCGGCAGCGGCGCATGGCCGCTGTGGAAGGCGGCCTCAGCCGCGTTCACCACCTCGCGCGGGTTCAGCAGCTTCAGGTTCATCGCCGCTGCCAGGCGCGAGTGATAGAGCCACGGCTCACCCGGCCAGATGGCGTCCTGGAACTGACCGAACAAGGGCAGGCGGTGGTCGATGAAATCGCTCAAGGCGCGCAGGGCTTCGTCGCGCGTCACCGGCCAGTCAAAAGCATCCAGATCGCCCGGGTGCGTGGGGAAGCGCTCGCGCACCACGCGGATCACTTCCTGGGTGATGTCGTCGGGCGCAAAGCGCACCGGCGCGGTCAGCAGGCCCGGGCCGTCGCGGCCAAAGGCGGCGCGGTTGTCGGCGTCGAAATTCCATTGATCGCCCACGGGCAACTTGCTCACCGCGCCGTCGGGCCCGCGCTGCATCAGCACGCCGTGGCGCTGTCGCAGCTCGCGGTACCAGTATTCCAGCCGCAGTTGCTTGCGGCCCTGGGCATGCGCGGCAAATTCGCGCACCGTGGCGTAGAAGTGCCGGTCGTCGCGCACGTCCACCGGCACCTCCGCCGCCTTGGCCACGGCCTTGATGCTTTGCCACACCTGCCAGTCACCCGGCGCCGTCAGCACGATGGCCTCAGGCTTCAGCGCAGCCAGGCTGGCCTGCAACTCGCTGGCCAGCGTGTGGGTGTTGTCGGCGTCATCCAGCTGCCGGTAGTGCAGCGGCCGGCCTGCCGCGCGCAGTGCCTGCGCGAAGTGCCGCATGGCCGAGAGGAACAGCGCGGTGCGCGGCTGGCCCGAGGTGATGCGGGTCGATTCACCCGCCACCTCGGCCATCCACACCACATCGACGGCCGCATCAAAGCCGTCGAAGGCCGCTGCGTCGAGGTCGAGCTGGTCGCCCAGCACGACCACCAGATGGCGCAGCGGCGGCTGGCTCATCGGCTGAGCTTCCCGGCGTCCAGATCGAGCTTGGCAGCGTCGATCTGCAAGGCCTTCGGGTCGAGCGCTTTCAGGCTGTCGCCGGCAGCGGCGGTATCACCCACGATGACCGTGCGCAGCGCGCTGGCCGGCCACTGGCTGGCGGCATAACTGCGCACCTGCTCGGGCGTGACGGCCATCACCTCGGGCGCGAACTGGCGCAGCTCGGTCAAGGGGCGCTGGCGCACCACCTGGTCGAGCACCGAGGCAGCCAGACCCGCGGTGGTTTCCACCTGCCGGCCGAAGTTGCCCACCAGCGTGGCTTGACGCGCGCCCAGCTCGTCCGCCGACGGGGCTTCGGTGCCCAGCTTCAGGATCTCGCCCTGCATCAGCAAGGCCACCTGCGCGGCGGTCGGGTGGTTGGTTTGCGTGGCAGCACTCAGCACGCCGCCCACCGGCTGGTATTCCTGGCTGGCGGACGCGCCGTAGCTCAGGCCGCGCTTGATGCGCACCTCGGTGTTCAGCCGGGCCGAGTAGCCGCCGCCCAGCACCGCACCCGCCACCTGCGCCACGCGGCGCTGCGGTGAGGCGGCAGGCACGCCGGGCGCCATCACCACCACGCCGCTCTGGCCGGCGCCAGGCAGGTTGATCAGCACCGTGGCGGGGGTGGCCGGGCTGGCAGGTTCTTGCCGGGCTTGTGGCAGGGCCATGCGGTTGCCGCGCCAGCCGCCGAGCTGGCGGGTGGCCATCGCCAAGCCAGCCTCTGGCGTCACGTCACCGCTGATGACCAGCGTGGCGAGTTCCGGCCGCAGCTGCTGGCGGTGGAAGGCCTGCACATCGGCCAGCGTGATGCGGGCCAGGCTGGCCGGTGTGAGCGAGCCGCCATATACGGCGCTGCCCCACCAGGCGCGGCGCGCGGCCAGTCCGGCCAGCGCCATCGGGTCTGACATCGAGAACTTCAGGCCGTCGGCGGTTTGCTCGCGCAGGCGTGCCAGCTCCTGGGCCTGCAGCGTCGGCTGCATCAGGGTGTCCGCCACCAGCGCCAGGGCCTCGGCCAGCTTCGAGCTGGCCACGGTGGTGCTGATGGTGCTGCCACCCCAGTTGGTGACGGCCTCCAGCGTGCCGCCCAGGGCTTCGGCCTGGCGCGCCAGCTGGGTCGCGTCCAGGGCCTTGCCACCGCGGGTGGCGCCCTTGGTGCGCAAGGTGTTGGTGAGGCTGGCGAGGCCGGCCTGGCCGTCCGGGTCAGCGGCGGCGCCCAGGCGCAGGTGCAGCGCCACGCTCACAAGCGGCAGGTCGGCGCGCGGCACCACGATCACGCGCACGCCGTTCGGCAGGGCGCTGTCGTGCATCGCGGGCAGCTGCAGCGGGCGCGGCGTGCCGGGCACGGGCGGCTCGTCCACACCGGGCGCAGCCAGTGCGGCACTGCTGCCCAGCAGGCTGAAAACGGCCAGCGCCACGGCGGCCAGGGTGGGGTGATGGCGGCGGATCATGCACCCTCCTTGCGGGCTTGGGCGGTGTAGCTGAGGGTGGTGCGGGGGCGGCCCAGCACCCAGGTGCGCAGCACGCGCTGCACGTCGGCGGCCGTGACGGCCTGCAACTGCGTGAGCGCCAGGTTGGCGGCCTGCGGATCGTCGTGGTGGATCATCGCCCAGCCGATCGCGTCGGCCCGGCCCAGCGGGGTCTGGCGGGCGGTGAGCGCGGTGGTCAGCAGCTGGCTGCGCACCTTGTCGAGCTCGGCGGCGCTGATCGGGCGGCGGGCCAGGCGTTCCAGCTCGGCCATCAAGGGCTTCACCAGCGCCTTGGGTTGCTGCTTGCCGGCCGCGATGGCGTAGGCCACCAGCGAGCCCGCGTCGGTGTAGAACTGGGCCTCGAAACCCGCGCTCTGCGCCACCTGCTGGCGGTACACCAGTGATTCATTCATGCGGGCCGATTCACCGGCCGACAGCAGCGCCTGGGCGACCTGCAGCGCAGCGCGGTCCGGGTGGCGGGCCGACGGGCCTTGCCAGATCATCAGCGTGGCCGGCAGCGGCACGTTGGGGCCGGTCAGGGCCACCTCGCGGCTGGCGGTGCGCACGGGCTCTTTCACGGTCACGCGCGGCACGGCACCGGCGGGGTGCTTCAGCGGCGCGAAGTAGCGGTCCACCCAGCGGTTCAGCTCGGCCGGGTCGAAATCACCGGTGACGATGAGCACGGCGTTGTCGGGCCGGTAGTAGGTGGCGTGGAAGGCGCGCACGTCGTCCAGCGTGGCGGCGTCCAGGTCTTCGATGCTGCCGATGACCGGCCGCTTGTACGGGTGCACATCAAACGCATTCGGCGCGATGGCTTCGAACAGCCGGCCGTAGGGCGCGGCCAGAACGCGCTGGCGGAATTCTTCCTGCACCACGGCACGTTCGCTCTTGAAGCCGGCGTCGTCCACGCTGAGGTTGGACATGCGCTCGGCCTCGGCCCACAGCAGCCGCTCCAGGTGGTGCGAAGGCACGACGTTCTGGTAGGCCGTCACGTCTTCAGCGGTGAAGGCGTTGTTCTGGCCGCCGACGTCTTCGGTGAGGCGGTCGAACTGTTCGCTCTTCAGATGGCGCGTGGCCTTGAACATCAGGTGTTCAAACAGGTGGGCGAAGCCGGAGCGGCCCACCGGGTCGTCCTTGCCGCCGACGCGGTACCAGACCTGCACGCTGACGCTGCCACCGGCACCGCCGGGTTGCGCCACCACGTCCAGGCCATTGGCCAGGGTGCGGCGGGTCAGGGTCATCGGGGGAACATGCAGCAGCGGGGCTGCAAAAGTGGCCAGCGGCAGGCCGCTGGTGCCGGCGAAAGCGGCCAGCCGGGTCAGCCAGTCGCGTCGTCGCAAAGACAAGGTCATTGTGGTCTCCGTCAGGGTATGCGGGTGTGCGCGCAGCATACCCGCGCCCGGCCTCATCGTCGGTGGCTGAAACGCTCGGCGCCGGGCTGGCGGGACCAGAACTTCGAGAACGACGCGCACACCGTGTCGGGCGATGTGCAGCGCGCCGGCACGGGCCGCGTCGTCACCCGGCCGGCCTCCAGCAGGTCGCGGTAATGCGGCTGCCAGGTCTGGCGCGCCATCACCGGCCCGGCGTGCTTCAACAGGCCCAGCAAGGTGTTGGAGGTGCCGCTGATGACGCCAGCTTCGGCGCCGCGGCTGCGGGCCAGTGCGGCCATGCGCGGCAGCACGAACTGCCAGCGCTGCGCCGACCAGGGCCAGGCGCGGTGGAATTCCTCGCACAGCACGGCCAGCACCACGGTGTTTGGCGGCAGGTCATCTGGCACATCGCCCAGCGCCCAGGGGTGCACCAGCCACACTGGCTGCCCGGCCCACTTGGGCACGTCAGCAGCGGGTGGCTGCAGCAGCGCGGCCAGCTCAGTCGGCGGCGTTGATGACACAGCGGGCGCGTCCGAGCCCACGGCCGCCTGTTGCGCCGCGCGGTACGGCCGGGGCAGGGCGACCTGCCCGCGGGCGATGGCATCGAGCTGCTCGTAGCTGGTGTCGATGACCGTGCCGGGGCTGTGCCAGGCGCGCGGCGCAAAGCGCGCCACGTTGTCGGCGTTGAACACGTAGGGCTTGTGGCTGCCGGTGCCGGCCACCCATTGCCAGCTCAGGTGGTTGCTGGGCAGGTCACCGTCCAGCAACAGCGCGTGCAGCCAATCGGCGCCGGCGCGCCAGTGCACGCGGCGCATGTGCACCAGGTAGCTGGCCAGCCACAGGCGCGCATGGTTGTGCAGCCAGCCGCAGGCATGCAGCTGGTGCACGGCCTGGTCAATCACCGGCACGCCGGTGCGGCCGGCGCGCACATCGTCGGGCACGGTGCTGGCATACAGCGCATCCGGCAGCGGGCCTTCATGCAGCGATTGCAGCAGGCCCGCGCCACGGTGCTCTGCCACGTGCAGGAAGTACTCGCGCCAGGCCAGCTGCAGCGTCAGCGCATGGCCCGGGGGCAGGGGGCTGCCGAGTGCGGCTTCGGCCGCAGCGGCCACTTCGGGCGGGTCGATCACGCCGTGGGTCAGCCAGGGTGACAGGCCCGTCACCGCGCCACCGAGGTGGTTGCGGCTGTGGGCGTAATCGGCAGGCTTGAGTTGCAGCAGCGCGGCGTGTGCGGCGGCCGGGTCGGCGGCTTGCTGGGGCTGGCCCTCAACGGGTGTCCAGCGCTGGATGGGCGTCATGGCTGCGACCCCCCGTGGCTGTTGCTGCTGCTGTTGTTGCTGCTGCTGTTGCCATCACTACCACCACCACCACCGGCCTTGGTTCTGCGCACCTCGCGACGACCGTCCTGGCGGCAGCGCTCGGAGCACACCTTCACCTCGTCCCAGTTGCGGGCCCAGGCTTTGCGCCAGACCATGTCGCGGCCGCAGACCGTGCACGGCTTGCTGGGCAGGTGGGCTTTGTTGCCCTTGAAGGAGGTGGCATTGGCCGATCGCATCCGTCGGCATTGTGGCGGCCGCCCGGGTTGGCCGGGCGGGCACCGAGGGCCGCCGACCTGGTCGCCGGCCCTCTCCGAGGCAAAGCCCGGTCAGCGGTTCGAGAGGGCTTCCCAGCGCTCCATCAGGCCCAGCAGTTGCTCGTCGATGGCGCCGTGGCGCGCCGTCACTTCGGCGATGCGTGCGGCGCCCTGGCCATACAGCTCGGTGCCGGCCAGTTGCGCGGCCAACGTGGCCTGCTCGGTTTCCAGCGCCGCAATGCGGCCGGGCAACTCGTCCAGCTCACGCTGGTCCTTGTAGCTCAGCTTCACACGGGGCTTCACCGCTGCGGCCGGGGCTGCAGCAGGGGCCGGCGGCGTGGGGGCCGGGGCCGCCTTGGCAGCGGCGGCTGCAGCGGCGCGGCTGCGGTCACGCTGCACCAGCCAGTCCTCGATGCCGCCTTCGTACTCGCGCCAGCGGCCCGGGGCCTCGTCACCCTCCCAGGCGATGACGCTGGTGACCACGTTGTCAACGAAGCGCCGGTCGTGGCTGACCAGGAACACGGTGCCGTTGTAGTCGGTCAGCAGCTCTTCCAGCAGCTCCAGGGTTTCGATGTCGAGGTCGTTGGTCGGCTCGTCCATCACCAGGATGTTGGCGGGGCGGGCGAACAGGCGCGCCAGCAGCAGCCGGTTGCGCTCACCGCCCGACAGGCTCTTGACGGGCGAGTTGGCGCGGGCCGGCGAGAACAGGAAGTCGCTGAGGTAGCTCTTCACATGCTTGCGCTGGTTGCCGATCTCGATCCACTCGCTGCCCGGGCTGATGGTGTCGGCCAGCGTCGCTTCGGGGTTCAGCGCATCGCGCATCTGGTCGAAGTAGGCGATGGTCTGGTTGGTGCCGGTGCGGATCACGCCGCTGTCGGGTTGCAGCTGACCCAGGATCAGCTTGAGCAGCGTGGTCTTGCCCGCGCCGTTCGGGCCGACCAGGCCGATCTTGTCGCCGCGCATCAGCGAGGCGGTGAAGTCCTTCACCAGCGGTGCGCCACCGTAGCCCTTGGTGACGTTTTCCAGCTCGGCCACCAGCTTGCCCGAGGTGGTGCCGCGGTCGATGTCGAGCCGCACTTTGCCTTGCACGTCGCGGCGCGAAGCGCGCTCCGAGCGCAGCTCCTGCAGGCGCTGGACACGCGCCACGCTGCGGGTGCGGCGGGCTTCCACGCCCTTGCGGATCCACACTTCTTCCTGCGCCAGCAGCTTGTCGAAGCGGGCGTTGGCCTGGGCCTCGGCTTCCAGCTCGCGCTGCTTGGCGCCTTCGAATTCACTGAAGTTGCCGGGGTAGCTGCGCAGCTGGCCGCGGTCGAGCTCCAGGATGCGGGTGGAGACCACGTCGAGGAAGGCGCGATCGTGGGTGATCAGCACCAATGCGCCGCGGAAGGCCTTCAGCAGCTCGCCCAGCCAGGTGATGGCGTCGAGGTCCAGGTGGTTGGTCGGCTCGTCAAGCAGCAGCACGTCGGGGTTGGCGGCCAGGGCCTGGGCCAGCGCCACGCGCTTCTTGGTGCCGCCCGAAAGCGACGCCACCAGCGCTTCCGGCTTCAGGTGCAGGCGCTGAAGGGTTTCATCCACCCGGCGCTCCCAGTTCCAGCCGTCCAGGGCTTCGATGCGGGTCTGCACCGCGTCCAGGTCGTCGGCCGGGTCGTGACGCTCATAGCGCTCACGCAGCGATTTGATTTCCGCCAGGCCCTCGCTCACGGCGTCGAACACCGTGGCGCCTTCGGCGAACTGTGGTTCCTGCGGCACATAGAAGCGCTGCACACCGCCCTGTACCTGCAACTCTCCGTCGTCGGGCCTTTCTTGCCCGGCCAGGATCTTCAGCAGCGAGGATTTGCCTGTGCCGTTGCGTCCGATCAGCGCTACGCGCTCACCAGCTTCGAGTGAAAAATCAGCGCCGTCGAGGAGCGCCACGTGGCCGAACGCGAGGTGCGCGTTGGTGAGGGTCAGCAATGCCATAGCCCCGATTGTCCCCTGTGTGGCCGCCGGGGGTTTCACGGCGTGCCCAACTGCACCACAATCAGCTCACAATGAAAAAGATGTTGGGTGGGTTCTGGAGACAGATACGGGGTCCTCGCCGCTTGTCAGTCGGCGGGATTTTGCTGCTGGCAATGGCCCTCGGCGTGGCGCCTGCCCACGCTCGCCCGCCCGCCTGGCAGGAGCTCGACGCCCTGGCGCTCGACGACCCCCAGGGCGGCCTCGACTGGAGCCAGCAGAAGCTCGCCAAGGCCCGCGCGGCCCAGGACGTGGAAACCCAGTTCTGGATGCTGCTCGGCAGCGCCCGCATGGCCACCACCCTGGAAGACGCCCAGCGCAGCGCGGGCTACCTGGCTGATGCCCGCCGCTTGCTGGCCACCTGGCCGGGCGCCGGCCCGATGCACCGCCTGTGGCTGGGCACCACCCAGGCCCTGGCCGATGTGCGCCTGGTGCCCTCGGTCGAGCTGATGGCACGTGTGCTGTCGCTGCGCCGCGAGGCGGTGCCACTCGGCATGCCCGACCTGCTCTGTGAAATCGACAGCGTCGAGTTGTGGGCCCTGGTGGACGTGGGCAACAACGACGACGCCTGGACCACCGCCGAGGCCATCGAACGCTGTGCCGCGGAAACCGGCTACCTCGACCTGGAGGTCTCGGCCATCACCCAGCTCGGCTCGCTGAGTGGCCGGGTCAGCGGCAAGGTGCCGGCGGTGGGCCAGGCGGAAGACTATTTCCAGCGCGCACTGTCCCGGCTCGACAAGCTGCCGGCGCGCTTCCAGCGCAGCCTGATCGAGTTCGAGCTGGGTGGTGCGCTGAACGCCGCGCGCCTGCCCGGCTCGGCCCGTGACCACTTCCTGCGCGCCCTGGCCCTGAGCCAGGACCTGGGCGACAAGGCCGGCGTGGCTGCGGGCCAGATCCGGGCCGGCGAAATGATGCTGTTGATGGGCGACGCCGAAAGCGCGCTGGAGATGGCCCGCAGCGCCCTGCCGCTGATGGAGGCCCAGGGCAACCAGCTGCGCCTGACGGCGGCCCACATGCTGGTGCTCAAGGCCATGACGGCGCTCAATCGCCCGGACGTGGCCGCGGCCCTGGAGCCCGCTCGCCGCGCCGATGCCGCCAATGTGCCGCCCGCCCGACGCGCCGAACTGGCACAGGCGATGGCCGAAGCGCTGGCGCTGCTCGGCCAGCATGCCCGCGCCTACGCCGAGCTGCAGCGCGCCAACCAGCTGCGCGGCCAGAGCCTGGAAGGCCAGCGCGACACCCAGATGCTGCGCCTGCAGGCCCGCTACGAAACGGCGCGACGCGACGTTGAAACCACCGAGTTGCGGCGCCAGACCGAAACCGCCCAGCTGGCGCTGCAGGCCCGCGAGGCCGGCCAGCGCGCGCTGTGGACGGCGCTGGGCGCGGCCTGCCTGCTGCTGGTGGGTGCGGTGGTGATGGTGGTGCGCGGCTGGCGGCATCGCCGGCAACTGGCCGAGTTGGCGCTGCGTGACGAGCTCACCGGCCTGCCCAACCGGCGCGCCATCCGTGCGGCGGCCCAGGCCCAGATCGAGCAGGCCCAGCGCTGGCAAGGCCCGTGCGTGCTGGCGCTGATCGACATCGACCATTTCAAGCAGGTCAACGACGTGCATGGCCACGCCACCGGCGATGCCGTGCTCAAGGCGCTGGCCAAGGCCTCAGCCCATGTGCTGCGCAGCCATGACCGCTTCGGCCGCCTGGGTGGTGAAGAGTTCCTGCTGGTGATTCCGGGCAGCGCGCTGGCCGACATGCCGGCCGTGTTTGACCGGCTGCGCAGCGCGTTTTCCGCGGTGGAGGTGCTGGGCTTGCCCGTGCCCCACGGCGTGCGCTTCTCGATGGGTGCGGTGGATGTGGGCACCGAGGGGGAGTCCCTCGACCAGCTGCTCGACCGCGCCGACCACGCGCTGTATGAGGCCAAGGCTGCCGGGCGTGACCAGCTGGTGGTGCGAGGGCCGGTCTCGGCCCCCGCCTGACCCCCCGGCGAAGCTCAGCGACCCAGCCGGCCTTCCAGGGCGCTGATGAAGCGCGCGGCCACGTCGAAGCCGGCCTGGTCGTGGATTTCACGGAAGCAGGTCGGGCTGGTCACGTTGATTTCGGTGAGGTGCGTGCCGATGATGTCCAGGCCAATCAGCAGCAGGCCGCGCTCGGCCAGCTTCGGGCCGATGGCGGCGGCGATCTCGCGGTCACGCTCGGTGAGGGGGCGGGCCACGCCCTTGCCGCCGGCCGCCAGGTTGCCGCGCACTTCACCGCCCTGCGGAATGCGGGCCAGGCTGAACGGCACAGGCTCGCCGTCGATCACGAGCACGCGCTTGTCGCCGTCGACGATCTCGGGCAGGTAGCGCTGCACCATCACGGTTTGCGCACCGTCGCGGTTCAGCGTTTCGATGATCGCGCCGAGGTTCAGGCCGTCGTCACGCACGCGGAAGATGCCCATGCCGCCCATGCCGTCGAGCGGCTTGAGGATGATGTCGCGCTGCTCGGCGTGGAAGGCGCGGATGTCGGCTTCGCTGCGGGTGACCAGTGTGGGCGCGATGAACTCGGGGAACTCGAGGATGGCGAGCTTCTCGGGGTGGTCGCGCAGGGCGCGCGGCGAGTTGAAGACCCGCGCACCTTCCACTTCAGCGCGCTCCAGCAGGTGGGTGGCGTAGAAGTATTCGCTGTCGAAAGGCGGGTCCTTGCGCATCACCACGGCGTCGACGCTGGCGAGTGCGCGCACGTCGCTGCCGGTGACTTCGAACCAGTCGGTCACGCCCTTGCCAGAGCGACCGGTCAGCCGCACCTGCTGCATGCGGGCGCTGACCTGGCCACCCCGCTGCCAATGCAGGTCTTGCGGCTGGCAGGCCAGCAGGTTCCAGCCGCGGGCCGCCGCCTCACGCATCATCGTGAAGGTGGAGTCCTTGTAGGTCTTGAAGCTGTCCAGGGGGTCGGCAACAAACAGGATGTTCATGGTGGCGTGCATTCAGGCAGGGTGCGGCAACAGGGCGCCAGTGTGCACCGAAGCTGCGGGGCTTGCCGGCGCGGGGTTGACATGTTTTGTTGTGCGGCAGCAAGCCCGCAGCAACGCGGGCGCCACAAACTGGCCACTTTCGACTTCAAGCCACACCGCCACCATGCGACTTCAACGCGACTGGATCACCCCCGCCACGATCGGCGCCTTCACCTTGTCGGCGGTCACCGGCGTGCTGATGTTCTTCCACTTCGACATGGCGCTGAACAAGCTCGCCCATGAATGGCTGAGCTGGGTGCTGGTGGCCGCGGTGGTGGCGCACTTGCTGACCAACCTCGCGCCGTTCAAGCGCCACCTCAAGGGCCCGCGTGGGCAGGCGGTGGTGGGCACATTCGTGCTGGTGCTGGGCCTGTCGTTCTTTCCGCTGCTGGGCAGCCAGCAGCAGGACGGCCCGCCGTTCGCCGTGCCGGTGCAGGCCCTGGCCCATGCGCCCTTGACGGTGCTGGCCCAGGTGGGGGGTGTTCCGGTGGCCCAGATGCGTGAGCGCCTGCTGGTGGCTGGTGTTGCCACGACGAGCGACGATCAACGTCTGGATGAACTGGTGGGCCCGGCGGTGCGCAAGCAGCTGGGGGTGCTCAAGCAGGTGCTGGCCGTACCAGCAACGACATCTGCAAACTCGGTGTCTGCGCCCACGACGGCCAGCGCGCCGGCCCATTGATCTTCAGCGCCGGTGGGTCGCCAGCAGGGCCAGGCCACCCGCCACCACGCCCCAGAAGGCCGAGCCGATGCCGGCCATGCTCAGGCCAGAGAGCGTAACGAGGAAGGTCAGCGTGGCAGCGTCGCGGTGCTGCTCGTCCTTCAGCGCGGCGGCCAGGCCGCCACCGATCGTGCCCAGCAGGGCCAGGCCCGCCACAGCCACCACCAGCTCGCGCGGGAAGGCGGCCAGCAGGGCGGCCACCGTGCCGCCGGCCAGGCCCACGGCAAGGTAGAAAAAGCCCGCCATCACCGAGGCGGTGTAGCGGCGTTTCGGGTCTTCGTGGGCCTCGGGGCCCATGCAGATGGCGGCGGTGATGGCCGCCAGGTTCACCGTGAACCCGCCGAACGGCGCTGCCAGCAGCGTGGCGATGCCGGTGGCACCCACCACCGGTGACACCGGGATGCGGAAGCCCGAGGCGCGCTGCGCCGCCACGCCGGGCAGGTTCTGCGAGGCCATCGTCACCACGAACAGGGGCACGCCTATGCCCAGCAAGGTGCTGGCCGACCAGGTCGGGCTGGTCCACACGGGCATCGCCAGGCCGGCCTGCACATCACCCAGGTGCAGTTGCCCCCGCGCCGCTGCCACCGCCACACCGGCCAGCAGCACGCCGGGCACGGCGTAACGCGGCCACCAGCGCTTGCCCGCCAGGTAGGCGGCCGCCATGGCCAGCACCAGCACGGGTGCGCTGCGGGTGGCCAACACCGCGTCCAGACCAAAACGCGCCAGCACGCCGGCCAGCAGCGCAGCGGCAATGGCCATCGGAATGCGGTCCATCACGCGCTCGAACAGGCCGCTGTAGCCCGCCAGGGCAATCAGGGCGCCGCACAGCAGGAAGGCGCCGATCGCGTCGCTCATCGCCACACCCTGGGTGGCGGCGATCAGCGCAGCGCCCGGGGTCGACCAGGCCACCAGCACCGGCTGGCGGTAGTGCAATGACAGGCCCAGGCTGCACAGGCCCATCGCCAGGCCCAGCGCCCAGATCCAGGAGGCGGTTTGCGCCGGTGTGGCGCCCAGCGCCTGCGCAGCGGCAAACACCACCGCCACCGAACTGGTGAAGCCCACCAGCACCGCCACGAAGCCCGCCACGCCGGCGGACAGCGACACATCCTTCAACCAGCGCATCGATCAGCGTCCGGTCAGATTTCGACCTTGGCGCCCAGCTCCACGATGCGGTTGGCCGGCAGGTTCAGGAAGTCGGCCATGTCGGCGGCATTGCGGTGCATGCTGGCGAACAGGCGTTCGCGCCACATGGCCATGCCGTCGCCAAACGTCGGGATCACGGTGTCACGCGAAAGGAAGTAGCTGGTGTCCATGTCGTCCATGGGCACGCCGCGGCCTTCCAGCAGCTTCAGTGCCTCGGGCACGTCCGGGTCGTTCTTGAAGCCGAAGTTCAGCGTGACCTGCCAGCAGTCGTGGCCCAGCGACTTCATCGTCAGCCGCTTGTCGAAGCCGATCCACGGCACCTCGTGGTGCTTCACCGTGACGAACAGGTTGTGCTCGTGCAGCACCTTGTTGTGCTTCAGGTTGTGCATCAGCGCGTTCGGCGTCAGGCCTTCATCGGCCACCAGGAACACGGCCGTGCCGCTGACGCGCACCGGCGGGCTGACGAACACGGCATCCAGGAAGCCGCTGAGCTCGATGGCTTCGTCGCGCACCCGGTGGCGCATCAGGGCGCGGCCCTGCTTCCAGGTCAGCATCAGCACGAACATGCCGGTGCCGATGACCAGCGGGAACCAGCCCCCGGCGATCAGCTTGAGCAGGTTCGACAGGAAGAAGGTGATGTCGATGATGAAGAAGAAGCCGGTGGCGGCCAGGCACAGCACCAGCGGGTACTTCCAGCCGTAGCGGATGACGAAGAAGGTCATCACGGTGGTGATGGTCATGTCCAGCGTCACGGCGATGCCGTAGGCCGAGGCCAGGTTCGACGAGCTCTTGAACAGGGCCACCGCCAGCACGATGAAGACGAACAGGCCCCAGTTCACGAAGGGCACGTAGATCTGGCCCGCTTCCTTCACCGAGGTGTGGCGCACCGCCATGCGCGGCAGGATGCCCAGCTGAATGGCCTGCTTGGTGACCGAGAAGGCGGCGGTGATCAGGGCCTGCGACGCGATCACCGTGGCGGCCGTGGCCAGGAACACCAGCGGCAGCTGGGCCCACTCCGGCGCCATCATGAAGAACGGGTTGACGACGGCTTCCGGGTTGTCCAGCAGCATCGCGCCCTGGCCGAAATAGTTCACCACCAGCGCAGGCATCACCATGCCGTACCAGGCGATGCGGATCGGACGGCGGCCGAAGTGGCCCATGTCGGCATACAGCGCTTCGCCGCCGGTCACGCACAGCACCACCGCGCCCAGGCCGATGAAGGCGACCAGCGGGTTGGCGATGAAGAAGTTGATCGCGTACATCGGGTTCAGCGCCACCAGCACGGCCGGGTTGTCCAGCACGTGGGGCAGGCCGAGCGCGATCAGCACCAGGAACCACACAAAGGTGATCGGGCCGAAGAACTTGCCGATGCCGGCGGTGCCGAAGCGCTGCACGGAGAACAGACCGGTCAGCACCATCAGCGTGATCGGGATGACCCAGGCGTTCAGGCTGGGCTCGGCCACGCCCAGGCCTTCCACGGCCGACAGCACGGAGATGGCCGGGGTGATGACCCCGTCGCCATAGAAGATGGCGGTGCCGAACAGGCCCACCACCATCAGCACCCGGCGCAGGCTGGGGCGGTCTTTCACGGCGGTGGTGGCCAGGGCCAGCATGGCGATCAGGCCGCCTTCGCCGTTGTTGTCGGCGCGCAGGATCAACAGCACGTACTTCAGCGAGACGATGATGGTCATCGTCCAGAAGATCAGGCTCAGCACACCGAGCACGTTGTCCGGCGTGGCCTTCACGTGGCCAGCGTGAAAAACTTCCTTCATCGCGTACAGCGGGCTGGTACCGATGTCGCCGTAGACGACGCCGAGGGCGGCGAGTGTCAGCGTGGCCAGTGCGCCACCGGTGGCCGGTGCGCGCGAGTCGTGTGAGCTCATGGAAACTCCGCCAAGGCCGTTTGCACGGCCGGCAGTGCCAGGCCGCACAGGCGGTCTGGTGGGAAGGGAAAGTGTGCTGCGGGAACTTCTTGCATCCTGCGGGAACGCACATCCATGGGCGGCAGTGTAAACGTCGGCACCCCCGCGTTTGCAGGCCTCGGCGGTGGTGGTGCCTCCGCGCCACGCTGCTAGAGTCAGTTTCCGTCCTTCAAGAGATGTGCCCCATGACCGTGCGATTGACTCAAGCGCTGATTGATCGCCTGGCACAACACGGCGTGTCCATGCTGCTTCGACCCGGGGACACCCTGCCGGCCAAAGCCTTGCTGGAGCCGCCGCTGAGCCTGAAATGGATGAAAGCGTCGCACTCGCTGGAGATGGGCGCGTTCAGCTACGGGGTCAGCGGCTCGTACTTCGCCTGCCGCATCGGCCGCTATTGCTCGTTCGGTGAAGACGTGCAGATCGGCCGGCACCCCCATCCGATGCACTGGTTCAGCACCTCGCCGTTTTTCTACCAGGGCTATCAGGATGTGCTCGACCGCCCGGCCCCTCCCGGCATCGACTTGCAGCCCGGCCGTGATTTCCCCCACCACTCGCCCCCGGTCGTGCTGAAGGAAACCGTGATCGGCAACGATGTCTGGATCGGCCACGGGGCTTTCATCGCGCCGGGCGTGCACATTGGCGACGGCGCCTGCATCGCCGCGTACTCGGTGGTCACGAAGGACGTGCCGCCGTATGCGCTGGTGGCGGGCGTGCCGGCGGTGGTCAAGCGTTTCCGATTCGCCGAAAAGCGGGTGGACCGCCTGCTGCGCAGCCGCTGGTGGGAATTTGCGCCGTGGGACCTGAAGGGCGCACCGGTGGACCAGATGCCGGCCTTCTTCGATTTTCTGGCCGAGCTGCGTGGACGCGGCGTCAAGCCCTACACCGCCGACAAGGTGCTGGTGCAGGACGTGGTGGACGGGGCATGAGCGCCCACCGCCTGACGCGGGCAGGGGCCTGGTCGCTGCTGGTCGGGGCAGGGCTCATCAGCGCGGCCGTCGCTGCCCCGCCCGTCGCACCCGCCCGCATCGACCTGCTCTCGTCGGCCTACACCAGCCAGATGCTCACCGAGTCGGTCTACACCGGCTTCAATCCGAAGGCCTCGCCGACGTTTTTCCAGCCGGGTGTGAAGCTGGCGTTTTACGGGCAGTCGCGCGGCTGTCCGTCGTCCGCCACGATGGCGACCTCGGCAGGCGCGGTGCTGAGCAGCCGCGAGGCCGAGGTGGGCAAGGGCCAGCCGCTGGCCGCACTCACCGGCTTGCCGGCGGGTGAGGAGGCCCGCCGGCGGGTGTGGATGCCGTCGCCGCGCTCGGAAGGCTGCGCCGGCTTGTCGGCCGATGAAGCGGGCGCCACGCCGTTGTTGCAAGTCAATGCCACGCCGGGGCAAACCGGATTGGGCCTCTACACCCCCAGCGGCCCTGATGCCCGCGGCCGTGCGCCGCAGTTCGGCCCGTTTGATGCCGCCGGGCAGAACGGCCACGGCGCCAATGCCTACATTGCCGGGGCGTTCGCCATCTGGCGCCAGCCGGCGTCCGGGCCGGCCGTGCAACCCTTGTGGCAAGGCGTGGACGACGAGTGGGTGATCCGCTCCAGCCAGTCGGTCCAGCAGTTGTCGGTCGACCCGACGTCGACCGAAGACAGCCTGGCCCAGGTCAAGCAGCAGATCGTCGCGGTGGTGTTGAACCCCTCGTGCCAGGCCGAGCGACATGAGCGGCCCCGGGCCTGCCAGCTGCAGTACCTGTTTCACACGGCCATCGCCCGCTCGGCGGTGAGCGACTGGGCCAAGGTGGCCTGGTTCCAGCGCGGCATGGTGTTTTTTGACCCCGCCCAGGGCGGCATGCCGGTGGTGCAGGGCCCCATCCCGCCCAAGGGCCAGGGGGTGAACGAAGCCGCCAGCGGCCTGGCGCTGTACCGCTCGGAGGGCGGTGCCACCGGCCATGCGCCTTTTGATGCGCGGGCCTTCGAGGTGCGTGTGCCGTTCAAGGCCTTTTTGCTGGCGCAGCGCGCCGCGGTGGCCAGGCAGCTCAAGAAGGCGGCCGCCAATGTGCGGGATGACGAACTGGTGGAGGTGTTTGGCAGCCAATGGAACCAGCCGCAGGCCTGGGTGCTGCTCAGTACCTCGGTCGCCCAGGAAACCTACAACCGTGACCCGGCAAGGGCGGCGGTCATCGGCGGGGCGGTGCGCAGCCTGGTTCTCAGCGTGGAGCCACCGTGAGTTTGTGAACCCCGATGTGTTGGGGGTGGTGCAGTGCCTGCATTGACGGCACGATCCGCCCGTTGCCTTCTCATTGCTGCGCTGCATAAGCGGTTCAGCGCCACCGAATCCATGTTCATGTCACCCACCTCCACCGTCCGCGCGCCTGCCCCTGGCTCCGTCGCCATGGCCATGGCGCTGGAATCCGTGTCCGGCATCCGGCTGGTGGGCTGGGCGGCGCAGGCCGCCGGACAGGCGCATCTGACGTTCACCCTGCGCCTGGGTGATGTCGTGCTGCCTGCGGGCGCGTTGCGGCGCTTGCCGCGGGAAGACGTCAACGCGGCGCGCGGCGCCACCAGCGTCGATCCCGGGTTCGAGATTGATCTGCCAGCCGCTTACTGGGCCGCCAAAGCCGCCCAGCCGGCCGCTCCCCTGAGCCTGCAGCTGGGTGACGGGCCGCGGGTGCCTGTCCCTGAGGTGGCCTTGTCCCAGGCCGGGCTGGTGTGGTGGGGCGCTCAGGCGCTGTACCACTGCGCTGAAGCCGACCGGCCGGCACTGCGGGCGACACTGGCGGCGCATCTGTCGGCACATCAAGCTGCCTACCCGGCGGCGATGCCCACCAACGCGGCTGACGCCGCGGCCGCCCATCCGGACGCCGCTCAGTTCCTGGCTGGCCTTGACGGGCTGTCGGGGCTGTTTGTGCAGGGCTGGTCGCTGTGTGCGTCTGGCCCCGCAGGCCCGGTTGAGTTGTGGTGCCACGGCGCGTTGGTGGATGTGCCCATCCGCCGGGTGGACCGGGCCGATGTGGCCGCCGCGCTGGGTGTGCCCGCCGAGGGCCTGGGCTTCGAGATCGAGTTGCCCGGTGCGCTCTGGGCTCAGCTGCACGGCGGCGACGCCTCGATCCTGCAGCTGGAAGTGCGCGTCGCCGGGCAGCCGCTGGGTGACGGCCTGGTGCTGGAGCGCCGGCAACTGTGGCCGCTGCTGCAGGCCGCTGATCGCTCCGGTGACCTGGCCTGGCGCGAGCGCACCGGCCGGCTGGTGATCGAGCACCTCATGCATGCGGGGTCGATGCACGCCGCCTTGCCGGCCGATCGGGCCCTGGCCCTGCGGCTGGCCAAGAGCTGGGGCTGGCAAGACGCCTTGTTGCCGACCACCAGCAAGGCTGCCCCAGGCGATGGACCAGGCACCTTCGAGGTGCAGCCCCAGTTGCTGGAAAGCCGCCTGCAACACTGGCTGCGCAAACGCTGGTGGTGCCGCCTGGCGCTGCAAACCCTGCTGTTGCTGCGCCGCACAGCGGGCCAGAGCGAGCGGGCCGATCGCCTGGAGATCAAGCTCACCCGCGCCACCGGCCTGTTTGATTCAACGCTTTATGTGAGCCAGCTGGCCCCGGGCGAGCTGGGCAGCTTGTCGGCGCTGCGCCATTACGTGATGCACGGCGACGCCCGGGTGCTGGTGCCGCAGGCCTTGTTCGATGCGCGCTTCTACACGGGCCAGCTGCCCGGCCGCCGCCACCCCGGCATCAACCGCCTGCTGCACTACGCGCTGGTTGGCCGCTTCGAGGGCTGCTCGCCCAGCGCGTGGTTCAACGCACCGTTTTACCTGCAGACCTATGCCGATGTGCGGGCCAGCACGCTGGACCCGCTGCTGCACTACCTGGCCTGGGGCTGGCGCGAAGGCCGCGCCACCTGCCCCGGCTTTGACACCGCACCGAAGCTGAACCAGCCGCTGGCGCAGCGCATGGGCCGGGTCTTGAGCGCCCGCGTGGCCGACCCCCGCATGGCTGCGCTGCTGGCGGGCTTGCCCGCCAACGTGCCGCGGCCCACCCACGGTTTGCTGCCGTGGCAGACGCCGCAGTCGCTGGACGGTGTGAACTACCTGGCCGATGCACCGTGGCAAGGCCTGACGCCCCGCGGCGACAGCGCTGCCCGGCAGGCTGCGGCCACGCTGGATGTGGTGGTGCCGGTGTATGCCGGCGCGCAGGAAACCTTGCGTTGTTTGTGGTCTGTATTGGCCGCCGCCGAGCCCTTGCCGTTCGAGCTGGTGGTGCTGGACGACTGCAGCCCTGAGCCCGCCTTGAGCGCCCGCTTGCGCTGGCTGGCACAGGCCGGTCTGATCAGCCTGCACGTCAATCCGCAGAACCTGGGCTTCGTGGGCACGGTGAACCGCGGTCTGGCGCTGCACGATGAGCGCGACGTGATCATCCTGAACTCAGACACCCGGGTGCACGGCGACTGGCTGAGCCGCATCACGGCCCATGCGCGCCGAGACACCACGGTGGCCAGCATCACGCCGATGTCCAACAACGCGACGATCTTCAGCTATCCGCTGATGAACTTCGACAACCCGGCGCTGCCTGATTTGCCGCCCGCCGAGGTCGATCACCTGATGGCCGAGGCCCACGCCGGCGTGGGCATTGAAGTGCCCACCGGCATGGGCTTCTGCATGTTCCTGCGCCGGGCCTGCATGGCCGACATCGGCCTGCTCGACGCCGAGCGCTTCGGCCGCGGCTACGGCGAGGAAAACGACTGGTGCATGCGTGCCAGCCGGGCCGGTTGGCGCCATCTGGCGGCCACCGATGTGTATGTGGAGCACCTGGGCTCCGTCTCGTTCCAGGGTGAAACCAGCCCGCGCATCCAGGCCGCGCTGAGCACCCTGCAAGGCTTGTATCCCGATTACCAGCAGCGCATCGACGACTGGCTGAAAGACGATCCGCTGCGCGGCGTGCGGGCCCGCCTCGACATCGCCCGGCTCCAGGCCGCCATGCCCGGCCCGGTGGTGTTGATGGTCAGCCACGACCGCGGCGGCGGCACCGCGCGCCACGAGACCGAAGAAGCCCGGCGCCTGCAAGCGCTCGGCCGCGGTGTGCTGCTGCTGCGCCCTTCGGCTGACGGGCAGGGCCTGTGCCTGCGCGCGCCCGATGTGCTGGAGCTGCCCAACCTGGGCGTCATTCCGCTGGAAGGCGAGCAGCCGCTGGACGAGTTGATCAGCCTGCTGCAGCCGCTGGCAGTCGAGGCCGTGCAACTGCACCACCTCGTTGATTTCCCGCTCGTGTTCCGCCGCCACATGCAGACGCTGGTGCAGCGGCTGGGCGTGTCGATGGACGTGACGCTGCACGACTACCACCTGGTGTGTCCGCGCATCAATCTGGTGAATGCCGACGGGCAGTTCTGCGGCGAGCCCGTGGAGGCGGCCACCTGTGACCGCTGCGTGGCCCCGCTGGCCGGCCCGACCGACGAGCCGCTCAGCATCGTCCACTGGCGCCGCGACGCTGAAACGCTGCTGCGCGCCGCCCGACAGGTGCGGGTGCCCGACGACGATGTGGCGCAGCGCATGGCGCGCTACTTCCCCGGCCTCGGTGTGCAGGTGGCCCCGCACGATGAAGTGGCATCGCCCGACCCGCTCCCCTGGGCGGAGCGTGGCCCCGTGCGCCATGTGGCGGTGATCGGCGCGCTCGGCGTGATCAAGGGCTATGAGGTGGTGCGCCAGCTGGCGCTGCAGAGCCGGCGCGACCAGCTTGGCACGCGCATCAGCCTGCTGGGCTATTCGATGGACGATGCGGCGCTGACGGCCGCCGGCGTGCACGTGCTGGGCCGTTATGACGACACCCAGTTGCCCGGCTTGCTGGCCCGGACGGCGCCTGACTTGATCTTGCTGCCGTCGATCTGGCCGGAAACCTACAGCTACGTGCTGAGCGCGGCGATTGCCTCGGGCTGCCGCGTGGCGGTGTTCGACATCGGCGCGCCGGCCCGGCGCCTGCGCGCCATGGGCTTCACCGACTACATCGTGCCGCTGTCACTGGCGCAGCAGCCTCGGGCCCTGTGGCAGGCCCTGGGCGTGACCGCGCCGTCGCTTCAGTCGTAGACCTCGGCGTCGGGGTCGGTGGCTTCCAGCTCGTAGGAGGCCGCCAGCATCGCCAGCCGGCCGATCACGCCATACATGTAGAAGCGGTTCGGCGCGCTGGCGCCCGGCTTGGCACCGGGCTTGGGCAGGTGGTGGCTTTCCGAGAAGGCCAGCGGCACGAAGCTCGCGCCCGGGGCGTTCAGGTTCTCGTCGATGCCGCGGTCGGCGTGCACGCGGTAGAAGCCGCCCACCACATAGCGGTCGATCATGTAGACCACGGGCTCGGCCACCGCCTCGTTCATGCGCTCGTAGGTCGGCACGCCTTCCTGGATGATGACCTGGGTGACTTCCTGGCCGTCCTTGATCACGCCCATCTTGTTGCGGGTGCGGCGGTTGACTTCGTCGAGCTCCTTCGCGTCACGCACGGTCATGATGCCCATGCCGTAGGTGCCGTTGTCGGCCTTCACCACCACGAACGGCTTCTCGTTGATGCCGTATTCCTTGTGCTTGCGGCGGATCTTAGTCAGCAGCGCGTCGACCTGCGTCTGCACGCAGTCGAGGCCGGTGCCTTCATCCCAGTTCACTTCGCCGCACTGGCTGAACATCGGGTTGATCAGCCACGGGTCCATGCCCAGCAGCTTGGCGAACTTCTTGGCCACTTCCTCGTAGCTCTGGAAGTGCTGCGACTTGCGCCGCATGGCCCAGCCGGCGTGCAGCGGCGGCAGCAGGTACTGCTCGTGCAGGTTCTCCAGCACCTTCGGAATGCCGGCCGACAAATCGTTGTTCAGCAGGATGGTGCAGGGGTCGAAGTGCTTCAGGCCCAGGCGGCGCGCGCTGCGCTCCAGCGGCTCCAGCGTCAGCGTGCTGCCATCAGGCAGGGCCACGTCGGTGGGCGAGGTGATGCCTTCGTCCAGCGTGCCCAGGCGCACGTTCAGGCCGGCCTGCCCGAAGATCTGCATCAGCCGCTGCACGTTCATCAGGTAGAACGGGTTGCGGGTGTGCTTTTCCGGAATCAGCAGCAGGTTCTTGGCTTCCGGGCAGATCTTTTCGATCGCCGCCATGGCCGCCTGCACCGCCAGCGGCAGCATTTCGGGCGTCAGGTTGTTGAAGCCGCCGGGGAACAGGTTGGTGTCGACCGGGGCCAGCTTGAAGCCGGCATTGCGGATGTCAACCGAGGTGTAGAACGGCGGCGTGTGCTCCATCCATTCGAGGCGGAACCAGCGTTCGATCGCCGGCATGGACTCCAGGATGCGCTGCTCGAGCTCGTTGATCGGGCCGTTGAGCGCTGTGATGAGGTGCGGAACCATGATGGACGGATACGGCTGGGGGGATTCGGGAATTCTGTCAGATCGGGCTGAAAACGGGTTTATCAAGCGTGCACAAAAAAAATGGGGACGGCAGTGATGCCATCCCCAAACTCGCTCCGTAACTCTCTCTTGACACCGGGCGGCGCACCGCCCGGTGGATCACGTCATCACTTGTTGTAGGCGGTTTCGCCGTGGGAAGTGATGTCCAGACCTTCGCGTTCTTCGTCTTCCGGCACACGCAGGCCGATGACCAGATCAACCACCTTGAAGGAGATGATCGAGACGATGGCCGACCACACCACGGTGATGCCGACAGCCTTGGCTTGCACCAGCACTTGAGATGCGATGCTGTAGGCGTCCGGGGCGATCATGCCGACGGTGACCCAGTCGCCAACGGCGCTCGGGCCGCCGAGGTTCGGCGAATTGAACACGCCGGTCAGCAGGGCACCCAGGATGCCGCCGACGCCGTGCACGCCGAACACGTCCAGCGTGTCGTCAGCGCCCAGCAGCTTCTTCAGGCCGGTCACACCCCACAGGCAGGCGAAGCCAGCGAGCACACCGATGATCAGCGCACCACCGATGCCGACGTTGCCGGCTGCCGGGGTGATGGCCACCAGGCCAGCCACTGCGCCAGACGCAGCGCCCAGCATCGAGGCCTTGCCCTTGTGCAGCGCTTCACCCACCGACCAGGCCAGCACCGCAGCGGCGGTTGCCACGAAGGTGTTCATGAAGGCCAGGGCAGCGAAGCCGTTGGCTTCCAGTGCCGAGCCGGCGTTGAAGCCGAACCAGCCCACCCACAGCAGGGCGGAACCGACCATCGTCAGCGTCAGGCTGTGCGGAGCCATGGCTTCCTTGCCGTAGCCGATGCGCTTGCCGATCATGAAGGCACCCACCAGGCCAGCGACAGCGGCGTTGATGTGCACCACGGTGCCGCCTGCGAAGTCCAGTGCACCCATCTGCCAGATGTAGCCAGCCTTGGCGTTCATGGCATCGACCACTTCGGCGCCGGTGTAGGCGTCAGGGCCCATCCAGAACCAGACCATGTGGGCGATCGGGGCGTAGCTGAAGGTGAACCACAGCACCATGAACAGCAGCACGGCCGAGAAGCGGGCGCGTTCAGCGAACGCACCGACGATCAGGGCGCAGGTGATGCCGGCGAACGTGGCCTGGAAGGCTGCGAACACGATCTCAGGGATGTAGACACCCTTGCTGAACGTGGCGGCGTTGGCGAAGGTGCCAGCGGCGTTGTCCCAGATGCCCTTCATGAACAGGCGGTCGAAACCACCGATGAAGGCATTGCCTTCGGTGAAGGCCAGGGAGTAGCCGTAGATGACCCACAGCACGACGATCATCGAGAACGTCACCATGACCTGCATCAGCACCGACAGCATGTTCTTGCTGCGGACCAGGCCGCCGTAGAACAGCGCCAGGCCAGGCACGGTCATCAGGATCACCAGCAGCGTGGAGACCATCATCCAGGCGGTGTCGCCCTTGTTGGGCACCGGTGCGGGTGCGGCCACGGCAGACGCGGCGTCGGCAGCAGCCGAGGCAGCGGGTGCCACAGCGGCAGCCACTTCAGACGCGGCAGCAGCCACGGCAGGCGCCGAGGCAGCTGCCTCTTGCGCGAAGGCGGCCCCTGCAAAGCCCAGGACCGTGAGGCCCAGGGCGAGGGAAGCAATCAGCTTTCTCATGATTTGAATGTCTCTTGAGGTGTTGTGTGCGGACTCAGAGCGCGTCTTTGCCGGTTTCGCCGGTGCGGATGCGAACGACTTGTTCCAGCGGCGAAACGAAGATCTTGCCGTCGCCGATCTTGCCGGTGCGAGCCGAGGACTCGATGGCTTCAATCACGCGCTCGACCAGCGCGTCATCGACGGCTGCTTCGATCTTCACCTTCGGCAGGAAGTCCACCACGTACTCTGCACCGCGGTACAGCTCGGTGTGGCCCTTCTGGCGGCCGAAGCCCTTGACTTCGGTCACCGTGATGCCCTGAACGCCCATGGCGCTCAACGCTTCACGCACTTCATCAAGCTTGAATGGCTTGACGATGGCAGTCACCATCTTCATGGTTTGGCTCCTCTGGCGGGTATGTGAATCAGAAGTTGTACTTCAGGCCCAGCACCAGGGCGGTCTTGCCCAGGTTCTTGCCGTTCGCGGGGGATGCATAGGCCTTCACGCCACCAATGCTCTTGGTGTCGGTGGCGACCAGGGCCAGGCTCGGCACGAAGCCGCTGTAGTCCTTGCTCACGGTCAGCGACACGTCGGTGTAGCTGAAGTCACCGTTGTGGCTGACCTTCTGGTAGCCGACGTGCGGGGCAACCATCACGCCATTGCCGGCGTCGAAGGTGGCGCTCAGGTCGAGGTAGCCGCTGTTCTTGCTGTCGGCGAAACCGAACAGGTTGGTCACGCTGTGCGAGTACTTCAGGGTGTACACGTCAAAGCTCAGGGCACCGTAGATTTCGGTGGTGTTGGCGCTGACAGCCAGCTTGTTGCTGGGGTACTGGTAGGTCAGGGCGCCGACGTCCAGGGTCAGGCCGGGGCTGACTTCGCCCTTCCAGCCGCCGTACACGTCGATTTCGGCGCTGGCGTCACCACCGGCGTCCTTGATCCACTTGATCGACGAGGCCCAGGCGCCCAGGTACACGCCGTTCGGCAGGCCCACGTCCACGCCAGCCGACACGGCCGGCTTCAGGCGCGACTGGGAAATGCCGCGATAACGGTAGTCGGAAGCCACGGCAGCGTTGAACGCCACGGTGGTGTCGGCCGCGAAGCTGATGGACGGTGCGGCGCAGGCCAGGGTCGCAACAGCCAGGGAGATCAGGGACTTCTTCATGGAGGGGCTCCGTTATGTGGGTTGAGTCAGAAATTGGGTCCGCACTCTCCCTTGCAGCTTCCGTACCATGTTCCGGCTTGGTGCTTGTTCGTGCTCCCGGTGCATTCCGGGTGCGCTTGAGCCGCCAAACCGCACCGCCAACGTGCCAAGCCCGTAAATTGCACGCTTTTGGTGCATTTGTCCAGCATTCCCGACCGTCCAAGCCCACCCCAGTCCGTCTGAAGAGGGATGGTTGGGCCGGCGCATGCCCCACAACATCGCGCCCCATGACATTGGCCGTGGTCTTCAGTCGTGCATTGGATGGTTTGACGGCACCCGAAGTGCAGGTGGAGGTGCACCTGGCCAATGGATTGCCCAGTTTCACCCTGGTGGGCCTGGCCGACACCGAGGTGAAAGAGGCCCGCGAGCGTGTGCGCGCCGCCCTGGCCCAGAGCGGGTTCACCTTTCCCCACAACAAACGCATCACGGTGAATCTGGCGCCGGCCGACTTGCCGAAAGAGTCCGGCAGGTTTGACTTGCCCATTGCGCTGGGCATCCTGGCGGCGCAGGAGGTGATCGACATCCGCCGCCTGGCCAGCCATGAATTTGCCGGGGAGCTGTCGCTGGCCGGTGAGCTTCGGCCGGTGCGTGGCGCCCTGGCGATCGCGCTGGCGGCGCGGCGCAGCTCGCTTGGGCGGCGGCTGGTGCTGCCCGCCGCCAGCGCCGCCGAGGCCGCGCGGGTCAGCGGACTCGACATCCGTTCAGCCAGCCACCTGACTGAGGTGGTGCAGTCGCTGCTGCTGGAAGACGCCGTCGCGCTGCCCCAGGCCCGTGCACCTGAGCCCGGCCAGCGCCCGCCCGAACCTGACTTGCGTGATGTGAAAGGCCAGGCGGCTGCCAAGCGCGCACTGGAAATTGCCGCCGCGGGCGCCCACAGCCTGTTGTTGTGCGGCTCCCCGGGCACGGGCAAGTCGATGCTGGCGCAGCGCTTGCCGGGTTTGTTGCCGCCCATGACCGACGACGAAGCGCTGGAGGCCGCAGTGGTGCAGGGCGTGTCGGCGGGCGGTTTCAACCCGGTGGATTGGGCCCGCCGGCCGAATCGCACGCCGCACCACTCGGCCAGTGCGGTGGCCCTGGTGGGCGGTGGATCACCACCCCGGCCGGGTGAGATTTCACTGGCCCACGCTGGCGTGCTGTTTCTCGATGAGCTCCCTGAATTCCAGCGCGCTGCGCTGGAGGCCCTGCGTGAGCCGCTGGAAAGTGGCCACATCACCATCTCGCGAGCGGCGCGGCAGGCGCGCTTCCCGGCGAGGTTTCAGCTGGTCGCGGCGATGAACCCGTGCCCCTGCGGCTGGCTGGGCGCGCAGGCCGCCACCGGCCGCAGCTGCCGCTGCACGCTTGACGCGGTGGCGCGTTACCAAGGGCGGCTGTCGGGCCCGCTGCTCGACCGCATCGACATGCAGCTCGATGTGCCCGCCGTGCGTCCTGCTGAACTGATGGCTCAGCCCGAGGGTGAAAGCAGCCCGGTGGTGGCGTCCCGGGTGGCCGCGGCCCGCGCGCGGCAGTGGGCCCGCCAAGGTTGCCTGAACAGCGCCTTGCCCACCGGTACGCTGGATGCGCACTGTGCCCTCACGCCCGAGGCCGCCGCCTTCGTGCGCAAGGCCGCCGAGCGGCTGGGCTGGTCGGGCCGCAGCCTGCACCGGGTGATGAAGCTCGCTCGCACCATCGCCGATCTGGCGGGGGCTGAGGCGGTTGGCCCCGCCGCGGTGGCCGAGGCCGTGCAATACCGCCGCAGCCTGCCTGAGTAATAAACTGGGCCGAGCCGGGGCGCTGCCCCGTACAAGAGACACGCCCCAGCCTTGCCGCGCCCGCTGACCATCGCCTTTCTGGCCTGCAACAAGAACCCTGATCGCTTCCGCGAGGACGCGTCGTGGCTGTACCGCTGCGACAACCTTGCCGCCGCGCTGGGTCAGGCCGGGCACGCGGTGCATCAAGGGCACTGGCGGCGATTTGGTGGCGCCGCTGTCCGGCAGCTTGTCGGGCGCGCTGCTGAAACAGACGAACGGCCAGCACGCCGTGCCCCGGACATCATCGTGCTGCACCGCCCGCAACTCAGCCTGGGTTTGCGCGCCCGGCTGTGGTGGTGGCGGCGCCAGGGCACGCTGGTGCTGGCTGATGTGGACGATCTGGTGTTCCTGCCCGAGTTGGCGCCACAAAGCCCCGGTGTATTGAACGGCTGGGTGGGCTTGCCTGAAATCCGCCGGCGCTTTGCCGCCCACGCTGCAGCGCTGGCGCTGGTCGACGGCGTGACGGTGTCCACCACTGCGCTGGCATCGGAGGTGGCCGCGCGCTGGCCGGGCAAGCCGGTGCTGGTGCTGCACAACGCGGTACATCACAGCTGGCGGACTGAAGCATCAACGCTGCAGCCACCCGGCACCGACGCCACACACCCCGGCCCGGTGATCCGCTACCTGCCCGGCACCCGCAGCCACGAGCGAGATTTCGCCGCCGTGGCGCCGGTGCTGGCCAGCCTGCTGCAGCAGCACCCCGAGGTGCAGTTCGACATCGTCGGCCCGCTGACCTTGCCCGAGCCATTCCCGCTGGCCCAGGTGCGCCAGCGCAGCAAGCTGCCGTTTGATCAGTACAAGACCGCCGTGTGTGGTGCCACCGTGAACCTGGCGCCGCTGGAGCCCACCCGCTTCAATGCCAGCAAATCGGGTTTGAAGGTGGTGGAAGCAGCCTGGTGGGGCGTGCCCACGCTGTGCTCACCCAATGCCGACACCCACCGGCTGGCGCAGGCCGGCGCCGGGGCGGTTCAAGCCTGCAGCCTCGACGCCTGGCGCATCGAGCTGGAGCGCGTGTTGTTTGAGCCCGCCCACCGCGCCGCACTGGCCAGTGATCTGCGCGAGCGGGTACTGGCCGTGGCCGACATCCATGCCGACGCGCGCACCTGGCTGGGTTGGGTGCAGGGCCGGCTGCCTGTGGGGAAAGCATGAGCTGGCGCAGCGTCTGGTGGCGCTGGCAGGCCTGGCGGCATCGGCAAGCCGGGCACTACAACGCACACACGCTGCGGCTGTTCTGGCGTGTGTGGCTGGACGGCCGTCAACCGGCGGCGCTGGTGCGCCTGGCGCTGTTCCGGCGTGATCTGGGCCGGCCGCTGCCCCAGCGCTGGGTGGCGAGCGTGGCGGCCGCATTGCCTGATCTGCCGCCCGCCTTGCGCCACCGTGCCATTGGCCTGCTGGCTGAGGTGGCCCCGCACCGCTTGGCGGGCTTGAAGCCGGCGTGGCTGCAGGCAGCGTCGGCGTTGCCCGGTGTGGCGGCTGCCTTGCCAACCTCTGCGTCTGCGCCTGCGTCGCTGAGCATTGCCTCGCCGCCTGAATCGTCACCGGCCGCCTTCGCGGCGTGGCTGGCCAGCCTTGCCGATCTGGTCGTGGTGGGCAACGCCGCCAGCCTGCGCGGCAGCGGCCTCGGTGCAGCCATCGACGCACACGCGGCCGTGGTGCGCTTCAACCATTGGCAGCAGGCCGATGCGCCCGCGTCAGACATCGGTACGCGTTGTGATGTGTGGGTCGTGTCGCCCGGCCACCAGGGGCCGGTGCCCGCCGGCCTTCGATGGGCGATCGTGTCGGGGCCGGATGTGGCGTTTCAGGTACGCCGCTGGCCCTTGCTTGATGCGTTGCAGGCGGCCGGCGTGCCGGTGCTGACGGTGCCGCTGCCGATCTGGCGCGGCTTGGTGGCTGAGCTCAGCGCACCACCCAGTGCTGGCGTGCTGGCCTTGGCCTGGCTGCAGGCGTTGCGGCCAACGGGCTGGCAGGGCGTGTCTGTGACGGGGGTCGGAGCCGGTGTGCAGCGGGAGGCAGCGGCCGCGCACCACATCGTGCGTTCGGGAGAACGCCGCGTGGGCCAGCGCCATGACTGGCCGGCTGAGACTGCGCTGCTTGTGGCGTGGCAGTCACAAGGATTGCTGCGATTACGGTGAATTTGTAAACGTGGTCGTCGCGTCCTAGGGGTAGAAATCAACCGTTCTGGGGACGCAAATCTGTAACACCTACGCTACATTTCTTGCGAGCGGCTTCAGCCCTTCCCACCTCCGGCCGAAGATGAGAAAGCCGCCAACCCGCCCATCTTTGGCGGGTTTTTTGCATCCAAATATGCCATTTTTGCCGATTTTTGCTGTTGAGGGCGTCGATCGATGATCGAGGTCCCCAAGCGCGCGTTTGACGCCCGGGTGATGCTGCAAGGCATCCGCCTGGTGCGTCTGCTCGGGCGCGCGGTGGGCAAAAGTGAATCGCTGCAAGAGTTCGAGCTGACGCTCACCCGGCGGCTGGGCCTGTTCGACCGCGACTTCTATCTGTCGCGCGTTGATGCGTCCGAACTGGGCGGCCTGTCACCGCTGCGCCACTACATCCGGCACGGCAATGCCGCCGGCCTGGCGCCGTGCCCGATGTTCAACGTGGCGCACTACGACAAGCAGTGCCCAGGCCCGCTGGGCGTGAACCGCCTGCTGCATTACGGTCTGGTCGGCCGGTTCAAGGGCGTGTCGCCGTCGCCCTGGTTCGATGCCGAGTACTACCTGCGCAGCAACCCCGACGTGGCCAACAGCGGGCTCGACCCCCTGCGCCACTTCCAGAAGTGGGGCTGGCGCGAGAGTCGCAGCCCGCTGCCCGGGCTCGACATGCGCCGGCTGCTGGCCGCGCAGCCCGAGATGCGGGTGGTCAAGGGCAATGCCCTGGCCGTGTTCGCCACGGACTGGATGCACGGCTACATGCAGGCTGACCACCACGGCCAACGCACGCCGCGCGCGGGCTCCGGCCAGGTCGTGCCACTGGTGCCGCAACCTGAGCTTGGCCACATGCTCGACCCGGCGCTGTGGGCCGATGTGCAGCCGCGCCGCTGGGCCAGCGCGCCGGTGGTGGATGTGCTCATCCCCGTCTACAGCGGCCTTGATGAAACCCTGCGCTGCCTGCACAGCGTGCTGACCGCGCCGGTGGCCACGCCGCACCAGGTGGTGGTCTACAACGACGCCGGCCCGGTGCCTGAGCTCAATGCCATGCTGCGCACCCTGGCGGCGCGCGGCCTGTTCGAGCTCGAGTTGAACCGCAACAACCAGGGCTTCGTGCGCACCGTGAACCGCGGCCTGCGACTGCACCGTGAGCGTGACGTCGTCATCCTCAACAGCGACACCGAGGTCTACAACGACTGGCTGGACCGCCTGCTGGCCCACGCCGCGCGGCATCCGCGCATGGCCACCATCACGCCGCTGTCGAACAACGCCACCATCTGCAGTTACCCCGAAACCCTGAGCGACAACCGCCAGTCGCTGGAGCTCAAGCACCGCGACATCGACGAGCTGGCAGCCCGCGTCAACCGCCAGCAGTGGGTGGATGTGCCCACGGGCGTCGGCTTCTGCATGTTCATGCGCCGTGCCGCGCTGCGTGAAGTGGGCCTGCTCGACGAAAAGAACTTCGGCCGTGGCTACGGGGAAGAAAACGACTTCTGCCAGCGCGCCCTGAAGAGCGGTTGGCGCAATGCGCTGGCCACCGACGTGTACGTGCGCCACGTGGGCTCGGTCAGCTTCAAGGGCGAAGCGGCTGAGCGCACGACGCGCGCGCTGCGCATGCTGGAAAAGCTGCATCCGGGCTACGACGCGCAAATCCAGCGCTACATCCAGAACGACCTCGCCCATCCGCACCGCGTGCGCATCGACCTGGCCCGCCTGGCGGCCCAGCGCAAGCGGCGCAACGTGCTGCTGGTGTCGCACAACCGCGGCGGTGGCACTGAGCGCCACCTGCTGGAGCAAACCACCGCCCTCGAAGCCCAGGGCTTCGGCGTGTTCGAGCTGCGCCCCATCCGCGATTCACGCATGGTCAGCCTGAACCACCCGGGCATGTTCGGCCTGAGCAATGTGGGCTCGCTGCACCTGGAGGCCGGCGGCTTGCTGGAAGAAGCGCTGCGCGAGCTGGGCATCGACGAAATCCATGTCCACCACCTGATCGACTTCCCCACCGCCAGCGCCACCGTGGTGTCGCAGCTGGCCGAGAAGATCGGCGCCGACCTGCGGGTGGCGGTGCATGACTACTACATGGCCTGCCCGCGGGTGAACATGGTCACGCCGGCCGGCCGGCACTGCGGCCAGCCTGACGAAGCCGATTGCAACCAGTGCCTGCTGCAGGACGGCCTGCTCGAAAGCACCGGCCCGATCGGCGCCTGGCGCCGCGCGCACGGCCGCATGTTGTCGGTGGCCAAAACCGTGGTGGTGCCGTCGGTTGACGTGCTGCGCCGCATGACGCCGCTGGCCCCGGAAATCACCTTCACGGTCGAGCCCCACGAAGAAGAGCCGCCGCCACGGGTGTCCGGCTCGCTGCTGGTGCCGGTGAATGAGCCGGTGCGCGTGCTGGTGGTGGGCGCCATCAGCCAGATCAAGGGCTACGACGTGCTGCTGGGCATGGCCCGGGCGGTGGTGGCTGAAGGCCTGCCGATGCGCCTGACGCTGCTCGGCTACTCGCAAGACGACGGCCAGCTGGCCGCAGCCGGCGTGCAGCTGATGGGCCGCTACTTCGACCATGAAATGGCCGAGCGCATCGACGAGGCCGATCCCGACATCATCCTCGTGCCGTCCATCTGGCCCGAAACCTACTGCTACGTGCTCTCAGGCGCGTTGCGCAGTGGCCGCCGGGTGGCGGTGTTTGACCTCGGCGCCCAGGCCGACCGCGTGCGCGCCCATGACCGCCACCACCTGGTGCTGCCGCTGGCGCTGGCTGAAGACCCGCTGGCGCTGGCACGTATGCTGGACCGCAGCTCACGCGCGCCCGACTTCGATCGGCCTGCGCTCCCCCAACAACAACAGCTCGACAGCCGCTGGTTCGGCGCTTGAGCGTCACCGCGCTGCGCTACAGTGACGCGATGACCTTGACCCTGTCTGTGCGCAGCGCCCTGACGTGAAGCGCCGTTCCTCGTGGCAAATCCAGAAAGCGGTTGTTTTCGCGTTGTTGATGCGCGAGATCAAGACACGCTTTGGCGGCAACCTCGCCGGTGTGGTGTGGGTGCTGGGCGCACCGCTGCTGCAGCTGGCCGTGCTGGTGTGGATCAACACCATGCTGCGCGGTCGTCTGACGCGCGGCAGTTTTGAGTTCCCGCTCTTCCTGCTCATCGGCATGATGCCGTACCAGCTCTTCAAGGGGCTGTGGGTGCAGGTGATGAATTCGGTGTCGGCCAACCACGGCCTGTTTGGCTTCAAGCAGGTCAAGCCGATGGACACCATGGTGGCGCGCACGGTGCTCGAAACCTGCATCGACTGCTTGGTGCTGGCGGTGGCCATGGCCCTGCTCGGCCGCATCGGGTATGCGCCGGTGGTGCCGCTTGATGCCTTCGCCGTGATGGCCACCATCCTGTTGCTGGTGCTGCTGGGCATGGGGCTGGGCGTGCTGTCGGCCGTGATCGTGGAAGTGCTGCCGCGCTGGCAGCTGTTCGTGCAACTGCTGGCCATGCCGCTCTACCTGCTGTCGGGCATCATTTTTTCGGTGCATGGGTTCTCGCAGGACATGGTGTCGCTGCTGCTCTGGAACCCGGTGCTGCACCTGGTGGAGCTGTGCCGCGCGGCCTGGTTGCCGGGCTATTCGCTGCTGCCAGGTGTGAACTGGACGCTGCCGCTGGCCTGGGTCATCGGGGTCTGGACGCTGGCGCTGAACCTCTACTGGCTGCGCCGCCGCAATCTGGTGATGTCGTGAGTGCCGCCGCATGATTGAGCTCATCAACCTCACCAAGTCATTCGCCACGTCCAAGGGCCGGCACTATGTGTTCCGCGACCTGAACTTCGTCTTCCCCGAGGGCGTCAGCATCGGCTTGATGGGGCGCAACGGCGCTGGCAAGTCAACCCTGCTGCAACTCATCGGCGGCATGGACACACCGGACTATGGCCAGGTCAAGACCGACAAGCGCATCTCCTGGACCGTGGGCCTGGGCAGTGGTTTCCAGGGCTCACTCAGTCCGCGCGACAACGTGCGCTTCGTGGCCCGCGTGCACAGCAACAGCCCTGAAGAAATGCGCGAGCGCGTCAGGTTTGTCGAAGAGTTCGCCGAGATCGGCAAGTTCTTCGACCTGCCCATGAAGACCTGCTCGTCGGGCATGCGCAGCCGCGTCACGTTCGGCCTGAGCATGGCCTTCGACTTTGATTACTACCTGATCGACGAGGCCATGGCCACTGGCGACCCGCTGTTCCGCAAGAAGGCGCAAGCCGTGTTTGCCGACCGCGTGAAAGATTCCAACCTGATTCTGGTGTCGCACAACCAGAACGACATCCGCGAGTACTGCCAGATGGTGGTGGTGGTGGAAGACGGTCAGGCCACCTTGTTTGAAGACGTTGAAACCGGCCTCGAGGCCTACCGGAACATGCAGCGGCAACACCAGGCCGTTCCCCAACGATGAAACTCAAAACATTCACTAGCGGCAAGGCCCTGTTCGTGCTGCTCTTTGCGGCGCCGGTGCTGGCAGCCGCCGTGTACTACGGCGCCGTGGCGGCTGACCGCTACGTCAGCCAATCGGTGGTCAGCGTGCGCGACACCAGCAGCAGCGGCAACGTCAGCAGTGCCGCCGGTGCCGTGGCGGCCTTGCTGGGCGGCGGTGGCGGCGCGGCGCCGTCCATCAGCGACACGGTGTACCTGCAGAACTACATCCAGTCGATGGACATGATGCGCCGGCTGGACGCGCGCTTGAACCTGCGCAAGCACTACGAGCAGCCCTGGTACGACCCGTTCTATCGCCTGTGGCCCGGTGCCAGCCAGGAGTGGATGCTGCGCTACTTCCGCAGCCGCGTGGAAGTGACCCGCGACGACTACACCGGCCTGCTCACCATCGACGTGCAGGGCTTCGAGCCCGAGTTCACCCGCCAGATGGCCCAGGCCGTGCTGGAAGAGGGCGAGCGCTTCATCAACGACTACACCCACCGCATCGCCCGCGAGCGCCTGACCTTCGCCGAGAGCGAGGCCAAGCTGGCGCTGGGCCGCTCGCAAGAGGTGAAGGCGCAGATCGTGGCCTTCCAGGCCCGCAACAAGCTGCTGGATCCGCTGTCGCAGGCGCAGGCCAACAACCAGTTGACCGGCACGCTGCAGGCTGCGCTGGCCAAGCAGGAAGCCGATCTGAAGTCGGCGCTGGACTTCCTGGCCGAAGATACCTACCAGGTGAAGGCGCTGCGCAGCCAGCTGGCCGCCACCCGCACCCAGCTCGAAGCCGAACGCCTGCGCGTGACGGTGTCGAGCAGCGGCGAGCAACTCACCGCGCTGGCCGTGCAGTACCAGGGCTTGCTGGCCCAGGCCACCTTCCACGACGAGGCCTACCGCGCCGCGCTGATCGGCATTGAAGCGGCCCGCGCCGACACCCTGCGCAAGGTGCGTACGCTGGTGGTGGTTGATCCTCCGGTCAAGCCTGAATCGGCCGTGTACCCCGCCCGCCTTTATGACTTCCTGACGGTGCTTGCGCTGTGCGGAATGCTCTTTTCGATCGTCCGACTCGTGATCGCCACGATCCGCGAACATCAGGATTGAAGACCATGACCCTGTTCAAACCCTCCTTCGCGCACGCGCTGCTGCTGGCCCTGGCCCTCAGCCCGGTGGTGCAGGCCCAAACTGCCGCACCTACGGCCACCGGCATGCCCGCCGTGCCGGCCCTGCAATTGCCGCCCGGCATGACGGCCTCCCAGATGCCCGTGATGCCCTTGACCAGTGCGCAGGTTGCCTCGCCGGTGGCTGCACCCTTGCTGAGCCTGCCACTGCCGCCTGACCCGTCGCTCAGCGGCAAGCCCGTGGTGTTCGGCTCGCAGATCTTCTCGGGCCGGTTTGGCGCGCAGGCCTTCACCGGCTTCAACCCTGAATACCTGGTCACCACCGGCGACCGCGTGCTGCTGCGCACCTGGGGCGCCGTCACCTGGGAAGCCTTCCAGACGGTTGACCCGCAAGGCAATGTGTTCATCCCGAACGTCGGCCCGGTGTCGGTGCTGGGGGTGCGCAACATCGAGCTCAACAAGCACGTCGAAGACCAGGTCAAGCGCGTGTTCAAGGCCAATGTGGGCGTGTACGCCTCGCTCGATTCGGCCCAGCCCGTGAAGGTGTATGTGACCGGCTTCGTGCGGGCGCCCGGCCTGTATTCGGGCGTGTCGTCAGACGCCGTGCTGGGCTTCCTCGACAAGGCCGGCGGCATTGACCCCGACCGCGGCAGCTACCTCGACGTGCTGGTGCAGCGCGGCGGCAAGGTGCGCGCCTCGTTCAACCTCTACGACTTCCTGCTGAAGGGCAAGCTCGACAAGCTGCAGTTCCAGGACGGCGACACGGTGGTGGTGCAACCCCGCCGCTATTCGGTGACGGTGATCGGCGAAACGCAGAACCCGTACGTCTTTGAAACCACCCGCCCCACCGTCTCGGCCGCCGAGCTGCTGGCGCTGGCGGTGCCGAAGCCGTCGGCCACCCACCTCAGCATCATGCGCAACACCGGCGTGGAGCTGAAGAGTGAATACCACCCGCTGGCCAATACCGCCAACCTGATGCTGCAAAGCGGCGACGTGGTGACGGTGACCGCCGACAAGTACGCCACCACCTTGCTGGTGCGCGTGGACGGCGCCCAGCGCGGTGAACGTTCGCTGGTGCTGCCGAATGGTGCGCGTCTGAAGGACGTGATCGCCAAACTGAACCCGTCGCCCACGGCCAACATGGCCAACCTGCAGCTCTTCCGCCGCTCGGTGCAGGCCCGGCAAAAGCAGACGCTGGACATCGCCCTGCGCAACCTCGAAACGGCCGCGCTCACCGCGCGCTCGGCGACCAACGAAGAAGCTCAGCTGCGCAAGGTGGAAGCCGATCTGATGCTGGCCTTCGTGGCCCGCGCCCGCGAGGTGCAGCCGCTCGGCCAGGTGGTGCTGACGGGCGGTCAGGCCGGCGAAATTCTGGTTGAAGACGGCGACGTGCTGAACATTCCGGAAAGCAAGAACCTGGTGCTGGTGAGCGGCGAAGTGCTGTTCCCGAACGCGCTGGTCTACAACACGAACGCCACGCTGGAAGACTACGTCAGCCTGGCTGGCGGCTACACCCAGAAGGCCGACACCTCCAAGCAGCTGGTGATGCGCGGCGACGGCTCGGTGGCGCCCCCGGGCTCAGTGCCCGGCCCCGGCGACGAAATCATGATCCTGCCGAAGATCGACTCGAAGAACGTCGAGATCACGCGCGGCATCACGCAGATCATTTACCAGATCGCTGTTGCCGCGAAGGTGGCCTTGGGCCTCTGACCTGAAGCGGCCAAGCGCCGCAATTCAACGCTTCAAAACGAGCCTCCGGTGAAGAACCGGGGGCTTTTTTTTGTGCTGTTCCGGCTCTCAAGTTGCCGGAAATGTGGTCGACAGCGCCTGTTTTGGCGGCCACTTGAATGAGATGAAGCCGGGCAAATGACCGCAGTTGTCGGTCAACCCCGAAGCCAGTTCTTCCGAAACCACGGACAGACGCCGCGCATGTCGTGCGGTGTGCCTGCTGCCGAGGTTTCGCATGTCCGCACCCGTTGTTTCACCCTTCGATCTGCCCATACGGCTTGCAGATCACCCCGGCCTGGCCGGTGGCTTCGTGCGCACGTCGGGCGCGGTGCTCGTCAGTCTGGCGCTGGCTTCTTGTGGCGGCGGCGGCGGGGGCGGTGGCAGCAGCGCGGTGGTCACACCCGAAACCCCGCAGTCGAACAACAACAGCAGCGGGGGCGGATCGACTGCGGTGGTGATCGATGCCATCGTGCCCACCGCCGAGTCCTTCCGCTTCCAGGTGAACAGCGCCCTCAGCACCGACGACGGCCTGCAGGCCGCAGCCGGCGGCGCGGTGTTCGCCACCTGGAACCCCACGGGCAGCGAGCGCCTGTACGCGGCCGGCATGAAGATCAACTTCTTCGGCCAGGGGCGGGGCTGCAACACGCCCGCGAACGACGGCCCGGTGGCCAATGGTGACGACGCCGCCTTGAGTGACGTGGGCACGCGCACCGGCATTGATACCTCCGCCAGCGGCCTGCGGCGCTGGTCGCCGTCGGGCGCGTTTTCGGCCTGCGCAGCTGATTCACAAGGTTTGAGCGGCCCGAACATGGTGGTGCTCAACCCGAGCACGGCCACGGGCGGCGGTGTGGGCCTGTACACCGGCACGGGTGTCTCAACGGGCAACGCCAGCCTGCTGCAGCCCTACACCAGCGCCGGGCAGAACGGCAACGGCACCAATGCCAACATCAACGGCACCTTCGTGCAGTTCCGGCAAGACTGGCGCTCAGCACCGCGCCGTCCGTGGGTGGGCAGCCCCATTCCCACGGTGGCCGATGCGCGCGTGGTGGCCAGCCAGACGGTCAGGGCCATCAATGTGGGCACCGAGGTGATCTCGGGCTCGCCCGTGCAGGCCAAGCAGCAGATCACGGTGAACTTCGTCAACGCCAGTTGCGTGGACGGCGGCGTCACGTCGGCGCGGCCCTGCCAGCTGCATTACCTGTTCAACACGGCCATCCAGCGCGCCGGCATCGACGACTGGTCGTCGGTCGCCTGGTTCCAGAACGGCAAGGTGTGGTTTGACGCGGCGCAGGGCGGCATCCCGGTCATCGAGGGGCCGGCCAAGGCGGCGGGCACCACCATCACCGATGATTCCACCGGCCTCGGCTTGTTCGTCTCGCGTGGCAACACGGCGCAGTTCCAGGCCTTCAGCAACCTCGACTTCGACCTGCGCATCAGCTTTGATCAGCTGCTGAACGCACTGCGCATCGTGGTGGCGCGCCAGAACGGCTCCACGCCGTCGGCGGTGTCTGATGCGCAGATGGCCAGCACCTGGGGCAGCCGCTGGAATGACCGCACGGCCTGGGCCTTGATGTCTGTGGCGCAGGCGCAGGAGGTGCACAACCCCATCGCCGGCCGGCAGGCCTCGATTGGCGGCAGCTTCAGCCAGCTGTACGTCGGCCCGCAGAACTGATCGGTCAGGGCTCGGGCATCGGGGGCGGCGCACCGGTGCCGCCCAGGCTGTGGTCGGCGGCAAGCTGCATCAGCAGCCGGTCGTTCAGGGCGTCGGCCTGCTTCTGGTAGGCCAGCTTCTCAGGCACCAGGCGCAGTTGCGTCACGCCCAGCTGGCGGCCCAGGCGGCGCACCACCTTTTCGGGCTCTTCCACCAGCTTGTCGTAGGGCACCTTGGCAGCGTCCAGTTGCATCACGTTGAACAGCAGCGTGAGCAGGGCGTTCTGGTGGCAAATGCTGTTGGCAATCGCCATCAGCTCGACGCTGTTGTATTGCACGGCGTCTTCGCCGGCCTGCGCGGTTTGCGTGCTTGTCCAGCGCTTGGTTTTGTTGGCGATGAACAGCGACACCGCCTGCGCCATCACCTCGCGGCGGAACGAGTGGATCAACTTCAGCCGCGGCCCCAGCAATTTCAGAATGCCGAGGTTGTACAGCCCCAGCAGCTGGCCGGCGCTGGCCTTCAGGCCGAACACGCCATGCGCACCCTTCTGGGTCTTGATCAGCCAGGTCAGGTACTGATCAAAGCTGGTGAAGCCATGCTTCAGTGCGTTGTTGATCACCGCTTCCTCGTTCAGCACCTCACTGGCCTGCATCAGCCGGCCGTCTGAGGCCAGGCACTGGGCCAGGTGGTTCGAGCCGCACCGGTTGGTGAAGCAGATCACGTAGAACGAGGTCAGGCTGTTCAGCTCGGCGGCCAGGGCTTGGCGGTCTTCTGCCAGCTGGGCACGGGAGCAGAGGTCGAAGTGCTCGCCGATCTTCTTGAAGTGCGGATCGGGCCACACGTCTTTGATAAAGATGGGGGCGGTCATCGAAAGCCTGCTTTCTTCCAGATCTTCTGCCAAAGCGACCGCTTTGGCCGGGGGGGTAGTTGGGCCAACTCGGCGGCGGCGTCGAGCTTGTCTGGCTGCCAGGGCTGCAAGCCGCGTGCCCGCAGGGCGCTCACGGCGGCGGCAAACGCCAGAGGCTCGTCCACCGTCAGGCCCTTGAGTTGCCAAGGGGCGTAATCCCACCAGCTTGAGGCTTGCAGCGCTTCAATGGTGGCGTCGTCAAAGCGCATGCGCTTGATGGTGGCCGGTGAGCCCGCCACCACCGCATACGGCGGCACGTCTTTCGTCACCACCGACCTGGCCGCAATCACCGCGCCATTGCCAATGTGCACGCCCGGCAGCACAAACGCGCCGTGGCCTATCCACACGTCATGGCCGATATGGGTGAGCGTGGCCACCGCGGGTGGCGTGCTGCGCCGGAAATCATCGGCCGGTGACAGCGTCTCACCCGCCGGCAAGGGCTGGTTGAGGATGCCCTCTGTGCGCTCATAGAAGAACGGTGAGGTGCTGGCCCAGGCCATCGGGTGGGGGTGCCGGCCAATCTGCACCTCTTCGCCGAACGAGCAATAACGCCCGATGCGGCAGCCGTAGTAAAAACCGCTCACGCCGTAGCTGAACGCGCCCAGGTGCAGCGAGTGCTGCACTTCCATCCACTTCAAGCTGCAGGGCGGCTCGAAGATGGATTCGTCGGGGAGCCGGGCGCCCGGCTTCAAGTTCATCGTGACGCCACCGGCCGCCAGGCGGCTGATGGCGTCGCTGCTCAGCGCAAGCGGCATCCGGCCAGAACTCAGCTCTCGGCCTTCTGTGACTTGGCGGCCTTGCGGGCAGCCTGCTTGTCAGCCTTGCCAGCCTGGCGCTCTGCCTTCTTGGCTTCACGCTCGGGGGAGGCTGCCTTGGCGGCCTTCTTCTCGGCGATCTTTTCAGCCTTGCCTTCAGGGGCTTCTTCAGACTCGTCCTTCGGCTTGGTCAGGCGCAGATGCACCTTGCGGCGGCCTTCGCCGTCGTCTTCACCGGCAGCCTTGTTGACCAGCACGAAGCTGCCCAGCGGCGGCAGCTTCACCGTCTTCTCGGTGGTGTCGGTCAGTTCCTGGTGCAGGGCCTTCAGCGTGGCGCGAACCAGTGCCGTGACCTTGTTGGCCGGGATGTCAGCGTGTTCAGCGGCCACTTTTGCGGCCAGTTCCTTCATACCCATGTAACCACCTTTGTGCAGTGAGTTCTGTTGCACCGCACATTGTGCAGTCAAAGACCGGGCCCGGGTGTGGGGATTGCTCCCTTCAACAAGGTAGGGGGATGCGGCGTCAGAGACGTAACGGTTGCTCGGTAGTAACCCGTAACAAAGCTTCGCCCGCTTAAAATCTTTGGTTACATCCGCAGATTGTCCGATGGTCAATTCCTGCCATGCCGCACACAATCAGTGCGGTCTGTCGGCATCTGGCCGGCCATCAGCTCAGGGAACAGCATGAAGAGTTACAAGATGAGCGCCAGCCGCTCGGCGGCCATGGCGCTCGGCGTCGTTGCGTCAGTGGTTTTGATTGGTTGTGGCGGTAGCAAAGACAAGGCGGCCACGCAGGCCGCGGCCCGTGTGAACAGCGGTGAAATCACCGTGCACCAGATCAACCAGGCGCTGCAACAGCAGCGCGGCCTGGCCCCTGAGCAAACCGAAGCCGTCAGCCGCCAGTTGCTGGAACGCCTGATCGACCAGGAACTGGCTGTGCAGAAGGCTGAAGAGCTGAAGCTCGACCGACAGCCGCAGGTGGTGGCCGCCATTGAAGCCGCCAAGCGCGACATCATTGCCCGCGCCTATGGCGACAAGGTGGCTGAGTCAGTGGCCAAGCCCACGCCTGACGAAGTGCAGAAGTACTTCAACGACACGCCTGCGCTGTTCAGCAACCGCCGCATCTACAACCTGCAAGAGTTCAATGTGCAGGTGCCTGAAGCCCGCATGGTCGAGGCCCAGGCCCGCCTGCAGGCCACCAAGAGCACGCATGACGTGCAAGAGGTGTTGAAGGCGCTGCAACTGCCATCGAGCAACAACGCTGCCACCCAGCCCGCCGAAGCGCTGCCGCTGTCGTTGGTGGCCAAGCTGGGCACGCTGGCCGACGGCCAAAGCCTGGTGCTGCCGCTGCCCGGTGGCTTGAAGGTGGTGAACATCGCGAGCAGCAAGTCGGAGCCGGTGACGCTGGAACAGGCCCGTCCGGCCATCGAGTTGTTCCTGTCCAACGACCGCAAGCGCAACACCGTGGCCGCTGACATCAAAGCGTTGCGCACGGCTGCCAAAGTTGAGTACCTCGGCAAGTTTGCAGAGAAGGCGGCCGATGCGGCCTCCGGCGCAAATCTTGCTCAACCTGCCCCTGCACCCACTGCTGCCACCCCGGCTGCACCAAGTGCCACCCCGGCTTCCGGTGGGCTCGACGAAGCCACGCTCAAAAAAGGCCTTGGAATCAAGTGATGCTGCAACCCCGTTCTCTGCGCCTGGCGGTGTTCGCCACCGCCGCCTTGCTGGCCACCTGGCTGTCTTCCAGCCCCGCGAATGCCCAACAAGCCGCCGCCAACGTGCCGGCTGAAGTGGCTGAATACAAGCTGGGCCCCGGTGATGTGATCCGCATCGCCGTTTACCAAAACCTCGACCTGAGCCTGGAAACCCGCCTGTCTGACGGCGGCGTCATCTCTTACCCCCTGCTGGGCGGCCTGCGTGTGGGCGGCCTGAGCGTGGGCGAAGCTGAAAAGCTCATCGCCAGCGGCCTGGTGAAGGGTGACTTCGTCAAGAACCCGCAAGTGACCGTGGTGCTGATGCAAGCCCGCGGCAGCCAGGTGAGCGTGCTGGGCCAGGTGGGCCGCCCCGGCCGCTACGCGCTGGAGCAAGCCGGCACCCGCCTGAGCGACGTGCTGGCCCTGGCCGGCGGCGTGCTGACCAACGTGGGTGGCGACACCATCACCGTGGTGGGCACCCGCAACCAGCAGCCGTTCCGCAAGCAGGTTGACCTGCCCACCGTGTTCACCGGCGCCCAGCGCAGCGAAGACCTGGTGCTGCAAGGCAACGACGTGGTTTACGTTGAGCGCGCACCGCTGGTCTACATCTACGGTGAAGTGCAACGCCCCGGCCAGCTGCGCCTGGAGCGCGGCATGACGCTGCTGCAAGGCCTGGCCGCCGGTGGTGGCCTGACGCAACGCGGCACTGAAAAGGGCATTCGCGTGCACCGCCGCAGCGGCGAGGGCAAGCCTGAAGTGCTGCAACCCGCCATGGACGAAACCCTGCGTGACGGCGACGTGATCTACGTTCGCGAGAGCCTGTTCTGACTGCCTGAACCCAGATGACCTTTACTCAATTCCTGTCCATCCTGCGTGCGCGCTGGAAGTTGTCGGCGCTGGTGTTTGCGCTGACTGTGTTGACTGCCGTGGTGGTGAGTTTGTTGCTGCCGAAGAAGTTCACGGCGACGGCGAGTGTGGTGGTGGACGTGAAGCCTGATCCGATCACCGGGATGATTGGTGGCGGCATGGCCAATCTTGCGTTGATGGCCACGCAGGTCGACATCATCACCAGCGACCGCGTGGCCCGCCGCGTGATTCGCAACCTGAAGCTCGACCAGAACCCGCAGGTGCGAGAGCAGTGGCAAGACGCCACCAAGGGCGAGGGCACGATTGAGGACTGGCTGGGCAACGTGTTTCAGCAGCAACTCGACGTGAAGCCCAGCCGCGAGTCGAATGTCATCAGCGTCAGCTATCAAGCGCCTGACCCGCAATTCGCGGCCGGTGTGGCGAACGCCTTTGTGCAGGCCTACATCGACACGGCCATCGAACTGCGCGTGGACCCGGCCCGCCAGTACAGCGGCTTCTTCGATCAGCGTTCGAAGGAAGCCCGCGAAGTGCTGGAAGCAGCCCAAGCCCGTTTGAGCGAATACCAGCAAACCAGCGGCATCATCGGCAGCGACGAACGCCTGGACGTTGAAACCCAGCGCCTGAATGAGCTGAACAGCCAATTGGTGATGTTGCAGTCGCTGGCTGCTGAATCAAACAGCCGCAGCGCGCAATCGGCGGGCAGTGGCGACCGCATGAGCGAGGTGCTGAACAACCCGGTCGTCAGCAATATCCGGTTGGAGTTGGGTCGTGCTGAAGCCAACCTGCAAGAGTTGAACACCCGCTTGGGCGCCAACCATCCGCAGGTAGTGCAAGCCCGCGCCAACATCACCGAACTGCGTAGCCGCCTGGAGCTTGAAACCAAGCGCGCCGCAGGCAGCACCACCATCAATGCCAACGTGAACTCTGCCCGAGTGGCTGATGTGCGTGCGCAGCTGGAAGCCCAGCGTGCCAAGGTGCTGAAGCTGAAGGGTGGCCGCGACGAGATGAGCGTGCTGCAGCGCGACGTTGACAACGCCCAGAAGGCCTACGACGTGCTGGTGGCCCGAACAAACCAGAGCAACCTTGAAAGCCAAACCCAGCAAAGCAACGTGAATGTGCTGAGCCCGGCCAGCCCACCTTTGCTGCCATCGGGCCCCAAGGTGCTCCGCAACATCGTTCTCGGTGTGTTGGTCGGCGCCTTTTTTGCCATCTTGCTGGCCTATGTGCGTGAAGTCATGGACCGCCGGATTCGAGGCAGTGAAGACCTGGTCGTTTCCTTGGGCTTGCCCATCCTTGGCGTGATGCCGAAGCCCGCGGTCAAGCATGGTCCACCCTCGTTGATGGCGCAGCGCGTTATTTCGGGCCGCCTGCCGGCCCCCGACAAGAAACAAGGCTGAGAGCCCTGACCCATGGCACAAGAATTCAATTCGCCTGACGCACAGGCCTCTACCTTCGGCAACCTGCCCACGCACGACGACGTTCGCAGCATCGGCGACATCATCCGTGACACCCGCAACCTGAGCGCCGAGCAGGTTGAGCAGATCCTGAAATACCAGCGCAGCCACGGCGTGAAGTTTGGTGAGGCCGCCATTGCCTTGGGTTTTGCCACGCCTGATGACGTGCTGCATGCCCTGGCTCAGCAGTTCAACTACTCCTACGGCGGCGAGGCGACTGAAAAGTCGAACCCTGAGCTGGCCGTGCTGAACCAGCCTTTTGGCCAGCAGGCCGAGGCCTTCCGGGCCATTCGCGCGCAAATCCTGCTGCGCACCCAGCCGGGCAGCGTGGAAGGCGCACCCAGGGTGAAGAAGGCCCTTGCCGTGGTGAGCCCGAATACGGGTGACGGCAAAACCTACTTCTGCGCCAACCTCGCCGTGTCGCTGGCGCAGCTGGGCGGACGCACGCTGATCGTTGACGCCGACTTGCGCGGCCCGCGCCTGCACGACGTGTTCGGCGTGGATGCCAAGAGCGGTCTGTCAGGCCTCCTGGCCGGCCGTCGCGGCGACAGCGTCATTCGCGCTGTGCCCGGCGTGGCCAACCTGTTTGTGCTGGCTGTGGGCATCAGCCCGCCCAACCCCTTGGAGCTGCTGCAAGGCCCCGCTTTTGGCTTGCTGCTCCATGAACTGCTCACCAAATTTGATCATGTGATCGTTGATACGCCCGCAGCGCAATACGGTGCTGACGGCATCGTTGTTGCGGCACGCTGCGGCGTTTCGCTGGTTGTTGCCCGCAAAGACAAAGCCAAGATTGCCTCGCTGCAGGAGGTTGTCCGGAACCTTGAGGCCACCGGCAGTCAGATCGCTGGCGTTGTGATGAACGAGTTCTGAATCTCGTGTCATTGCTGTCTGCAACCACCTTCGAGAAGGCGAAGAGCCATCTTCCTTTGGCAGCCGTCATCACGGCTACCTTGGGAATTCTTTTCGTGCCCACGCTCTGGGACTTGTTTCATGGCGCCTGGAGCACAGATTCCCAAGGCCATGGCCCGGTGGTGCTCGCGATCAGCCTTTGGCTGTTGCTGACTCGTTGGCCCACCGAAGCAGCGAGCGCAGTTGCGGAGCGAGGCGCGGTGGCGGCTGGGTGGTGCGTCCTCATATTGGGTTGCGCCATATATGTGTTCGGGCGCACCTTGGGCGTGCTCACCATGGAGGTGGGGGCGGCTGTGCCAGTGCTGGCCGGAGTCATATTGATATTCCGTGGCACCAACACCCTCAAAGCCGTCTGGTTCGCACTGTTTTTCATGGCTTTCATGGTGCCCTTGCCGGGGGCCATGGTCGATGCATTGACGCATCCCATGAAAATTGCGGTTTCTTGGGTTGCCGAGTACATACTCAATATTCTTCACTACCCCATTGCCAGGTCTGGGGTGATATTGCAAATTGGCCAATACCAGATGCTCGTGGCTGATGCCTGCGCTGGCCTGCACACCCTGTTCACTCTGGAAGCCATGGGGCTTCTATATTTGAATGTTGTGAAGTCAACATCGTTGGCTAGAAACGTGGCTCTGGCGATCTTGATCGTGCCGATCGGGTTCACGGCCAACGTCATCCGCGTGATTGTTTTGACGCTGGTGACCTATCACTTCGGTGATGCGGCCGGGCAAGGTTTCCTGCACGGTTTCGCTGGCATGGTGCTTTTCCTGACCGCGCTGGTGCTGATCGTCAGCGTTGATAACCTGCTGCACCTTTTCTTCAGCCGTAACAGGGCGGTGCCGCATGCGTGAATATCTGCAGCGCTCATTCCAGGTGAAGGCTGTTCTGGTCTTGCTGCTGGCTACATTGGCATTCACGCTCACCGAGTTTGCCAAGCCGAACCAGAAGCTCATCGACAAGGTCGGGCGTATCAACATTGCCGCGGCATTGCCAGCCAAGGTAGGCAGCTGGCAGTTGGACACTGCGGGTAGCGGTCAAATTGTGAACCCGCAACAAGAAGCTGCCTTGGCTGCGATTTACAACCAGGTCGTCAGCCGCACCTACGTTGATCCGGAGGGCAACCGTTTGATGATGGTGGTGGCCTACGGCGAAGACCAGCGCGATGCAATGGCCTTGCACTACCCAGAGGTCTGTTACCCATCGCAAGGTTTTGAGATCCTCACCAACCAAACCTCGGTCGTTGCTACATCGCGGGGCCAGGTTCCTGTCAGGCAATTGGTTGCAAGGCAGGGCAGGCGCAATGAGCCGGTGACTTATTGGGTGGTGATTGGTGATCAGGCCACCCGCAGCGGCATCGACAAGAAGATTGTCGAATTCCGATACGCCAAACAGAGAACCATCCCTGACGGCTTGCTGTTTCGCCTCTCAACGATTGATGCCGACCCGCAACACGCATTTGCGCTGCAGGCCGATTTTGCGCATGCACTGGTTGATGCTCTGGACGCGGCAGCGCTGCCGCGACTGACCGGACTGAACTAGTCGACGGCGTCGTTTGACGCTTGCGCTGCCCCTTGAAGATATTTGTGCACCGCTCGCCAAGTGGCGTGGCAGCACCATGAGTTTTAGCTAGAAATGCCCATATCCACCTCTGAGGTCCTTCGACGCACAGGCGGCGACGCCGCCGCACTCGGTAGGCGTGGCACCTTGTTCATGGCGGGCTCGCGGGTCAGTGGCATGGCTGTGGGCCTGTTGTCCAGTGCTGTGATGGGGCGCTTGCTGTCGCCCGCCGATTACGGCTTGGTGGCCATGGCCATGTCGTTGATGCTGCTGCTGAACCTCTTGAAAGACTTCGGCTTGACCACCGCGGTTGTTCAAAGTGAAGCATTGAACGAAGACCAACTGGATGCGGTCTTCTGGATCAACCTCTATGTGACGCTGGGCTTTGCCGTCTTGGGGGCGCTTTCCGCACCCTGGGTTGCTGCGTTTTACAAAGAAGCCGCCTTGCAGCCCATCGTCTACGCGCTGTGCACGAGTTTGCTTGCGGTGGGCCTGACAGGTGCGCACACCGCCCTGTTGCGCAGACAACTGAATTTCGCCCCTCTCATGTGGGGCGAAATAGTCGGGCAACTGTGCGGCCTGGTCATCGGGGTCGGGCTGGCGTGGTGGACGCGGAGCTATTGGGCCATCGTGGCTTCGCAATTGGCCGCCGCCTTGGCTACATCGCTTGTCATGTTGATTGCGTTGCCGTGGCGGCCTGGCGCACCGCGTCAGCTGCGCTCGGCTGCGGCCCTGATCCGCTTCGGCGCGAACCTGTCGGTTTTCAGCTTGCTCAACTTCTTTTCGAATCAGCTTGGCGCCATTCTCACCGGGGCCTGGCTTGGCGCCGGTGCAGCTGGCCACTTCAACCGGGCACAACAGCTGCTGAATTTGTCTGGCAGTACCCTGATGGGCCCCATCAGCCAGACCACGCTGCCGGTACTCAGCAGATTACAGAGCGACGCAGAGGGCTACAGAGCCTACTACCTGCATCTGCTGCAGCGAACCAGTCTCTTCTTTGGCCTGCTCGGCGCCTTTGTTGTTGTGGCGGGTGATGCTGTTGCGCGTGTTCTGCTCGGGCCTCAATGGGAGGCGGCTGGCCAGATGTACCGCTGGTTCGGGCTTTCAATCATGGCTGTTGGCCTGGCAAGCCAAACTGGCAATGTGCTTCTCAGCCAAGCCCGAAGCAGTGAGCTGCGGCACTGGGGTTTCGGCGACGCCTTCATTCGCGCCGGTGCTTCGGCTATTGGTGTGTCACTCGGTGCCATCAGCGTTGCAGCCGCCTTTGGTGTGTCCACACTGTTCATCACCGTCCCTATTGTTTTTTGGATCATGGGCCGTAAAGGGCCAGTTTCAATGCCTGGGCAATGGGCGGCCGTTCGGCCCGGCTTGGTGTGTGCGGGCTTGGTAGTTGCCGTTGGTTTAGCCATCAGGCAATTTGCGTGGCCCGGGCAAGCGTGGTTGGCACTGGTGGTGGGGGTGACGATAACGATCGGGGCAACGCTGCTTGCTCTGATGGACCCCGCCGTCAAACGGCTTTGGGTGGAAATTGTGATGGACCTCTCGAATGCCCTGAAGCGGCGCAAGGCAGCCTGAATGACTGATAAAGAAGCGCGCCCCAAGGTTCTGATTTTTCGGTCTGACTACTTGCCTGTTTCCGAAACGTTTGTCTCGGATCATCTTCGTACGCTCAAGCGATACGAGCCATTGGTGGTTTGCCAGCGCGATATGCCTGTCAACCATCGCACCTCCCATCCGGTATTGCAGGTGGGACAAGGACGAATTGGGCGTCGGCTGTTTGAAAACTTTGGTTGGGCACCTGCGCTCAGCGCATTGATCAAGCGCGAAAAACCTGAATTGGTTCATGCCCATTTTCTGACTGACGCTGCCAAATTGCTGCCATTCATGGCGGGGAATGACCTGCCGTTCATCGTCACTGCCCACGGCTTCGATGCCACTACCTATGACGAGCATCTCGCAAAGTTTCCAGATGGCGAACGACTATTGCGACGTCGTCAAAAACTGATCGAGCGCGTCGACAAGATTCTTTGCGTGTCCCAGTTCATCAAAGATGAGATGGTGGCTCGTGGTTACCCCGAAAAGAAGCTCGTCGTAAGTCACCTGGGTATTGATTTGTCTGCCTTCCCCGAGGTGAAGCAGGCAACAAGCGCACGAAAAGGCGTACTTGCTGTTGGCAGGCTGGTGGAGAAGAAGGGAACGCATTTGCTGATCGCTGCTTGGGCGAAATTGCCCGAGAAGCTGCGTGAGGCGCATCCTCTTTTGCTGATTGGAGATGGCCCACTTCGGGCCAGCCTGGAACAACAAGCCAAAGAATTGGGTGTGACACCGACATTCCTTGGTTCGCAAGCGCGCAGCGAGGTCATGGCTCAACTTAGCCAGGCCGCTATTTTTTGCCTTCCCAGCATACGAGCACTCACAGGCGATGCTGAAGGCATGCCGATCGCGATCATGGAAGCATTGGCTGCAGCTACGCCCGTCTGTATTTTCGATGACCAACCGATGGCCGAAATGTTAGCGGCAGCTGAGGCTGGAAGTTTGCCAAAGGCGGGGGATGTGTCGGAACTAGCTAAAGAACTCGAGTTTCTCTTGGGTAGTTCGGCCAGCCGCGAGGAGTACTCAAAAGCAGGCCGCACTTTCGTGAATTTGAACTTCAATCTGAAGACTAACGTCGCCGAATTGGAACGTGTATACGATCAGGTGAGGGCGCTGCATGCTGAATGAATCACGAGCTAATTCAGCGGCATCTGCCTTAAATGACGGCCGGATGTTCATTTTCCCCAATGAAATTTGGGTCAAATGGTTGGTTGTGGCCTTGTTTGTTAAGGTTTCCGGGCTGCGGTTTTGGTCTCACGGCTATCTTGGGCAGGCTTATGAACCGTCAAGGCTGGTCTATTATTTTGAGTTTGCAGTCACCGCGGCCACATTCGCGCTTTCATTTGTAAATGCGAGGGTTCTGTGGGGATCGGTTTTGCGCGCGCCTGTCATCGCTGGATTTGTTGTTTATGCTTTGGCGAGCGCGATTTTAGTAGGCGAGTTTCAGTTAAACGTACTGCTCTACGTACTCGGGTATTTTGAATGCTTTGCCGTGCTGAGCTTGGCTGTGGCTATTGTTGGCTCTCAGCGTCTCATTGATGTTTTGTTCAGGACCGCGGTTGTACTGCTATTTGCGAATGTGGCCATTGCAGTGGTTCCATCTCAATCAATGATGCTTGGCGAATTCTCCGGGTATTATCGAGGGCTTTCCGCGCATCGAAACGACTTGGCATACCTGGCGGTGATTTGTGGTTGTTTGGTGCTGTGCGCGCCTCGCAATACAAGTCTAATATGTCGTTCTGCTTGTCTGTTGACTGTCATTGCGTTGCTCGGAGCAGCGCGATCAGTTCAGGGTATTATTCTATTCGGCTTGGCTGCATTTATCCACTTCGGCGCAGCTCGAACGCGGTTGTTGAAGCATCCGATGGTTGCCGTGACTGCTGCCTTTGTAGTTGGATTATTCGCTGTCGTTTGGTATTCATTCGCCAATCTTGACGACTTTCTGAAATTCTTTGGGCGGGATTCAACGTTCACGGGACGCGACAGAATTTGGGCGCTGAGCTCATATCTGCTGCAGTTCATGCCCCTTGAGGGATACGGGTACGGTCGGATCGGCGTTAATTTTATTTCTGTCGGGCTTCTCGAGAAATTTCGGTTAGGCACCTTGTTTACTACGGCGCACAACAGTTATCTGGAGGCGTTGCTCGCTTACGGCTGGTTTGGAGGGGGCGCCTTTGTGTTGGCTGTGATCTGGCCAAGTTGGCGTATCATTTCAAGCGTTCTTAGTAGTCCGAGGCGCGAGAATACTCTCGCCTTCGCGCTTTGGTTGATCTGTATTGTTGGCGGAATAACAGCGTCGGAAAAGCTGTTCTTACCAACGCTGGGTTGGTTTGTTTTTGTCTTAGCCCAGGCGCTAAGGGTTGAGCCTCGGCTCGAAGCGGTTGCGGGGGCGAAGAATGGCTGAAGCTAAAGAGGCTGGATTTGTGATTTCGGGTGCACTGGAGGAGCAGGGGCCTAAAGTCTCCGTCTATATGCCAACGAAAAATCGGCTGGAGAGCGTTCTTCTGGCGGTGTCTTCGGTTCAGCGTCAGACGTTATCCAACTTTGAATTGATCATTGTTGACGACGGTTCGGATGAACGCACATGCAAGGAAATCGCCAAGGCCGTAGCTGGAGATTCCCGGATAATTTTTCTGAGGAATGAAAAATCAGCCGGCGCGTGCGCAGCACGAAACCGCGCCATTAGACTGGCGCGAGGTGAGTTTGTCACCGGCTTGGATGATGACGACGAACTTCACCCGGGGCATCTCGAGGGCCTGGTCGCTTACTGGTCCAGTCTGCAACGTGCAGAAGTAGAGGTTTCTTGCCTATACGTCCAATATCTCCAGCGGCTACCTAGCGGTCTTTGCGAGAGCGCCAAGCGTAGTAGAGTTTGTTCTGAGGACTTGTTCGAGGCGAACTTTGTCGGCAACCAAATTTTCGCACCGCGGCAACGTTTCATCGACGCTGGTCTCTTCGATGAACAAATGCCTGCGTGGCAGGACTTGGAATTCTTCTATCGAGTTCTGCAGCTCTTTGGTCCGGCTCGCTTGTTTGATGCTCCAACCTATCATTTCGACCTGATGCCAAGGGACGATCGAATTTCCTCACTCCAAAAGGAGAAGATTCTGAAGGCGTATGCCTTGATGTTTATGAAGCACGGTGAGGGCTCGGTGGTTCGCAGGCAAAAACTGTTGCTTCAGGTTTATTCGCCGTATTATGGATTTTCATTGAATCCTAACGATTTCTGGCGATTCTTGGATCGACGCGGGTCAGTCAAGATGCTGGTAAAACTAGCCTTGCTTCTTCGTGAGCGTCGCAGGGCAAGTGCCTAATATTCTTATGGAACAAACGCCCCCGCTAGTTTCAGTGTTACTTCCGGCCTACAACTGCGTCGGTACGCTTGGTGAAGCTATTGCTTCATTGACATGCCAATCTCTTCACGATATCGAGATCATTGTCGTGAACGATGGAAGCGCAGACGGAACCGGTGCGTTGCTCGACGCACTCGCGCTGGAAGAGCCACGACTGCGTGTCGTTCATACCGCCAACAAAGGCATCGTCGACGCGTTGAACACGGCGCTTGGTTTGGCTCGCGGCGAGTACGTGGCGCGCATGGACGGCGATGACCGCTCCCACCCTGAGCGACTGTCCCTCCAGGTGAGCTATCTGCGCGACCACCCCGACTGCGTTTGTGTGGGTAGCCTCTATCGGCTGATGGACAGCGATGGCCGGATCACTGCTGTACAGCAACCTTTTGGGAACTTGCCGCAAACCGACTTGACCATCTTTCCCCCGCGAATCACAACGCTTCCGCATCCTTCCATACTGCTGCGGACCGCAGACCTGAAAGCGTTGAGCGGTTATCGGCACGGGTTTTCACATGCGGAAGATTACGACCTGTTTCTACGATTGGCCGAACGCGGCGAGCTTGGGCTTTTGCAGTTGCCGCTGCTCGACTATCGAATCCATTCGGGTTCGCTTTCGGCTAAAAATCTGGTTCCGCAGGTTGATAGCGCATTGCGGGCGACACTGTCCGCGCTGGAGCGCAATGGGTTGAGCGTGGGCGCTGGCCACGCTGGTACTGACGGCGCCGTCGACGAAGGGCGCTTGCCTGCGATTTGGGCCGCTTATCGTGGCGTTCGGCTCGCCGAGGCCGCTCAAGGCCGCGGCCTGTTCAACCTTGCGTTGACAGAAGCCACGCGGGCTTGCCGCCCTATGCTGCGGGCGTTTTTAAACAATTTCGGTCTTCTTGGCTATTGGCGTCTAGGTTTACGCCTCCTCAAGGTGATTGCAAAGATTGCCCTTCGCAGGACTTGAATACCATGCGGTTTCTGTTTTTCATTTTGGATGGCTGGCCAACCTTTCGGCCCGATGTTTCTGCCCTGTGGGGGCGGCATCTGTTGACGCACGACGTGCATGCCGACTTGGTAACTCAGGCTACAACGGCCGACCATCAAGATCAACCGTGGCCGGCGGGCCGAGCTTGGCTTGTTGCGCCTGGTGGCAGCAAGATGGCTGAGCTTCTGAAGACATTTGCACATGATTGCAAAATGCTCTGGCGCTTGCGGCGCGACCCTTACGACGCAGTGATTGTTCGCGACAAGGCATTCATAACTGTTTTTGCATTGCTGTGGGCCCGACTGCGCGGATTGCCATTCATTTATTGGATGTCATTTCCGATGGCTGAATCACTGGTTCGATTGCGTGAAACGCTTGACAAGCGGCAATGGGTTCGGCGTGCCTATCTAGGGTGGCGGGGCCACGTTGGTGGTTGGCTGTTGCACCGGGTAGTGCTGCCCCGGGCGCACCACATTTTTGTTCAGAGCGATCGCATGAAGGAGGACATGGTGTTGCTTGGCCTGAAGGCCGAGCGCATGACGCCCGTTCCAATGTGCGTCGACCTTGATCGCTTCAAGGCGCCACTCCCCTTTGTTGAGAGAAATGACGGCAGAAGGGTCATCGGTTATCTGGGTGAAAGCAGCCGAGTAAGGCGCGTTGATTTTCTGTTTGAGGTCGTCGCGATAATCAAGCGCAGCATGCCTGAAGTGTTGCTGTTGATTGTTGGTGATGCATTGGACGATGCGGACCGGCAGTGGCTTGCTGACCGTATCGCGGAGCTTGGTGTTCAAGACCACGTGCAGATAACTGGGTGGATCCCATCCGATCAAGTTGCCGAGGTGTTTGGACAGGCCGAGGTGGCATTGGCGCTGGTGGCGCCCGATCCTCTTCTGGATGCAGCCAGCCCGACCAAGCTAGTTGAGTATTTGGCGATGGGCCGCCCGGTCGTCGGTAATCAGCATCCGGATCAGAACTTGGTGCTGTCTGCCAGCGGCGCCGGTTTGTGTGTCGCTTTTGATGCGACTGCCTTTGCATCTGCTGTATTGCAACTGCTGAACGATAAAGCGGCATGCAGTTTGATGGCCGCACGAGGCCGTGAATGGGTGGTTTCAAACCGCAGCTATGACGTATGCGCCGCTTCCTTGGCAAAGCGTTTGGCAGAGGTCGTGCGATGAATACGGTTCAGCTATGAATGTTGCTCAGCTGATCGTCGAGGATTTCCGGACGCAGCGTGAGGGTCTATTTGCACAGGCGTCCTGGGCTTTGCTCGTTCATAGATTCAGCCATCTGCGCATGTCTTGTCGGTTCAGACTTGTGCGGGCACCTTGGTGGTTGATGAACGTTGTTTTGCAAAAGCTCGTCGAAATGCTGTGCGGGATGACTATTCCCGAGTCTGCTGTTATTGGTCGGCGACTGCGAATTGAGCATTTTGGGCCTGTTGTCATCCATGGCAACGCCAGGATTGGCGACGACTGCCTGTTGCGGCAGTCGGTCACGATCGGCAACCGGGGTGACGCTGACCCGACGGGGGCGCCGGTGCTCGGGAACAGAGTTGAGGTGGGCGCAGGCGCAGTCATCATTGGCCGTATACACATTGGCGATGATGCGCGCGTCGGCGCGAACGCTGTCGTCACGCGCGATGTACCTGCCGGAATCACGGTTGTCGGCATACCTGCTCGTCCAATCCGGAGTGGCCATGATTGATTCAACCTTGAAGGCTGCCGAGGCATGGGCTGCGAAACTGCTTTCAGCTGGCTTCATGTTCGCGCTTGCTTCGATGCCAGCTGTTGCCGTTGCCCAGCAATGGATCAAGCTGCCGAACGGTTCGCTGGAGGTAGTTGCAGGCAGCGCTCTTGATTTGAGTCAGATACCGATTGCCCGATTCAAGGACGGGGCTGGTGGTTTGCCGCTGCGAGTTGGCACTGACGGGTTTGAACTTGGGCCTGAGCCCACTTCAAGCGCGGTCCGGTTCTTTTGCGCAACCCTGGCCCTTACCCCGAACACCGCCGGCTTCCCTGATCACGCCGAAGCTGACAGGTTGGCAGTCATGGTTCGCCGTGGTGGCTACAACGCCGTGCGCGTGCACATGGTCGAAGCCATGCTGATGGATTCGCGCCGGGGTGATTTCAACTTTGACCCGCAGCAGCTGGACCGGCTGCATTACCTGCTTGGTGCGCTGCGCAAGCAGGGCATGTATCTGTTCGTTGACATGCTCGGTTCGTGGAACGGCGCCTACGGTGATTTGAAGAGCCATCGTTGGGCGCGAGGGCAGCACGACGCGGTTCTCGGCTCACTCCTGCCCGGGGATGAGCGTGAGCACTGGTTGGCGCTGGTCAAGAAGCTGTGGGTGCTCAAGAACCCCTACACCGGCCAGAGCACCTTGCAAGACACCGCGTTGGCAGGCGTGGTTTTGGTGAATGAAGGCGCGGCAGACTTTCTGCTGCGCAAGGGGCCGTCGCCGGTGTTGCTGGCGTCGTTTCAGCAGTGGCTGGTCAAACAGTTTGGCAGCCAGGGAGCGGCGCAGCAGGCGCTTGGGGCATGGCCCACCGAGAGCACATTGCCCCGCGTGCAAGACACCAGCCCGATGGGTGCGGCCTTTCAGCGATACACCGCAGAGTTGCAGGACGAGCAAGTTGACTGGATGAAAGGCCGACTGGCGGAGTTTGGCTACAAGGGGCCGGTAACGGCCTTCAATGCCGGCATGGGTTTACATGCCATGCGTGGCCAGCGTCAGCTTTCGTTCACCGACATGCACAGCTACGCGGACCACCCCGCTGGCGGAGCGATAGAGCCTGGGACGAAGTTGAATCAATGGCGGTTGCTCGACGGGCGCAACAGGTACTTTGATTTTCTGGCCTGGTCGCGTGCGTGGGGCAAGCCATTCACGGTCACCGAATATGGCCAACCTTTCTGGAACACCTGGCGGTGGGAGGTCGGGCCGTTCACGGCGGCCTACGCGCGTCTGCAGAACTGGTCATTGATCGCCCATTACGGTGACACCTTCAACCTCAGTCGCCCAGGCAAAGGCAAGTGGCGGCAGATGATCGTGCCGTTCGACACGGGCACCGACCCCACCTTGCGCGCTGGTGAAACCATCGCCGCCTTCCTGTTCGCGCGTGGCGATGTGTCACCTTCGAAGGTGTCTGTGGCGATGAATGTAGACCCGGCATTTGCCGCATCTCAACCCGCAGACACCTTCGTGAACTGGAACACGGCGCAGTTCCAATACGTTGCTGCCGTGGGCGTAGACATCCGCGGGGCGGCGCAGGCCACCAGTGCCAATCGATTGGCGCTCTCGTGGAAAGAAGACGGCATCAAGGCGCCAGAGTTGGCCCAGCGAATGGCCGCCCAGGCCATGCTGCCGAAGGACGTGGCCCAGGCGGTTACAGGCGGGCGCTACTTGAGCTCGACCAAAGAGCTGGCCCTGGACACCAAGCGCATGGTGATGACCATCGTTACCCCGGCCAGCGTTGGCTTGCTTGGCAGCACAGGCGCCAAGGTTGAGGGGGCAGTGAGCACCGAACTGATCGATGGTGAAGGCGCTGTTGTTACCAGCGTGCTTGACGCTCAAGACTTGAGCCGTGGTGGCAGAGCGCTGACCGTTATCTCAACAGATTCCCGCAACTCAGGCATGCAGTTTCTTGATACCGAGAACAAGGTGCTCGGCCGGCTTGGCACCTTCCCGGTTCAGCTGCATGACGCTACCGCCAAAGTCACCATGCCAGCGCCGCCCACTGGCAAGCGCTGGCGGCTCTACGCGCTCGACTTCACGGGCCGCAGAACCACCGAGTTGAAGGTGGAAGAACTGGGCGGACGACGCGCCGCTGCAGTGATCAAACTGTCTTCACTGGGTGACGCCGTGACGCCTTATTTCGAATGGCTGGCCGAATGAACAAGACCAATGGCGCGCAGCAGCGGCCCATTCGAGTGACCATGCTTGGCTTGCGCGCACTGTTTGGCGCGCAAGGCGGCATTGAGACGCACGCTCGCGATGTATCGCAGGGCCTGCTTGAGGCGTTCCCTGATGGGGTGCAACTGGAGGTCATCGAGCGGCAGCCTTACGTTGATCCCAACAGGCAAGTGCCTGAGTGGGCGACCAAGCTGGCGCTCAAGGCCATCTGGAGTCCGAGATCGACTGGCGCTGAGGCGATCGTGCACACGCTTCTGGGCGTTTTGCGCGCGGGCCTCACACGGCCTGACATCCTGCATATTCATGGCATTGGCCCTGCGTTGCTCACGCCGCTGGCCCGCCTGCTTGGCTTGCGGGTGGTGGTGACGCACCACGGGCAAGACTACGCACGCGAAAAGTGGGGTGCCTTCGCGCGCATGATGTTGAAGACGGGTGAGCGTTTTGCAGCCCGGTTTGCGAACGAGCGGATCGTGATTGCACCGGGCCTGGACGCACAACTGCTGGCCATGTACGGCAGCCAATTCCACTACGTGCCCAATGCCGCGCCAGCCTTCACCCGGGGTTCTCAAACACACATGCTGCGGGCCCTCAACATCGAAGCCGGCGCCTATGTGCTGCATGTCGGGCGCATCGTTCCCGAAAAGCGCCAGCTCGACTTGATTCAAGCCTTGGCGCAACTGCCTGACGCCCGATGGAAGCTGGTGCTGGCCGGCGGCAACGACCACCCCAACGCATACGAACAACTGGTTCGAAGCGCGGCGCGTGCCGACAAGCGTGTGGTGATGGCCGGCGTGCTGCCACCTGCTGACATCAACCAGCTACTCAGCCATACCGGCTTGTTTGTGTTGCCCAGCACGCATGAGGGGCTGCCAATTTCCCTGCTGGAGGCCATGGCCGTTGGCGCACCCGTGTTGGTCAGCCATTTGCCTAGCCTCGACGCCCTGGGCTTGCCAGCTGAGTGCTATGCAGACGCCGAGAACGTAGCCCAGTGGGCGAATGCGATGCGTGAGCGCATGGCTGTGGCCACGAACCCGCCACAAGCCGTGGACTGGAGCCCATGGATGGCGGCGTTTTCCATTGATTCGGTGGCACGTCAGACATTCGCCATCTACGAACGCGCCCTGGCGCATTGAGAAACCAGCCATGCATGTGATTGTTTGTCCCGAGTTCTACGGCGTGCACGGCATCGCACGGTATGTGCAGTCGTACCTCAAGGCACGGCCCGCTGACGCTGCAACGGTTTGCCTCATTGCTGCCAATGAAGATGTTCGAGATTTGCAAATCAAGAACGTCGACTTCGTGCATTTGCCCAAACCAAAGGGGCGCCTTGGGCTCGTGCGCTGGTCATGGGCACTGCGCAAGACATTGCAGACAATGGCCGAACAAGGGAAGGTATCAACCATCAACCTTCATATTCCCCCCTTGTTGCCCGGCTTGTTCCTGCCGAAGGTGGCGCCCATTATTGTTACCGCGCACACCACCTATCTGGGCATGAGCGGTCAGTTCTACAAACCCCGCCAGTTTGATAGCCAATGGTCGTGGTTGTCTGTCTTCATCAAGAAGCAGTTCGAGCACATCATTTTTGCCAAGGCCACCTTGCTGCTGACCTTGACTGAACAGGGCCGCCAGGAATTGATGGAGTACCGGCAAGACAAGCCGATTGAATTGATGCCCAATGGAGTATCAATTGATCAATTCACGCCTGACACAACTGTCAGGAAGGATGTTGATTTGATCTTTGCGGGGCGCATTGAGCGCCGCAAGGGCAGCAGGCCAATGGTTGAGGTGTGCAAAGCCCTTGTGGCGGCCAAGCCTGATATTCGAATTGGCATTGTTGGCTACGGCGACGACATGGCCTATGTTGAAGCGGAGCTAGGCGGAATGCAGCCCCAGGTGCTGTTGCACGGCAAGGTGCCATTTGATCAAGTGCTCAACCATTACCGGCGAAGCAAGGTTTATGTATCGACGTCGTATTACGAAGGTCTGCCGGGAACCTGCCTTGAGGCGATGGCGGTTGGACTGCCCGTGGTGGCGTGGGACTACCTTTTCTACCGTGACGTGGTTTTGGAAGGGCGCAACGGGTTTCTGGTGAAGCCGAATGATATTGACCGCTTTAGCAGCGTCGTTTTGGATCTATTGGCATCGGAGAATGTCACACCATTAGGTCGGGTCAGCAATAAAATCGCCGCAAGTGATTTTGCGTGGGTGCGCATTGCGAAAAATATTGACGCGATATGCGAGCGAATTGGGTAACTGGTAGCGAGTAGTTCTATCGGAATCAAGTGGCCTTCCTAATCGGCACTAAGCGCCGCTGGCTGTTCCCTCGGTGATGGCCGACCTGTTAAGCCGGACACCTTGTCTGTGGGCGAATATGCAGTGCTGATCAGTCGAGACCTATTTCCAATGCGGAATATCTCAGAACACTGACCTTTCAAACGACTGGCGGCCTTTTGGAATTCCGAATCGAGTTAGAGGCGAGCGGGTATGCATGAGAAAGCGTACCCCGGGCGTATTCGGTCGCAATGGTTTGGCTGGTAGGCGCAGTCAGCGATAGATCAAAGACAATAAGCAAGAAATTATGGATCACAGAAGAGAGATAGACGGGCTCAGGGCACTTGCTGTAATTCCGGTGATACTTTTTCACGCGGGCTTCGAGGCGTTCAGCGGTGGCTTTGTAGGCGTGGACATCTTCTTCGTAATCAGCGGCTATCTGATTACGACAATCATTCTTGCTGAGCTTGAGCGGGGAAGTTTTTCGATTGTTAATTTCTATGAGCGACGTGCCCGGCGAATAATGCCCGCGTTGTTCTTGGTGATGGTGGTTTGTATTCCTTTTGCTTGGTTTTGGCTTTTGCCTAGTGATTTGAGGGATTTCTCTAGAAGCTTGGCTGTCGTTTCTCTCTTTGCTTCAAATATTTTATTCTGGAGTGAAAGTGGGTACTTTGATTCCGCGACGGAACTCAAGCCCCTGCTGCATACGTGGAGCTTGGCAGTAGAGGAGCAGTACTATGTTCTGTTCCCATTATTCCTAATGCTATGTTGGCGGCTGGGTAAGCGGTGGATACTTATAGCCCTGGTCTTTGTATTCGTAGTTAGTCTTGCTGGTGCGCAGTGGGGCGCTTACGCCAAGCCGGCCGCAGCCTTCTATCTTTTGCCGACACGTATTTGGGAGTTGTTGATTGGCGCCTTCGCGGCCTTTTACTTGTCCCAAGCCAATCGTAAAGACGTCGGGAGGGGCGTAAGTGAGCTTGCTGGCTGGCTTGGCGTCTCGTTGATTTTTTACGCGATATTCGCTTACAGCAAAATAACACCGTTTCCTGGCTTCTATGCGCTCGTTCCCACCTTGGGCGCTTTACTGATTATTGTGTTCGCGTCACAGCAGACGACTGTTGGCCGGATTATGGGTAACAAGGCGTTTGTTGGCATAGGCTTGATAAGCTACAGCGCATATCTTTGGCATCAGCCGATTTTCGCATTCACTAGGCATAAGAGCGTTTCTGAACCCAGTGCTTTACTGTTTCTCGGTCTTTCGCTATTAACAATAGGGTTGGCTTACCTTAGTTGGCGATTTGTTGAGGCGCCATTTAGACGAAAGGGCGCCTTTAGTCGACGTTATATCTTTGGTCTTGTTCTGTTAGGGACTGGGTTCTTCTTGCTCGTCGGACTGGTCGGCTACAAGCAAAACGGATTCGAAGATTACTATTTTAAAAATCGCGTAGGTTCGGCTGATAAGGAGATAATTTCGTATACGAAATACGGCGAGAGTGCTGAATTCAAGCGTGGATACCGGTATGGAACTTGCTTTTACGGAAGTGAGTTGAATTCTTTCGAGTATTTTGATAGGTCGGAGTGCCTCGCGATCTCGACGAAAAAGAAGAACTATCTCGTGCTGGGCGATTCGCATTCTGCGCATTTGGCAGATGCTTTTAGAAATAATTTCCCTCAGCATAACTTTCTTCAGGCAAGTGCATCTGGCTGTAAGCCTGTGTTGCCATTGGCTGGTGAAAAGAGATGTACAGATTTGGTCAATTTTATCTATGGCAGCTTTTTGCCTAGCAACAAGATCGATGGAATTATTCTTTCCGCTCGGTGGGCTACAAATGATATTGAATCCCTAAAGGGTACTGTTGACCATCTCTCTAAATACGTTTCTATTGTTTACGTTATGGGGCCCACTGTCGAGTATCGACCGTCTTTGCCGTTGCTGATACTAAAACTAAAAAGCAAGGTCGGGGACAGTGAGGCGATCAGGCGGTACACTGATCAAGAACGGTTTGCGTTATCTGATCAGATGGGTTTGGCCTTGAAATCCAAAAATGCTCTTTACGTTCCGATCGTCCAAGAGTTCTGCTCTTCAGTAAGCTGCCGTATCCTTACTAAGGATGGCGTGCCAATGGTTTGGGACTACGGGCACTTCACGCTTGAAGGTGCAGATTTTTTGGTTAAATCTTTGCTTAAGAAAGAAATGCTTAAGCTGCCTTAACAGCGAGGTGTTTTTATCTGATGTCTGGCCGATTCGCCAATACCGATGGTGAATCGGCAGCGTTGGCTTTGTTTCGTTGATTGCCTGCTTGGTTTGATTGAGCAGGTTATTGCCGTACGGTGGTTTGGGTGCGCTGACTTTTATCGCGCTGCGTTGTTTTGCTGACGCCAGACCGCCATTGCCCTTGCGGGCTTGTGGCGCCAGCATCACTGTGGGTTTCCCCAGCACGTATAGACCTGGCGGCTGCGAGCGCGGTCCGACTCGAAAGAGAGCGGCTGGTGAGGTGCAGCAAATTCAGCGAGTAGCTTAGGTGTCCGCCGCAATGGACCACAGTTCGCGTGCAGGTTGGTCACATCAACTGCAGCAGGCTCGTGGACCCGCTGCTTAGCCGGCGGGCCTGCGATTGGGCGTCATGCTCGACCCTGAGGGCTTTTATCCAGACTCAATGCTGTGAGCTGGCCAAAGAGGGAATTCAATCCTGCCCAAACAGATCCCGCGTATAGACCTTGTCCTTGACGTCGCTGAGTTCCCCCACCTGCCGGTTCGCCACAATCACGTCCGCGTTCTGCTTGAACCAAGCCAAGTCATGCGTCACCTTCGATCCGAAGAAGGTCTCTTCGTGCAGTGCCGGCTCATAAACGATCACCTCAACGCCCTTGGCCTTGATGCGTTTCATGATGCCCTGCACGCTGCTGGCTCGGAAGTTGTCTGAGCCGGCCTTCATGATCAGGCGGTGAATGCCCACCACCTTGGGCTTGCGCGCGAGGATGTCGACTGCAATGAAGTCTTTGCGCGTCGTGTTGGCGTTCACGATCGCTTCGATCATGTTCTGCGGCACCTGGCAGTAGTTGGCCAGCAGCTGCTTGGTGTCTTTCGGCAGGCAGTAGCCGCCGTAGCCAAAGCTCGGGTTGTTGTAGTGGCTGCCAATGCGCGGGTCCAGGCACACGCCTTCAATGATCTGGCGGGTGTCCATGCCGTGGCTGGCGGCGTAGGTGTCCAGCTCGTTGAAGTAAGCCACGCGCATCGCCAGGTAGGTGTTGGCAAACAGTTTGATGGCTTCGGCTTCGCTGCTGTCGGTCAGCAGCGTGGGCACGTTCTGCTTGATGGCGCCTTCGGCCAGCAGGTTCGCAAACACCTGCGCGCGCTCGCTCTTCTCACCCACCACGATGCGTGAGGGGTGCAGGTTGTCGTGCAGCGCCTTGCCCTCACGCAGAAACTCTGGAGAGAAGATCAGGTTCGGGCAGCCCAGCTCTTCACGCAGCTTCTCGGTGTAGCCCACCGGAATGGTCGATTTGATGACCATCACCGCATCGGGGTTCACGGCCATCACGTCGCGCACCACGGCTTCAACCGATTTGGTGTTGAAGTAGTTGGTGACGGGGTCGTAGTCGGTGGGCGTGGCAATCACCACGTAGGTGGCACCGGCATAGGCTTGTTGCTTGTCCAGCGTGAACGTCAGGTTCAGCTTGGCGGTAGCCAGGTAGTGCTCAATCTCGTTGTCGGCAATCGGGCTTTGCTTCTGGTTCAGCATCGCCACCTTGGCGGCGTCAATGTCCAGGGCCACCACCTCATGGTGCTGCGCCAACAGCACGGCGTTCGAAAGGCCAACGTAGCCGGTACCTGCAACTGCGATCTTCATGGGTTCCCTGGGTGGTGAGCGGAGTGTTTCAAGCGGCCCGATTATCAAGCGCCGCTTGTGACAGTTTGTGGCCCACCGGCAGCAATTAGGGTGCCAAGTTTGGGGCAGGTACAAACAAAAACGCCCCGCTGGTGTGGCGGGGCGTGGGTTTGGCGAGCAGGGCAAATCGCCCCAGCTTGCCAGTTGTTTTCAGCTGAACTTAGCCCAGCTTGCGGCGGCGCAGCACGCCCATTGCGGCCAGGCCCGCCAGGAACATGGCGTAGGCCTCGGGTTCCGGCACCGGCGACTTGATGGTCTCGCTGATCAGGCGTGAGCTGGTTACCACGGCGTAGCCGTTCGTTTCAAACAGCGAAGTCGTCAGGCCGATCGAGTTGAGCTTCAGGCCAGCGCCGCCCACAGCCAGCAACTGGAAGCTGGTTGAGCCGGTCTCCAGCGGAACGTACAGGCTGGAGCGGGTGATGAACTGCGTGCTATCAGAGAACGTTTCGTTCGAGACGTTCAATGCCTGGTAGCCGCCGCCATTCAGGCTGTAGTACAGCGAAGGCAGGCCCGGCACCACCTGGGTGCCCGGAACGGGAGAGAACCCAGGCAGGTAGGTGCCGGCCAGCGTCAAAGACAGCAGTTGCCCAACGGCAGTCAGCTGGCTGCTGCCGGCGCTGAAGCTCAGCGTGCCCGAGTACGAAACGGCCACGGTGCCCGTGCTGAAGCCGCTGTTGTTGAAGTTGCTGGTCGCGCTGGCCGAGTCGCTGTACTCGGTGTTGCGATAAACCTGGGTGTCTTCGTAAACGCGAACGCGGGTGGCGGTGTCTTCCACGCGCAGGCTGGTGCCGCCGGCGTAATCAACAACAGCCTTGTTCAGGGCGGTGTTGGTGTTTTCGTTGTTGGCGGTAGAGACGGTGCTGCCGCCATACACCACCGAAGTGCCGTTGGTCGTCAGCGTCAGGCCCGAGCCAACGGTCTCGGCGTGGGCCACGGAAGCCGCCAGCAGCAGGGCGGCGATCAAGGTTTTACGTGTCAGCACAGTCACTCCTCAGCTCGTGAATTTGGTATGTGCCAACAGTAACCAGTTATGTGTGGTTTTCCCATCGGGCGATGGGTGGAGGTTTGGTGGCTTTGGGCGGCAGAAGTGGCGGGCGCCCGAACAAGCGCCGCTCGTTGGCGAGCTTTGTCCACCCCCAAGGGGCGCCCTGCACGCGCCTTTTTCGTTCAATCTATTGGAGATAATCCGGCAAACCGCGCAGCCATGCGCAACAGGGAGTTCCATGAGTCAACAGCCCCGCAAAGGCATCATCCTGGCCGGTGGGTCGGGCACGCGCCTGCACCCGGCCACGCTGGCCATCAGCAAGCAGCTGATCCCCGTGTATGACAAGCCGATGATCTATTACCCGCTCTCGGCGTTGCTGCTGGCGGGCATCAAAGACATCCTCATCATCAGCACCCCGCAAGACACGCCGCGGTTTGAGCAGCTGCTGGGTGACGGCTCACGCTGGGGCATCTCGCTGCAATACGCGGTGCAGCCCAGCCCGGACGGCCTGGCGCAGGCCTTCCTCATCGGCGAAGCATTCCTGGCCGGTGCCCCGAGCGCGCTGGTGCTGGGCGACAACATCTTCTACGGCCACGACCTCGGCCGCCGCTTGGTGGAGGCTTCTGCCAAAACTGAAGGCGCCACCGTATTTGCCTACCCGGTGACCGACGCCGAACGCTACGGCGTGGTGGAGTTCAACGCCGACGGCCAGGCCATCAGCCTGGAAGAAAAGCCTGCCAAGCCGAAGAGCCGCTACGCCGTCACCGGCCTGTACTTCTACGACGACAAGGTGGTGGAGCGTGCCAAGGCCCTGAAGCCCAGCCCGCGTGGTGAGCTTGAAATCACCGACCTGAACCGCGTGTACCTGGAAGCCGGCGAGCTGGACGTGCAGATCTTCGGCCGCGGCGATGCCTGGCTCGACACCGGCACCCACGACAGCCTGCTGGAAGCCAGCGGCTTTGTGCAGACGCTGGAAAAGCGCCAGGGCCTGAAGGCCTGCTGCCCGGAAGAAATTTGCTGGCGCCAAGGTTGGATCACCGACGACCAACTGATGGCACTGGCTGAGCCGCTGGCCAAGAGCGGCTATGGCAAATACCTGCAACAGATCTTGAAGGACCAGGTGTTCTGATGAATGTGGTCAAAACCGCCATCGAAGGCGTGCTGATTTTCGAGCCCAAGGTGTTTGGCGACACCCGCGGCTTCTTCATGGAAAGCTTCAACCAGCAGCGCTTCGATGAAGCCGTGGGCAGCCCCGTGCGCTTCGTGCAGGACAACCACTCACGCTCGGCCAAGGGCGTGCTGCGCGGCCTGCATTTCCAGAATGCGCCGCATGCCCAGGGCAAGCTGGTGCGGGCCACCGCCGGTGCGGTGTTTGACGTGGCCGTCGACATTCGCAAGGGCAGCCCCACCTACGGGCAATGGGTGGGCGCCGAGCTGAGCGGCGACAACCACCGCCAGCTGTGGATTCCGGCTGGCCTGGCACACGGCTTTCTGGTGCTGACCGACACCGCCGACTTCCTCTACAAGACCACCGATTACTACGCGCCCCAGGCCGAAGGCGCGGTGGCCTGGAACGACCCCGACCTGGCCATTGCCTGGCCCGACGTGGGCATGGCCCCGCAGCTGTCTGGCAAAGACGCTGCCGCGGGCTTGTTGCGTGATCTTTGATCACCCGCGCAGCCCACTGACCCCTCGATTTCTGGAGCATTCATGATTCTCGTTACCGGCGGCGCCGGCTTCATCGGCAGCAACTTCGTGCTCGACTGGCTGGCCCAGAGCGATGAGCCCGTGCTGAACCTCGACGCACTCACCTACGCCGGCAACCTGGCCAACCTGGCTTCGCTGCAGGGCGATGCCCGCCACACCTTCGTGCATGGCGACATCTGCAACCGCGAGTTGATGGACCAGCTGCTGGCCACGCACCGGCCGCGCGCCATCGTGCACTTCGCGGCTGAAAGCCACGTTGACCGCTCCATCCACGGCCCCGGCGCGTTCATGAAGACGAACGTCGACGGCACCTTCACCTTGCTCGAAGCCGCCCGTGCGTATTGGCAAGGCCTGGAAGGCGAGGCCAAGGCCGGGTTCCGCTTCCACCATGTCTCAACCGACGAGGTGTACGGCTCGCTCAAGCCCACCGACCCGCCCTTCGCCGAAACCAACCCGTATGAGCCCAACAGCCCTTACTCGGCCAGCAAGGCAGCCAGCGACCACCTGGTGCGCGCCTGGCACCACACCTACGGCCTGCCGGTGGTTACCACCAATTGCAGCAACAACTACGGCCCCTATCACTTCCCCGAGAAGCTGATCCCGCTGATGATCGTGAACGCGCTGGCCGGCAAGCCGCTGCCCGTGTATGGCGACGGCCAGCAGATCCGCGATTGGCTGTACGTGAAAGACCACTGCAGTGGCATTCGTGCCGTGCTGGCTGGTGGCCGCCTGGGTGAAACCTACAACATCGGCGGCTGGAACGAGCAGGCCAACATCGACATCGTGAAGATCGTCTGCAGCCTGCTCGATGAGCTGCGCCCTGACCCAGCCGGCCCCTACAGCCGCCTGATCACCTACGTCACCGATCGCCCCGGCCATGACCGCCGCTACGCCATCGATGCCCGCAAGATCGAGCAGGAACTGGGCTGGCGCCCGGCCGAGACCTTCCAAACCGGCATCCGCAAGACCGTGGAGTGGTACCTGGCGAACGAGGCCTGGGTGGCCGAAGTGCAAAGCGGCGCCTACAAAGATTGGCTGAGCACCAACTACCAGGCCCGCTGAAGCACCATGAAGATCTTGCTGCTGGGCCCGAACGGGCAAGTGGGCTGGGAGCTGCAACGCGCCCTGGCCCCGCTGGGTGAGCTGCACGCGCTTGACCGCCACCGGGGTGGTGACCTGGCGCAGCCAGAAGCGCTGGCCGCGCTGGTGCGCGAGTTGGCCCCCAACGTCATCGTGAATGCCGCGGCGCACACGGCCGTTGACAAGGCCGAATCAGAACCTGAGCTCGCCCGCACCCTGAACGCCACCGCGCCGGGTGTGCTGGCCGATGAGGCCGCCCGCCTGGGCGCCTTGCTGGTGCACTACAGCACCGACTACGTGTTTGATGGCTCAGGCACTGAGCCACGCGCCGAAGACGCTGCCACCAACCCCTTGAGTGTGTACGGCCGCACCAAGCTGGAAGGCGAAGAGCTGATTCGCGCGTCCGGCTGCCAGCACATGATCTTCCGTACCAGCTGGGTGTACGGCGCGCGGGGTGGCAACTTCGCCAAGACGATGCTGCGCCTGGCGGCTGAGCGCGACGCACTGAACGTGATCGCCGACCAGATCGGTGCCCCCACCGGCGCTGACCTGATCGCCGACGTCACCGCCCACGCAGTGCGTGCACCGCAAACTGGCACCTACCACCTGGTGGCGGGTGGCGAAACCAGCTGGCATGGGTACGCCAGCCTGGTGATCGAGTGGGCGCGCGCCAAGGGCGTGCCGCTGAAGGTGGCGGCGGACGCCGTCAAGGCGATTCCGACCAGCGCTTACCCCACGCCGGCTCAGCGGCCGTTGAACTCACGCTTGAGCACCAGCAAGTTGGAACAGGCGTTTGGTTTGCAGTTGCCGCACTGGCAGCCGGGGGTGCTGCGGATGTTGGCCGAGGTGTTGGGCTGACGTTGTGGGCTGCCTGAAAAGGCAGCCTCAGCCGAACCGCGCCAGATAGTCGGCGTAGGCCAGCGCAATGCCCTCACGCATGCTGGTGCGTGCCTGCCAGCCCAGGGCCGTGAGGCGGCTCACGTCGAGCAGCTTGCGCGGCGTGCCGTCGGGCTGGCTGGTATCGAACTGCAGGTGGCCGGTGTGGCCCACCACGCTCATCACCAGTTCGGTCAGCTCACAAATGCTGATGTCTTCGCCGGTGCCAATGTTCAGCAAGGGGCCGGCGTATGCCTGCTCCATCAGGTACACGCAGGCATCGGCCAGGTCGTCCACAAACAAGAACTCGCGACGCGGCGTGCCCGTGCCCCACACCGGCACCGCGGCTTCGCCACGTTGCTTGGCTTCGTGCACCTTGCGGATCAACGCAGGCAGCACATGGCTGGTGGCCAGGTCGTAGTGGTCACCCGGGCCATACAGGTTGGTGGGCATCACGCTCACGTAGGCGCGGCCGTGCTGGTGCGCCATGGCCTCACACAGCTTGATGCCGGCAATCTTGGCCACGGCATAGGGCTCGTTCGTGGGTTCCAGCGGGCCGGTCAGCAGCGCGTCTTCGGTGATGGGCTGCACGGCCATGCGGGGGTAGATGCAACTGGAGCCCAGGAACATCAGACGCTGGATGCCGGCCTCATGTGCGCCGCCGATCAGGCTGGTTTGAATGCGCAGGTTGTCGAGCAGGAAGTCGGCGCGGTGGGTGTTGTTGGCCTGGATGCCGCCCACCTTGGCTGCCGCAATGAACAGCACGTCGGGCTGGTGCTGCTGCAGGTAGGCGCGCACGGCGGCGGCGTCGGCCACGTCCAGCGTTTGTCGTGTGGGGGCCAGCACGTTCGCATAACCGCCGGCGTGCAGGCGCCGCACCAGGGCGCTGCCCACCAGGCCCGTGCCGCCGGCCACCATCACGCGGTGCTGCTTATTCATGGCGCTGGGGCGCGTTGAAGCCAGCTGAAAGCACCAGGTGGTGCTTCTGTGCCAGTTGCAGGTCGTGCTGCACCATTTCCTTCACCAACTCATGCAGTGATGTGCGGGGCGCCCAGCCCAGTTGCTCGCGGGCCTTGCTGGCGTCGCCCAGCAGGTGCTCCACCTCGGTCGGGCGGTAGTAGCGCGGGTCCACGCGCACCACCACGCTGCCGGGCTGGCACATCGGTGCGGGCAGCCCGGGCAGGGCTTGCACGGCGGCCACCGTGGCGGTTTCGTTGGCGCCTTCGCCGTCAAAACGCAAGGTCATGCCCAGCTCGGCGGCGGCCATTTGTACAAACTCGCGCACGCTGTGCTGCACGCCGGTGGCAATCACGTAGTCGTCGGGTTTGGGCTGCTGCAGCATCAGCCACTGCATTTCCACGTAGTCACGCGCGTGGCCCCAGTCGCGCAAGGCGCTCAGGTTGCCCAGGTACAGCGTGCTTTGCAGGCCCAGCGCAATGCGGCACAGCGCGCGGGTGATCTTGCGGGTCACGAAGGTTTCGCCGCGGCGCGGGCTTTCGTGGTTGAACAAGATGCCGTTGCTGGCGTGCAGGCCGTAGGCCTCGCGGTAGTTCACCGTGATCCAGTAGGCATACAGCTTGGCGGCGCCATAAGGGCTGCGCGGGTAGAAGGGCGTGCGCTCGTTCTGCGGGCTGGTCTGGGTCAGGCCATACAGCTCGCTGCTGCTGGCCTGGTAGAACTTCGTGCGCTGCTGCAGGCCCAGAATGCGCATCGCTTCCAGCAGGCGCAGGGGGCCCAGGGCATCCACGTTCGCGGTGTATTCGGGCTCTTCGAACGACACCGCCACATGGCTCTGCGCGCCCAGGTTATAGATCTCGTCGGGCTGCACCTGCTGCACGATGCGCAGCAGGCTGGTGGCGTCGGTCAGATCACCGTAGTGCAGGATGAGCTTGCGCTCGGGGTCCTGCGGATCTTGGTACAGGTGATCGATGCGGTCGGTATTGAACAGGCTGCTGCGGCGCTTGATGCCGTGCACCACATAACCTTTGGCCAGCAAAAACTCGGCGAGGTAGGCGCCGTCCTGGCCGGTGATGCCGGTGATCAGGGCGACTTTGGGGGCTTGGGGCGTGTGCTGCTGCATGGCGCGGAAGTATCGGCGACCTGCCGGGCAGCTGCCGTCGAACATCTCATTCGTTCAGGGGGCTCTCGCAAGTTCTATCGCATGTGAAAATTTCCCATCCATGGAAATCGCACATGCAAAGTAACGCCCAGGCTCTGCTGGACCGGCTCAGCCATTTTGTGGCTTTGAAGCAATTTGACGACGCCGAGGCTGCGTGGGCTGCTCGCGACAGCGAAGGCCGTGTGCCCGTTCGCCTGTGGGACGAGGCCGCGCGCGTAGCCGAAGGCCTGGAAGACTGGGCGCAGGCCGAGCAGCGCTGGCGCGCCAGCCTGGAAGCCGCGCCGGATCGGCTGGTGTCTCAGGGCGGGCTGGCACGTGCGCTCACGGCAATGGGCCGTTGGGCTGAGGCCATGGCGTCGATCAACCGTGTGCTGGAGGCTGAGCCCGGCCGCATCCCCATGTGGGCGCTGAAGGCCAAGTGCTTGTGGCACCTGGGTGATGCACAAGGCAGTTTGCAGGCCGCACAACGGGTGCTGGCCCACGACGCCAATCGGTGGCCCATGCAGGAGTGGGTGGCGCGTTCGGCCACCAAGCTGCAGCAGCCCGTGTTGGCGCTGTCGGCATGGCAGGTGCTCCAAACGCGTGAGCGGTTCGAACCTGAAGCGTCGTTGAGTGTGCTGGCTTGCCACACGCAACTGGGGCAGCACCCGCAGGCGTTCGCAGTAGCCCAGGCGCTGCTGGCCCAACCCAAGGCGCCGTTGCGCGTGGCCAAGGGCGTGCTGCGTGCGGCGCGCCGTTTTGGTGATCACGCCTTGGCCCAGACGGTGGTGCAGCGTCTTCGGCAGGCCGAGCCCGAAGCGCCGCAGTGGGCCTTGGCAGAGGCGTCGGTTCACCTCGACAAGCTCGAATTTGCACGGGCCCGTGAATGCCTGGCCCAGCCTGAAAGCTTGCCCGTTGGCCGCGCCACCTTGATGACGGCGATGCGGGCCACGCTCGGGCAGGCAGATGCGCCCTTCCTCGCCGCGCATGTGGTGCATGCCTTGCTGCACGCCGAACTGGTCAGCGCGCCAGGCGGCGGCAAGCAGCCAGCCGCCGCGCTGGTGGAGGCCTTGGTGCTGCTGGTGGGTGAGGGCTGGGGCGAAGCGCTGGAGATGGCCCTGCACGCGTTGCAGCAACAAGCTGACAACACCACGGCAGCGGCCTGGGTGCCTTTGCTGGAACTGGGGCTTTGTGCAGCCCGCGGCCAAACGCTGCCCTTGGCTGCCAGCCTCAACCCGGTGCAGGGCTTGATGGTGGCGCGCTTGCTGCTGCAGCAAGGCTGGCCTGATGTGGCCCTGCAAGCCCTTGACGCTGTGAACTTGGAGGCCGCGCGCCAGTTGTGGTCCGTAGCTGATGTGCGCTGGCAGGTGCTGGTGGTGCGCTACGGTGCCCTGATCAGGCTGGGGCAACTGGATGCCGCCTTGGCGGTGTTGCAACAGGCCGAGCTTGAAGGCGAACCCCGTGAAGCCTTGAGCACCCGCATGGCCGACATCTGCCTGCATGGCCTGAAAGCCCCCGGCTTGCTGGTGGCTTGGGGTGAGCAAGCTGGGCCGGCTGACGCATGGCGCTGGGCCGCGCCAGCCGCGGTGCAAGACCATGTGCTGGCCTTGGCCGCCGTGAACGTCGCGGAAGGTGGCGCTGGCTTGGCAGACTTGCTGGATGAAGCGCAAAGCCGTATCGCCCTGCTGCCTTTGAGTGTCGATCTGGTGGGTACGCTGGCGGGTTTGTTGCAGGCCGATGGTCAACACGAAGCGGCGGCCAAGGCATTCAACCCTTTGCTGCAATCGGTGGGCGCGCGGCCTTGGCGTCTGGCTGCGCTTGACGCCCCTTGGCATCAAGCAGGTGCGCTTGCCGTGCTTGTTGATGCGCCCCCGGCCGCTCCACAGGCAGGGGCGGCGCCGTTCGTCAGCGTGTTGTTGAACGCCGAAGGCGACGATGCCGCCGTGGCTGCCACGTTGCAGGCGGTGCTGGCGCAGCAGGGTGTGGCCCTGGAGGTGCTGCTGGCCCATGCCGACGAGTGGCCCGCTGCTTGGCCGTTGACTGCCCAAGCCGCCGCTACCGATGCGCGGGTGCGCACCGTGGCCGTTCCGTTGTGGCAAGGCCCCGGCCATGCCCGCAATCAAGCCGTGCAGCAGGCTCAGGCGCCATTGCTGGCGCTGGCGGCCCCGGGCCAATGGTGGCACCCGGATTTGCTGGCTGTGCAGTGCGCCACGCTGCAGGCCAACCCTGACTGGGTAGCGGTTCGTCCGCGTGGGTTGCGTGTGGGGCCGGGCTTGCACCTTCAATTCAGGCCCGAGCGGCCTTTGCAGCCCGGCAGCTTTGCCGCCCTGTTGTGGCGCCGCGCCAGCCTGACCGCGCCACTGAACAGCTTCAACACCCAGAGCCAGCAGGCCGACGCGCTGTGGTTCCAGGCCCTTCAGCATGCGCTTGGGCCGGCGCGTTTGGGTGATGTGGTGGCGCCCTTGGTTGTGATGCCGCCCAACCCGCAATTGGCTTGGTATGGCCCGGTGCCTGAAGCAGCCCGGGAACTGGCTGCCGCCCGGTGTGGCGCCGGTGCAGCGCAATGAGGGCGGTAACGCGGCAGTAACCTCTTGATTTCAGTCAGATGTCACGTCGGTCAGTGACAATGCAAACTAGGAAACATTTGAAAACAACCCGAATGACAGAAGGGAGAGACGACATGAGCGCGGTCATTCCCGTTCTGCCGCTTGTGATGGCGGGGGGTAGTGGCACTCGGCTGTGGCCACTTTCGCGAGCGGGCTATCCAAAGCAGTTCCTCGTTTTGTCCGGTGATGACAGCTTGTTTCAACAAGCCACGGCGCGCCTGATGGGCTTGGCTGCCGCAGGCATCGCAGTTCAGACGCCTGTAGTGCTCTGCCACGAAGACCACCGCTTCCTCGTACTCGAGCAACTTCGTGAAGCCGAGGTCGAGCCGGCGGCCGTGTTGTTGGAGCCATCGGCTCGCAACACCGCACCAGCCTTGACGCTGGGCGCCTTGCAAGCGCTGGAAAATGACTCTGACCCCGTTTTGGTGGTCAGCCCGGCGGATCAAACCATGGGTGATGCCGCGGCGTTCACGGCTGCATTGCAGCAGGCCGTGCGTGTGGCGGCGGGTGGTGCCATTGCCATTCTGGGCATCACACCGAATGCCCCGGAAACTGGCTACGGCTACATCCGCAGTGAAGCCAGTGCCGATGGCGCCCGCACGGTGGCGCAGTTCGTTGAGAAGCCTGATCTGGCCACGGCGCAGCGCTACCTGGCAGAGGGCGGCTACAGCTGGAACTCCGGCATGTTCGTGGTGAAGGCTTCGGTGTGGCTGAAGGCCTTGGGCCAGTTCCGTCCAGACATCCTCGCGGCCACGCAGGCAGCCTGGGCCGCGCGCAGCAGCGACGGCCGCTTTGTGCGCCCAGGCAAGGCTGAGTTTGAGCAGGTGCCTTCGGAGTCGGTGGACTATGCCGTGATGGAGCGTTGCCCCGGCAGCGCCTTTGACATTCGCATGGTGCCGCTGGACGCAGGCTGGAACGACCTGGGCGCCTGGGACGCTGTGTGGCAAGTGGCCCCCAAAGACGCCAGCGGCAACGTGGCGGTGGGCGACGCACTGCTGGAAGACAGCATCAACACGTATGTGCATTCATCGGGCCGCCTTGTGGCCACGGTGGGTTTGAGCAACGTGGTGGTGGTGGAAACCGCCGACGCTGTGCTGGTGGCCGACCGCAGCCGCAGCCAGGATGTGAAGAAGATCGTCAACCGCTTGCACGCCATCGGCCGAGGTGAGCAACTGGTGCATCGCAAGGTGCACCGCCCCTGGGGCTGGTACGACAGCATCGACATCGGCCCGCGCTTTCAGGTGAAGCACATCATGGTCAAGCCGGGCGCCAGCCTGAGCCTGCAGATGCACCACCACCGTGCCGAGCACTGGATCGTGGTGAGCGGCACCGCTGAAGTGACGGTGGGTGAGCGGAAGATTTTGCTGACCGAAAATCAGAGCACTTACATTCCGCTCGGCGAAGTGCATCGCCTGACCAATCCCGGCAAGGTGAATCTCGAAATCGTCGAGGTTCAGTCAGGGAGTTACCTGGGCGAAGACGACATTGTTCGATTTGAAGACACCTACGGCCGCACGGCCTGAATTGACCCTGACCCATGTTTGAAGAACGCAGCGCCCGCAAGCAGTTTTTGAGTGCCCCACCCACGGTGGCGGCAGGGGTGTCTGCCCTGATGGAGCCCGCAGTCGCCGGCATCATGCTGGGCGTGTGCCACTCGGCGTTTGGTCAGGCGTTTGAAGGCCCTTCGATGGCGCTGCTGGCCTTGCTGGTGGTGTTGATGTTCCCGGGGGTGAACCGCTTTGGCAAAACCGGTGTCGGTGTGTTCATCGACATTGCCTTGTCGTGGCTCAGTGTGTTGTTCGTGCTGGCCATGCTGGGCTATGCCACGGGCGCGCTGGGTGGCTTCAACAAGCACATGCTGCTGGCCTGGGGCGTGGGCACGCCGCTGGTGTTGTGGTTGTTGACCGCTGGCGGCACGGCCTGGATGCACCACCATGCCAGCCTGCCCTCAGCGAGGAGGCCCGCCGTGGTGGTGGGCGCCAACGCCATGGGTGAGCGCGTGGCCAAGATGCTGGCCTCCCGTAGCCACCTGGGCCAGCAGTGCCTGGGCTTTTTTGACGATCGCGCCGACGACCGCATCACCGTGCCGGATGGCCACGAACTGCTGGGCAAGCTGGAGCTGCTGGCGGGCTACATCGACGAGCACGGCGTGAAAGACGTGTTCATCACGCTGCCGCTCACCTCGCAGCCGCGCATTCTTAATTTGATGGCGGCGCTGCAGAACACCACGGCCTCGCTGCACTTCGTGCCTGACGTGTTCGGTGTGAACATCATCCAAGGCCGTCTGGAAGACATGGGCGGCGTGCCGGTGGTGGGCTTGATCGTCACGCCATTCACGGGTGTGAACGGCCTGGTGAAACGTGCCAGCGACATCGTGTTGTCGACGCTCATCCTGATCGGCATTTCGCCCATCCTGGCGGGCCTGGCCATTGGCGTGAAGATGAGCTCACCGGGGCCGGTGATCTTCCGCCAGCGCCGCACGGGGCTGGACGGTGAAATCATCGATGTTTACAAGTTCCGCTCGATGACCACGCAGGACAACGGCAGCGACGTGAAGCAGGCCACCCGGGGTGACAGCCGCATCACGCCGTTTGGTGCGTTCATCCGCCGTACTTCGCTCGACGAGCTGCCGCAGTTCGTGAACGTGTTGCAGGGCCGGATGAGCATCGTGGGCCCGCGCCCGCACGCCGTGGCCCACAACGAGCAATACCGCAAGATCGTGAAGGCCTACATGGCCCGCCACAAGGTGAAGCCCGGCATCACCGGCTGGGCCCAGGTGAACGGTCTGCGCGGCGAAACCGACACCCTCGACAAGATGGCGCGCCGGGTGGAGTACGACCTCGAATACCTGCGCAACTGGTCGCTGGGCCTCGATCTGCTCATCATCGCCCGCACCGCCAAGCTGATGTTCTTTGACCGCAGCGCTTATTGAGCGCCGTCGGCCTGCCCTGAAGGTTTTACCCGTGCAATTCAAACCCCGACTTCTGGCCGCCTTGCTGGCCCCACTGGCCCTGGCCGGTGCCGCCCGCGCTGAAACCAGCCCCTACGGCGTGGCCGTGTCGCAGCAGTTCGTGCGTGATTCCAACGTGCTGCGCGCGATTGACGCTGCAGCGCAAAGCGACACCATCTCGGCATCAGGCTTGCGCTTGATGCTGGACCAGCCGCTGGGCCGTCACCGCTTGCATGCGAGCGCGTCGTACGACATGAACCGCTACAGCAACCTCGACTACCTGAACAACAACAGCTACCAGGCCGATGTGGGTCTGGACTGGACGGCGGCGGGTCTGTGGCGCGGCGAGGTGGGTGCATCAGCATCCAACCAGCTGTTCCTGTACGACCTGAGCACAGTGACCCCGGTGAGCGAAAAGACCGAAGAGCGGACCGATCGGGTGTTCGCCCGGGCTCGGGTGGGCGTGGTTACGGCCTTCACCTTCGATGCCGGTTTCGAGAACTACCGCCGCACCTATTCGACGGAACGCTTCCAAAGCCGCGACCTGAACTGGCGCCGGGCCGACATGGGTGTGCGCTGGCAGCCTCAGCCAGATTTCAATGTGCGTGGCGCGGTGTCTTACTCCGAAGGGGAGTACCCTCAGCTGTCGACGGGTGACGAGTTCACTCGCAACGAGTTGCGTACCGATGTCTTTTGGCGGCCCAGCGGCGCCAGCACGGTCGACGCGTCGGCATCCGTCAGTCGTGAGCGCCACAGTCTGCAAACCAGCCGCAGCGCCACCTATTGGTCCGGGTCGGTCAAATGGGCCTGGCAGCCCACCGGCAAACTGGGCGTTAGCACCCGGGTGGTGCGCGACAGCGATGCCGGCGCCAGCGACCAGGGCAGCGTGCTGGCCGATGCCAAGCTGCGCACCACCTTTGAAGTGACAGGCAACTGGCTGGCCACCTCCAAGGTGAATGTGCAAGTGCAGGCGCGCCGGGTGCAGCGGCAGATCGACAGCACCTTTCTGGTGCTGACCACAGCGCAGCAGGCCTCAGACGCCACCCACACCTTGTCGGTGGCCGCCAGCTACCAGCCCATGCGGTCGGTGGAGCTGGGCTGCCGCCTGCAGCGTGAGCAACGCAGCGTGGGCAATGCCAACGCACTGCTCACTTACGCGTTCAATGCCAACGTAGCGTCTTGTTACGGTCAGCTGTGGTGGCGCTGAGGTGGCTTAAATCTTGCTTGTCTATTTCTGAGGTGTTTTTGCCAACTATGCACGACACCTCCCCCCAAAGGTCGGGGGTGCAGGGGTTTGACGTAGCAATTTGTGACGCTTAACATTCGTTGAACGACATTGGCGAGGCGGAAGGTCCGTTTTGCCTCATCAATAGGGGTTATTCATGAAAAAGTTCATCATCGCTTCGGCTCTGGCAGTGGCTTCAGTCGCTTCCTTCGCCGCCAACACCGACATCGGCACCGACCTGAGCTACAACTCGCTCACCGGCAATGATGCTCACTTGGCCGCCAACGCCAGCTTCTTCGCCAACCTGACGGCCGGCACCTACTCGTACTCGTTCCAGTTCGAACGCGACAACAAGACCACCCTGGCTTCTGCCTGGTTGAGCACGACGGGCGACAACTCGTTCACCGGCGCTGACGACCTCCAGGTTCTGTTCTCGAACGCTTCGGCTACGGCTGGCACCTACACCGGCACGTTCACGCTGACCAAGAACGACAAGATCTTCCTGAACATCGACGCCGTGAAGCCCACCAAGGGCGGCTACGACGTGGCCTATTCCATCACCCCGGTGCCGGAACCCGAAACCTACGCGATGTTCGCCGCTGGTCTGGCCGCTCTGGGTCTGATGACGCGTCGCCGCAAGCAAGCCTGATCTCGCATCAGCGCTCGCGAAAAACCCGCTTCGGCGGGTTTTTTATTGGCACTTCGCGCTGCTTGGCCGCGAAGGCTGGGGTGCTGCGCGCGAACGACTCTTTTCGCTCTCAGTGGCCATTCCGCTTCTGATTCGCCAACTTTGCACGACGCTCTCCCCCCAATGGATGGGGGTTAGAGGTTTGACGTATCAAATTGTGACGCTTAACATTCGTTACAGGAAATCGGCGAGGCGGAAGGTCCGTTTTGCCTCATCAAGTGGGGGTTATTCATGAAAAAATTCATCATCGCTTCGGCTCTGGCAGTGACGTCAGTCGCCTCCTTCGCCGTCAATACCGACATCGGCACCGACCTGAGCTACAACTCGCTCACCGGCAATGATGCTCACCTGACCGGCAACGCCAGCTTCATGGCTACGCTGGCTGCGGGTACCTATTCGTACTCCTTCCAGTTCGCCACCGCCGGCAAGACGGCCGTTGACGTGGTCTGGCTGAGCACCTCGGGTGACAAGTACTCGAACGGCGTCGACGACATCCGTGTCCTGACCGAGCCGGCAACGCTGTCGCCCGGCCTGTACACCGGCACGTTCACGCTGAACAAGACCGACAAGATCTTCCTGAACACGGACGTGTCCAAGGGCAAGAAGGGTGGCTACGACGTGGCCTACTCCATCACCCCGGTGCCGGAACCGGAAACCTACGCGATGTTCGCCGCAGGCCTGGCCGCTCTGGGCCTGATGTCGCGTCGCCGCAAGCAAGCCTGATCTCGCATCAGCGCTCATAAAAAAACCCCGCCTAGGCGGGGTTTTTTGTTTCCGGCTCAAGCCTGAGCGGGGCACAAACCCCGCGTCAGGTCATCAGTCGATCAATCCCAGCTCACGAATGCGCGCAATCACCACATCCGCGGCTTCTTCGGCCGAGCAGGTGGTGGTGTTCACGCGCAGCTCCGGTGCGTCCGGTTCTTCGTAAGGGCTGGAAATGCCCGTGAAGTTGGCGATCTCGCCGCGGCGTGCCTTCTTGTACAGGCCCTTCACGTCGCGGTCTTCCGCCACGGCCAGCGGGGTGTCCACGTGCACTTCGACGAACTCGCCGTCTTGCATCAGCTGGCGGGCCATTGCGCGTTCCGACTTGAACGGCGAGATGAACGCGGTGATCACGATCAGGCCGGCGTCCACCATCAGGCGCGATACCTCGGACACCCGGCGGATGTTCTCCACCCGGTCGGCTTCGGTGAAGCCCAGGTCCTTGTTCAGGCCATGGCGCACGTTGTCGCCGTCCAGCAGGTAGGTGTGGCGGCCCATCGCGTGCAGCTTCCGCTCCACGATGTTGGCAATCGTCGACTTGCCGGCCCCTGACAAGCCCGTCAACCACACCACGCCGGGGCGCTGGCCCTTGGCGCTGGCACGGGCCTGCTTGTTCACGTCCACCGGCTGCATGTGGATGTTGTGGGCGCGGCGCAGCGCGAAGTGCAGCATGCCGGCACCGACCGTGTTGTTGGTCAGGCGGTTGATCAGGATGAAGCCGCCGGTATCGCGGTTCATCTTGTACGGATCAAACGCGATCGGGCGGTCAAGTGCCAGGTTCACCACGCCGATCTCGTTGAGATCGAGCTTCTTGGCGGCCAGGTGCTCCATCGTGTTGACGTTCACCTTGTACTTCGGCTCGGTCACCGTGGCCGTCACGGTTTGTGAGCCGATCTTCAGCAGGTAAGGGCGGCCGGGCAGCATCGGCTCGTCGGTCATCCAGACGACGGTGGCTTCGAATTGGTCAGCCACTTCGGCTGGACTCTCGGCCAGCGAGATGACGTCGCCGCGCGAGATGTCGATCTCGTCGTCCAGCGTCAGCGTCACGCTCTGGCCGGCCACGGCTTCAGGCAGGTCACCGTTCAGCGTGACGATGCGCGCGACGGTGCTTTCCTTGCCCGAGGGCTGGGCGCGGATGCGGTCGCCCGGCTTGATGGCGCCGCTGGTGATCACGCCGCAGAAGCCGCGGAAGTCGAGGTTCGGGCGGTTCACCCACTGCACGGGCAGGCGGAAGGCTTCCTTCTGCAGGCGGGTTTCGTCGATCTCGCAGGTTTCCAGGAAACCCATCAGCGTCGGGCCCTGGTACCACGGGGTCTTCGGGCTGCGCTCCAGCATGTTGTCGCCCTTCAGGCCCGACAACGGAATGGACGTGATGTCGTCCAGGCCGATCTGCTTGGCGAACTCGCGGTATTCCTCGTTGATGCGGTTGAACACCTCTTGCGAGTAGTCGACCAGATCGAGCTTGTTGATCGCCAGCACCACCTTGCGGATGCCGATCAGGCTGACCAGGTAGCTGTGGCGACGGGTTTGCGTCAGCACGCCCTTGCGCGCATCGATCAGGATCACAGCCACGTCAGCGGTGGACGCGCCGGTGATCATGTTGCGCGTGTACTGCTCGTGGCCCGGGGTGTCGGCGACGATGAACTTGCGGCGGTCGGTGCTGAAGAAGCGGTAGGCAACGTCGATGGTGATGCCTTGCTCGCGCTCGGCGGCCAGGCCGTCCACCAGCAGGGCGAAGTCGATGTCGCCACCCTGCGTGCCCCACTTCTTGGAGTCGTTTTCGATAGCGGCGAGCTGGTCTTCGAAGAGCATCTTCGATTCATACAGCAGCCGGCCGATGACGGTCGATTTGCCATCGTCCACCGAGCCGCAGGTGATGAAGCGCAGCAGGCTCTTGCGCTCGTGCTGCTTGAGGTATTGCTCGATGTCGCTGGCGATCAGGTCTGATACGTGGGCCATGTCGATTCCTTCAGAGATTCTGTGGTTTTAACCAAGTGGCGTGCGCGGAGCCGGCTTTGCCGGGCCGCTGCGCGAGCCCCCATGGGGGGCAGCGACCGCCAGGGAGCGTGGGGGCTCAAAAGTACCCCTCTTGCTTCTTTTTCTCCATCGAGGCTGCGGCATCGTGGTCGATCATGCGGCCCTGGCGCTCGGAGGTGCGCGTCAGCAGCATCTCTTGAATGATGTCGGTGAGCGACTCGGCTTCCGACTCCACGGCGCCCGACAGCGGGTAGCAACCCAGCGTGCGGAAGCGCACCTTCTTCATCATCGGCACTTCGCCTTCGCGCAGCGGGAAGCGGTCGTCGTCGACCATGATGAGCGTGCCGTCGCGGTCCACCACCGGGCGCTCAGCCGCCATGTACAGCGGCACGATCGGGATGTTCTCGAGGTGGATGTACTGCCAGATGTCGAGCTCGGTCCAGTTCGAGATCGGGAAGCAGCGGATCGACTCGCCCTTTTGCTTGCGGCCGTTGTACAGGCGCCAGAGTTCCGGGCGCTGGTTCTTCGGGTCCCAGCGGTGCTGTGCCGAGCGGAACGAGAAGATGCGCTCCTTCGCGCGGCTCTTTTCCTCGTCGCGGCGGGCGCCGCCAAAGGCCACGTCGAAGTTGTACTTGTCGAGCGCCTGCTTCAGGCCTTGCGTCTTCCACATGTCGGTGTGGATCTGCGAGCCGTGGGTGAACGGGTTGATGCCCAACTCCTGCGCTTCAGGGTTGTGGTGCACCAGCAGGTCCATGCCCAATTCCTTGGCCATGCGATCGCGCATCTCGTACATCGCCCGGAACTTCCAGGTGGTGTCCACGTGCAGCAGCGGGAAGGGCGGCGGGGCGGGGTAAAACGCCTTGCGGGCCAGGTGCAGCATCACGGCTGAATCCTTGCCGATGGAGTACAGCATCACCGGGTTGTCAGCCTCGGCGACGACCTCGCGCATGATGTGGATGCTCTCGGCTTCCAGACGCTGAAGGTGGGTCAAGCTCATGGGATGGTCCGTTCTGGGCGGGATGGAAAGTGAGGAAACTGCCGGTTTGGGCACGGCAGCTGGGGCTGAAACAGGGATGGCGGCTTTGGCTTGCGGCCGGTTGGGTGCCACCGGGCAAGCCAGCACCTCGATGTGCGGCCGCGCAGCCAGCCAGGCCAGCAGCCGCGGTGACGCGCCGAACGCCACGCCGTGCAGATGCACGCAGGCGCCCTGGCTGTGCGCTTCGGGCAAGCGCTCAAGAAAGGATTCGATATCTTCTGCGCTGCTCAGGTGGCGGGTGCCCAGCCAGTGCAGGCTGCCACGCGGCGTGATGGCCACACGCACGCCGCCGGGTGCTGCCACGTCAGGGTGGCTGATGCTGCCTGCCCACCACGGGCGCGCACCACCCTGCTGGCCGCGTTTCACATGGCTTTGCCAGGTGGTGTCCAGCCAGTCGAGATGAGCCGGGTGGCGCTCGGCGGTTTCGCGCAGGCCCTGCACACCCAGCTGCCAGCGCTCCAGCAGGCGGGTGGCCGCGCGGTTGTTCAACTCGGCGCCCCAGCGCTGCTGCGCCAGGGTTTGCAGTGCGGCCACGTCCCACAAGCCAGCCGGCAGGCCGTGCTGCTCAGGTGGGGTGTGCAGCGCGCTGTGGCGCAACTCGGCTTCCTGCTCGGCGCTCAGCACCCGGCCGTCGCCGCGGGGCCTGCCGCGGGCCGCCACATCAATCGCCTGCCAGCCGCCCGCCACAAACGCCTGCCAGGCGCTGATGATGGTGGGCACGCTCAGGCCGGTCGACTCCTTGATGTTGTTGAGCGTGAGGCCGTCCAGGCGCAACTCCACCGCACGCCGGCGGCGTTGGTTGAGTTCAGCGATGTCGGGCGTCAGGGTCGACACAAGTCTGGTCAATAAATGTTTTAGGGGGCTGATTTTCGCATGTGCCGTGCACAATCGGGCACCCCCTAACCGCTGCAAATCCACCAATGTCACAAGCCAACCTCGATCTGCCCCGCTTGCTGGAAGAGCTGACGCCCCTGGTGCATGCAGCCGGTGAAGTCATCATGGGCATCTATGCCACTGACTTTTCGGTGGAGAACAAATCTGACGCATCGCCGGTGACGCTGGCCGACCAGCAAGCCGAAGCCGTCATCCTGGCCGGCTTGGCCAAGATCGCCCCTGATATTCCGGTGGTGGCTGAAGAAGCCGTGGCGGCCGGGCACGTGCCCGAGGTGGCAGGCCGCTTCTTCCTGGTCGACCCGCTGGACGGCACCAAGGAGTTCATCAGCCGCAACGGTGAGTTCACCGTCAACATCGCCTTGATCGATGGCGGCCGCCCCGTGCTGGGCCTGGTGTATGCCCCGGCGATTGGCCGCTTGTTTGGTGGTGCCGTGGGCCATGGTGCCTGGCTGGAAGACGCCGCTGGCCGCCGCAGCATCGCGTGCCGCGCCGTGCCCGCTGAGGGCCTGACGGTGGTGGCCAGCCGCTCACATGGTGATGAAACCGCGCTCGACGCCTTCCTGAATGGCCGCGTGGTGGCTTCGCGTACCAACGCTGGCTCGTCTTTGAAGTTGTGCCTGGTGGCGGCCGGTGAGGCTGACCTGTACCCGCGCCTGGGCCGCACGATGGAGTGGGACATTGCCGCCGGCGACGCCGTGCTGCGCGCCGCCGGTGGCCGCGTGACCGTGGTGTCTGATGGCGCTGACCTGCGCTACGGCAAGCCCGGTTTCGACAACCCCCACTTCGCGGCCAGCGGCCTCTGAGCTGGGGTGAGCCTGCCGCGCTGGTTGCTGCATGGGCCGGGGCTGGCCGGGCTGGCGCCGCTGCCCGCGCTGCTGAATGATGCGCAACTGGTGCGCGCCAGCTGGCGCACGGCTTTTCGCAAGCCGCCGGCCGATGCCGTGTTGGCCTGGGGCCTGAAACCCAGCGCCGCCCGGGCCGCTGCCTATGCCCAAGCGCACGGCTTGCCACTGCTGCGGCTGGAAGATGGCTTCCTGCGCTCGGTGGGCCTGGGGCCAGACGACCCGCCGTGTTCGGTGGTGCTCGACGACCTCGGCATCTATTACGACGCCCGGCAACCCTCTCGGCTCGAACGCCTGATTTCCGAGGGCGTGACGCCCTTGCAGGCAGCCCGCGCCCGCGCATTGCAGCAAGCCTGGTGCAGCGCCCGCATCTCCAAATACAACGCCGCGCGCGACGATGTGCAAGTTCATGCCGCCGGCGCGGTGCTGGTGGTCGATCAAACCCATGGTGATGCGTCGGTGCTGCACGGGCAGGCCAACACCGCGAGCTTTCAGCGCATGCTGGCTGCCGCGCTGGCCGAGCATCCGCAGCGCCGGGTCATCCTCAAGGTGCACCCCGACGTGGTGGCGGGCCGCAAGCATGGCTGGCTGCACATGGCCGATTTGCGTGCGGGCTTGAGCTCGACCTTGAGCGACGCCGACGCTGCCCGCGTCACGCTGCTGGCCACCGATGCTCACCCGGCTGGTTTGCTGGAGGCCGTGTACGCGGTGTACGTGGTGACCTCGCAACTTGGCTTTGAAGCCCTGCTCTGGGGCAAGCCCGTGCGCTGCTTCGGCATGCCTTTTTACGCCGGCTGGGGTTTGACGCAGGACGAGCTGCCCGCGCCCGACCGGCGTGGTGCTGCCAGCCTGGAAGCGCTGGTGCACGCAGCCCTGGTGGCCTACCCGCGCTATGTGCACCCCGACACCGGCGAGCGCTGCGAGGTGGAGGCGCTGGTCAGCTGGATGGCCTTGCAACGCCAGCAGCGTGAGCGCTTTGCGCCTGAGTTGGTGGCGCAGGGCTTCAGCTGGTGGAAGCGGCCGCTGGTGCGGCAGTTCCTGCAAGGCAGCCATGTGCGCTTCATCGGCCGCGGTGATGCGGTGCCCGCCGGCAGTACGTTGGTGCTGTGGGGCCGCCAGCCGGTGCCGCCTGGTCTGCCGCCTGATCACCTGGCCGGTGTGCTGCGCCTGGAAGATGGCTTCCTGCGCTCGGTGGGCTTGGGCGCTGCGCTGCGTCGGCCGCTCTCATGGGTGGTGGACGCTGGCGGCATGCACTACGACCCTGCCACCAACTCCGACCTGCTGGCGCTGCTGGCCCGGGCCCACACCTTCGAGCCCGCCTTGCTGGCCCGCGCCGCCCACCTGCGCCAAGCCATCCTCGCGGCGGGCCTGACCAAATACAACGTGGGCGGCGGCGTCTGGCGCCGTCCGGCCACGCCCAAGGCCGTGGTGCTGGTGGTCGGCCAGGTGGAAACCGATGCCGCCGTGCTGGCCGGCGCACCCGGCGTACGCACCAACATCGGCCTGCTGCAGGCCGTGCGCCAGGCGCGGCCCGACGCGCACATCGTGTGGAAGCCCCACCCCGACGTCGTGGCCGGGCTGCGCGCACAAGGCCAGGGTGAGCAGGATGCCGCGAGGTGGTGCGAGGAGACCGTGACCGATGTGCCCATGGACGCCCTGCTGCGGGCCGTGGATGAAGTGCATGTGATGACCTCGCTTGCCGGCTTCGAGGCCCTGCTGCGTGGTCGGCCGGTGGTGACCTGGGGCTGGCCGTTCTACGCGGGCCGCGGCCTCACGCAAGACCGGCAGCCGCCGCCCTGGGCGGGCGCTGACATCAGCCTGGACGCGTTGGTGGCTGCCGCACTGATCAAGTACCCGAGCTATGTGAGTGCACGCTCCGGCAAGTTCACCTCGCCTGAAAACGTGCTGGCGGAGTTGCAACGCTGGCGGGCCGAAGACGCCGCAGCATCGGCCGCGCGGCGCGTGTTGTCGCAGTTGTGGCGCCAGGTGCTGCGCGCCTGGGTGGCCATGCGCGGCTGAGCAGGCCCGGGCACCGATGTGTGCAAAGCGTGAAACCGGTCGGTATCCGCAGTGCATCAAGTCACATTGCGGCGCATTAGGGGGTGTTCGTCGGCGTTCTTGGGGGGCTGTTCGTTTACACGGCAGGCCTACACTGCGCTGTCAAACCGCACCCACATGTTGCTACCTACCTCCCTGGACCGACTGCGCGCCTGTCGCCGTCCGCTGCTGCTGCAAGGCCCCATGGGGCCTTTTTTCGCACGGCTGGCGGCGTGGCTGCACGTGCAGGGCGCCCTGGTGCAGAAGGTGAATTTTAACGCCGGTGATGAATGGTTCTGGAGCGAACCCGGCTGCACCGGCCACGGTGGTGAGGCGCCCACGGCGGTGGCCTACAACCAGCCCAGCGCCCAATGGCCCACCGCGCTGCGGGCCCTGCTGGATCGCCACCGTGCCGATGCGCTGGTGCTGTTTGGCCAGAGCCGGCCTCTGCACCGAGTGGCCATGGCGGTGGCCCGAGCCGCCGGCGTGCCGGTGTTCGTGTTCGAAGAAGGCTACCTGCGGCCCGATTACGTGACGCTGGAGGTGGGCGGCGTGAACGCTGATTCCAGCCTGCCGCGTGACGCCACCTTCTACCGTGACCTGGACATTCAGCCCGCGCCGCCGCCTGAGCCCACGGGCCAGCAGTTCGGCACGGTGGCCAACCTGGCGATGACCTACGCGCTGGCCTGCTGGCTGGGCCGCAAGCGTTTCCCGCATTACCAGCACCACCGCTGCCTGCATCCGATCCGCGAGGGCCTGCGCTGGGTGCGCGGCGCCGGGCGCAAGTATGAAAGCCGCTGGGTCGAGCGCCGAGCGCAGGCCTATCTGGCCGCGCCTGAGCAGCACAAGCGCTACTTCCTGGTGCCGCTGCAGGTGCACAACGACGCGCAGATCCTCTGCCACTCGCCGTACCAGAGCGTCGAGCAGTTCATCCACGAGGTGATCGACTCGTTCGCCAAGGCCGCGTCGGCCGGTGACCTGCTCGTCATCAAGCACCATCCGCTGGACAAGCCCTACCGTGATTACCGCGAGCTGATTCGCAGCCGCGTGGCCGCGCTGGGCCTGGAAGGCCGGGTGCTCTACATCCATGACCAGCACCTGCCCACGTTGCTGCGCGCCGCCAAGGGCGTGGTCACGGTGAACAGCACCACCGGCCTGCAGGCCATGTTCCACAACACGCCGGTGCTGGCGCTGGGCGATTGCCTGTATGCCATTCCGGGCTTGGTGCACCCGGGGCCGCTGCACACTTTCTGGCAGCAGCCCGGTGAAGTCGACCGCGAGCTGTTCCTGAACTACCGCGCCTACCTGACGCAGCAGACCCAGCTCAACGCCAGCTTTTACGCCGACGCGCCGGGCTTGTCGTCCAGCACCGACACCAGCCGACGTGCGGCTTCCGCCTCGGACACGCCCGCTGCTGCAGCGAAGGCTGCCGACTGGTCGGCGCCCACGGTGCCCACGTTGAAGTAAGCCGCCTCCGGGTGGGCCAGGTAGAAGCCGCTGACGCTGGCGGCCGGCGTCATCGCCATGCTGTCGGTCAGGCCCATGCCGATCTCGGTTGCGCGCAGCACGTCGAACATGCCGGCCTTCACGCCGTGTTCCGGGCAGGCCGGGTAGCCCGGCGCCGGACGAATGCCCTGGTACTGCTCGGCGATCAGCGCCTCGTTGCTCAGGGCCTCGCCTTCGGCGTAGCCCCAGAGTTCGGTGCGCACACGTTGGTGCAGGCGTTCGGCAAAGGCTTCGGCCAGACGGTCAGCCAGGGCCTTGATCATGATGGACGAGTAGTCGTCGTGCGCATCTTCAAACTGCTTGGCCTTCTTGTCGGCGCCCAGGCCGGCCGTCACGGCAAACAGGCCGACGTAATCGGGCTGCACACCCTTGGGCGCCACGAAGTCGGCGAGCGAGCGGTTCGGCCGCTTCACGCCGTCCACCACCGGCCGCTCGGTCTGCATGCGCAGCGGCGTCCAGCGCAGCAGCACCTCGCTGCGTGATTCATCGGCATACAGCTCGATGGTGTCGTCGTCCACGGTGTTGGCCGGGTACAGCGCCATCACGCCATTGGCTTGCAGCCAGCGGCCCTCAATCAGTTGCTTGAGCATGGCCTGCGCATCGGCAAACACCTTGCGCGCGGTGTCGCCCACCACCTCGTCGTCGAGGATGGCGGGGTAGGGGCCGGCCAGGTCCCAGGTCTGGAAAAACGGGGCCCAGTCGATGTAGCGGGCCAGCTCGGCCAGGTCGTACTGGCGGAACTCGCGGCGGCCGATGAACTTCGGCGCGGCGGGCTTGCCGGCCCAGTTCACCACCGCCTTGTTGGCGCGGGCGGCCGCCAGGCTCACCATCGGCGTCTTTTTCTTGTTGGCGTGCAGCTGGCGCACGTGCTCGTAGTCGGCCTTCAGATCGGCGATGTAGCGGGCGGCCCGCTCGTCGCTCAGCAGGTCCGAGCACACGCCGACGGCGCGCGAGGCATCGGGCACGTACACCACCGGGCCGGCGTAGTTCGGTGCGATCTTCACCGCGGTGTGCACGCGGCTGCAGGTGGCGCCGCCAATCAGCAGCGGCGTGCCGCGCTCGGCGAACCACGGGTCACGGGCCATCTCGGCGGCCACGTGCTGCATCTCTTCCAGGCTCGGGGTGATCAGGCCGGACAGGCCGATGATGTCGGCGCCTTCCTCGCGGGCCTTCGCCAGGATGTCCTGGCAAGGCACCATCACGCCCATGTTCACCACCTCGAAGTTGTTGCACTGCAGAACCACGGTGACGATGTTCTTGCCGATGTCGTGCACGTCGCCCTTCACGGTGGCGATGACGATCTTGCCCTTGGGCTTGGCTTCGCCGCCGGCATCGATCAGCGCCTTCTTCTCGGCCTCGATGTAGGGCAGCAGGTGGGCCACGGCCTGCTTCATCACGCGGGCGCTTTTCACCACCTGCGGCAGGAACATCTTGCCGGCGCCGAAGCGGTCACCGACCACGTTCATGCCGGCCATCAGCGGGCCTTCAATCACGTGCAGCGGGCGGCCACCGGTGGCGGCAATCGCCTGCCAGCATTCTTCGGTGTCTTCGGTGATGAAGTCGGTGATGCCGTGCACCAGCGCGTGGCTCAGGCGCTCGTTCACGTCGCCGGCGCGCCAGGCCAGGCGCTGGCTGTCGTCCTTGGCCGCGCCCTTGGCGTTTTCGGCGATCTCCACCAGGCGCTCGCCGGCGTCCGGGCGGCGGTTCAGCACCACGTCTTCCACGCGCTCGCGCAGCACCGGCTCCAGGTCGTCATACACGCCGACCATGCCGGCGTTGACGATGCCCATGTCCATGCCGGCCTTGATGGCGTGGTACAGGAACACGGTGTGGATGGCTTCGCGCACGGGCTCATTGCCGCGGAAGCTGAACGACACATTCGACACACCGCCCGACACCTTGGCGCCGGGCAGGTTCTGCTTGATCCATCGGGTCGCGTCGATGAAGTCGACCGCGTAGTTGTTGTGCTCTTCGATGCCGGTGGCGATGGCGAAGATGTTGGGGTCGAAGATGATGTCTTCGGCCGCGAAACCGACCTCGTTCACCAGCACCTTGTAGGCGCGCTCGCAGATCTCGATCTTGCGGGCAAAGGTGTCGGCCTGGCCCTTTTCGTCGAAGGCCATCACCACTGCGGCGGCGCCGTAACGGCGCACCAGGTTGGCCTGGCGCTTGAACTCGGCCTCGCCTTCCTTCAACGAGATGGAGTTGACGATGCCCTTGCCCTGCAGGCACTTCAGGCCGGCTTCGATGACGCTCCACTTCGAGGAGTCGACCATGATGGGCACGCGGGCGATTTCCGGCTCGCCGGCGATCAGGTTCAGGAACCGCACCATGGCGGCCTGGCTGTCCAGCATGGCCTCGTCCATGTTGATGTCGATCACCTGCGCGCCGTTCTCGACCTGCTGGCGGGCCACGGCCAGGGCCTTCTCGAACTCGCCGGCCAGGATCATCTTGGCGAACACGCGCGAGCCGGTGACGTTCGTGCGCTCACCGATGTTGACGAACAGCGTGCTGGCGTCCAGCGTGACCGGCTCCAGGCCGGAAAGACGCATGGGCAGGGCGGGCAGGGCGGTGGTGGTCATGGCGTGCAGAACTCAGGTGGCAGGCGGGGAAATACAACAACGGACGGAGCTCACCCACAGGGCGGGTGAGCGTCGTTGATTCGGTACCAAGCCTGACTGTGTCGCACGGGGCGACGTTGCTGCAACGCTCCTTGGTGGTGGGAATTTTAACGGACGACCGTGGGGGCGTGCCCGGCAAGCAGGCGAAGCAAATGCCAACAAGGTATCGTCAGGGTTGCAATTAGTGCCACTCCGCCATGCCCAACAGCCCTGCCGCCCCGTCGATCCTGCAGTTTCCCGATCACGCCGAGTTGGCCGTTCGCATGCTGCGTTCGGCTGATGCGCTGCACGGTCTCAGCCAGGAAGAAGCCCGTGCGGTGGTGGCCCATGCCCGCCTGATGCGGTTCCGGCCGGGTCAGGTCATCGTGCAGGAGGGCGATCAGGTCAACGCCAGCTACATGGTGCTGATGCTGCACGGCGAAGCCACGGTGGAGTCGATGGTGGCCAGTCGCACCGATCCGGTGGTGATCTCGGTGCTGCAGCCCGGCCAGTTGATCGGCGAGATTGCGCTGCTCGACGGCGGCGCGCGGGTGGCGAGTTGCGTGGCCTCAACGGCTGTGATCGGCGCCGGGTTGTCGCGACGCGCCTTGCAACGCATGCAGCGCGAAGAGCCGGACGTGGCGGCCAAGCTGATGTATGTCCTGGGCCAGCGCATGGCTGCCCGCCTGCGGGAGGCCGCCCGCCAGCAGCGCATCTATGCTCAGCTGGTGCGGGCCATGCAGCAGGAAATCGACGTGCTGGGCCAGCAATTGCAGCAGGTGATGGACGGCGCAGCGGTTCGCCAGGGCCGCCCGGGCAGCCAGCCTGAGTTTTGAGCGGCCTTGAAGCAGCCCGGAGCCTCGGCCAGCATGCGCGCCAGAGACCTGCCAACCAGACAAGACAAGCGCACCGTGAACACACGGGCACAGGGAGTTTTCGAGATGCATGTTCAACGACCAGCCCCATACCGGGCTGACCGATGGGTTCTGAACGGGGCCATGGCCACAGCGCTGGCCATCGGCCTGGCCGGCTGCGGCACACCACCGCGGCCTGCCCCGGTGGCGCCCGTGGCCACACCGGCGCCGCAGCGCCCGGTGGTGGTGCCCGCCGCGCCCGTGGCGGCGGCCTCGGCGCCGGTCGCCCCCGTGGCATTGCCGGCTGAGCCTTCGCCTTTGCTGGCCGAGGCCACCTGGCTGAAAGAGCTGTTCACCCCCACGCCCGTGCGGGTGCAGGAAGAAGCCGATGGCTCGGTGCGGCTGAGCGTGCCGCTGGTGCATTCCTTCGAAGGCGCCACGGCGACGGCCAAGCCGGCCATCAAGGGCGTGCTCGACAAGCTGGTGCTCAGCCTGAAGCGGCAGCCCTCGGCGCGTTTGCAGATTGCCACGCCCGGCCCGCAGGCCGATGCCCGCGCCAGCGCCTTGCGCGCCTACCTGAACACCAAGGGCATCACGGCCTGGCGCCTGGCGCCCGTGCAAACCGTGACCGGCGATGCGGTGCAGTTGCGCCTGATGCCCGGCAGCGGGCCGGTGAAGCGGCTGGACGACAACCAGTTGCCGCCGCCACCGCCACCAGCCACGCCGTCGACATCACCCGCCGCAGCGGGCAACGTCAAGCGCTGAACCCGGCGGCCCCTCAGGCTTCCAGGTCTGCATCTGCCGCCAGCAGCCCGCTGAACAGTGGGTCCTGACGGTGGCGCGGGCGGTAGGCGCTCACGCGCTGGGCGATCGCCGCGATGTGATCCGGCGTGGTGCCGCAGCAGCCACCCACGATGTTCAGGAAACCCGCGCGGGCGAAGTCTTCCATCAGGCCGCCCGTCACGTCCGGCGTCTCATCAAACCCGGTGTCGCTCATCGGGTTGGGCAGGCCGGCGTTCGGATAGCAGCTGATGTAGGTGTCACCGGCCAGGCGGCTCAGCTCTTCGATGTACGGGCGCATCAGCGCCGCGCCCAGCGCGCAGTTCAGGCCCACGGCCAGCGGGCGCGCATGGCGCACCGAGTACCAGAACGCCCCCACGGTCTGGCCTGACAGGATGCGGCCCGAGGCATCAGTGACGGTGCCCGAGATGATCACCGGCAGCCGCTCGCCCGTGTCTTCCATCAGCTCGTCGAGCGCGAAGATGGCGGCCTTGGCATTCAGCGTGTCGAAGATCGTTTCCACCAGGAACAGGTCCGCGCCGCCTTCCAGCAGCCCTTCGGCCTGTTCGCGGTAGGCCGCACGCAGTTCGTCGAAGGTGACGTTGCGCGCGCCCGGGTCGTTCACGTCAGGGCTGATGCTGGCGGTGCGCGGGGTCGGGCCGAGGGCGCCGGCCACGAAGCGCGGCTTGTCGGGCGTGCTGTACTTGTCGCAGGCGGCGCGCGCCAGGCGGGCCGCGGCCACGTTCATCTCGCGGGCCAGGTGGCCGAGGCCGTAGTCGTCCTGGGCCACGCTGGTGGCGCCGAACGTGTTGGTCTCGACCAGGTCGGCGCCAGCGGCCAGGTACTGCTCGTGGATCTCGCTGATGACGTCCGGGCGGGTCAGCACCAGCAGGTCGTTGTTGCCCTTCAGGTCCTTCGGGTGGGCCTGCAGCGCGGCATTGCGGAAATCGGCTTCCCCCAGCTTGTAGCGCTGGATCATCGTGCCCATGGCCCCATCGATGATGGCGATGCGTTGGGCCAGGATCGCGGGCAGGGCCGCGCCACGGGTGTAGACGGAAGACTTGGCGTTCATGACCGCATTGTAGGAAACGCGGCTGGTGTGCCGCGCCCCCGGGGGTTTAGGGCAGCCAGCGCACCCGTGCCTGGGTGTCAGGCTGCACGGGCGGCGAGCCCCCCAGAAACTGCACCAGCGCTTCGGCGTCGAGCGGGCCGGTGAGGCGCTCCGTGCCCTCGCGCAGCAGGGTGAAACCGTCGCCGCCATCGGCGATGAAGTTGTTCACCGTCACCCGCAGGCGCTGCTCGGGCAGCACGGGCTGGCCGTTCAACATCAGCTGGCGCACATGCTGGCCGGCCTCGGCACTGGCATGCCACTCGTAGGTCAAGCCGGCCGACGGGTGCAGGATGGCCGGCGACTGCGGATTGGCGCGCTGCTGGCTCTCGAGCACCCGTTGCAACTGGGCACCACTGAGCGTCATCGTCACCAGTGCGTTGCCAAACGGCTGCATGGTGATGACCTGGCCGTAGCTGATGGTGCAGGGCGCACCGCTCGCCTTGTCAGCCGCCGTGCATTCCAGATCACTGCGCACACCACCCTGGTTCATCAGCGCGAGCTGCGCACCGCCCGTGGCGGGGCTGCGGGTGGCGGCCAGCTGTGCATCGGCCACGAGGCGGCCGGCGGCGTTGTCCACCGGGCCGCCGTTACCAGTGCCACCGCGCTTGAAATCCGCCGTGATGCGGCCCACCGGCTGGTTCGCCAGCGGGGCTACGGCCTGCGCCATCGCTGCCACCTCGGCCGCCACCTGGGCGTCGGGCTGCGCATTCAGCAGCGCACGTGCCAGCGGGGCTGGCAGGCCGGCAGCCAGTTGGCGGCGCAGGGCGGGGTCGGTGCGCTCGTTCAGCACCGGCACGTTCAGGCCGCGCGTCTGGCTGCGTTGCACGCGGCCGGTGTCGCTGTCGATCACCAGGTCGATCACCGACAAGCCGCGGCCGTACGCCGTGGCCTGCATCACCAGCCGGCCGTCCATCTCGCAGCGGTAGCCCTGGTGGGTATGGCCGGTCAGCAGCAGGTCGATGTCTGGTGAGAGCCGGCGGTTGATCTCGAAGATCGCGCCGCGGGCCTTCGGGCAGCTGCCGTCGTTCCAGTCGCCGCGTTGGGAGGCCTGGCCGATTTCTCCGCCCTCATGCACCAGCGCGATCAGGGTGTGCACACCGGCCGCCTTCAGCAGCGCTGCGCTGCGGTTGATGGCATCGGCTTCGTCGTCAAAGCGCAGGCCGGCAATGCCGGAGCGCATCACGATGTCGGGTGTGGTGCGGGTGACGGCGCCGATCAGGCCCACCCGCACGCCGCCCACGTTGCGCACCACCGAGGGCGCCAGCACGATTTGGCCGGTGGCCTCCGCCACCACGTTGCCGCCCAGCAGCGGGAACCTGGCACCGCCCCAGGGGCCATTGGCACAGCTGCGCGCCGGGTTGCCGGCCTGGGTGGCGGCGCAGCCACCATTGATCAGGCGCTGCAGCTCGGCCCAGCCGGCGTCGAATTCATGGTTGCCCACCACGCTGGCGTCCAGGCCGATGCGGTTCATCACCGCCACGGTTGATTCATGGCGGAACAGCGACGAGATCAGCGGTGAGCCACCGAACAGATCACCCCCCGACAGCAGCAGGTGGTTCGGGCTGTCGGCCCGCAGCTCACGCACCAGGCCGGCCAGGGCCGCAGCCCCGCCCGCCGGTGCGCGCAGCCACTGGCCGGGGTTGGCCGGGTCAGGCAGGTCCAGGCGCAGGTCGGCGGCTTCGAGGTGGCCGTGGAAGTCGTTGAAGGCCATCACCCGCAGCGGCACCGGGGCGGCGGTGGCAGCCCCTGCACCCAAGCTGCCCAGGCCGCCCAGCAGGGCGAACCCGGCCAGCGCGGTCTTCAACGTCAACACGGCTGTCGCCGTCACCTGCGCCTGTGCCATCAAGCCTCCCCGGCCTGGCCGAGGGCCAGCACCTTCAGTTCTTCATTGATCCGCTCAACGCGTTCGGTGAAGAAGTTGTTGAACACCAGACAGAACACCGCGATGCCGATGCCCGCCGCCGTGGCGATCAGCGCGGTGCCGATGCCGCGGCTCACCGCCTGCGGATCAGAGACGCCTTGTGCCGCCAGTGCGGTGAAGGTGTCGATGATGCCCAGGATGGTGCCCAGCAGGCCGAGCAGCGGCGACAGCGTGATGGTGGTGTCCAGCAGCCACAGGCCGCGGCGCACGCTGCTTTGCTGCTCCAGGTAGAGCGCCTGCACCTTCAGGTCCATGCGCTCGGGGTCGCTGGTCTTCAGCGAACGAACGCCGGCCACCATGTTGGCATGCGGGCCGTGGCTGGGACGGGCCAGCTCGGCTTGCAGGGCGCCCTCACCCGGCTGGGTCAGGGCGGCCAGCAGGCGCTTGCGCGCCCGGATGACGAAGGTGTTGTAGATCAGGCGCTCGACGATGACGATCAGGGCCAGGGCCATCAGCCCCGCCATGGCCACCAGCACGAGGTCGTGGAAGAAATTGAAGTTCATGGTCAGAAGTCAGTCTGCAGGGACATGCTCACGAAGCGCGGTGCGCCTTGGTACAGCGACGGCTGCGACGAGCCGGCGCCGGTGGCATTGACGGTGAAGCTGGAGCCGCTGCCGGAGTTGGCCAGCAGGTACTGCTTGTTCGTCAGGTTGCTCACGTTCAGGCGCAGCACGGTGTTGCGGGTCCAGTCGGTGGCGGGCAGCTGCCAGGCGGCGTTGAAGTCGATGGTGGTGTAGCCACCGATCGACTGATCGTTCGTCATCGTGGTGTAGCGGCGGCTGGTGTACTTGCCCGACAGGTTCAGCATCAGCGGGCCGTCCGACCATTGCAGGGCCAGTGCGGCCATGCCCTTCGGGGTGTCGGGGAACTGCTTGCCAGAGGTGGCGGCGGTGTAGCTCACGACCTTCTTCGTCACGCTGTCCACATACGAGTTCAGCAGGTCGTTGTCGAGCGTGCTGACCGTGTAGGTGCCCGACGCGTAGGCGCTGAAGCCCATGTAAGGCACGGTGCCCAGTTCCACCTCCAGGCCCTTCATGGTGGAGTCGCCGACGTTGATGTCGAACTTGCCGGCCTGCACCGGGTCGTAGCCTGAGCCGATGCGGTCGGTGAAGCGGGTGTAGAAGCCGGTGACGCTGCCCTTGACCAGCGGCGTCTTGAAGCGCGCGCCCATGTCGAGGTTGACGGCGGTTTCCTGCTTCACGCTGTTGCGCACCTGCACCACGTAGGTCGACGGTGCACCGTTCACGTAGACCACGCTGGTGACCGCATTGCCGAGTTCGAAGTTGCTCGGTGCACGCAGGTTCTTCGAGATGCCGGCAAAGGCTTGCACTTCCGGCGTGAACTGGAAGCTGGTGTTCAGGCTCGGCAGCACTTCCGAGTAGCGACGCGTCAGCACATAGTCGGCACCGCCGCCGGAGCCGTCGTTGGCGGTGTTGGTGAACTCGCGCTTGATCGAGCGCCAGCTCACGCCCGGGATCACGCGCCACTGGCTGTCCACGTCGATCGTGTCCTGCAGGAAGGCGCTCTGGCCGGTCGACACCGTCTTCCAGTCACGGCCCTGGTAGAGCGTGCCGTCGGCGCGGCGCAGCAGCGCGCCGTCGCTGTCGAGCCACTTGGTGGCGATGGCGCCGTTGTTGTCCACGGTGGTGGCCGGCTGGGTCTGGCGGTGGTTCGCACGCTCCATCCACACGCCGCCGAGCAGCTGGTGGTTGTCCATCGAATGGCTGAGCTTGATGGTCACGCCAGGGCGGTGGGTTTCCGTCAGGCTGCCGCGGTAGACCATGATGGTGTCGAGCGTGTCGCCGTCACCGTTGATGTCCTTCACGCCGCCGCCCAGGCGGGTGCTGCCGGAGCTCTCGGCCACCGAGGTCTGCTGCACGCCGCCGGTGCCGTAGCCGTACCAGAAGTACGGCTCCACATCGAGGCGGGTGACGGGGGAGAGCTGCACATGCGCGCCGGCCGTCAGCAGGTAGTTTTCGAACGGGTTCAGGGCGTAGCCGTAGTAGGCGGTGCCCGATGCGATGGTGCTTTCGTTCTGGGCGGTGCCAGCCACGGGCGTCAGGTGCTGCGGCACGACGGTGGCGAAATCAGCCGTGTAGCCCAGCGTGCCCACCTGATCCAGCGTCAGCGTGCGGAAGTTGTTGTTGACGGCCTTGTTGTAGAGGATGCCGGCGTTCAGCTTGACGTCGCCCAGCTTGAACTCGGCGCCGGCGTCGATGTGGGTGCGGTCGGCCTTGCCCTCGCCCTTCCACTTGTCGACCTGGCTGCTGCTGATCGAGGCAAAGCCCTTGAAGTCACCGATCTGGCCGGTGTCACCGCGCAGGAAGACGCGGCGATAGCTCAGGCTGCCGGCCGACAGCGAGGCGCGCACGCGGGCCTTGTCATTCGCGCCGCAGGAATTGATGCCGACATTGCCGCCCGAGGCGCCCACATGCGGGGCTTCGGTGTCGGAGGCGCCCTGGGTCAGCGAGATTTCGCAGGTGTTTTCCAGGTCGGTGTATTCCTGCGGATAAACCGCGAAGTTGCCCGAGTCATTCACCGGTGCGCCGTTGATGGTGAAGCCCATCTGGTCGCTGTTGAAGCCGCGCACGCGCAGGCTGCCGCCGAACAGGCCGGTGGCGTCGTAGCTGTAGCTGTTCACGCCGGGCATCAGCGACATGGCCTGGAACGGGTTCGAGCTGGCGCGCACCTTGTCGAGCTGGGCCTTGGTGACCGTGCTCTTGGCCTTGGGCGTGTCTTCGTCGACCAGCAGGCCGGTGCCGAGCTTGTCACCTTCGCCGGTGACGGTGATCTTGCCGATGTCGGTGCCGGCTTGTTGTGCCAGGGCCTGGCCGTGGGCGGTCAGGGCCAGCAGTGCCAGGGTGATGGCATTGAGCGTGAAGGGGCGCATGGTGGGTGTCCTTGTGGGAGGGTGTTGCTGCAAGAAAAAACAGGTGGGTCGATCAGTCGTCGAGCGTGTAGTCGATGGCGATCACGAAACGGTTGCTGGCCTGGCCGGGGTAGGCGTCGTCGGGCATGGCGGGGTAGCGGCCGCCGCGCACGGTGCGCAGCGCCTCCACATCCAGCAGCGACGAGCCGCCGCTGTTCTCGATGCCGGCGCCCTGCAACTGGCCGTTGCGCGAGAGCTCCAGCCAAACGCGCACCGTGCCGGTGGGGCGCAGCTGGCGGGCCTCGCGGCTGTTGGGGTAGCGCTTGATGCTGTTCAGGTAGCCGCGCAGCTGGCTGGCGTAACCCTGCTCGGCCGAGGCGTGGGCGCGTGGCGCGGGCGCGGGCGGAGCGGCGGGTGCTGCTGGTGCCGTGGCGGTGGGCGCAGGTGGCGTGGCCAGCGCAGGCGGTGCGGCAGGAGCGGCAGGCGCCGTGCTCGTCGGCCCGGTGGCCACTTCCGTGGCGTTGGGCGACAACACGGGCGCAGCCGGCGCCGGTGTGGGCGGCTGGCCTGCGCTGGTCGGCGGCACGTCTGGCGCAGGGCGCGGCGGTGCGGGCGGCGTGGGTTCAGCCGGGGTGGGGGCGGGCAGGTCTTCCCACTGCACCTTCACCTCATTGCTGACCGGGGCGGTGGACACCGCTGCCGGCAGATGCTGCAAGCCCCACCAGCCGGCGGTCAGGAACAGCACGGCCGTGCCCAGCGCCGCCGGATCGCGGCGGTCGTTCAGCCAGTCGATCATCAGCCGACCCGCTTGGTGGCGAAGGTGATGGCGTCGATGCCCTGGGCGCGGAGTGCGTCCATCACATCCACCACGGATTGCCACTTCACCGACTGGTCGGCGTTGATGACAAAGCGCTTGCGCGAGTCTTGTTGATGGATGCTCTGCACCCGGGCGGTGAGGGTGCCGGCCGGCACGGCCTGGCCGTCGAGCGAGACGCTGCCGTCAGCGCCGAGCGTGACGATGACCGGCCGCTGGTCGGTGACCATGCGTTGCGCGGTGCTGCTGTCGGGCAGGGCGGTCTTCAGGCCGAAGCTGGGGATGACGTTGGTGCTGATCAGCACGAAGAAGATCAGCAGGAACATCATCACGTCGATCATCGGAATGATCTCGATGCGGGCCTTGCGGGGCGGTGTTTCGTCGAAGTGCAGCATGGCGAACCAGATCGTGTGGCGCCACAAACAAGCGCAGCCCCCCGGTGCGGGCCGGGCGGCTGCGGTTCGCGACGCGTGAAAGCAGATGAGGCGAGGGCTAAGGCGACTAATGGCGCCTCAATCCGTGACCTCTTTCACTTCAATTCTGGTCAGCGTATGTGCAAGGAGCGTGACGGCCCCGTGTCAGCCGCGTGTCACACGTTCAGCGGCAGGCCCACGTAGTTCTCGGCCATCGCGGTCATCGCCGCTTCCGACTTCACCAGGTAGTCCAGCTCGGCACTCTGCATGCGGCGGCCGAAGGCGCCGGTGTCGGGGAAGCGGTGCATCAGCGAGGTGAACCACCAGCTGAAGCGCTCGGCCTTCCAGATGCGCGAGAGCGCACGCTCCGAGTAGGTGTCGATGCCCACCACGTTGCCGCGGTAGTAGTCGGTCAGCGCATGGCTGAGCAGGCCGACGTCGGATGCCGCCAGGTTCAGGCCCTTGGCGCCGGTGGGCGGCACGATGTGGGCGGCATCGCCGGCCAGGAACAGGCGGCCGAAGCGCATCGGTTCGGCCACGAAGCTGCGCAGCGGGGCGATGCTCTTTTCAATCGACGGGCCGGTCACCATGCGGGCTGCGTCTTCAGCCGGCAGGCGGCGCTTGAGCTCGTCCCAGAAGGCGTCATCGCTCCACTGCTCGACCTTGTCTTCGAGCGAGCACTGCACGTAGTAGCGCACGCGGCTCTTGCTGCGCATGCTGCACAGCGCGAAGCCGCGCTCGTCGCTGGCGTAGATCAGTTCTTCATGCACCGGTGGTACATCGGCCAGCACACCCAGCCAGCCAAAGGGGTAGACCTTCTCGAAGGTCTGCATGGCGTCGGTCGGCACGCTGGCGCGGGCCACGCCGTGGAAGCCGTCGCAGCCAACGATGAAGTCGGCGTGCACCTCGTGGGCTTCGCCCTTGGCGGTGAAGGTGACGCGCGGCTGGGTGCCGTTGAAATCGTGCAGCTGCACATCGCTGGCGTTGTAGACGGTGTCGAGGCCGGCGGCGGTGCGGGCGTCCATCAGGTCGCGCGTCACTTCCGTCTGGCCGTACACCATCACCTTGCGGCCAGTCAGCGCGTGCAGGTCGATGCGGTGGCGGCGGCCGTCGAAGCACAGGTCGAAGCCGTCGTGCGGCAGGCCTTCGCGGTGCATGCGGGCGCCCACGCCGGCGGCGTCCAGCAGGTCCATCGTCACCTGTTCCAGCACGCCGGCGCGGATGCGGCTCAGCACGTAGTCGGGCGACTGGCGCTCGATGATGACGTGGTCGATGCCGGCCTTGTGCAGCAGGGCGCCGAGCAACAAGCCGGACGGGCCGGCGCCAATGATGGCGACTTGGGTGCGCATGGGATGTGTCTCCGAAAGTGTGGATAGCTGGCCGCAAGCGTAGGGCCGTGGCAGCGCCAAGCCAATGGACAGAAAACGCAAGACATTGAACAATTCGAACATTCCATGGCCGCACAAACCCCCATCCCCTCAGCCGTCCAGCCCACCGCTGCGGTGCGTTCGCTGCCCTCTTACCTGCTCTACGGTGAGCAGGGCGGGGCAGCGTCGTCAGAGCGGCTGCACGTGGAAACCATCTCGTCGCGCAGCCGGCTGCATGACTGGGAAATCCAGCCACACCGCCACGACACCTTCTTTCAAATTCTGTACATGGCGCAAGGCCAGGCCGAGGCCCGGCTGGACAGCCAGGTGTGCCCTTTGCGCGGCCCATGCGCGGTGTGCGTGCCGGCGCTGGTGGCCCACGGCTTCCGGTTTGACCCCGGGGTGGAAGGCCATGTGGTGACGGTGCAGGAACGCCACCTGGCCAGCCTGCTGGACGCCGTACCGGGCCTGTGGGCGCGCCTGGCGCAGCCGCACTGGCTGGCCTTGCGCGGGCAAGGGCCGGCGGCGCGCAGCTTGGGCGCCGCCGTGGCCATGTTGGCTGCCGAATATGCCAACCCGCAGCCTTGGCGCGCGCTGGCGCTGGACGCCGCCCTGCTGCAAACCATGGTGAGCCTGGCCCGCGCGCTGCCCGACGACGCCCCGGTGCCCGCCGCCGGCGCCGGCCGGGCTGCCGACCACCTGGCGCGCTACCGCGCCTTGATCGACGCGCGCTTTCGCCTGCAGCCTCGGGTGGCTGATCTGGCGGCAGAACTCGGCCTCACGCCCACCCAGCTCAACCGCATCTGCCAGCGGGTGCTGGGCCGCAGCGCGCTGGCCCTGCTGCATGACCGCCTGATGCTCGAAGCCCAACGCCAGCTGACCTACACCACGCTCAGCATCAAGCGCATCGGCCTCGACCTGGGCTTCACGGATGCGGGGTATTTCACCCGCTTCTTCCAGCGCCTGAGCGGCCTGGCCCCGGGCGCCTGGCGCGAACAGGCCCAGCGCTGACTTCGGCCGGCGCTGCTTTGGCTTGAGCGTTCGGTTGCAGCGCGTTGCAACCTGTCTCAAGTTTTCAGCCAGCATGGCCGATGACCAGTGCAGAGAAGTCGTCCCGGCGATCCCGGGCGACCAAGCACAGGGAAACATAGTCATGTCGGATACGGTGTCGGTTCAAGCGTTGCGCGTCGGGATGTTTGTGCATCTGGACGTGGGCTGGATGGCGCATCCCTTCCCGCTGTCGAGCTTCAAGATCGCGTCGGCTGAGCAGATCGAGACCATTCAAGGGCTGGGGCTGCGCCAGGTGCGCTGGAGCCCCGAGCGCAGCGATGTGGACATCCACGGCGTGGCCGTGGTGCCCGCAGGTGAAGGCGTGGCTGCCGTTGACGACGCCGTCACCCCGGCGGCCAACGATGAGCAGGCCGGCGCAGGTGGCACCAGTGCCGCCGACCAGGCCCAGGCCGCTCGCCGTGCGGCCGAAGCCGCCGCCGTGCAGGCCCGGCGTGAGCAGGCCGAGCGCGTGTCTGCCCAGCAAGCCGCGCTGCGCCAATGTGAGCGCCAGTACGGCGAAGCCTGCCGTGACCTGCGCCGCATCAGCGACGCCGTGGTGGGCACCCCGGTGAAGGCACGCGAAAGCGCCGACATGCTGACCCGCGCCCTGCTGGACAAGATGCTGGTGGACGGCGAGCTGTGCCTGCGCGTGCTGGGTGAGCCCGGCGGCGACCGCCACTCGGCCCATGCGATGAACGTGACCGTGATCTCGCTGCTGCTGGCCCGCGCGCTGGAACTGGAAGACAGCGTGCTGATGGACATCGGCGTGGGCGCCTTGCTGCACGACGTTGGCAAGCTGGCGCTGCCTGACCGCGTGCGCCTGCTGCACGACGACTTCACCCACGCCGAAGCCGCGCTTTACCGCGACCATGTGGCCAAGGGCGTGGCCCAGGGCCAGCGCATGGGCCTGAGCAACGGCGCGCTGCTGGTGCTGGCGCAGCACCACGAACTGGCGGACGGCACCGGCTACCCGCGTGGCGCGCACCTGACCCAGATCAGCCCGGCGGCCCGCATCGTGGCGATGGTCAACACCTACGACAACCTGTGCAACGCGGCGGTGCCGTCGAAGTCGCTGACGCCGCACGAGGCGCTCTCGCGCATGTTCGCGCAGAGCCGCAACAAGTTCGACGCCGACATGCTCAGCGGCTTCATCCGCCTGATGGGCATCTACCCGCCGGGCTCGGTGGTGCAGCTGTCTGACGAGCGCTACGCGATGGTGATGACGGTGAACGCCGCCCGCCCGCTCAAGCCGCGCGTGCTGGTGTACGAAGCCGGTGTGCCGGCCGACCAGGCGCTGCACCTTGACCTCGACCGCGAAGGCGACCTCGGCATCCGTCGCAGCCTGAAGGCCGCGCAGCTGCCCGCCCGTGCCGCCGAATACCTGCGCCCCCGACAGCGCGTGGCCTACTTCTTTGACGTCGAGGCCCCGCAGCCCTTGCCGGAGGCGGCATGATTCCCCGCGAACCAGGCCTGCAAGCCTGGCTCGACGGCACCGAGGACGCCGCTGGCGCCCAGGAGTGGCTGCAGGTGCTCGACGAGCCGGCCTGGCTGGTCGATGTGGCCAGTTGCACCCTGCGCGCCATCAACCGCGCGGGCGCCGACTGGCTCGGCCAGCCCGCGCACCAATGGCCGGGCACCGCCGCCGATGAACTGCTGCCCACGCTGGAAGACGCTGCCTACTGGGCCGAAGTGCGTGCCGGCCGGGTCGGCCGGTTGAGCTCTGACCTGGAATTGCCGCGTGAACACGGCGGCCTGGCCCTGGTGCACCGCAGCGTGGTGCCCATGGGCGGCGCCCAGCCCCACAGCCTGCTGGTGCGCCTGCGTGACCGCAGCGCCGAAGCGGCCGCCGCGCTGGAGCGCGAAACCCTGCTCGCTGAACTTCGGGCCACGCTGGAGGCCACCGCTGACGGCATCCTGGTGACCGACCTGTCGGGCCACATCTGCGCCTTCAACCGGCGCTTTGCCACTTTGTGGGAGCTGCCCGAAGCGGCCCTGGCCGACCGCAGCGACGAAGCCGTGTTCGACTGGATGCGTCTGGCCGTGCTGCAGCCCGCCGATTACCAGCGCCGGCTGCACCAGATCGGGCAGCAGCTGATGCTCAGCACGACCGACCACATCACCCTGCTCAGCGGCATCACGCTGGAGCGCCAGACGCAGCCGCAGTGGAGCGCCGGTCGTCCCATCGGCCGCGTGTGGTCGTTCCGCGAAAGTGGCCGCAAGCTGAGCAGCGCCCCGCGCGAGATCGGCACCACCGGTGTCGACAGCCTCACGCTGTGGCCCAACCGCAGCGGCCTGCTGCTGGCGCTGGACGAAGCGCTGGCGCGCCCGGGCGAGCCCTCGGTGGCTTTGCTGTGCCTGAGTTTCGATGCGCAGGCGCTGTTCGCCATCAGCGGCCGCAACCGCGCCCGCGCCCTGGATGAACTGGTGGAGGGCCTGCGCGCCTGCGCGCCGGCCCATGCGCGCGTGGCCCGTCTGGGCGGCGCGCGCTTCGCCGTGATGCTGCAGCAAGGCGGTGAATCGGCCGCCGAGCGGCTGGCCGAGCGCCTGCAGGGCATCGCCCGCCGCCTGCCTGCCGGCCTGCTGGCCACCGAAGGTTTGCGCCTGCAGATCGGCCTGGCCGCCACGCCGCGCGGCGGTGGTTGCGCCGAAGACCTGCTCGCCCATGCCGAAGCCGCCCTGCAACGCAACGGCCGCGACGGCGGTGCGCGCGGCTGGACCGTGCACACCGGCCTGGCCGACGATGAACGCCAGCACCTGGAACGCCTGGAGCGCGCCGTGCGTGAAGGCCGGGCCGATGACGCCTTCCGCCTGCACTGGCAGCCCCGCGTGGACGCGCGCACCGGCCAGGTCGTGGCGGCCGAGGCCCTGCTGCGCTGGCACGACCCGGTGCGTGGCCTGCAACTGCCGGCGCAGTTCCTCGGGGACGTGCAGCGCTTGGGCCTGATGGTGCCGCTGGACGACTGGGCGCTGGAACGCGCGCTGCACCAGGCCGTGGCTTGGCGGCAGGCCGGCATGGCGCTGACCCTGTGCGTGAACGTGAGCGCGGCCTCCCTCGGCCAGCCCGGTTATGCCCGCCGGGTAGCGGCGCTGCTGGAATCGACCGGCTGGGCCGCCAACATGCTGGAGCTGGACTTGCAGGAATGTGCCCTGCAGGCCGACGCCGAATCGGCGCTTTTCAACCTGCAGGCGCTGCACCGCCTGGGCGTGCGCATGGTGCTCGACAACGTCGGCGCCGGCGACACCGCGCTGGCCCTGTGGCGGCGGTTTCCGCTGGCCGCCGTGAAGCTGGACCGCAGCCTGGTGCGCGGCCTGCAGCGTGCCACGCCCGACACCGCGCTGGCGCAGGCCATCGTGGCCTTTGCCCAGGCGCTGAAGTTGCCCGTCTATGCCGTGGGCGTCGACAACGAGGCGCAGCGCCGCTGGTTGTGTGACGCCGGCTGCGCGGGCTGGCAGGGCCAGCTGTGCGCCCCGGCGCTGGATGTGCGCGGCTTCGAGATCGCGGCGCGCCCGCGCGGCCGTGCGCCGGCGGCCAATGAGCCAGCCGCGCCCGAAGCCGGCGTGGCCTGAGCAGGGGCGCCCCGCGCCGCACCGACGCCCGCCAGACCGGCGGGCACAATGTGGCCGGTGGCCGGCCCACGTCGGGCGGGCAGCGAGGCGTTCATGATCTACAAGTTCAAGAGCAAGGCGTGCGCGGACGTCATCATGCTCGGCCCCAACGGGGACCGCGTGCTCGGCCTGATCGGCAAGCAGCCCGGCCCCCGGGGCATCATCGAAGTGAGCCAGATGCCGGCTGCCCTGGAGGCCCTGCAGGCCGCGATTGCCGCCGACGAAGCCGTGCGGGCCGAGATGCTGAAGAGTGCCGCCGAGCATGCCGACGAGGCCAACCCGGATGACGACAAGGAAGACACGGGCGCCAGCCGCGCGCCGGTGGTGTCACTGCGCCAGCGCGCCTGGCCGCTGATCGACATGATGCAGCGTGCGCTCGGCGAGCAGCAGGCCATCGTCTGGGGTGTTTGATGCAGGGAGTGACACGCATCATCGCCCTGCGCCACGGCGAAACCGCCTGGAACGTGGAAACCCGGCTGCAGGGCCAGCTCGACATTCCGCTGAATGAGCGCGGCCTGGAGCAGGCGCGCCGCGCCGCACTGGCACTGGTGGACGACGCGCCCGAGGTGCTGATCAGCAGCGACCTCTCCCGGGCCTACGCCACGGCGCAGGCGGTGGCCGCCGTCACGGGCCTGCCGCTCATCACCGATGCCGGCCTGCGTGAGCGGCACTTCGGCATCTGGCAGGGCCACACCTATGCCGAGGTGGAGCAGCAATACCCCGAAGGCAGCGCCGAGTGGCGCAAGCGCGACCCGGCCTTCGGCCCGCCCGAGGGCGAAACCCTGCAGGGCTTCTTTGACCGCTGCGTGGCCACGCTCACCCGCCTGGCCACGGCCCATGCCGGCAAGACGCTGGTGCTGGTGGCCCACGGCGGCGTGCTCGATTGTTTCTACCGGGCCGCCTCGCGCATCACCCTGAATGCGCCGCGCACCTGGGAGTTGCCCAACACCGGCATCAACCGCTTGCTGTGGACGGGCGAAGGCTTCACGCTGGTGGGCTGGGCGGATGTACAGCACCTGGACGACGAGGCCCGCGACGAGAGCGCTGACCGCGTCGGACACGCCGCGTGATTTGGGTCACGCAGCCTGCCGGGAGTTGCCGTCGACGGCCGTCTGATTGGGGCGAAGGCGAGTCTGCGCGCTCAACAGGGCATGGGCACCAGCCGATAGACAAGGGCTGATGAGCCCCGTGTGGGGCTCCCTTGAGAAGGTTGACCCATGAGTGCCACGACCCCAGAAGAATTTGATGCCCTGCAAAGCGGGGAGCCGGCGGTGGACACCGCCGCGCTCGCGCGCCGACAACAGTCGCTCGAGCGAAGCCTGGCGATGCTGGAGGTGTCGCTTGACGGGGTGGTGAACGACACCAACGCCAACTTCCTGAGCTTGTTCGGCTACTACCGCGAAGAGCTGGTGGGCCAGCACCACGGCATGTTGTGCCCGCCAGATTTTGTGGAGAGCCCGGCCTACGACGCGCTCTGGGCGCAATTGCGCGAAGGCCACGACGTGCGCGGCGATTACCGCGGCGTCACGTCGGATGGCCGCGAGCTGTATCTGCAGGTGCACTACGCGCCGCTGCACGACGCGGACAACGCGCTGTGCGGCGCCCTGATGGTGGCCGCTGACATCACCCTGGACCGCCTGCAGGCGCTCGATGCCCTGGCCAAGGGCGAGGCCATGGAGAACAGCCAGGCGCGGGTTGAGTTTGATCTCAACGGCAACCTGATCGGTGCCAACCAGCGCTTCCTCGACACCCTGGGCTACACGCTGCCTGAAGTGATGGGCAAGTCGCACACCCACTTCTGCGAACCCGCGACAGTGGAGAGCAAGCGCTACAAGGAAGGCTGGGAGCGCCTGCGCCGCGGCGAAAGCGTGCACGGCGATTTCCTGCGCGTAGGCAAGACCGGCCAGCGGGTCTGGTTCCGCTCGACTGTGGCGCTGGTGTGCGGGCTGAACGGCCAGCCGCTGAAGGTGGTGAGCTACGGCATCGACATCACCCGGCAGGTGCAGCAGTCTCAGGAAGACCAGGCCAAGCTCAATACGCTGGACCACACCCACGCGCTCGCCGAGTTCGACCTGGACGGGCGGGTGTTGCATGCCAATGAGCAATTCCAGCGCATCCTCGGCTACACGCGGGAAGAGGCGGTGGGCATGCACCACAGCCGCTTCATGCCAGCCGGTGACACCGAAGGCGAGGACTACAAGGCCTTCTGGGCGAACTTGCGGGCCGGCAAGCCGCAGACCGGCGAGTACGCCTGCATCGACAAGCAGCACCGCACCGTGTGGCTGCAGGCCAGCTACAGCCCGATCGCGGTTGAAAACGGGCAACCGGCGAAGGTGCTGCTGTTTGCACAAGACATCACTCAGGGCCAGCTCAAGGCCCTGGAAGACGCCAGCAAGCTCTCGGCCATCAGCCGCGTGCAGGGGGTCATCGAGTTTGATCTGAACGGCAACATCCTGCATGCCAACCCGATCTTCCTGGAGCTCATGGGCTACACCCTGGACGAGGTGAAGGGCCTGCACCACCGCATGTTCGTCGACCTCAACGAGGTACAGGGCCCGGCCTACCGCAGCTTCTGGCAGCGGCTGGCGCAGGGGCACCACGAGGCCGGTGAGTTCCAGCGCTTCGGCAAAAACGCCAAGCGTGTGTGGATCCAGGCCAGCTACAACCCCATCCTCGACCTGGAAGGTCGGCCCTTCAAGATCGTCAAATACGCGATCGATGTGACACCGGCCAAGATCCAGAGTGTGGAAGTGGCGGCGCGCATGGCGGCCGTGGGCGCCAGCGCCTGCCTGATGGAGCTGGACCGTGACGGCCGCGTACTGAACGCCAATGAGCGCATGCAGCGTGCCCTGGCCCTGCGTGAGGGCGACCTGGTCGGCAAGGACGAAGCCAGCCTGATGTTCGAGGAAGACCACGGCGGTGCCGTGCACGCGGAGCAATGGCGTCTCTTGCGTGACGGCAAGCCGTCGATGGCGGAGTTCCGCCGCAAGGGGGCTGCCCAGCGCGAGGTCTGGTTGTCGGGCACGCTGAGCCCGGTGATGGGCCTGGACGGCATGCTGCAGAAGGTGCTGCTGCTGGGGCAGGACGTCACCGAGCAGAAGCTCGAACGGCTGGAGTCGGAGGGCAAGCTGGGCGCCATCGAACGTGCGCAGGCGGTCATCGAGTTCGACCTGCAGGGCCGCGTGCTGAAGGCGAATGAGAACTTCCTCAAGCTGACCGGTTACTCGCTGGAAGACATCCGCGGGCGACACCACCGGATGTTCGTCGACAGCGAACATGCGGCATCGGCCGAGTACCAGGCCTTCTGGGAGCGGCTGGGCCGCGGCGAGTTCGAGCTGGGTGAATACAAGCGGGTGGGCAAGGACGGCCGCGAGGTGTGGATCCAGGCCACCTACAACCCGATCTTTGATCCGCGCGGCAACCCGGTGAAGGTGGTGAAGTTCGCCACCGACGTGACCGACCAGAAGCTGCGCGCAGCCGAGTTCGAGTCGAAGGTCAATGCCGTCGACAAGGGACAAGCAGTCATCGAATTCGACCTGGATGGTCGGGTGCTCACCGCCAACCGCAACTTCCAGGTGGCCATGGGCTATTCGCTGCGTGAGTTGCAGGGCCAGCACCACAGCATGTTTTGTACGCCTGACTACACCCAGAGCGTCGAGTACCGCGATTTCTGGATTCGCTTGAGCGAAGGTGCCTTCATCAGCGGCCGCTTCCACCGCGTGGGCAAGTACAACCGCGAGGTGTGGATCCAGGCCAGCTACAACCCGATCTTCGACATCAACGGCAAGGTGCACAAGGTGGTGAAGTACGCCTACGACGTGACCGAGGAAGTGATGCTCGAGCGCCGCATCGCCACTAAGTCGGCCGAGATGGCTGGCAGCGTGCGCAGCCTGGTGGGCAGCATCGGCACCATCGCCGCCAACTCGGGCGTGGCGGCTGAATTGGCCAGCGACGCTGAGAGCTCTGCCAAGGCTGGTTTTGAGTCGCTGCAGAAGGCGATTGCCGCCATCAGCGCGATCCAGACCAGCTCGACCCGCGTGGCGGAGATCGTCGGCGTGATCGGTGAAATCGCCAACCAGACCAACCTGCTGGCCTTCAATGCCGCTATCGAGGCGGCCCGGGCCGGCCAGCACGGCGTGGGCTTCTCGGTGGTGGCCGGCGAGGTGCGCAAGCTGGCCGAGCGCAGTTCGGTGGCAGCGCGCGAAATCGCTTCGCTGATCGAGGCCTCCACGCTGCAGGTGGGGCAGGGCGCGGACGTGAGCAAGGACGCCGCACGCAGCTTCGAGGGCATCATCCACAACGTCAGCCGCACGGGCGGCAGCGTCAAGCAGATCGCGGAGGCCACCAACCAGCAGCGTGAACTGGCCAACCATGTCTCCGGGCTGATCGACGAGCTCACCGCCAACGGCAAAGCCCCATGAGCGACACGCCGGTTGACCTGCCAGGCTATGGCGGCTTCACCCTCGGGGGCATGAGCCTGGCCTTGCCGATGGACTCACTGCGTGAGGTGCTGCCGCTGCTGGCGCTGTTGCCCATGCCGTGCCCGGCGGTGCATGTGATCGGCGGCATTGACCTGCGCGGCGTGATGGTGCCGGTGCTTGATTTGCGCCTGCTGCTGGGGCGGCCGGCGCCGAAGTTGGCATCGCCCAGCGTGGTCGTGATGATCGAGCAGGGGCGCATCCTCGGCCTGCTGACGGACGGCGTGAACGGCATCTTCCGGTCGCGTGACCAGCGCCTGCATCCGGCCCGGGTGACCGACGCCGTGGCCGCCGTGCTGGCGGGCAGCCTGTTCCGCGACGACGATCAAAGCCTGGTCAATGTGCTCGACCCGGCAGCACTGGCGGCCTTGCCCCAGGTGCCGATGGTGGACGACCCCGAGCCCGAGCGGCAGCAAACCAGCGCTGACCACGAAGCCGTGGGCGTGCTGCAGAGCAGCCTGCCCTTGATGCTGATTCGCTGCGGTGTGGTGCCACTGGCCCTGGACGCGATGTCGGTGCACGCCACGCTGGCTTCACCGGTGATCGAGCGCTCCGCGCTGGCGATGGGCGATTGCCGCGGCGTGATCGACTACGCCGGACTGAAGTTGCCCGCGGTTGATTTGATGGCCCTGTGCGGCTTGGGGCCCCTGCCCGCCGACGGGCCGCTGCAGGCCTTTGTGCTGCGCCTGGAGCGCGGCATGGTGGCCTGCCTGGTGCAGCAGGTGATGGACGTGGTGAGCGTGGAAAAGACCGACGTGCTCAACGTCCCGACCTTCGCGCTGCCCCACCCGACGCTGTTTCGTGGCGCCGTGCCGGCCAGCCGGCTGGCCGCTGACGTGCTGGTGCGCACCGGCGTGACGGCGCAGCAGTTTTTGCTGCTGGACGGGGATGCGCTGCTGACCAACGAGGTGCTGGTTAACCTGGGCCAGACCAACGCCCATGCCCTCGGTGACCAGGGCTCGGCCGAAGGCTTTGATGCCGCGATGACCACCGGCCTGGGCCGGGCCATGATCACCTACGCGCTGGGCGGCGAAACCGCCACGCCGATCGACCAGGTCTGCGAGATCCTGCCCTACACCTGCGATGTTTCGCTCTTCCAGAACCGGGGTGCCTTGCTGGGCATGCTGGTGAACCGTGGCCGCACGATTCCCGTGATGTGCCTGAGCCGGCTGGCGGGCTTCGGCGCCATCAGCGCGTCGCCGTCCGTCAGCATCCTGGTGGTGGAAAGCGGGCCGGAGCTGGTTGGTTTTGCGGTGCCTGCGCTGCGCACCATCGAGCCAGCCGACTGGGAGCCCGAGCTGCCGCAGCACGGCGCGCCGGATGATGCGCTGGCCCGCGAGCTGGGCTCGCGTCGGCTCGCCCAGGTGGGGCAGCCGGGCGCGCAACGCCTGTTGCGCACGCTCGATTTGCGGCGCATAGCCGACGCCCTGCGCGAGCAGATGCCGCTGGCCGCCTGAGGCGGATGCCTCTTCAGAACAGCACGGCGTCGTCGTCGCTGTTGTTGATGGGTTTGGCGTCTGGCAGCTGCGGTGCTGCAGCTGCAGTGGCCTGCTGCTGCAGCGCGCGTTGCGCGTCGCCGGCTGCAGCTTGCTGCGCGGCATTGGCCTCGGCTTTCGCGGCCGCATCACGGGCCGAATGCAGCCGGGCGCGAGACATCAAGGCGGCCAGGTCACGGGCGTATTGCTGCGCCTGCGCGATGTCCATCACGCCGCCGCTGGCGCGGTGCGGCTGGTTGGTGGGCAGGGCCACGCTGAAGCGCTGCTCGGCCTCGTCCTCCAGCAACTGCCCGCCGTGCGCCTGCACGATTTTCTCGACCAGTTGATGGCCGAACAACTCCAGCGCGTGGCGGCGTGAGGGCTCGGTCAGCTTCACGCCCGGGGCCGGTTTGGGCCGCGGGAAGATCGGGGCGCCGGTGAAATGGATGAGCACGCGCTGGCCGTCCACTTCCTGGTGAATGTTCCAGGGCTGGGCGGGGGGCTGGTTGCGCAGCGCCGAATCGATGCACAGCCGGATCGCCCGCGACAGGCTGTCGGTGTCGCCGTACAGCGTCACCACTTCCACCGAGCTGGGCGGTGGCATCGATGCCGGGCAGGCCCGCGCTTCCGGCGAGTTCTGCTGCATCATCCAGGCCATCTGCACCAGCGGCCACAACGTGATGTTGTCGGCACCGCTGGGCGCCGGCCCCTGCCACAGCGTGGCCAGCTCCACCAGCAGGTCGAGGCTGGTGAACAGCTTGCGTGTGCATTCCACCATCAGGGGCCACTGGGCATTGCTGTGTTTCAGCCGGCCCAGGGTTTCCTTCAGCGGCGCATGCACATCGTCGTTCAGGGCCAGCAGCAGGTGGTCGGCCACCGACGCCGGGGCGATCACGTCGGCCTGGCGCACGAACACGAAGGCGTCGTCTTTCACCAGGCCCGGAATCACGCGGCAGGTCAGGCGGGTCGGGCTCTGACCGGGCGCAGACGGCACGCCGATGGCCTTCAACTCCATCGAGCCGCGGTTCTTCACCACGGTGGCCACGGCATTTTTCAGGTCGGGGTCGAACATGACCTTGCCTTCTTTCAGGCCGGTCAGCTTCGCGCCGAGCGCGTTGATGCGGCGCACGACGCCGTCCGCACCGGCCCAGATCAGACCGGCATCGACGTCCTCCAGCAGTTCGGCGAGGCTGTTGCTCATGGTCGTCTTATCGGCTTTTGGGCGCCTGACTTAACCCGTGCTCAACATCGTGCGGGGGCAGTCGATACTGTCAGGATGATCCATTCCAAAGGCCCGGGCCTGCCGGTGTGGTGGTGGGTGGGCCTGTGGGCCTGCCTGTCACCGGCCGGGCAGGCGGCGCTGGCGGCCCCCGCGGCCGGCCCCGAGCGCACCCTGAAAGTTCAACCCGTGGCGGCTGCCACCCAGACCAGCCAGCGGCTGGCGCTGGTGATCGGCAATGGTGCCTACCGTGATGCGCCGCTGGGCAACCCGGGCAATGACGCCCGCGCGATTGCGCAGGCGCTGGAACGCTCGGGCTTCACCGTGATCTTGCGCACCGACGTGGGCCTGCGCGACATGATGAACGCCGTGCGCGACTTCGGCACCCGGCTGCGCGAGGGTGGCACCGGCGTGTTTTATTTCGCCGGGCACGGTATGCAGATCAAGGGCCGCAACTACCTGATTCCGGTGGGTGCCGACATCCAGCGCGAAGACGAGGTGGCCTACCAGGCGCTCGATGCGCAGGCCGTGCTCGACAAGATGGAAACGGCCGGCAATGCCACCAACCTGATGATCCTGGATGCCTGCCGCAACAACCCGTTTGCGCGCAGCTTCCGCTCGGCCCAGCAGGGCCTGGCGCAGATGGACGCGCCTGTGGGCACGCTGGTGGCGTTTGCCACGTCACCGGGCTCGGTCAGCAGTGACGGCGCCGGCAGCAACGGCCTCTACACCCAGTTTCTGCTGCGCGCCATGGCCCAGCCGGGCATGAAGGTGGAGGACGTGTTCAAGGAGGTGCGCCGCTCGGTGCGCAAGGAGTCTCAAGGCAAGCAGGTGCCGTGGGAAAGCACCTCGCTGGAGGGCGATTTCTTCTTCATGCCGCCCTTGCCGGTGGTGCAGGCGCCGCCGCCCCCGCCACCGCCACCACCACCACCACCGCCGCCTCCGGCCGCGCCTGTGGTGTCGGCTGAAACGGCGCTCGACAACGCCCTGTGGGACGCGGTGCGCGACAGCCAGCAGGCTGTGGAAGTACAGGCCTACCTGAAGCGATTCCCGGCCGGTGCCCATGCCCAGCAGGCCCGGCAAAAGCTGGCGCTGCTGACCAAGCCGACACCGGCGCCCGCTGTTCCCCAGCCGGTGCCGCAGCCTGCCATTCAAGTCGCAGCACAGGCTTCAACACCACCCGCGCCCACCCCCGCGCCGCGCCCGCAGCCCACCCCGGTGGCGGTTGCGATGCCGGATGCACCGCCGCGCGTGTCAGTCGGGCTGACGCCGGGCGAGTTGTTCCGGCCTGCGTCTCAGCAGGCAACCGCACCAGTGCCAGTGCCTGCACCCGTGCCGGCACCGGCACCGGCACCGTCACCCACCAAGCCTGCCGCGGCGCAATTGCCCTCCGGTTTTCCCGACACCGCACCGCGTGTGTCGGTGGGCTTGATGCCTGAATCACGGCCTGACGCCGGCCCGGCCAAGCCGGCGCGCGCGCCCGTGGCCATCAATTCGCGGGGCATCAGTTCGGGTGACCGCTGGCGCTACCAGGTCGTCGACAAATGGCGCGGCGAGGTGGTGCGCAACTACACCACGGCCATCGCCCGCGTCGGCGATGACAACCACCTGTTCACTGCTGGCGGCACGCGGTACGACGAATGGCTGCGCCCGATCGTGACCCAGGACGCCAATGGCACACGGGTGGAATACACGCCCTACCAGCCGCGCTGGTGGGAGGGCATGCAGGCTGGGCAGAAGCAGAACGTGACCTACCAGCAGCGCCGCATCCAGGCGGACGGCTCGGTGACGCTGATCGACATCGAGGCGACGCTGTTGTTCAAGACCGTTGAAAAGGTGAAGGTGCCGGCGGGTGAGTTCGACGCCCAGCGCATCGAGGTCGCGTCGGAAGCCAAGGGCCGTTCCGCAGCTGGCAACCGCTGGTGGCAACGCTGGACGACGGTGTGGTGGTATTCACCCGAACTGCGCAACTTCGTCGCGATGGAGTTCGAGGCGCGTGATGAGCGCAACACCCTGGTGAGCAGCCAGCGCGAGGAGTTGACCGGTTACGAGCAGCGGCAGGGTCCGCTGGCTTCGCGATGAGGACCGATCCCTTGTGCGGGTTGGCGCGGGTCTTCACCGCTGCGGTGCTGGCGGTGGTGATGGATTGCGCCATGACGTCGGCCGGCGCGGCCGAGCCCGCGGCAGCTTCAACGGCAACAACGAGTGCAACGCCCCGCGCCAGCCGGCATGCGCTGATCATCGGCCTGGGCCGCTACCAGCAGGACCCGGCCCGGCCGGTCGGCGCCCTCGACGGCGTGACGCACGACATGCGCAGCGCCCGCCAGATGGCGCGCGCGCTGCAGGTACCCGACGCCAACATCACCGAGCTGCGTGACGAGCAGGCCAGCCGTGCCGGTGTGCAGGCTGCGCTTTCGGCCCTGGCGCAGCGCGTGGCCGCGGGCGACCGGGTCTTCGTGTACTGGACAGGCCACGGCTCGCGCTTCCATGACCCGCAAGCGGGTGGCTGCGTTGAAACGCTGATCCCCTGGGACCTGAAAGACTTCACCCACGCCGAATTCGCGCGGATGCTGCGACCGCTTGGCGACAAGGCCGACAAGCTGATGGTGGTGTACGACGCCTGCCATTCCGGCAGTGTTGCCGCCGCCCGCCCAGCCAGCCGGGCGCTGGGTGTGGCCATGCTGCAGGCCAAGACATCGGGTGTGAGCGAAGCCTGCGCGCAGCCCAGCAATGTGCGCACCCGCAGCATGGAGTCCGCGCTGTCGGCGGCGGGCATGGGCCTGGGCGATGTGGTGCACATTTCATCGTCTCGGCCGGATGAGCTGAGCTTTGACAATCCGCAGACCGGCGGCCTGGCCACCACGGCCCTGCGCCGCTGCCTGATGGGCGAGGCGCGCGACCTGGACGGCAGCGGCGCCATCAGCGCCGATGAGCTGGTGCGTTGCGCACAAGCGCAGGTGGAGCAGGCCATGCGTGGCGCCACCGACATCACGCCGCAGCACCTGGTGGTCACGGGCAACCGGGGCTTCGTGCCGGCCTTGTTCGCGGCGGCACCGCCTGTGGCGCCCGTGCCGGCACCTGTGGTTGCGCCAGTCGTTGTGCCAGTCACCGCGCCAGTTGCTGCACCCACGCCAGCGCCGGTGCCCGCACCCGTGGCGACGCCCGCGCCCGTTCGGGCCACACCGGGCGACATCCTCGCCCAGGTGCATGCGCAGCGCGATCACAAGCGCTCCTTGAAGGTCACGGCGTCGGCACAGCGCCTGCGCATCGACCGCGACCCGCTGGACCTGATGCTGGTGAGCGATCGCCCCGGTCATGTCTACGTGGCCATGGCCGGCACCGACGGCGTGTCGATGACGCTGCTGTTCCCGAATGAGCTGGACAGCGACAACCGCATTGCTGCAGGCCAGCAGCTGTGGCTGCCGCGACCGTCCTGGCGTGTGGTGGCGGGCGGCCCGCCCGGGCTTGACCGCTTGCTGGTGATGGTGACCGATGGGCCGCGTGACTGGCGTGCGTTGCGCGGCCAGCGGGCCGGGCCGTTTCTGGCGCCTTTGCTGGACCAGCGCGGGCGCTCTCAGTTGCAGGCGCTGCTGGGGCAGCAGGCCGGCCCGTGTGTGCAAGGTGCGTGCAGCGACGCGTTTGCGTCGGCGCTGCTGGATGTGGAGGAAGTGCGATGACGGGTTTGTCGATGAATGGGTTTGGCCGCCGAGGCGGGGTGGTGGCGATGGCCGGGTTGGCGCTGCTGGCGTTGACGGGCACTGGACCTGCGCGCGCGCAGGACTGGCTCGTGACGCCCGATGAAGTGGCCCGCTCGGCGGCAGTGCCCATGCCCGCCACGCTGGTGGCGCGGGCCGCAGGCGCCCCGGCGATCGAGGTGCTGCGCCCCTTGCTGGAAGGTAATGGCACCCAGGTGGTGAGCCCGGTGCCGATCGAGCTGCGCTTCAAGCCGGCGGCCGATGCGGCCATCGACGTGGCCAGCTTCCGGGTGCTGTACGGCGCCTTCCGCATCGACGTGACGCAGCGCCTGCTCAAGAGCGTGGTGGTGCGCCCGGACGGTCTGAAGGTCGAGCAGGCGGCGATCCCGTCAGGCAGCCACCGCCTGGTGGTGCAAGTCACCGACACCCTCGGGCGGCAGGGCAGCCGCGAGCTGAACTTCAGCGTGCCCTGACCGGGCGGTCTTCCCCGATCAGACGGTCGAGTAATCGTTGCGCAGCGCCGGGTCGGTGCTGTTGTACTGTACGAACTCGAACTGCACGCTGCCCGGTGCCACCACATAAGCGCTGCGCCGCACGGCGGTCTGGTCGCCCCAGTGGTCGAGCGGAAAACCGGCGTCCGTCAGGCGCTGCACCACCGCGTCCACATCGGGCACCACCAGGCCGATGTGCTTGACGCCGGTGGCCAGGCTTTGCCAGTCAAGGGCCTCGGTATTGCCGCCGCTTTGCAGCGCGATGTAGGCCTCGTCGGTGCCGACATGGCACCAGTCGATGGGCTGGCCGAACCAGTTCATCGTGCCACCGCCGCGCACCCGCCAATCGGGCAAGGCGGTCTGCACGAAGTGCAAGACGCGGGGCAGGTCGGTCACGGTCAGGTTCACATGCTCAAAAGTGCTGCGGCTCATGGCGCTCTCCATTCAGGTTGACGATGGGGAGAGTCTGAAACTTCAAGTTGACTTGAAGTCAAGCAGCTTTTCAAATGTGGTCTTCAACAGCCCGGAGCAGCGTGACATGGCGGAACTCTTGACCATCGGCGCCCTGGCCGAGCGCGCGGGCGTGGCCACCAGTGCCTTGCGTTTCTATGAGGCGGAAGGTTTGCTGCATGCGCACCGCACGGACGGCGGCCAGCGGCGCTTTGCGCGTGATGCCCTGCGTCGCGTGGCCTTCATTCGCGCCGCACAGAACGTGGGGCTGGCGCTGGAAGACATTCGCGCCGCACTGGCCAGCCTGCCTGACGGCCGCACGCCCACGCAGACCGACTGGGCGCGGCTGTCACGTCAGTGGCAACCGGTGCTGCAGGCCCGCATCGAGGCGCTGACGCAATTGCGCGACCAGCTTGACGCCTGCATCGGCTGCGGCTGCCTGTCGCTCAAGCGCTGCAAGCTCTACAACCCGGGCGACGCCGCCGCGGGGCTGGGCGCCGGTGCGCGCTTCTGGCTGGGCGATCGGTCGGCTGATTTGGCGAAGTGACTTGGCGGGCCAGCCCCGCCGCCTCAACCCTCAAACAGGTCGGTGCCGCGCTGTGGTGGCGTGAGGCCGAGGTGGCGGTACGCCATCAGCGTGGCGATGCGGCCGCGCGGTGTGCGTTGCAGAAAGCCTTGCTGGATCAGGTAGGGCTCGATCACATCTTCGATGGTGCCGGGCTCTTCACCGATGGCCGCGGCCACGTTGTCGAGACCCACCGGGCCGCCGTCAAACCGGTGCACGATGGCGTCGAGCAGCTTGCGGTCCATCAGGTCGAAGCCGACCGGGTCGACGTCGAGCATCTTGAGCGCGGCATCTGCGATGGGCGCGGTGATGCGGCCATCGCCCTTCACGTCGGCGTAGTCGCGCACCCGCCGCAGCAGGCGGTTGGCGATGCGGGGTGTGCCGCGTGAGCGGCGGGCAATCTCCAGTGCGCCGGCCGGGTCGATCGGCGCGTTCAGCAGCTTGGCCGAGCGAGTGACGATGCGGCACAGCTCTTCGGCGGTGTAGAACTCCAGCCGGGCGACGATGCCGAAGCGGTCGCGCAGCGGGTTGGTCAGCATGCCGGCACGGGTGGTGGCGCCCACCAGCGTGAAGGGCTGCAGATCGAGCTTGATCGAGCGGGCCGCCGGGCCTTCGCCGATCATGATGTCGATCTGGTAGTCCTCCAGCGCCGGGTACAGGATTTCCTCGACCACGGCCGACAGGCGGTGGATCTCGTCGATGAACAGCACATCGTTCTTCTCGAGATTGGTGAGGATGGCGGCCAGGTCCTTCGGCTTCTCCAGCACCGGGCCGCTGGTTTGCCGCAGGTTCACACCCAGCTCGCTGGCGATGATGTGGCTCAGCGTGGTCTTGCCCAGGCCCGGCGGGCCGAAGAGCAGCACGTGGTCGAGGGCTTCTTCGCGCTTTTTCGCCGCGCCGATGAAGATTTCAAGCTGTTCGCGGGCCTTCACCTGGCCGACGTATTCATCGAGCCCCTTGGGCCGCAGGGCGCGCTCAAGCGCTTCCTCCTGGGGCGTGGCGGGCGCAGCAGCCACCACGCGGGCAGCACGGGGCGGAAATTCGCCGAAGTCGTCGGTCTGGATGGACATACAGCCATTATCGCCACGTGGGCGCGGCCGTGTCAGCCTTTCATGGTGCGCCAGCGCTTGAGCAACCGGGCCTGCGCCTGCTCGATCATCGGGTTGTGGCCGTAACCGGTCAGGTGCCACATGCGCCGGCGCTCCAGGCGGGCAAAGCGCAGCGCCTGGGCGTAGTGCGCATCAAACAGGCGCCAATAGCTGCCGTCGGCGATGGCGGTTTGCAGCCCAGACACGATGGCCTGTCGCAGGTGGGCGCCGTCTGGCCTGACCACGAAGAAGTCGTCGAGCGGATAGCGCAAAGCCAGGCCCGGCACCGACACGAGTCTGGCCTGGGGGTTCAGCTCGCGGTTGTTGAGTTCAGCCAGCACTTCACTGACACCCCGGCTCAGATAGTCGAATCGGCCGGCCTGCAGCATGGCGAACATGCCGCGGTAGGTGCTGGCCGTGACGATGCGAAAACCCAGCCGCTGCAGGCGGGGCAGGTCGCGCCAGTCCTGGCCATAACCGAGGGTGAAATTGCGCCGCAACTGCTCCAGGGAGGCTGTCTCCTGCAGGCGCGCAACCCGCTCCGGCGTGGTGACCAGCAGGCGAAAGCCCAGCAGGCCTTGGCGCACGGGAAAGGGCACTTGCAGCAGGTTGTCGGGCAGGGCTTCCTGGTCAGAGGCCACCGCCACATCCAGCGCCCCCTGTTGCAGGTCGACCAAAGCGCGCGCCTGGTTCACGCCTCCGATGTGGCGAACGGGTTGCTGCCAGCCCGCCAGTTGCAGGGCCAGTGCCAGCAACTGGGCGGTGAACACGGAGCGCTGGTCGGCCTGATCGCTGGCCAGCGGGAAGCGCACGGCCGACTGGGCTGCGTTGGCGGCTGCCTTGGCTGGGGTACTGGCGGGCGGATCAGACTGGCCCGTTGCCTGCGGGCTGAGCAGCCCGGCACTCAGGCCCAGCAACAAGGAACGGCGGTACGGCGGCACTTCAGTTCACGGCAGGGTGGCAGGGTGGCAGAGAGTACGGCAGTCTAGAAAATCTGCCACGGCAATACATCGGGCTGTCAGGGGGGGTAATGAAGGGCTTTGCGCGTCGCGACTAGAATTTCCTTCATGTTCACCATGCGCCGTCGTCTTCAACGCCTGTCGTGGATCGCGTTTTTCGCGATCTTCGGGTTGGCGTTCGCGCCGACGATCTCGCATGCGATGGCCGCCGCGGCGGGCAACTCCCTGTACACCGAGGTTTGCACGCCGCAAGGCACACGGCTGGTGTCCCTGGCTGATGGCTCTGAGGCGAGCGGCCCGGAGGCTTCCTTGTCTGGCGCAGCCGGCCTGCACTTTGACCACTGCCCGCTTTGCGGCCTCGGCGGGCAGGCCCCGCTGCCGCCGTCCGCACCGCCCACCGATGCCCTGGCCACCCCGGCCTTGAGCCATGCCGTGCCGCGCCTGTTCCTGCAGGCCCACCGGCCGCTGTTTGCCTGGGCTGCTGCACAGCCCCGCGCCCCACCGCTGAACAGCTGATCGCTCGCCCCTGAGGCGAGCCCGCTGCGTGCGCCTGCGCCGAGGGTCTCTCGGCATGCTGCTGGCGTGCGCAGGCCCTTGTCGAGCGTCCTTTTGCTTTAGTTGCCAGCGCTAGGTGTGCTGGCCTCGGGCCCGGATGCCGCCTGCATCGCCTTGATCAGCCTGTTCATGACCGCTTCTGTTCACTCGCGCTCCTTGCGCGTTTCCGCAATTTCCGCCCGATCAGCCTTTCCGCTGACGGCCATCGCTCTCGCCCTTCTGGCCGCACCTTGGCAACGCGCCCATGCCGAAGAGGCCCCCGCCACCCTCGACGCTCCAGCCCCTTCTCGCCAGTCCGGCGTGGTGGTCATCACCGGCAGCCAGCCCAGCTCGCTGCCCACGCGCATTCCCACCACCATCGAAGGCGTGAGCGCGGCGCAGATCGCCGAGACCATCAACGCAACGGATGCCGAAGACGCGCTGAAATACCTGCCCAGCCTGCTGGTGCGCAAGCGCTATGTGGGTGACTACAACCACGCGGTGCTCTCGACCCGCGCCTCGGGCACGGGCAACAGCGCCCGCTCGCTCGTGTATGCGGACGGCGTGCTGCTGTCGAACCTGCTGGGCAACGGCGCCACATTCACGCCCCGCTGGGGCCTGGTGACGCCGGAGGAAATTGACCGGGTCGATGTGCTGTACGGCCCGTTCTCGGCCGCTTACCCCGGCAACGCCGTGGGCGCGGTAGTGGACTACGTCACCGGCAGCCCGAAGGCCTTCGAGGCGCATGCGAAGCTGTCGTACAGCAGCCAGCCGAATGATCTGTATGGACAGAAGCGCACGTATCACGCCGGTCAGGCCAGTGCCTCGCTGGGCGGCCGCGAGGGCGATTTCGGCTGGTTTGTTTCAGCCAACCGCACAGACAGCGTCGGCCAGCCGCTGGTGTTCTCGAACAAGCTGCTGAGCGCCGGCGCGGCGCTCAAGGGCGGTGAAACCGTGGTGAGCGGCGCCGTGGCGGGCCAGAACCCGCGCAATGCCGACTGGTGGCTGATCGGCTCAGCCACCCAGTACGACACCGTGCAGGACCAGGTCAAGGCCAAGCTCATCTGGGACATCACGCCCACGCTGCGCGCCAACTACCTGGTGGGCTTGTGGCAGAACACGTCGGACGGAAGTTCGCAGAGCTGGCTGCGTGACAGCGCCGGGGCCGTGGTCAACAACACCTATGGCGGCGACATCACCCAGGCGGTGAACATCAATGGCAAGCGCTACACGCTGGCCGCCTCCGACTTCAGCCAGACCCACGAAGACCTCTCGCATGTGATGCATGCGCTGTCGCTGAAATCGCGTACCCGCGGCGTGGTTGATTGGGAAGTGGCGGCCAGCGTCTACAACTACGACACCGACCGTGCCCGCGCATTGGCGCCCACGAGCAAGGCCGCCGCCAATGCCGGCCGCATCACCGACCAGGCGGGTACCGGCTGGCGCACCTTGTCTGCCAAGGGCACCTGGCGGCCAGAGGGCGAGCAGGGCGCGCATGTGGTGGACGGCGGTTTTGGCCAGGACACCTACCAGCTGCGCACCCGCGTGGATACCACCGCTGACTGGCGCCAAGGCGCCCCAGCGGCTTTCGCATCGCTCTTCGCCGGCAACACCGGCACCCGCAGCGCCTGGGCGCAAGACACCTGGCGCTTTGCGCCGGATTGGGCGGCGGTCATCGGCGTGCGCGCCGAACAGTGGCGCGCCTGGGGCGGCGTCACGCAAGCCACCACGGGCCAGATCGACCACCCTGAGCGCAGCAAGACCAGCGTCTCGCCGAAGCTGGCGCTGTCGCGCGCACTGAGCGATGAGTGGGTGCTGAAAGCCAGCACGGGCCGCGCCGTGCGCTTCCCGACCGTGAGCGAGTTGTACCAGGGCGGCGTGAACACGCTGGGCCAGGCCATCAACAACAACCCGGACCTGCGCCCCGAGCGCGGCTGGACGAGCGAGCTGACCGCAGAATGGACTGGCGCCCTGGGCAACCTGCGCAGCACGCTGTTCCATGAAGACACGCGCGATGCGCTGTATTCGCAGCTGAACCCGGCCACCAACGCCAACACGGTGCAGAACATCAACCATGTGCGTACCACGGGTCTGGAGTTCTCGGCCGGTAGCGACAAGCTCGTGCGTGACCTGACCCTGAAAGCCAGCCTGACCTTCGCCGATTCGATCATCGTGGCCAACGACGGCTACCAGGTCACCTCGGGCGACACGGTCGGCAAGTGGCAGCCGCGGGTGCCGCGCTGGCGCGCCACCATGGTGGCCACCTGGCAGATGACGCCGGCGCTGGCCACCACGCTGGGCGTGCGTTACAGCGGCCGCCAGTACAGCGCGCTGGACAACCTCGATACCAATGCCTTCGCCTACACCGGCGCCAGCCGCTACCTGACCGGAGATGTGCGGGTGCGCTGGCAGGCATCGCGCCAGTGGAGCGCGGCCTTCGGCATCGACAACCTGAACAACCAGCAGTACTGGAATTTCCATCCCTATCCGCAGCGCAGCTATTCGGCTGAGCTGAAGTTCGACCTGTGAGGCGCATGACCATGACATTCCATTCCTTCAAGACCTCCCTGCTGGGCGCTGCTGCCCTGTCCTTGCTCCTCGCCACGGCTGCGCAGGCGCATGTGTCGGTGGAGCCGGCCGAGGCGCCGGCGGGCAGCATGGCCAAGGTGGCCGTGCGCATCGGCCATGGCTGCGAAGGCACCGCCACCCACACGGTGACGGTGCGCATCCCGGCTGGTTTCCGCGGTGCCAAGCCCATGCCCAAGCCGGGCTGGAAGCTCAGCATCCGCAAGGACAAGCTGGCCGAGCCCTATGACAGCCACGGCCGCAAGGTGACCGAGGACGTGGTGGAAATCACCTGGCAGGCCACGGCCCGCGAGTTCTGGCTCGAAGACGCCTGGTACGACGAGTTCGTGGTGCGGGGTCAGCTGCCGGGTCAGGCCGGGCCGCTGTGGTGGCCGGTGCAGCAGGTCTGCGAAAAAGGCCGCTGGGACTGGGTGGAGGTGCCGAAGGAGGGCGCGTCCGCTCAAGGGCTGAAGGCGCCTGCGGCCCCCATGAACCTGGTGGCCGATCCACACGCCGGCCATGCCCATTGAGCCGTGAGTGGGGTGTGTCTAGCACCCCCATTGGCTTGATATCGCGCAAGACTGATGTGACCGTTCTTAGGTAAAAACCCGGTTTTCGCCTGATTACAATCAAATCAGTATTTTCCCTAGGTTTGGCCGCAACTTCCGGCCAAACCGGCCTTGCTGTCCGGATCTGTCGCCATGTTCATTGATTCCCGTTCTGCTTTTCAGGATGACCCGGTGTCCCTCGATTCGGGCGAATGGCTGTTCGAGGCGGGTGGCATGGGCTCGGTATGGCAACTGGTCAAGGGCGCCTTGCGCCTGGACCGCAACGACCGGGAAGGCCAGCGTTTCATGCAGATCGTGCTGCCGGGCGACTTGATGGGCCTGGAGTTGCTGGCCGCGTATCCGTATGCCTATTCGGCGCGCGCCATCGTGCCCTGCGAGGCCCGCCGCCGCCCGCTGAGCGGCGAGGCCGAGCGCCGGCTGGCGCTGATGGAAGGCCTGGTGCAGCAGCAGCGCCGCGGGCAAGACCTGGTGGCTTTGCGCACCGGCACCGCCCAGGACCGCCTCAAGCACCTGCTGCTCTTGCTGGCCCCGGACGACACCCCTTGGGCCGGCGAGGGCGCCACGTGTGCCCTGCCGACCATCAAAGACATGGCGGCGATCATCGACACGGCCCCCGAGACCGTGTCACGCATCTTCGCCAACCTCAAACGTACCCAGATCCTCGACACCCGCCAGCGCCAGAGCGCCAGTTTCAGCCTGTCGCGCCTGCGCGAGGCCGAATGGCCCTCCGGCATGACCCGCAGTGACGGCCCCCAGCGCCTGGCGGGCGTGACTGTGGAATGATCCTCAACAGGAGACCCTCATGACGACCCCATTCAAGACCTTGGCCCTGGTGGCCGCACTCACCCTGACCACCAGCGCCGCGCTGGCCCAGACCACCGTCGACAAGGCCTGGGTGCGCGGCACCGTGGCTCAGCAGAAAGCCACCGGCGCGTTTTTCAGCATCACCTCGGCGCAGGGCGGCACGCTGGTGTCGGTGGCGTCACCGGCGGCCGACGTGGTCGAGATCCACGAGATGAAGATGGTGGGCGACGTGATGAAGATGGGCGCCGTCAAGGGCGTCGAGCTCCCGGCCGGCAAGGCGGTGGAGCTCAAGCCGGGTGGCTATCACGTCATGCTGATGGGCCTGAAAAAGCCGCTGGCCGCCGGCGACACCGTGCCCCTGACGCTGAACGTGCAGGGCAAGGACGGCAAGCTGGAAACGCTGGCGCTGACGGTGCCCGTGCAGGCCCTGGGCGCCAAGCCGGCCGACCCCCATGCCGGCCACGACCACGGCAGCATGAAGCACTGAGCCCTGGTGACGGGCTGAGGCGCCGTACTGAAACCGCGGGCGCTCAGCCCATCAACTTGAGCGCCTGCTTGATGCCGTCGCTGACACCCACGTCCGGCGGCAATCTCTTCAGCGCAGCGGCTGCGTCCTTCTCGCTGTAGCCCAGGGCCATCAGCGCCTGCACGATGTCGGCCTGCGCCTCGCTGTTCACGCCGGCCGGCACCGCGCCCAGGTCGGCCCCGAGCTTGCCCTTGAGCTCCAGCAGCAACCGCTCGGCGGTCTTCTTGCCGATGCCCGGCACCTTCTGCAGGCGCGCGCCTTCCTGGCGAGACACCGCGCCGGCCAGGTCACTCACCGACATGCCCGACAGGATGGACAGCGCCGTGCGCGGGCCGATGCCGGAAATCTTCACCACCTCGCGGAAGGTGGCGCGTTCTTCGCCGGTGAGAAAGCCGTAGAGCAGCTGGGCGTCTTCACGCACCACGAAGTGGGTCAGCAGCGTGACCTTCTCGCCCAGGCCGGGCAGGTTGTAGAAGGTGCTCATGGGCACATCGACTTCGTAGCCGACACCGTGCACATCCAGCACCACCTGCGGGGGCGATTTTTCCGCGAGAACGCCAGTGAGTCGACCGATCATGACGCGGGATTATCCTTTGCCGGACAATGCGGCTGATGATGTTGCGACACACTTTCTCGCCGCTGGACAACACCCGGCTGGGCCACCTCTGCGGTGCACTTGATGAACACCTGCGGACCATCGAGGCCGCGCTGCCGGTGACGATCAGCCGTCGCCAGGGCGCCTTCCGCATCGAGGGCAGCAAGCGCGACGCCGAACGCACGCTGGCGCTGCTTGAAACCCTGTATGAGCTGGCACGCAAGCCGCTGCCGGCCGACGTGCTGCAACTGGCGATCGACGACTTGCGCCGCGGCGAGGCCAAGCCCCGCTCGGTGGCTGCGGTGGCCGAGGGCGAGATCGTGCTGCACACCCGCCGCGCTGATCTGACCGGCCGCACGCCCAACCAGATGGACTACCTGCGCAAGATCCAGGGCCACGACATCAGCTTCGGCATCGGCCCGGCCGGCACCGGCAAGACCTTCCTGGCCGTGGCCTGTGCGGTGGATGCGCTGGAGCGCAGCGCCGTGCAACGCATCATCCTGACCCGCCCGGCGGTGGAAGCCGGTGAGCGCCTCGGATTTTTGCCGGGTGACCTGACGCAAAAGGTCGACCCCTACCTGCGCCCCTTGTACGACGCGCTGTATGACCTGATGGGGTTCGATCGCGTGACCAAGGCCTTCGAGAAGGGCACGCTGGAAATCGCGCCGCTGGCCTTCATGCGTGGCCGCACGCTGAACCACAGCTTCATCATCCTCGACGAGGCGCAGAACACCACGCCCGAGCAGATGAAGATGTTCCTGACCCGCATCGGCTTTGGTGCCAAGGCGGTGATCACGGGCGACGTCAGCCAGATTGACTTGCCCAAGGGCAGCCCGAGCGGCCTGGTGGATGCGGCGCAGGTGCTGAAGAAGGTCAAGGGCATCGCGATGACGCACTTCACCTCGGCTGACGTGGTGCGCCACCCGCTGGTGGCCCGCATCGTGGATGCCTATGACGCCCAGAGCCGCCAACGTGAGGCCCAGAGCCGATGAGCAAAGCCGCCCTGCCTGAGTTGACGCTGTCGCTGCAGTTCGCTGATCCGACGCACCGCGCATTGCTGCCGCGCCACAAGGTGATCCGCTGGATGCGCGCGGCGCTGGAGAACCCCGGCGAGATCGCGGTGCGCATCGTCGGGGCCGAGGAAGGCCAGACGCTGAACCGCGAGTACCGCCAGAAGGATTACGCCACCAACGTGCTGACCTTCGACTACGAGCATGCGCCGGTGGTGCAGGCCGACCTGATTCTTTGTGCGCCGGTGGTTGAGCGCGAGGCGGCCGAGCTGGGTATCTCCGTGGCCGACCATTACGCGCACCTGCTGGTGCACGGCACCCTGCATGCGCAGGGCTACGACCATGAAGACGACGGCGAGGAAGCCGAGGCCATGGAAGCCCGGGAAACGGCCATCCTGCTGGGCCTGGGCCTGGCCGACCCCTACGCCGGGCGCGAGCGCGGCTGACGCGGGCCGCAGCGGGCTGGAGCGGCCTGCTTCAGCGCGGCCGCTGGTGCGTGCCCAGGTAACGCTTGCGCCAGAAGAACCCGCCCAGCCCGAGGCCGATGCAGACCATCAAGCCCACCGCGAACCAGAAGCCGTCGCGCTGATGCAGCAGCGGAATCCAGTCGAAGTTCATCCCGAAGATGCCGGTGATGAGGTTCAGCGGCAGGAAGATGGCGGTCAGCACGGTCAGCGTGCGCATGATGTCGTTGGTGCGGTGGCCCAGCGCCGAGAAGTGCATCTGCACGGCCGCTTCGGCGCTTTGCTCCAGCCGGCGCACATGGCTCAGCACGCGTTCGATATGCTCCAGCACATCGCGTGAGCGCACCCGCAGCAGCTCGCGTTCACGCTGCGCGAGCAGGTCGGTTTCGGCCGGCCATTCATCGAGTGCGTCGATCCATTCCTGCACCGCGCTGCGCTGGTCCTCGCAGGTGTCTTCCAGCATGTGCAGCGTTTCGCGCGATTGCAGCAGCACCTGCCAATCATGGAAGCGGCTGTTGTTGCCCAGCAGCTCGCCTTGCAGCGTGGTCAGCTGGCGGGTCAGCAGCCGGCGCAGCTCCAGGTAGCTGTCGACCATGTGGTTGACCATCCGCAGCATCAGGTCCGCCGGGCTGGCGGGCAGCCGGGTGGTGCCGCGCGGATCGGACTCCATCGAGTGCTGCGTCAGCCGGTGGGCGAAATAGTCGCGCACCAGGCAGTCGGCCGGATGCACCGTCACCAGCACCCGGTCGAACACGGCGAAACCCACGGGGCTGGTGTCGATGGCAGCCAGCGCCTGACGGGCCGTGCTGGCCGTGCCGTTTTCTTCACCGACGAACAGGGTTTGGCTGCCGGCGCCCGCGGCCAGCCGGCGGAACACCAGCAGGTCGTACCAGGAGGTGTCCTCGAAATGCGATGGCAATTGGGGGTTCAGCAGGTCGCTGACATGCAGGTCGACCAGGCCCGGCGTGCCGGTCCAGCGCTGCAGCCCGGCTTGCAGATCGGCGCGGTGTACCTCGAACTCCCGCCGGCCGCTGCCCACCCACAGGAAGCCCTGTTCGGGCAGGGTGTCGGGCAGGCGGTCGAGCGCTTCGAAGCGGTCGGCGTGGATGTGGAAGATGCGCATGGCCCCGGTGTCGGCAGGCAAGGGCTCAGCCTTCACGCAGCAGGCGGGCGGCGTCGAGCGCGAAATAGGTCAGCACGCCATCGGCGCCGGCACGCTTGAAGGCCAGCAACGCTTCCATCATCACCTTGTCGTGGTCGAGCCAGCCGTTCTGGGCGGCGGCCTTGATCATCGCGTACTCACCGCTCACCTGGTAGGCGAAGGTCGGCATGCGGAACTCGTCTTTCACGAGCTTGACGATGTCGAGGTAGGGCAGGCCGGGCTTGACCATCACCATGTCGGCGCCTTCGGCAATGTCGAGGGCCACTTCGCGCAGCGCCTCGTTGCTGTTGGCCGGGTCCATCTGGTAGGTCTTCTTGTCGCTCTTGCCCAGGTTGCCGGCCGAGCCCACGGCGTCGCGGAACGGGCCGTAGAAGGCGCTGGCGTACTTGGCGCTGTAGGCCATGATCCGGGTGTGGATGTGGCCGTTGGCTTCCAGCGCGTCGCGGATGGCGCCGATGCGGCCGTCCATCATGTCGCTCGGGGCCACGATGTCGACGCCGGCCGCTGCCTGGGTCAGCGCCTGCTGGCGCAGCACCGCCACCGTCTCGTCATTCAGGATGTAGCCGTTTTCATCCAGCAGGCCGTCCTGGCCGTGGCTGGTGAAGGGGTCGAGGGCCACGTCGGTCAGGATGCCCAGCTCCGGGAAGCGCGCCTTCAGCGCCCGCACGGCGCGGGGCACCAGGCCGTTCGGGTTGGTGGCCTCGCTGCCGGTGGGGTCTTTCAGGGCGCTGTCGATCACCGGGAACAGGGCCATCACCGGCACGCCCAGCCGCACGCACGCTTCCGCGAGCGGGAACAGGCGGTCAATGCTCAGGCGCTGCACGCCGGGCATGCTGGCCACGTCTTGCACCTGGTTCTCACCGTCCAGCACGAACACCGGCAGGATCAGGTCGGCCGGCGTCAGGGTGTGCTCGCGCACCATGGCACGGCTGAAGGCGTCGCGACGCAGGCGACGGGGGCGGGCAGCGGGGAATCGGGCGTGTGTCACGGGGTGTCCTGGGCTGTCGCGGGGTGTATCGAATTTGTCACTTTTTCAACGATTCCCGCGGGGCAATTACATGGTGGCTATGGTACCGGTATGCGACGCGGTGATACATTTGGGTCTGAGGGACACCCGAAAGGGTGAATCTCCCTGCTTTTCCTCCCTGAGCAGGTGCCTTTACGTGATGACAGCGTCAAAGGCTTTTCAGCCTCGGCCTCGTGCCGGGGCTCTTTCTTTTGCGGGCTTCGTTTTTGCGCCGCGATAATCGCCGCATGAGCACCCCGTACCTCTGGATCAAGGCCCTGCACATCGTCTTCGTGGCGAGCTGGTTTGCCGGTCTCTTTTATCTCCCCCGTCTGTTCGTCAACCTGGCCATGGTGCCCGGTGACAGCCATGCCGAGCGCGAACGCCTGCTGCTGATGGCGCGCAAGCTGTACCGCTTCTCCGGCATCCTGATGGTGATCGCCCTGGTGCTGGGCGCCGTGATGTGGCTGGGCTACGGCGTGGGCCGCGGCCCGGGCAGCGGCTGGATGCATGCCAAGCTGACGCTGGTGGTGGCCACGATCGGCTATCACCACTATTGCCGCCGCCTGATGCGTGACTTCGAGCAGATGGCGAACCGCCGCAGCGACCGCTGGTACCGCGTGTTCAACGAGGTCTCGGTGCTGTTGTTCGCCGCGGTGGTCATCCTCGTGGTCGTCAAGCCCTTCTGATCCTGTTGCCGATGAGTGCTTCCAGCGCGGGCACCCGGCATCTCAGCTCGGCCGTGCCGCTGGCGGCGCTGTTCATCGGGCTGGTGATGTATGCCAGCCTGTATCCGTTCACCGACTGGCGGTGGCCGGCGGGCGCGAGCTTCACGGAGCTGCTGGCGCTGCCCATGCCCGAGCGGCGCCTCAGGTTCGACGTCTGGTCGAACCTGATCGGCTACATGCCGATGGGCGCGCTGGTGTTCCTGGCGTGCGTGCGCAGCGAGGTGCGGTCCTGGCCGGCCTGGTGGCTGGCGGTGACGCTGCCAGCGCTGGTGTCGTACACGATGGAAGTCACCCAGCAGTTCCTGCCGGTGCGCGTGCCGTCGCAGCTCGACCTGATGCTCAATGCGGCGGGTGGCGTGCTGGGGGCGTTGCTGGCGGTTCTGGCGCATCGCATGTCGGTGCTTGCGCTCTGGCAGCGGGTGCGTGACCGCTGGTTTGTGCGGCGCAGTGCCAACACGCTGGTGCTGATGGCCGTGTGGCCGTTCGGCTTGCTGTTCCCGACGCCGTTCACCTTCGGCCTGGGCCTGGGTTGGGAGCGCGTGCTGGCCGGCCTGAACGAGTTGCTGCTGGATGTGCCGCGCGCGCAGGACCTGCTGGAGCTGCTCAACGACGTGCCCGTGTCGGGCGATCGCTACCCGGCCATGCTGGAAGGCCTGGGCATCACGCTGGGTTTCCTCGGGCCGTGCCTGCTGGCCTTTTCGGTGACCTTGCCGGGCTGGCGCCGCGTGGCCTTGGCCCTCTCGGCCGCGGTGCTGGGGCTGGCGGCCAGCACCTTGTCGGCCACGCTGAGTTTTGGGCCGGCGCATGCCTTGTCGTGGATGAGCCCGGTCTTGCTGCCGGGCCTGGCGGTGGGCTTGGTGCTGGCGCTGATGTGCATGGGCGCCGGTTTCCGGCTTGTGGCGGCGCTGGGCATCGCGGTGGTGTGTGCGCAGGTGATGCTGGTGGCCCAGGCGCCCGCTGATCCCTTCTTCGCCTTGACGCTGCAGGCCTGGGAGCAGGGGCGGTTCATCCGCTTCCACGGGCTGGCGCAGTGGGTGGGCTGGCTGTGGCCGTACCTGGCGCTGGTGTCGCTGTTCGGGCGCATCGCGTCGCGCTGGGATTGACCGGGCTGGGGCCGCACAACGCCCCCACTGCCTACAATCCGGCCATGAGCTATTACAAGCACCACGTCTTCTTCTGCCTGAACCAGCGCGACAACGGCCAGGCCTGCTGCGCGCAGCAAGGCGCACAGGCCGGTTTTGATCACTGCAAGCAGATCGTGCGCGAAGCCGGTCTGGCCGGTGTGGGCGGTGTGCGGGTGAACAAGGCAGGCTGCCTGGACCGCTGCGCCGGCGCGCCGGTGGCGGTGGTGTATCCGGAAGGCGTCTGGTACACCTTCGTCGATCAGCACGACATCGACGAGATCGTCGAATCGCACCTGAAAAACGGCAAGCCCGTTGAACGCCTGATGCTGGCGCCTGAGGTTGGCCGCTGACCCGGGCCACTGAGTTTCCGACATGAATGCAAATACCCAGCGCCTGACGCTGAACGGGCCTGCCGGCGCCTTGGCTGTGGCCATTGACGAGCCGCAGGGCGCAGCCCCGCGCGGCGTGGTGGTGGTGTGCCACCCGCATCCGCTGCATGGCGGCACGATGGACAACAAGGTGGCGCAAACCTTGGCCCGCGCCTTCGTGCAACTGGGCTACCGCGCCGTGCGCTTCAATTTCCGGGGCGTGGGTGGGTCTGAGGGGCAATGGGACGAAGGCCGCGGCGAGGTGGACGATGCGCTGGCCGTGATCGCCGCCCACCGCGACGCCAACCTGCCGCTGGCGCTGGCGGGCTTTTCGTTTGGTGCGTATGTCACGTCGCAGGCTGCCGCGCGCCTGCCGGCCGATCAAGCCGCCGAGCGGCTGGTGCTGGTGGGCCCGGCCGCCGTCAATTTCCAGGTCGCCGCCGTGCCAGCCAACACGCTGGTCATCCACGGCGAGGCCGACGAGGTGGTGCCCTTGAGCGCCGCCCTCGACTGGGCCCGGCCCCAGGTGCTGCCCGTGGTGGTGGTGCCGGGCGTCGGCCACTTTTTCCATGGGCAGCTCGCGCTGCTCAAGTCCATCGTCACTGACGCATGGCACCGTTGATTCACAGGCTATTCATGAACCGCATTCCTTTTGTTCTCGTGGCTGCAGCGCTGTCGCTCAGCGCGTCCCTGCCGGCCTTGGCGCAGGCGCCTCAAGCGCCGGACATCGTCGCCCGCGGCTATCTGCTGGTCGACCTGACCGCCAACCAGGTGCTGGCCGAGCGCAACGCCGACGCGCCGGCCGAGCCCGCATCGCTGACCAAGCTGATGACCGCCTATGTGGTGTTCAGCGCGCTGCGCGACAAGAAGCTGGCCCTGGAGCAGCGGCTGCCGGTGTCCGAGCGGGCCTGGTCGGAGCGCAAGGGTGGCGGCTCGCTCATGTTCATCGACCCGAAGATGACGCCGACGGTGGACGAGCTGCTGAAGGGCATGATCGTGCAGTCGGGCAATGACGCCGCGGTGGCGCTGGCGGAAGGCGCTGCCGGCTCGGTGGACGCGTTCGTTGCGCAGATGAACCGCCAGGCCCAGGCCTGGGGCCTGAAGAACACCAGCTTCAAGAACGTGACTGGCCTGACCGAAGCCGGCCACCGCAGCACTGCGCGCGAACTGGCCGAGATCGCCCAGCGCATCATCCGCGACTTCCCCGATCGCTACGCCTACTACGCGATCAAGGAATACAGCTTCAACAACATCCGCCAGGACAACCGCAACTTGCTGCTGCGCCGCGACCCGACGGTGGACGGCATGAAGACCGGCTACACCGACGCCGCGGGCTACTGCCTGATCTCGTCCGCCCAGCGTGACTTCCCGAACGGCAAGCGCCGCCTGCTGTCGGTGGTGATGGGCGCCGAGTCGATGCAGGGCCGCGCCAACGAAAGCCAGAAGCTGCTGAACTGGGGCTACACCGCGTTTGATGCGGTGCGCCTGTTCGAGGCCGACAAGCCCGTGACGGTGGCGCCGGTCTGGAAGGGCAAGAGCAACGAGGCGCGTCTGGGCGGCTCTGGCGCGCTGTACGTGGCCGTGCCCAAGGGCGAGGGCGACCGCATCCGCACCGCCGTGGAGCGCAACGACCCGCTGGTGGCGCCGCTGACCAAGGGCCAGCGCGTCGGCACCCTGAAGGTGACGACGGCCGCCGGTACGCCGGTGGCGTCGGTGCCACTGGTGGCGATGGACGATGTGCCGCAAGCCGGTCTGCTGGGCCGCGCCTGGGACGCCCTGCGCCTGTGGATCAAGTGAGCGCCCGGGCGCACCCTTGAATTGTTTTCACCCTGACCCCACAGTTCAGCCATGTCCTACATTCCTCCCGAGCAGTCGCTGATCGAGTACCCCAGCGCCTTTCCCATCAAGGTGATGGGCGCCCATGTCGACGGTTTTGTTGACGCCGTGGTCGCCGTGGCCCTGAATTTCGACCCCGGCTTCGACCCCGCGACGGTGGAAACACGCCCGAGCAAGGCCGGCAACTACCTGGGCGTGACGATCACGGTGACCGCCACCAGCCGCGAGCAACTCGACGAGCTCTACCGCACGCTGACCACGCACCCGATGGTCAAGATCGTCCTCTGACGATTCCCGGCATGGCGCCCGCTCACCCCGGCCTGCTGCTGCGCGATTGGGGCAGCGTGCCCTACGCGCAGACCTTCGACGCCATGCGGGCGTTCACCGAATCGCGCGGGCCCGAGACGCCCGACGAGCTCTGGCGGGTCGAGCACCCGCCCGTGTTCACCCAGGGCGTGGCCGGCAAGCCCGAGCATGTGCTGGGCGCCGGCGACATCCCGGTGGTGCAGAGCAACCGGGGCGGGCAAGTCACCTTCCACGGACCGGGTCAGGTGGTGATCTACCCGCTGATCGACCTGCGCCGCCTGGGCATCTATGTCAAGGAATACGTGTTCCGGATCGAGGCGGCCGTCATCCAGACGCTGGAGCACTTTGGTGTGGTCGGCTTCCGGGTCGAGGGCGCGCCGGGTATCTACGTGAACCTCGCTGATCCGCTCAATGCCGGCTTGCCGGCCGGCCCGCGGCTCGACCCGTTTGCCGGTCTCGGCAAGGTGGCCGCGCTGGGCATCAAGGTCAGCCAGCATCGCACCTATCACGGCGTGTCACTGAACGTCGACATGGATCTGGAACCCTTCAGCCGCATCAACCCTTGCGGCTACGCGGGGCTGCAGACAGTCGACCTCGCTACACTGGGCGTCCGCGTGTCGGCTGCTGCCGTGGCCGAGGTGCTGACCCAGCGCCTCGCCCGCCATCTGGCGCCCTGACCGCCTTTTCTTCTGCTGCTGCATTGCCATGGCCACCCAGAACATCACCCACGAAGCCAAGTCTGCTGAAGACTACGACGCCACTGCCAAGCAGAAGGCCCAGGCCAAGACGGCCCGCATCCCCATCAAGGTGGTGCCCGCCGAGACGCTGAAGAAGCCCGACTGGATCCGCGTCAAGGCCGGCTCACCCAGCACCCGCTTCTACGAAATCAAGAACATCCTGCGCGAGCACAAGCTGCACACGGTGTGCGAGGAAGCCTCCTGCCCGAACATCGGCGAGTGCTTCGGCAAGGGCACGGCCACGTTCATGATCATGGGTGACAAGTGCACCCGCCGTTGCCCGTTCTGCGACGTGGGCCACGGCCGTCCTGACCCGCTGGATGTGGACGAGCCCGCCAACCTGGCCAAGACCATCGCGGCGCTCAAGTTGAGCTACGTGGTCATCACCAGCGTCGACCGCGACGACCTGCGTGACGGTGGCGCCGGGCATTTCGTGGAATGCATCCGCCAGGTCCGCGAGTTGTCACCCGAGACCCGCATCGAAGTGCTGGTGCCGGACTTCCGCGGCCGCATGGACCGCGCGCTGGAAATCCTCAAGACCGCGCCGCCGGACGTGATGAACCACAACCTGGAAACCGCGCCGCGCCTGTACAAGGAAGCGCGTCCGGGTTCTGACTACCAGTTCAGCCTGACCCTGCTCAAGCGCTTCAAGGAAGAAGTGCCGGGCGTGCCGACCAAGAGCGGCATCATGGTGGGCCTGGGCGAGACCGACGAGGAAATCATCGAGGTGATGCGCGACATGCGCGCCCACAACATCGACATGCTGACGATTGGCCAGTACCTGGCGCCGTCGGGTCACCACCTGCCGGTGCGCCGCTATGTGCACCCGGACACCTTCAAGATGTTCGAGGAAAAGGCCTACGAGATGGGCTTCACCCACGCGGCTGTCGGCGCCATGGTGCGCTCCAGCTATCACGCCGACAAGCAGGCCGCCGGCGCCGGGGTGGTCTGACCGGCCGAGGGGCCTGACGGGAGTCAGGCCTCTGTGAGCAACTCGCCGATCAGCGTGTGCAGGTCGGCGAAGTCGGGCTCACCAACGAACTTCTTGACGATCTTGCCGCGCTTGTCCACCAGGAAGGTGGTCGGCGTCAGGCGGATGTCGCCAAAAGCCTTGGCGATGACACCCGTGTTGTCGATGGCCACACCGAAGGGCAGCTGGCGCGACTTGGCGAAATTGTCGACATAGGCCGGTGGGTCGTAGCTCATCGCCACGGCCAGCGTGTCAAAGCCTTGCGCCTTGAATTTCTGGTGCGTGGCCATGATCTCCGGCATCTCCTTCACGCAGGTCGTGCAGCTGGTGGCCCAGAAGTTCACCAGCATCACCTTGCCGCGCTGCGCGGACATCTGTCCCTTGCTGCCGTCGAGCAACGTCCAGGCGACATCTGGCGCGCTTTCGCGTTTGGCGCAGCCTGAGAGCAGCAGCGGCCCCAAGGTGGCGGTTGCCAGCAGGCTGGCGCTCAGAGCAAGATGGCGGCGACGTTGCATGGAGGATTCAGAAATGTTGCGAAGACAGTTTACGACGATGGTGCCGGGCATGCTGGTGCTCGGGGCTTGGCATTCACAGGCCCAGGCCGGCTTGCTCAGCCAGTCTGACGCCTCGCTGGGCGTGAAGACGGCGCTGGAGCGCGGCGCAGAGGCGGCCGTGAGTTTGCTTGGCCAGAGCGATGGATTCCTCGGCAATCCAAAAGTTCGCATCCCCTTGCCCGGTTTCTTGAATGAGGCCGCCAAGCTGGCCAAGTTCACCGGGCAGCAGAAGAAGGTCGACGAGCTGGTGACGGCCATGAACCGCGCCGCAGAGGCGGCCGTGCCGGAAGCGCGCTCGCTGCTGGTGGCCGCCGTGAAGGGCATGTCGGTGCAGGACGCCGTGAAGGTGGTGCAGGGCGGCGAGACCTCGGTCACCGACTTCTTTGCCGGCAAGACCCGCGCGCCGCTGGGCACCAAGTTCCTGCCCATCGTCACCCGGGCAACGGAGCAGGTGTCACTCGCCGACAAGTACAACGCCCTGGCTGGCAAGGCCGCCGGCATGGGGCTGGTCAAGCAGGAAGACAGCAACATCCAGGCGTATGTCACCCGGAAGGCGCTGGACGGGCTCTACCTGATGATTGGCGAGGAAGAGAAGAAGATTCGCCAGGACCCGGTGGGCACCGGCAGCGACATCCTCAAGAAGGTGTTTGGCCGCTGACCGCGACAGGGCGGGCCGCGTGATGCGGCCCGTGCCCCTCGCTTCGTTACAAGGTGCGCGACAGCTCGAAGATCAGCGCCGAGGGCAGCGAGACCATCACGGCTTCGCGGCCCACCACGGCCTGACGTTGCTCGCCCTCGTCCGACAACTCGAACTGCTTGCCCTCTTCCGTGATCTCGATGAACACGAAGGTCGGCATTTCAGCGCGGATGCCCGTGCGCAGCTTCTCGAAACGGTCGCCGCTCAGGCCTGATTCGTACACGATGGCGTGTGGCAGGGCGTCGCGGCAGAACTCTTCGGCTTCTTCCACCGAGCTGACGAAGTCGACCAGCAAACCCATGTGGCGGGTTGCTTCCCGGATCTCGTTGCGGGTGTCGCGGCGCGAAGCCACCACCAGCACATGGCTGCCCGCCAACGGCTTGGAGTTGTCGGACACGCCGAACCCCTGGTCGATTTCAACGGCCGTGACGCCTTCAATCTGTTCGCTGACCGTGCGCGGGAATTCCAGCGACAGCGTGCTGGCGTTGGCGCTGTCCTGGCGCTCGATCACCAGCTGCAGCGTCCAGGCAATCTGCTGCACCAGCCGCCAGGACATCGAGTCCAGCGACGGCACCTTGTCGCTGGCCGCCACCACATCCGGAATGGCCGCATCGGGCGGCTGATGGCCAAACTGGCAGGTCAGCCGCGCATGCGGCGGCCAGGGGCGGATGTCCAGGCGGAACTCGATGGTGCCGCGGGCATGTTCCAGCACCCAGTCCACCACGGCTTGCAGCAGCGCATGCAGCAGCGTTGCATCCACGATCACGTCGGCCGGGCGCATCGATTGGCGCAATTCCAGGCCCTTGGCCGTGGCCTCGCGCCCGCGCTGCACCAGCACATCGCGCGTCATCTGCGTGAGATTGACCTGCTCGGGCGACTGGCGGATGCGGCCCGAGGCGAAGCGCGCCAGCTGCTGGCCGATCATGCCGACGCGGCGGGCGTGTTCGATTTCGTCGCGCAGTGCGCGCAAGCCGACGCGGTCGATCTTGCCCGTGGTGGCCAGCACCGTGACGCGCTCCATGGCGCTCGACAGCGCAATACCGACGTCACTGCCGATCTGGCTGATCAACTCGCGCCAATGGTCGTCATTGGCGGTGGACGGGGCGGAGGAGGGTGACTGCATGGGCGAGGTAAACCGGTCGGGGGCGTTCATGACAATGCGCGGGCAGCTGTCCCGTTCGCGACACATTGATGTTGTCACAAACGGCGGGGCGGCAAAAAGCCGGTGCAGCAGAGCGCATGCATGCACGGCGGGCAAGCAAAAAGGGAGCCATGTTCGGTGTGAACCGTGCGCGCGTGAATCCCCTGAATGAGGCCCTGATAATGGGCCATGCGCGCACATCTGCTGACCCTCTGGTCTTGTTTCCTGCTTGTCACCGGCCTGGCGGCGTGCGCGCCCAACCTGAACTGGCGGGAGTTGACGCTTTCGGGCCCGGGTTTGCGATTTGGCATGCCGTGCCGCCCTGATCACCATGAGCGCTCACTCCAGGTAGCGGGTTCTACGGTCGCGATGGAGTTGCATGTCTGCGAGGTGAACGGCACCTTGTTTGCCGTGAGCGCCGCCGACATGAAGGACCCTGCCAAGGTGGACGCAGCCCTGCATGACCTGCGCGACAGTGCCTTGGGCAAGTTGCGCGGTGAGCCGGTTGCCGACACGAACGCGCCGGCATGGCCGGGCATGACACCCCAGCCCGGGGCCGGGCGCTGGACCTGGACAGGACCGTGGCCCGATGGACAGCGCAAGCAGGTCTTGCTTCGGCTGGCCGCCCGCGGCACCTGGGTGGTGCAGGCCATGGTGCTTGGTCCGGAGGGTGAGAACACCGCCAGCGCCTGGGCGCCTTTCGAGGAAGCGTTGCGTTTTCAACCGTGAAGGGCCTGCGTGCCCGCGCCAGCGTACGCGGGCTGATAATGGCTCTCCGCTGGTTTGGAGCGTTTGCAGTCTGCTCCCCATAGTTCATGCCTGGTTTGCTCATCATTGCCCATGCCCCGCTGGCCTCCGCGCTGCGCGACGTGGCTGCGCATGTCTTCCCGGACGCCATCGGCCGCGTGGCCGCGCTGGATGTGCCGGCAGATGCCGCGCCTGAAGAGGTCGAGCGCCAGGGGCGTGCCCTGCTGGCCACGGTCAAAGACCCGCAAGCGCTGGTGCTTTGTGATGTGTTCGGTGCAACGCCCTGCAATGTGGCGCAACGGCTGGTGGACGGTCAGGACGTGCGCCTGGTGGCTGGCGTCAATGTCCCGATGCTCTGGCGAGCACTCGCCTATGTTCACGAACCCTTGGAGTCTTTGGTCGCCCGCGCGGTGGCTGGCGGATCACAGGGAGTGATGCAAGGGGCCGCCCAGCGGCCACAAAATCAAAAGCTTTCTTCCTCTGCCCATGATCAAGACCACGCTCACCATCAGCAATAAGCTTGGGCTGCATGCCCGTGCATCCGCCAAGCTGACCAAGCTGGCTGGCAGTTTCAAGTGCGAGGTCTTCATGAGCCGCAGCGGCCGCCGCGTGAATGCCAAGAGCATCATGGGCGTCATGATGCTGGCGGCCGGCCTGGGCGCCGAAGTCGAACTGGAGACCGACGGCCCCGATGAGGACGCGGCCCAGGCGCAGATCACGGCGCTCGTCAACGACAAGTTCGGCGAAGGGCAGTGAACCCCTCGCCGAACCCCGGGCGCTGATCAGTGCCCGAGGAAGTGTCGGCGATAGCGGGCAGGCAGATCGGCCAGACGCATCAGCATCGGCAGGTCGGCCGTATTGAAATCAGGATCCCAGGCTGGCGCGCCAAGCACCTTGGCGCCGCAGCGCAGGTAGCCCTTGATCAATGGAGGCGCTTCGACCTGCAGGCCGTGGTTGAGCTCTTCCACCGGCAGCGGCAGGCGCGGGCGCACATGGTGCTCCGGGCTGGCCATGTGGCTGTTCCGGAGCTGCTCCCACAGGCTGGCGGCCACGTGGCCACCGTCGCGCATGCTCACGCTGGCGCAACCAATCATGTTGTTCAGGCCGTTGGCGGCCATGAAGCCGGCCAGCGCGCCCCACAGCGACAGGATCACACCGCCTGAGCGGTGATCCGGATGCACGCATGAGCGGCCCAGCTCGGCCATGCTCTCGCGCAGCGGGCGCAGGCGGGTCAGGTCGAACTCGGTGTCGCTGTAATAACCGCCTGCCCGGCGTGCGGCGCCCGGCGTCAGGACGCGGTAAGTGCCGATCACGGCAGCCGGCGCATCATCAGTGGCCAGGGTGCGCACCAGCAGGTGCTCGCAGAAGTTGTCGAACACGTCCACGTCATGCCCGGCAGGCGCACCCGGCAGGCTGGGCAGGCTGGCGCCCATTTCCTCAGCGAAGACCTGGTAGCGCAGGCGCTGCGCCTGGCGCACTTCATCCAGGTGACGCGCCCAGACGATTTCGAATCCGTCGGTGTTGGCCGCAGCGGCCTTCGCCACCGGCGCCGCCTGGGGCGCCAGTGCGGGGCGGGCTGCGCGGAAATCCAGCATGCCGATCAGCGGCAGGGTGGGATTGGGTAGCTCTTTCATGCGACCTCCTGTTCGGAATGACGCCATGGTTGGCCACGCCGGTGACTGGCCTGTGACGCCTGCGTGACCCTTTTGTGATGGCGCGTTTCCACCGGTCTGGCGCGCGCAGCGGGCTGCTACATTCCTTGCATGAGCATTCAGGTTTTTGGTCTGCCGGTGTCTCGCGGTGTCGCCATCGGGCGCGCCGTGCTCGTGGCGTCGAGCCGGGTCGACGTGGCGCACTATTTCGTCGACGCCTCCGAGGTCGAGTCCGAGGTGCTGCGACTGCGTGATGCCCGTGACGAAGTGGCTGCGGAGCTGACCACGCTGAAGGCCGAAGTCTCTGAAGAGAGCCATGCCGAATTGGCGGCACTGCTGGACGTGCACCTGATGATGCTGCACGACGAGATGCTGGCCGAGGCCACCAAGCAGTGGATCATCGAGCGGCACTACAACGCGGAATGGGCGATGTCAGCCCAGCTGGAAGTGCTGGCCCGGCAATTCGACGAGATGGAGGACGACTACCTGCGAGAGCGCAAGGCTGACCTCGAGCAGGTCGCCGAGCGCATCCTCAAGGCCCTGGCCCGGGTGGCAGATCCACTCGCTTCGTCCGGTGTGCACGGCGTGCCGCGTGATTTCGCGGGCGAAGATCCGCTCATCCTGGTGGCCAACGACATTGCGCCTGCTGACATGCTGCAGTTCAAGCGCAGCGTCTTCACCGGTTTTGTGACGGACGTGGGTGGGCGCACGTCGCACACCGCCATCGTGGCCCGCAGCATGGATATTCCTGCGGTGGTCGGTGCGCGTGAGGCCAGCCGCATCGTTCGTCAGGACGACTGGCTGGTCATCGACGGCGACGCGGGGGTATTGATCGTCAACCCTTCGCCCATCATTCTTGAGGAATATCGGTTCCGGCAGCGGCAGTCCGAGGTCGAGCGCGCTAGGCTCAACCGCCTGCGGCACACGCCGAGCGTGACGCTCGACGGCCAGTCGGTGGAGTTGCTTGCCAATATCGAGATGCCCCGCGATGCTGGCGCTGTCATCGACGCAGGTGCGGTCGGGGTGGGCCTGTTCCGCAGCGAGTTCCTGTTCATGAACCGGGGCGGCAACCTGCCTGACGAGGATGAGCAGTTCATTGCCTACCGGGAGGTGGTCGAAGCCTTGAAGGGGCTGCCGGTCACGATCCGGACGGTCGACATTGGTGCGGACAAGCCGCTGGAGCGCATGTCGGCGCACGAACTTCGGCACGAACACACGCTCAACCCGGCGCTGGGCTTGCGTGCGATCCGCTGGAGCCTGTCTGAGCCGGAGATGTTCGGCCAGCAGCTGCGGGCCATCCTGCGGGCCAGTGCCTTCGGCAAGGTGCGCATCCTGATTCCGATGGTGGCGCATCTGTCTGAGGTCCACCGGGTCCGGCAGGCGCTTGATCGGGCCCAGGCGGAGTTGCGTGCGCGTGGGGTGCCATTCACCGATGTTGAATTGGGCGCGATGATCGAGGTGCCGGCCGCCGCCCTGATGTTGCCGTCGCTCCTGCGCTATTTCGACTTCGTGAGCATCGGCACGAATGACCTGATCCAGTACACGCTCGCGATCGACCGCGCCGATGAGGCCGTGTCTCATCTGTATGACCCGTGGCATCCGGCTGTCCTGCACTTGATCGCCCAGACGATCAGCCAGGCCAACGCATTGGGCAAGGGTGTGTGTGTCTGCGGTGAAATGGCCGGCGACCCCGCGTTCACTGAGCTGCTGCTTGCCATGGGCCTGCGCAGCCTGTCGATGCATCCCGCGCAGGTCAGCTCGATCAAGCAGCGTGTATTGCGCTGCGATGCACGCGCGCTGAGCTCTTACCTGCCCACCGTGCTGGAGGCGGACGCGCCCCAAGATGCCTGCGCAGCCCTGATGCGGCAGCGCTGATTGAAAAACTTTCACAAGAAAGTTGCGCACTGGGCTGAAAGCGCGCTATAGTCGTGGGCTGCGCTGATGACAACCAAGTCTTCAGCGCGGCAGGCGAAGTCGAGGTGATAGCCGCAAGTGGCAAAACCAGAAACCAAGCCTGTCGCAGCAAACGAAAGTAGCTGCGAAAAATAAAGAAGCTGAGTGCTTGACACGGTTTAAGAAAACAGTCAAAATCTCGCCTCTTCGCTGCAAATAAATGCTTGCAGCAAACGACGAAAGTCGAAGCTCTTTAACAAGTAACAGCCGATAAGCGTGGGCGTTTGAAGGCGAGTGACAGACATCGCAAGATGTCAGAGTCGCAAGACTTTAAATGCTCATGGAAGTGAAGTTCACTTCAATTCTTTGAGCGAAATTCAAGATCGAACTGTAGAGTTTGATCCTGGCTCAGATTGAACGCTGGCGGCATGCCTTACACATGCAAGTCGAACGGTAACGCGGGGCAACCTGGCGACGAGTGGCGAACGGGTGAGTAATACATCGGAACGTGCCCAGTAGTGGGGGATAGCCCGGCGAAAGCCGGATTAATACCGCATACGACCTAAGGGTGAAAGGGGGGGATCGCAAGACCTCTCGCTATTGGAGCGGCCGATGTCAGATTAGCTAGTTGGTGGGGTAAAAGCTCACCAAGGCGACGATCTGTAGCTGGTCTGAGAGGACGACCAGCCACACTGGGACTGAGACACGGCCCAGACTCCTACGGGAGGCAGCAGTGGGGAATTTTGGACAATGGACGAAAGTCTGATCCAGCCATGCCGCGTGCGGGAAGAAGGCCTTCGGGTTGTAAACCGCTTTTGTCAGGGAAGAAATCTTCTGGGCTAATAACTCGGGAGGATGACGGTACCTGAAGAATAAGCACCGGCTAACTACGTGCCAGCAGCCGCGGTAATACGTAGGGTGCAAGCGTTAATCGGAATTACTGGGCGTAAAGCGTGCGCAGGCGGTTATGCAAGACAGATGTGAAATCCCCGGGCTCAACCTGGGAACTGCATTTGTGACTGCATAGCTAGAGTGCGGCAGAGGGGGATGGAATTCCGCGTGTAGCAGTGAAATGCGTAGATATGCGGAGGAACACCGATGGCGAAGGCAATCCCCTGGGCCTGCACTGACGCTCATGCACGAAAGCGTGGGGAGCAAACAGGATTAGATACCCTGGTAGTCCACGCCCTAAACGATGTCAACTGGTTGTTGGGAAGGTTCCTTCTCAGTAACGTAGCTAACGCGTGAAGTTGACCGCCTGGGGAGTACGGCCGCAAGGTTGAAACTCAAAGGAATTGACGGGGACCCGCACAAGCGGTGGATGATGTGGTTTAATTCGATGCAACGCGAAAAACCTTACCTACCCTTGACATGTCTGAAATCCTGCAGAGATGTGGGAGTGCTCGAAAGAGAATCAGAACACAGGTGCTGCATGGCCGTCGTCAGCTCGTGTCGTGAGATGTTGGGTTAAGTCCCGCAACGAGCGCAACCCTTGTCATTAGTTGCTACGAAAGGGCACTCTAATGAGACTGCCGGTGACAAACCGGAGGAAGGTGGGGATGACGTCAGGTCCTCATGGCCCTTATGGGTAGGGCTACACACGTCATACAATGGCCGGTACAGAGGGCTGCCAACCCGCGAGGGGGAGCTAATCCCAGAAAACCGGTCGTAGTCCGGATCGCAGTCTGCAACTCGACTGCGTGAAGTCGGAATCGCTAGTAATCGCGGATCAGAATGTCGCGGTGAATACGTTCCCGGGTCTTGTACACACCGCCCGTCACACCATGGGAGCGGGTTCTGCCAGAAGTAGTTAGCCTAACCGCAAGGGGGGCGATTACCACGGCAGGGTTCGTGACTGGGGTGAAGTCGTAACAAGGTAGCCGTATCGGAAGGTGCGGCTGGATCACCTCCTTTCTGGAAAATTCACTCAAATTCTTGCGCCCACACTTATCGGCTGTGAAAAACACAACAGTAGTTAATTGGTGAAAGTGTGAGCCTGGTGAGCGTCAAGATGGCCGCTAACAAGTCAGGCTGACGCAGAAAAGTAGCCAGGCACACGCGCCCCGAGTAGGAAAGCGTGGGTCTGTAGCTCAGTCGGTTAGAGCACCGTCTTGATAAGGCGGGGGTCGTTGGTTCGAATCCAACCAGACCCACCAACTTGTTCTGCGAAGAATGGGGGATTAGCTCAGCTGGGAGAGCACCTGCTTTGCAAGCAGGGGGTCGTCGGTTCGATCCCGTCATCCTCCACCATTAACTTCTTATCGTGTCGGGTGCAAACCCAAGCTTCTGCGAGAGCAGGATCTTGGGTTTGTCTTCGATAGAAGGCTGTTGTTCTTTAACAATTCAAAGAGTCGAATCAGTGTTGTCGGCGGAAAGTATTGTGGGCTCTAGGGCTTGCAGTGCACCGTGCCGTCGGCAACCTATGATTGCGTCACCAAACTTCAACTCTTTAAAGAAGAGGTATGAAGAACGGCATAACGTGAATACTCAAAAATACTGATCACTCTAGCGTGGGTGATTGGTAACCAGTCCTTGACCGGCGTCTAAAGCATTGGACGTCAAAGTTATAGGGTCAAGTGACTAAGTGCATGTGGTGGATGCCTTGGCGATTACAGGCGACGAAGGACGTGATAGCCTGCGATAAGCTTCGGGGAGCTGGCAAATTAGCTTTGATCCGGAGATTTCCGAATGGGGGAACCCACCTCGCAAGAGGTATCGCATACTGAATACATAGGTATGCGAGGCGAACCGGGTGAACTGAAACATCTCAGTAGCTCGAGGAAAAGACATCAACCGAGATTCCGAAAGTAGTGGCGAGCGAAATCGGAACAGCCTGTGCTCTTTAGCAAGACTCTTATCAGAACGGAATGGAAAGTCCGGCCAGAGCGGGTGATAGCCCCGTATGGAAAAAGAGATTTGTGGAACTAAGTGCACGACAAGTAGGGCGGGACACGTGAAATCCTGTCTGAATATGGGGGGACCATCCTCCAAGGCTAAATACTCGTAATCGACCGATAGTGAACTAGTACCGTGAGGGAAAGGCGAAAAGAACCCCGGGAGGGGAGTGAAATAGATCCTGAAACCGCATGCATACAAAAAGTAGGAGCCCTCAGGGGTGACTGCGTACCTTTTGTATAATGGGTCAGCGACTTACATTCAGTGGCAAGCTTAACCGAATAGGGAAGGCGAAGGGAAACCGAGTCCGAATAGGGCGTCTAGTCGCTGGGTGTAGACCCGAAACCAGGTGATCTATCCATGGCCAGGATGAAGGTGCGGTAACACGCACTGGAGGTCCGAACCGACTAGTGTTGCAAAACTAGCGGATGAGCTGTGGATAGGGGTGAAAGGCTAAACAAACCTGGAGATAGCTGGTTCTCTCCGAAAACTATTTAGGTAGTGCCTCAAGTATTACCATCGGGGGTAGAGCACTGTTATGGCTAGGGGGTCATGGCGACTTACCAAACCATTGCAAACTCCGAATACCGATGAGTACAGCTTGGGAGACAGAGCACCGGGTGCTAACGTCCGGACTCAAGAGGGAAACAACCCAGACCGCCAGCTAAGGTCCCCAAAATTGGCTAAGTGGGAAACGAAGTGGGAAGGCTAAAACAGTCAGGATGTTGGCTTAGAAGCAGCCATCATTTAAAGAAAGCGTAATAGCTCACTGATCGAGTCGTCCTGCGCGGAAGATGTAACGGGGCTAAGCCAGTTACCGAAGCTGCGGATTCACAGTTTACTGTGAGTGGTAGGAGAGCGTTCTGTACGCCTGTGAAGGTGGATCGTGAGGTCTGCTGGAGGTATCAGAAGTGCGAATGCTGACATGAGTAGCGTTAAAGGGGGTGAAAAGCCCCCTCGCCGTAAGCGCAAGGTTTCCTACGCAACGTTCATCGGCGTAGGGTGAGTCGGCCCCTAAGGCGAGGCAGAGATGCGTAGCTGATGGGAAACAGGTCAATATTCCTGTACCGATCTATAGTGCGATGTGGGGACGGAGAAGGTTAGCTCAGCCAACTGTTGGAAATGTTGGTTCAAGCCTGTAGTCGTGCCTGGTAGGCAAATCCGCCGGGCTTAGATGAGGGGTGATAACGAGTCTGCTTGCAGACGAAGTGAGTGATACCCTGCTTCCAGGAAAAGCCACTAAGCTTCAGCTATAGACGACCGTACCGCAAACCGACACTGGTGCGCGTGATGAGTATTCTCAGGCGCTTGAGAGAACTCTGGAGAAGGAACTCGGCAAATTGACACCGTAACTTCGGAAGAAGGTGTGCCTTTAGTAGGTGTATGGATTTACTCCAGAAGCCCAATGAGGCCGCAGAGAATCGGTGGCTGCGACTGTTTATTAAAAACACAGCACTCTGCAAAGACGAAAGTCGACGTATAGGGTGTGACGCCTGCCCGGTGCTGGAAGATTAAATGATGGGGTGCAAGCTCTTGATTGAAGTCCCAGTAAACGGCGGCCGTAACTATAACGGTCCTAAGGTAGCGAAATTCCTTGTCGGGTAAGTTCCGACCTGCACGAATGGCGTAACGATGGCCACACTGTCTCCTCCAGAGACTCAGCGAAGTTGAAATGTTTGTGATGATGCAATCTCCCCGCGGAAAGACGGAAAGACCCCATGAACCTTTACTGTAGCTTTACATTGGACTTTGAACAGA
>NKIH01000015.1 GCA_002255925.1 Burkholderiales bacterium PBB6 | reverse complement strand
CGCGATCACGCCGGAAGACACCCCCGTCGTCATCAACCTGCTGGGCAATGACACCGACGCTGACGGCGAGCCGCTCACCGTCAGCCAGATCAACGGCCAGCCCGTCACCGTCGGCACCCCGGTCACCCTGCTCGACAACGTCGGCAACACGATCGGCACCGTCACGCTCAACCCGGACCAGACCGTCACGTTTGATCCGGCGCCTGGCTACAACGGCCCGGTTGACTTCACCTACACCGTCACCGACGGCACCTCGTCCGACACCGCCAACGTGCGCATCGTCGTCGACGACGTGAACGACCCGCCGGTTGCGCAGGACAACACCATCACCGGCTTCGAAGACAGCCCGGTCACGTTCGATCCGCGCTCCAACGACTCCGACCCGGACGGTGACCCGCTGACCATCACGGCCATCAACGGCCAGCCAATCAGCCCGGGCGCCACCATCACCCTGCCCGAGGGCACGGTGAGCATGAACAACGACGGCTCGCTGTCGTTCAGCCCGAACAAGGACTTCAACGGCCCGGTCGCCTTTGACTACACCGTCGACGACGGCCGCGGCGGCACCGACACCGCCACCGTCAACCTGCAGATCACGCCGGTTGATGATGCGTCGATCCTGGCGCCGGACACCAAGACGGTCGCTGAAGACACGGTGGCTACTGGCAACGTGCTGACCAACGACAGCGATATCGACAACACGCTGAGCGTGGCTTCGTTCAGCGTCGCTGGCTTGCCTGGCACCTTCGCTGCTGGCACTACCGCCACCATCGCAGGCGTCGGTACGCTGGTCATCAATGCGGATGGCGGCTATAGCTTCACCCCGGTCGCCGACTACAACGGCACGGTGCCGCAGGTGTCGTACACCACGAACACCGGCTCGAGCTCGACCCTCGATATCAACGTCACCCCGGTGGATGACGCCTTCACCGATGCCGACGAAGTTGTCTCCGTCGCGGAAGACACGACGCTGAACGGCTCGGTGCTCACCGGCACCTCCAGCGTCGACGGCCCGGTCACCGTCACCACCTTCACGGTGGCTGGCGTGGCTGGCACGTTCAACGCTGGCCAGACCGCCACCATCGCCGGCGTGGGCACGCTCACGATCGATGCAAACGGCGATTACAGCTTCACGCCTGACGCGAACTTCAACGGTGCCGTGCCTGTCGTCTCGTACACGACGACCGACGGCTCCAGCGACGACAGCTCGACGCTGAGCATCTCGGTCACCCCGACAGACGACGCCTTCACGGACGCCGATGAGACCATCTTCGTCGCGGAAGACACGACGCTGAACGGCTCGGTGCTCACCGGCACCTCCAGCGTCGACGGCCCGGTCACCGTCACCACCTTCACGGTGGACGGCGTCGCCGGCACCTTCACGGCTGGCCAGACCGCCACCATCACCGGCGTGGGCACGCTCACGATCGGTGCGAACGGCGACTACAGCTTCACGCCGGCAGCCAACTTCAATGGCGCCGTGCCTGTTGTTTCTTACTCGCTGACCGACGGCTCCAGCACCGACACCTCGACGCTGGCCATCACGGTCACGCCGGTGAATGACGCGCCTGCAGCCATCGACGACAGCAACTCGGTGCCGATCAACCAGAGCGCCACCGGCAATGTGCTGACCAACGACGTCGACATCGATGGCGACACGCTGAGCGTCAGCAGCTTCACGGTTGCTGGCGTGCCTGGCACGTTCACCGCTGGCCAGACCGCCACCATCGCGGGTGTCGGCACACTGGTCATCAACGCCAACGGCGAGTACACCTTCACCCCGGCTGCCAACTACGCCGGCCCGGTGCCGGTTGCAACCTACACCGCCACCGATGGCAACGGCGGCACGGACACCGCCACGCTGTCGCTGACCATGGGCGCGAATTCGCCGCCCGATGCCATCAACGACACCCAGGGCGTCACCGAAGACACCCCGGCCACCGGCAACGTGCTCGGCAACGACACCGACCCGAACGGCAACCCGCTGACGGTGACCCAGTTCGTCGTCGCAGGCGTGCCTGGCAGCTTCACCGCTGGCGACACCGCCACCATCACGGGCGTGGGCACGCTGGTCATCAACGCCAACGGCGACTTCACCTTCACGCCGGACGCCAACTACTTCGGCCCGGTGCCAGTGGCGACCTACACCATCATCGACGGCCTGGGCGGCTCCGACAGCGCCACGCTGACGCTCGGCCCGGTCACGCCGGTCGATGATGCGTTCACTGATGCTGATGAGAAGGTCTCGGTCAATGAAGACACGGTCCTGAACGGTTCTGTCTTGACGGGCACCTCCAGCGTGGACGGCCCTGTCACGGTCACCACCTTCACGGTGGCCGGTGTCGCCGGCACCTTCAACGCGGGCCAGACCGCCACCATCGCTGGTGTCGGCACCCTGGTCATCAATGCCAACGGTGGCTATACGTTCACCCCGGTTGCCAACTACAACGGCCCGGTTCCGGTCGCAACCTACAACCTGACTGACGGTTCCAGCACCGACAGCTCGACGCTGACCATCACCGTTGATCCGGTGGATGATGCGTTCACTGATGCTGACGAGAAGGTCTCCGTCAACGAAGACACGACCCTGAATGGTTCCGTCTTGACGGGCACCACCAGCGTGGATGGTCCGGTCACCGTCACCACCTTCACGGTGGCTGGCGTGGCTGGCACCTTCAACGCTGGCCAGACTGCCACCATCGCTGGTGTGGGCACGCTCACGATCGGTGCGAACGGCGATTACAGCTTCACGCCAGCAGCCAACTTCAACGGTGCCGTGCCTGTCGTCTCGTACACGACAACCGACGGCTCCAGCACCGACTCGTCGACGCTGACCATCACGGTGGACCCGGTCGATGACGCCTTCACCGACGCTGACGAGAAGGTCTCCGTCAACGAAGACACGATCCTGAATGGCTCGGTGCTCACCGGCACCTCCAGCGTCGACGGCCCGGTCACTGTCACCACCTTCACGGTGGCTGGCGTGGCCGGCACGTTCAACGCTGGCCAGACCGCCACCATCGCTGGTGTTGGCACCCTGGTCATCAATGGCAACGGCAGCTACACGTTCAGCCCTGGCCTGAACTACAACGGCGCCGTGCCGGTCGCGACCTACACACTGACCGATGGCTCCAGCACCGATGTCTCGACGCTGACCATCACGGTTGATCCTGTGAATGACGCGCCTGCAGCCATCGACGACAGCAACTCGGTACCGATCAACCAGAGCGTCAGCGGCAATGTGCTGACCAACGACGTCGACATCGATGGCGACACGCTGAGCGTCAGCAGCTTCACGGTTGCTGGCGTGCCTGGCACGTTCAACGCTGGCCAGACCGCCACCATCGCGGGTGTCGGCACACTGGTCATCAACGCCAACGGCGAGTACACCTTCACCCCGGCTGCCAACTACGCCGGCCCGGTGCCGGTTGCAACCTACACCGCCACCGAT
>NKIH01000014.1 GCA_002255925.1 Burkholderiales bacterium PBB6 | reverse complement strand
GTACAACAGATCATCAACGGCCTGGTGCTCGGGAGCATGTATGCGCTCGTGGCCCTGGGCTACACGATGGTCTACGGCATCATCAGCTTGATCAACTTCGCGCACGGCGAGGTGTTGATGGTGGGGGCGATGGTCAGCTGGACGGTGGTCACGGCGCTGGCGGACTCGGGTCTGCCGGGCTGGGCGCTGCTGCTGATCTCGCTGGTGGCGGCCATCATTGCGTGCTCGGCGCTGAACTTCGCGATCGAGAAGATCGCGTACCGGCCGCTGCGCAACGCACCGCGCCTGGCTCCGCTGATCACGGCGATGGGCATGAGCCTGTTGCTGCAGACGCTGGCCATGATCATCTGGAAGCCGAACCCCAAGCCGTTCCCGCCGCTGCTGCCGACTGACGTGATGTTCCTGTGGGCCGAAGGCCCGGTGATTACGATCACGCAGATCCTGATCCTGGCGACCACCGTGATCGTGCTGGCCTCGCTGCTGTGGCTGGTCAACAAGACCAAGCTGGGCCGCGCGATGCGCGCCACGGCCGAGAACCCGAAGGTGGCCGGCCTGATGGGCGTGAAGCCCGACTTCATCATCTCGATGACCTTCGTGATCGGTGCCACCCTGGCGGCCATCGCCGGCATCATGTGGGCGCTCAACTACGGCACGATCCAGCACTCGATGGGCTTCCTGCCGGGCCTGAAGGCCTTCACGGCGGCCGTGTTCGGCGGCATCGGCAACCTGACCGGTGCGATGGTCGGCGGCGTGCTGCTGGGCCTGATCGAGGCGATCGGCGCTGGCTACCTGGGTGATCTGACGGGCGGCGTGTTCGGCAGCCAGTACGTCGAGATCTTTGCCTTCCTCGTGCTGATCCTCGTGCTGACCCTGCGCCCCTCGGGCCTGATGGGTGAGCGCGTGGCAGACCGCGCCTGAGGACACGGGAGACACACCATGCAAGACATGAACAAACAAACCAAGTTGATCGTATTTCTGCTGGCGGGCGCGTTCCTGCTGGTGCTGCCGCTGTTCGCAGCGCAGTTCGGGGCGGGCTGGGTGCGCATCATGGCGATCGCGCTGCTGTACGTGCTGCTGGCCCTGGGCCTGAACATCGTGGTGGGCTACGCCGGCCTGCTGGACCTGGGCTACGTCGCGTTCTACGCGACGGGTGCCTACATGTTCGCGCTGCTGGCCTCGCCGCACCTGACGGACAACTTCGAGTGGATCAAGGCCGCATTCCCGAACGGGCTGCACACGCCGATCTGGGTCGTCATTCCGCTGGCTGCGGCCATCGCGGGCCTGGCCGGGGTGATCCTGGGCGCGCCCACGCTGAAGCTGCGCGGTGACTACCTGGCCATCGTGACGCTGGGCTTCGGCGAAATCATCCGGGTGTTCATGAACAACCTGGAATACCCGATCAACATCACCAACGGCCCGCGCGGCATCAGCCAGATCGATGCGATGAGCATCGGCCCGATCGACTTCGGCAAGCCGCTGGAAGTGCTGGGGATGCAGTTGCCCGGCGTGACGATGTACTACTGGCTCTTCCTGGCGCTGGTGGTGGTGGCGGTGGTGATCTGCAGCCGACTGGCCGACAGCCGCATCGGCCGCGCCTGGATGGCGATCCGCGAAGACGAGATCGCAGCCAAGGCGATGGGCCTGAACACCCGCAACCTGAAGCTGCTGGCCTTCGGCATGGGTGCGACCTTCGGCGGCGTGTCGGGCGCGATGTTCGCGGCCTTCCAGGGCTTCGTCTCGCCCGAGTCGTTCACGCTGATGGAGTCGGTGATGATCGTGGCGATGGTGGTGCTGGGCGGCCTGGGCCACATCCCCGGCGTGATCCTGGGCGCACTGCTGCTGGCCGCACTGCCGGAAGTGCTGCGCTACGTGGCTGGCCCGCTGCAGCAACTCACCGACGGCCGGCTGGACGCGGCCATCCTGCGCCAGCTGCTGATCGCGCTGGCCATGATCATCATCATGCTGCTGCGCCCGCGTGGCCTGTGGCCGTCGCCGGAACACGGCAAGGCTGCCGCCACCCCGGTGAAGTAAGCAACAAGGCAAAAGACCATGAGCGAAACCGTACTCAAAGTCCAGGGCGTGTCCAAGCGCTTTGGCGGGCTGCAGGCCCTGTCGGATGTGGGCATCACGATCAACAAGGGCCAGGTGTATGGCCTGATCGGGCCGAACGGCGCCGGCAAGACGACGTTCTTCAACGTGATCACCGGGCTGTACACGCCGGACGGCGGCACCTTCGAGCTGGGCGGCGCGGCGTACACGCCGACGACGGTGCACGAAGTGGCCAAGGCGGGCATCGCCCGCACCTTCCAGAACATCCGGCTGTTCGCCGAGATGACCGCGCTGGAAAACGTGATGGTGGGCCGCCATGTGCGCTCGAGCTCGGGCCTGCTGGGCGCGGTGTTCCGCACGCCGAGCTTCAAGGCTGAAGAAGCCGAGATCCGCCAGCGCGCCCAGGAGCTGCTGGACTACGTGGGCATCGGCAAGTACGCCGACTTCAAGGCGCGCACGCTGAGCTACGGCGACCAGCGGCGCCTGGAGATCGCGCGTGCCCTGGCCACCGATCCGAAGCTGATCGCACTCGACGAGCCGGCCGCCGGCATGAACGCGACCGAGAAGGTGGTGCTGCGCGAGCTGATCGACCGCATCCGCAAGGACGGCCGCACGATCCTGCTGATCGAGCACGACGTGAAGCTGGTGATGGGCCTGTGCGACCGGGTGACGGTGCTGGACTACGGCAAGCAGATCGCCGAGGGCACGTCCGCAGACGTGCAGCGCAACGAGAAGGTGATCGAGGCTTACCTCGGCGCCGGCCACAAGGCACATTGAGAGACACGAGAACATGACACAGACATTGCTGAAGGTCTCGGGCCTGAAGGTGGCGTACGGCGGCATCCAGGCCGTCAAGGGCGCGAGTTTTGAAGTGCGCGAAGGCGAGCTGGTGAGCCTGATCGGGGCGAACGGCGCGGGCAAGACGACGACGCTCAAGGCGGTGACGGGCCTGCAGCCGGTGGCGCAGGGCGAGATCGAATACCTGGGCAAGTCGATCAAGGGGCAGGGCGCATGGGACCTGGCTCGCCAGGGCCTGGTGATGGTGCCGGAAGGCCGTGGCACGTTCACGCGCATGACGATCACCGAGAACCTGTTGATGGGCGCCTACACGCGCAACGACGGCGAGATCGAGGCGGACATCGACAAGGTGTTCGGGATCTTCCCGCGCCTGAAAGAGCGGGCCCTGCAGCTGGCCGGCACGATGAGCGGCGGTGAGCAGCAGATGCTGGCGATGGGCCGTGCGCTGATGGCCAAGCCCAAGGTGCTGCTGCTCGACGAGCCGAGCATGGGCCTGAGCCCGATCATGGTCGACAAGATCTTCGAAGTGGTCGAGACCATCCACGGCCAGGGCGTGACGGTGCTGCTGGTGGAGCAGAACGCCAGCCGCGCACTGGCGCTGGCCAACCGCGGCTACGTGATGGAGTCGGGCGAGGTCACGATGAACGGTGACGCCAAGGTG
>NKIH01000013.1 GCA_002255925.1 Burkholderiales bacterium PBB6 | reverse complement strand
AGCGGGTTCTGCCAGAAGTAGTTAGCCTAACCGCAAGGAGGGCGATTACCACGGCAGGGTTCGTGACTGGGGTGAAGTCGTAACAAGGTAGCCGTATCGGAAGGTGCGGCTGGATCACCTCCTTTCTGGAAACTGCAATTTAATTCGAACGCTCACACTTATCGGTTGTTGGAAGGTTGTCGCTAACGACTATGGCTTCGGTCTTGGTCTTAAGTGACCGACTCGGGTCTGTAGCTCAGTTGGTTAGAGCACCGTCTTGATAAGGCGGGGGTCGTTGGTTCGAGACCAACCAGACCCACCATGTCGTCGCATAGCGTCATCGGATGTCCTTCTGGCTAGAATTTGGAATTCCTTGTGGAATTGGGGGTGTAGCTCAGCTGGGAGAGCGGCTGCTTTGCAAGCAGTAGGTAGCGGGTTCGAGTCCTGTCACCTCCACCAATCTTTTAATGACTTATCTTATCTTTGGTACTCAACACCAAAGTGGCTTTAATATTCTTTGGAGTATGTAGGCTACTTTGTTGTTGATCAAGATTGCTTGATCAATCGGCTGTTCTTTAACAATTTATAGAGTTTAATCAGCGTTGCTAACTTTAAGCTGCAAAGCTTAGGCTGCGTAGGGAAACTGCACATTCGTAAAGGTTTAGTGCAGACCGTGCCTTGCGTAGTTGTTAGCAACATAATTTTGATTGCGTCAAAATGAATATCAAACTTTGTTTGAAATTCGAAAGTAAATTGGACGAGCTTTTTACGTAAGTAAAAGGTGGCGTCATTTACGGCATAACGCGTCAGGTGAAAGACCTGACAAACATTCCTTGAAGATACTTTGATTCTCGCAAGAGATGTCAAAGTTATAGGGTCAAGTGAATAAGAGCATATGGTGGATGCCTTGGCAATGATAGGCGACGAAGGACGTGATAGCCTGCGATAAGCTTCGGGGAGCTGGCAAATTAGCTTTGATCCGGAGATTTCCGAATGGGGAAACCCACCCTTTGGGGTATCGCATACTGAATACATAGGTATGCGAGGCGAACCGGGTGAACTGAAACATCTCAGTAGCTCGAGGAAAAGACATCAACCGAGATTCCGAAAGTAGTGGCGAGCGAAATCGGAGAAGCCTGCAAGTGATAGCACAAGACTTAACGGAACGATCTGGAAAGGTCGACTATAGAGGGTGATAGTCCCGTACGTGAAAAGACCTGTGTGGTACTAAGCTTGCGAAAAGTAGGGCGGGACACGAGAAATCCTGTCTGAATATGGGGGGACCATCCTCCAAGGCTAAATACTCATCATTGACCGATAGTGAACTAGTACCGTGAGGGAAAGGCGAAAAGAACCCCGGGAGGGGAGTGAAATAGATCCTGAAACCGTATGCTTACAAAAAGTAGGAGCCCGCAAGGGTGACTGCGTACCTTTTGTATAATGGGTCAGCGACTTACATTCAGTGGCAAGGTTAACCGAATAGGGAAGCCGTAGAGAAATCGAGTCCGAATAGGGCGTCTAGTCGCTGGGTGTAGACCCGAAACCAAGTGATCTATCCATGGCCAGGATGAAGGTGCCGTAACAGGTACTGGAGGTCCGAACCGACTAATGTTGCAAAATTAGCGGATGACCTGTGGATAGGGGTGAAAGGCTAAACAAACTTGGAAATAGCTGGTTCTCTCCGAAAACTATTTAGGTAGTGCCTCAAGTATTACCATCGGGGGTAGAGCACTGTTTTGGCTAGGGGGTCATGGCGACTTACCAAACCAAGGCAAACTCCGAATACCGATGAGTACAGCTTGGGAGACAGAGCACCGGGTGCTAACGTCCGGACTCAAGAGGGAAACAACCCAGACCGCCAGCTAAGGTCCCTAAAATTGGCTAAGTGGGAAACGAAGTGGGAAGGCTAAAACAGTCAGGATGTTGGCTTAGAAGCAGCCATCATTTAAAGAAAGCGTAATAGCTCACTGATCGAGTCGTCCTGCGCGGAAGATGTAACGGGGCTAAGCCAGTTACCGAAGCTGCGGATTTGCAATTTATTGCAAGTGGTAGGAGAGCGTTCTGTAGGCCTGTGAAGGTGGTGGTGTAAAGCCTGCTGGAGGTATCAGAAGTGCGAATGCTGACATGAGTAGCGTTAAAGGGGGTGAAAAGCCCCCTCGCCGTAAGCGCAAGGTTTTCTACGCAACGTTCATCGGCGTAGAGTGAGTCGGCCCCTAAGGCGAGGCAGAGATGCGTAGCTGATGGGAAACAGGTCAATATTCCTGTACCGATGACAAGTGCGATGTGGGGACGGAGAAGGTTAGCTCAGCCAACTGTTGGATATGTTGGTTCAAGCCTGTAGTCGTGCTCGGTAGGCAAATCCGCCGGGCTTAGATGAGGGGTGATAACGAGGGTGCTTGCACCTGAAGTGAGTGATACCCTGCTTCCAGGAAAAGCCACTAAGCTTCAGCTTGTCATTGACCGTACCGCAAACCGACACTGGTGCGCGAGATGAGTATTCTAAGGCGCTTGAGAGAACTCAGGAGAAGGAACTCGGCAAATTGATACCGTAACTTCGGGAGAAGGTATGCCCCAAGTAGGTGAACTCGAACAGAGGGAGCCCAACGGGGTTGCAAAAAATCGGTGGCTGCGACTGTTTAATAAAAACACAGCACTCTGCAAACACGAAAGTGGACGTATAGGGTGTGACGCCTGCCCGGTGCTGGAAGATTAAATGATGGGGTGCAAGCTCTTGATTGAAGTCCCAGTAAACGGCGGCCGTAACTATAACGGTCCTAAGGTAGCGAAATTCCTTGTCGGGTAAGTTCCGACCTGCACGAATGGCGTAACGATGGCCACACTGTCTCCTCCTGAGACTCAGCGAAGTTGAAATGTTTGTGATGATGCAATCTCCCCGCGGAAAGACGGAAAGACCCCATGAACCTTTACTGTAGCTTTGTATTGGACTTTGAACAGATCTGTGTAGGATAGGTGGGAGGCTTTGAAGCTGGAACGCTAGTTTCAGTGGAGCCGACGTTGAAATACCACCCTGGTGTGTTTGAGGTTCTAACCTAGGTCCATTATCTGGATCGGGGACAGTGCATGGTAGGCAGTTTGACTGGGGCGGTCTCCTCCCAAAGCGTAACGGAGGAGTTCGAAGGTACGCTAGTTACGGTCGGACATCGTGATAATAGTGCAATGGCATAAGCGTGCTTAACTGCGAGACTGACAAGTCGAGCAGATACGAAAGTAGGACATAGTGATCCGGTGGTTCTGTATGGAAGGGCCATCGCTCAACGGATAAAAGGTACTCTGGGGATAACAGGCTGATACCGCCCAAGAGTTCATATCGACGGCGGTGTTTGGCACCTCGATGTCGGCTCATCTCATCCTGGGGCTGTAGCCGGTCCCAAGGGTATGGCTGTTCGCCATTTAAAGAGGTACGTGAGCTGGGTTTAAAACGTCGTGAGACAGTTTGGTCCCTATCTTCCGTGGGCGCTGCAGATTTGAGGAAGCCTGCTCCTAGTACGAGAGGACCGGAGTGGACACACCTCTGGTGTATCGGTTGTCACGCCAGTGGCATTGCCGAGTAGCTAAGTGTGGAAGAGATAACCGCTGAAAGCATCTAAGCGGGAAACTCGTTTCAAGATGAGATCTGCCGGGGCCTTGAGCCCCCTAAAGAGTCGTTCAAGACCAGGACGTTGATAGGTCAGGTGTGGAAGCGCAGTAATGCGTTAAGCTAACTGATACTAATTGCTCGTGCGGCTTGACCCTATAACTTTGATCACACATCGAAAGGTGTGCATTGGTCAAGGAAGTTATGCCAAGTTGACGCATTCAAAAAAAGGCTGAAAGGCCGGGGTGAAAAGCCCAAATCTGATTCGAAACTCTATGAATTCGTTGTCTTGATTTGATCAAGATGACAACAAGTTATGCCTGATGACCATAGCAAGTTGGCCCCACTCCTTCCCATCTCGAACAGGACCGTGAAACGACTTAGCGCCGATGATAGTGCGGATTCCCGTGTGAAAGTAGGACATCGTCAGGCTTCTAACAGCCCAAAACGCCTCACCGACCGGTGAGGCGTTTTCTTTAGAAGATATAAGAATCTTTTAAAGAAAACGCAAAAGCGTGATACAATTGAAGGCTTCGCTGATCGCAGCGAGGCAGGAAAAGGTAGCGATAAGTTGCCTAGGTTCTTTAAAAATATACAGCCGATAAGCGTGGGCGTTTGATGGTGATTGCCAAGTTCTTCGGAACTTAGCTTTAA
>NKIH01000006.1 GCA_002255925.1 Burkholderiales bacterium PBB6 | reverse complement strand
CCAGCACGTTGCCAGTGGCCAGCGTGTCCTGCGCCACGGTATTGGTGTCGGCTGCGAGCACGGAAGCGTCGTCCACCGGGCCGACCACCAGGGTCAGCGTGCCAGTGTCGGTGCCACCCTGGCCGTCGGTCACGGTGTAGGTGACTGGCGGAACGGGGCCGTTGTAATCAGGCGCGGGCGTGAAGGTGAAAGTGCCGTTCGGGTTGACCAGCAGCGTGCCCACCGGAGTGCCACCCGTGGTGATGGTCACCGGCGTGCCTGGCATGACCGTGTCCGGCGTGCCGTCGCCGTTGCGGTCGACCGTCACGGCGGTCACCGTCAGCGTGTCGCCATCGGCGTCCGTGTCGTTGCCCAGCACATTGCCGGACACCGGCGTGTCTTCGGTCACGCTCACCGTGTCGTCGTTCGCCACCGGGGCGTCGTTGACCGGGGTGACGGTGATGTCGAGCGTGGCTGTGGTGCCGCCGGTGGTGGTGTACGTGATTGGCGGCACTGCGCCGTGGAAATCCGGCGCGGGCGTGAAAGCGTAGCCGCCGTCAGCCGCGATGGTGATCGAGCCGGTACCCGGGATGATCAGCGTGGAGCCTGCCGGCAGCGTCTGGTTCGCGATGGTGAAGGACGTCACGCTGGTGCTGTCGCTGCCGTCGTTGACAAGCACGTTGCCTGTGGCCGAGGCATCTTCCGGTATCGACGAATAGTCCGGAACGGCAGGTTGGGGCGTGCGAGTGCCGCCGTCGTTCGCTGTGTCGGCGGTCTTGTCGGCCAGGTCTCCTCGCTCACTGGGCAATGTCATGGCCAACGGCGAGACGTTCTCCACGACACGCTCAACACGCAATCCCGGCAACAAGGTGTCGCCCGGCATGTTGGCGGTGGAGGGCACCGCCTCTGGTGAGCCAGCATCAATCGCCTTGATCGTCGCCAGCAGCGAGACCCCTTTGACTGCGCGCGGGGCTCGCTGGTCTTCAAACAGGATGATGCCGTTCTGGCTGGTGAGGATCAGGTCACCGGGTGCGAGCTTGGTGCCTACCGTGGGGGGCGAACTGGTGCCGTCCGCGTGAAGAATCTTGACGTTGCCCCAGACCGCAGCGATGGTGCCGGGCGGATGCCGATGGATGTCTGTCGGGCCGGGGCGGTGCGCTGTGCCTGCCTCAAGCTGGTTTTGAAGCACCGGGGCCTTGTTGCCAAGCCCATGTGCCGGGCTGTTTTTCGCAAGTTCGTCAGTTCGCGGCTTCATTGTTCTTCCCCGATTTCAATTGGAAAATCAGATCAAAACCTGCCTGGGTCATTCATGGCGGGTTTTGAGTTCCTGGTGCCACCTGCATTTATTGCAGGAAGCAGGCATGCCGCCATGCTGAGGTAATGTGTTGCGCCGGGGTAAGAAATTCGACGAATGGCCTGCCAACGGAAGAGTTCGTGCTGCTTTCTGGAACGAGCGTTGATTCAGACGCCTGAATTCGGTGAAATTCGCCTGAATCGGCCGACCTTGTTCTTGTTTTATGGCGGCGATTCGTGGATAAGTTCACATAATTGGTGAGCTGCATGCGGGGAACGCTCACTCTTTGGGTAGGGCCTTCATCGCATGGCTTAAATTGAAATGGCCGCATGCTTCCCAGCATGCGGCCATCGAGGCTCTTGTTTTGAGCCAATGAAAATTGTCTGAAGTCAGCTGGCGATGAACATCTGCTGAACTTCCTTGGCTGTCAGACCGAAGTGCTTCTTGAATTGCCGATAAAAGGTAGCCAGCGATAAATAACCTGCGGACATCGCAATGTTCGTGATCTTCATCTGCGGGTTTTTGATCAGCTGGTCATACACCAGTGACAACCGGCGTTGCCGTATCTCGCTGGCCACCGACAAATTGGCGGAGCTGAATGTGCGGTGCAACTGTCGCTCGGAGATATTGACGGCGTTGGCCACCATCCTGGCATCAAGCTCGCCAATCTGGATATTGTCGTCAATATAGGCGAGGGCGGAAATCAGGCGGCGTTTGCCGGGAGTGGCATTGGCAGCCATGCGGTTGCCAAGCTGGATTTGCACGGAACTCAGAATGAGTCGGTCCAGGGGTTGGCAGAACACGCTGATGTCGTTGTAGCCCTTGATGGCTGACTTGGCGCTGGCGATGTAGTCGGGGATGACTCTGGCCAAGGCGTTCTGGTAGGCCAGTTGTTGCGGGCCGATGGTGTCTACCAGCGCGCTCGCCCGGGAAAGAAACGGTTTCGGGATGGCCAGGATATCGACGATGGTGTCTTCCGGCCACTTGCCTGGCAACTCGCTGATGTGTTCACAAAAACGAATGAATTCGGGCTGCTCTTGATCATTGCTGGCATCGTCGACCGAGTCGTCCGGAGGGACGATTTGGGCGGCGGCGATGTAAATCATGCCTTTGTCACTCTGGTCGGCCGTACTCAGTTCCCCTGGTACATCTTTCAGTGGAATATCTCTGAGAACCAGAATGCAGGAGGGGAGCTGATTTCGGATGTATGGCTGCACAGTATTGTTGGAGGTCGTGTCATCAAGCTGGGGTGTCGAGCGTGCCGAGTCGCGTGGCGTCAGCTTGTAGATTGATGACATGTTTCTCTTTGCTTCAGGTTGGTTTCGGGGCGGTTGCTTGCCTGAGTGATCGCATCTTTGTCGGGCCATTCAGCGCTGATGCTGCCGATGAACTTGATGGTTCTGTTGTAGTCTCTCGGCGCCCCAGTGTGCTGTGTTGTCTGCTGTGAATCCTCTCAGCGGGAGACGTTTGAAGACTGGGTTTGTGACGTGGTATCTGCAGGTGTCGCCGGTTTGCGCGATGCTGTGTCGCACATTGTTATTTGTGTGTTGCCGGAGTTTTGTTTCGCGGCCTGCTTGTCTCTGTTGCCGCCATGCATCTTGTTTATTGAGCGCGGTTGACGAGTTGAACCTGGCCCCTCAATGGATGACATTTTCCAAGTGCCTTCGATGCCACTTGTGAATAATTTATTGTTTCCATCTTTATTGTTGGCACAGGCGCTGCCATGGCGATCTCTGAATATGGCAATCGACTGGTGATGGCTTTGGTCAGTCGTGTGGCGATTTTTGACGGCGCACGTACGGCGTTTGATGGCGGGACCGTGCGACCGCCGTCGCAGTCTTTCCCCTGATGGCGCGCTGCAGGGCTTGCGTGCACGATGCCCCCATCACACGACACCGCATCGAGGCAGCATGGTCACGAAGGCACTTGATCCCGCATGGCTGGAAGTTCAATACAACAACCGAGCGCGCATTCCCGATCACCCCGCCATCTTTGAGCGCTGGCGGGAGGCGTCGGCGTTTACGCGTTCGAGGCAGCCCTGCCTGCTTGATGTGGCCTATGGCGATGGGCCAGCCGAGGCCATGGACGTATTCCCGGCGGTTTCACCGGGCGCGCCCGTCATCGTGTTCATCCATGGCGGGTATTGGCGCTCGCTGGACAAGGCCGACCACAGCTTTGTTGCGCCCGCCCTGGTGGCAGCCGGGGCCATGGTGGTGGTGCCGAATTACGGGCTGTGTCCTTCGTTGAGCATCGAGGACATCGCCTTGCAGATGACACGGGTCATTGCATGGGTGCATCGACATGCGCGCGAGCATGGCGGTGATGCGTCGAACATCACGGTGGTGGGCCATTCGGCGGGCGGGCAGCTGGCCGCGATGCTGTTGTGCTGCCGCTGGGATCTGGTCGGAACAGACTTGCCCGCGCAGCCGCTGCGAGGCGCGTTGTCGATCTCAGGCGTCCATGATTTGTCGCCCTTGCGCTTCACGCCGTCGCTGCAGGCTGATCTGCGACTGACGCCCCAGAGCGTGAAGCGCCTCAGTCCTGCCTTTTTCCCGGCGCCTGCCCGGCCGCTGGTGGCGGTGGCAGGTGGGCTGGAGAGTGATGAATTCCTGCGTCAGAACCGGCTGATCCGGGACGCGTGGGGTGAGGCCACGGTGCCGGTTTGTGAAACCGTGGACGGCGCCAATCACCTGACTGTCCTGAACAGGTTGGCCGACCCCGCGCATCGGCTTCATCACCTGGCGCTGGGTTTGGCCGGGCTCGGGCCGCTCGCTACGCGTTTTGAGGACTAGCGTTGTTCTGGCGCAAGCGCCAGAGCGTTTCACCGCTGTAAATCAGCAGCGCCAGCCAGATCAGGGCAAATCCGGCCAGGCGGTTGTGGTGCAGCGGTTCATGAAACACCCACACCCCCAACGCAAATTGCAGGCTGGGGCCGAGGTATTGCAGCAGGCCGAGGGTGCCTAGCTGGATGCGCTGGGCTCCGTAGGCAAACAGCAGCAGCGGCACGGCGGTCAAGGGACCGGCCGCCAGCAACCAGGCCCAGGTGGATGGCGTGGCATTGGCCAGCGTACCGCCGTGCGTGCTCATCCAGGCCAGCGCCGGCACGGCCAGGGGGGCCAGCAGCAGGGTTTCCAGTGCCAGACCCTCCAGGGCACCCAGCGGTGCTGTTTTTTTCAGCAAGCCGTACAGGCCGAAGCTGGCCGCCAGCGCCAGGGAGATCCAGGGCGGCGCGCCGGCGGCAACGCCAAGCCAGAGCACTCCGAGCCCAGCCACGCCCACAGCAGCCCATTGCAGCGGCCGCGGCCGCTCACGCAGCACCAGCACGCCCAGCAGCACGTTGAACAAGGGGTTGATGAAGTAACCCAAGCTGGCTGCCAGCACCCGCCCGTTGTTCACGGCCCAGACGTAAAGCAGCCAGTTGCTCGACAGCAGCAAGGCGCTGGTGCCGAAGATGGCCAGCTTGCGTGGCTGCTGCAGCACGTTGATCAACCAGGCCCAGCGGCGTTGGTACAGCAAGACCAGCACGATGAAAGCCAGTGACCACACCGACCGGTGCATCACCACTTCCAGAGCCGGCACCTCGCGAAGCTGGTGGAAGTAGAGCGGGAACAGGCCCCAGATGATGTAGGCCAGGGCCGCAGCGAATAAACCGGTGTGCATGAAAAGGGCAGTTGAAGCAGGGGGCCGTGGCGGACTGTGCCCGGGCAAGACAGCACATCATTGTGGCTGCCGCACCGTTGTTGTGCGTGCCGGGGGTTTTGTGTCGGCGGTGCAGGGCGGGTGATGGCCCTGCAGCTCAAAGTGCCGGCTTCTCCAGCCAGCCGTCTTTTTCAAGCAGCATCTGCCAGGCCGGCCCGGGTGGGCACACCAGATGGAGTTGTCCTCCGGCCGGGTGCGGCAGGTGCAGTTCAGCGGCGTGCAGCCACAGCCGCTGAACGCCGCCCAGCCACGCTGCCACTGCACGGTTATGGGCGCCCTTGCCATGGGTGGCGTCACCCACGATCGGGTGAGACAGCTGTTTCAGGTGCCTGCGTATCTGGTGCCGGCGGCCGGTTTCCGGTCGGGCTTCCACCAGCGCGTAACGGCTGCTCGTGTGGCCGCTGCCGACCTGGAAGGGCCACTCCACCCGGCCGATGCGCTGGAATGCCGTCCGGGCCGGTAGCTGCACTTGCCCGGTACTCGGCAATTCCGGGTCGCGCGCCAGCGGCTGATCGTGGTCGATGCGCTCTTCGGGCCAGCCGCGCACCAGCGCCACATAGCGTTTCTGAACCTGCCCCTGGTCAAACGCCTGGCCCAACTCCCTGGCGGCCGTGGCCCGCGTGGTGAACACCAGCAGGCCCGATGTGCCCTTGTCCAGCCGATGTGCGGGCGCCAAGTGCGGCGGGCCGTCTTCGCCCAGTTGCGCGCGCAGGGCGTCAAGCGCGTTCAGGTCTTCGTGGGCATCGAGACTGGTGCGGTGCACCAGCAGGCCGGCGGGCTTGTCCACCACGATCAGATGCTCGTCGGCGTACAGGATGGGCAGATTCGGCATGTGGTTCATGGGGGGTACCCATTATTCCGAGGGAGTGACGGCGGTTACCGGCCAATTGAAAAATATCGGTCACGAACGGTGGCCATGATTGTCTGAGCCACTGCATCCCGGGAGTTCATGTCATGCCGCAAACCTATTACCTCGGCGCCCGCTCGCTGTTTGTCACCGTCACGGCTTGGGTCACCATCGTGCTGGCGGCTCTGGCCTGGGGATGCGGTCTCGTTGAGCAGGCGGCGCTCGCCTCGCTCGTTCCGGGTTTTGGCGGCACCTTGTCGTCGGCTGGTCTTCCGCCCTTGAGCAGTTTGCTGTTGTCTTATCTGCCCTGGGTGAATGGTGCCGGCCTGGTGTTGTCGACGGCGCTGCTGATCACCGGGGTGGGCCTGTTGCGCAGGCTGGAGTGGGCCCGGCGCACCTTCATCGGCTTGATGGGCGTGGTCATCGTCGTGAACCTGTGCGGCCTGTGGCTGCAACATGAACTGGCGCAGTCGCTGGTGCACAGCGCCTTGAGCCAGAGCCTGATCCCCGCTGCAGCCCTCGATCTGTTCTCCAGCGTGCTGACGGCCGCGCGTGCCGGTGGTGTGCTGGCCACCCTCAGCCTGAGCATCTTCATGGGCTGGGTGATCCGCCGCCTGTGCACGCCCATCGTGCTCCAGGAATTCGCGGCCTGAGTGCCTCGTCCGGAGCGTCAGCGCTCCTTGACGTCGCCATCCAGATAAAGCCAGCGGCCCGCTTCATCGCGGACGAAGCGGCTGGTTTCTTCCAGCCTGAAGGCGCGCCCCGCCAATTTCGACCGGGCTGCAAAGTGCACGGTTGCATGCTGGTCGTCTTGCACCTTGTGCTGATACACCGTCAGCCCCAGCCAGCGCAGCCCGGGCTCGTTGGGTGGCAGATCGGTGGGCCTGGTGCTGGGGTGCCAGGTGTCCAGCAGATAGCTGATCAGATCGAGCGTGTAGGCGCTGTACCGTGAGCGCATCAGCGTTTCGGCATCGGGGGCCTCGCCACGTTGTGGCCCGTGGTGCCACCGGCCGCAGCAGTCGTCGTAGAGGCGAACTTGGGTGGCGCGACGGGCATCAGGGCGGCCGCAGGGGCAGGGTGTCGGGTTCGGGCGCATCCGTGCATCTTGCCGCAATCTTCCGGTCGACAAGAGGGGCCTGACGGGTTGGCGATCCGTGCTCGATACTGTATAAATATACAGTTCATGATGACGCCATCCACCCCTCCACCGCTGCCACGCGCTGCCTTGCTCGCGCAGCCTCAAGCCCTGCACCCGGCTCTCTGGCGTACGCAAGGGCGCTCGATCACGGCCACCGCCGAGGTCATTGCCAGCGGTTTCCCCTTGCTCGATGCCGAACTGCCGGATGCCGGCTGGCCCACCCGCGCGCTCATCGAGCTGTTGCCGGTGCGCCCGGGGCTCGGCGAAATCCGTCTGCTGGCGCCCGCCTTGGTACAGGCGCTTGGCACCTGGCGCAGCCTGATGCTGTTCAACCCGCCGGCCGAGGTGTGTGCCGACGGCTTGCACCAGTTGGGTGTGCCGGTGGCCCGTTGCCTGGTGGTGCGCGGGCGTGAGGGGGCGCGCGATGTTGGACGGGGTGTGCCACACCCCGGCGGACGGTCGCAGGCCGGCCGCCCCAGCCCTGGTGCGCTGGATGTCTGCTGGGCGCTGGAGCAGGCCTTGCGCAGCGGTCATGTGGGGGCCGTGCTGGCCTGGCCCGGGGCGTCTGTGCGGCCTGATGCCTTGCGGCGGCTGCAACTGGCCGCGCACCACCATGGCGGTCTGGCCGTGGTGTTCCGTGAACCAGAGGCGCAACAGCGGCCCAGCCCGGCCACCCTGCGCATGGCGTTGACGTCAGATGGGCCGGATGCCCTGTCCGTGCACATCCTCAAGCGCCGCGGCCCGGTGCTGCTGCGGCCACTGCGGCTGGCTTTGCCGCCCGTGTTGTCCGAGCGAGGCACGTCGCGTGCGCAGGCGCAGTTGTTGTCGCCCGGGGTTGCGGCTATTCCATCGGCCGCCCCGGCAGCCGTGCCCCTGTCCGGCAAATCCACGGCCGAGTGGCTGCGTGAAATCGGCGCGCTGGGGCAGCGCAGCCTCTCCGGCTTGAGCTGACCATGCGCGGCCGTCGCGTTTGGCCTGCGGGCCTTGTGCCTCGTGGGCTGTCAGGGGCTTGGTGATGTGGTGGATTGCCCTGCATGCGCCCGCCTTGTCGCTGGAGGCCTGGCTGGCCGGTGTGCCCGAGGACGAGCGGGATTCGCCCGCTGCCTTGCTGACGCGCCACCGGGTGTCTGCCGTGAACCTGCCGGCGCGTTCGCTGGGGGTGATGGTCGGCATGCGCCGCAGCACGGCGCTGGCCCTGGTGCCTGGTTTGCGGCTGGGGGTGGCTGATCCAGCGCGTGATGCGCATGCCCTGAAGGCCCTTGCGCACGTGCTCTTGTCTTTCACGCCGCAGGTGGCCGCGGCTTCGCCCCAAGGCCTGGTGGCCGAGGTGCAGGCCAGCCTGCGCTACTTCGGTGGCCCCGGTGCTTTGTGGGCGCGGTTGGGTGAGGCCCTGGCACCGCTGGGGCATGGCCTGCACCTGGCGCATGCGCCGACGGCGCGGGCCGCCAGTTGTCTGGCCCGCAGCGGTCCGCAACCGGGGCCGGCCAGCACCTTGCCCGACAGAGCCTGGCTGATGCAGCAAGTGCAAGGCTTGCCCGTTGCGGTGCTGGCGGCTGAGTTGCCCGCGGACATGAACGCCGCCTGGCTGGAAACCTGCGAGGCCATGGGCTTGGCTTCGCTGGGTGATCTGTGGGCGCAGCCCCGGGCGGGCCTGGTGCGCCGGCTGGGCACGGCGGTGCTGCAGGTGCTCGATCAGCTCAGCGGCGATCAGCCCCATCCGCATGAGTGGCTGCGCCTGCCTGACCGTTTTTCCAGCGAACTGGAGTTGCCCGCCCGCGCTGAATACACCGGCCCGTTGCTGGTGGCGGTGGATGTGCTGCTGGTGCGGCTGTCGGCCTGGCTGCGGGCGCGGCAGGCCCGGGCGCAGCAACTGGAGCTGCTGCTGCATCACGCCACCCGGCTGCGTGCCAGCCACCTGGGCGAGGCCGGTGCGCACCTCAGTGTGCTGCAGCTGGCTCTGGGTGAGCCCACCGCAGATGCCGGCCACTGGCGCTCCGTGCTGGCAGAGCGCCTGGCCCGCGAGCCTCTGGCGGCACCGGTGCTGTCATTGACGCTGCGGTGTGACCACGCCGTGCTGGGGGCGCCGCCCGACACGGATCTCTTTCCAGAGCTGGCCAACCCCCGCGAGGGCTTGGGGCGGCTGGTGGAGCGACTGCAGGCGCGCCTCGGGGTGGAGGGCGTCACGCGCCTGTCCACCTGGCCCGAGCACCGACCGGAACTCGCCTGGCGCGCCGAGGCGGCCGAGTTGCCGCCAGCGCGTCACCCGTTGCTGGAAGCGCCGCCAGCCGCAGCGCGCCTGACGCGGCCGGTGTGGCTGATGAGCCCGCCTGAGCCACTGCCGGAGCGCCAGTCACGCCCCTGGCTGGGCACTGAGCCCTTGCGCCTTTTGCAGGGCCCCGAACGGGTAGAGGCCGGCTGGTGGGACCAGGCCCTGGCCGCCCGCGATTACTTCGTGGCGCAACTGCCTGCGGGTGAGCTGGTCTGGATCTACCGGCTGCGCCACGCGCCGCCGCAGGGCCAGCCGGGCTGGTTCCTGCACGGGCGCTTTGCCTAGATACCCGTTTGTCCGATGGATGAGCCAGCGTTCGCTTGGGTAGGCGGGCCGAACACCGTGTTCATGGTGCGTTCGAACACCGCAAAGTCCAGCGGCTTGGTCCAGTAGCCGGCGAAACCCATGGCCAGGGCGTGGTCGATGTCGTCCTGCAAGGCGTTCGCCGAGAGGGCGATGCAAGGGATGTGACGCGTCACCGGATCAGCCTTCAGCCACGCCAGCACCTGTTGCCCGTGGCAGTCTGGCAGGTGCATGTCCAGCAGGATGAGGCGGGGGCGCTGAGCCCGCGCCAGCGCCATGCCTTCGGCCCCGGTGCCGGCATGGAAGAAGGCTGGCTGGCCGCGTCGTGCCGCCAGCTCTGCAACGATCATCACGTTGACCGGGTTGTCTTCGATGTAGAGCAGCCCGCCAGAAGGAACACTGGCCCCGAACGGCAGCGGTGTGGGTGCTGAAGCCACCGTCGGTGTGCTCGGCAATGGCATGGCAGGTGCGTTTGCGATGGCATCGCTCGGCCTCAGTGCCTGCACACCCCGCGGCAGCGTCAGGCTGAATCGGCTGCCCTGGCCGGGTTGGCTGCTGACCTCGATCGATCCGCCCATGCGCAGCACCAGGCTTTTGACAATCGCCAGCCCGATGCCCACGCCTTCCACACCCGCCCCCGGCTGGCTCAGACGCTGGAACGGCTGGAACGCCAGATCCACCTGTTCCGGGGCCATGCCGATGCCGGTGTCGACCACGTCCAGATGCACCAGGTCGCCATCGCCCCGCGCCGTGACATGCACGCTGCCACCGAGCCGGTTGTACTTGACCGCGTTGCTCAGCAGGTTCAGCACCACCTGGCGCAGGCGCAAGGCGTCGGCGCGCACAGTCAGCAGCGGGGGCACGGCGGCGGTCAACTGCACCTGTCGTTCACTGGCGTGCCAGTGCAACATCGGCAGGCTCTGCGCCACCAGCTCGTCCAGTGCAAGGTCAATCAGCGTGATCGGGCCGTTGGGGTCTTCCTCGGGCCGCGCCAGTTGCAGCACGTCGTTGACCAGGGACAGCAGGTGGTTGCCGGCCGATAGGAGGTGGCCCAGCTTGTCCTGACGACTTGCCGGGGTGTCGTGCTCCTGGCCGGTGATCAGCAGGCGGGTGAAACCCAGAATGGCATTCAGCGGCGTGCGCAGTTCATGGCTCAGCCGGGCCAGTAATTCCGACTTGGCCTGGCTTTCACGCTGGGCCAGGGCCTGATCATGGCGGGCCGCGGCGGCCTGGCGGGCGTCGGTCACATCCCAGTTGGCACCCAGTCGCTGCAAGGTGTTGCCCTGGGCGTCCAGCACCTGCACGGAGCGGGAAGCCAGCCAGCGCTCACGCCCATCAGGCAGGACCACCCTGAACTCGTAATGCGGCGCGCGTGAGGCCTCCGCCGGCCGGCTGATCTGCTGACGCACGGCCGCGCGGTCGCTGGGGTGCACCAGGTTCAGCATGTCCTCGATGGACGGCGCCTGAGGCTGCGGGTGTAGCCCGCGCAGGGCCCACATGCGTTCGTCCCAGTGGTTCTCGCCGGTAGCCACGTCATGCCACCAGGTGCCAATGCCCACGCCATCGGCCATCAGCGTGAAGCGCTGGTGGGCGCTGTGCAGCTCGGCCAGCACGCGCTCACGTTCGCTGATGTCGATGGCGACGCCCACCAGCGCTTCCGGCTGGCCGTCGGCATCAAGCTGCAGCACCCGCCGCGTCATGGCGTGGCGCCAGCTGTTGTTCTGCGTGATGTAGCGGGTCATCACGTCCACCGGCCCCTGACCGGCCAAGGCCTGGCGGTAAGCGGTTTCTAGCGGGATGCGGTCGTCCGGATGCACCAGAGCCAGCAATTCCTGCCCCGTCCAGCCCTGCGGGCCGGGCGGACGGCCCATGGTCTTCCAGCCGCGTTCGCTGCAGTTGATGTAGCCGGTGCGCAGGTCGTGGCGCCAGATGATCACGTCCGCCAGATCGACCGCCAGCTGCATCTGGTGCAAGGCTGCGTCTGCGCCCGGCGGCACCAGGGCGGCCATGTCGAGCAAGGTGAGCCAGCGGCCCCCATCCGGGCGCTCCAACCAGTGTTCGCGCGCATGCCAGGCATGCCCATCTGGGCGATGGCCGCTGCGCCAGGACTGCTCAGGCAATGCCGGAGGCAACACGTCTTCGATCGGCCGGCCTTGCAGCGCGGCTTGCGTCAGGCCCGTCAGTGCTTCGAAGGCCCGGTTGACCCACTCGACCCGGTGGCTGGCATTCAGGCAGGCCAGCGCCACCGGCCAGTCGCCCATCAATGCCTGCAGTGCCGGGCGCATGGCTGCGGAATGGGGTTCGTTGCTCATGGGGCGCTGCCGGTGCCTTGGCGTGGTCAATCTCTTCCTCCGAGTCTAAGTCGGAGCATCATGTGGCGACACCGGGTATCGCCCTTGTTGCCGATTGTCACGTCCTGCTGCCGGGACCTTCAGGGAATCTTCACGACTTGTGTTGTTGGGGCAGGTGACAATGCCGCCCCATGTCTGAACGCAATCCGTTTGTGCGGCACGAAGGCCGCTGGCAACTTGGTACCGACACCCTGGCGCTGATCGCCGCGGTGGTGTTTGCCTTGGCGTGCAACCTGCCTTTCTGGCGTGAAGTGCTGGCCGGGCGAGAGCCTGGCTTGCCGGCCACCTGGCTGTTTGCCGGGGCCATGTTCGTGATGCTGGTCGCGCTGCATTTCCTGCTGCTCGGCCTGGTGATGCATCGCTGGATTGCGCGCCCGCTGCTGGCTGTGCTGATCGTGGCCACGGCGTCGGCGGTGTACTACATCGACAAGTTCGGCATCTACCTTGACCCGAGCATGCTGCGCAACGTGCTGCGCACCGACGTGAATGAGGCCCGGGAGCTCTTCACCTGGAGCATGGTGCCGCACTTCCTGTTCTACGCCGTGCTGCCACTGGCCCTGTTGTGGAAGGTGCGTGTGCGTCAGCGCACCTGGGGCCGCGCCCTGGCCACCCGCGTGGTGTGGATGGTGGTGGCGGCCTTGCTGGGCGCCGGTGCCGTGCTGACCGTCTTCCAGGATTTCGGCTCGCTGATGCGCAACCGCAAGGAGCTGCGCTACCTCATCACGCCGGCCAACTACATCTATTCACTGGCCCGTGTGGGCATTTCAGACACCCGCACCGCCGCTCGCCCCCGGGCCGTGCTGGGAGAAGACGCCGTGGCCGGCCCGGCCTGGCAGCAGCGCAAGAAGCCGGTGCTGGTGGTGTTCGTGCTGGGCGAAACCGCCCGCGCCGCGAACTGGGGCCTGTCGGGTTACAGCCGCATGACCACGCCCGAGCTGGCCAAGGTGTCCGGCCTCATCAACTTCAAGCAGGTGGAGAGTTGCGGCACGAATACCGAGGTCTCGGTGCCGTGCCTGTTTTCGCCCTGGGGCCGCCGCAACTACGACGAAGACCGCATCCGCGGCAGCCAGTCGATGCTGCATGTCATGAACCGCGCCGGCCTGGGCGTTTTCTGGCGTGACAACCAGAGCGGCTGCAAGGGTGTGTGTGACGGGTTGCCGAGCGAGCAACTGCGCGCCGACGCCGCAGACCCGCTGTGCGACGGTGAGCGCTGCCTGGATGAAGCCTTGCTGCAAGGCCTCGACCGCGCCGCCCTGAAGCCGCTGGTGGTGCCGGCCAATGCTTCGACGGCATCGGCTGCATCAGGCGTCGCTTCAGCCGCCGTGTCGCCCGACAGCGTGCTGGGCCGCAGCCGCTTCGTGGTGCTGCACCAGCTGGGCAATCACGGCCCGGCCTACTTCAAGCGCTACCCGCCGGCATTCGCCCGGTTCCAGCCCTCGTGTGACACCGCCGACCTGCGGCAATGCACGCCCGAGCAGGTGGTCAATGCCTACGACAACGCCTTGCTCTACACCGACCATGTGCTGGCCCGCGCGGTGGATTTCCTCAAGCAGCAGTCCGCGCAGTACGACACCGCGCTGGTTTACGTGTCAGACCACGGTGAATCGCTGGGCGAGAACAAGTTGTTCCTGCATGGCGTGCCCTACGCCATCGCACCTGAGCAGCAAACCCGTGTGCCGATGGTGATGTGGTTCTCGCCGGGTTTTGCCGCCAGCGCCGGGCTGGATGTGGACTGCGTGCGCCAGCGCGCCACGCAGCCCGCCGCGCACGATCATCTCTTCCATTCGCTGCTGGGCCTGATGGACATTCAGACCCGCGTGCGCGAGCCCGCCATGGACTTGTTCCAGGCCTGCCGCAAGCCGCATTGAGCAGCCCCTTCTTTGGCCGAGTGCCTCCTGAGTGTTCCCATGATGCTGTCACCCCCCATCACCGCCTCTGAAGAGGTGGACGCCACCCTGGCCGCGCAAGGTTTTGCCGTGCTCTCGGCCGAAGGCATGTCCGACTTGCTTGGCGCCCCGCCGGAGGCGCTCACTGACTGGCTGCCTTTCTGGGACCGCCTGCCCATCGACCGCTACCTGCGTGACGGCGGTCGTTACCGCTACCGCCGTCACGGCTGCTACATCGTCAACGGCGACGAGGTGCGTGCCGTGCCCCACCGCCCACACTGGCAACCGGTGGAGTACAACGCGCTGCACGGCGGCATCGAACGGCATTTCGACCCGATCGAGCCGGCGCTGTCCGAGCACCCCTTGTGGGCCCGCTGGCTGGCGCTGCTGGCCGCCCGCGCGTCGGCGCTGAAGGGTGTGCAGACCTGGTACGTCGAAGCGCACCCGTTCCGCATCGACACCGCGGACGGCATCGGCCGCCCGACGCCGGAGGGCGCGCACCGCGACGGCGTGGATCTGGTGGCGGTCACGCTGATCTCGCGCGTGGGCATCAAGGGCGCCGAAACCCGGGTGTTCGCCGCCGAAGGGCGCGAAGGCCAGCGCTTCACCCTCAGCCAGCCGTTCAGCACGCTGCTGCTCGACGACGAGCGAGTGATCCATGAGTCGACGCCGATCCAGCCACTGGCCGCCCAAGGCGCGGGTCACCGCGACACCCTGGTGCTGACCTTCCGTGCCGTGGGTTTCCAGGGCCCCTGAGCGGCCTTCAGGCGGCATGAAAGCGGCCTGAAAGCGGCCTGAAGGCGGCTGCGGCTGTCTCTGGCTGGAGCGGGTGTATCGTGGCGCCTCTTCAAAGTTCAAGAGCCGCCCCGCATGAGCACGTCTGACTCCTCCAGCCACGCCGCCCCCCAGGGCAACAGCCCTGCCACTGACGCCGCCAAGCGCCAGCGCGACGCCGTCGAGGCCTCGCTCACCGCCGCTCCGGCCAGGTCGCAAGGCCGATTGACCACGGTGTCTGGCGAGACGCTGGCCTACAGCGTGTGCGCGGCGTTTGTGCCGGTGATGGGGGCAGCAGGCTCGGCCAGCGCAGGCCAGGCAGACGCCGCCATCTTCACCACCGCCTACACGCTGGACGGCGCCACGCACGCTCAGCGTCCGGTGTGCTTCGTCTTCAACGGCAGGCCGGGTTCTTCATCTGTCTGGCTGCACCTGGGTGCGGTCGGTCCCAAGCGCGTGCGTGTGCCGGATGACGGCAACATGCCGGCGCCGCCTTACGCGGTGGAAGACAACCCGCACAGCTGGTTGTCGGGCATGGACCTGGTGTTCATCGATCCGCCGCACACCGGCTACTCGATCACGGCCAGCGACGACGCGCGCAAGAAGATGCTGAGCGTCGATGGCGACATCGCCGCGCTGGTCGAGGTCATCCAGGCCTGGCTGACCCGCCACCAGCGCTGGGGCTCGCCGGTGTATTTGTGCGGTGAAAGCTACGGCACCACCCGCGTGGCCGGCATGGCCGACAAGCTGATCGATGACGGCGTGGGTCTGTCGGGCCTGCTGCTCATCTCCCTGGCCATGGACATCCAGGCGCTGGAATTCACGCCCCGCAATGACCTGCCCTACGGCCTGTACCTGCCCGCGATGGCCGGCGTGGCCCAGTACCACGGCATGCTGCGTGGCCCGCTGGCTGCATCGCCCGAAGCCGCTCGCGAGGCCGCGCAGTCCTTCGTCACTGAAGACTACCTGGCCGCGCTTCACCTCGGTGCCCGGCTCGATGAACGCAGCCGCCTGAAAGTGCAGCGACGCCTGTCCGAGCTGACCGGTTTGCCGTCGTCGCTGGTGGCGCAAAAGAACATGCGCATCACCGACAACACCTTCTTCGCAGAACTGCTGCGGCCGCAGGGCCACCTGGTGGGCCGTCTGGACGCGCGCAGCACCGCGCCCATGGCTCTGCCGCAAGAGGCCACGATGGGGTTCGATCCGGGCATGGAGGCGATCAATGCACCGTTCACGATGGCGGGACTGCAGCACTTCGGGCAAGACCTCGGCTTCCAGTCCTCGCGCCGCTACATGATCTTCAACCCGGCAGTGAACAGCGAGTGGAACTGGAACCGCGGCAAGGCCCAGGGCAACAGCTATGCCTGCACGTCGCCCGATCTGGCCCGTGCGCTGCGCCGTCAGCCGCACCTGCGCGTGTTCGTGGCCAGTGGCCTGTATGACCTGGGCACGCCCTACAGCGCGTCCGACTGGGCACTGGACCAGCTCGACATCCCGGCCAGCGTGCGGCCGCGCATCGAGCACCACCACTACGCCGCCGGCCACATGATGTATTCGCGCCAGGCCGATCTGGAAAGCCTGAAGTCCGATGTCGATGCGTGGCTGGCCTCAACGCCCGCGCCCGGCAGCGTTCCCGCCGTCTGACCAGGATCAAGCTTTCCCGGAAAGGCCGGTGAGTGGTCGCAGCATGGCCCGGCGCCTTTGCGCTGTCGCAAAAACCGGTGCGCCCGGTCGGTGTCTGATGACACCAAGGCCCGCGCAGGGCGATCAACCGGAGGCACCACATGCACGCACTCACCGACTTCTTCACCACCGACTACGGCCTGCTGAGCGCCTTGGTCATCGCCATCACCCTGGGCATGGGCGCGTTCTACACGCGCTACTTCATCAAACATGTCCAGATGGACGAGGCCGCCGAGCGGGCCCGTCAGGCCGCACAGAAGGCCTGAGCGGGGGCTGCATTCGCCAAGCGCCATGGGCGCACGTGCAAGAGCCGTCTTGACTTTCCGCAGTGATGCGGTGTCAAGGCGGTTTTTCCATTTGTGGCGAAGCTGCTGCTGACTCGTGATGCAGTGCCAGCACACGGCGGTGGTATTTCCGGGATCGATGGTCTTGACTCCTAGACTGTTTGACATCGATATGTATCGGGTGACGTTGCGGCGCCACCCCCCTGCCAAGGCCTCGGGCCAGGCAGGTTGTTCCGGAGAGTTCCATGCCGCTATTTCGTTGGTTGAGCCTGCGCCAACTGCTCACCGTGCCCTATGTGGTGCTGGTGTTGATGCTGTCCCTGCTGCTGGGCAGCCTGTCCTACCAGGCGGGTAGAACCGCGGTAGACAACCTCTCGGAGCAACTGCTCTCCGAGACAGTCGGGCGAATATCCCAAGCGGTTGAAAAACACGTCTTCGGCTCCGGCGCGGTGCTGGAAATGGCCTTCCCCCGGGGCGTGACCGCCCCCAGGCGTCTGGCCGACGAGGTGGACAGCCTGCGCACCCGCTTCTGGCTGGCCACCTCTGTGCACCGCGAGCTGAACAACTACGCCTATTACGGTGACGAGCAGGGGCACTTCCTGGGCGTCTGGCGCGACGGCGAAGACGATGCGCAACTGCGGCTGCGCACGGCGTCTGAAGGGCCGCGCACCGTGTGGAAGTTCAAGGGCATCCATGGCGCACTCCATGAGCCCGAGGTGGAGCAGCGGGTCTTCGAGCCGCGCCAACGCCCGTGGTACCAGGCCGCCAGCCGGGCTTCCACCGAAACCTGGACCTCGATCTACATCGACTTCCGCACCACCGAGCTGGTGGCCACACGCGCCCGCCGGGTGCTGACGCCCTCCGGCCAGCTCGGCGGCGTGGTGGCCACCGACGTGTCGCTGCACCACCTCAGCGCTTTCGTGAAGGCCTTGCCGCTCAGCCGCAACGGCATCGCCTTCGTGGTCGAGCCCGATGGCAACTTGATCGCCACATCGCGGGGTGACTACCTGCGGCGCGGTGCCGATGGCCGCCCGGAGCGCTTGCCCGCCAGTGTCAGCGGCGACCGGCTGCTGGCGGCCAGTTACGCCGCTGCGCTGAAGTTGCGTCGCAACGGTGACGAGGCTGACGAAGGGCGCGACTGGCAAGGCACGCGCTCCGCCCGCATCGACGGGCCGGACGGCGAATCGGTGCAGCTGGCGCAGGCCCGCATCCGTGACAACGCCGGCCTCGACTGGCTCATCGTGGTGGCCGTGCCGCGCCATGACTTCCTGAAATCGGTGACCGACAACACCGTGCAGACGGTGCTGCTGGGCCTGCTGGCCTCAGGTGGGGTGGTGGGCGTGGGCTTGCTCAGCCTCGGCGTGGTCTCGCGTGATCTGCGCAAGCTGGCCGTGGCAGCGCGGCAGGTGGGGGAGGGCCGCTATGACACGCCGCTGAACATCCAGCGCCGGGACGAGATTGGTGATCTGGCGCAGAGCTTTTCCGCCATGAAGCGCCGATTGGCCACCGACCGGCTCACCGGCCTGGCCAGCCGGGAGGTGATGCTGCGGCGCATTGAAGACCGCATCACGCAACAGCGTCGCCAGGGCGATGCCCAGCCCTTTGGCGTGCTGTTCATGGATGTCAACGGCTTCAAGGCCGTGAACGACCAGCATGGCCATGACACCGGGGACGAGGTGCTGTCTGAACTGGCCGGGCGCATGCGCGAAACGCTACGTGACCACGACCTGATCGCCCGCTGGGCCGGAGATGAATTTGTGGTGCTGCTCGACAACGTGCAGGGTGAAGGCGACATGCAGGCGGTCGTCCACAAGCTGACGGAAGCGTTCAGCTTGCCACTGAACTGCCTGCCCGAGGGCCACACGACCAGCGTGGGCATGGCCATCGGCACGGCCAGCTTCCCGGCAGATGGTGGTGATGCGCCCACCTTGATCCGGCGGGCTGACCAGGCGATGTACACGGACAAGCACCGAACCCGCTGAAGGGTGGGTGGTGCGGGGCTGGCACGGCTATCTGCCGGCCAGCCCGATCAAGAGGCAGCAATCAGACAGCAGCGATCAAGCCACGTCCGTGGTGCCAAGCTGCTGCAGCTCCACCAGCCGCCGGTAGATGCCGCCGTCGCGGGCCATCAGCGCGTCGTGCGGGCCGATTTCGGCGATCTGACCGTGGCTGAGCACGAGGATGCGGTCGGCATCACGGATGGTCGACAGCCGGTGGGCGATCGAGATGATGGTGAGCTGGCCATGCAGGGCGGCCAGCGCCCGCTGCACCACCTGCTCGGTGGCCGTGTCGATGTGCGAGGTGGCCTCGTCCAGCAGCAAGATGCGGGGCTGGCCGGCCAGCGCGCGGGCAATCGCCACCAGCTGCTTTTCGCCCACGGCCAGGCGCGCGCCGCCTTCGCCGAGCACCGTGTCGTAGCCATGCTCCAGCCGTTCGATGAACTCGTGGGCGCCTGCCGAGGTAGCTGCGCGGCGGACTTCTTCATCGGTCAGCACCCGGCCCATCGCGATGTTCTCGCGCACGCTGGCCGCCAGCAGGAAGGGGTCTTGCGGCACCAGGCCCACGGAGGTGCGGAAGGCAGCTTCATCCAGATCGGCAATCGGCTGGCCATCGATGCACAGGCTGCCGTCGCTCACCGGATAAAAGCGCAGCAGCAGCGACAGCAGGCTGCTCTTGCCACTGCCGGTCGGGCCGACCACGCCGATGAACTCGCCCGGCTTCACGTCCAGCGACACGTCTTTCAATACCGGCACGCCCGACTGGTAGGCGAAGTTCAGGTGGCTGATGCTCACCCGGCCTTCGGTGACCTGGCCGCGGGCCGTCGGGCGCGGCGCTTCCGCCTCTTCCAGCAGCGTGTTCACACGGGCGGCCGACACCACGGCCTGCTGCAATTGCGAGAACTGCATCGTCAGCTGGATCAGTGGCTCCACCACCCGGCCGATGTAGCTGACGAACGCATACAGCACGCCCACCTCGATGGCACTCAGGCCGCCCGAGGTTTCGCGCAGACCAAACACGCCGATCACCACGGCCAGCATCGCCACGTTCAGCAGATCGAGTGCCGGGCGCAGCAGCCAGGCATTGGCGCGCAGCTCGCTCTGGCGTGAGGCCAGGTGCGCTTCGTTGATGTCGGCGTAGCGCTGGCTGTAGGTGGCCGTGGCGCCGGTGGCCTGCAGCACCGCCATGCCGGCGATGGACTCGGCGGTCTGGGCGTTCAGGTGGCTGCGCAGCTCACGCGTGCGGGTGACGGCCGGCCCCGACATGCGCTGGTAGAGAAAGACGATGCCGAACACGGCCGGCACCAGCGCCGCCACGATCAGCATCAGACGCCAGTCGAGGAAGGTCATGGTGACCAGCAGCGTGGTCAACATGATCACCGCGTCCAGCATCACGAACAGCACCTGCACATACAGCTGCTTCACCGCCTCGGTGTCGTTCGTGACCCGGCTGACCAGCTGCCCGGTGATGGCGGTGTCGAAGAACGCCATCGGCAAGCGCAGCACATGGCCGTACACCGATTCACGGATGCGCTGCACCGAGCGCATCGCGGCCCCGGCCAGGCGGGTCAGCTGGAAGTAGCGCAGCAGGCTGGCCACGCTGCCGGCCACCAGCGCGCCACCGAGCAGGCCCAGCATGGCGGCCACGTCGGGGTTGCGCGGCAGCAGGTAGCGGTCGATGAAGGCCTTGCCCAGCACCGGGCCGAGCGCGTCCAGACCGGCCGCGATGGCCAGCCAGAACAGGCCGACCCAGATGTGCCGGCGGTCAGGTTGGGCGGCGCGCCACAGCAGGCTGGCGGCGCGTTGCACCGGCGTGCCCGCGGGCGCCTGTGGCAGGGTGGCTGATGAATCAGTCGGCATCGAGAGAGGCTTTCAGTTGCTGTACGCGCCATTCGTGTGCGTACCAGCTGTGGTCGGTGCCGCGGGCCAGCAGCTCGTCATGGGTGCCCAGCTCGGTCAGGCGGCCCTGGCGCAGCACGGCGATGCGGTCGGCGTCGGCCAGCGCCGACAGCCGGTGGCTGATGACGATGACCGTGCGGCCCACGCGCTGCTCACGCAGGTGGCTGAGGATGCGGTGCTCGGTTTCGGTGTCGACGGCCGACAGCGCATCGTCGAGCAGCAGCAGCGGGGCGTCGGTCAGCAAGGCACGGGCGATGGCCACGCGCTGGCGCTGCCCGCCCGAGAGCGTCACACCGCGTTCACCCACCGGCGTGGCATAGCCCTGGGGCAGGCGCTGGATGTCGTCGTGCACGGCGGCCAGGCGGGCCACGGCTTCGATCTCTGCCTGGCTGGCGCCGGGCTTGGCCAGCGCGATGTTCTCGCCCACCGTGGCCGAAAACATGATCGGCTCCTGCGGCACCCAGGCCATGGCTGAGCGCAGCGCCTGCAGCGTGTGCTCGGCCAGCGGCACGCCGCCCCATTCGATCTGGCCCTGGGCCGGTTGCCACTGGCGCAGCAGAAGGCGCACCAGCGTGCTCTTGCCGGCGCCGGTCGGGCCGACCACGCCCAGCGTGCCGCCCGCGGGCAGCGTGATGCTGAGGTCATCAAACGCAGGCTGGGTGCTGCCCGGGTAGGCGAAGCTGATGTTGCGCAGGCTGATCTCGCCGGGTGTGACGTGAGCCACCGTGCCGTCGTTGTCGATGGCCAGCGGCTCGTCCAGCACCTGCGACAAGCGGCCCCAGGCGGCGCGGCCGCGCTCCCACAGCGACAACACCCAGCCGGCCGCGAACATCGGCCAGATCAGTTGCCCCAGGTACAGGCCGAAGCTGGTGAGCTGGCCGACGGTCAACTCGTCATGCCAGACCAGCCAGCCGCCCAGGCCGAGTGAGGCGCCCATGGCCACTGCCAGGGCGATGCCCACGGCGGGCTCGTAGCGGGCCTCCCAGCGCTGCGCCTGGAAGCCGGCATCGGCAGCGGCGCCGGCCAGCTCGGCAAAGCGCTGGCTGCTGCGGTCTTCCAGGCCAAGGGCGCGCAGGGTGCGCACGCCGGAGATGGTTTCCTGCACATGGTCATTCAGGTCGCCGAAGCGCTCCAGCGCTTCCTTCGAGCGGTCATGCACCTGGCGTGAAATCCACCAGAAGGCCACCGCCATGAACGGGAAGGGCAGCAGCGCCACCAGGGCCAGCCGCCAGTCCACGCCGAAGGCCATCGTGCCGACCACCAGCAGCAGCGTCAGGCTGCCGTCGAAGCCGGCCAGCATGGCTTCGCCCGAGGCCATTTCCACCGCGTCCACGTCGTTGGTGGCCAGCGCCATCAAGTCGCCTGTGCGCCGGGTCTGGAAAAAGCGCGGGCCCTGCAAGGACAGCCGGGCATACAGCGATTCACGCAGTTCCACGCCCATCCGGTAAGCGGCGGCAAACAGCTTCAGGCGCCAGCCCACGCGCAGCAGGTAGATCAGCACGCCGGCGCCGAGCAGCAGGCCCAGTTCGCGCCACAGCGCCGCGCCCACCAGCTGGTGGGTGACGAGCCCGTCGACCATGTGGCCGATCTGGCGTGGCAGCCACACGGTGAGCAGCGCGATGCCGAACAGCATCAGCGCCGCGCTGGCGTACGCGCTGCGGTGGCGCTGCACGAAATTCAATATCAGCCGGGTCAGGGTCATGCGGGGGCGGGTGTCAAAAAGGGGTGCGGCAGGGCAGGGTGCAGACAATCAGTCAGCCGGGCAGCAAGCCGATCAGTCTCGCACGTCGGCTGCTGGCTGCTGGCCAAAATCAGGCCGGTGCAGCCAGGCCAGCACGCGCGCAGCGGCGTCTTCCGGGCTGCTGAGCCGGCCCTGGGCCTGCAGCTGCACGAAGTTCTCGCGGTCGGGGAACTGGCTGGCGCTGGCGCCACGCAGCTGCACCTGCATGTCGGTGTCGATCACGCCCGGCGCGAGTGACACGATGCGGGCGCCGTTGGGCAACGTGGCCTCTTCCAGCGCCACACAGCGGCTGAAGTGGTCCATGCCGGCCTTGGCGGCGCAATACGACGCGCTGCCGGCCATGGCCCGACGGCCCAGACCCGATGAAATGTTCAGCACCTTGCGCGGCACCGGCCAATGCCGGGTGGCCGCCAGGAAGGCGGTGGTCAGCAGCATCGATGCTTCCAGGCCCACCCGCAGCGCGCGCACGGTGTCGGCCAGCGGCACATCGGCCAGCGGTGCCAGCTCGGCGATCACGCCGGCGTTGTTGATGAGCGTGACTTCGGTATGCGCGGCGGGGTCGATCTGGCTGAGCCACTGTGCCAGCCGTTCTGCCACCGGCTGGGCGTCTGACAGATCCACCGCCCATTGCTCGGCTGCCAGCCCGGCCTGCTGCTGGCGCGACAGGCCCAGCACCCGGTGGCCGGCGGCAGCGCATTGCCGGGCCATGGCTGCACCCATGCCGCGCGAGGCGCCTGTCAGGATGGTCAGGGGCTTTGGGGTGTGGAAAGGTGTTGTCATGGCATGTGTTGGCGCAAACCGGCCGTGTGGGGCAGCGGCGACAATCACCGCATGCCTGAATTGTCGTCTGACACCCCTGCCGCTGCTGCGTCGGCGCACATCGCCCCGCGCCGCCCCTGGTGGCAACGTCCGTTTGGTTTATCGCTGTTGTTCACGCTGTCGCTGTTGGTGGCGGCCGGGCTCTGGGCGGGGTGGCTGGTGCAGAGTGCGCCACCCGGGCCTTCTTCGGCAGAGATGGCCGTGGATCTGCCCTGGCAAGTGCTGCCGCAGGCCGACGGCAGCAGCCGCGTGTTCGGCCTGCAGGTGGGGCGCAGCAGCCTGGCCGATGTGGAGCAGCGCCTCGGCGACGAGTTGCGCACCGGCTTGATCGCACCGCACGGCCAGCCCCCGGCGCTGGAGAGCTTTGTGGATGGCTTCCGCGCCGGGTTCGTGACCGGCCGCCTGGTGCTGGCCTTCGAGGCTGACGCCGACTGGCTGGCGCAGGCCCGCGAACGCTCACCCCGGCAGGACGTGGGCGAGGGTGGCCGCAGCCGCCGCTACGCCCTGGCCGCTGATGACTTGCCGGCGGCGCGCCAGCGGCGGCTGGTGGGCGTGGTGTTTTTGCCGTCCGCCCGGCTGGACGAGGCCACGCTGGTACAGCGCTTCGGCACGCCGTCTCGCCGCTTGGCCACGGCCGACGGCGTGGTGCAACTGCTCTACCCGGAGAAGGGCGTGGCCGTGGCCGTGCCGCCGGCTGAGGGCCCGGAGGCGCGTGCCCGCGCCGTGATCCAGTACAGCGCGCCGGCTGATTTCGAGCGGCGCCTGCTGGCGCCCTTGCTGGCTGAACTGGCCGGGCAGGCTGCGTCTCAGCCGTCCACCGGGGCGCCAATCGCCAGGTAATGGCCACCGGCGATGTGGTGCAGGGTGCGCAGCGAATCATCGCCCGCTTCCTCGAAGTGCCACCGGCCGTTGCTGAACACGCGGTCATCGGCCCAGGCGCCGGTGATCTCCACGAGGAACAGGTCGTGCCTGGCGGCGTTGTCCGCGCCGGGCAGGCACACGCCATCCAGCCAGGCCACGCAGCCGGCCACCAGCGGCCCGTGGGCAGCGGGCTCGTCGAGCAGGCTCACGTTGAAGTCGGCGAGCTTGTCGGTGTCGCGGCCGCTGTGGTTGCCGAGTGCCGTCACCAGCCCCGCTTGCGCCACGCACGGCACGCTGATCGACAAGCGTCCTGTGGCCTCGATCAGGCTGCGCGTGTAGGTGCTCTTGTCGACCACCACGGCCACCTTGGGCGGGTCGAAATCCAGTGCCATCGCCCAGGCCACGGACATCACGTTGGTTCGTCCCTCATGGCTGGCACCCACCAGCACGGTGGGGCCATGGTTGAGCAGGCGGTAGGCACGGGGCAGGTCCACGGGTTGGCGCATCGGGCTTCCTTCAATCAGTCGTCATCAAAACGGGGTGGGGGCGTGAAACGCCATGGCTTGGCCTGTGGCCGGGTGCGGCAGCGTGAGGTGGCTGGCGTGCAGCAACAAGCGGGGGGCCAGGGTCTCGATGTCGGGCGGGGCGTACAGCTCGTCGCCGACGATGGGGTGGCCGATGGCCTGCAAGTGAACCCGCAGCTGGTGCGAACGGCCGGTGACCGGGAACAGCGCCAGGCGCGTGGTGCCGGGCAGGCCGGTCTCAAGCGCCAGCCGCTCCCAGCGCGTGAGCGAGGGCTTGCCGATCACCATGTCCACCATCTGCCGTGGGCGTCGGGGCCAATCGGCGATCAGCGGCAGGTTGATCTCGCCGGCCATGTCGGGCACCGCACCACCCACGATGGCTTCATAACGCTTGTCCGTCAGGCGCTGCTCGAAGGCCATGCTCAAGGCCCGCTGTGCGGCAGCGCCGCGGCCGAACACCAGCAGGCCGGAGGTGCCCATGTCGAGCCGGTGCACCACCAGCGCATCGGGGTAGCTCGCCTGCACACGTGACCAGGCGCAGTCGGCCTTGTCAGTCCCGCGGCCAGGCACCGAGAGCAGGCCAGCGGGCTTGCTCACCACCACCAGGGTGTCATCGGCAAACACCACGCGCTGCTCGCCCAGCGGCTGTGCGGGGCGGGGGGCTGGCAGCATCATTGGATCAGCAGGCGCACCGCGTGCAGTTGCTCATACGCGGGCCGGCAGGCCTCGGCAACGCTCAGCGCATGGCCCGTCAGCTGGGGCTGGCGCTGGCGCCAGGGCTCGAAACCGGTGGATCGCCAGACGGCGTCGTACCAGTGCGGCGCCCAGATGCCGTCGCTCTCGCGCGGGCCAGCGGGCCAGGCCAGCATGCGCTCGGTGAAAGAGATTCCCAGTGCAGTGCACACCGCTTGCAGGTAGGCCCCCGGTGCCTGCAGGAAATCATCGGCGTCGATGACCAGCGGGGCTTCTCCGCTGCGTTCAGTGATGGCCTGCCACAGCGTCACCTGCTGCAGCAGGCCGATGTCGGCGGGCGCGACGCTGGCGCGCGACTTCAGGTAGCTCTCCACCACCTGCGCCGGATCGCGGATCAGCAGCACATTGCGCAGACCGTGCACCCACTCGGTGTCCATGCCGGGCAGCAGGTGGTGGGTCATGTGCTTCTGGTACCAGACGGGCTGGCCGTCCGGGGCCGGGCCCTGCGTCAGGGCGGCCACCACGCTGCGCCAGTCGGTGTCGCCGGCGGCAATCACGTCGTCGCGGCCGGGGTGGTCCAGGCCGGTGGTGGCGAGGTAGGCGGCGTACAGCGGCTCGTCGCTCACGGCGCAATCACCGCGGTTTTCCCAGGCCCGCATCATCGCGGTGGAGATGTTCCGTGGCCCGCTCCACATGGCCACACGCAGCGGCAGTGTCATCGGTGCGCTCATGGTCGTGCTCCGGCGATGGCGGCGGTGGCCGCCACATCGCGGCTCACCAGCTCGCGGTACAGCGCCTGCAGGCGCAGCACCATCGGGCCGGGCACGGCCTCGTCGAAGTGGCGACCGTCGACGCTGCGCACGGGCACCACGCCGGCAAAGGTGCCGGTGCAGAAGGCCTCGTCGGCGCTGTAGACCTGCGTCAGGCTGAAGTTCTTCTCGAACACCGGAATGCCCGCCTCACGGCACACCTGGATGACGTTGCTGCGGGTGATGCCGCCCAGGCAGTAGTCGCCGCTGCTGGTCCACACCTCGCCCTTGCGCACGATGAAGAAGTGGGTGGAGTTGCAGGTGGCCACAAAGCCGTGCGGGTCGAGCATCAGCGCTTCGTCAGCGCCGGCTTCGATGGCCTGGATGCAGGCGGTGATGCAGTTGAGCTTGCTGTGGCTGTTGAGCTTGGGGTCTTGAACGTCGGGGAAGCCGCGGCGCACATGCACGGTGAACAGCTTGAGACCCGCCTGCACGGTTTCCGGTTTGGCCAGCTTGAATTCCGGCAGGATGACGATGGTGGCCGGGCCGACGGTGACACGCGGGTCTTGATACGGCGTGCGCTTCATGCCGCGGCTTACCATCATCCGGATGTGAACGCCGTCGTGCATCTGGTTGGCCGCCAGGGTGTCGCGGATGGCCTGCGTCAGCTCGGCCCGGCTCAGGCCGATCTTCAGTGCGATGGCCTTGGCGCCCTCATACAGCCGGTCCAGGTGGGCTGCCAGAAACAGCGGCTGGCCGGCCACCACCCGCAGGCCCTCCCAGACGCCATCACCCAGCACGAAGCCGCTGTCGAACACCGATACCGTGGCCTCGGCCCGCGGCTTGAGCTGGCCGTTGACCCAGATCAGGATGTTGGCGTTGCGCGGGTCGTCGTGGAAGTCGTGGATGCTTTGGGACATGGCGGTGGTGCGCAGGGCGCAATGGGCAAAGGTTGCCGCCAGTCTACGCAAAGCCGGGCCGGGGTTTGCAGGCGCTGTGGGGCCGCTGCAGCGATGGCATCATGTGCGCCTTGACGGCCGACCCGGCTGCGAACCGCCGGCCATGAGCCGGCCCTGATGGATTGAGGAACCCCATGCAAACGTTCACCCCCCGTGCCAGTGTGGCTGGCTTGATGCTGGCGCTGTGCGCCGCGGCCGCCCAGGCACAAACCGCTGCCAATGCCCCTGCCGGCAAGGTCCAGTCACTCGGCAACGCCAGTGCCACCGCCAGCGTGATGTCGCGCGACGAATTGCGTGCCTGCCTGCGTGATCAAGACGCGCTGAAGGCGACCGCAGCCTCGCTAGCCGATCGCCGGGTCGCGTTGAATGCGGAACAGAAGAGCCTGGAATCAGAGAATGATGGCCTGAAAAAAGAGCGCGACGCGATGGCTGCCAAGATCGAAGCCAGTGCCCAGGCGATCAACGCGAAGGTGGCTGCCCAGGCCGCGTCGGTGAACGCCTACAACGAGAAGATGGACGCGATGAATGCGGCCGCCAAGAAGGGCGAAAACGTTGATCGTCGCCGCCAACTGCTCGAGCGCGACGGCAAGGCCCTGCAAGCCGCCAGCGACAGCCTGAATGAGTCGGTCAAGGCCGCACAGACTGAAAATGAGGCGACCGAGAAGAGCCTGAACGAACGTTTTGCTGCGTTCGAAGGCCGCATCGCCAACTGGAACACCCGCAACAAGCAGATCAATCCGGACGCTGACGCCTACGACGAAAAGCTGCAGTCGTGGAAGCTGCGTTGCGGCACCCGCAACTACCGCGAAAGCGACGAGAAGGCCATCCGCGACGGCCGATGAGCATGTCCCCCACGCTGCCGCCAGCCTCGATGCACTTGTTGATCATCGGCGGTGGCCGCTTCGTGGGGCGTCACCTGGTGCAGGCCGCCCTGGCCGCCGGGCACCGTGTGACCGTTTTCAACCGCGGCCAGACCAGCGATGTCTGGCCCGACGGCGTGGAGCACCTCCGCGGTGACCGCCGGCTTGATTTGTCTGTGCTGCACGGCCGCCGCTGGGACGCGGTGATCGACTGCTGCGGCTACCTGCCCTCTGAAGTCGCTGCGCTGGGTGCGGCACTGGCCGGCCATGTGCCGCGCTGCGTGTTCATCTCCAGCATCTCGGTGTACGGCAGCTTCGTCGCGCCCAATACCGAGGAGAGCCCGCTGGGCACCATCGATGACGTGGACACCACGGTGGTCGACGGCCGCACCTACGGGCCACTGAAGGCCTTGTGCGAGGCAGAAGCGCAGCGGGCCTGGGGGCAGGGCGCCCTGATCATCCGCCCGGGGCTGGTGGTGGGGCCAAACGACCCCACCGGCCGCTTCTCCTGGTGGCCGGCGCGCTGGGCGCGTGCGGCTGCTGCGAATGAGCCGTGCGTGCTGACACCGGGCACGCCGGACGACCCGTTGCAATTCATTAATGTGCGCGACCTGGCCGCGTTCACCCTGGCCGCGTTGGCCCATGGTGAGCAGGGCGCGTTCAATGTGTGCACCGACCCCGGCAGTCTCACAAGTGGGGCCTTGCAGGCTGCCTGCGCCGAGGCTGCAGGTGCAAGTGCCACACCCGCCTGGGCACCGTCAGTGTGGCTGGAAGCCCGCGAGGTTGGCGCCTGGATGGCCATGCCGCTGTGGCTGGGCACCGATGCAGCCATGGCGGCCTTCATGGGCAACCACAACCAGCGCGCGCGTGCGGCGGGCCTGCAGATTCGTCCGCTGGCGCAGACGGTGGCTGACACCCTGGCCTGGTGGCGCGCACTGCCGGTCGGGAAACAGGCTTTTCCCCAGACCGGCCTGGCGCCCGAGCGTGAGGCTGAGTTGCTGGCTGCGTTGGCTGTAAGCCGAGACTGAGCCGCCCAACCGAAAAGCCCAGCCCACCCCACCCCACCCCATGAAAAAAGCCCGCCAGAGCGAACTCTGGCGGGCTTTTGCTTGATGACGGCGAGCCGTCAACGGGATCAGCAGGCCTTCGTGGCTTCAGCAGCTTCCGCGTATTCCGGGATCTGGTCGAAGTTCAGGTACTTGTAGATCGAAGCGCCGTCCTTGTTCACGACGCCCATGGCTTCGTGGTACTCGGCGACGGTCGGGATCTTGCCCAGCTTCGAGCAGATGGCAGCCAGTTCGGCCGAGGCCAGGAACACGTTGGTGTTCTTGCCCAGGCGGTTCGGGAAGTTGCGGGTCGAGGTGGAGACCACGGTCGCGCCTTCACGCACCTGCGCCTGGTTGCCCATGCACAGCGAGCAGCCCGGCATTTCGGTACGAGCACCGGCCGTGCCGAAGGCGGCGTAATGGCCTTCCTTGATCAGCTCGGACTGGTCCATCTTGGTCGGCGGAGCCACCCACAGCTTGACCGGGATGTCGCGCTGGCCGCCCAGCAGCTTGGCTGCAGCGCGGAAGTGACCGATGTTGGTCATGCACGAACCGATGAAGGCTTCATCGATCTTGGTGCCGGCCACCTCAGACATGAACTTGGCGTCGTCCGGGTCGTTCGGGCAGCAGACGATCGGCTCCTTGATGTCGGCCAGATCGATCTCGATCACGGCAGCGTACTCGGCATCCTTGTCGGCTTCCAGCAGGTCCGGCTTGGCCAGCCAGGCTTCGACCTTCTCGATGCGGCGCTGCAGCGTGCGGGCATCGGCGTAGCCGTCGGCGATCATGTTCTTCATCAGCACGACGTTGCTGGTGAGGTATTCCTTGATCGGAGCCGGGTTCAGCTTGATGGTGCAGCCAGCGGCCGAACGCTCAGCCGACGCATCGCTCAGCTCGAATGCCTGTTCCACCTTCAGGTCTGGCAGACCTTCGATTTCCAGGATGCGGCCGGAGAACACGTTGACCTTGCCGGCCTTGGCCACGGTCAGCAGACCGGCCTTGATGGCGTACAGCGGAATGGCATGCACGAGGTCACGCAGGGTGACGCCCGGCTGCATGTCGCCCTTGAAGCGCACCAGCACCGATTCAGGCATGTCCAGCGGCATCACGCCGGTGGCAGCACCGAAGGCCACCAGGCCCGAGCCTGCCGGGAAGGAGATGCCGATCGGGAATCGCGTGTGCGAGTCGCCGCCGGTGCCGACCGTGTCAGGCAGCAGCAGGCGGTTCAGCCAGCTGTGGATCACGCCGTCACCCGGACGCAGCGAGACGCCGCCGCGGCTGCTGATGAAGGCCGGCAGTTCGCGGTGGGTCTTCACGTCGACTGGCTTCGGATAAGCCGCGGTGTGGCAGAACGACTGCATCACCAGATCGGCCGAGAAGCCCAGGCAAGCCAGGTCCTTCAGCTCGTCGCGGGTCATCGGGCCGGTGGTGTCTTGCGAACCCACGGTGGTCATCTTCGGCTCGCAGTAGGTGCCCGGACGCACGCCCTGGCCTTCAGCCAGGCCAACCGCACGGCCAACCATCTTCTGCGCCAGCGTGAAGCCAGCCTTCGTGGCCACCGGGGGCGACGGCAGACGGAACATCGTCGAGGCCGGCAGGCCCAGGAATTCGCGGGCCTTGGCGGTCAGCGAGCGGCCGATGATCAGGTTGATACGGCCGCCGGCGCGCACTTCGTCAAACAGCACATCGCTGCGCAGCTTGAATTCGGTGACGGTCTCGCCGTTCTTCACGATCTTGCCGTCGTAGGGCAGCACGTCGATGACGTCGCCCATTTCCAGCTTCGTCACGTCGACTTCGATCGGCAGGGCGCCGGAGTCTTCCTGCGTGTTGAAGAAGATCGGAGCGATCTTGCCGCCCAGCGTGACGCCGCCAAAGCGCTTGTTCGGCACGAACGGGATGTCCTGGCCGGTGGCCCAGATCACCGAGTTGGTGGCCGACTTGCGCGAAGAGCCGGTGCCCACCACGTCGCCGACGTAGGCCACGAGGTGGCCCTTCTTCTTCAGGTCTTCGATGAACTGCATCGGACCGCGCTTGCCGTCTTCCTCCGGCTTGAAGGCCGCGTCAGCACGCGTGTTCTTCAGCATGGCCAGGTAGTGCATCGGGATGTCCGGGCGGCTCCAGGCGTCCGGCGCGGGCGACAGGTCGTCGGTGTTGGTTTCGCCGGGCACCTTGAACACGGTCACGGTGATGCTCTTGGGCACTTCAGGGCGGGTGGTGAACCACTCGGCGTCGGCCCACGACTGCATGACTTCCTTGGCCTTGGCATTGCCAGCCTTGGCCTTCTCGGCGACGTCGTTGAAGAAGTCGAACATCAGCAGCGTCTTCTTCAGACCTTCAGCGGCCACGCTGGCCACTTCAGCGTCGTCGAGTAGCTCGATCAGCGGATGCACGTTGTAGCCGCCCACCATGGTGCCGAGCAGTTCGGTGGCCTTGGCCTTGGAGATCAGGGCGACCTTCACGTCGCCGTGGGCCACGGCCGCCAGGAAGCTGGCCTTGACCTTGGCAGCGTCGTCCACGCCCGGGGGCACGCGGTGGGTCAGCAGGTCGAGCAGGAACGCATCTTCGCCAGCCGGCGGGTTCTTGATCAGCTCGATCAGGTCAGCGACCTGCTTGGCTTCGAGGGGCAGCGGCGGGATGCCGAGCGCGGCGCGTTCGGCTTCATGTTGGCGATAGGCTTGCAGCATGTCAGGGCTCCTGGGATGCGTGACGTCGGGGGACTTCGGGGCGCAGCGTCTGCTGGCTGCGGATCAGCGGTTCCGGGTAACTACCGTATTTTATATCTTATATAAGACTTGCCAAGGTGAACCTGACCGGTTCACCTTGATGCTCGAATTCGCCGGCGGGCAGATTGTCCGGCAGCAGGCGGGCCAACCCAAGCGAATCTCGATACAAACGCGGGGAAATCCACTGCCGAGGGCTCGCCGCAGTGTGATGCCTGTCGCAAAAAGCACAAAGCCCGGGCGGTGCCGGGCTTTGAGGGCAAAGGCTGGCTGCACGGGGCAGCCGGACATGCTCAGTTCTTCACCGTGGGGGCGCCACCCGTCAGCAGCGCTTCGCGGGGCTGGCCGTCGGCGTTGCGCTTGGCTTCGAGCTGTTTTTCATGCACGCATTCGTCAACCAGGCGGCGGCCGGCCTTCACGTCCATCAGCATCGACTTGTAGGCGATCTGCAGCATCATGGCCTGGCCCTTGACGTCTTCCAGACGCAGCGCGCCGGTCGACGACAGCACCGGCTTCATCGTGAAGCGCTGTTTGCCGAACACCACGTCGATGTAGGCGTCGTACTTCGGGTTCATCGCCACCGTCACGGTCTGGTTGAACTCGCAGCCGTAGTCGCCGAAGTGAACCATGGATGCAGCGGCGGTCTGCTCGCCTTCGGCCACGGGCAGCGGCGCCTCCACCGGTGCCTTCTTGGCGGCGGCCTTGGGCGCGGCCTTCACAGCGGCGGGTTTGGCCGCGGGTTTCGCAGCCGGGGTGGTCTGTGCCATCGTCGTCGAGGCGCAGAGCGCCAGGGCCAGGGCGGCCACGGTCTTGTTCATTCAGAGCTCCAGTGCAAGCAGGCGAGGGCAGCGCGATTCGTTGCCATGTGGGGGATTGTCACCTGCGGCGGCAGGGGGTTGGTATCGGAACGTATCCGGAGTGGAGGCGGTCAGGCGCTGAAAAACGCGGCCACTGCCTCTGGCGGCAACTGGGCGCCACCGTTGTAGGCCGTGGCCTGCGCGCGTTGCAGCACTTGCCAAAAGTAACGGAAGCTGGCGCGGTCGTGCAACTGGTCGCGCCCTTGGTGGTGATGCCGGATCGGGCCCCAGTCGGCGGCCTGGGCCGCCAGCAGGATCTCGCTGGCTTGCACGATTTCATCTTCCGATGGCGTGAAGGCCTCGACGATCGGGCGGATCTGGTCGGGGTGAATGCTCCACATCCGGGTGTAGCCCAGCTCACGCGCGGCGCGGTGGGCCGCAGCCTTCAGCGCGGCGGTGTCTTTGAATTCAGTCACCACGCAGTGCGACGGCACCTTGGCGTGGGCATGGCAGGCCGCCGCAATCTCCAGCTTGGCGCGCACCACCAGCGGGTGGCTGAACTGGCCTTCCACGCCCATGGCTGACTGTGGAATGGCGCCGCGGTGCGCAGACACAAAATCCATCAACCCAAACGAGAGTGACTCGATGCGCGGGTGAGCCGCCATCGCCCAGACATCCCGCAGCGCGCCGTGGGTTTCCACCAGCGCATGCAGCGGAATGGCGCGCGTCAGGCCGGCCGAAGCGGCCACGGCGTCGACCTGTTCAGCGGCCAGCGCCAGGTCTTGCGCATGGCGCGGCTTCGGGATCATCAGCCAGGCCAGGCGCTGGCCCGCGGCCGGCAGCAAAGCCTCCAGCATCGGCAAAAAGGCCGGGTGATCGACCGGCACCACCCGGGCGCCAACGCGGCCGTGCACATTGGCGGGGGAGTTCACCAGCTCGGCGATCAGGTGGGCGTGCTCCACCTCGCCGCCCACCGGGGCGCCGTCCTCGCCGTCGAGGGTCACGTCAAACACCGGCCCGAGCTCGGCCTGCAGGGCCAGGCTCTTGCGCATGCGCGCTTCGACGCCGCAATAGTGGTCACAGACGGGCAGCGCAGGGGTGGCGTCGCCTTCTTCAAACAGCACGTCGGCGGGGTGGCGCAGTGGGCTCATGGGCGGTGATGAAAAACGGACCGATCGGAAATGGGCGAGGCGAAAACGCGAAAGGCGGAAACGGGCAAGGCGAAAACAAGAATGGCCTCGGCCATGAAAAAAGCCGGCGGCACTCGCGTGCTCACCGGCTTCACAGCTTAAGGCCTCAACAGCCTCGCGCCTTGTGCAGCATCACAGCAGGTGCTTGACGCCGTCTTGTTCGCCTTGCAGTTCGGCCAGGGTCTTGTTGATGCACTCTTGCGAGAACTCGTCGATGGCCAGGCCTTCAACGATCTTGTACTCGCCGTTGGCGCAGGTGACCGGGTAGCCGAACATGACTTCCTTCGGGATGCCGTATTCGCCGTTCGACGGGATGCCCATCGTGACCCACTTGCCGTTGGTGCCCAGGGCCCAGTCGCGCATGTGGTCGATGGCGGCATTGGCGGCCGAGGCAGCCGACGACAGACCGCGGGCGGCGATGATGGCGGCGCCACGCTTGCCGACGGTCGGCAGGAACACGTCGCGGTTCCAGGCTTCGTCGTTGATCATGTCCTTGACCGATGCGCCGCCGATGGTGGCGAAGCGGTAGTCGGCGTACATGGTCGGCGAGTGGTTGCCCCACACGGCCAGGTTTTCGATGTCAGCAACGGCCTTGCCGGTCTTGGCAGCCAGTTGCGACGCAGCGCGGTTGTGGTCCAGGCGCAGCATGGCGGTGAAGTTCTTGGCCGGCAGGTCCGGCGCAGCCTTCATGGCGATGTAGGCGTTGGTGTTGGCCGGGTTGCCCACCACCAGCACCTTGACGTTGCGCGAAGCCACGGCGTTCAGGGCCTTGCCCTGGGTCGTGAAGATGGCGCCGTTGATGGCCAGCAGTTCGGCACGTTCCATGCCCGGGCCGCGCGGACGCGAACCGACCAGCAGCGCGTAGTCGGTGTCCTTGAAAGCGGTCATCGGATCCGAGTGAGCTTCGATGCCCACCAGCAGCGGGAATGCGCAGTCTTCCAGCTCCATGATCACGCCCTTCAGCGCGTTCTGGGCCTTCTCGTCGGGGATCTCCAGCAGTTGCAGGATGACGGGCTGGTCCTTGCCCAGCATTTCGCCGGAAGCGATGCGGAACAGCAGGGCGTAGCCGATCTGGCCAGCGGCGCCGGTAACGGCAACGCGAACGGGAGTCTTGCTCATGGTGGGGTCTCCGGAAAGTGGTGGGAGCGGTGTGCGCGCCGAACGGCTGCCGGCGCATTTTGAAACGCAGTTTTGAAACCAGCGAAAAACGCGAGTTTAGCCCTTGAGTCTAGGGGTGAACCCGGGGCGTGTCAATTCTCTTATGTCTTATATAAGACATCAGTCGGGATTCTCTGGACGCCGTCTCCGTCGGCGTGGTCGAATCGCGCCCCATGCCCGCTTCCAACCCCGCCAACGCCAGCCCCGATTCGCCAGACGGCGAAGGCGCGCAGCTGTCCGGCGGGCCGGCCTTCAGCCCGCTCTACCAGCAGATCAAGTCGCTGCTGCTGCGCAGCCTGCAGGGTGGCGAGTGGAAGCCCGGCGAAGCCATTCCGAGCGAGATGGACCTGGCCGCCCGCTTCCGCGTCAGCCAGGGCACGGTGCGCAAGGCCATCGACGAGCTGGCCACCGACAACCTGCTGGTGCGTCGGCAAGGCAAGGGCACGTTCGTGGCCACCCATGCCGAAGAGAACATCCAGTACCGCTTCCTGAGGCTGGCGCCTGACGAAGGCCCGGCCACCGGCATGGCCCGCGACGTGCTCGATTGCCGTCGCCTGCGTGCCCCGGCCGACGTCGCCCGGGCCCTGAATCTCAAAAGCGGCGACAGTGCGGTGCTGATCAGGCGCACACTCTCGCGCAACGGCACGCCGGTCGTGCTGGACGAGATCTGGCTGCCCGCCGGGCCGTTCAAGGGCCTGACGGCCGAGCGCCTGTCTGACTACGCCGGCCCCATGTACGGACTGTTCGAAACCGAGTTCGGTGTGAGGATGATTCGCGCCGAGGAAAAGATTCGGGCAGTTGCTGCCGATAACGTGACAGCCGGCCTGCTGAAAGTGGCCGAAGGCTGCCCCCTGCTCAGCGTTGAGCGGCTTTCGCACACCTACGGCGACAAGCCGATCGAGCTTCGTCGGGGTCTTTACAACACCGCTTCCCATTTCTATCGCAACGATCTGAACTGAAGCGCACTTGAATCGTTGAAGCCGATGATGCGGCAAGGCCTCTGAAAGCTTGCTGCGTTGCAATAAAATCTTTGGGTTTCACTGCAGTTACCTTCTCTCATTCCTGACCGATCAGAGCGACCACAACAAGGACACACAGCCATGGCAGATACGCTCAAACCGCGCCCGGAGTTCCGCAACATCCACGTCACGGACCTCCGCAACTACCGGCTCCCGCCGGCCGGTATTGTTTCCATCCTTCATCGCATCAGCGGAGCGATCATGTTCCTGCTGCTGCCATTCATCATCTGGATGTTTGACACCAGCATCACCTCGGAAATCTCGTATGAGTCCTTCCGCAGTGCGTTCGTCGCCGGCATCGGCTTCGTGCCTGGCTGGTTCGTGAAGCTGGTGGCGCTGGCCCTGATCTGGGGCTACCTGCACCACTTCATCGCTGGCGTTCGCCACCTCTGGATGGACGCCACCCACAGCGTCTCGAAGCAGCAAGGCCACTCCTCGGCCATCGTCACGCTGGTGCTCGGCACCCTCCTGACGGTGTTGCTGGGCGCCAAGCTCTTCGGCCTGTACTGAGCACACCGCAAGGAATTCGACAAATGGCAATCAATTACGGTTCCAAGCGCCTGGTCGTCGGCGCGAGCTACGGTTTCCGCGACTGGCTGGCCCAGCGCGTCACCGCCAGCCTGATGGCGTTGTTCACCGTGGCCGTGCTGGCCCAGGTGCTGATGCCCGGTGAGCTGGGCTACGACAAGTGGGCCGGCATCTTCGCCGCCCAATGGATGAAGGTCCTGACCTTCGTCACCATCATCTCGCTGGCGTGGCATGCCTGGGTTGGCATGCGCGACATCTGGATGGACTACATCAAGCCGGTCGGCCTGCGTCTCACGCTGCAGGTCTTCACCCTCGTCTGGCTGGTCGGCTGTGCCGGCTGGGCGGTTCAGGTTCTCTGGCGTCTTTGAGAAACACCATGGCACAGAACAACATCACCAAGCGCAAGTTCGACGTCGTCATCGTCGGTGCCGGCGGCTCCGGCATGCGCGCCTCGCTGCAACTGTCTTTGGCCGGCCTGAACGTGGCCGTGCTGTCCAAGGTCTTCCCGACCCGCTCGCACACCGTGGCGGCGCAGGGCGGCATCGGTGCCTCGCTGGGCAACATGTCGGAAGACAACTGGCACTACCACTTCTTCGACACCATCAAGGGCTCGGACTACCTGGGTGACCAGGACGCCATCGAGTTCATGTGCCGCGAAGCACCGAAGGTTGTCTACGAGCTGGAACACTTCGGCATGCCGTTCGACCGCAACCCGGACGGCACGATCTACCAGCGCCCGTTCGGCGGCCACACCGCCAACTACGGCGAAAAGCCGGTGCAGCGCGCCTGCGCAGCGGCTGACCGTACCGGTCACGCCCTGCTGCACACGCTCTACCAGCAGAACGTCAAGGCCCGCACGAACTTCTTCGTCGAGTGGATGGCCCTCGACATGATCCGCGACGCCGACGGCGACGTGGTCGGCGTGACCGCGCTGGAAATGGAAACCGGCGACCTGCACATCCTGGAAGCCAAGATCGTGCTGATGGCCACCGGTGGTGCCGGCCGCATCTACCAGGCCTCGACCAACGCCTTCATCAACACCGGTGACGGCCTGGGCATGGCTGCCCGTGCCGGCCTGCCGCTGGAAGACATGGAGTTCTGGCAGTTCCACCCGACCGGCGTTGCCGGTGCCGGAGTGCTGCTGACCGAAGGCTGCCGTGGCGAAGGCGCGATCCTGCGCAACAGCAATGGCGAGCGCTTCATGGAGCGTTACGCGCCCACCCTGAAGGACCTGGCGCCGCGTGACTTCGTGTCGCGCTCGATGGACCAGGAAATCAAGGAAGGCCGTGGCTGCGGCCCGAACAAGGACTACGTGCTGCTCGACATGACCCACCTGGGTGCCGAGACCATCATGAAGCGCCTGCCTTCGGTGTTCGAGATTGGCCACAACTTCGCCAACGTCGACATCACCAAGGAGCCGATCCCGGTCGTCCCGACCATCCACTACCAGATGGGTGGCATTCCGACGAACGTGAACGGCCAGGTCGTGATCCCGCGCAATGGCTCGCACAACGACGTTGTCAACGGCCTCTACGCCGTGGGCGAGTGCTCGTGCGTGTCGGTGCACGGCGCCAACCGCCTGGGCACCAACTCGCTGCTCGACCTGATCGTCTTCGGCCGTGCCGCTGGCAACCACATCGTGGCCAGCGCGCTCAAGCAGAAGAACCACAAGCCGCTGCCGGCTGATGCCGCTGACCTGACCCAATCGCGCCTGGCGCGCCTGGATTCGGCCAAGAACGGCGAATACGCCCAGGACGTCGCCAACGACATCCGCTCGACCATGCAGAAGCACGCTGGCGTGTTCCGCACCCAGGCGAGCATGGAAGAAGGCGTCAAGAAGATCATGGAAGTTGGCGAGCGCGTGAAGTCGATCGGCCTGAAGGACACCTCCAAGGTGTTCAACACGGCCCGCATCGAAGCACTGGAAGTCGACAACCTGATCGAAGCCGCCAAGGCCACGATGGTGTCGGCCGCCGCTCGTCCGGAAAGCCGCGGTGCCCACGCGCACAACGACTTCCCGAACCGCGACGACGACAACTGGATGAAGCACACGCTGTGGTACTCCGAAGGCGACCGCCTGGACTACAAGCCCGTCAACCTGAAGCCGCTGACCGTTGAGTCGGTGCCGCCCAAGGTCCGTACCTTCTGATCTCGGCGAGAGGAAACAATCATGGCTGACAAGCGCACTTTCCAAATCTATCGCTACGACCCTGACAAGGACGCGAAGCCCTACATGCAGACCATCGAGATCGAACTCGACGGCAACGAACGCATGCTGCTGGACGCCCTGATCAAGCTCAAGGCCATCGACCCGACCCTGTCCTATCGCCGCTCCTGCCGCGAAGGTGTCTGCGGTTCGGACGCGATGAACATCAACGGCAAGAATGGCCTCGCCTGCCTGACGAACATGCTCACGCTGCCGCAGACCGTCGTGCTGCGCCCGCTGCCGGGCCTGCCGGTGGTGCGTGACCTGATCGTCGACATGACGCAGTTCTTCAAGCAGTACAACTCGATCAAGCCGTACCTGGTGAACGAGGAGCGTCCGCCCGAGAAGGAACGTCTGCAATCGCCGGAAGAGCGCGAAGAGCTCGACGGCCTGTACGAGTGCATCCTGTGCGCGAGCTGCTCGACGAGCTGCCCGAGCTTCTGGTGGAACCCGGACAAGTTCGTCGGCCCGGCCGGTCTGCTGCAGGCTTACCGCTTCATCGCCGACAGCCGCGACCACGACACCTCGGCTCGCCTGGACAACCTGGAAGATCCGTACCGCCTGTTCCGCTGCCACACCATCATGAACTGCGTCGATGTCTGCCCGAAGGGTCTGAACCCGACGAAGGCAATCGGCAAGATCAAGGAATTGATGGTCCGCCGCGCGGTCTGAGCCCGCTGCGGTCAATTTCGAGCAAGCCAAGGCATGGAAACTGCATCCCTGAATCCCACCGACGTCAGCCGCCTGAAATGGCGCTGCCGCCGGGGTTTGCTCGAAAACGACCTGTTTGTCGAGCGCTTCTTCCGCCGTCATGAGCAAACGCTCACGATCCGGCAGGTTGAAGGCCTGCAAGCGCTGATGGATCTGGCCGATAACGACCTTCTGGACTTGCTGCTTGTACGCAAGGAACCCGAGGGCGAACTCGATCGGCCGGAAGTCCGGGACGTACTGGCGCAACTGCGCCAGCCCGGTTGAACGATTTGAGACTAGAAAGGACTAGACGATGACCCCGTCCGACGTGAAAGCCACCCTGTCGTTCTCTGACGGCAGCCCCAGCATGGACTTGCCCCTTTACAAGGGCACCGTGGGCCCCGATGTCATCGACATCCGAAAGCTCTACGGTCAAACCGGCAAGTTCACCTATGACCCGGGCTTCCTGTCGACTGCCTCGTGCAACTCGACCATCACCTACATCGATGGCGACAAGGGCGAGCTGCTGTATCGCGGCTACCCGATCGAGCAGCTGGCGGTGAACTGCGACTACCTGGAAACCTGCTACCTGCTGTTGTACGGAGAACTCCCGACCCCGACGCAGAAGGCTGACTTCGAAGACCGTGTGACGAACCACACGATGGTCAACGAGCAGATGCAGTTCTTCCTGCGTGGCTTCCGTCGTGACGCACACCCGATGGCTGTGCTGACGGGCCTGGTTGGCGCCATGTCGGCCTTCTATCACGACAGCACGGACATCAATAACCCCGAGCACCGTGAAATCGCCGCGATCCGCCTGATCGCCAAGATGCCGACGCTCGTGGCCATGGCCTACAAGTACACCGTTGGCCAGCCATACATCTACCCGAAGAACGACCTGAGCTACTCGGGCAACTTCCTGCGGATGATGTTCGCCACCCCGTGCGAAGAGTACAAGGTGAACCCGGTGATCGAGCGCGCGCTCGACCGCATCTTCATCCTGCACGCTGACCACGAACAGAACGCCTCCACCTCGACCGTGCGTCTGTGCGGCTCGTCGGGCACCAACCCGTTCGCGGCCATCGCAGCGGGCGTGGCCTGCCTGTGGGGCCCGTCGCACGGCGGCGCCAACGAAGCTTGCCTGAACATGCTCGGCGACATCCAGAAGATGGGTGGCGTGGCCAAGGTCGGCGAGTTCATGAACCAGGTCAAGGACAAGAGCTCCGGCGTCAAGCTGATGGGCTTTGGCCACCGCGTGTACAAGAACTACGACCCGCGTGCCAAGCTGATGCGCGAGACCTGCCACGAAGTGCTGAACGAGCTGGGTCTGCAGAACGACCCGCTGTTCAAGCTGGCGATGGAGCTGGAAAAGATTGCGCTGGAAGACGAGTATTTCGTCGCACGCAAGCTGTACCCGAACGTCGACTTCTACTCGGGCATCGTGCAGCGCGCCATCGGCATCCCCGTGCCGCTGTTCACCGCGATCTTCGCGCTGGCCCGCACGGTGGGCTGGATTGCCCAGCTGAACGAAATGATCGGCGATCCGGAATACAAGATCGGCCGTCCGCGCCAGCTGTTCGTGGGCGCCGCTGCCCGCGACGTGAAGCCGCTGAGCCAGCGTTGATGGCGTGTCCACGGAGGGCGTTTCAGCGCCGTCCGTGAGGCCACCACACCAGCTGCCGGGCCCTTGTGGCCCGCCCAAAAGAAGAGGCCCCGAGGGGCCTCTTTTTCATGCGCGCTCGGGTCCGCTGAACTGTCTCGAATCGCTCAGCGCGGGCTGAGGCTGGCGAGTTGTCGGGTGCCCTTCTTGTGCCTGGACGAAGCTTGGGCCTCCAGCGTGTCGGAATCGGTTGCACGGCGGTGCTTGGCTGATGCCTTGGTGGTGGCGACGGCAACACTCGCGGTTGTCGTGGTGTCTGGCAGGTCCGCGCCGTAAGCGCCGGCCCGCAGCCGATACAGGCGCACCTGCGGGCGACCGCCGGTGGTGCCGACGGGCCAGGGTGCGCCGCCCACGCCGGGGGCGGCCGCTGCCAGTTGTGTCGTCGCGTCCGTGGTCGCGGTTGCCGGCGGGGTCTGGAGCTCGACCTTCGTGCCGGCTTTTGGCGACGTGGCGGGCGACGTTGCAGGCGATGTGGCGGGCGCAGTTGCCGGTGCCATGACCGGTGCCGCCGCAGGGCCACTCATCGGCCTGCCCGTGCTCTGGCTGCTGCCATGCCCATCCACCCGAATCACCCGCACGGGCGTATCGGTGTCCGCCAGAGAAGCCCAGGCGGCCTGGGTTTGCGCCTGCCAGTCTTCGCTGGAGCGGATGATGGACGGCTTGATCAGCACCACCAACTCCTTCTTCTTGCCCGTGTTGGCGCGGTTGCCCAGCACGCTGGCCGTGACCGGATTGGCGCCGCTGCCCGGCAGGCCCGAGGTCTGACGCACGGTTTCGGTCTGCATCAGCCCGCCGATGGCCACGATCTGGCCATCCGGAATGCGCACGATGGTGTCGGTCTCGTTGATGCTGCTGGAGGCCAGCGGCAGCTTGTATGCGCCCATGGTGCCCAGATCCACCTGCTTGTTGCGCTCAGTGACTGAGCTGACCGAGGGGTGCACATGCAGCGTGATCATGTGGCCTTCGTCGATCTGTGGCGTCACGTCCAGCGCGATGCCGGAGAAAAACGGCGTCAGTGTCAGCGTCGGCATCGTGGTGGTGTTGCCGGTGGTCGAGGTGGTGTTGCCGGTGCCGGTGGTGCCGCCGGAGACATTGGTGACGAAGTAGTCGTCGATGCCCACCTTCAGCACGGCCTTCTGGTTGTTCAGCGTGGCCAGGCGGGGGCTCGACAAGGTCTGCACCTCGCCGTGGGTTTCCAGAAAGCCCATGACGGCCTGGAAGCCATTGCCGGCCAGTGACAGGCCGAACAGCCCGTTGCCGCCCAGCGGGCCGCTCAGGGCATCGGCGGCGGTGCTCAGGCCGCTGGTCAAGGTAGGCAGGCCGTTGGCATTGCTCAGCAGCGGGTTGGTGGCGTTGCCGTTCAGGCTGCCTGCGGCGCCACGGCCCCGCAGGATGGACCAGTCGATGCCGCTCTGGAAGCCTTCACGCAGTTCCACCTGCACGATCTTCACGTCCAGCATCACCTGCCGCTCCACCGCCATGCGGGCTGCGCTGAGCATGGCCTCTACCTGGCGCAACTCGTCGGGCATGGCACGCACCGCCAGCAGGCCCGATTGCGGGCTGACGATCACGCTGCGGCCGCCGGCGGTGCCGATCATGGCGCGCACCGATTCACCCAGCTCGGCCCACAAGTCGTTGCGTGACTGCGTGGTGATCTGGCTGCTGTCGGGCTGGCTCTGGCTGGTGCCACCTGCGCCGTTGCCGCCACTGCTGTTCCCACCGTTGGTGCCGCTGCTGTTGTTCGCCGGGGCAGCGCCAGAGCTGACGCGCACATCGCTGCGGCCACTGCGTTGCGAGTGCAGGTAATTCACAACAAAGACGCGTGACTGCATCGTCGGCGGAAACACCGTGATGCGGCGGCCTTCCACCTTGAAGTCATAGCCGTACACATCACGCAGGGCTTCCATCGCCTCGCGCATCGTCACGCGGCGCAGCGTCACCGAAATCTGGCCCGCCAGGTCGGGGTGCACCAGCACGTTGTAGCGGCCGTCGGAGGCCAGCGCCAGAAAAACGTCGCGCGCCGGGGCACTGTTGACGATCAGATCGAAGCGGGGCTCGGCCGGTGGCTCGGCGCGGGGAGTCGGGGCTGCAGCAGCGTTGGCGGCAGTCGCCACCGGCTCCACACGGGCTTCCACCCGGGCGGTTGGTGCCGGCTTGACCAGGCTGTCGGGCTGCAGCTCCAGCACGGTCTGCACCGGCGTCTTCAGCGGCAGCTGGCCGGGCACGGCGGTGTTGATCGGGGCACAGGCGCCCAGGCTCAGCAGGCTGCTCAGCAATCCGCCACGGGCGAGGATCTGGGTCGGGGTCATGGGGTTGTCTCTTTCTTCGCCGAGGGCGAGGTCTTCGAGGTCTTCAATGCTGTCGAGGGCGTCAGGCTGATCTGCGGATACAGCGGCAACTTGCGCAGCCCGTTGGCGTCGCGCAGCCAGATCTCCTGGGCCGTGATGCGTTCAATGCGTGCGTCGCCGAGCTTGTCGCCCACGCCGCGCAGCCAGCCGCGTTCCACCACGTACGGCTTGCCGTTGATCACCATCAGGTGCTGGCCGGGCTGTGCTGCCTCGGGCATGCCTGCGGCGGTGCCCGAGGCAGCAGGGGCGTTCGCTGCTGCGGTGGCTGTGCCGGCGGGCGGTGCATTCAGGCCCGAGGCATCGGGCGGACGCGTGGGGTCGCGCTGGGCCTGGGCGGGTGCATGGGCCAGCGCCAGGGGCAGGCAGACCAGCGCCAGTGTCAGGAGCGTGCGGGGTTGGTTCATGGCGCGCTCCCTGCCAGCCACAGCTGCACGCTGAGCAGCGGCTGGCCTTGTTCTCGCTGCAGGCTCAACGTGCCCCAGCGCAGCCCGGGCAGGGTGCGCTCCAGCTCGGCCAGAAACTGCTGCAGGTCGGCGTACTGGCCGGAGATCGTCAGCTTGGCGCCTTGCCAGTCGCCCGGCCTTGTCTCGTTCGCGGCGGCGGGCGCGGGGTTGGCAGGCGTGCCGCCTGGCGCGCTGGCCAGGCTCTGCATCGCGGCCGACGCTGCCGTCAGGCCTGGCGCTGCGGCCCGGCCTGCAGCGCTGTTTGCGCCGCTGTTTGCACCGGTAGCGCCGGATTCCAGGCGCACCAGGCTGACCCGGGCATGGCGCTGCAGAACGGTCGCCAGCAGCTTGGGCAGCGCCACGGCGGGCACGGCCTCGTCGCGGCCACCTTGCAGCATCAGCAGCAGTTCGGCACGCTCGGCGCGGGCGCGCTCCACGCTCTGGATCAGGGCCTGCAACTGCGGGTCTGTGCCCGCGTGTCCGGCATCGCGGCTCAGACCGTCCAGCTCCTTGCTCATCGCGGCCAGCTCGGCGGAACCGGCGATACCGGTCTGGCGCCATTCGCCTTGTTGCCGCAGGCTGGGGCTGATCACCAGCTGGTCGGCCACGGCCAGCAGCAGCATTGCCAGCGAGGCGAACAGGAAGGCCCGTTCGCGCAGGCTCAAGCCATCAATCAATCGGGCCCAGCGGGCCAGGGTGGTCGCCATCATGGCGCACCTCCTTGTGCGGGGGCGGCCGGGCGCAGGCCGGCATGCGCCTGGGTGGCCACCTTGAAGCGCCACATCGGCGGCGGTGTGCGGGCGGTGCTGGCCGGGGTGGTTGCGGCGCCCGACAGCACGCCGCTGCCTGTGGCCATGCCAGCCGCCGCGTCGGTGGCCGAAGCCCCCTGCAACTGCACCTCGACCGCGCCAAGGGCCTGGGCGTTGTTGGCGTCTTTCGGCAAGGCCAGCTTGCCCAGCACGGGCAGCCAGGCCTGCAGCGCGCCGGGGTCGAGCGTCAGCCCTTCCACCGAGGCTTGATCGGGGGCCAGTTGCACGCCCGTCAACCAGACTGATTCCGGCAGCGTGCGGGCCACCAGGGCCAGCGCGTCAGAGTGGTGGCGGCCCGGGGCCAGCTGCGCGCTTTCCATGGCCGAGAGCCGTTCGCGCAGTCGCGGCAGTTCGGCCTGCAGTGTGCGCAATTCCAGGTTCAAGGTGTTGGGGTCGATGCGGGCGCGCGCCAGTTGAAGCGCGGCGGTGAGCTGTTGGCGGTCTGCCGCCTGGCGGGCTTGCAGCACCTCGTGATCGGCGGCGCGCTGGCGCTGCAGCAGCCAGACGCCACCGCTGGCCAGGCTCAGCACGATGCTCAGGATGCCGAGGCCGAGCAGCAGCGTCTTCGCGCTGAAGATCAGGCGTGGCGCGAGCAGGACGGGCGTGTGAAGGTTGATCTGCTGGGCCATCTCAAGGCTCCAAGCGGACATGCCGCAGCAAGGCGCCGAGCAGCGGCACCTGAGGTTCGGGCAGCGGCGTGCTGGCGGCGTCATCGCCGGCCGTGGCGGGCGTGTAGAGCTGCTGCAGGTTCAAGGGCATCACACGCATGCCCAGCAGCTCTTGCAGGTACTGGCTGGTGGCGTCGGTGTCACCCGTGTGGTGCAGCCACAGCACGCCCAGCGGCAGGTCGGGCCAGGAGCGCTCCCACACATCGAAGGACCGCTGCAGCTCCACCACCAGGCGTGAGCCTGCGTCTTCGGTGTCTGCACCCAGCTCGATCGCCGGTGGCAGGCCGATGTCGTCGAGCGAAAACGTGAAGCTGCCCGATGCGCCCAGCTCGGCACCCTCCAGGCCTGATGCGGCGAACGCCGGCTCATTCGCGTCCGTGGCTGCCGATGTGCTCTTGGCACGTGCGGCAGCAGCGCGGTCCAGCAGCTCGGCGTCCCAGTCCAGGCGGCGGCTGTAGTACAGCTCGTCGCCCACGCAGATGGTGATCAGGCTGCTGCTGCCGTGCTGCATGAGGCAGGCGGTGGCGCGGTCGGCCAGGTCGGCGGCGCCTGCGGCGGCGGTGTGCAGATTGCGCTGGGCCAGGTCGGTGACATCAATCACCTGCAGCGGCCAGCGGGCTGACTCTGCCGTCGCATTGAGCTGCACGACGCGCGTGGTGGGTGCAGCGATCACGAACAACTGACCCTGGCCCACCGTCGGCGCCTGCGGCCGGCCAACGCGCAGCACGTCGAGGGTCAGGTCGTCGACATGCACGTCCACCCGTTCGCGGATGTGCCAGCGGGCGGCGGCGCGCAGCTCGTCGGGCGGCACGGCCGGCGCCTCGATCTGCAGCAGCTGGTAGCCGCTCAGGGGCAACACCGCCGTGGCGGTGCCGGCGCTGTGGCTCAGGCTGCGCAGCAGCTCGGCGTCGGGCAGCGCGCCGTCTTCTGCCAGCGGCTCACTGCCCCAGCGCCGCACGGTGGGCGGCTGGGTGCGCGTGTCGCCCAGCAACCAGTCCAGGGTGCCAGCGCCAAGGCTGAAGACCAGGGTGTCGTGTCGCGCGGCAGCGCGTTGCCAGGGCCATCGCATGTCAGTAGTTCTCGCGCTGGTAGATGAGGTTGTCGTTGCCCTTGAACAGGCCGAAGCTGGCTCGGGCAGAGGGGTCCTTGTCGAGGCTGCTGCCGCACCAGGCGCCGCGCAGCCAGGGCAGGCCGGCGCCTGCGGTGGCGGCGTCGCCGGCGGCAGGTGTCCAGGTCTGCAGGCAGGAGTTGTCGGTGGCCGTGGCGCCCAGGCTCAGCGCCACGTCCACCGTGCCGCTGCGGCCGCCGCCCGGGGCGGCCAGCACCAGCTTGCCGGCCCCGGCGATCAGGCTCACGGTGCTGCCGCTCACGGCGGTATCGGCGGCGGTCAGGGTCTTGCGCAGATTGCCGAAATTCACCGCCGTGGCCGGCACGCGGGTGCAGCTGTCGAGTGTGTTGTCGGCCCAGGCGCTGCCATTCCAGTACTGGGCGCGCAGGTCCATGCCCAGCGGGCGCTGTTGCGCACCGATGGCATTGGCCAGGCGCAGGCGGCCATGGCGCAGCACCACGGCGCTCAGCAGCGTGTGGTCATTGCCGTTGGCGGGCGAGGTGGTGTCGAGGTCGAAGGTCTGCATGCCCACGCCGTCGCTGTCGACCGGCGCAATGCCGAAGTTCGCGCTGAACGGCCCGTCGACGATGGTGCCGCGCTGTGCCGTGGCCAGCAGGGTGATGTTGCTGGCCACGCCATTGGCCCAGCTGCCGGTGGAGCTGCCCAGGGTTAGCCGTGCCGGGCTGGTGGCGGTGCTGAACATGGTGCTGCCGTCGATGCCAGCGAGGTTCCAGGTGGCTGCCGATGCAGGGCTGAGCTTGGCGTAGCTGCCGGTGTAATTGGTGGTCGTGGCGCCCAGCGCATTCACGGCGGTGAGGGTGAAGCCGAGCTGGAACGGCTCGCCCAGGTAGCTGAAGCTGGAGGCGGGCGAGCACGAAGCGCTGCTGCGGTGCACCAGGCTGGCGTTGCTGACGGTGAAGCCGGCGGGCACGAAGCGGCCCACGCGGGTGTTCTGGCTGCCGGCGCTGTTCGTCACCACGGCATCCAGGCTCAGGCCGCTGCCCAGGAAGTTGCTGACCACGCTCGTGGTGTTGAGCGAAAAACTGCCCACCTCGGTGTATTGCAGGTTGCTGACACTGGCCGCGCCGCTGGCGAAGCTGCTGCCGGCGATGGTGCCGTTGTTCAGGCTGCCCATCGTGCCGCCAGCCGGCGTTTGAGAGGCTGCGACCGGGCTGAGCACCACCGCGCTGGCAAAGCTGTTGACGCGGTTGCCGGCCTTCATCGCGGTTTCTGTGGCGGTGGCCAGTGGCGTGCCGGTGTTGTTGGTGTCCGCGCCGTTGGTCAGCATCGCCGAGTTCCAGGTGTAGGCCGCAACCGTTGCCCCGAAGTTCGCCCCGGCCGGGCCCAGCACGCCATCGGTGGCGGCAGCGCCGTTCGGGTTCAGCGTGCTGCCGTACTTGATGGCCTGGATCATCACCACGAAGGGCCGCACGGTGAGTGTGTTGCTGGCGCCGCTGACCGACGTGGCGGCGGCGGTGAGTGAATCGTCGAGCACGTTCAACGCATACCGGCCCTGGTCAGAGGTGCCCAGGTTGAAGCTGGCCACGCCATTGGTGAAGGTGAGCGTCAGGTTGTTGGCGCCCGGCTGGGCCGAAGGAATCGTCAGCGCCGGTGAGACCACCGTGGGTGCCGTGTGCGTGCCGCCGGCATCGGTACGCCAGAACTTCAGGGCCCGGCTGCCGCTGTAGTCGGTGGCCACGCCGCACGAGCCGGTGCTGGGGTCCTTCTTCAGCAGGCTCAGCGTCATGTCGTGCGGTCGGCCGGCCACGGCCACGTCGCTGCCACTGACCTTGTTGCTCAGGTCTTCAGCAAACACGAAGGCGTTGTCGCGGTACTGGATGGGCGTGGCGCTGGCGCTGTAGGTGCCGTTGGTGACGGTGGCGGTCACGTTCTGGGCCAGGCTGTGCGCCAGCGTGAACCTGGCCACGCCGGCATCGCCCGCCACGAAGGTGTAGGTGGCCGTGCCGTCGCCGTTGTTCACCAGCGTGCCGCCCGGCACGGGCCCGCTGCCCTTGGCCCAGGTGCCGCGGCCGGTGCCGGTGTTCAGGGTGATGGTGCCGGTGTAGGCCAGAAAGGCACTGGTGAGGTCGACGTCCAGCGCCTTCACCGTCAGGGTCTGGGTGCCGCAGGTCGAGGCCGTACTGGCCGAGGGCGTGATGGTGAAGCCACTGAGCGCACTCGCGGACGAGGTGCAGTTGTAGAGCTGGGCGGCTGGGATGATGTAGTAGGTGGTGCCTGTCACGGCGGGCTCTTGCCAGGCCAGCATCGCCGTGGCGTCACCGGCGTTCTCGAAGAACTCCATCGTGACCGGGTAATAGCTGCCGGCGGTCAGGCTGATTCGGCTCGCGGTGGCGTCGACCGTGGGGGAGTGCAGGGTCCAGTTGTCGATGACCTTGGTGCCATCGATGTACAGCCGCACACCGTCATCGGAGTTGGTCGCGAAGGCGTAGGTGCCCGTGGTGGTGGCCTTGATCACCCCGGTCCAGCGCACCGAGAAACCGTCCGCGGGTGTGCTGCCCACGCCCGGCGCGCCGGTCGTCCAGCCGAAGTAAATCTGGCTGTCGACGCGGTTGGCCTGCGTGCCGGAGAAGGCGTACGTCGGACCGATGTTGCCGTTCTGCGCAAAGTAACTGCCGTAGATGCCGCTGTACATCGTGGGCGCAGACAGCGCGGCACTGCTGGCCGGGTTGATCACGTTGCCCACCAGATCCGCCAGATTGCTGACGGTCACCGCGGTCGAGCTGGCCATGGCCGCGCTGGTGGTCAGGGTGACGGTCTTGTAGTCGTTCTCCAGCACGGCGCTGGTGATGACGCTGAGGGGAATGCTGAAATTGCTGGTGGTTTGCGCCTGCGACTTGCGGAGCTCTTCCGAAAACACCAGCGTCGCCTTTTTCGGGTTGCCGCAGACCTGGCTGGCCGACACCAGCGTGGGCTTGGTGGTGTCGGTACAGGTGCTGACGTTGGACAGTTCGGTCTGGTCGGCGCTGGTCAGCGTGACGGTGAGGCCGCCCAGCGTGACGCCTCCATTGACCACGATGGCGCCGGTGAGCATGGAGCCCGAACCGATGCTGACGTTGTTGCCCGTGCCCGGGCTGTAGATGATCCCGCGGATGCTGCTGCTGGAGCCCACCGTGAGGTTGGCATTGGGCGTCAGGAAAAACTTGCCCATCTCGGTCGGGCCGGCCGAATTGATCACCAGGCCGGCACCCGCGCTGATGTTGCCTTTGAGAAACAGCCGTGCCCCCGCCTGGATGACGATCGTCGCCGAGGTGCCGATGGTGGCGTTGTTGATGTTGTAGTCGCCCGGCGTGAAGGTGTAGGTGGTGCCGTTGGCGATGCTCAGGTTGTTCACCGAGATCGGGCTCACCGGTGTGGGCAGGTCCGGGAACGAGGCTGGAACGGCCGCGGTGCGCACGCCCGCCATGGTGATGCTGGCGCCGGTGGTGCCACTCACCGTGCTGCCGTTGACGACATTGGTGCCACTCAGGTTCAGGGCGCTGCTGCCTGCGGTGATCGGGTAGGTCACGGGCAGCGTGCCGCACTGCGCCCAGGCGGTACCGGCCAGGCCCAGCAGGGCCGTTGCAGCCAGGCCTCGGGCGGTTTGCAGCCAGCGTTTCGCCGTTGCTGCGCCAGCCATGCCGCGGCCGGGCCTGTGGGCGGGCTCGGGGGGCAGATCGGGCAGGAACGGACGCGTGCAAAGCATGAGGCTCTCCTGCGTCGATTCTTGAGGCTGCAGCCTGTGCAGTAATCAACGAAAAGAGCGCCAAAGTGGCCTCAAACCCGGCCTCATGCCTGACTTCAAACCAGGCCTCCAACCTGAGCAATCAACCGCGCGATGCCGGCCTTGAGCTGCGCCACCGTGGGTGGCCTCGGTCGATCAGCGGGTCAGCGTGCTGCTCAATTGCCGCTCGACATACACCGCCGAAGGCGCGGCGGCGGTGTTGGGGCAGCTGCCGCTGCTGGGCGCGTTGCAGGCGGTGGCCGTGACTTGGTAGAACACCAGGGCCGTGGCGCCGTCGGTGCCCGTGCTGCGGCTGCAGCTCACGGTGACCACCAGGCTGCCCAGGTTGCCGCCCGGTGTGAGCGAGGTGGTGCCGAAGCAGGCCGGTGCGGCGGCCGGTGGCGCGGGGTTGCGCAGCACCTGCCAGGCGGCCCATTCCAGGCCGGCGCGGGCGGCCTGGGCGGCGCGGGCATTTTCAATGTCGACCGCCATGCCCTCTTGCTGCCGGCTGCTGACACTCACCAGCGCCGCGCCCAGGGCGGCCAGCACGACCAGGATGAACAGCAGCGACATCATGGTGAAGCCGCGCATGCCTTGCCCACCGCCCGCCGCTGCCGGGCGAGCTGCGCGCGAGGCACGGGCCTGCTCAGGGCTGGTTGTCGATGTGGACGGCATGGTGCAGGGAAACCGATTCGGTGGCCGTGGCGGTGGCGGTGGCCAGCGTCAGGCTCATCTGGGCCAGGCCGGCGCGGCTGGCGATCACGGCGTTGTCGACGCTGAAGCGGCAGGCGGTCACGCCGCTGGCCAGCACGGTGCTGCTGCCACCCGAGGGCGGGCTGGGCTGGCTGGCGACGAAGCCGTAACCCGTCCAGCGCACCAGGGTGCCGGCCGTCAGGTCGCAGCGGTAGGTCACCGGGCTGTTCACGGCGAAGACGCGGTAGGGCGCTGACAGGCCCGCCACCGGCAAGCCGGCGAGTGAGCTCAAGCCTACCGTGCTGGCCGTGCCCGCGGCATTGGTGGTGCTGCGCCGGTTGGACGAGGCCTGCTCGGTGGCCGTGCCGTTGGCGGCGTAGGCGTCCGAGCCGGTCACGCCGGTGCCCAGGTTGTAGACCACCACCGCTTGGCCGGCGGTCAAGGCCAGGCCCGGGCCGACCACGTCGAAGCTGGTGTCGCTGGTGCCGAACTGCAGCGCGCCGCTGCCGTCGGTGGCAAAGCGCGCCGCGGCCGTTGTGGGAATGAGTTCAAGCGACAGGCCGTCCGCCGTGGCGCGGGCACTGTTGGGCAGCGCGCCGTGCAGGTCACGGCCGATGCGGCGCAGGGCGCCATCGGCGGCGTCAACCAGATTGGCCCGTGCCGACACCGCGATGTAGGCCTGCACCGGTGCCACGATGAACTTGCCCACCACGGCCAGCACGATGCCGGACAGCACGATGACCATCACCGCCTCGATCAGCGTGAAGCCGTGCTGGGGCTGCTGCCGGCTGGCGCGGTTGCGGTGGGGTGAATGGGCAGCGTGCGGCATGACGTGCCCTCACAGCGCCGCGTTGGGCGCATGGCGGCTGCGGTAGCCGTCCAGCACCACGCGGGTATTGCCCGGGCCAGTGACGGTGACCGTGATGCGCAGCACGTCGCCGCTGCCGGCCGTCAGGCCGCCGAGTGCGGCATTGGCCACGGCGATGCTGGCGCTGTAGCCGCTCAGGCCGGGCACGGCGCTGTTGCTCAGGTCGGTGATGCCGGTCATGGCAAAACCGTTGTAGTCGTTGACGTTGTCGAATTGCGGTGTGGCGTAGCGGCCTTCGCCCGACTCCGGCCCGATGCTTTCGGCCAGCGACGCACAGCCCGCGCTGCTGCTGGCGCTGTCGACGTTGGCATCGTCCGGGTCACAGAAGGTGAAGGGCATCAGCTGCACTTCGTCGATCAGTGATTCCGCAATTGCCAGCGCCTGGCGCTGCAGTTGCGGGTCGGCACTGGCCACGGTGGACTGGATGAAGATGCGCAGGATGGCGGTGAGCGCCACGCTGAGCACGACGATGAACATCACCAGCTCGATCAGCGAGACGCCGCCTTGGCGGCGGCCGGCTGGGGCAGGGCGGCGCGCGCTCATGGCATCACCCGGGCCAGGCCGGTGTCGTTCTCGATGCGCATCACGCGGCTGAAGCCGTTGCCGTCACTCACGGTGACGTCGAGCACGCCGCCGGTGGAGGTGAGCGCCGCACCGGTGTTGCCGGTGTTGAAGGTCACGCTGCGGGTGGCGGATTCGCTGATGCACGGGCTGACCGATGCCGGGCAGCTCAGGCTCGCGATGGCGGTGCCAGAGGCATAGGCCACGCTGGTGCCCGTGGGGGTCACTGTCAAGACGACCGGCCGGCGCTGGCTCAAGGCCATGCGGCGGGCGCTCAGGGCCTGGCTCAGCAGATTGTCATGAAAGGCACGCAGCTGCCAGATGCGGGTGTCCATCATCTTGGGCAGCGCCACCAGCGCCAGGATGCCGACCAGCACGATGACCATCACCAGCTCGATCAGCGTGAAGCCGCTCGAGCGATGGGGTGCAAGGTGCTGGCGCATCAGGCTCGCACATCAGTTGATACCGACGGCGGTGAAGGTGGCGATAACGCCCGTGGACGTCTGCGTCACCGAGCAGGCGATCGCGGTGGCGGCCGTGATTTCACCAGCCGTGATGGTGCGGGGCGTGATGTTGTAGCCGTTGGGCACGCCGCCTTGCAGCGCGTTCTTCACGTGGTCACAGTCGGTCACCACCACGCCGTTGTTGATGTTCACTTTGCGCGCAGCGTAGTTCACCGAGGCCGCCGAGGTCAGCGAGCCGGCCACGCCAGCCAGCGCAGCGGTCTTGGCGTCCGCGCCCAGATCGACGAATTTTGGAATGGCGACCGCGGCCAGCACGGCCAGGATCACGATCACCATGACCAGTTCGATCAAGGTGAAACCCGATTGCGGCCGCAGGGCCTGGAGAGACTTGGCGTTCATCATCGTGCCTTTCAGGGAAGTCGCGGCGCTGCCGCACGGGAATGGAATGGGGTCAGACGGGCCCGCCAGAGACGGGTCACAAGTCGTTATCGGCGGCTTGCCGGCAGGAATTGAGGGTTTGATCACCAACAACGGTGAATTCCTGCCATTCGGCCCGCGCATGCCCCCGCGCACGTCGCCGTCAACCCGCCTTGCCCATGGCCGCCTGGCCCATGTTCCACAGCGGCATGAACACGCCCAGGGCCAGCACCAGCACGATGGCGCCGATGACCAGCAGCAGCACCGGCTCGATGGCCGACGACAAACCCTTGATGGCGTGGTCGGTCTCGCGCTCGTACATGTCGGCGATTTCCAGCAGCAGGGTGTCGAGCTCGCCGGTTTCTTCGCCCACCGCGATCATCTGCATCACGACCGGGGTGAACACGCCAGCCGCCTGGGCGCAGCGCGAAATGCTTTCGCCGCGCTCCACGCCGTCACGCATCTGTTCGATGCGGGCGCCGATCCAGGCGTTGTCCACCGTGCGTGCCACCACCGTCATGGCCTGGCTGATGGGCACGCCGCTCTTGGAGGCCAGCGCGAAGCTGCGGGCAAAGCGCGCCAGCGTGGCTTTCAGGATGATCGGGCCGATGATCGGCATGCGCAGCTTGCGCTTGTCCCAGGTGTAGCGCCCGCCCGGTGTGGCCAGCCAGGCGCGTGTGCCGAACACCGCCCCCAGGCCGCCGACCAGCAACAGCGGCCAGAAGGTCACCGTGAAGTGCGAGGAGGCCAGCAGCACGCGGGTCATCAGCGGCAGCTCGGCCTTGAAGCCGGCAAACACGGTGGCGAAGGTGGGCAGCACAAACAGGTTGATGACCGTGATGGCCGCCACGATGGCGATCAGCACCATGGTCGGGTAGCGCAGCGCCTGCTTGATGCGGGCGCGCACGTCGAGTTCAAACTCCAGGTGCTCCGACAGGCGCAGGAACACCTCGGTCAGGCGGCCGGTCATCTCACCCACCTGCACCATGGCCACATAAAACGCGCTGAACACCTTGGGATGGCGGGCCAGGCCGGCCGACAACTCGCGGCCCTGGTCGAGGCTGGCGCGCAAATCCACCAGCAGGTCGATCAGCGGTGCCTTGGCGGTGGAGGCCTGCAGGCCGGCGAGTGAGCGCAACAGCGGCACGCCGGCTTTCTGCAGCGTGTAGAGCTGGCGCGACAGCACCAGGGTGTCTTCGCCCGTCACCTGCGGGCCGAACAGCGCGTTCAAGACCGAAGCTGCCGTCTGCGCATTGGGGTTGGCGGCTGAGCCGGCTGCACCAATTGCGGTGTTGCCCACCGCCGTGATCTGCACTGGCGTGACGCCGCCTGCCAGCAGCTGGTCAGCCACCGCGCTGTCAGTCGCCCCTTCCGAGGTGCCGCTGACCAGTTCGCCCCGGCCATTGCGGCCGCGCCATGCCCAGGCTGCCATGTCAGCGTCCCGGGTCGGTGTCGGAGGCCATGCGCATGGCCTCGCTGATGGAGGTCTTGCCCAGCCGCACCAGCTCCAGCGCGTGGTCGGCCAGCGTGCGGCCGGCCATGCGCTGACGGGCGGTGGCGAGGAAGCGGGTCGGGTCGCCGTGGGTGGCGGCCTGCGTCAGCTCGGCGTCCATCTCCAGCATTTCATACACGCCCAGACGGCCGCTGTAGCCGGTGTTGTTGCAGGCCGAGCAGCCCCGGCCGCGTCGCGGCTGGATGCTGGCGGCGCGCTCGCCGGCCATGGTGTTCAGCCAGGTCTGTTGTTGCGGACTGAGGGTTTGCGGCTCGCTGCAGTTGGCGCACACGCCGCGCACCAGGCGCTGCGCGATCACGGCCTGCAACGAGGTGGCCACCATGAAGGCGGGCACACCCATGTCGAGCAGGCGGAACGGGGTGCTGATGGCGTCCTTGGTGTGCAGCGTCGAGAGCACCATGTGGCCGGTCATGGCCGCACGCAGGCCGATCTCGGCGGTTTCCGGGTCGCGCATTTCACCGACCAGGATCACGTCCGGGTCTTGCCGCAAGCAGGCGCGCAGCACCCGGGCAAAGGTCAGCTCGATCTTGTCGTTCACCTGCACCTGCGTCAGGCCGGGCAGGCGGTATTCCACCGGGTCTTCCACGGTGATGACCTTGTTCGCTTCGGCGTCCACCTCGGCGAGTGCCGCATACAGCGTGGTGGTTTTGCCCGAGCCGGTCGGGCCGGTGACCAGCACCATGCCGGACGAGCGGCCGAGGATTTCGGTGAAGCGGTAGAGCATGGCCGAAGGCATGCCGATGCTGTCGAGGCGGCGCACGCCGTTGTCCTGGCCCAGCAAGCGCATCACCACCGATTCGCCGTGCTGGCTGGGCATGGTCGAGAGCCGCACATCGAGCGTGCGTTCTTTCAGCCGCAGCGTGAAGCGGCCGTCCTGCGGCAGGCGCTTCTCTGAGATATCGAGGCTGGCCATCAGTTTCAGGCGCTGGGTCAGCGCGGCGGCGATGCGCTTGTCGGCCTGCGCCTGGGTTTGCAGCACGCCGTCCACGCGGTTGCGGATCAGCAGCTCGCGTTCCTGCGGCTCCAGGTGCACGTCGGACGCGCCCACGGTCAGCGCTTCCTCGAACAGCGATTGCAGCAGCTTGACGACCGGCGCGGCTTCCTGGCCCACGCTGGCTTGCAGCGCGCCGAAGTCGACCGCGTCGCCCACGTCTTTCTCCACCGCCTTGGCCAGGCCGGTGATTTCGTCGGTGCGGCGGTAGAAGCGGTCGAAGACGGCCGGCAACTGGCTTTCGGCCGCCACCGCCATCTGGATGGGTTTGCGCAGCAGGCGCGTCAGCTCGTCATAGGCGAACAAATCGAGCGGATCGGCCACGGCCACGGTGCAGTGGTCGCCCTTGTCTTCCAGCACCACCGCGCGGTGGCGCCGGGCGGGGGATTCGGGCAGCAGGCGCACGGCCTCGCTGCGGATCGGGAAGGTCTTGAGGTTGACGAAGGGGATGCGCAGCTGCGTGGCCAGGGCCTGCACCACGGCTTCTTCCGTCACCAGCCCGCGCTCGATCAGCAGGCGGCCCAGGCGCTTGCCGGTTTGTTTGCCTTCTTCGAGTGCGGATTGCAGCTGCTGCTCGGACACCAGCTTCTGCTGCACCAGCACGTCGCCCAGCCGCAGGCGAGGCGGCTTGGTGAACGTGGCCGGCGCCGGGGCGGCGGCGGCCGTGGAGAGGGCGGTGTCTTCGGCGTTGCTCATGGGCGTTGCATTGGTGATCAGACCTGCCGGTGGCGCGCCATGCGCCGTGCACCCGGCAGCAGGCGCAAGGCGCACGCAGCCGGATGAGGTCTGGGAATGCTAGGCCGATGAGGCGTGAACTAAGGCTCAAAAAGGGCGGTTTGCGCCGCCTTGTTGTCACTCTGTGCCGGTGCTCAGCAGGTCGCTGTCGGGCGGGCGCTTCGGCGCGGCCCGCTTGCGCGGCGGCCGGGGCGCGGCCAGCAGCGCGCTGTGGTGCACGAAGTCTGGTGCAGGCCCGACATGCACGGCTCTCACGCCTTCTGCCAGCGGTGCGCAACTGCGAAAGCCGGTCGGCCAGGCGTTCCAGCCGGGCGGGGCGCTGTGGCGCGCCCAGGGGGTGGCCAGCCGCGGTGCGGTGAAGGGGCCGGCGCCACGCAGGCTGACCAGTGGCTCGTCGGCCAGGCCGGCGGGCCAGGTGGGGGCGTCGCCGGGTTCGGTGGTGAATGGCTCAACCGACTCAGTGGCGGTGGTGTTGCCTGCAGCCGCAACGGCCGCCCACGGCAGTGCGTCGCTCAGCGTCCATTCCAGCGCCTGGCCCCAGCTGAAGGGCGGGGTGCCGGTGTCGGCTGCGCTGTCGGGCAGGTCGTCTGCAGCCAGTCGAGCGGCGGTCTCCCACTCCAGCTCGCTCGGCAGGCGCCGGCCGGCCCAGCGGCACCAGGCCAGGGCTTCATGCCGGCTGATGAACAGCGCTGGCCAGCGCGGGTCCAGCGGCACCCACTGCCCGAACTGCGCAAGCAGCCAGTGGCCGTCGTCGCTGCGGCTGAGGTGGCGCGGCCGCAGCAGGTTCTGGCGTCGCACCCAGGCCCAGCCTTCGGGTGTCCACCAGCGGGGCTCCTCGTAGCCGCCTGCCTCGATGAAGGGCAAAAAGCGCGCCCAGTTGATGGGGGCGCGGTCGATCGCAAAGCCGTGCAGGGCCAGCTCGAAGGCCGGCCGTTCGTGGGCGGGGTGTTGGCCCGTGGGCGGGGCGCCGAAGTGGTGGCTGGCCGCAGGCACATCCAGATCATCGGCTGCGGCCGGGCAAGGCAGCGGGGAAGCCGCCAGCGGGCCGGGCGCCAGGCCCAGCGTCTGGCAGATGGTCAGCAGCAGCAGGCGCAGCGCGTCTTCGCGGCGCAGCGCCTGGCGGTAGGGGTGCAGCGCGTCGTCGGTCTGCGGCGTGGAGGCCAGCAGGGCGAGCGTGCGTTGGCGGCTGGCGGCCAGCAGGCTGCGCAGCGTGGGCAGGTCGGGCACGTCCTGGTGCCAGCGGCTGGCGTGGCTCAGGCCGGGCGCCACGGCCGCGTCGAGCCGGGGCAGTGGAGCTGCTGAGCGGGGGGTGTCCGGGCGGGCCTGCGGCCCGAGGCGCCGCAGCGGGTGGCGTGCAATCCACCAGTCCTCGGCCCAGGCCAGCTCGGCCAGCAGCCAGCGGGGCGGGTTGAGCTCGGGCAGCACGCGCAGCTCCAGGCCCGGCGGCAGGGCGGCCACCAGCGCGTCGAGCAGGCCGAGGGTGTGCTGGCGGGCATCGCTGAGCGCGGCGGCCAGCTCTTGGCGGCTGCCGTGGGCCAGGGTGTGCGGGAGGTCGAGGGTGTCTGCGGTCATCGGGCCGGGATTATCGCGGCCGATGGCCAAGTGTCAGGCTGTGGTGGCGGCCGCCAGCCCGTTGTCGAAGTGGGCGCGCATCAGCCGGGCGGCCGCTGCTGCGTCGCGGGCTTGCAGGGCGGCCATCACGGCGCGGTGTTCGGTCAGCGATTCATGCAGGCGGCCCTGCTTGAACAGCGAGTGGTGCCGGTTGAGCTTCATCACCTTGCGCAGGTCGCCCACGATCTGTTGCCGCCAGCGGTTGCCCGCCGCGGCCAGCAGGTGCAGGTGGAACTGCTCATTGGTGGCGAAGAAGGCGTCGCGCTGGTCCACCTGTTGTTCAAGCTGGTCATGCAGGGCCTGCAGGGCAGCCAGGTCGGCCTCGGTGCCACTCTGGGCGATGTCGGCAGCCGCGTCGCTTTCCAGCAGGCCCAGCAGGCGGTAGACCTGGTGCACGTCGTCGGCCGACATTTCGGTGACGTAGGCGCCGCGCCGCACCTTCATCGTCACCAACCCTTCAACGGCCAGCACCTTCAGCGCCTCGCGCAGCGGCGTGCGGCTGATGCCGTAGTCCAGGCAAAGCTTCTGCTCGTCGATCCAGCTGCCGGGTTCGAGCGCGCGGTTGAAGATCTGCTCCCGCAGTTTTTCAGCGACCTGCAGGTACAGGGCCTGGGGGGCAAAGAGCGAAGCGTTGGCGGGCACGTGGGAGGGTCGTCAGACCGGTGTCAAGTTTGAATTCATAATTATGCATCACGTATCATGGCTGTCTTGTTGAGGAATTTGCCTGATCCCGGCACCTTCCGCACCACTGCACGGCCCCCTGGAGACCCCATGTCGAACGCCCCGGAATTCACCCCCGTCACCCTTGATCAATGGGCCAAGGCCGCTGCCAAGTCAGCGCCTGGCGGTGATGTGGGCGCCCTGAACTGGGTGACGCCCGAGGGCATCACGGTCAAGCCGCTGTACACGGCTGAAGACACGGCCAACCTGCCGCATGCCAACACGCTGCCCGGCTTCGCGCCCTTCGTGCGCGGCCCGCAGGCGACGATGTACGCGGTGCGCCCGTGGACGATCCGCCAGTACGCCGGTTTCTCGACCGCCGAAGAATCGAATGCGTTCTACCGCAAGGCCCTGGCGGCCGGCGGGCAGGGTGTGAGCGTGGCGTTCGACCTGGCCACCCACCGCGGCTACGACAGCGACCACCCCCGCGTGACCGGTGACGTGGGCAAGGCCGGCGTGGCGATCGATTCGGTCGAGGACATGAAGATCCTGTTCGACCAGATCCCGCTCGACCGGGTCAGCGTGAGCATGACGATGAACGGCGCCGTGCTGCCGGTGCTGGCCGGCTACGTGGTGGCGGCGGAAGAGCAGGGCGTATCGCAGGACAAGCTCTCGGGGACCATCCAGAACGACATCCTCAAGGAGTTCATGGTCCGCAACACCTACATCTACCCGCCCGAGCCGTCGATGAAGATCATCGGCGACATCATCGAGTACACGGCGAAAAACATGCCGAAGTTCAACTCGATCTCGATCAGCGGCTATCACATGCAGGAAGCGGGCGCCAACCAGGCGCTGGAGCTGGCCTTCACCCTGGCCGATGGCAAGGAATACGTGAAGACCGCGCTGGCCAAGGGCCTGGACGTCGATGAGTTCGCTGGCCGCCTGAGCTTCTTCTGGGCCATCGGGATGAACTTCTATCTCGAGATCGCCAAGATGCGCGCGGCCCGCCTGCTCTGGACCCGCATCATGACCGGCTTCAATGCCAAGAGCCCGAAGAGCCTGATGCTGCGCACCCACTGCCAGACCAGTGGCTGGAGCCTGACCGAGCAGGACCCCTACAACAACGTCGTGCGCACCACCATCGAGGCCATGGCGGCCGTGTTCGGCGGCACCCAGAGCCTGCATACCAACAGCTTCGATGAAGCCATTGCGCTGCCCACCGAGTTCTCGTCGCGCATCGCCCGCAACACCCAGCTCATCATCCAGGAAGAGACCCACATCACCAACGTGGTCGACCCCTGGGCCGGCTCGTTCATGATGGAAAAGCTCACCCAGGACATGGCCGACAAGGCCTGGGCCATCATCGAGGAAGTCGAGGCCATGGGCGGCATGACCAAGGCCGTGGACAGCGGCTGGGCCAAGCTGAAGATCGAAGCCAGCGCGGCCGAGAAGCAGGCCCGCATCGACTCGGGCAAGGACGTCATCGTCGGCGTCAACAAGTACAAGCTGAGCAAGCAGGATCCGGTCGACATCCTCGACATCGACAACGTCAAGGTGCGTGACGGCCAGATCGAGCGCCTGAACACCATCAAGGCGACCCGCGACGCCGCCGGCGTGCAAGCTGCGCTGACGGCCCTGACCGACGCTGCCCGCAGTGGCGAGGGCAACCTGCTGGACCTGGCCGTGAAGGCCATGCGCCTGCGCGCCACCGTGGGCGAGGTGAGCGACGCACTCGAAGTGGTGTACGGTCGCCACCGTGCAGACATCCAGAAGGTGACCGGTGTGTACGCTGCTGCCTACGACAGTGCCGAAGGCTGGGACAAGCTCAAGGGCGAGATCGCCCAGTTCGCGGAAGACGCCGGCCGTCGCCCCCGCGTGATGATCGCCAAGCTGGGCCAGGACGGCCACGACCGCGGCGCCAAGGTGGTGGCCACCGCGTTTGCCGATCTGGGCTACGACGTGGACATGGGCCCGCTGTTCCAGACGCCGGAAGAGTGCGCTCGCCAGGCCATCGAGAACGACGTGCATGCCGTGGGCATCAGCACGCTGGCCGCAGGTCACAAGACCCTGGTGCCGGCCATCATTGCCGAGCTGAAGAAGCAGGGTGCTGACGACATCATCGTGTTCGTCGGTGGCGTGATTCCGCAGCAGGATTACGGCTACCTCTACGACGCGGGCGTGAAGGGCATCTACGGCCCAGGCACGCCGATCCCGGTCAGCGCCAAGGATGTGCTCGAACAGATCCGCGCCGCGCAAGCCGCCTGAGGTGCCCATGCCTGCCACTGCCGACATGAACCTGCGCCTGGCCCCGGCCGGCGAAGACGACTTCGATGCGCTGCTGTCGCTGCGCCTGGCCGCGATGCGCGAGAGCCTGGAGAAGGCCGGTCGCTTTGATGCGCAGCGTGCGCGCGAGCGGCTGTCGCGCGGCTACCTGCCGGCCTACACCCGCCACATCCTGAAAGACAACGAGCTGGTTGGCTTCGTGGTGGTGGTGCCGCGTGAGCACGACTGGTTGCTGGACCACCTCTACATCCACCCGAGCGCACAGGCGCTGGGTGTGGGTTCGTGGGTGCTGCAGCAGGTGCTCAAGGAGGCGGACGAGCAGCACAAGGCGGTCAGCGTGACGGCGCTCAAGCTGAGTGACGCCAACCGGTTCTACCTGCGCCACGGCTTCGTGCTGCAGGCCGAAGGCGAGTGGGACCTGTACTACCTGCGGCCCGCGCGCGCAGCCCGGGCTTGAGGGTTGAGCGTGCTGCCTGCCGTTGAATTGCCGGCTGCTGATGCGGCCCTGCTGGAGCATGTGGTGCAGGGTGCGCCCATGCAGCAGCGCCGTGCGGTGGCCAAGGCCATCACCTTGCTGGAATCGACCCGTGCCGACCACCGCTTGCGGGCCGATGCGCTGCTGAACGCCATGCTGCCGCACACCGGCCGGTCGTTCCGCCTCGGTATCTCTGGCGTGCCGGGCGTGGGCAAGAGCACTTTCATCGAGGCGCTGGGCCTGCACCTGATCGCCCGGGGCCACCGCGTGGCGGTGCTGGCGGTTGATCCCTCGTCCAGCCTGTCGGGCGGCTCGATCCTCGGCGACAAGACGCGCATGGAGCAGCTCAGCGTGAACGAGGCCGCCTACATCCGACCCAGCCCGAGCAGCGGCACGCTGGGCGGCGTGGCTGAAAAAACCCGCGAGGCGATGCTGGTGTGCGAGGCCGCCGGGCATGACGTGGTGATCATCGAAACCGTGGGCGTGGGCCAGAGCGAAACGGCGGTGTCGGGCATGACCGACATGTTCTGCCTGCTGCAACTGCCCAATGCCGGTGATGATCTGCAGGCCATCAAGAAGGGCGTGATGGAAATCGCCGATCTGGTGGTCATCAACAAGGCCGACATCGATGAAAACGCCGCCACCCGCGCGCGGGCGCAGATCACCTCGTCGCTGCGCATTTATGGCCACCACGGCCATGGCGAAGACGGCGCGCAGACGGCGGCGCCGTGGATGCCCGAAGTAATGCAGATGAGCGCGCTGCGCAACCAGGGCGTGGATGCCTTCTGGGCCACGGTGGGTCGCTTTCGCGCGCTGCAGGAAGCCAGCGGCCGATTGACCGAGCGCCGCCATGCCCAGGACGAAGCCTGGATGTGGGAGCGCATTGATGCCGGCCTGAAGGCCCGCTTCCGCGCGCATGCCGATGTGAAGCAGACGCTGTCTGCGCTGACGCAAGACGTGCGCGCCGGCCGAGTGGCAGCCTCGGTGGCTGCGCGGCGGCTGCTTGATTTGTTCCAGTGACGCCGAGGGTGAACCACCGCGGCGGCTTGTGTTGAATTGACTTGATTTCGAGTGAGAGTGCCTGAGGAGCCAACCATGCATGACATCCAGCAGATGCTTGAAGAAAAGCGCGCCAAAGCCCGACTGGGCGGCGGTGAAAAGCGCATCGAGGCGCAGCACCGCAAGGGCAAGCTGACCGCCCGCGAACGGCTGGAGTTGCTGTTCGACGAAGGCACCTTCGAAGAATGGGACATGTTCGTCGAACACCGCTGCGTGGACTTCGGCATGGAAGACACCAAGATCCCCGGCGACGGCGTGGTGACCGGCTACGGCATGATCAACGGCCGCCTGGCGTTCTCCTTCAGCCAGGACTTCACCGTGTTTGGTGGCGCGCTGAGCGAATCGCACGCCGAGAAAATCTGCAAGGTGATGGACCAGGCGATGAAGGTCGGCGCGCCGGTCATCGGCCTGAACGATTCGGGCGGTGCCCGCATCCAGGAAGGCGTGGCCTCGCTTGGTGGTTATGCCGACGTGTTCCAGAAGAACGTGATGGCCTCGGGCGTGATCCCGCAGATCAGCATGATCATGGGGCCGTGCGCCGGTGGCGCGGTGTATTCGCCGTCGATGACCGACTTCATCTTCATGGTCCGCGATTCGTCGTACATGTTCGTCACCGGCCCTGAGGTGGTGAAGACCGTGACGCATGAAGACGTGACGGCCGAAGAGCTGGGCGGCGCCACCACCCACACCACCAAGAGCGGCGTGGCCGACCTGGCTTTCGACAACGACGTGGAAGCGCTGCTGATGCTGCGCCGCTTCTTCAACTACCTGCCGCTGAACAACCGCGAGAAGCCGCCGGTGCGCCCGAGTGGTGATGCGGCGAACCGGCTCGACTATTCGCTCGACACGCTGGTGCCCGAAAACGCCAACAAGCCCTACGACATCAAGGAGCTGATCCTGAAGGTGGTGGACGACGGCGACTTCTTCGAGCTGCAGCCCGACTACGCCGCCAACATCGTGATCGGCATGGCACGCATGGAAGGCCAGACGGTCGGCATCGTGGCCAACAACCCGCTGGTGCTGGCCGGCTGCCTCGACATCAAGAGCTCGATCAAGGCGGCGCGCTTCGTGCGCTTCTGCGATGCCTTCAACATCCCGGTCATCACGTTTGTCGACGTGCCGGGCTTCATGCCGGGCACGAGCCAGGAGTACGGCGGCATCATCAAGCACGGTGCCAAGCTGCTGTATGCATATGCCGAATGCACGGTGCCGAAGGTCACGGTCATCACCCGCAAGGCCTACGGCGGCGCGTATGACGTGATGGCCTCGAAGCACCTGCGCGGTGATGTGAACTTCGCCTGGCCGAACGCCGAGATCGCGGTGATGGGCGCCAAGGGTGCGGTGGAAATCATCTTCCGCGAAGACAAGGGCGACCCGGTCAAGCTGGCGGCCCGCGAGGCCGAATACAAGGCCCGCTTCGCCAACCCGTTTGTGGCCGGCGCACGCGGCTTCATCGACGACGTCATCCAGCCGCACGAAACCCGAAAGCGCATCTGCCGATCGCTGGTGATGCTGCGCGACAAGAAGCTGGAAAACCCGTGGCGCAAGCACGGCAATATCCCACTGTAACGAGGCCCCCACGCTCCCTGCCGGTCGCTGCCCCCCGAGGGGGCTCATGCAGCGGCCCGGCAGAGCCGGTTCCGCGCATGCGGCTAGGTTGAAATCCAGAGCGACGCGACGCGACGCTCGTTGATCGAAGGTCAACACTATGTTTAAGAAGATTCTGATTGCGAACCGCGGGGAAATCGCCTGCCGGGTGATCAAGACGGCCCGCAAGATGGGCATCAAGACGGTGGCGGTTTATTCCGAGGCCGACAAGGACGCGCGCCATGTGGAGCTGGCCGACGAGGCCGTGCTGCTGGGCCCGGCGCCTTCGCGTGAAAGCTATTTGGTGGCCGACAAGATCATCGCGGCGGCCAAGGCCACCGGCGCTGAAGCGGTGCACCCGGGTTACGGCTTCCTCTCCGAGAACGAAGCGTTCGCGCGTCGTTGCGAGGAAGAGGGCATCACGTTCATCGGCCCGAAGCACTACTCCATCGCTGCGATGGGCGACAAGATCGCCTCGAAGAAGCTGGCGAACGAGGCCAAGGTCAACACCATTCCGGGCTACAACGACGCCATCGACACGCCCGAGCAGGCCGTGGAGATTGCCAAGGGCATCGGCTACCCGGTGATGATCAAGGCCAGCGCCGGCGGTGGTGGCAAGGGCCTGCGCGTGGCCTTCAACGACAAGGAAGCCTTCGAGGGCTTTGCCTCGTGCCGCAACGAAGCCCGCAACAGCTTCGGCGATGACCGCGTGTTCATCGAGAAGTACGTGCTGGAGCCGCGCCACATCGAGATCCAGGTGCTGGGCGACAGCCACGGCAACGTGCTGTACCTGCATGAGCGCGAATGCTCGATCCAGCGTCGTCACCAGAAGGTGATCGAGGAAGCGCCGTCGCCGTTCATCTCGGACGAAACCCGCAAGGCCATGGGCGAGCAGGCCGTGGCCCTGGCCAAGGCCGTGAAGTACCAGAGCGCGGGCACCGTGGAGTTCGTGGTCGGCAAGGACCAGGACTTCTACTTCCTGGAAATGAACACCCGCCTGCAGGTGGAGCACCCGGTGACGGAATGCATCACCGGCCTGGACCTTGTGGAGCAGATGATCCGCGTGGCCGCGGGTGAGCGCCTGGCGTTTGCGCAGGCCGACATCAAGCGCGACGGCTGGGCCATCGAGTGCCGCATCAACGCCGAAGACCCGTTCCGCAACTTCCTGCCGTCGACTGGCCGCCTGGTGCGTTATGCACCGCCGGCCCAGCAGTTGGAGCAGTCGGTGGAGACGCTGCAAGGCGCGGCCTATGCCGACGGCAAGTACGGCGGGGTGCGTGTGGACACCGGCGTGTACGAAGGTGGCGAGATCCCGATGTTCTATGACTCGATGATCGCCAAGCTCATCGTGCACGGCCGTGATCGCAATGACGCGATCGCCAAGATGCGCGCGGCGCTGAACGGCTTCGTGATTCGCGGCATCAGCAGCAACATCCCGTTCCAGGCGGCCTTGCTGGCCCACCCGAACTTCGTGACGGGGGCCTTCAACACCGGCTTCATCGCCGAGCATTACAGCCAGGGCTTCAAGGCCGAGGATGTGCCTCACGACGACCCGCTGTTCCTGGTTGCCATCGCTGCCTTCGTGCGCCGCAAGGCGCGTGAGCGTGCGGCCGGCATCAGCGGCCAGCTGCCTGGCCACGGTGTGAAGAACGACGCTGATCTGGTGGTGGTGCAGCTCGGCCCGAATGGCCAGCATGTGCACCACGCCGTGAACCTGCCGGTGTTTGACGCCGCGCGCGGTGCGGCCGATGTGCAGGTGGGCGACAAGGTGTACGCCATCGAGAGCCGCACCAAGCTGGGCGACATCCTGATGACCGGCACCGTGAACGGCAAGCCCTTCAGCGCCCAGGTGGAGCGGGTGGCGGGCAAGAACCCGCTGGCGCTGCGCGTGGCCCACAACGGCACGCAGCTCGATGCGCTGGTGCTGCTGCCGCGCGCCGCCGAGCTGTTCAAGCTGATGCCCTACAAGGCGCCGCCGGACCTGAGCAAGTTCCTGCTGTCGCCGATGCCGGGCCTGCTGGTGGATGTGGCGGTGAGCGTGGGCCAGAAGGTGCTGGCCGGCGAGAAGCTGGCGGTGATCGAAGCCATGAAGATGGAGAACATCCTCGTGGCCACGCAGGACTGCGTGGTCAAGGAAGTGCGCGCGCAGAAGGGCGAAAGCCTGAGCGTGGACCAGCACATCATCGCCTTCGAGTGAGCCGCCATGAGCAAGCCTTTCAAGATCCTCGGCATCCAGCAGATTGCCATCGGCGGGCCTGACAAGCAGCGGCTCAAGTCCCTGTGGGTCGACATGCTCGGCCTGCAGGTCAAGAGCACGTTTGTCAGCGAGCGCGAGAACGTGGATGAAGACATCTGCGCGCTCGGCAGCGGCCCCACCGCGGTGGAGGTCGATTTGATGCAACCCATCGACCCCGACAAGAAGCCGGCCGTGCACCTGACGCCGCTGAACCATGTGGGCCTGTGGGTTGATGACCTGCCGAAGGCGGTGGAATGGATGACGGCGAATGGCGTGCGGTTTGCCCCGGGGGGTATCCGCCCGGGCGCGGCCGGACACGACATCTGCTTCATCCATCCGAAGGGCAACGACGACTTCCCGCTGTGCGGTGAAGGCGTGCTGATCGAGCTGGTGCAGGCGCCGCCGGACGTGGTGGCTGCACTGGGCTGAAACAGGGCCGGATTGACAGGGCAGCGTCAGCGTGACGCAGTGCAATAGAGGTCAGAAGGCCCGGCACGCCATGAGGAGACATTCAATGACGAACTACGCTGAATTCCATCGCCGCTCCATCGAGGACCGCGATGGTTTCTGGACCGAACAGGCCCGCTTGGTGGACTGGCACGAGCCCTTCACCCAGGTGTGCGATTACAGCGAACCACCGTTCGCGAAATGGTTTGCCGGCGGCAAGACCAACCTGTGCCACAACGCAGTAGATCGCCACCTGAAAGACCGGCCGGACCAAAACGCGCTGATCTTCGTGTCCACCGAAACGGGCATCGAGCAGACCTACAGCTTCCGCGAGCTGCACGCCGAGGTGCAGCGCATGGCGGCCATCCTGCTGTCGCTGGGCGTGAAGCAGGGCGACCGGGTGTTGATCTACATGCCGATGATTGCCGAGGCCTGCTTCGCGATGCTGGCCTGCGCCCGCATCGGTGCGGTCCACTCGGTGGTGTTTGGTGGCTTCGCCAGCCACTCACTTGCCAGCCGCATCGACGACGCCCAGCCGGTGGCCATCATCAGTGCCGACGCCGGCATGCGTGGCGGCAAGGTGGTGCCCTACAAGCACCTGCTCGATGAAGCTGTGTCGCTGAGCACCCACAAGCCGGCGAAGGTGCTGATGGTGAACCGCGGTCTGGCCGAGTTCAGCCGCACCGCCGGGCGAGACGAAGACTATGCCTCGCTGCGCGAGCAGCACCTCGACACGGTGGTGCCCTGCGCCTGGGTCGACAGCACGCACCCGAGCTACATCCTCTACACCAGCGGCACCACCGGCAAGCCCAAGGGCGTGCAGCGCGACACCGGCGGCTACGCCGTGGCGCTGGCGGCCAGCATGCGGCACATCTACATGGGCCAGCCTGGCGGCACGTTCTTCTCCACCAGCGACATCGGCTGGGTGGTGGGGCACAGCTACATCATCTACGGCCCGCTGATCAACGGCATGGCGACCATCATGTACGAGGGCCTGCCCACCCGCCCGGATGCCGGCGTGTGGTGGAGCCTGGTCGAGAAGTACAAGGTCAACGTGATGTTCAGCGCGCCCACGGCCGCGCGGGTGCTCAAGAAGCAGGACCCGGCCTACCTGACCAAGTACGACCTCTCCAGCCTGCAGGGGCTGTTCCTGGCCGGCGAGCCGCTGGACGAGCCGACGGCCACCTGGATGTCGGAAGCCATCCACAAGCCCGTCATCGACAACTACTGGCAGACCGAAACCGGCTGGCCGATCATGGCCGTGTGCAACGGCATCGAGCCGGCCGCCACCAAGTTCGGCTCACCCGGCAAGGCGGTCTACGGCTTTGATGTGCGTTTGATTGACGAGACCACCGGCGCCGAAATCACCGAGCCCAACCACAAGGGCGTGATCGCCGTGGAGGGCCCATTGCCGCCGGGGTGCCTGCAGACCGTGTGGGGCGACGACGCGCGCTACGTGAAGACCTACTGGAGCAGCATCCACGGCCGCACCATGTACAGCACCTTCGACTGGGGCGTGAAGGATGCCGATGGCTACTTCTACATCCTGGGTCGCACCGACGACGTGATCAACGTGGCCGGGCACCGCCTGGGCACCCGCGAGATCGAGGAAAGCATCAGCAGCCATCCGGCCGTGGCCGAAGTGGCCGTGGTGGGTGTGGCTGACGCGCTGAAGGGGCAGGTGGCCGTGGCCTTTGCCGTGCTGAAGGACAGCGCCTTGGCGGCGTCCCCAGCGGATGCGCTGAAGCTGGAAGGCTCGATCATGAAGCTGGTGGATGACCAGCTCGGCGCCGTGGCCCGTCCGGCTCGGGTGCGTTTTGTCAGCGTGCTGCCCAAGACGCGAAGTGGCAAGCTGCTGCGCCGTGCCATCCAGGCGGTGTGCGAGGGCCGCGACCCGGGTGACCTGACCACCATGGAAGACCCCGGCGCCCTGCAGCAGGTCAAGGACGTGATCACCGCCTGACCCGCGCTCAAGGCCACCACCCGGTGGCCTTTTTTATGCCCTGACTGAAAAAAAGTGGCGGTGAAGGCCAGGAAATTTCACGATGTGAAGTCTGACTTCAAAATTGACAGCCAACGGTCAGCGGATCCCTTCAAAATCGCGCGCATTGCGCTTTGGCTTGCGCCTGGTCGCCCCTGACCGGCGCTGGCATGCCCTTACCAAACACACCAGGAGATACGCGATGAGTTCTCAGCAGCCCACCATCATCTACACGCTGACCGATGAAGCCCCTCTGCTGGCGACGGCCTCGTTCCTGCCGATCGTGCGCACGTTTGCCGCCACGGCCGATGTGAAGGTCGACACGGCCGACATCTCGGTGGCGAACCGCATCCTGGGCGAGTTCCCCGACTTCCTGACCGACGAGCAGAAGGTGCCCAACACCCTGTCCGAGCTGGGCAAGAAAACGCTGCAAGCTGATGCCAACATCATCAAGCTGCCGAACATCAGCGCCTCGCAGAACCAGCTGATCGCGGCCATCCGCGAACTGCAGGCCAAGGGCTACGCGATTCCCGATTACCCGGAAGCGCCCAAGACCGACGAAGAAAAGGCCCTGCGCGCCCGCTACGCCAAGTGCATCGGCTCGGCCGTGAACCCGGTGCTGCGTGAAGGCAACTCCGACCGCCGCGCGCCGAAGGCCGTCAAGGAATACGCCCGCAAGAACCCGCACAGCATGGCCGAGTGGAGCCAGGCGTCGCGTTCGCACGTCTCGCACATGCACCACGGCGACTTCTATCACGGCGAAAAGTCGATCACCCTCGACCGCGCCCGTGACGTGAAGATGGAGCTGATCACCAAGAGCGGCAAGACGCTGGTGCTGAAGCAGAAGGTCTCGCTGCTGGACCGCGAAGTCATCGACAGCATGTTCATGAGCAAGAAGGCCTTGCTCGAGTTCTATGAGCGCGAGATTGAAGACGCGCGCAAGACCGGCGTGATGTTCTCGCTGCACGTGAAGGCCACGATGATGAAGGTCTCGCACCCCATCGTCTTCGGCCATTGCGTCCGGATCTTCTACAAGGACGCGTTCGCGAAGCACGCCAAGCTGTTTGATGAGCTGGGCGTGAATGTCAACAACGGCATGGCCAACCTGTACGACAAGATCGCCACGCTGCCGCAAAGCAAGCAGGACGAGATCAAGCGTGACCTGCACGCCTGCCACGAACACCGCCCCGAGCTGGCGATGGTGGACTCGGCCAAGGGCATCACCAACTTCCACTCGCCCAACGACGTGATCGTCGACGCGTCGATGCCGGCCATGATCCGCAATGGCGGCAAGATGTGGGATGCCAACGGCCGCCTGAAGGACGTGAAGGCCGTGATGCCGGAATCGACCTTCGCCCGCATCTATCAAGAGATCATCAACTTCTGCAAGTGGCATGGCGCCTTCGATCCGAAGACCATGGGCACGGTGCCGAACGTGGGCTTGATGGCGCAGCAGGCCGAAGAGTACGGCTCGCACGACAAGACCTTCGAGATCACCGAAGACGGCGTGGCCAACATCACCGACCTGGCCACCGGCGAAGTGCTGCTGAGCGAGAACGTGGAGCAGGGCGACATCTGGCGCATGTGCCAGGTGAAGGACGCTGCGATCCGTGACTGGGTCAAGCTGGCCGTCAACCGCGCCCGCAACTCCGGCATGCCGGTGGTGTTCTGGCTCGACGCCTACCGCCCGCACGAAGCGCAGCTGATCACCAAGGTCAAGATGTACCTGCATGAGCACAACACGGCCGGTCTGGACATCCAGATCATGAGCCAGGTGCGTGCGATGCGTTACACGCTGGAGCGCGTCATCCGCGGCCAGGACACCATCAGCGCGACCGGCAACATCCTGCGCGACTACCTGACCGACCTGTTCCCGATCATGGAACTGGGCACCTCGGCCAAGATGCTGTCGATCGTGCCTCTGATGGCCGGTGGCGGCATGTACGAAACCGGTGCCGGCGGCTCGGCCCCGAAGCACGTGCAGCAGCTGGTGGAAGAAAACCACCTGCGCTGGGACTCGCTGGGTGAATTCCTGGCGCTGGCCGTGAGCCTGGAAGACCTGGGCCTGAAGACCGGCAACAACAAGGCCAAGGTGCTGGCCAAGACGCTGGACGCCGCCACGGGCAAGCTGCTGGACAACAACAAGGGCCCGAGCCCGAAGACCGGCCAGCTGGACAACCGCGGCAGCCAGTTCTATCTGGCCATGTACTGGGCCCAGGCCCTGGCAGCGCAAACCGAAGAGCCGGAACTGGCTGCCAAGTACGCCACCCTGGCCAAGACCCTGACCGACAACGAAGCCGCCATCGTGGCCGAGCTGTCGGCGGTGCAAGGCCAGCCGGCCGACATCGGCGGCTACTACAAGCCTGACTTCGACAAGCTCGACAAGGTCATGCGCCCGAGCGCCACACTGAACGCAGCGCTGGCCGCCTTCGCAGGTTGATCAAGCAAGGAGGCCGTTCTCGGCCTGCTGACAAAGCCACCTTCGGGTGGCTTTTTTTCGCCTGTGCCTGGGGTGGGGCGATGGGATGAGATCATTTATCCTTCGCCATGCGCGAAGGCTTGGTTCACAACTCCCGTGTGCGCTTTGCTCAGCCTTCGCGCATCATTCGCTTCAGCGAAGGGCTGCTGGTTGGGTACTTACCGGCGCCCCCCAAAGCGGTGACGCTCGCCTGACCGAGGCGATCCGTTGCTGCCACATGCGGCCTCTTCGCGCCTTCTTCGTTTGCTGTGCCTTGCAGCCGCCATGCGCTTCGACCTCGTCACGCTCAATCTGGTGCTCGCCATTGCCGAGACCCGCAACATCACGCGGGCCGCGGAGCGCGAGCATTTGGCGTTGGCGGCCGCCAGCAAGCGACTGAAAGACCTGGAAACCCGCCTGGGCGTGCAGCTGTTCGAGCGCCGCGCCCGCGGTGTGGAACCCACCGAAGCCGGCCGCGCGCTGGTGCGCCATATCCGCGGGCTCAACGCTTCGCTGCATGCGCTGGAAAGCGAAGTGGTGGAGTTCAGCCGGGGCATCAAGGGGCATCTGCGCATCGCGGCCAATGCGGCGGCGATTGCCGAGAGCCTGCCTGCTGATCTGGCCGCGTTCTCGCGGGAGCATCCGCACATCCGCATCAGCCTGGAAGACATGACCAGCACCGCCGTGCAGCAGGCGGTGGCCGAAGGGCGGGCCGACGTGGGCGTGTTTGCGCCGCCGCTGGTGGACGCCCGCCTGCAGGCCTGGCCCTACCGGGAAGGCGAGCTGGCCGTGGTGCTGCCGCGTGGCCATGCGCTGTCAGCGGCCACCGAGCCGCTGCCCTTCGAGGCCTTGCTGGACTACGACATCGTCGGCCTGCACATCGGCGCCTCGGTGCATGAGCTGATGCTGCAGCGCGCACTGGAGCGTGGTCGCACCCTGAACGCCCGCCTGCAGGTGCGCGGTTTTGATGCGATTGCCCAGCTGGTGGATGCTGGCCTGGGCGTGGCGGTGCTGCCCGCGGCCGTGGCGCACCGGTTTGCCCGACTTTTTGCCATCGACGTGCGCCCGCTGGACGAGGCGTGGGCGCGTCGCCGTTACCTGATTGCCGCCCGCGAGCAGGCCGTGCTGCCGGCCGTGGTGCAGCGCTTCGTGGATGCACTGGCGCAGCCTGAGCAACTTCCCTGACAATTCAACCCTGAACTGGCGCAGCCGCCTGAGAGGGCAGGCCGCGCACCATAAACACCCGAGACTCAACATGACCGCACGCACCCTGTATGACAAGCTGTGGGACGAGCACGTCGTCCACACCGAGGAAGACGGCACGGCCACGCTCTATATCGACCGCCACCTGGTGCATGAGGTCACCAGCCCGCAGGCGTTCGAGGGCCTGGACATCGCTGGCCGCAAGGTCTGGCGCCTGTCGGCCAATCTGGCCGTGAGCGACCACAACGTGCCCACGACCGACCGCAGCGAAGGCATTGCCGACCCCATCTCCAAGCTGCAGGTGGACACGCTCGACAACAACTGCGATCGCTTCGGTATCACGCAGTTCAAGATGAGCGACAAGCGCCAGGGCATCGTCCACGTGATCGGCCCGGAGCAGGGCGCCACGTTGCCGGGCATGACGGTGGTCTGCGGCGACAGCCACACCAGCACCCACGGTGCCTTTGGTGCGCTGGCCCACGGCATCGGCACTTCCGAGGTGGAGCACGTGCTGGCCACCCAGACGCTGCTGGCCAAGAAGGCCAAGAACATGCTGGTCCGCGTCGACGGCCAAGTGGCCCGGGGCGTGGGCGCGAAGGACATCGTGCTGGCCATCATCGGCAAGATCGGCACGGCCGGCGGCACGGGCTACACCATTGAATTCGCAGGCACCGCCATTCGTGCGCTGAGCATGGAAGGCCGCATGACGGTGTGCAACATGGCCATCGAGGCGGGCGCACGCGCCGGCCTGGTGGCGGTGGACGACACCACGCTGGCCTACGTGAAGGGCCGCCCGTTCAGCCCGCAGGGCGTGGAGATGGAGCAGGCCGTGACCTACTGGCGCACGCTGCACTCCGACGAAGGCGCCTTCTTCGACAAGGTGGTGGAGCTCGACGCCGCCCGCATCCAGCCGCAGGTCACCTGGGGCACCTCGCCGGAAATGGTGTTGTCGATCGAAGACCGCATCCCCGATCCGGACAAGGAAAAGGACGCCGTCAAGCGTGGCGCCATCGAGCGCGCTCTGCAGTACATGGCGCTGGAGCCGAACAAGGCCATCAGCGACGTGCACATCGACAAGGTGTTCATCGGCTCGTGCACCAACAGCCGCATTGAAGACATGCGCGAAGCCGCCGCCGTGGTCAAGCACCTGGGCGGCCGGGTGGCGAGCAACGTGAAGCTGGCGCTGGTGGTGCCGGGCTCGGGCCTGGTGAAGGCGCAGGCGGAAGCCGAAGGCCTGGACCAGATCTTCCGCGCCGCGGGTTTCGAGTGGCGTGAGCCGGGCTGCAGCATGTGCCTGGCCATGAACGCCGACCGGCTGGAGCCGGGCGAGCGTTGCGCCTCCACCAGCAACCGCAATTTCGAAGGTCGCCAGGGCGCCGGCGGCCGTACCCACCTCGTCAGCCCGGCCATGGCCGCTGCGGCAGCGATGGCGGGCCATTTTGTTGACGTGCGCCGCGTGGCCTGAAAGGAAACATCGTCATGAAGAAGCTGTTTGTCGTCGTCGCCACCCTGGCGCTGCTGTCGGCCTGCAACACCTTTGAAGGCATCGGCAAGGACATCCAGAAAGCCGGCGAGTCCATCGAAGGCGCGGCCAAGAAGAAGTAATCCCATGCAAGCATTTACCCTGCACAAGGGCCTCGTGGCCCCGATGGACCGTGAGAACGTCGACACCGACGCGATCATCCCGAAGCAATTCCTGAAGTCGATCAAGCGCACGGGTTTCGGCCCGAACCTGTTCGATGAGTGGCGCTACCTGGACGCCGGCGAGCCCGGTCAGGATCCGGCCACCCGCAAGTCGAACCCCGACTTCGTGCTGAACCAGCCGCGTTACCAGGGCGCCAGCGTGCTGCTGGCCCGCAACAACTTCGGCTGCGGCTCCAGCCGCGAACACGCGCCCTGGGCGCTGGAGCAATACGGCTTCCGCGCCATCATTGCGCCGAGCTTCGCCGACATTTTCTTCAACAACTGCTTCAAGAACGGCGTCTTGCCGATCGTGTTGTCGGAGTCGCAGGTTGCGGCGCTGTTCGATGAAGTGCATGCCTTCCCGGGCTACCAGCTGACGGTCGATCTGCCGCGCCAGGTGGTCATCAAGGCCGACGGCACCGAGCTGCCGTTCGAGGTGCAGGCCTTCCGCAAGTACTGCCTGGTGAACGGGTTTGACGACATCGGCCTGACGCTGCGTCACGCCGAGAAGATCAAGGCCTACGAGGCCGAGCGCCTGGCCAAGATGCCGTGGCTGAATACCCGCCTGGTCGGCTGAGCAAACAAAGAGACAACCCCATGACGATGAAGATTGCAGTGCTGCCCGGTGATGGCATCGGGACCGAGATCGTGGCCGAGGCCGTGCGCGTGCTCAACGTGCTCGACCTGCCGTTCGAGATGGAAGAAGCCAAGGTGGGCGGCGCCGCCTACGAGGCTCATGGCCACCCGCTGCCCGACTCGACGCTGAACCTGGCCAAGGCCTCGGACGCCATCCTGTTCGGCGCGGTGGGCGACTGGAAGTACGACACGCTGGACCGCCCGCTGCGCCCGGAGCAAGCCATCCTGGGCCTGCGCAAGCACCTGGGCCTGTTCGCCAACTTCCGCCCGGCCATCTGCTACGAGGAACTGGTGGGCGCGTCCAGCCTGAAGCCCGAGCTGATCGCGGGCCTCGACATCCTGATCATCCGCGAGCTGACCGGCGACATCTACTTCGGCCAGCCGCGTGGCCGCCGCATCGCCACCGACGGGCATTTCCCCGGCGCTGAAGAAGCCTTCGACACCATGCGCTACTCGCGCCCGGAGATCGAGCGCATCGCCCACGTCGCCTTCCAGGCCGCCCGCAAGCGCAGCAAGAAGGTCACGTCGGTCGACAAGGCCAATGTGCTGGAGACCTTCCAGTTCTGGAAGGACGTGGTGACCGAGGTGCACAAGGAGTACCCGGACGTCGAGCTCGAGCACATGTACGTCGACAACGCCGCGATGCAGTTGGTGAAGGCGCCGAAGAAGTTCGACGTGCTGTTCACCGGCAACATGTTCGGCGACATCCTGTCTGATGAGGCCTCGATGCTGACCGGCTCGATCGGCATGCTGCCTTCGGCCTCATTGAATGCCAAGGGCCAGGGCCTGTATGAGCCCAGCCACGGCAGCGCCCCCGACATCGCCGGCAAGGGCGTGGCCAATCCATTGGCTACAATCCTGTCCGCTGCCATGATGCTCCGTTTCTCACTCCAACAGCCCGAGGCTGCCGACCGTATCGAGTCGGCCGTCAAATCGGTGCTGGCTGCCGGCTACCGCACGCCGGACATCTGGAGCGAGGGCACCCAGAAGGTGGGCACGCGTGAGATGGGTGATGCCGTGGTTGCGGCCATCACCGGCAAAACGATTACCAAGAGCTGACAGCTCGGTTTCGTCTCGCCCCAACACCTGGACCCCGGCGAACGAGCCGGGAGGTTCCGGGGTTCAGGGCAACGCACCACACTAGGAAATTTAGACATGGCACTCGTTGGATTGGTCGGATGGCGCGGCATGGTGGGCTCTGTCCTCATGGACCGCATGGTTGCCGAAGGCGACTTTGACCTGATTGAACCGCTGTTCTTCTCGACCTCGAACTCGGGCGGCAAGGCCCCGTCGATGGCGAAGAACGAAACCACGCTGCAAGACGCGTTCGACATCGACGCGCTCAAGCGCTGCGACATCATCATCACCGCCCAGGGCGGCGACTACACCACCGCGGTGTTCCCGAAGCTGCGCGCAGCCGGCTGGAACGGCCACTGGATCGATGCGGCTTCGACGCTGCGCATGGAATCCGACGCGGTCATCATCCTGGACCCGGTCAACATGCCGGTGATCAAGGACGCGCTGGCCAAGGGCGGCAAGAACTGGGTCGGCGGCAACTGCACCGTCAGCTGCATGCTGATGGGCGTGGGCGCGCTCTACAAGGCCGGTCTGGTCGAGTGGATGAGCACCCAGACCTACCAGGCCGCTTCCGGCGGCGGTGCCCAGCACATGCGCGAGCTGCTGACGCAGTACGGCACGCTGAATGCCGAGGTCAAGGCCCTGCTGGACGACCCGAAGAGCGCGATCCTCGAGATCGACCGCAAGGTCATCGCCAAGCAGCGTGCCCTCACCGGCGCTGAGACGGCCAATTTCGGCGTGCCCCTGGGCGGCTCGCTGATTCCCTGGATCGACAAGGATCTGGGCAACGGCATGTCCAAGGAAGAGTGGAAGGGCATGGCCGAGACCAACAAGATCCTCGGCCTGGGTGAGGGCTTCGGCTCGACCGCCATTCCGGTTGACGGTTTCTGCGTGCGTGTCGGTGCGATGCGCTGCCACAGCCAGGCCCTGACCTTCAAGCTCAAGAAGGACGTGCCGCTGGCTGACATCGAAGCCATGATCGCCGCCGACAACGAGTGGGTGAAGGTGGTGCCGAACACCCGCGAGGCCACGATCACCGATCTGACGCCCGTGGCCGTGACCGGCACGATGACCATCCCCGTCGGCCGCATCCGCAAGCTGGCGATGGGCCCGGAATACGTCGGCGCGTTCACCATCGGTGACCAGTTGCTGTGGGGCGCTGCCGAACCGCTGCGCCGCATGCTGCGCATCCTGCTCGACAAGTGATGTTTCGGGGCCTTGCGCCCCGTCTGCACCCAACCACGCCCGGTCTGCGCAAGCACACCGGGCGTAGTTGTATCTGGATGATTCGCCGCGTTGCCCACCGGCAACATCGGCTTTGGCGCGAATGGGTGAAAACGAGCGTTCCTGCAAATGTGACGTTTTGCATGAGCTTGGCAAGCTATATGCTTGTTACCGTAGTGTTTTCTCGCCTGTTACGTTTCGCGTCAGAAACTGACAAGTGCGGGCTGACTGTCGTTGGCAGCGGGCGGATAATTCCGGCTCGCTGATTGCGTTCTGGAGACGCTTTGAAGATCACCTCATCCCGGGCCCATGGCCCCGTGCTTTCCGCCGTCGCGGCCGCTGCCCTGCTGGTGGTTCACCCGACTGTTTCGGCGCTGAGCCTGGGTCGGCTGAATGTCCAGTCGACGCTGGGCGAACCGCTGCGCGCCGAGATTGACATCACCAGTCTGTCGCCCGACGAGGCCGCTTCGCTGCGCGCGTCGGTGGCTGCACCTGATGCCTTCCGCGCTGCCGGCGTTGACTTCAACCAGGTGCTCCAGGGCGCGCAGGCCACACTGGCCCGCCGCGCGGACGGTCGTCCCTACATTCGCCTGACGGGCGACAAGTCGGTCAGCGAACCGTTTGTCGACGTCATCCTCGATTTCGCCTGGGCCAATGGCCGCCTCCAGCGCTCGTACACCCTGCTGATCGATCCGCCGCGCACCGCACCGCCGCCGGCTGCTGCCACCACCTCTCCGGTGATCAGCGCTGCGCCTGCGCCGGCCGCGCCTGTGGTGGCTCGTCCGCCGGCACCGGTGCCCGCTCCGGTTGTCGCTTCGCCGCCGCCGACCCCGCCTGCAGCTGCACCCGTGGCGGCTGCACCGAAGCCGGTCAAGCCTGCTGCATCGGCGCCTGCGCCGGCAGCCGGGGCAGACACCGTCAAGGTTCGTTCTGGCGACACGCTGTCGTCGATCGCGGCTGCGAACCAGCGCGCTGGCGTCTCGCTGGACCAGATGCTGGTGGCGCTGTACCGCAACAACGAGCAGGCCTTCGTCAACAACAACATGAACCGCCTGAAGGCCGGTGCCGTGTTGTCGCTGCCGGATGAGCAGGCTGCTGCTGCGGCTTCTCAAGCCGAGGCCCGCAAGGTCATCCAGGCGCACAGCGCCGATTTCTCGAGCTTCCGCCAGCGCGTGGCCACGGCCGCGCCGCAGGTCAAGACCACCGAGCCTGCTCGCCAGGCCACCGGCAAGGTCGAGGCGGCCGTGAAGGACCGCAAGGCCGATGTGGCGCTGACGCCGGACCAGCTCAAGCTGTCGCGTGCGAATGCTGCTTCTGCCGTGCCGGAAGCCAAGGTCTCCAAGGACACCGAGCGCAAGGCCGCTGATGCCCGCGTGGCCGAACTGGCTCGCAACGTCGCTGAATTGAAGAAGTTGCAGGCAGGCACGAAGCCGGCCGCCACGGCTTCGGCACCGTCGCCGGTGGTGGCTGCTGCCCCGGCGCCAGCCGTGCCTCGCCCGACCGTGGCTGCTGCACCCGTCGTGCCGCCGGCACCTGTGCCTGCCAAGCCGGCCTCAGTCGCTGCGCCAGCCGCTGCGCCCGTCGCCGCTTCGGCGGTCAAGCCAGCTGCACCGGCGCCTGTGGTTGCCGCAGCGGCTTCGGCTCCGGTGGCTGCAGCGTCCGCACCGGCCTCCGCGCCCGTCGCTGTCGCGGCTTCCGCGCCGGTGGTGGCCGCTTCTACGCCTGTGGTGCCGGCTTCGGCATCCCAGCCTGCATCGGCTGCGTCGCAGCCCAAGGCACCGGCCATGCCGCCCGTGCCAGCACAGGAAGAAAGCTTCCTGGATTCGCTGACGAGCAACCCGTTCGTGCTGCCAGGCGCTGTGTCGCTGGTGGCGCTGCTGGCCGGTCTGGGCGTGATGCGTCTGCGTCGCCGTGGCCAGGACAACGGCAACGAAACCTCGTTCATCGAGAGCAAGCTGCAACCTGACTCGTTCTTTGGCGTCAGCGGCGGCCAGCGCGTCGATACCCGCGACGGTGCCGGCAATTCGTCGTCCTCGTCGTTGAGCTACTCGCTGAGCCAGCTCGACGCCATCGGTGACGTCGACCCGGTCGCCGAAGCGGACGTGTATCTGGCCTACGGCCGCGATCTGCAGGCAGAGGAAATCCTCAAGGAAGCCCTGCGCAGCGAGCCGAACCGGCCCGCCATCCGCACCAAGCTGCTGGAGGTGTATGCCAAGCGCGCTGACGTGCGGACGTTTGAGTCGCACGCCATGCAGCTGCAAGACATCACCGGCGGTCAGGGCGAAGACTGGGCGCACGCCCAGGAACTCGGCCGTCAGATCGACCCGGCCAACTCGCTGTACGGCGCGGCCGGCATGATGGAAGTGGACATCGACACCTCGTCGGACGCACCGCCCGACATGCGTGAAGGTGGCCCGAACGACATCCCGCCGATCGAGAAGACGCAGCCTTTCGAGGCCCGCTCCACCGCAGGCCCGCAGTCGGACTTCGACGTTGACATCGACTTGGATGCTGCTTCCAAGCTGACCGGTCTGGAGAACACCCGCCCGTTCACCGGCATCTCCGGCATGCAGGATCTGGAAGGCGCCTCTGAGCCGATGGCCTTCACCCAGGCCCCGTCGCCCGCACCTGTGCCCGCACCGGCACCGGCCCCGGCCGACGATGATGACATCGAGATTGACCTCGGCTTGCTGGATGACGCGCCTGCGCCGCCCGCGCCTGTGGCTGCACCGGCCTCCGATTTCGACTTCGGCGATCTGTCGCTCGACCTCGACGACAAGCCGGCGTCCGCGCCAGCCCAAGGCGAAGTGGCGCTGGATGCCGATTCGTTCAATCTGGACCTGGATGTTCCGCCGGCCCCCGTGCCAACGGCCCCGGTGGATCTGGATGAGCCGACCACCGAGCGTGGCGCGCCGATGGACTTCGCCGTGTCTGGCCTCGGCGAGGCTGACGATGATGGCGACCCGCTCGCCCGCAAGATCGAGCTGGCGGACGAATTCCGCCGCATCGGTGACACCGAAGGTGCCCGCGATCTGCTCGAAGAGGTGGTGAGCAAGTCGGAAGGCGCGACGCGCCAGCGCGCGCAAGCCATGCTGGATGAGCTCTGAGCCCACTTCGGAGAGCCGGGCGCCTGATGCTCGGCTTCCGGAAGCGCTGAGCCCAGACACTGCGGCGCCCGACGCGCCGCCCGCCACCACCCGGCGCATTGCGCTGGGGGTGGCTTACCGCGGCGAGAACTACCACGGCTGGCAAAGCCAGCCCGATGGCCGGACAGTTCAGGATCATCTTGAAGCCGCCTTGAGCCAGTTCGCCGCGATGCCGGTGACCACGCTCTGCGCCGGTCGAACCGACACGGGTGTGCACGGCCTGAATCAGGTCGTGCACTTCGACACCCCGCTGAATCGCGAGCCGTTTTCCTGGGTGCGCGGCACCAACCGCTACCTGCCCAAAGACATCGCTGTGCAGTGGTGCCACGAGGTGCCGCGCAGCTTTCATGCGCGCAACAGTGCCCGCGGCCGCCACTACCGCTATCTGCTGGTCGAATCAGCCGTGCGTCCGGCGATCGAGACGCGCGGCTGCGGCTGGGTGTTTCGCCCCTTGAACGGCGACGCGATGCGCGAGGCGGCGGCTCACTTGATCGGCGAGCATGATTTCAGCTCCTTCCGCTCGATCGACTGCCAGGCGCTGTCGCCCGTCAAGCAACTGCGCCAGATCGAGATCAGCCAGCGCGGCGCGTACTGGCGGTTTGATGTGGAGGGCAGTGCGTTCCTGCACCACATGGTCCGCAACATCATGGGCTGCCTGATTGCCGTGGGCACCGGCACGCGCTCGCCCGGCTGGATGCTCGAGGTGCTGAATGCCCGCTCGCGCCAGGTGGCCGCGCCCACCTTCGCGGCCGATGGCCTGTATTTTGTCGGGCCCGTCTACGATGCCGAGCTGAACCTGCCCGTGCACACCGCGGCGATGGACTGGCTGCCCTGACACGACCCACCTGGTGACCCTGATGACCCGAATCAAGATTTGCGGCCTGACCCGTGAGGCGGACGTGGAAGCGGCCGCCGCCGCAGGCGCTGATGCCATCGGCTTCGTGCTGTATGCGTCATCGTCCCGGGCGGTGAGCGCCGAGCGTGCCGGCCAGCTGGCGCGTTTGCTGCCGCCGTTTGTCACGCCGGTGCTGCTGTTCGTGAATGCCAGCGAGGCCGAGATTCAGGCAGGCCTGCAGGCGGTGCCTAACGCGCTGCTGCAGTTCCATGGCGATGAAACGCCGGCGCAATGCACGGCACCCGGAAGACCCTACCTGCGGGCGGCCCGGATGTCGCCGGGCTTCGATTTGTTAGACTTCGCTGCTCAATACCCCTCTGCCCAAGGCGTGCTGCTGGATGCGCATGTGGATGGCTACGGGGGCAGTGGAAAGGCATTTGATTGGTCACTCATTCCCGCAAACGTGCCCCGTCCGGTCGTTTTGTCTGGTGGGTTGAATCCTGCAAGCGTGATCGATGGGATCGCTCGCGTCCGGCCCTGGGCCGTTGACGTGAGCTCCGGCGTGGAGTCAGCCAAAGGCATCAAGGATGCCGAGCTGATGCGCCGCTTCTGTGATGCCGTGCGTGAGGCCGATGCCCGCGCCACCCTGGCGTCCACCTGATCCCCTTTCCCGGAACTTCTCCATGTTTGAATACAACCAGCCCGATGCGTCGGGCCATTTCGGCCCCTATGGCGGCAGCTTCGTTTCCGAGACGCTGGTGCATGCGCTCGACGAGCTCAAGGCCGCCTACGAGCACTACCGCCACGATCCGGAATTCATCGCCGAATTCAAGAAGGAGCTGGCGCACTTTGTCGGGCGCCCCAGCCCGATCTATCACGCCGATCGCCTGAGTCGCGACATGGGTGGCGCGCAGATCTACCTGAAGCGCGAAGACCTCAACCACACCGGCGCGCACAAGATCAACAACACGATCGGCCAGGCCCTGCTCGCCAAGCGCATGGGCAAGCCCCGCGTGATTGCCGAAACCGGCGCCGGCCAGCACGGCGTGGCCACCGCCACCATCTGCGCCCGCTACGGCCTGGAATGCGTGGTGTACATGGGCAGCGAAGACGTCAAGCGTCAGAGCCCGAACGTCTACCGCATGCACCTGCTGGGTGCCAAGGTTGTGCCGGTGGAGTCGGGCAGCAAGACGCTGAAGGACGCGCTGAACGAAGCCCTGCGTGACTGGGTCACGAATGTGGAGGACACCTTCTACATCATCGGCACCGTGGCAGGCCCGGCGCCTTACCCGGCGATGGTGCGTGACTTCCAGCGCGTCATCGGTGATGAGTGCCTGGTGCAGATGCCCGACATGATCGGCCGCCAGCCTGATGCCGTCATCGCCTGCGTGGGCGGTGGCAGCAATGCCATGGGCATTTTTTACCCGTACATCCAGCACGACAACGTGCGCCTGATCGGCGTTGAGGCCGCTGGTCTGGGTTTGGATTCCGGCAAGCATGCCGCCAGCATTTCGGCGGGCTCGCCCGGCGTGCTGCACGGCAACCGCACCTACCTGCTGCAGGACGACAACGGCCAGATCACCGAGACCCATTCGGTGTCGGCGGGCCTCGATTACCCCGGCGTGGGCCCCGAGCACGCCTTCCTGCATGACATCGGCCGCGCCGAGTATGTCGGCATCACCGATGACGAAGCGCTGGCGGCCTTCCACCGCCTGTGCCGCACCGAAGGCATCATCCCGGCACTCGAATCGAGCCACGCCGTGGCCTACGCCATGAAGCTCGCCGCCACCATGCGCCCGGATCAGCATGTGCTGGTGAACCTGAGTGGCCGTGGTGACAAGGACATCGGCACGGTGGCCGACGTGTCTGGCGCCGACTTCTTCTGTCGCCCGTCCTGCAAGGGCCAGTCGGTGAAGGGCGGGGCCGAAGCCACGATCTCCTTCCACAAGCAGGAAGGGGGTGCCGCATGAGCCGCATCGCTGCCACCTTTGCCGCCTTGAAGGCCGACCAGCGCAAGGCGTTGATTCCGTACATCTGCGCGGGTGATCCGTTCCCGGACGCCACCGTGGAGATCATGAAGGCGCTGGCCGACGGCGGCGCGGACGTGATCGAACTCGGCGTGCCGTTTTCTGATCCGATGGCCGACGGCCCGGTGATCCAGAAGGCGGCGGAGCGCGCCCTGTCGCACGGCATCGGCCTGACGCAGGTGCTGGATTACGTGCGCGCTTTCCGCCAGACCCACGCCACCCCCGTGGTGCTGATGGGTTACGCCAACCCGGTGGAGCGCTACGACCAGAAGCACGGCGCAGACGCCTTCGTGCAGCATGCTGCCGACGCGGGCGTGGACGGTGTGCTCATCGTTGACTACCCGCCTGAGGAGTGCGGCGCGTTTGCGGCCAAGCTCGCCACGCACGGCCTCGATTTGATCTTCCTGCTGGCGCCCACCTCGACCGAGGCGCGCATGAAGCAGGTGGGCGAGATTGCTACCGGCTACGTCTACTACGTGTCGTTGAAGGGCGTGACCGGCGCCGGCAACCTGGACACCGACGCGGTGGCCGCCGCCGTGCCGCGCATTCGCCAGCATGTGAAGGTGCCGGTGGGTGTCGGTTTTGGCATTCGCGACGCCCAGACTGCCCAGGCCGTGGGCCGGGTTTCCGACGGTGTGGTGATCGGCTCCCGGCTGATCCAGATCCTCGAAGCCCAAACGCGCGACAATGCAGCCTCGGCGGCCGGTCAATTCATGACCGAGATCCGCACGGCGCTGGACAAGCTCTGACCGAGCCTGTTGTCCGACAGATCCGATTCGTTGAGGAGTTCCATCCATGAGCTGGCTTGAAAAACTGCTGCCCCCGAAGATTCAGCACACCGATCCGAGCGAACGTCGCTCGGTGCCGGAAGGCCTGTGGATCAAGTGCCCCTCCTGCGAATCGGTGCTCTACAAGACCGACCTCGAGCAGAACCTGAATGTCTGCCCGAAGTGCGACCACCATCACCGCATCGGTGCCCGTGAACGCCTGAACGCCTTCCTGGACGCTGAAGGCCGCTACGAGATCGGCCACGAAGTGCTGCCGGTCGACGTGCTGAAGTTCAAGGACAGCAAGAAGTACCCGGAGCGTCTGAAGGGCGCACTTGAAACCACCGGCGAAACCGATGCCCTGATCGTGCTGGGCGGCGCCGTGATGAGCGTGCCGGTCGTGGTGGCCGCGTTCGAGTTCGACTTCATGGGCGGCTCGATGGGCTCCGTGGTCGGTGAGCGCTTCGTGCGCGGCGTTGAAACCGCCATCGAGCAGAAGGTGCCGTTTGTGTGCTTTGCTGCCTCTGGCGGCGCGCGCATGCAGGAAGGCTTGTTCAGCCTGATGCAGATGGCCAAGACCAATGCGTCGTTGACGCGCCTGGCCAAGGCTCGCCTGCCATTCATCAGCGTGCTGACCGACCCGACGATGGGCGGTGTCTCTGCCAGCTTCGCCTTCGTGGGCGACATCGTCATCGGTGAGCCCAAGGCCCTGATCGGCTTTGCCGGCCAGCGCGTCATCAAGAACACCGTGCGTGAAGACCTGCCAGAAGGCTTCCAGCGCGCCGAATTCCTGATCCAGAAGGGTGCCATCGACATGATCGTCGACCGCCGCCAGCTGCGTCAGGCCATTGCCAGCCAGCTGGCCATGTTGCAACGCCAGAGCGCTGACGCGGTCGCCTGACCGCCAGATAGCCTGCCCCCTCCAGCCGCCCCGGCCGGCCCGCCCATCACGGCGTTGGCAGCCGGGGCGGCGGTTTGTTGAGCCCACGATCACCATGACCCTGCCCACCACCCTGGCCGAATGGCTGGCCCACTGCGAACGCCTGCATCCCATCGAGATCGACATGACCCTCGACCGGGTCAAGGTTGTTAAGGAACGACTGGGCCTGCAGTTCGAGGTGCCCGTCATTAGCGTGGCCGGCACCAACGGCAAGGGCTCGACCTGCGCCATGCTCGACAGCATCGCCCGCGCCGCCGGCTACCGGGTCGGCGTGTTCAGCAAACCGCACCTCGTGCACTTTGAAGAACGCTGCCGGGTGAACGGCGAGATGGTGACGGGCGACAGCCTGGTGCCGCACTTCGCCGCCGTGGAAGCGGCGCGTGGCGACATCACGCTCACCTATTTCGAATTCACGTTTCTGGCGATCGCACGCCGCCTGGCGTCCGAGCCGCTCGACCTGGTCATCCTGGAAGTGGGCCTGGGCGGCCGGCTCGACGCCGTGAACGCCTTTGATGCCGATTGCTCGGTGATCACCAGCATCGACATCGACCATGTCGCTTTCCTCGGCCCGGACCGCGAAAGCATCGGCCGCGAGAAGGCCGGCATCCTGCGGGCAGGGCGCCCGGCCATCATTGCCGACCCGGTGCCGCCGGACAGCGTGCTGGCCGTGGGCGAGGCGGTGGGCGCTGATCTGTGGCTGGTTGGCCGCGATTTCAACCAGTCCGGTGATCGGCAGCAGTGGAGCTGGAGTGGCCGCGGCCGGCGCTATCACGCGCTGGCGTACCCGGCACTGCGCGGCGCCAACCAGCTGCTGAACGCGGCAGGCGCCATCGCGGCGCTGGAGGCCCTGCGCGACCGCGTGCCGGTGACGGCACAGGCCGTGCGGGTGGGGCTGTCGCTGGTCGATCTGCCCGGCCGCTTCCAGATCGTGCCCGGCCAGCCGGCCCTGGTGCTGGACGTGGCGCACAACCCGCAGAGCGTGTCGGCCCTGGCCCTGAATCTGGACCAGATGGGCTTCTTCCCGCGCACCCGGGTGGTGTTCGGAGCGATGCACGACAAGGACCTTCACACCGTGGTGCAGCGCCTGGCGGCGCTGGCCGACGAGTGGTACCTGACCGATCTGCCACTGCCGCGCGCTGCCAAGGCAGTCGAGCTCGCGGAGATCGTGGCGGCCCACGGCGGGGCGCGCGCCACCCACAGCACCCACGCCAGCCCGGCCGACGCACTGGCTGCGGCCGTATCAGCCAGCGACCCCGCTGATAGAATCGTGGTCTTCGGCTCGTTCTATACCGTGGGCGGCGTGCTGGAGAAGGGTTTGCCCCGTTTGAGCGCGCCCCACCGGGCTTGATTGCTCACCCGATGGGGCTGGCTTGAGAGGGCCAGCAGGCTCTCCCGAGCAGGCCGGGAACATCGATGCAACCGGCAATCCGGCGGGTTGCATCGTCCAAGATCGCCCCGACATTGCCACGCATGGGTCTGCTTTCGAAATTCAAGTTCGGCAACGCCGACAAGCGCTCCAACGCTGCCGCTGATGCTGCCGACGTGGTGCGTGACGCCCGCCTGAAAGCTCGCCGCCGCCTGATTGGCGCGGCCGTGTTGCTGGGCGCCGGCATCATCGGCTTCCCGCTGTTGTTCGAAACTCAGCCTCGCCCGATCCCGGTCGACATCCCGATCGAGATTCCCTCGCGCGACGGTGTGTCGCCGCTGGTGCCGCCGTCGATGCGCCAGAACCCCAATGCGCCTGATCGCGTGGCCTCGCCACCGCCGATCGAGCCCAGCGCTTCCGAAGCCGCTGAAATGGCTGCCCGCGGTGAGCGCGCTGAGCGCGAGGTGATCGAGCCCGTCGTCAAGCCGAGCCAGGCGCAGCTGGCTTCGGCCCCGGCCGCGCGTGCCGCTGAGAAGAAGCCCGAGGCCAAGCCCGTCGAGAAAAAGCCGGAGCCCAAGCCCGAGCCGAAGCCGGTCGAGAAAAAGCCGGAACCGAAGCCGGCTGAAAAGAAGCCCGAGCCCAAGCCCGCCGAGAAGAAGCCGGAGCCCAAGCCTGACGCGGCGGCAGACAGCGGGCGCTTCGTGGTGCAGATCGGTGCGTTTTCCGAGGTGACATCTGCCCGTGAGGCCCGTCTGAAGGTGGAAGCCATGGGTCTGAAGACCTACACGCAGGTGATCGAGTCGGCGTCGGGTCGCCGCATCCGTGTGCGCGTGGGGCCGTACCCCACCAAGGCCGAGGCTGACAAGGCCGCCAGCCGGATCAAGTCCGGTGGCTTGCCTGCGGCTGTGCTGGTGCTTTGAGCGCGGCTGGATCCAGCATGTTGACTTTGCCCCCCGTCGATTGGTTTCTGGCCGGCGTGCTCGTCGTGTCGGTGCTGATCGGCGTGTGGCGCGGTCTGCTGTTCGAGGTCATGTCGCTGGCCGCCTGGCTGCTGGCCTGGCTGGCCGCCCGGCACTACGGCGCCGAGGTGTCGGCCGCCTTGCACATCGAGCCACCCGAGTCGGTGAAGGCGCTGGTCGCGGGCTTTGTGCTGGCCTTTGTGGTCACCCTGATTGCCTGCGGGCTGCTGGCCCGTTTGCTTCGGCTGCTGGTGGCAGCCACGCCGCTGAGCCTGATCGACCGCGTGCTGGGCGCGCTGTTTGGTCTGGTGCGCGGCATTTTGATTTTGCTGGTGTTGACGAGTGTGCTGATGTGGACGCCGGTGGCGAAGTCACCGCTGTGGGCCGAAAGCCGGGGCGCTGCCTGGTTGCAGATCGTGTTGCAGGAATTGCAGCCGTTTCTGCCCGAGGGCCTGGGCCAACACCTGAAAACCTGATTCCCTGATCTTTTCGAACTCTTTCTAGAACGGACTCTCACATGTGCGGCATTGTTGGCGTGATCTCCAGGCAGCCAGTCAACCAGCTCATCTATGACGCACTGCTGCTGCTGCAGCATCGCGGGCAGGACGCGGCCGGCATCGTCACGATGCAAGGTACCAAGTGCTTCATGCACAAGGCGCGCGGCATGGTGCGCGACGTTTTCCGCACCCGCAACATGCGTGCGCTGCCGGGCACGGTGGGCCTGGGCCAGGTGCGCTACCCCACGGCCGGCAACGCCTACAACGAGGAAGAGGCCCAGCCCTTCTACGTGAACGCGCCGTTCGGCGTGGTGCTGGTGCACAACGGCAACCTGACCAATGCGCACGCATTGAAGAAGGAACTGTTCGACATCGACCGTCGCCACATCAACACCGAGAGCGACACCGAGGTGCTGATCAACATCCTGGCCCACGAGCTGGAGCTGGCTGCGCGTGATCTGCCGCTGTCGCCCGAGGAAGTCTTCAAGGCCGTGGCCGCAGTGCACCGCCGCGTGAAGGGCTCTTACGCCGTGGTGGCCTTGATTGCCGGTTACGGCCTGCTGGCCTTCCGCGACCCGTACGGCATCCGTCCGCTGTGCTTCGGCACCCAGGTCGGCGCTGACGGCCACCAAGACGTGATGGTGGCCAGCGAGTCGGTGGCACTCGAAGGCAACGGCTTCAAGCTGGTGCGCGACGTGCAGCCGGGCGAAGCCATCTTCATCGACACCAAGGGCGAGCTGCACAGCCAGCAATGCGCCGAGAACCCGACGCTGAACCCGTGCATGTTCGAGTACGTGTACCTGGCCCGGCCGGATTCGGTGATCGACGGCGTGTCGGTTTACCAGGCCCGTCTGAACATGGGCGAGACGCTGGCTCAGCGCTTGATCTCCACCATGCCGCCGTCCGACATCGACGTGGTGATTCCGATTCCGGAATCCAGCCGTCCTTCAGCGATGCAGCTGGCCCAGAAGATCGGCAAGCCGTACCGCGAAGGCTTCGTGAAGAACCGCTACGTTGGCCGCACTTTCATCATGCCGGGCCAGGGCGTGCGCAAGAAGAGCGTGCGCCAGAAGCTCAACGCCATCGGCGTCGAGTTCAAGGGCCGCAATGTGCTGCTGGTGGATGACTCCATCGTGCGCGGCACCACCAGCAAGGAAATCGTGCAGATGGCCCGCGAGGCCGGTGCCAACAAGGTCTACATGGCTTCGGCCGCACCGCCGGTGCGCTTCCCCAATGTGTACGGCATCGACATGCCGACCAAGGAAGAGCTGATCGCGCATGACCGCAGCATGGAAGAGATCCGCCTGTTCATCGGCGCCGACGCGCTGATCTACCAGGATGTGGACGCCATGAAGCGCGTCGTGAATGCCCTGAACCCCGGTATCCGCGGCTTCGAAGCCTCGTGCTTCGACGGTACCTACATCACCGGCGACGTGACGGCCGAAGACTTCGAAACCATGAAGGCACAGCGCGCCTCGCAAGGCGAAGAGCTGGAAGCTGGCGACCGCAGTCGCCTGGCCTTGCAGAACGGCACCGGAGGCGCCTGATGAGCACTGGCAAGAAGATGCTGCCCCGGGTGAGCTTGCCGGCCGATGCGCGGCTGGAAACCCTGGCCCTGCGTGAAGGCCTGCCGCCTTCGCAATGGGGTGAAAACTCCGAGGCGCTGTACCTGACCAGCAGCTTCGTGCATCCGGACGCGGCCACCGCGGCGCGCCGGTTTGCTGATGAGGAAGAGGCCTTCACCTACAGCCGCTTCACCAATCCGACGGTGTTGATGATGGAGCGCCGCCTGGCCGCCCTTGAAGGCACCAGCGGCTGCATCGCGACGGCCAGCGGCATGTCCGCCATCCTGTTGCTGGTGATGGGCTTGTTGAAGGCGGGCGATCACGTGGTCTGCTCGCAGAGCGTGTTCGGCTCGACCATCAAGCTGCTGCAGGACGTGATGGGCCGGTTCGGCATCGAATCGACCTTCGTGTCGCAGACCGACGTGGCGCAGTGGCAGGCTGCGATGCGCCCGAACACGAAGCTGCTGTTCGCTGAATCGCCGACGAACCCGCTGACCGAAATCTGCGACATCGCCGCGCTGGCTGACATCGCCCACGCGGGCGGCGCCTGGCTCGCGGTCGACAACTGCTTCTGCTCGCCTGCCTTGCAGCAGCCGGTCAAGTTCGGCGCAGACTTCATCATCCACTCGGGCACCAAGTACCTCGACGGCCAGGGCCGGGTGATTGCAGGCGCCGTGTGCGGCCCGGCTGATCTCATCCAGGCCAAGCTGATGCCGGTGCAACGCTCGGCCGGCATGACGCTGTCGCCGTTCAACGCCTGGATCGTGCTGAAGGGCATGGAGACGCTGGCGGTGCGCATGCAGGCCCAGAGCGAGCGGGCGCTGCAACTGGCTGAATGGCTGGAAGCGCACCCGGCCGTGGCGCGCGTGCACTACCCGGGTCTGAAGTCGCATCCGCAACATGCGCTGGCGATGGCCCAGCAGGGCGGCAGCGGCGCAGCGGTGGTGTCGTTCGACGTGATCGGGGAGGGCGCTGACGCCCTGCGCGCCAACGCCTTCTCGGTGATCGATGCGACGCAGGTGTGCTCCATCACCACCAACCTCGGCGATACCAAGACCACCATCAGCCACCCGGCCACCACCTCGCACGGACGTCTGTCTGAAGCGCAGCGTCAGGCCGCCGGCATCCAGCAAGGCCTGATCCGCGTGGCGGTTGGCCTGGACCACATTGACGACCTGCGCGCCGACCTGGCGCGTGGTCTGGACGCATTGAAGAACCGCGCATGACCCGCAAAATCCGCACCCGCATCGCCCCGTCACCCACCGGCTTCCTGCACCTGGGCACGGCCCGCACGGCCCTGTACTCGTGGGCCTATGCCCGTCACTTCGGTGGTGAGTTCGTGCTGCGCATCGAGGACACCGACGTGGCCCGGTCCACCCAGGATTCGGTGGAGCAGATCCTGCAGTCCATGCACTGGCTGGGTCTGAACTACGACGAAGGCCCGGTCTACCAGATGCAGCGTCTGGACCGCTATGCGGAAGTGATCGAGCGCATGCTGGCTGAAGGCACCGCCTACCGCTGCTACAGCACGCCGGAAGAACTGGACGCGCTGCGCGAAGGCCAGAAGGCCCGCGGTGAAAAGACCGGCTATGACGGCCGCTGGCGTCCGATGCCGGGCAAGGTGCTGCCGGCCGTGCCGGAAGGTGTGAAGCCGGTGATCCGCTTTGCCAATCCGCTCGACGGCGTGGTGACCTGGGACGACGTGGTGAAGGGCCCGATCAGCATCAGCAACCGCGAGATCGACGACCTGATCATCGCGCGCGCCGATGGTGTGCCGACCTACAACTTCGCCGTGGTGGTCGACGACGTCGACATGGCCATCACCCATGTGTTCCGGGGTGACGAGCACATCAACAACACGCCGTGGCAGATCAACATCTACCAGGCCCTGGGCGCTGAGCTGCCCACCTTCGGCCACCTGCCGGTGATCCTGGGTGACGACGGCCTGAAGCTGTCGAAGCGCCGCGGCGCCGTGGCGGTGTCGGCCTACGAGGACGAAGGCTACCTGCCCGAAGCCATGCTGAACTACCTCGCGCGTCTAGGCTGGAGCCACGGCGACGACGAGATCTTCAGCGCTGAGCAGATGGTGCAGTGGTTTGACGGCACCCATCTGTCGAAGAGCCCGGCCATGTGGGATGCCACCAAGCTGGCGTGGGTCAATGGCCAGTATGTGAAGCAGGCTGATGACCAGCGCCTCGCGGCGATGGTGGCCACGCAGTTCAACAAGCGCGGTTTGCCGGTGCCGGCGCAAGCCCTGGCCGCCATGTGCGCGCTGTTCAAGGACCGCTGCCACACCACGGTCGAGCTGGCCGACTGGCTGGCCATGTTCGTGGCGCCGGTGCAGCCTGCCGAGGCCGATGTGGCCCAGCATGTGACCGAGGCCGTGAAGCCGGCCCTGGCTGCGCTGGCCACCCGGCTGGCCACCGCGACCTGGGACAAGCCCAGCCTGAACCAGGCCATCAAGGACACCATCGGCGAGTTCGGCATCAAGATGCCTCAACTGGCCATTCCGGTGCGGGTGCTGGTGTGCGGACGCGCGCAGACGCCGTCGGTTGACGCCGTGCTGGCGCTCTTTTCTCGCGAAGAAGTGATCAGGCGCTTGCAGACTGCTTGAAAAGCGGTATATACTCTTGGTCTTGCTTGAACGGCGAAATGCTTTGAGCAAAGCGGCTTGAAAGAGCAGTTTTGATTGAAGCGCCCGAGCAGAGAGAATTTTTCAGGCAACTGAAAAGCTTGATCTGACACACGGGGGTATAGCTCAGCTGGGAGAGCGCTTGCATGGCATGCAAGAGGTCAGCGGTTCGATCCCGCTTACCTCCACCATTCTCGGTGGCGCCGTTGAAGCAGAATGAATTTGAGTTCTTGGCGCCCTTCGTCTAGAGGCCTAGGACACCACCCTTTCACGGTGGCTACAGGGGTTCGAATCCCCTAGGGCGTACCAAACAAGCTTCAGCAATGAAGCACAGGTTGTTGAGCACCTGGTGGCAGTTGAGATACTGCCGTGAAAATCAGCACCACTGCGGAGTGGTAGTTCAGTTGGTTAGAATACCGGCCTGTCACGCCGGGGGTCGCGGGTTCGAGTCCCGTCCACTCCGCCACCAAACAGCAGAGCCTGCTGGATGAGAGTCCTGCAGGTTCTTTAGTTTGTGATTGATGTCACCTCGGTTCACGGGGGTATAGCTCAGCTGGGAGAGCGCTTGCATGGCATGCAAGAGGTCAGCGGTTCGATCCCGCTTACCTCCACCATCTTCCCGGGTGACATCAAGGCAAATTGAAAGTCCGTGGCGCCCTTCGTCTAGAGGCCTAGGACACCACCCTTTCACGGTGGCTACAGGGGTTCGAATCCCCTAGGGCGTACCAGATTCGCTTCAGCAATGAAGCACAGGCCGTTGAGGGCCTGGCAGCAGTTGAGATACTGCCGCGAAACTCAGCACCACTGCGGAGTGGTAGTTCAGTTGGTTAGAATACCGGCCTGTCACGCCGGGGGTCGCGGGTTCGAGTCCCGTCCACTCCGCCACCGTTTTTCAAGAGCCCGCCCGGTCACCCTGGCGGGTTTTTTGTTGTCTGAACGCAGCGTGCGCAGGCCATGCGCTCCCGTCGCGCACGGCGTGCCTTCATTCCTTGGTCTTCAGCGGCTGCCACAGCCCCGTCACCATCGACGTGCCCAGCAGGATGACCCCGCAGGCCAGCAGCATCGTGCTGCTCACCGATTCGTCCAGAAGCAGCCAGCCCCACACCACGGCAAACGCCGGGATCAGGAAGGTCACGCTGATGGCGTTCGACGCGCCCAGCCGGCCAATCAACCTGAAGAACAGCACATAGGCCACGCCGGTGCACAGCAGGGCCAGCAGCAGCGCCGCACCCCAAGCGCGCACCGGCGCCGGGCTGGCCGGCCAGGTCCACAGCATCGGGCCGACCAAGACCAGCGCGGCCGACAACTGGCTGCCGGTGGCCAGCGCCATGGGTGGTACGCCCGACAGACGTCGCTTGGTGAAGTTGGCAGAAAAACCGTACATCGCCGTGGCCGCCAGACAGGCCAGCACTGCCAGCGCCGGTGACGCGCCGCCGGCGTCGGACTTCAGGCCGGCCTTGTCCCCCGCCAGCCACAGCACCCCGGCGAAGCCGATCCAAAGGCCGAGGGTGCGGTTGCGCCCGGGTGCGTCCTTCAACCACAGCCAGCCGATGAGGGCACCCCACAAAGGCGTGGTGGCATTGAAGATGGCCGAAAGCCCGCCAGTGATGGCCAGCGCGGCATAACCGAAACACAGGAAGGGCAGTGCGGAGTTGGTGATGCCCACCAGAAAGATCGGCCGCCAGTGCTGCCGCAAAGCGCCCCATTCACCCCGGGCGAGCAGCAGTGGCAAGAGAAATGCCGATGCCCCGAGCACCCGCACCCCGGCCAGGGCCCAGGGCCCGAAGGCCGGCACGGCGACGCGCATGAACAGGAACGAGGCGCCCCAGATGGCGGCGAGGGTGAGCAGTTCGATCAGATCACGGGGTTTCATGCAGTCAAGCCAGACATGCCACTGGTGGCGGGGTAAGGGATCAGGGAGGGGCTGGGCAGGGCCACCCCCTCCAGTTCAAGCAGCGCCACCTTGCGGTCGAGCCCACCGGCATACCCGGTGAGGCTGCCATTGGCGCCCATCACCCGGTGGCAGGGCACCAGCACGCTGACTGGGTTGCGGCCAACCGCAGCGCCCACGGCGCGCACGGCCTTCGGGCGGTCCAGCGCGCGGGCAATGTCACCGTAACTCACGGTGGCGCCCGGGGCGATCTGGCGCAACTGCTGCCACACGGCGAGCTGGAACGCCGTGCCGGCCAGGTCCAGCGGCAAGGTGGCCAGGTCCCCGGCATCACCGGCGCCTTGCCAGTAGCGGTCGAAGGTGCGGGCCGTCGCCAGCAGCCAGCGGTGGTTCGCGTCGCTCTTCGCATGCAACTCACCCGGGTGGTGTTGCTGCCCGTCGAACCAGCAACCTCCGAGGCCAACTTCGGTGCAGGCGATCAGCATCGGGCCCAGCGGGGTCTGGAGCTTGGTCTGTGCCGCCCAGGGGCGTGGCGATGCGGTCATGTGTTGGCCTGCGGCGGTGTATCAAGGTGGGGCGAGGTGAGGGCGGCGGTGCGGGCCGGCGCCGAAGCTGATGGAGGCTTTGGCGCGGCCACGGGCAACTGTTGCCACAACTGCAGCACCGCATATGAGCGCCAGGGGCGCCACGCCTCGGCCATGGGCACCGACGCCGCGGGTTTCAGGCCCCCCAGCGCATTGATGACGCCGATGTCACTGGCCGGAAACGCGTCTGGCCAGCCGAGCACGCGCATGGCCACCAGCTCGCAGGTCCAGGGGCCGATGCCCGGCAGGCTCTGCAGGGTCTGCAGCGTCTGTTCCATCGGTTCGGAGCGGTCGAGGTGCAATACGTCTTCAGACACGGCGCGGGCCAGGGCTTGCAGGGCGCCGACGCGGGTGCGCACGATGCCTAGCTCGCCGATGTGGGCCGGGTCCGCTTCTGCCAGCGCCTGCGCGGTCGGGAAGAAGTGCGTCAGACCGTCGTGCGGTGTGCTCACCGGCTCACCGAAGCGGCGCACCAGCCGCCCCGCCAGCGTGCAGGCCGCAGCCACCGTTACCTGCTGGCCGAGGATGATGCGCACAGTGGTCTCGAACCCGTCCATGCAGCCGGGCACGCGCAGGCCGGGCCGCATGCCGCCGGGCAGGTTCTGCAAGGCGGCGTCGATGCTGGTGGTGTCGGTGTCAACGTCCAGCAGGTGTCGTACCCGGCGTCGCACGGCCCCCAGCGCCGGCGCGAGGCTGGCGCTGACGCCCACGCGGGCGGCGCCGCGGGCCTCGTCCAGCGTCAGGCTGATCCAGCCGGTGAGGTGGGTCTGCAGGTGCGGCACACGCAGGGTTCGGCGCCACACGCCGTCGGCATGGGCTTCCACGCCGGGCAAGGGCCGATTGGCCAGAAACTGGCGCATCGCGGCCACGTCATAAGGCGCGCGCCAGGGCAGGGTCAGGGTGACGTCACCAGCTTCATGCGCGGTGGCCGGGGTGGATTTGGCGTTGCGTGGCTCACCCGCCTTGCGCAGCGCGCCGGGGGCCAGCCGGTAATGGCTGGCAAAGGCATCGTTGAAGCGCCGCAGGCTGCCGAAGCCGCTGGCCAGCGCCACCTGGGTCACGGGCAGCCGCGTGTCGGTCAGCAACTGCTTGGCCAGCAGCAGGCGGTGGGTGGTCAGCCAGTCGATCGGCGAGACATCGAATTCCGCGGCAAAGATGCGCCGCAGGTGACGGTCGGTCACACCCAGGCGCCCCGCCAGGTCGGCCAGCGACACGGGCAGGCCATCAGCCACGGCCCGCTCGATCATGCTGGCAGCCGTGCGCGCCAGGGTACGGCTGGTGTCGGTGAGCGACAGTCCTGGCGCAAGCTCAGGCCGGCAGCGCAGGCAGGGGCGAAAGCCACCCAGCTCAGCCGCCGCGGCATGCGGGAAAAACCGGCAGTTCTCGGCGCGTGGCACGCGCACCCGGCACACCGGCCGGCAGTAGATGCCGGTGGAGGTGACCCCCACGAAGAACCGGCCATCGAAACGCGCATCGCGGGTGCTGAGCGCGCGGTAGGCGGCGTCGGCTTGCAGCGGGGTGTCCGGGGTGCTCATGGCGCCATGATAGGCGGGCAGGCCATCCAGACTAGCCATTTCCGGACCTCTGCCTGAGCCGCCTCGCCCAGGCAGCTGGCGCGGCTACATGGCCTTGAACAAATGCACGTAGGCGCGCGACACCGGCCACTCCTTGTCGGTGCCATGCAGCTTCAGCCACAGGCGGCTGGCGTCGTCGCGGCGGGTGGCGTGCAGCTTGCCCACGTTGATGAGGGTGGAGCGGTGGACCTGCCAGAACTGCTCACCGTCCAGCCGCTGAGCGAGTTCGGCAATGGCCATGCGGATGATGTGTTCGCGGCCGGCCGTGTGCACCACCGTGTACTTCTCGTCGGCCTCGAAGCACAGCACGTCGTCCACCGCGATCTGGTAGGTGGTGTCACCGGCACTGGCACGGATCCAGCGCAGCGGTGCTGCTGCCGGGGCGCTCTCGCCCGCGCCCGGGGCTGGTCGTGATTGCAGCTGATGCAGCGTGCGCGAGAGTTGCCCATCGTCGCCAGCCGCAGCATCTGGGGAAGCTGCCAGCGCGGCCTTCAGGCGAGTGACCGTTTGCTGCAGGCGCTCCCGCCCGACCGGCTTGAGCAGATAGTCCAGCGCTTCCTGCTCGAAGGCCTGCACGGCGAACTCGTCGTAGGCGGTGACAAACACCACCCGCGTCGTGCCCTCAATGCCTTGTGCCACCTCCAGGCCCGTCAGGCCCGGCATGCGGATGTCGAGGAAGGCCACGTCCGGCGCCAGCTCGCTGATGCGCTGCGCGGCTTCGATTCCGTTGCGGGCCAGCGGCAGCAACTCCAGCTCGGGCCACAGGGTGCGCAGCTGCTCGGCCAGAAACCGGGCCAGTGCGGGTTCGTCGTCGGCGATCAGGGCGGTGGGTGCGCGCATGGTCTTGAAGGCAGGCTGGTCGGTGGAATGTAGCGCGGTGCGGTCAGGCTGAGGGGGTAGCGGGCAGGGCTGGCAGCGGCAGGGTCAGGCGGGCGCACACGCCGCGTCCGGCATCTCCCGGTGCCAGGGTCAGGCTGGCGTCCGTGCCGAACTGTTGCCAGAGCCGTTCCCGGATGTTGGCCAGCGCCGTGCCGGAGCCGGCGGTGCCCGCGTTCCCGGTCAGCCCCAGGCCATCATCGATCACCTCGATGATGAGCGTGCTGCCCTCGGCGCGGGCATGCACCTGCAGATGGCCGCCCTCCACCTTGGGCTCCAGGCCGTGGCGGATGGCGTTCTCCACCAGCGGTTGAATGAGCAGCGCGGGCAGTGGCAGCGGCAGCAACGCGGCTGGCACGTTGATGTCAACCGTGAGGCGGTCTTCCATGCGGTGGCGCAGCACATCCACATAAGCGCGCACCAGCGTCAGCTCGTCGGCCATCGTGCGGTTGTCCTGGCGCAGGCCGCCCAGTGAGGCCCGCAGGTAGGCGATGAAGCTTTCCAGCAGGGCGCGGGCGCGAGCCGGCTCCACCTCGATCAGCCCCACCACATTGGCCAGGCTGTTGAACAGGAAGTGCGGCTCGATCTGGCCCTGCAGCAGCTTCAGGGCCGCTTCGGCGGCCTGCTGCTCGGCGCGCAGCTGGCGGGCCTTCAGCGTGAAGCCGCCCCAGAACAGCAGCCCGATCATCGTCGACAGCAGCAGGCTGGCTGCCACGGTGTTGGCGTCACCGTCACGCAGCACCCACAACCAGCCGGCGTCTGCCCACGACAGGCCGAGCGGCATGCCCACGGCCACACCCACCAGGGGAATGCCCGAGAAATAGAAGCCGCGTGCCCGGCGGCCCATGCGGCGCAGGCGTGGCAGCCCGATCACCGCACGCGACAGCACATGCAGCAGGTGGATGACGATGCCGATGGCCAGACTGATGCGCAGGTTGATGACGTACCACTGCAGCCATCCGTCCAGATTGCGCCACGCACCTTCGCCGCCGGCAAACATGGCGAAGCCGAGGATGGTGAAGCCCGCCGCGCACACCAGGCTGAACGCCAGCGTCCACAACCACAGCATCCAGCCCGGCCCGGTGTGCTTGAAATCCTGCGCCCACCAGGAACGCCAGGACGCATGGAGTTGCGACCCCAGGCTGTGCCGGGGCCATGAGGCGGCTGTGGTGTTTGTCGAGTTCATGCGGGCCAGTTTAGGCAAGGGCTGCACGCGGAAGGGCGCACGCGCGCCGAATCGACATTGCACGCGACGAATCGACGGCGCGCCACCCCAAAGGATTGCAGTGATGATGTAACTGGCGGCTCCTACAATGCCCTCAACAGCGCGTGTGCGCACCATCGACCCCGAAGAAAGCACCCCTCATGCAAGTCAACGCATCGATTTTCAAGGCCTATGACATCCGCGGCATCGTCGGCACTACGCTTGACGAAACCCTGGCCGAACACCTGGGCCGGGCCTTCGGCACCGAAGCCGTCAAGGCCGGTGAAAAGGCGGTGGTGGTCGGGCGTGATGGTCGCGTGTCGGGCCCGGGCCTGGTGGCGGCCCTGATGCGTGGCCTGGCCTCGACGGGCCTCGACGTGGTGGACATCGGCGCAGTCACCACGCCGATGGTTTATTACGTGGCGGCCACGCGCGCCAAGTTCGGTTGCAGCAGCGGCATCCAGGTCACCGGCAGCCACAACCCGAAGGACTACAACGGCTTCAAGATGGTGCTGGCCGGCCGCGCCATCTACGGCGATGAGATCCAGGGCCTGAAGCGCCGCATCGAAGCCGAGGACTACACCACGGGCAAGGGCCGCATCGGCCAGATGGACATCGTTCCCGAGTACACCCACCGCATCACCAGCGACTGCAAGCTGTCGCGCCCGATGAAGATCGTGGTTGATTCGGGCAACGGCATTCCGGGTGCCACGGCGCCGGCCATCCTGAAGGCGCTGGGCTGCGAGGTGATCGACCTGTACTCGAAGGTCGACGGTGACTTCCCCAACCACCACCCGGATCCGTCGAAGCCCGAAAACCTGGCTGACCTGATCAAGGTGGTGCATGCCACCGACGCCGAGCTGGGCCTGGCTTTTGACGGCGACGGCGACCGCCTCGGTGTGGTCACCAAGGACGGCCAGATCATCTATCCGGACCGCCAGCTCATCTTGTTCGCGCGCGACATCCTGACCCGGGTCAAGGGCGGCACCATCATCTTCGACGTGAAGTGCACCCAGCGCCTGGCACCGGCCATCGAAGCAGCGGGCGGCAAGCCGCTGATGTGGAAGACCGGGCACTCGCTGGTCAAGGCCAAGCTGAAGGAAACCGGCGCGCCGATCGCTGGCGAAATGAGCGGCCACATGTTCTTCTCGGAGCGTTGGTACGGCTTCGACGACGGCATGTACACGGCGGCTCGTCTGCTGGAAATCCTCTCACGTCACGATGACCCGAGCGCCGTGCTGAACGCACTGCCCACCAGCTTCAACACGCCGGAATTGAACGTGGCCTGTGCTGAAGGTGAGCCGCCGCTGGTGATCGCCAAGATCCTGGAGACCGCGAAGTTCCCGGGCGCCACGATCACCACCACCGACGGTCTGCGTGCCGACTATCCGGACGGCTTTGGTCTGGTCCGCGCGTCCAACACCACCCCGGTGCTGGTGATGCGTTTCGAAGGCCACACGCCCGAAGCCATGCACCGCATCGAGGCTGATTTCATGGCCGTGCTGCGCGCCGTGAAGCCGGACGCGCAGATCGCTGCCGCCGCGCATTGAGCGGCTTCTTGAGCGGCATGACCAGGCGGTGGTGCTGGTGAGCTGGCAAAGCGCACTGGCCCGCTTCGGCTACAGCTCGCTGCTGCGCCTGGGCATGCCTGTTTACCTGGCTCGCCTGTGGTGGCGCGGCCGCCTGGAGCCCGGCTATCGGCACGCGCTGCCCCAGCGTTTCGGCTGGGGCCTGCCTGCGGTGGCGCCGGGGGCGGTGTGGCTGCATGCGGTGTCGCTGGGCGAGACCCGCGCCGCCGCTGCCCTGGTGCAGGCCCTGCGTGACCGCCGCCCCGGCGTGCGCTTCATCTTCACCCACGGCACCGCCACGGGCCGTGAGGCTGGCCATGCCTTGATGCAGCCGGGCGATGTGCAGAGCTGGTTGCCGTTCGACACGCCGGGCGCGGTGCGCCGCTTCCTGCGGACAACCCAGCCCGCCGTGGGCGTGCTGATGGAAACCGAGATCTGGCCGAACCTGCAGCAGGCGGCCCGGCAGCAGCAGGTGCCGATGGTGCTGGCCAACGCCCGCCTGAGCGAGCGCAGTGCCCGCAAGGGCGAACGCCTGTCGGCCCTGATGCGGCCCGCGGCCCAGGCGCTGAGTGTGGCGCTGGCCCAGACCGCCGACGACGCACGGCGCCTGCGTGACGCAGGCGTGCCGAAGGTCGAGGTGGTGGGCAACCTGAAATACGACCTGCAACCACCCGCCAGCCAGCAGGCGCTGGGCCAGCAGTGGCGGGCACTGGTGCAGTCGTCTGGTCAGCGTCCGGTGCTGGCCGTGGCCAATACCCGTGACGGCGAAGAGGCGCAGTTGCTGGCGGCCTGGGCCGAGTTGCCTGCGCCGCGGCCGCTGCTGCTGATCGTGCCTCGACACCCGCAGCGGTTTGACGATGTTGCCCGCATGGTTGATGCCGCTGGCTTCACCTTGCGCCGCCGCAGCACCTGGGCCCACACGCCACCCGCCGATGCGCTGGGCAGTGATGTGGACGTGTGGCTGGGTGATTCGCTCGGCGAGATGGCCGTGTATTACAGCCTCGCTGATGTGGCGCTGCTGGGCGGCAGCTTCCTGCCGCTGGGTGGCCACAACCTGATCGAGGCGGCGGCCAACGGCTGCCCGCTGGTGATGGGGCCGTCAACCTTCAATTTCGCCGAAGCGGCTGAGCTGGCGCTGGCCGCCGGGGCCGCGCAGCGCGCCCCTGACATGCGTGCCGCGTTGCAGGCCGCGCTGGCGTGGCTGGCAGCTCCCGCCAGCCGTTCAGCCGCGGTGCAGGCCGCGCAGCAGTTTGCAGCGGCACACCGCGGCGCTGCGGCGCGCATGGCCGCAGCGATCAGCGCCTGGCTCTGAGGCGCCGGAGGTTCAGCGCGCCAGCAGCGCGTTGATGTTCTGCACGTCCTGCGCGGTCAGCTGACCGGCCGCCTGACGCAGCTTCAGCCCGCCCATCACCACGTCGTAACGGGCCTTGGCCAGGTCGCGCTGGGTCTGGAACAGCTGGGTCTGGGCGTTCAGCACGTCCAGGTTCACCCGCACACCCACCTTGTAGCCCAGCTGCGTGGCTTCGAGCGCCAGCTTGGTGGACGACTCAGCGGCTTCCAGCGCCTTCACCTGCGCCAGACCGGACTGCACGCCCAGGAACGCCGAGCGTGCGCCTTGCGAGACCGAGCGGCGAGCGCCTTCCAGGTCATAACGGGCCTTGTCTTCCAGCAGCAGCGTTTCCTTGATGCGGTTCTGCGTGGCGAAACCCGCGAACAGCGGCACGTTCAGGGTCACGGCCACGGCCGCATTGGTGCCGGTACCCGAGATGCTGTAGGGCGCTGCGGCCGTGTCGCCACTGACCGACACCTTGTTCTTGCCGTAGCTGCCGGTCAGGCCCACGGTGGGCAGGTGGCCGGCGCGGGCCTTTTCGGTTTCCAGCTTGGCCACGTCCAGGGCCAGGCGGGCCTGACGCACCGAGGTGTTGTTGTCGTCAGCGGTTTGCACCCAGGTGTCGATCTGGGCGGGCTGCACCGGCGGCAGGGCCACCGGCAGGGCCAGCGGTGCGGGCTTCAGGCCGTTCTGGCCAACGGTCTGCTCCAGCGCCAACTGCTTCACGCGCAGGTCGTTTTCGGCGACCAGTTCCTGGGCCAGCACCAGGTCGTACTTGGCCTGGGCTTCACGGGTGTCGGTGATGGTGGCGGTGCCCACTTCGAAGTTGCGCTTGGCCGAGGCCAGTTGCTCGGCCGCCGCCTTCTTGTTGGCCTGCACCGTGCCCAGCGCATCGGTGGCAGCCAGCACATCGAAGTACGCCTGCGACACGCGCACGATCAGGTCTTGCTCCGCCGCGGCCAGCTGGGCTTGCGCCACTGACACGGCGCGCTCGGCCTGGTCGATGGTCAGGCCGTTGGTGCGGTTGAACAGGCTCTGCTGGGCCGACAGCGTGATGGCGCGCGACGTGGTGTCGGTGCTCCGGGTCGACGAGTACGGGGTATCAGCTTCCGAACGGCTCAGACCAGCGCTCAGGCCCACGCTCGGCAGGATCAGCGCCTGGGCCTGGTCGGCCTTGGCGCGGGCGGAATCGGCCTGGGCCACGGCGCCCAGGTAGGTCGCGTCGAAGCCGCGTGCGGCTTCATACAGCGTCTGCAGGTTCTGCGCCTGGGCAGGTGCGCTCAGGGCCATCACGGCGGCAGCCAGCGGGCTCAGCAGGGCGGCACGGAACAGCGGGGAGCGGTGGAGATGCGTCATGGAGGCTTTCCTCTGGCTTGGGATCAATGAGTGAACGGTTGTCGGGGTGGCATCTGGCGTGCGCTATCAGCGCAGGGTCAGTAACGCGCCACGGAGGGGTCGACGTGGACGGACCAGGCATCCGTGCCGCCGGCGAGGTTGTACGCGCTGGCATGGCCGTGATGCATCAGGAATGCGACGACCTGCGCGCTGCGCATGCCGTGATGACAAAAAGCGACCACAGGCTGCAGCGGGTCCAGCTCCGCCAGGCGCGCCGGCACCTGGTTCATGGGGATGTGCAAGGTGCTCACGCCCGACAGCTGCAGTGGCGCAAGCGCCACTTCCCAGGCTTCGCGCACGTCCAGCAGCACGGGTGAGCGTGCCGCTTCGTCTTGAAGAAACGATGACAGTTCCTGGACGTGCAGCGTGTTCATCAGAAGCTGAAGCGGGTGGGTTCGGCGAAGCCGTCGAGGCGCTGGGCCACGGTGTCGAACAGCTCGACGCGGCTGAAGGCGCCGGCTGCCTGGCGGGTGAACAGCGTGGCGCGCATCACGGGCAGGGCGCCGACGATGGCGATCAGGCGGCCGCCGTCCTTGAGCTGGTCCAGCAGGGCTTGCGGCACCGAAGCCACCGAGCCTGACAGCACGATCACGTCGAACGGGCCTTCGGACGGCAGACCGGCATGGCCGTCGGCTTCGAGCACGGTGACGTTGCTCAGGCCGGCGCGCTTGAGGTTGTCGGTGGCCATGCGGACCAGGGCCGGGCGGTTGTCCACGGTGAACACATGCTGGGCGCGGTGGGCCAGCAGCGCGGCCATGAAGCCGGAGCCGGCGCCAACTTCCAGCACCTTCTCATGGCGCTGCACCTTGGCTTCCTGCAGCAGGCGGGCCTCGACGCGCGGGGCCAGCATGGTCTGGCCTTCCGGCAGGGTGATCTCGGCGTCCACGAAGGCCAGCGCCTTCTGCGCCACGGGCACGAAGTCTTCGCGCTTCACGGCGGCCAGCAGGCCCAGCACGCCAGCGTCCAGCACATCCCAGGGGCGGATCTGCTGCTCGATCATGTTGAAGCGGGCTTGTTCGATGTTCATCTCGGTGTCCTTCGGGGGTGGGCTGAAGCGCTGCCAACAAGGCGGCGGCGCTCGAATCAACCCTTCATTTTATGCGGGTTCACCCCGGTGCTGAGTGCCAAATCGGCGCCGTGCCCAATGGGCCAGATCGTCGAGGTAGCAATAGATCACCGGCACCACCACCAGCGTCAGCACCGACGAGGTGATGACCCCGCCGATCACCGCCTGGCCCATGGGCGCGCGCTGCTCGGAGCCCTCCGTCAGGGCGAAGGCCAGCGGCACCATGCCGAAGACCATGGCCAGCGTGGTCATCAGGATCGGGCGCAGCCGCACATGCGCTGCCTGCAGCAGGGCGGCTGAGCGCTCCATGCCGTCGGCCCGCAGGCGGATCGCGAAATCGAGCAGCAGGATGGCGTTCTTGGTCACCAGGCCCATCAACATCACCACGCCGATCACCGAGAACATGTTCAGGGTGGAGCGCCAGATCAGCAGCGCGCCCACCACCCCGATCAGCGTCAGCGGCAGCGAGCTCATCAGGGCCAGCGGCTGCAGGTAGCTGCGGAACTGGCTGGCCAGGATCATGTAGATGAAGATCACGCCCATCAGCAGGGCCGACACCGCATAACCGATCGACTCCTGCATGTCTTTCACCGAGCCGCCGAAGCGGTAGCTGTAGCCCGGTGGCAGCGGCTTGCTGGCCAGCAGCTTGCGGATGTCGGCCGAGACTTCGCCCAGCGCGCGGCCGCTGGTGTTGGCGGTCAGCTCGACCTCGCGGTTCATGTCACGGCGGTTGATCTGGTTGGCCAGGGTCGATGGGCGCAGATCGGCCACCTGCGGCAGGCTGACCATGCGGGCCGACCCATCGGCGTTCGTGCCGGCCAGCAGCGACAGCCGGGCGAGATCCGCCGCATCTTCACGCTGCGAGGGGTGCAGCCGCACTCGCACATCGTAGTTGCGGCCATCGGGTGCGCGCCACTGGCCCACCACGCTGCCGGTCACCAGGTTGCGCAGGTGGCTGGTGATGCTGGCCACCGACAGGCCCAGGTCAGACGCCGCATCACGCCGCACATCCACCGCCACGGTGGGCTTCTCGGGCTTCATGCTGGTGTCCAGATCGACCAGCCCGGGAATGGCCTGCAGGTCCTTCGACAACTGCGCCGAGAGCTTTTGCAGCTGCGCAAGGTCTTGCCCCTGCATCGACAGCGAAATGGGCTTCTGCCCGCCCACCGCATCCAGCAGGCCGACGTGGGTGACGGTGATGCCGGGCACGCTGGCCAGCCGTGCGCGCAGCGGCTCGGAGAACTGATCAACGCTGCGGCTGCGATCTTTCCGGTCCACCAGGCGCACATAGATGCTGACCTGGTTGCGGCCCAGTGCCTGGCCTGTGTTGATGGTGGCCAGCGTGTAGCGCACCTCCGGCAATTCACGCAGGATGGCGTCGACCTGGGCGGTGCGCTCGCGCGTCACTTCCAGGCTGGCACCCACCGGGGTGTAGAAGCTGACGGTGGTCTCGGAGAAGTCGGCCTTGGGCACGAATTCGGTGCCGAGCTTGCCCACCAACAGCACCGCCAGCACGAGCGTGGACAGGGCGATCAGCAGCGTCTTGCCCTTGTGCGTCAGCGACCAGCTCAGTGCACGCTCGTAACCCCACGCCAAGGCCTTCGAGCCACGGTCAACCCAGTGCGTGACGCGGCCCAGCGTGTGGTCATAAAGGTTGCGTGGCACGAAGGGCTGGCCTTCGCGGTCGATGGCCGGGTCATGCCAGACGGACGACAGCATCGGGTCGAGCGTGAAACTGACGAACATCGAGATCATCACGGCCGAGACGATGGTCAGCCCGAACTCGTGAAAGAACTTGCCGATGATGCCGCCCATGAAACCGATGGGCAGGAACACCGCCACGATCGACAGCGTGGTGGCCAGCACAGCCAGACCGATTTCCTGGGTGCCGAACAGCGCGGCGTCGTGCGGGCTGCGGCCCATCTGCACATGCCGCACGATGTTCTCTCTCACCACGATCGCATCGTCGATCAGCAGGCCTACGCAGAGCGACAACGCCATCAACGTGATCATGTTGATCGTGAAGCCGAAGGCGTGCATGAACAGGAAGGTGCCGATCAGCGAGATCGGCAGCGTCAGGCCGGTGATGACCGTGGAGCGCCATGAGTTCAGGAACAGGAACACGATGCCGATGGTCAACACCGCGCCTTCGATCAGCGTGCGGCGCACGTTGTTCACCGACACCCGGATCGGGCGCGAGTTGTCGCGCACCACCTGCAGCGTCATGCCCGCAGGGGCTCGGGCCTGCAAGTCAGCCACCACGCCGCTCAGGCCGTCCACCACGTCGATGGTGTTTTCGCCCTGGGCCTTCAACACGTCGAGCGCCAGGGTGCGTTCACCGTTGTACAGCGCCAGGCTCTCGACCTCCTCGGGGCCGTCGACGATGTCGGCCACCTGCGACAGGCGCACCGGCTGGCCATTGCGCCGCGCCACGATGAGTTCGCCCATCTGCGCCGGGCTGGTGAAGCGCCCGTCGATCTGCACGATGCGCTCGGTATCGGTGCCGCGAAGGGTGCCTGCCGGCAGGTTGCGCGTCTCGGCCTTCACCGTGTTGAGCACGGCATCCGCGCCCAGGCCGAAGGCTTGCAGGGCGTCGGGCTTGAGGTAGATGTTGACCTCGCGGCGGGCGCCGCCCACCAGCGTGACAGAGCCCACGCCGCGCACGTTCTCCAGCCGCTTCTTCACCACCTGGTCGGCCCAGGTGGTGAGCTCGGACGGGCTGCGCACGCCGCCCGGTGAGGTCAGCGCCAGGCTCCAGATCGGGCGTGAGGCCGGATCGAACCGCTGCACCCGCGCTTCCTTCACCTCGTCAGGGAAGTTGGAGCGCACCAGCGCGATCTTTTCGCGTACGTCATCGGCCGCCTTGCGCCCGTCGAGCTCCAGGTTGAACTGGATGATCACGACCGAAGTGCCTTCGTAGCTGCGCGAGGTCAGCTGGCTGATGCCGGCGATGGTGTTGACGGCTTCTTCCACCTTGGTGGTCAGCTCGTTCTCGACGATTTCGGCCGAAGCGCCCGGGTAGTCGATCGACACCACCACGGTCGGAAAGTCGATGTTCGGAAACTGGTCGACCTTAAGGCGCTGCAGCGAGAAGCTGCCCAGCACCACCAGGGCCAGCATGACCATCACGGCCATCACCGGGTTGCTGATCGAGACGCGTGTGAACCACATGGTGCGGGCCTGCTCAGCGGGCAGCCGTGGAGGCTGCTGGCGCGGCGTTGGCCGACGATGCGGCGGCTGATGGTGCTGCAGGGGCCCGCACCGGCGTGCCGTCGGCCACCAGACCGGCGCGGCCGGCCAGCACGCGGCTGCCGTCCTTCACGCCGGTGAGCACCTCGGTGACCGGCACACCTTGCACCAGGCCTGTGACGCCCAGCGTGACCGGCCGTTGCCGCGCCATCTGGGTGTCGTCGATGACGATGAGGTAGGGCTGCGGCTGATCAATGCGGATGGCCGAGGTCGGCACGGTCAGCGCCTCGCGCTCACCCGTCATCAGGCGGCCCCGCGCGAACAAGCCCTGGCGCAGACCTGGCTGCCCCAACACTTCCAGATACGCCGAGACGGTGCGGCTGCCCGCTGCGGCGCTCGGGTTGATGCGCGCCAGCCGGGCGGCCACCGGGGCGGCCTGGCCTTCAACTTCAAGCAGGGCCTTGGCGCCGATCTTCAGGGCAGCAGCATCTTGCGGCGGAATGGCGGCTTCGAGGTCGAGCACCGACAGATCGACGATTTCCACGATGCGGCCGTCCAGCGGCACCCGCTCACCCGGCTGCGCCAGGCGCTGCGCCACCCAGCCGGCAAACGGTGCCAGCAGCTGCGCATCATTGCGGGACTTGCGTGCCAGCTCGGTCGCGCTCTGTGCGGCCTGCAGGCTGGCGCGTGCGCCGTTGGCATTGGCCACCGCCGTGTCGAGCGCCGTGGTTGAGATGAAGCCCTGGTTTACCAGCGCACGGTTGTTCGCCAGCGCGCGCTCCGCCACATCGAGCTGCGCCTTCGCGGCTTCGGCCTGCTGCTCGGCCTGTCGCAGTCGCAGGTCGAACTCGGTCGGGTCGATCTGGCCCAGCAGCTGGCCGGCGCGCACGGCGTCGCCTTCGCGCACGCTCAGGCTCTTCAACTCACCCGCCACCTTGGCCTTGATGACCGCCGACTGCCGGGCCTTCAAGCTGCCGTTGAGCTCGATGCTTGATTGCATGGTGGCCCGGCTGACGCTGGTCACGTCGCCAGCCGCCAGCTGCAAGGTGGCGATGGCCGGTGCACTGGCTGCCCCGCCGGCGGGTGGGGTGGAGGTTGCGCTGGCAGCGTTGGCTGGGCCATTGCCGCCACGGTGGGTAGCCACCCAGGCGGCTGCAGCCACCACGCACAGGCCAGCGGCCCAGATCACAGGTTTTTTCATGGGCTGCTTCTTGGTTCAGGTCGTCGCGGGGCGGCGCAGTCCGCCGAGCAGCAGGCTCATGTGCTGGCGGATGAAGAGTTCCGGATCGCCGAGGGAGGCTTCCATGTTCGGGCAGGCCCCCAGCGAGTGCTTGTGCACGCACAGCATGATCATCGGCAACACGATGGAATGCACGGTGGCCACCACATCCACCGGGCGGAACTCGCCGGCGTCGATGCCACGCTGCACCATGCGGGTGATCACGGCCTTGCCGGGCTCGATGACTTCGCGCACATAAAAGTCGGCGATGTCGGGGAAGTTGCGCACCTCGGTCAGCACCAGCTTAAAGATGCACGCGCTGCTGCTGCTGTAGACGCGCCACCACCACGCGCTCATCACGTCCTGCAGCAATTCAGTGCAGGTACCGGTGTGGGCCTCCGCCATCTGCGCACCGGCGGCGATGTCGGCCGACAAGGTGTGGCGGATCGCCGCCTTCAGCAATTCTTCCTTGCTGGGGAAGTAGAGGTACAAGGTGCCCTTGGACACGCCAGCGCGGGCCGCCACTTCCTCAGACTTGGTGGCCGCGAAACCCTTTTCCACGAACAGGGCCATGGCAGCATCCAGCAGTTCCTGCGGACGGGCGTCTTTGCGGCGTTGTCGGGTGGACGGGCTGAGCATGATTACTGACTGATCGGTCAGTAATGCTAACAGTGGCGGGAAAGCCGTCAATACCATGGGGGGTATTATGACCGGGAAGGTACTGATCCAGCGCAGAGTCCTCTGCCGCGGCCTGCTTTGCGCGCTGCCCGTCGGGCTGGCCGGCTGCGCCAGCCTGCTTGTGCCGCCCACGCTGCGCTGGCGCGAGGAGGAGCTGAACCAGCTGCTGGCGAGCCGGTTTCCGCAGGAGCGCCAGGTGCTGGGCTTGTGGTTGCTGACCGTGAGTGCGCCGCAGGTGCAATTGCTGGGCGACCAGCAACAGTTGCGCACCGCGCTGCGGCTGAGCGTGGCTGAGCGCCAGGGCGACGGCCGCCGCTGGCAGGGCGAGATGGTGCTCGACAGTGCGCTGCGCTATCAGCCGTCTGATCAAACGGTGCGGTTGCGGCGCGTGACGGTGCAATCAGTTCGGCTGGAGCGTGACCAGGGCGGTGTGCTGATGCAGGCACAGCGGGTGGGCACCTTGCTGGTGGAAAAGCTGCTGGAAGACGCGCCGCTGCTGAAGCTGAGCGAGCAGCAACAGGTGCGGCTGGCGCGCGCAGGGGTGGAACCGGGCGAGATCCGCGTCACGCCAGACGCGCTGGAGCTGACGCTGGTGCCGCGTCGGGCCACTTGAAATCCCCCGAACCTGCGGCCGCCCCAGGGGCCTCGCCGTTTATGATGCGGCGCATCAAATTTGCGCTTGGGAGTCCCTGTTGGATCTGATTTTGCTGCTCAAGGCCGCCGTCATGGGCGTGGTGGAAGGCTTGACCGAGTTCCTGCCGATCTCGTCGACCGGCCACCTGATTCTGGCGGGCTCCCTGCTGAACTTCGCCGATGCGAAGGCCAAGGTGTTCGAGATCGCCATCCAGACCGGGGCCATCCTCGCGGTGGTCATCGTCTACTGGGCGCGCCTGCGTGATGCAGCCACGGGCCTGTTCAGCGAGCGTGCTTCGCAACGCTTCGTGCTGAATGTGTTCATCGGCTTCCTGCCGGCCGCCGTCATCGGCCTGCTGGCCTACAAGACCATCAAGGCCTACCTGTTCACGCCGCCAGTGGTGGCCACGTCGTTCATCGTCGGTGGCCTGATCATCTTGTGGGTGGAGCGCCGGCCGACCGCCGCTGCAGCGGCCCCGCGCATTGCCACGGTTGAAGATCTGTCGCCGCTGGATGCGTTGAAGGTGGGCCTGGTGCAATGCCTGGGCATGATCCCCGGCACCAGCCGCTCGGGCTCGACCATCATCGGCGGCATGCTGCTGGGCCTGTCGCGCCAGGCGGCCACCGATTTCAGCTTCTTCCTGGCCATTCCGACGCTGGTCGGCGCCGGCGCCTACAGCATGTGGAAAGAGCGCCACCTGCTGTCGATGGCCGACGTGCCGATGTTCACCGTCGGCCTGGTGGTGTCGTTCATCAGCGCCTGGATCTGCGTGCGCTGGCTGCTGCGCTACATCGCCAACCACACCTTCACGGTGTTCGCCTGGTACCGCATCGCCTTCGGCCTGCTGGTGCTGGCCACCTGGTGGACCGGCACCGTCGTCTGGGCTGATTGAGCAGGCCGCTCAGCGGCGGCTGAACAGCAGGTCCCACACCCCGTGGCCCAGGCGAATGCCGCGGGCCTCGAACTTGGTCAGGGGCCGGTAGTCGGGCCGCGGCGCGTAGCCATCGGCGGTGTTGGCCAGGCTGGTCTCGGCTGACAGCACTTCCAGCATCTGCTCGGCATAGGGCTCCCAGTCGGTCGCGCAGTGCAGCACGCCGCCCGGCTTCAGGCGCGACGCCAGCAGCTTCACCAGCGCTGGCTGGATCAGGCGGCGCTTGTTGTGCTTCTTCTTGTGCCACGGGTCCGGGAAGAACACATGCACGCCGTCCAGGCTGTCCGGGGCGATCATGTGCTCCAGCACCTCCACTGCGTCGTGCTGGATGATGCGCAGGTTCTGGTGGCCCTCATCACCGATCAGCTTCAGCAGTGCGCCCACGCCCGGCGTGTGCACTTCAACGCCGATGAAATCGGTGTCGGTGCGCGCAGCGGCGATCTTGGCCGTGGCGGCGCCCATGCCGAAGCCGATCTCCAGCACCACCGGCGCCTGACGGCCGAACACATCGGCCGGGTTCAGCCATGAGGCCTGGTAGGGCAGCACGAACTTCGGGCCCAACTCTTCCAGTGCCTTGATCTGGCCCGTGCCCATGCGGCCCGCGCGCACCACGAAGCTGCGGATGCTGCGGCGCGGCGCGGCGCCATCCACGGTGGCTTCAGCGGCGCCTTCCTGGGCCCCTTCCTTGGCGGTTGCGCCCAGGCCGTTGTCGTCAGCGGGCTCGTCGTGGTCGGGCAGGGGGGCGTTGGGCGTGTCGGTCATGGAAGGCGCAATTGGGGCCCGTCAAGGTTGCAGGCGGGCAGGGCGCGCATTGTGCCCGATGCCCCGAAAGCCGTGCCTTTCCCCGCTAGAATGCGGCGCAGCGCGGGCGTAGTTCAATGGTAGAACTTCTGCTTCCCAAGCAGATAGTGAGGGTTCGATTCCCTTCGCCCGCTCCACAACACCGCAAACGCTCCTCCGCGGAGCTCGTCGAAAGGCCCTTCCGGGCCTTTTTTCATGGCTGCACGGCTTTGGGTGACCGCCCCGCCGCCCACTGGCTTGGTGTTTTCAGGCAGAGGCGAGCGGGCGTGCTTCGTGCATGATGGCCTGAAGTGATATTCAAGAGTTTTCCTGCCCCATGACCAGCCCGTTCCAGGTCCTTTGTCTCTCGCCGCGGGTGCCCGATCTGGTCACGTCCGCATTTGGCCCCTACGTGGTGCACGGCGCGTCTTCGCTGGAAGAGCTGGCCACCCAGATGCACAGCCAGCGCTTCGACGTGATCCTGGTGGACCTGAAGCTGGCGGGCGGGCTGGAGAAGCTCGCACACTGGTCGGCCTTGCCGCGGGCGGTGCTCGAATCGGCGCTGGTGGTGGCTGCGCCTGAGCCCAGCTTGCCCACCTGCCTGCGCTTGCTGCACCTGGGCGCCCGCGAGGTCTTGTCGGCCCGCGATGTGGCCGCGGATGTGGGTGGCGACATGCTCGGCCGCGCGCTGCGCCTGGTGATCGAGCGCAAGAAGCAGGACGACAACGCGCGCCGCGCCTACAGCATCGACCTGACCACCGGCCTGCCCAACCACCAGCAGTTGCTGGAACACATGAACCACCTGCTGGCGCTGCGTGAGCGTGAGCCGGCAGCGATGGCCCTGATCGTGCTGCACCTGGACGGCTTCCGCGCCGTGGAAGCCTCACTCGGGGCGGAAGCCGCGAATGTTTTGCGCCGCAAGGCGGCCGTGCGCCTGCGCTCGTCGCTGCGGGCCAGTGACGTGGTGGCCTCGCTCGGGCCGGACATGTTCGGCGTGCTGCTGGCCTGGATCGACGCCAGTGATGATGCCGAGCATGTGGCCGTCAAGCTCACCAAAGCCGTGCAGCAGCCGTTCAGCGTGGCCGGGCAGCCGCTGCCGGTGCGCGCCCACGCGGGCGTAGGCCGCTACCCGGTGCACGGCAAGGAAGCCAAGGCGCTGCTGGACCGGGCCGTGGCCCAGGCCGCGGGCACCGAGGGCGGCGGTGTGGGCCACCGGTTGGGTGCAGCGGCGGCGGCGAATGACGACTCTTCGGCCACCGAGCCCGGCGGACGCTGATCAATCTGGCACCAGCAATAAAAAAGGCCCGCATGAAGCGGGCCTTTTTACTGGCGAAGCGCGCCCCGAATCACTTCAGGATGTCGCCCAGGCACAGGTACTTGATCTCGACGTAGTCGTCCATGCCCTGGTGTGCGCCTTCACGCCCCAGGCCTGACTGCTTCACGCCGCCGAACGGCACTTCGGCGGTAGAGATCAAACCGGTGTTGATGCCCACCATGCCGTATTCCAGCGCTTCACCCACCCGGAAGATCCGGCCGATGTCGCGGCTGTAGAAGTAGCTCGCCAGGCCAAACTCGGTGGCATTCGCCAGCTCGACGGCTTCGGCTTCGGTTTCGAAACGCAGGATCGGCGCCACCGGGCCGAAGGTTTCTTCCTTCGAGCACAGCATGTCCGGCGTCACATTGGCCAGCACCGTGGGCGCGAAGAAGCGGTCACCCTGGCGCTCGCCACCGGCCACCAGCGTGGCGCCCTTGGCCAGCGCGTCAGCCACATGCGATTCCACCTTGGCAATCGCGGCGTCGTCGATCATCGGGCCCTGGTTCACGCCAGCCTCGAAGCCGTTGCCCACCTTGATGCCACGCGCCTTCTCGGCGAGCTTTTCCACGAAGCGGTCGTACACGCCGGCCTGCACGTAGAAGCGGTTGGCACACACGCAGGTCTGACCGGCATTGCGGTACTTGCTGACCATCGCGCCTTCCACGGCTGAATCCAGATCAGCGTCGTCGAAGACGATGAACGGCGCATTGCCGCCCAGCTCCAGCGCCAGCTTCTTGATCGTCGGGGCGCACTGGGCGCTGAGGATGCGGCCGACTTCGGTGCTGCCGGTGAACGACAGGTGGCGCACGATGTCGCTGGTGCACAGCACCTTGCCGATGTCGATCGAGTTGTCGCTGTCGGCGGTCAGCACGTTCAGCACGCCGGCGGGCATGCCGGCACGTTGCGCCAGCTCGGCCACGGCCAGGGCCGACAGCGGCGTCTGCTCAGCCGGCTTGATCACCACGGTGCAGCCGGCGGCCAGCGCCGGGGCCACCTTGCGGGTGATCATGGCAATCGGGAAGTTCCACGGCGTGATGGCCGCGCACACACCGATCGGCTGCTTGATGACGACGTAACGCTTGTTGTTGTCGGTGGTCGGGATGGTTTCACCGTAGATGCGCTTGGCTTCTTCGGCGAACCACTCCAGGAAGCTGGCGCCGTAGCCCACTTCGCCACGCGCTTCCGACAGCGGCTTGCCTTGCTCGGCGGTCATGATGCGGGCCAGGTCGTCGGCATTCGCATGCAGCAGCTGGAACCACTTCATCAGGATGGCGCCACGCTCCTTCGCGGTCTTGGCGCGCCAGGCCGGCCAGGCCTTGTTGGCCGCCACGATGGCGTGGTGGGCCGATTCGGCGCCGTGGTTGGCCACATCGGCCAGCTTCAGGCCGGTGGCCGGGTCGGTGACGTCGAAGCGGCTGCTGTGGCTGACCCACTCGCCGTTGATCAGCGCGTCGGTCTTGAGCAGGCTGGGGTCATTCAGCGTGGCCAGGGGTGAGGTGGACAGGTCCATGCAATCTCCTTGAATCAGGCAACTCTACCTTGGGCGCGCTTCAGGCGCCGGCGGCGACCATGGCTTCACCCATGATCTTCAGGCCTTCATCGAGTTGCGCGTCGGTGGCGGTCAGGGGCACCAGCACGCGGATCACATTGGCATACACGCCGCACGACAGCAGCACCAGCCCGCGCTGGATGGCTTCCATGCAGATGCGCTTGGTCAGGTCGGCGTCGGGTTGTTCGTGGTCGCCGTTCTTGAACAGCTCGATGGCCACCATCGCGCCCAGGCCGCGCACGTCCTGGATGCTGTGGTGGCGGCTGGCCAGCGCCTTCAGGCCGTTGGTCAGGCGCTCACCCACCGCCTTCGAGCGGTCGAGCAGCTTTTCCTCGTCGAACACTTCCAGCACCGCCAGCGCCGCGGCGCAGGCCAGCGGGTTGCCGGCGTAGGTGCCGCCCAGGCCACCGGGCAGCGGCTTGTCCATCAGGTCGGCGCGGCCGATCACGGCAGCGATCGGGAAACCACCGGCCATCGACTTGGCCATGGTCACCATGTCAGGCGCCACGCCCCATTGCTCGCAGGCGAGCCAGGTGCCGGTGCGGCCGGCGCCGGTCTGCACTTCGTCGGCAATCAGCACGATGCCGTGCTTGTCGCACAGCGCGCGCAGGGCCTGGGCAAACGCCGGGCTGGCCACGTAGAAGCCGCCTTCACCCTGCACGGGCTCCAGGATGATGGCCGCGACGCGCTCGGCTTCCACGTCGTACTTGAAGATGTGCTCGATGGAGCGCATCGCGTCCGCTTCGGTGATGCCGTGCAGCGGGTTCGGAAACTCGGCGTGGTAGATCTCGGCCGGGAACGGGCCGAAGCCGGCCTTGTACGGTGCCACCTTGCCGGTGAGTGCCATGCCCAGCAGGGTGCGGCCATGGAAGCCGCCGCCGAAGGCGATCACGGCCTGGCGCTTGGTGGCGGCGCGGGCCACCTTGATGGCGTTCTCGACGGCCTCGGCGCCGGTCGACAGGAAAAACGCCTTCTTGGCGAAATCACCCGGCGTGCGCTCGATCAGCTTCTCGGCCAGTTCCACATAGGGCTCATAGGCCAGCACCTGGAAGCAGGTGTGGTGGACCTTGTCGAGCTGGGCCTTCACGGCCTCGACGATCTTCGGATGGCGGTGGCCGGTGTTCAGCACCGCAATGCCGCCGGCGAAGTCGATGTAACGCTTGCCTTCCACATCCCACACCTCGGCGTTCTCGGCGCGCTCGGCAAACACTTCGTAGGTCTGGCCCAGGCCGCTGGGCAGGGCAGCGCGGCGGCGTGCCATCAGGGCGGCGTTGGTGCGGGTGGTGCTTTGGTTGTCGAGTGGCATGGCAGACCTTCCGGAGGTTTCACGATGAATGACCCCATTCTGACGCCAGTGCCGGGGCGGCTACCATGTACACAGCGCCCGATGTGCAGTGCACTGTACTGGTCGCGCACCCTGTACACCGCCCGCATGCTCACGCTCCAACCCACGTCCAACACCCCCCTGGTGACCCAGATCGTCGATGGCCTGAAAGCCCAGATCGACGAGGGCTTGCTGCGGCCCGGCACCAAGCTGCCCTCGATCCGGCAATTCGCCCATGGCCACCAGGTCAGCGTGTTCACCGTGGTCGAGGCGTATGACCGGCTGGTGGCCCAGGGCTGCCTGGTGTCGCGGCCGCATTCGGGCTTCTTCGTGCGGCGCCGTGCGGTGGCTGATCTGCCCGGCGCCATGGCCGCCGTGGGCGCGCCGCAGGGCTTCGATGCCATGTGGTACCTGCGCAAGATCTTCGAGCACCGGCATCTGTCGATCAAGGCGGGCTGCGGCTGGCTGCCGGGCGACTGGCTGTTTGAAGACGGCCTGCGCCGCGGCTTGCGGGCCTTGGCCGCTGACGATGCGGACCTCGGCGGTTATGGCGATCCGAAAGGCTTTCCACCGCTGCGTGAGCTGATCTGCCAGGCCTTTGCCGAGCAGGAGGTGCAGGTGCACCCCGGCCAGGTGCTGCTGACCCAGGGCTCCAGCCAGGCGCTTGATCTGGCCGTGCGCCGGCTGGTGCGCCCGGGTGATGCCGTGCTGGTGGACGACCCGGGTTATGCCAACCTGCTGTTCAGCCTGCGCTTCCAGGGCGCCGTGCTGGTGGGCGTGCCACGCACCCCGCAGGGCTGGGATCTGCCGGCCCTCGAGCGCCTCATTCTTGAGCATCGCCCGAAGGTGTTCTTCACCCAGCCGCGGCTGCAAAGCCCGAGCGGCTCGGTGGCCTCGCTGGCCCACCTGCACCGGGTGCTGCAACTGGCCGAGCAGCACGACCTGACGGTGGTGGAGAACGACATCTACGTCGACCTCGACCCCGATCCGCGCCCGTCGCTGGCCAGTCTCGACCAGCTGCACCGGGTGATCACCATCGGCAGCTATTCCAAGACCATTTCACCGAACATCCGGGTGGGCTATCTGGTGGCGCATCCCGACATCGTGGAAGACCTGGCCCAGCTGAAGATGATCTCCGGCCTCACCAGCGCCGAGTTCGGTGAGCGCCTGGCCCACGGCGCGCTCACCGAAGGCCGCTGGCGCAAGCACCTCAAGGCCCTGCGAGAGCGCCTGGCCGAGGCACACCAGCACACCGCACAGCGCCTGAGCGCGCTGGGTTTCGAGCTGTTTGCCGAGCCCAAGGCCGGCATGTTCCTGTGGGCCCGGCACCCGGCGGTGCCCGATGCGGTGGTGCTGTCGAACAAGGCCGCCGAGCACGACATCATGCTCGGCCCGGGCCACCTGTTCACGGCCGATCTGGCGCCGTCGCCCTGGCTGCGCTTCAACGTGGCCTTCTGCGGTGATGAGCGGCTGTACCGCTTCCTGGCGGACCACACCGGCGCGGCTGCGGCGCCTGCCGCAGCCCTCAACCCGCCAGGCTGAAGCCGATGCGGGTGACGCCCGCGTCGCTGTGGGCCACCGGGTGGCCGTCATGCATGCGGGCGATGGCCGCCACAATGGCCAGCCCCAGACCATGGTGCTGCTGGTGGCTGTCCCAGGAGCGGGCGGCGTCGTCGCGGAAGAAGCGGTCAAACAGGCGCGGCAGCGCGGTGGGCGCAATCGGCGCGCCCATGTTCTGCACCACCACCTGGGCGGGGGCCTGGGGCGAGGGCGCCTGCACCGTGATCAGCACCGTGCTGCCCCGGCTGGCAAAGCGGGTGGCGTTGCTCAGCAGGTTCGACATCGCCCGCTTCACCAGCGAGGCATCCACCGGCAGCGTGGCATCACCTTCCACCCGCACAGCCAGGCATTTTTCTTCCAGCTCGGCCTCGTGGAAGTCGGTCACTTCCTGGGCCAGATTGGCCAGGCTGACCGGGTCGCCGCGGCGCGCCACCGCACCCCGGTCGGCATGCGAGAGGAACAGCATGTCGTTGACGATGGCGGAGAGCCGCTGCACTTCTTCCAGATTGCTCAGCAGCGTGTCGCGCAGCTCGTCGGCGGTGCGGTTGCGTGACAGCGCCACCTCGGTCTGGCCGATCAGCGTGGCGAGCGGCGTGCGCAGCTCATGCGCCACGTCGGCATTGAAGCCTTCGAGCTGCACGTAGGCGCGCTCCAGCCGGCCCATCAGGGCGTTGAACTGCTCGATCCAGGGCTGAAGCTCGCGCGCGGGGCGGGCCAGCTGCAGGCGCTGGTGCAGCGCGTGGGGCGAAATCGCCCGCGTCTGCCGGGCCAGGTCGGCCAGGGGGCGCAGATCACGCATCACCAGCCAGCGGATGCCCATGCCGGTGAGGGCGGCACAACCGGCCGTGGCCAGCATCAGCGTCACCGCCAGGCCGTTGAGCAGGCGGTGGTCGTAGGTGGTGTCGATGTCGATGTGCCCGACCACCTTGCCACCCTGAACGCCGGGCGCCGTCACACCAAAATCCTGGCCCTTGGCGTACTGGAACTCGCGCTCATGCGCATCGGTGTAAAGCACGCTGCCGTCAGCGCGTGCAAGCGTGATGCGGGTGCCGGTGCGGGCCTGCTCGAAGCGGTCGAGCTTTTCCAGCAACACGGCTTCACCGTGGTTGGAGGCCGCGGCCACCAGGCCCGTGAGCATGCGCGTCTTGTCTTCGAGGGTATCCGCCTGCACCTCGCGCATGCGCATCGCGGTGGCTGAAAAGATCAGGGCGCTGGCCAGCCCCAGGCCACCCAGCATCAGCAGGGCCAGCGTGCGGGCCAGCCGCCGGCTGATCGACGGGCCGGTGCGCTGGTCGTTGCAGCCACCCGGCGTGTTGTATGGGCTCATTCGGCGCGCTCCTCCAGCACATAGCCCATGCCGCGCACGGTGTGCAGCAGCTTGGCCGGAAAGGGGTCGTCCAGCTTGGCGCGCAGCCGGCGCACGGCCACTTCCACCAGGTTGGTGTCGCTGTCGAAGTTCATGCCCCACACCCGTTCAGCCAGGGTGGTGCGCGACAGGATCTGGCCCCGTCGGCGCAGCAGCAGCGTCAGCAGGTTGAATTCCTTGGCAGTCAGCTCCAGCCGTTGCCCGGCCCGGGTGACGCGGCGCGCCAGCAGGTCCAGCTCCAGGTCGGCCAGGCTGAGCTGGGTGAGTGCCTGCTCCTGGCCCTGGCCGCTGCGCCGCAGCAGTGCGGCCACGCGGGCCAGCAGTTCGGTGAAGGCGAAGGGCTTGACGAGGTAGTCGTCGGCGCCTTCCTCCAGCCCGCGCACCCGGTCTTCCACGGCGTCGCGGGCGGTCAGCATCAGCACGGGCAGGGCGCGGCTGCGCTCGCGAATGGCGCGCAGCACGCCGTAGCCGTCGATGCCCGGCAGCATCACGTCGAGCAGCACCAGGTCGTACTCGCCGCCGGTGGCCAGGCGCCGGCCTTCAATGCCGTCATGAGCCAGGTCGACCACATGGCCGTGCTCGCTCAGGCCCTTGTGCAGGTACTGGGCGAGTTTGGGTTCATCTTCAACAACAAGCAGGCGCATGGATGGCAGTGTGCGGCAGGCCGGCATGTTCGCATCCTGGCCGGCCGCGCCAGATTACGAATTTGTAATCTGGATGTGCGTCTGCCGTCGGTCGGGCTGCCCACACTGCACACTGGCCACGGATATCAGCGCGTGGCAACGGGAAACCGACATGTCACAGCTCCCCCTGCCACCGCTCAACCCGCCCCGCACCTTTGGCGCCCTGCTGGTGCGTGCCCAGCGCCGTTTCGAAGCGGGCCAGCGTGCACTGCAACTGGCCGCACAGTGGCGTGCCCAGTCGGGGGCCAGCCTGGCGCTGTCTGCGGCCGCACCGGCAGTCAGGGTTACCGCCCCCACATCCGCCACCACACCCGCCACCACACCCGCCTTCACCTCGGTTTTCAGCCCGAGGCTCCGGCAAGTGTGGCTCGCGTCAGGACGGCAGGAAGTCCAGCGGCCAGCTGACCACCATGTCGTCCACGTCCTTGGCCCCGAAATCGAACTGGCGGATACGCGCCAGCAGTTTCTGCTCCAGCTCCGGCGCTTTCAGCTCGCTTGAAACCAGCCGGCACCCCAGCACCTGGCCGGTCGGCGCGATCTTGAGCTCCAGCACCAGCTTGCCTTGCAGGCCGGGTTCTTCCCGCAGCGCGCGGTTGTAGATGGCGTAGATCGCGCCCTTGTTGCGCTCGAACACCAGCCGGATGTCTTCGAGCGACCGCGCGGCCTTGCCGCTGTTGCCGCGCTGCACGGCCCCGCCCTTGCCACCGTTGCCGTTCCCGCCGGTGCCATTGCCGCCAGCGCCCGTGCCGCCCTTGCCGTTGCCACCGCCGCCACCAGGGCCGCCGCCCCCGCCGCCAGCCACGCCTTCCACCAGCGTGGTCGATCGGCCGGCCAGGCCGCCACCACCCGTGTCACGGCTCAAGCCTGCGGTGTTGATGCCACCACTGCCGCCTGTCGCGTTCGAGGTGATCAGCGCGCGGTCAGGCAGGCCGGGCGCCGTGCCTGCGCCCACACCCGGGCCGGTGCCGCTGCCCACGCCGGGGCCGGGCTTGATGTTGGTGTTGAGCTGCACGGCCACCGGGGCGCCATGCATCTCGGCCAGCTGGTCCTTCATCGCCAGCAAACCCACACCAGATGCCCGGCGCCGGGCTTCACCAATCTCGCCCGCCGCCTTGCCTTCAACCGGATTGCGGGCCTCGGGCACCGGGGCGGCGCGCTTGTCCGGGTTGCTCGGCTTCGGGACGTCCTTGGGTTTGGGTGCCGGGCTGTCCTGCGGCTTGTCTGCCACCTGCTCGGGCTCCTTCTTCGTCGACGTGGTGTCGTCAGCCGCCTTGACCTGCGGGGGAGGCGGCGGCGTGGCCGCGCGTTCCAGCAGCAGCTGGGCCATCGGCGCCGACAAGGGCTGGGCGGGCTGTGTCAGCCGGTCCGGCAGGGGCACGAAGTTCACCAGCAGCACCAGCAGCAGGCACAACACCGCCACGCGCAGCAGCACCTTGCGGAAGCGCGCCTCATCGTCAGCCGAGATCGACCACGCCAGCACCGGTTGCCGGAAGCTGACGGCAGCAAGTGCGGCGCTCATGTGCTCACCTTCTGTCGCACGGCGAAGCGCACATCGGCATAACCGGCGCGTGCGCAACTGAACATCACCTTGCGCAGCAGCTGGTAGGGGATGTCCTTGTCGCCCATGATGGTGATGGCCTGGCCTTCTTCGGCGTTCTGGCTGCGCACCACCTGGCGGGTTTGCTGCTGCACGGTGAGCATGTCCTTCAGCGGCGCGATGAGGTCATCACGCGCCGCCATCACGTCGGCCACCTTGGCGACGGTGCGCCCGTCAACCACGATGTCCTCGGCACTGACCACCACCACCAGGGTGTCCTTCGGGCTCTGCTCGGCGGTGGATTCAGGCAGCCGCACCGATTTGCTCGACGGCAGGATCTCCACCTCGCTGCTGTTCGACAGCAGGAAGAAGATCAGGATGGTGAACACGTCGATCAGCGAGACCAGGTTCATGTCCAGGCCGGTGCCATGCCGCGCCTTGCGCACGGCGCGCTTCTGCAGGGGAGTGAGTTTGGCCATGTCAGCGTCCCTTCACCGGCGCATCGCCGATCGACAGGGTCGGGAACAGCGCCACCTTCACCACCTGGTTGTCACGCGCGGTGCGGGCTTCGCGCATCGCGTCCATCACCAGCACGAGTTGCTCGTACGGCGTGTCCGGCTGGGCCAGCACCGTGGCGGCAGACTGGTCGGGGAACTTTGTCTTGATCTGCACCATCAGGCCGTTCAGCGTGTGGGTGTCATAGCCCTTGTCGGTGTTCGGGATGCGCTGGATCAGGCCACCGATGCGGTCGCCCACATCGAGCGCGTCCGGCCGCATCACCACTTCGAGTTGCAGCTGGTTGACCTGCAGTTGCGCCACACCGGCGCTCTGGGCGGGCAGGGCCAGCTCCAGCACCGACAGGCGCGTGAACACGGCCGTCGACAGCAGGAACGGCACCAGCACCACGATCAGGTTGATGAACGCAGTCACCTCCAGCGCAGCCGGCTCTTTGCGCAGGCGTCGGATGCGCATGGTCAGACCTTGGCTTCAGGTGCCAGACGTTGCACCAAGTTCAGGAAGCTGATCTTGGCGGCTTCCAGGCCGTCGACGATCTCGCTGGTGCGTGCGCTCAGGAAGGCATGGATGAGCAGGAAGGGAATGGCCACCATCAGCGCGAAGGCGGTGTTGTTCATGGCGATCGAGATGGACGCCGACAGCAGCTCGGCCTTCTCGGCCGGGTTCACCTGCGCCACGGCCGTGAAGGCCTTGATCAGGCCCATGATGGTGCCGAGCAAGCCGACCAGCGTGATGACGTTGGCGAAGGTGGCCAGGTAGTGGGTGCGCTTCTCCAGGCGCGGCACGATTTCCATCATGCCTTCCTCCATCGCCGCGTCGAGGTCCTCACGCTTGCGCGAGGTCTGCAGGCGCTGCAGGCCGTTGGCCACCAGCTTGGCCAGCGCCGCGTCGCTCTTGCTGGCGATGCCGTACACCTCTTTCCACTGCGACTGCTGCAGCATCGGCTGCACCTGCGTCCACAGGGCGCTGTTCTCGCGGCGGGCGCGCTGCAGGAACATGAAACGCTCGATCGAGATGCTCAGGCCCAGGGCCATGATCAACAGGCTCGGGTAGATGAACAGGCCGCAATCCTGGAAAAACTTGACGGCAGTCTGGAAGGCATTCATCGGGACAACTCCGGTGGCAAAAGTCTGAAGGGAAAAAGAGGAAGCGGGCAGCGGTTGAAGGGGTTCAGGGGCGTGCTGCGCGCTGTGCAAAAAGGGTGGGTCAGGGGCGCTTGGCGGCGTCGGTGGTGGCGGGCGCCGTCACGGGCGATGTCGTTTGGGCTTGGGCTTGGGCCTGGGCTTGGGTCTGCAGCCGCTGCTGGCGGCGGAAGACATCGCGGTCCAGCGGGCTCAGCACCTCGTCGAGCACGCTCACTGGCGGCTTGCCATTGAGGGCATCGGGCAGCGGCTTTTTCCAGGGCACGATGTAGAGCACCTTGGGCAATTCGCGGTTGCCGATGATCTGGCTCGGTGCCAGGTCGGCACGGTCTTGTGCGGCGGCCGGTTGGGCCAGGCCCAGCAAGGCCAGCGCGGCCAGGGCCAGGCATGCGGCGGTGAGTACACCGCCCAGCCAGCGCATCGGTGTGCGGGAGGTCATGAGGGCTCCTTATTGGCGACTGCGGGGACGCTGCCCGCACCCTTGGCCGGTCGTCGTTTCTTCACATCGGTCAGCCACTTCGCCACCTGCGGGTCACCGCCAGGCTGCAGCGCCAGGTAGGCCTCGAAGCGGGCCTGGGCCGCCGGGGCATCGCCCAGGTACAGGTCCAGCAGCACACCGAGGTTGAGCAGCGCCGTGGCATATGCCGGGTCTTGCGCCAGGGCCTTCTCCCAGGTCGCACGGGCCTGTGCAAATTCGCCTTGCTGGCGCTGCGCGATGGCCTGCGCGTTCAGGGCGGCCAGCGCACTGCCGGAGGCATCGGTACGCTCTGCCTTGCCCCAGCGGGCCGGGCGCAGCGTGCGCAGCGCGGTGAAACTGCGCTGCACCCACTCGTCGTACACACCGCGGGTGCTTTGTTCAGCGTTCAGCTCATGCAGCTCGATGGCCTTTTCCTCGAATGGAAAGGCCTGCTCTTCCAGCAATACGTTGTACTGCTCCAGCTCCAGCTTGCTGAGCTTCTTGGGGCGCTGTGAATTAAGCAAGGCGCGGCCGAAGTCCTGGTAGAGCGCGGCCGTGTGGAAGGTGGCGGAGGTCACCACTTCAGCCACACCACTGTCGGCCGCCACGGCATAGGCCTTGAGCGTCGCGTCCATCTGGGTGCGCTTGGTCTTGAGGGACTTCTGCAGCGGCTCCACCAGCGCCACCTTGCGGTAGCTTTCGAACTCCGGCGCTGCCAGCGCCAGGGCTGCTTGCGCGCCCAGCAGGCGGGTGCGGGCGGTGCGGGCCTCGCCACCGGCGGCCTCCGTCTCGAAGAGCTCACGTTGCCAGGCCAGTTCGCGGGCACTCGCGCCGTCTTGCCGGGCGAAGAGCGCGAGGCGGGCGCGGGCCTCGGTGGCCACAGCCAGGCGCTGCGGGCCCTGGCGCAAAACGCGCTCCCAAGCGATGGCGGCTTGCTTGCGGCTGGCCACCACGGCGGCGGGGGCCTGGCCGGGCGCGGCCTGGGCCTTGTCCAGCAGCTCGGCCGCCTGCCACCACAGCTCGCGCGCCTTGGCGGCATCGCGTTCGGCGGTGGCCAGTTTTTCGACCTCTGAGGCAGCGGCAGCCCAACGCCCCTGCTCGGTGTAGGCCAGCGCCAGGCGCGCCGGCACCTGTGCCTGCAGCGGGTCCGCCGGGAAGCGGGTGCGGAAGTCCTCCAGCAGTGCCGTGGCCGCGGCCCAGTCCTTCAGGGCCAGCCACTGCGCGGCGGCATCGAACTGGGCGGCCACACGCACCGGTGATTGCGGCGCGTCTTGCGCCACCTTGGCGAAGAGGGCGGCGGCCTCGCGCTGGCGGCCGGCATCGCGCGCCTGCTCGGCCTGCTTGTAGAGCGCCGCAGCCAGGCGGTCAGACACGGCATTGCGGCCGGTGGCGTTGTCCGGCGTCAGCCCCAGCACGGCGCGGGTGTGTTGCTCCGCCTGGGCAAACTCGCCGGCGGCAAAGGCGGTGTGCGACAGCACGTTCAGCGCCACGCGGCGCTGCTCTGCCGGCGCTGCGGGTTGCAGGGCCAGCACCTGTGTCGCCACGGCCTGGGCCTGGGCGCTGTCGCCGAGTTGGTAGAGCGTGTCGGCGGCATTCGCCAGCACCGGTGCGGTGCGGGCATCGGCCGGGAAGGCGGCGGCAAACCGCAGCGCGCTGCTCACACCTTGCCGGCGCAGCGCCGGGCGGGCGTCGGGGCTGGCATCACGTTCCTGGCGGGCCAGGGCCAGCAGGGCGCTGTAGCCGGCATCGGCACTGCGGGCATGCGCCGGATAACCATAGGCGCTGCGCTCGAAGGCCTCGGCCGCTTCGGCCGGGCGCTGGTGGTCCAGCAGCAGCTCGGCCAGCAGGAACTGGCGCTGCGCGGCGTCGGCATCGTCAGGAAAGGCCTGCAGGCTCTCGCGGTACCAGCGCACGGCTATCGCCACATCAGCCGGCAGGTGCTGGCGCTGGGCGGCGGCGTGGTAGTGACGGGCCAGCTCGTTCAGGTGGGTGCGCACCAGCGGGCGTGCTTGCTGCCAGGCGGCCGGGTTGGCCTTGGCAAACTCGCCTTGAGCCGCGTACTGCTCAACGAAGGCCTGCTTGGCCTGCAGCGCGAGCTGCTCGAACCCGGCGGTGCCGAAGATCTCGATGACCTGCGATTGCATGGCCGGCGCCTGGGCGTCCAGCGGGTGCCGTTTCACGAAGGCCAGGCAAGTGTCGGCTGCGTCTTTCGGGCGGTCCTGCTTCAGGTACAGCGCAGCCAGTTGCTGGTGCAGGCGCACCTCGTAACTCTGGCGCGCCGGGCTGGTCATCAGCGGCGGAATGCTGGCCGCGCCCTGCAGGTTTTCCAGCGCCAGGCTGACGACGCGGAAGCTGTCTTCCACCAGCTCGCGGTCACCGCGGCTCAGGCCCGGCAGGGCGTCCAGCGGCAGCGCGTTGTTGGTGTGCGCCAGCTTGCCGTCAAGCACGCCCAGGAAGGAGGCCAGGGCCGGCTCCAGGCGCGCCTGCTTGAACTGCGCCCAGCCTTGCATGTAGAGCGCGCGGTCGCGGTAGGGGTTGGCATCGGGGCTGGCCAGCACACGGGCGTAGGCCTGCTCGGCGGCCGGGTAGCGGCGTGCCGTGAACAGCAGTTCGCCGCGGCGGAACTGGGCTTCGTCGCGCACGGCGGTGTCGGGGTAGCGCGCCACGAGCCGGTCGAGCACCGCCAGCGCCGTGTCCAGGTCGCCGCCTTGTTCATGGGCGCGGGCCAGCTGGTAAAGCACCCGGTCGTTGTCGGGGTCGTCCGGGTAGGCCTTCAGATAGTCCTGGTAGCCCTTGATGGCGGCCTTGTAGTCGGGCGCGCCGGCGGCCGTGGTGGCGTTGGCCACATCGCTGTCGGTGCCGGCCAGGCGCGCGTCGCTGCGGTCCATTTCAAGGTCGCCCAGGCGGCGCAGGGCCTGGGCCCGCTGCGGCGCGGTGGGCTGTGCGGCCAGCAGTTCGCGCCAGGCGCGCAGGGCGCGGTCTTCGTCGCTGGCCAGGCGTTGGGTGCTGTCTACCGGCACGCTGCGGCCACGCAGGGCACGCAGCGTGGGTTCGTTGTCGCCGGGCAGGGTTCGTGGGCTGTTGCTGCTGCAGGCGCTGAGCAGCAGGGCGCTGCCGGCCAGGGCCCACCACGGGTGCGGGGCGGCGATGCGGGGTTTAACGGGGCGCGCCACGGGGGGCCTCCTGGGGCTGGCGGGCTCGGTCGTGCAACTGGGCCATGGCAAAACGCGCCTGGGTGCTGTAGTGCACCAGGCGCTCTTGTTGGTCGATCAGGCTGGCGGTGGCCAGCGCCTGCAGCGCCTGCGCCTGGGCGCGGGTGGCGGCGGCGATCGGGGCTTGCAGGGTCTTGATGCGTTCAGCCAGGCCTTGCAGCCGGCCATCAAAGCCGTTCAGGCGGGCCGTCTCGTCGATCTGGGCCTGGGCCAGCGCCGCCTTGCGTGCGGTGGCTTCGTCCAGTTCGGTGCCTGCCCGGGCGAGGGCGCGGGTGCTGGTCCACAGGCGTTCTGGGAAGGCCTGGGCCAGCTCCCACTGCAACACGCCTGCGGCCAGGCGCAGGCGCTCGGCGGCCTGGGCGGGCAGCTCTGCCGGTGCATCGTTGGCGGCGGCCGGTGCGCTGGCGAGTTGACCCGGCAACTCAGCCAAACGCTGGCGCGCCTGGGCCACGCGCTTGAGCAGCGCCTGCTGCCGCGCGTCGGCATAGGCCAGGCCATCGGCATCTGTGCGCGCCTGGTCATTCGCGGCCTGCAGGGCCGCCAAGCGTTGGGCCGGCTCCGTCAGGTCGATCTGCAGGCCCTGGGTGCGGATGCCCGGTGCACGGCCGGCAAACACCGCGCGGCGGTGGTCGATCATGTCTTGCCACGTGCCGAGGCGCTCCTGCCAGTCGGCCAGGTTGGCGCGCAGGAATTGCAGGTCACGCAGGGTCTTGAAGCCTTCCTGGAAATCGTGGCTGGCCAGCACCGGTGCGAGCTGCGCCGCGTGCGGCAGCTCCGGCAGCGTGTCGGTCTGGGTGAACCAGCTCAGCGAGGTCTCGGGGTTCAGGGCCAGCAGCTCGTTCAGCCAAGCGCCACCACGCAGGGTGGTCAGGGCCTGGTTGAGCGAGGCTTGCTCGGTCTGGAAATCGGTGAGGGCCTGCTCGTAGCGGACCAGCGCCTGGCCGTCGGCGCCCAATTCAGCCAGCGCGTGCGGCAGGGCCAGGCGGGCTTCCAGCACCGCGGCGTCCTGGCTGTTGCGGCCGGCCAGTTCGGTCCAGGGCACCAGGGCATGGCGCGGCTGCTGCATTTGCAGGGCCGCCCAGCCGAAGCCCAGTAGCGCCTTGTTCGACACCGCGCCGTTCAGGCGCACACGCTCCAGCCACTCGCGGGCGCGCACCGGCTCATTGCGCTGCAGGGCGGAAAAGCCCAGTGCCAGATTGGCTTGGTCGCGCAGCTTGCGCTGTTCTTCATTGGCGGCGGCCTGTTGCCCCAGCTCGTCCAGCCAGCGCTCGCCGGCCTCCGTGCTGCCGCTGCGAATCAGGGCCACGCCGAGGTTGAACCGCGCGAAGCGGCCGGCATCGGCGTCCACCACGGCCAGCTGGTCGCTGGCCTGGAAGGGCTTGATGAACCACTGGCCCACCCGCTGCCACCAGGGCAGCTCGGCCACCACCTCGCGGGCGGTGCCGCCGGTGCTGGCCTTGAGGGCCTTCATCAACACCTTGGTCTCGGCCGCGCGGGGCGGGGCGCTGGCCAGCGGCTGCAGCACGGTGGCGGCGGCCTGCGGGTCGTCCAGGGCCAGCAGCACCTGCGCCTGCAGCAGCGTGCGGGCTTCTTCCAGCTCAGGGGGCAGGGGCGTGCTGATGCGGGCCAGCGCGTCGCCGGCCTCGGCCACCAGCCCGCGGCTGAAGCGCACCTTGGCAAGCCAGAACCAGGCGCGGCTGCGCACGGCCGGGGTGCTGTTGCCGTCGATCAGCCGCTCGAACACCTCGCCGGCCTGCTCATGCAGGCCCCACGACAGCAGCATGCCGCCGCGCAGCACTTCGGCCTCGTCGTCATGCGGTGACACGCGCTGGAAGTGCTGCGACACCATCAGGCTGGTGAGCGCGGTGAAGTGCTGGTCTTGGTAGAAATGGAAGAGCGCGTCGCCCCATGCCGGGGCCTTGACGGTGTGCGCCGTGGCCGGCAGGGGGTCGTCGGCCTGTGCGGCGGCGGGCAGCGCATGCAGCGCCGCGGCCAGTGCGCAGGCGAGTGCGCGGGCCGGTGCACCGCGCTGCGGCCTGGGCGACAAGGGTCGTTGCAGCATCACGGCCAGACTTTGACGTCGAACTCGGGCTGCAGCTTGCCGAGCTTGTCGCGGATGCGCAGTTCCACGTAACGCGGCTCACTGCCCTTCTCGAACTTCAGCGTGGTGGCGCGCTTGTAGTCGCGCTCATGCGGGCCCTTGCCGGTGAAGAAGGCGGTGATCTCGTGCTCGCCCGCACGCAGGTTGCCCACGAACAGGCGCTGCACGCCGCCGCGCTGCAGCGCCGCCACTTCCAGCGGCGTGTAGAGGTAGTTGGCCACCACCTTGTCGTCGAGCTTGACCTGCACCGAGTCCAGCTCGAACAGCTTGCCCACGTCCAGCGACACGAACAGCGCCACCTGCGTGCTGGCCGGGAACAGCAGTTCCTCCTCCAGCACCAGCAGGTCGCGGTTGAGCTTCAGCACCTGGTCTTTCAGGGCCTGGGCCTGGGTGTCCAGCGCGCCGGGGGGCAGGGGGGCTGGCGCGGGGGCCGATGTGGCGGGTGTTGAAGCGGCTGGTGCCGCGGCCGCTGGTGTGGCCGGTGCTGCCGCTTGAGCGACCACCTGCGCAGCCGCCACGCTGGCGCTCAGGCACAGGCCCGTCAGCAGGCCGGCTTGCAGCCACTGGCGAGCGGCTTGGCGCAGCTTCAGCATCAACCGGGCGGCAGCTGCAACAGCTGCAACAGCTGCAACAGCGGCGGCGACGGGGGCGGCGGAGGCGGAGGAGTGTTCTCGAGCAGTCATCAGAATTTCGCCGTTGCGTAGAGTTGCAGCACTTGGCCGGTGAAGCCGTAGGGACGGCCGGTCCGGATGTCGGTGAAATGCTGGTAGTTGAAGCGCAGCACCTCGAGCGCGCCGTGCAGCTTGAGCTGCCAGGCTTGCGCGGTCGGGCCGCCGGGTGTCCAGGTCAGCTTGGCGCCGAGCGAGGTGCCGGTGAAGGCGCTGAGCTGGCGGTTGCGGGTGACGTACCGGGTTTCGCTGTCGGCGTTGTCGCTGAAGAACAGCGCGTCGCTCTGCCGGTTGAAGCGCACATAGCCGTCGGCCAGCCAGGCGTCGCCGAAGTAGCGGCTGTAGCCCGCTTCCACGGTGTGGGCCTGCACGGCCCAGGTGTCGCGGTAGTAGCGGTACTCGGCGCGCACGGCACTGCGCAGGCCGTCGCTGCCCACATCGCCGATCAGCCTGAACTTGATGGCGCGGCCATTGCGCGTGCGCGGCACCCGCTCGGGCACCGCACTGCCAAACACCTGCGCCACGCGGTAGGGGCTGCCGAGGTAGCCGTCGTCGGCCAGCGCCTCGCCGTTGATGCTGAGCACCCAGCGCGGGCTGAGGATCTGCGTCAGGCCGAGGCGGTATTGCCAGTGGCGGGCACGGTCGTTCCAGGCCACCTCGTTGTGCTTGCCCACATCGTCTTGCCCACGCGCAAAGCCCAGGCTGATGGTGCTCATGCCGCCGAACACTTCCTGCGAAATGTCGGCCGACACGGTGGTGGCCGTGTAGTCGGGCTCCGAGCTGCGGCTGACGCCGACGTGCAGCAGCGCATCCTGCACCGCGTGGTCCACGCCCATCGTCCACTCGGTGCGGTTTTCTCGGTAAGGGCTGGCGGTGGTCACCACGTCGATCGACGCATTGCTGACCATGTCCACATACAGCGCGCCAGTCACCGAGAACTTGTCGGCCAGGCTCTTGCGCACCAGCAGCGCCGGGCCGGTGGCGCGCACGCCGCCGCCGTTGTAGACGTGCACCATGGCTTCGGCGCGGTCTTCGGGCAGGTCCACGGCACGGGCAGTCGGGGCCATCAGTGCGGCACCGCTGGCCAGGCCGAGGGCCTTCAACAGCCTGCCGTTCAAGGGCTTGCCGTTCAACAGCAGGCCCTTCAACAGCACCAGGCCTCGCAGCGCCAGGCGGCGTACGTCGTCAATTGCAGCCACAGCCGCCTCCTTGAACGCCGGTGGCGCCACGCGCGCCTTCACGCACGCTGTAGACATGGTCGCGGTGCTTGTCGGCGAGCTGGTCGCGCGAGAAGGCCATGATCGGATCGGCCAGGCGCTCGCGCTCGTACGGCTTCACCCAGGGCTCAACCGCGCAGCCGCTGCACAGGGCGGCGATGCTGGCCAGGCTGAGCCAGGTGATCAGGCGGCGTGGTGGATGACGTGTTTCGCGCATGGGGTCAGTCCTTCAACAGGCTGCGGATCTGCTGTTCATAGAGCTCGGCGAAGCCCTCGCGGTAGCCCTTGTGCACATGCCGCACCTGGCCGTCACGATCGATCAGCACGGTGGAGGGCATGCTGGCCAGCGCATAGAGCTTGCTGACCTGCTTCTCGCTGTCGAGCAGCACCGGGAAGTTCACGCCCAGCTTGCGGGCCACGTCGGCCGTGTTGCGGCTGTCGTCGTCCACGTTCACGCCCACCACGGTCAGGCCGGCGGCGCGGTACTTGGTGTGCAGGCGGGTGAGCTGCGGCATCTCTTCGCGGCAGGGCGCACACCAGGTGGCCCAGAAGTTCAGCAGCACCACCTGGCCACGCAGCTCGCGCAGGCGCAGCGTCGGGCCGTCGAGTGCGCGCAGGGCGAAGTCGGGTGCGGGCTGACCGGGCGCAGGGTTGGCGTTGGCTGGTGACCCAGCCAGGCCGGCCGTGCCCGCCAGGCCCAGCACCAGCGCGTGGCGGCGGTTCAGTGCGGCGGTGGGTTGTGAGGAGCGTGAAGACATGCGGCAGGTCATCAGAAGAAGAAGGACACGCCCGTGGTCAGTTCCAGGTTGTGCGTGGTTTCGCGCTTGCCCAGCAGGTCGACCGAGAAGATGTGGTCGCGCATGTCGATGCGCACGGCCGCCCAATCCCGCAGAAACACCTTCATGCCCACGCCGAGGTTGAAGCCCTGCTGGCGCTGGCCGTTGAACTTGGTGGTGCCCACGCCGCCGATCAGGAACACCGACGACGGCTTGGCGTTGTCGCGGCCAAAGAACACCTCGCCCGGCAGCAGGTTCACCGCGGCCGACAGGTTGGCGTACTGCAGCTTTTCATTGCCCGGGGTGAAGATGCCGCCCGGCAGCACGCGCGTGAAGGCTTCATCGCTGACCGTGGTGCGGCCCAGGGCTGCTTCAACAAACCAGTCTTCGGTGATGTGATAGCCCACACGCAAGCCACCCACCGCGCTGGCGCCGAAGTTCTGGGTCGAGAACGCACCGCCGAACAGGCCGGCCTCGAAGTCGTTCGACGGGAAGCGCGGCAGGCGCACATCGCGGCGGTCCACCTGCGGCACGACGACCTGGTTGCTGCTGTCGGCGGGTGCCTTCACTTGCGCCAGGGCGGGGGCACTGAGTTGCAGCGCAGTGAGGGCCAGCACCAGTGTGGGCAACTGGCGGGTGAATGCGTTCATGGAAACGTGACGGGGCATGGCGGGCCTCAGAAGAAGAAGGAAACGCCGGCGGTGAAGGCGCGGTACTCGGCGCTTCGCTCGTCGGACAGGAAAACGCTGTGCAGGGTCCAGTCGGCCCGCAGCACGAATCGGTCGCTCAGGTGATAACGCGCGCCCAGCATCACCTGGGCCATGTTGGCGTTGGTGACGCTGTTGTCGACCAGGCTCTTGTTCGGCACGTTCAGGAAACGGCCCACGCCGATGCCGAAGAACGGCGACAGGCGCTGGTTGAACCAGGGCTCGCTCAGCAGGTTCACCTGCCACAGGCTGGAGCCCGAGAACACGCCTTGCACCTGGCTGGCACTGGCCTCCAGCGACAGCGTGTCGGACATCCGGTAGCCGGCCCACAGGCGGATCACCGGCTCGCTCTTGAAGCGGCCGTAGGCGGCGCCCATCTCGACGCGGCGGCGCAGGTAGTCGTCGATCACCACGTCGCGGAAGGGCCGCGCGGCGCCGGCTTCGGCCAGCGTGGTGGATAGCTGTTCGCGGTGCACCCAGCCCAGCTGGCCGGTGGCGGCGCGCACCTTGTACCAGTCGGTGTGGCGCAGCTCGATGCTGACCCAGGCGTCACGCTCGGCCACGAAAAACACCGGGTAGCCACGGCCCGGGCCGGTGTGCAGCTCCAGGTACGGGGCGGTGACGCGCACACGCGCCACCTTGGCCAGGCCGGGCTGGGTGTCGGTGTCTGCGGGGGCCTGCGGTGGGGATGGCGTTTGCGCCAGGGCAAACAGCGGCAGGCTCAGCAAACCAGCCACCAGCACATTCAGAAAACGATTCATTGTGATGTTCTCAAAGCCGGTGTTCTCAAAGGCCGGTGTTGCAGGTGCCCGTCGCCGGATCGGCCGGCGTGAACAGGGCCCACGAGGCGCTGCTGAACTCGTCCTGGCCAGCGGGGGCCGGGTGCTCGATCCAGTAGCGCATCAGCCTGGCAGCCGGGTCCTGGTCACTCGCCAGGATGACGCCGCCGCCGTGCAGCACGCCCTTCACCAGTGGTTTGGTCAGTAGCCGGCTTTGCGAGGCGTCACCGGCCACCGACACACCCAGCGACGAGTAGTAGTTGCGGTACATCTCGGTGGCCCGCACCTTCTCTGCGGTGTTGGCCGCATCGGCCAGGTCCACCAGCGCGGCGTTCTCGATGATGCGCAGCGCACCGCCGGTGCCGTTGGCATTCGAGTGGCAGCCGCTGGCCGCACAGGTGTTGGTGCCCGTCGGCCCGGCCAGCGGCGTGACGAGCAGTGGCTGGATGCAGCGCTGGAAATACTCGAATGACAGCTTGGTGCCGCCAGTGCCCGCCGGGTTGGCCACGTCGGCCGGGTTGGCCAGCGGGTTGCCACCGCCGCCACAGGCCGTGAGCAGGGCGCAGGCGCCCAGCACCAGCAGGCGGCTGGGCGACATCAGGTGCGCGCATCGGCGCGAAGGCTGCAGCAGGTTCATGGCGTGGAGGCGGCGCAGCCGCTGGCGATCCAGTTCAGGATCGTGGTGTAGGCGGCGCCGGTGGTGGGCAGCGGGGCCACCGTCTGGCGCGTGGCACCGGCCGGGTGCGGCACGGTGGACGGCTTGGTCAGCAGCGGGTTGCTCGCGGCCTTGCAGGTGTCATTGATCATCGACAGCGTGACGTTGAAATCGCCCTCGGCGCTGCCGGTCAGCACGAAGCGGTTGTTGCGGAAGTCGCCGCCCTTGTTGCTGCCCACCGCCATGTGGCAGTTGGTGGCGCAGGTGCTGCGCAGGATGGGCAGCACCTTGGCCTCGAAGCTGGCCTGGTCGAGCGTGGCCACATTGCGCACGCCGGCATTCGCATCAAACGGGTCGTTGTAGTACTTGCCGCCCAGGTCCATCCATTCGGCCAGCAGGCGCTTCTCGGCGCTGTTGAGCATCGCCGCGTGGTCAGGCGCGGTGGCCGGCGGGTTGGGGTGGGCGGTGCGTGACGCGCTGTCGGCCATCAGGCTCTGTCCAGAGAGAATTTCCATCAGCCGGCTCTTGCGTGCCATGCCCACGGCGTCGCCTTCGCTGGCGCTGGCGTCGACCAGCGCCGCGTCGCGCACGATCTCGATCACGCCCTCGCGCACCCGGGTCTTGGGCAGGCCGGTGGCCGGATCGATGACCGGGTCACCCAGCAGCAGTTCCTGGTACGACTGCAGGCGGCCGATGCCGGCCAGCGTGCCGCTCAGGTCGAGCTTGCTGGCGGCGTTGTGGCAGGTGGTGCAGGTGCGGCTGCCGCGGTCACGGCTCCAGAGCGGCTGGATGTGCTCGGGGTAATTGATGATGCCGTTCACCGGTGCCAGCGTGGCCAGGTCTTGCGCGGCGGTGGCATTGCCGGTGTAGCGCAGGCTGATGGCCGGGCGCGCCGTGACGCCGGTCTGCGTGGTGTCGGCCCACACGTCGCGGTAGAGCAAATCGGCGGTCAGCTTCAGCACGTCCGCATCCAGCCGGCTGCGCGTCGATGCCATGGTCTCGCCGCTCAGGTGGGCACTGGCCAGGGCACGCGTCAGGCTGGCCGGCATCGTGTTGACGATGTTGCCGCTGTTGAGCGAGGCGCCGCGGCGCGGGCTGTGGCAGCCGTCGCAGGTGCGGCGCTCGCCCGGCCGGACCTGGATCCAGTTGGTGTGCGTCTGGTAGGCGCGGCCCTGCTCGTCGACCACGGCCAGCGCGATGGGCACATCGGCGGGCACGACCAGCTTGAACGAGCCATCGGGCTCGATCGGCGCGTAGCCCAGGATCTGCTGCGGCTCGAAGTCGGTTTCACCAATCGCCCGGCGCAGGCCCATGCTGCCGGAGGGCGGTGCCACCGCCCGCAGGGCGCGCACGAAGCGGGCGGGCGAGCAGCCGTAGGCGGGGTCGGCCGGGTCTTTCATGCGCAGCAGGTCGGCCACCTGGCTGCGGGTGTCCAGCGCATCGGTGGGCGCGGTTTTGGCGATGGCGGTGGTGCAGCCGGCGCGCAGGTCGGCGGCGGTCAGCACCGCGTCGCCCATGCGGCCCAGGCCGTCGGTGTCGTACACGCTGCGCACTTCCAGCAGGCCCTGGTCCTTGGCGGCCAGGTCGGTGTCCACGTTCGTGGTCTGGATGATGTTGGGCTCGGTGCGCGGCAGCAGCGCGATCGGGTCGGTGAACATGAAGCCCGCCGGTGGCGTGGCCACGTTCAGCCAGGTCTGCTGCGCCGGATCAAACATGTAGATGGCGTAGTGCGGGCGCACGTTGTCGAGCACGGTGTCGCCGGCCTTGTCTTCCAGCGTGCGCTCGTCGTCCGAGAGCAGGGCGATCTCGGCCTCGGTCAAGGTGGCGCAAGACACCACATTGCCGGCCTTCGTCACCTCGCACGGCTTGTAGGCCACCAGCAGGCGGTTGCTGCCGTCCCACAGCGGATAGGGCGTCGTGACCCGGCCGTAGCGTGAGAAGCCGCGGCTCATGTTGAGCTCCTGCCCGGTGATCTGCTGCTGCCCGCCGGTGGCTGGCACGGTGCTGTTGGCCGGGGTGTTCTGTTCCGAGTAGTTGGCAGCATCCACCAGCACCAGCGCGCCGCCCTCGTGGGTGCGCGACAGCGGCATCAGGTCCGAGCTGAGGAAGCCCTTGTACTTGCCTGCCGGGTCCATGTCGCGCGGGTTCAGGAAGCTGTTGCCCTCGCTGTGGGCGCCGTACAGCACGAACATGTCGGTGCCGTCGGGCTTCATGCGGAAGACCTTGAAGTGGTTGCGCCCGCCGACGTGGTCCCAGCGCGAGAACATCACGTCGCCATTCGGCCGGATCACCGGGTTGCGGTCATGGCTCTGGTTCGACGAGATCTGGGTGATCTCGCCACCGTCGGCCGTCATCGTGTGCAGGTTCATCACCCGCTCGCGTTCGTACTCATCGAGCGCGAAATAGCTGCGGCCCAGCGCCTGGGTGGTGCGGGTCTTGGTCTGGCGGTTCGAGGTGAAGACGAAGCCGCGCTTGCCGGGCAGGTAGACCGGGTCGACGTCGTCGTCGGTGGTGGAGCTGGTCAGGCGGCGGAAGGTGCCGCCCGTCAGCCCGCCGGTGCTCATGTCGTATTCCCAGATGTTCCAGCGGCCGGTGCAGGCGGCCACATCCCCGATCTTCGAGGTGTTGCTGGTGGGGCAGCGCATGGAGAACACCACCTTCTTGCCGTCGTACGACACCTCGGGGTCGGAGGCATCGCCCTCGCCCTGGGTGAAGCGCGCGGTGAGGTTGTGTTCGGTGGCGCTGGGCGATGACTTCTCGCGCAGCATCAGGTCGCCGCCGGCCGCGAAGTTGCCGCCGTCGGTCGGGTTCAGGTTGATGCTGTCGGCGCGCTTCACATAGACGATGGGCACGTCGCCGGCCACCACCAGGGTGCTGTCTTCGCCCTTGCCGCCCCCGGAGCAGGCCACAAGGCTGGCCACCAGGCCCATCAGCGTGACGGCGGCAACGCCGCGGGTGGTGGGCAGGCGGCAGGGGAGCAGGTGTTTCATGGTGCGTGCCTGTGTCATCAAGGGGTCAAGCGAGGGCCTGTTGCAGGCCGGCAGAAAAATGCAGCGCGCCGTCGGCGTCCACCACCACGGCGTCCAGCCCCGGCAGGGAGTCGATCAGCGCGAGGCCACGGCGCCGGCCCATCACGAACACGGTCTTGGACAGCGCTTCGCAGCTCAGTCCGTCGTCGCCCAGCACGGTGACGCTGCGCACGTCGCGCGGAGATTGGCCGGTGCGCGGGTCCAGCAGGTGGTGGTGGCGCAGGCCACCACGCTCGAAGAAGCGCTCGTAGTCGCCCGAGGTCGACACGGCGGTGTCTTGCAGCGGCAGCACGGCCACGGCCTCGCCGGCCTGGCGCGGGTCGCGGATGGCCACGGTCCAGGGGCGGCCGCGGCGGTCGCCCAGCACATGGCTGTCGCCACCGGCCGCCACCATGGCGTGGGCAATGCCGCGCTGGCGCAGCAGGGCCACGGCGTTGTCCACCGCGTGGCCCTTGGCAAAGCCGCCGAGGTCGATGCGCATGCCGGGCCGGCCGAAGCGCAGGGTGCCGGCCTGGCGGTCCAGCTCCAGCAAGCGCCAGTCGACGCAGGCCAGGGCCTTGCTCAGCGTGGCGGCATCAGGGGCGGTGCCAGCGCGGTAGTCGTAATGCTGGCCGACCGCCGCGTAGGTGATGTCGAACGCACCGCCCGACAGGGCCGACAGATCAAGTGCGCGGCCCAGCAGACGGGTCATCTCTTCACTGAGGGCCACCGGGTGGTGGGCGGCCTCGCGGTTGATGCGTGTCAGCTCGGAGTTCGCCAGGTGCGGGCTGAAGGTGTCATTGATGCGTTGCATCTCGGCCATCACGGCGTCCAGCGCGGCGGTGGCTTCTGCGGCATCAGCGGCCCACAGCTCGGCGCTCACAGCCGTGCCCATGGTGCTCAGCTGCGCGCTGAACCAGCCGGGCTTCGTCACCACTTGTTGCAGTTTGGCGCCGGCAGGCCGGCCCGCCCAGCGTTGCAGCAGGCGGGTGGTGCGGTCGGGCAGCAGCGCATCGAGCAAGCTCATGCGGTGCTCCGGGCAGGCGGCGGTGAGAGGGTGGCGTCGCGCATCGGCTGGGGGTTGAGACTGCGGCCCCGCCGTGCCGGATTGCTCTGGCGGTGCGGGCTTGATCGGGCGGAAGCGGCGCGACTGTATCGCGGGGGTTCCGTGCCAAAGGTAACGAGCGGTACGACGTTGCAACCGTGCGAATCAGCGGTTTGTCACGCGGCTGTCGCACGCCTGAGAGGGGTGGCCGTGCCGGCAGACCCGGGCGCGACTTCTATAATCGAAAGTTCCCTTCAACCTCGCAGCTGACAGAGGCGGCCTGATGCCCCTGCCAGCTCCGACTTTTCAGTCGAAAGTCCCGGATGAAAGCCTCCGAGATCCGCCATACCTTCCTGAAGTTCTTCGAATCGAAGGGGCACACCATCGTGGCCTCGTCGCCGGTGGTGCCCGGGGACGACCCGACGCTGCTGTTCACGAACGCAGGCATGAACCAGTTCAAGGACGTGTTCCTGGGCTTCGACAAGCGCGCCTACAGCCGTGCCACGACGAGTCAGAAGTGCATCCGCGCAGGCGGCAAGCACAACGACCTGGACAACGTCGGCTACACCGCGCGTCACCACACCTTCTTCGAGATGCTGGGCAACTTCTCGTTCGGTGACTACTTCAAGCACGACGCCATCCAGTACGCCTGGGAGCTGCTGACCCAGCACTTCAAGCTGCCGGCCGAGAAGCTCTGGGTCACCGTCTACTCGGAAGACGACGAGGCCTACGAGATCTGGAACAAGGTGGTGGGCGTGCCCGCCGAGCGCATCGTGCGCATCGGTGACAACAAGGGCGGACGCTACATGTCCGACAACTTCTGGATGATGGGCGACACCGGCCCGTGCGGCCCGTGCACCGAGATCTTCTATGACCACGGCCCGGACGTGGCTGGCGGCCCCCCGGGCAGCCCGAACGAAGACGGCGACCGCTACATCGAGATCTGGAACAACGTGTTCATGCAGTTCAATCGCACCGAAGACGGTGTGATGCACAAGCTGCCGAAGCCGAGCGTGGACACCGGCATGGGCCTGGAGCGCCTGGCCGCCGTGCTGCAGCACGTGCACTCGAACTACGAGATCGACACTTTCGTGGCCCTGCTGGCCTCGGCCAAGCAGGCTGTGGACGCCGCCGGTGGTGGTGACTGTGACGCCGAGAGCGCTTCGCTGAAGGTGATCGCCGACCACATTCGCGCCTGCAGCTTCACCATCGTCGACGGCGTGATTCCGGGCAACGAAGGCCGCGGCTATGTGCTGCGCCGCATTGCCCGCCGCGCCATCCGCCACGGCTACAAGCTCGGCGCCCGCGTGCCGTTTTTCCACAAGATCCTGCCGGCCCTGGTGGGCCAGATGGGCGACGCCTACCCCGAACTGCGCCAGGCTGAAGCCCGCGTGACCGAGGTGCTGCGCCAGGAAGAGGAGCGCTTCTTCCAGACCATCGAGCGCGGCATGGACATCCTCGACACCGCGTTGGCCACGGGCACGCGCCAGATCGATGGCGAAACCGCGTTCAAGCTGCACGACACCTTCGGCTTCCCGGTCGACCTGACTGCAGACGTGTGCCGCGAGCGTGGCGTGACGGTGGACCAGGCCGGCTTTGACGCCGCCATGGCCCGCCAGCGCGACCAGGCCCGTGCCGCCGGCAAGTTCAAGATGGCCGCTGGCCTGGAATACAGCGGCGTGGCCACCGCCTTCCACGGCTACGAGCACCTGAACTGCGACACCTCCAAGGTGGTGGCGGTGTATGTGGACGGCACCTCGGTGGCCGAAGCCCAGGCCGGTGACGACGCCGTCATCGTGCTGGACCACACCCCGTTCTACGCCGAGAGTGGCGGCCAGGCCGGCGACAGCGGTGAGTTCCGCAACGCCAGCACCCGCGTCGTGGTGGAAGACACCATGAAGATCCAGGCCGACGTGTTTGGCCACCACGGCCGCGTGGTGGAAGGCAGCGTCAAGGTTGGCGACAGCTTCGCCGCCAAGGTGAATGCCGAGGTGCGCGCCAAGACCGTGCGCAACCACAGCGCCACCCACCTGATGCACAAGGCCCTGCGTGAAGTGCTGGGCGCCCATGTGCAACAAAAGGGCTCGCTGGTGAACGCCGAGCGCACCCGTTTCGACTTCGCCCACACCGCACCGATGACCGAAGCGCAGGTGCGCCAGGTCGAAGCGCTGGTGAACGCTGAAATTCTGGCCAACGCCGGTGCCCAGGCCGAAGTGATGGCCCTGGACGACGCGCAGAAGAGCGGCGCGATGATGCTGTTCGGCGAGAAGTACGGCGAGACCGTGCGCGTGCTGTCGATCGGCTCCAGCAAGGAGCTGTGTGGTGGCACCCACGTCAAGGCGACGGGCGACATCGGCCTGTTCAAGATCGTGGCCGAGAGCGGCGTGGCTGCCGGCATCCGCCGTGTGGAAGCCGTGACCGGCGACAACGCGCTGGCTTATCTGCAGAGCCTTGAAAACACCGTGAACAGCGTGGCGGGTGCCCTGAAGGCAGCCCCGGCTGAAGTGGCCGGCCGCATCGGCAGCCTGCAAGACCAGGTTCGCGCATTGGAGAAGGAAGTGGCGGCCCTGAAGGGCAAGCTGGCTTCCAGCCAGGGCGACGAGCTGGTCAATCAGGCCGTGGACGTCAAGGGCATCAAGGTGCTGGCGGCCGTGCTGGAAGGCGCTGATGCCGCGACGCTGCGCACGACCATGGACCAGCTGAAGAACAAGCTGAAGACCGCAGCCATCGTGCTGGCGGCCGTGGACGGCGGCAAGGTGCAGATCGCCGCTGGCGTGACGGCCGACAGCATCGGCAAGGTCAAGGCCGGCGAGCTGGTGAACTTCGTGGCCCAGCAAGTGGGCGGCAAGGGCGGCGGCAAGCCTGACATGGCCATGGCCGGTGGCACCGACGCTGCGGGCCTGCCTGCCGCGCTGGCGGCCGTGGTGGCCTGGGTAGGCGAACGCGCCTGAGTGGCTTGAACACGGCCGGCGGTTTGAAACCGCCCAGGCTCGCCTGAGCCCGTTTGATCAAGGCGCCCGGAACATCTGTCCGGGCGCCTTTTTTCATGGCTGCATCAGCCGTACGACAGTGCGGTGGCCTTGCCCCGGAACACCCGGTAGGCGAACACCGAGTAGCCGATGATGGCCGGCAGCGTGATGCTCACACCTACCAGGATCACCGAGAGGGATTCACGTGCGCTGGCGGCTTGCCACAGCGTGAGCTTGTCCATCACCACATAGGGGAACAGGCTGTAGGCCAGGCCGATGGCGCCCATGATGAAGACCAGCACCACCGCGCCAAACGGGGCGGCGCACAGCTTGCCGCGCACGCGGTGCGAGTTGAGCAGGCCGCGCGTCACGCCCAGGGCCAGCAGGGTGAACAAGGGAATGGGCAGCAGGGCGATGAACTCCGGCAGTGCAAACCAGCGGGCTCGCACCGTGGCACTGACGAGGGGCGTGGCGATGGAGATCAGCCCCATGCCCACCACCACCGGGCTCCAGGCCCGCTTGGCCCAGTGGATGGCCCGCTCCTGCAGCGCGCCTTCGGTCTTCATCACCAGCCAGCAGGCGCCCAGCAGCACATAGGCCGCCGGCAGGGCCAGCGCGATCAAGGCCGCAAAGCCCTGGGCCAGCCAGCCTTCTGAAAACCCGGTGATGTAGCGGCCCAGCATCCAGCCCTGCGAGGCCGAGGCCAGGCCTGAGCCGGCGATGAACGCCTGGTTCCACAGGCCCTGGTGCGCCACACGCGCCTTCACCCGGAAGTCGAAGGCCACGCCGCGCAGCGTCAGGCCCAGCAGCATCACCGCCACCGGCAGATACAGGGCCGACAGCACCAGCCCATGCGCCTTCGGGAAGGCGATCAGCAAGATGCCCACGCCCAGCACCAGCCAGGTTTCGTTGGCGTCCCAGAACGGGCCGATGGAGGCCACCATGGTGTCGCGCTCGGCCGCATTGGCCCTGGACATCAACAGGCCCACGCCGAGGTCATAACCATCCAGCACCACATAGGTCAGCATGGCCAGGCCCATCAGGGCCATGAAGACGATGGGCATCCAGTCGTTCAGCGGCCAGGCGCTGGTCATCAGGTCGGGGCTCATGCGGCGGCTCCGTTGGCTTGGGTTGCCTTGCCCGATGAGGGGTTCACCGGCCCGGCAATCAGCGGCTTCTCGCTCATGTAGCGCAGCACGCGTATATAGGCCACGATCAGGCCGGCGTACAGCAGCAGGTAGCCGGTGAGCGTCCAGGCGATGTGCGCAGCGGGGTTGGTAGACACCACGTCAGCCGTGCGCAGCAGGCCGTAGACGATGAAGGGCTGGCGACCGATCTCGGTGACGTACCAGCCGGCCAGCGTGGCCACCCAGCCCGAGAACGTCATCCAGCGCACGGCCTGCAGGGACCAGCGCGGCAAACGCTCCGGTTGCCACTGGGCGCGGCGCAGCAGCCACAGGCCGGACCAGCTCACCAGCAGCATCGCCATGCCGGTGCCCACCATCACGCGGAAGCCCCAGAACAGCGGCGCCACCGGCGGATGCACGCCCTCGAACTCATTCAGGCCGCGGATCTCGCCGTTCGGGTCGTGCGTCAGGATGAGGGATGCGACCTTCGGGATCTCGATGGCCGCATGGGTGGTGCGGGCGGCTTCATCGGGCCAGCCGAACAGCACCAGCGGCGCGCCACGTTCGGTGTGCCACACGCCTTCGATGGCGGCGATCTTCTGCGGCTGGTGCTCCAGCGTGTTCAGTCCGTGGGCGTCGCCCACCAGGATCTGCAGCGGCATCAGCACCGCAGCCACCGTCAGCGAGGCGCGCAGCACCAGCGGTGCGGCCGGGCTGGCCGTGCCTTGCAGCACCCGCAGCGCGGTGGCGCCGGCCAGCAGGAAACTGGCGGTCAGGCCCGAGGCCAGCAGCACATGGCTCAGGCGGTAGGGCAGTGAAGGGTTGAACACCACCTCGCGCCAGCTGGCCACATGGAACTCGCCGTTCACCAGCGTGTAGCCTGCGGGCGTCTGCATCCACGAGTTGAGGCTGAGGATCCAGAAGGCGCTCATCGTGGTGCCAAACGCCACCAGGAAGGTGGCCCACAGGTGCACGCGCTCCGAGACCCGGTCGTGGCCAAACAGCATCACGCCCAGGAAGGTGGCTTCCAGGAAAAACGCGGTCAGCACCTCGTAGCCCAGCAGCGGCCCGGCGATGTTGCCGACCTTCTCCATGAAGCCCGGCCAGTTCGTGCCGAACTGGAAGCTCATCGTGATGCCGCTGACCACGCCAAGCGCAAACGTCAGCGCGAAGATCTTGGTCCAGTAGCGCCACGCCAGCAGCCAGCGCTCATCACGCGTGCGCACCCAGCGCCAGCGGAAAAACAGCAGCCACCAACCGAGCGCGATGGTGATGGTCGGGAAGAGGATGTGGAAGGAAATGTTGGCGGCAAATTGCAGCCGCGACAGCAGCAGGGCGTCCATGATTCAACTCTCCTGGCCCGGCAGCTTGAGCTTGCCGGTGAACTCGAGCAGGCGCCCGACCTTGGCGCCCATCTTCATCAGCTTGGACAGCGTCTGCACGTCCATCTGATTCACTTCGTCGAACCACTCGGTGAGCATTTCGATGAGGTCGTGCATCTCGCGCATCTGCGCCTGCGCATGCAGGTCGTCGTCGTTGGTGGCGGGCTGCAGCAGCGCATCACGCAACATGCTCAGCGTGGGCTCGATCTCGCGGCGGCGGCGCTCTTCGGCCAGCCGGCGGAAGGTGTCCCAGGCATCGCCGGCGGGCTCGAAGTACTCGCGCCGGTCGCCCGTCTGGTGGCGCAGGCGAACCAGTCGCCAGGCCTGCAGCTCTTTCAGCCCCATGCTGATGTTCGAGCGCGAGAAGCCGAGGGTTTCGGCCATGTCGTCGGCGTGGATCGGCCGGGCCGAGATGTAGATCAGCGCGTAGATCTGGCCGACCGTGCGGTTGATGCCCCAGCGGCTGCCCATCTCACCGAAGTGGGTCACGAAGCTGTGCGAAAGCGGGCTGAGTGCGGTCATGGTGATCCGGGTTTTCCTTGATGTGTCGCAATCATATGCTGAACTTTCAGTAATTACTGAAAGTTCAGCAAGGTTGCGTTGTGAGCAGGGAAATGTGGCCAGGCGGCCGCGAAAGCCACGGGCGCCACGGGTGTTGCAGGGCGTGCGTAAGATGGCCGCTCTGCCTGTGCGAACCTGTGTGTCTGCCGGGCCTTTTCATCACGTCGGAGACACCATGACCATCAGCCTCGGCACCGCCAGCCTGCCCGCGTTCACCACCGCCCTGCGCAACCTCGCGCACTGCCTCGAGAAGGCCGAAGCCAACGCCGTGGCCCGCAAGTTCAGCCCGGACGTGTTCTGCGGCCTGCGTCTGGCGCCCGACATGCTGCCCTTCGCCTCGCAGATCCGCATCGCCTGCGACGCGGCCAAGAACGGCACGGCCCGTCTGGCCGGCATCGAGGCGCCGAAGTTCGAGGACAACGAAACCACCTTCGCCGAGCTGAAGGCCCGCGTGGCCAAGACCGTGGCCTGGCTCGAGACCGTGTCGCCGGCCCAGATCGACGGCCGCGAAGCCGTGGAGATCACCTTTCCCGTGGGCAAGGAAGCCACCCGCACGATGGCGGGCCAGGCCTATCTGCTGCACTGGGTGCTGCCGAACGTCTTCTTCCACGTCACCACCGCCTACGCGCTGCTGCGCCACAACGGCGTGGACCTGGGCAAGATCGACTACCTCGCCGGCGCGTCGGCCTGATCAACCCGCCGGTTCACCTGCACACACCTTTGGCTTCTCGATGAACGTCCAGATCCGCCCTTTTGCACCTGCTGACCAAGGCGCCCTGATCGCCCTGTGGCAGGCCTGCGAGCTGACCCGCCCGTGGAACGATCCGGCCAAGGACATCCGACGAAAGCTGGATGTGGACCCGGCGGGCCTGGGCGTGGCGGTAGACGAGCACGGTGTGCTGGTGGGCAGCGTGATGGTGGGTTATGAAGGCCACCGCGGCTGGATCAACTACCTGGCCGTGGCCCCGCAGGCACGGCGACATGGCCTGGGCCGGCAATTGATGGCCTGGGCGGAAGCGCTGCTGGCCGCGCGTGGCTGCCCGAAGGTGAACCTGCAGATCCGCTCCGAGAACACGGCCGTGCAGGCTTTTTACGCGGCGCTCGGCTACACCGACGACCGCGTGATGAGCATGGGACGACGCCTGGAGAGTGACCTGTGAGCCCCGGCGGCCACACGGTGGATGCGACTGACGTGGCGCCCGTGCTGCGCCTGCGCGGCCTGCGCAAGGCCTACGACCAGCAGGTGGTGTTCGACAACGTCAGCCTGCAGATTCACCCCGGCGAGTTCGTGGCGCTGACCGGTGAATCGGGCGTGGGCAAATCGACGCTGCTGAACTGCATCGCCGGCCTGGATCAACCCGACAGCGGTGAGCTGTGGCTCAGCGGCATGAGCGTGCGCGAGCTGGCCGAGCCGCAACTGGCCAAGCTGCGCCGTGAACGGCTGGGCTTCGTGTTCCAGGCTTTCCATGTGTTGCCGCACCTGAGTGTGGCCGACAACGTGGCCCTGCCGCTGCTGCTGCAAGGCCGCGGTGACGGCGCCCGTGTGCAGCAGGTGCTCGATGCCGTGGGCCTGGGCAGCCTGGCTGGGCGCATGCCGGCGCAGTTGTCAGGCGGGCAGTTGCAGCGTGTGGCGATTGCGCGCGCGCTGGTGCACCGCCCGCCGCTGATCCTGGCGGACGAGCCCACCGGCAATCTGGACCCGGACACTGCCGCGCGCATTCTTGATTTGCTGCAAGAGCAGGTCCGCCAGGAAGGCGCTGCCTGCCTGCTGGTGACGCACTCGCGCAGCGCGGCCAGCCGGGCTGATCGGGTGCTGACCCTCACGGCGTCTGGCATGCAGGCGCCCGACGCCGCTGCCCCTGCTGGCCTGCCGGCCTGATGCGGGCCCTGGACGCCCTGCGCCTGTGGCGCCTGAGCCTGGCCGAATGGCGTGCCCATCCGTGGCGCCAGTTGGCGGCGCTGCTGAGCGTGGCGCTGGGCGTGGCGCTGGCCTTGTCGGTGCACCTGATCAACGGTTCGGCACTGGCCGAGTTTTCATCGGCGGTGCGCTCAGCCAACGGCGAGCCTGACCTCAGCTTGCAGGGTGGTGCCACCGGCCTGCCTGAAAGCTGGCTGGACACCCTGGCCGCAACGCCCGGCGTGGCGGTGGCCTCACCCCGCGTGCATGCCGACACGGTGCTGCTGCTGCCCGGCGGCCGTACCCACCCGGTGCGCGTGATCGGCGTGGACGCATTGAGCGTGATGGCCGTGGCGCCAGAGTTGATGCCGCAGCCCGCCAAGGGCAGCGGGCGCCTGGCGATGCTCGACCCGCGGCTGGGCTTTGCCAATGCGGCCTTGCAGGGGCTGATCGGCCAGGATGATGCGAGCCCTGCAGCCGCCGATTGGCAAGTGCTGGCCCGCGGCAAGCCATGGCAACTGGTGGCGGGTGGCCAGGTGGCAGCCGGCGGCGGGCCCATTCTGGTGGTCGACATCGCTGCGGCGCAGACGATGCTGGGCCAGCCCGGCCAGGTCAGCCGCGTGGATGTGCGGCTGCAGGCCGGCGCCGATGCGGCCTCGGTGCAGCGCGCGCTGGCTGGTCAGCTGCCGCCCGGGGCGCAGTGGCTGGTGCCGGGCGATGGCAACCAGCGGGTATCGAACCTCTCACGCGCCTACCGGGTGAACCTCAGCGTGCTGGCGCTGGTGGCGCTGGTGGTCGGCGGTTTTCTGGTGTTCTCGGTGGTGTCGCTGGCGGTGGCGCAGCGCACGCCGGGCCTGGCCTTGCTGGGCGTGCTCGGCCTGGGGGCGGCCGGCCGGCGCGGCCTGGTGCTGGCCGAATGCGCGGTGACGGGCTTGCTGGCAGGCCTGCTGGGGGTGGCGCTGGGCACGGGCATGGCAATGGCGGCGCTGCGCCTGCTGGCCGGTGACCTGGGCGGCGGCTACTTTGCGGGCGTTGCGCCGCAGTTGCAGTGGTCGTGGCCAGCGGCGGCGCTGTGCGTGGGCCTGGGGCTGCTGGCCTCGGTGGTGGGTGGGGCCTGGCCAGCGGCGCAGGCCGCGCGGTTGTCACCTGCGATGGCGCTGAAGGGCCTGGGCGGGCAGGGCGGTCAGGCGCCGCCGGTGTGGCCCGGCCTGTTGATGTTGCTGGGCGGCGCGGGCCTGGCCTTGCTGCCGCCGATCGAAGGCTTGCCGGTGGCGGCCTATGCGGCGGTGGCCGCCTGGCTGGTGGGTGGCATCAGCCTGCTGCCCGCGGTGGTGCGTGTGCTGCTGGGCCAGCGTGGCGCCAGCCCGGCCCGCCATGCGCTGTGGTTACTGGCGCTGCAACGGGCGCGGCACCACCGGGGCACGGCCACGGCGGCGCTGGCAGGCGTGGTGGCCAGCCTGGCGCTGTGCGTGGCCTTGACGGTGATGGTGGCCAGCTTCCGCTCGGCCGTCACCACCTGGCTGGACACCGTGCTGCCGGCTGATTTGTACGTGCGGGCCGGGCAGGGCGCAGGTGGCGACGTGACCTTCCCCGACGGCCTCGCGCAGCGCCTGGCCAGCGTGCCCGGCGTGGCCCGGGTGGCCGGCATGCGGCAGTTGCAGGTCAGCCTGTCGCCCCGCCAGCCCGAGGTGAGTGTGCTGGCCCGCGACTTGGGGGATGACCCGTCGCAGCACTTGCCGCTGGTCGACGTGGCCTTGCCGCTGCCCGCCGGGCAGGTCGGGCTGTTTGTCAGCGAGGCCATGCTGAGCCTGCACAACGCCCGCACCGGCCAACCGCTGACCCTGGTGTTGCCCTCGGGGCCGGTCACGTTTTTCGTGCGCGGTGTGTACCGTGACTACGCCCGCCAGTTCGGCAGCGTCACGCTTGGCGAAGCCGACTACCGCCGGCTGACCGGTGATGAGCGGCTCAACGACATGGCGTTGTGGCTCAAACCCGGCGCGGCGCAGGCCCCGCTGCAGGCCGCCATTCGCGCCGTCGTGGCCGAGCTGGGTGGCGCACCGCAAGCGCTGACCTTTGCGAGCACGGCGCAGCTCAAGGCCATCTCCTTGCAGATCTTCGATCGCAGCTTCGCGGTGACGCGCTACCTGCAGGTGGTGGCCATTGCCATTGGCCTGGCCGGTGTGGCGGCGAGCTTGTCGGCGCAGGTGCTGTCCCGCCAGCGTGAGTTTGGCCTGCTGGCTCACCTCGGGCTGACGCGCAGCCAGGTGATGCGCCTGGTGCTGCTCGAAACCGCCGGCTGGCTGATCGCCGGCGTGCTGGTGGGCCTGGGGCTGGGCCTGGCCATCAGCGCGGTGCTGGTGCATGTGGTGAACCCGCAGAGCTTCCACTGGACGATGCCTTTGCTGGTGCCGCCCGGCCCGGTGGCGGCCCTGCTGGGCGCCGTGCTGCTGGCGGGGCTGGGCACCACGCTGCTCACGGCCCGCCGCGCCGTGCATGCCGACGCCGTGCGCGCCGTGCGGGAGGATTGGTGATGAACGGCCGCACGCCATTCCATGCGCACCGCCGAGCCTGGCTGCAGCACCTGCTGGCGCTGGGCGGTGCCGGCGCACTGATGCCCGTGGCCGCTCATGCCCAGGCGCTGGCCGCCCCGTTGAGCGCGCCGCGCCGTGACCCGGCGCTGGACCGCGTTCAGCCCGGCCGCAAGCTGGAGTTCCCATCTGACCACGGCGCCCACCCCGGCGCCCGCACCGAGTGGTGGTACCTCACCGGCCAGTTGCAGCCGGATGGCGCGCCGGCCACCACCAGCCCGCGCTGGGGCTTCCAGGTCACGTTCTTCCGCTCGCGCACCGACCTGGCTGCAGAAGTGCCCGGCCGGTTTGCAGCGCGCCAGCTGCTGTTCGCCCATGCCGCGCTGACCGACCTCGGTGCCCGCGGCGTGCCTGCCAGCCATGCGCATGACCAGCGCATGGCGCGCTGGAACGGCATCGACGCCACACCGTCAGCGCGGGCCAGCCTGCGCGACACCGATGTGGCCATCGGCGACTGGCGCATGGCGCGCGACGCGCAAGATGGCAGCTACCGGATCGAGGTGCCGGCTGCGGGCTTCACGCTCGACCTCACCGCCAAGCCCACCCAGCCCTTGCTGCTGCAGGGCCAGGCCGGCTTTTCGCGCAAGGGCCCGGGCGATGAGCACGCGAGCCACTACTACAGCGTGCCGCAGTTGCAGGTGCAGGGCCGCGTCAGCCAGCGGGGCGGCGCAGCGGCGGCCTTGCGCGGCACCGGCTGGCTCGACCATGAATGGAGCGACAGCGTGCTGGCGCCCGAGGCCGCGGGCTGGGACTGGCTGGGCATCAACATGTTCGACGGCGCCGCGCTGACCCTGTTCCAGCTGCGCCGTCGTGGTACCACCGACCCGCTGGCCAAACCCTTCTGGGCCGGCGGCAGCTGGCGCGACGCCTCGGGCCGACTGACCATCTTCCCGGCTGACAAGGTGCGTTTCGAGCCCGGTGCCACCTGGACCAGCCCGCGCACCGGCGCCCGTTACCCCGTGCGCTGGACGGTGTTCACACCGGTCGGTCGCTTCATGGTGCTGGCCCTGAGCGACGCGCAGGAAGTGGACAGCCGCGCCAGCACCGGCACCGTCTACTGGGAAGGCCTGACCGCCCTGGTGGGCGACGAAGGCCGCCGTGTGGGCCTGGGCTACCTCGAGATGACGGGCTACGCTGATCGGCCTGACTTGTGAGGTGCGTGGGGTGTTTAGTGGTGTTTGGCGATCCCGCACCAGCGGCCGCTTGACCACCCCCAGTCCGGCATGCACACTCCAACGCATGCCTTCGCAGCTCGCAACCCGCCGCGCCACCACTGCTTCAGCCCGCCCGGCGCTGGTAGCGGTGCTGCATGTGTGCTCGTTCGGCACTGAGCATCAGCAAGTTCTAGTGCATCACGTGCATCTGATGCAGCCACGACTGCACATGCGGGCCTGAACCCCACATCGCACTCCCACACCGTTTCCCCCTCCACAGGCCCGCATGTCTTGCAGACAGCGGGCCTGTGTCGTTTCTGCCTCCCCTCGTGCAGCGATGCACCTTGACCCTTACACCCGGAGATCGCCGTGACACCCCCTGAACCTTGTCCTGCAGAGCCTGGCAATGAGCCAGGCGCCAACCCCGTCTGGACCTTGCGCCGTGCCCGGCCGTCTGACGCCCCCGACTTCGCAGAGATGATGGCCGAGCACAGCGTGTTTGCGCCGCTGCTGCAACTGCCTTACCCCGACGTGGATGCCTGGCGCCAGCGCCTGACCGACCAGGCGCAGCCCGGCAAGGCAGACCTGCATCTGGTGGCGGAGCTGGATGGCCGCGTGGTGGCCTCGGGCGCGCTGTTCAGCGTGGCGCCGCAGGTGCGCCGGCGCCACGTGCTGGGCCTGGGCATGCAGGTGAGCCGGGCGTGGCAGGGGCGTGGCGTGGGCACCGCATTGATGCAGGCCCTGTGCACCTATGCCGATGACTGGACGGGCGCGCTGCGGCTGGAGCTCACGGTGTATGTCGACAACGCCGCGGCGATTGCGCTGTACCGCAAGTTCGGTTTTGTGGAGGAAGGCCGGCACCGCGGTTTTGCGCTGCGCGACGGCGAGTACGTGGACGCGCTGGCCATGGCCCGGCTGCACCCCCGTCCGCCGGCCTGGCCCGGCGCAAGGTGAGCACGCGGGCGCCCGGGCGTGCGACACTGCCGGCTGTCAAAAAAAGCTGGAGTTTCGCGATGCCCGCGCCCCGCATGAGTACCGAACAAGAGATCGAAGCCCTGGACGAGGTTTGTCAGCGTCTGGCTGGCTTCGAAGATGCTATTTCCCTCGAATGGCTCGATGGCTACCTGACGGCCATCGTGGCCAGCCCGCGCCGCATCGAGCGCGATGAATGGCTCGCCAAGATGGGGCAGGGCGTGTTTGCCCGCGCCTACGCCGATCCGGCCGATGCCGAGCAGGCCATCAAGGTCATCGACAGCCGCTTCGAGGTGCTGGCCAACCAGCTGGATCCGGAGCTGATCCTCGACGACGCCGACGTGCTGCGCCTGGCGCCGCTGATGATCGAGCTGTCGGACGACGACAAGAAGCAGCTGGTGGCCGATGGCCACATCAAGGAAGACGAGCTGCACCTGCTGGAGCAGACCGGTGAGGTCTGGGCCATCGGCTTCATGGACGCCACCCACGACTTCCCGAACGACTGGCCGGACGCCGACCTGGAAACGGAAGAGGGCCAGCTGTTCGACGAATGCATGCTGCGCGTCGTCTCGCTGACGATGGAGCCGGCCGAGCTGAAGGAAGTGTTCGACGAGCTGTACGACGGCGAAGAACTGACGCGCGAAGAGCTGATCCACGAAGCGCTCTACGCCGCCCAGGACATGCGCCTGTACTGGCTGGACCACGCACCGAAGCCGCCGCAGCGCCGCGTAGGCGAGCTGCCCGGCCGCAACGACCCCTGCCCGTGCGGCAGTGGCAAGAAGTTCAAGAAGTGCCACGGCGCCCAGATGCAGTGAGCCCGTTCAGGGCAGTGCTGCCCTGAACGGCGGCCAAGCAACAAGGCAAAACTGATGACTGAACTGGAACTGTCGGGCCGTCACATCGTGCTGGGCTTGTCGGGCGGTATCGCCTGCTACAAGGCCGCCGATCTGGTGCGCGAGCTGGTCAAGGCGGGCGCCACGGTGCAGGTGGTGATGACCGAGGCCGCCGAGGCCTTCATCACGCCGGTGACCCTGCAGGCGCTGTCGGGCCGGCCGGTGTGGACCAGCCAGTGGGACGCGCGTGCGCCGAACAACATGGCGCACATCAACGTCTCCCGCGAGGCGGACGCCATCCTCATCGCCCCCGCCAGCGCTGACTTCATGGCCAAGCTGGCCCAGGGCCGCGCCGATGAGTTGCTGTCGCTGACCTGCCTGGCGCGTCCCTTCGACACGGTGCCGCTGCTGGTGGCGCCGGCGATGAACCGCGAGATGTGGGCCCACCCGGCCACCCAGCGCAACGTGGCGCAGCTGCGGCAGGACGGCACGACGGTGCTCGGCCCGGCCCAGGGCGATCAGGCCTGCGGTGAAACCGGCGACGGCCGCATGCTGGAGCCTGCCGAGCTGCGTGATGAGCTCATCGGCTTCTTCCAGCCCAAGCGCTTGCGTGGCCGCCGCGTGTTGATCACCGCCGGTCCGACCTTCGAAGCCATCGACCCGGTGCGTGGCATCACCAACCATTCCAGCGGCAAGATGGGCTTTGCGATTGCCCGCGCCGCCCAGGAGGCCGGCGCCGAAGTGACGCTGGTGGCCGGCCCGGTGCACCTGCCGACGCCGCGCCATGTGCACCGCATCAATGTGCAGAGCGCGCGGCAGATGCATGCCGCCGTGCTGCCGCTGGCCACCGTGCACGATGTGTTCATTGCCACGGCGGCGGTGGCCGACTGGCGCCCGGCCGAGCTGGCCGATGAAAAGATCAAGAAGGACGGAACGGGGCAGGTGCCCAGCCTGGCCCTGGTTGAGAACCCGGACATCCTGGCCGCGGTGGCAGCCCTGCCTGACCGGCCGTATTGCGTGGGTTTTGCCGCCGAGAGCCACGACCTGCTGCGCCATGCCACGGCCAAGCGCTTGCGCAAGAACGTGCCGCTGCTGGTGGCCAACATCGGCCCGGCTACCTTCGGGCAAGACACCAATGCCTTGATGCTGGTGGACGACCAGGGGCACACCGAGCTGCCGCAAGCCCACAAACTGACCCTTGCTCGCGCCCTGGTGGCCGAGCTGGCGCGCCGCCTGGCGCCCTGAGCCTACGCAGGAATTTCGAGATGACGACGATTGACGTGAAAGTGCTGGACGCCCGCATGGCCGACCAGCTGCCCGCCTACGCCACGCCCGGCAGCGCCGGCCTGGATTTGCGCGCCTGCCTGGACGAGCCGCTGGAGCTGGCGCCGGGCCAGACGGTGCTGGTGCCCACGGGCCTGGCCATCCATATCGGTGATGCCGGCCTGGCCGCGATGATCCTGCCGCGCTCGGGCCTGGGCCACAAGCACGGCATCGTGCTGGGCAATCTGGTCGGCTTGATCGATTCGGACTACCAGGGCCAGCTGATGGTGAGCTGCTGGAACCGCGGCAGCACCGCGTTCACCATCGCGCCGATGGAGCGCATCGCCCAGATGATCATCGTGCCGGTGGTGCAGGCCAGCTTCCGCCGGGTGGAAGACTTTGCCGCCTCCGAGCGCGGCCTTGGCGGCTTCGGCTCAACCGGCAAGGGCTGAATGAAAAACGCCCGCTGGCGGCGGGCGTTGTGGCGGCGGCACCGGGGTGCCGTTCAGCGGAATCAGTGCAGCGGCTCGCCGGGCGGCGTGCCCTGCAGCACCATCAGCGGGCTCTCGCCGACGCTGCCGGCGCCGACCTCGGCCTCGGTGGCCTCGCGGACCTCCAGCACCTTCAGCGCAATGCGCAGTGCAATGCCGGCCAGCGGGTGGTTGCCGTCAAGCACCACATGCTCCGGGTACACCTCGGTCACGGTGTAGAGCGCGTCTTCGGGCATGTCGGGCGTTGCGGCGCCGTCGGGCAGGCCTTCGAACTGCATGCCGGGCTCAACGCCATCGGGGAACAGTTCGCGCGATTCATAGCAGAGCAGGTCTGCGTCGTAATCGCCGAAGGCGTTTTCGGGTTCCAGGTGCAAATGCGCCTCGAAGCCGGCGCTTTGGCCAGCCAGCGCCTCTTCCACTTTGGGCAGCAGGTCGCCACCGCCGAAGAAGAATTCGACCGGTTCTTTGAGTTCGTCGATCAGCTGACCCTGGGCATCCGAAAGTGTCCAGATCAGCGTCACCACGCAGGGTGAAGTGATATCCATCATGAAATGATCGCACAAGCCCGGCGACAATCCGCCGCATGAGCCTGGATCCTTCCCTGAAAACGCCCCTGCTGGGTGGCCTGTCCCCCGAGCAATTCATGCGCCGTTACTGGCAAAAAAAGCCTGTCGTCATTCGGCAGGCTGTGCCGGGCGTGGTGCCCCCGATCGATCGGTCGGCCCTGTTCGAGCTGGCTGGCCGCGATGAGGTGGAATCCCGCCTGGTGGTGCAGGGCGCCAATGACTGGCGCCTGAAGCACGGCCCGTTCACCCGCCGCCAGATTCCGTCGGCCAAGCAGGCCGGCTGGACGCTGCTGGTGCAGGGGCTGGACCTGCATGTGCCGGCTGCCCATGAGCTGCTGAGCCGATTCCGCTTCGTGCCCGAGGCGCGTCTGGACGACTTGATGATCAGCTACGCCAGCGATGGCGGTGGCGTTGGCGCGCACATCGATTCGTATGACGTGTTTCTGCTGCAGGTCAGTGGCACGCGCCGCTGGCGCTGCGGGCCGGTGAAGGACGACACCCTCGTCGAGGGCCTGCCGGTGCGCATCCTGGCCAATTTCGAGCCGACCGAAGAATGGGTGCTGGAACCCGGCGACATGCTGTACGTGCCGCCACGTTGGGGCCACGACGGTATCGCGGTGGGTGATGACTGCATGACCTGCTCCATCGGCTTCCGCACGCCCACGCCCACCGACATGGCCCGTGGCGTGCTGCAACGCATGATCGACGCGCTGGAAACCGACCCCACCGAGCCGCATTACCGCGACCCGGCCGGCAGCGCCACGGCCACGCCGGGCCGCATCCCCGAGGCGATGCAGACCTTCGCGGCCAAGGCCGTGATCGACGCGCTGAATGACGCCCGCAGCCTGGCCTGCGCGCTGGGCGAATCGCTGACCGAGCCCAAGGCCTCGGTGTGGTTTGAGGGCGGTGATGTGCTGCCTGACGGCGCCGGTGTGCGCCTCGATGACCGCAGCCGCATGATGTACGACGATCACCACGTCTTCATCAATGGCGAGTCTTTCCGCGCTGGCGGCAAGGACGCCCGTCTGCTGCGTCAGCTGGCCGACGAGCGCATGTTGTCGGCCAAGTCGCTGGGGCAATTCAGCGACGGTGCCCGCGAGCTGCTCAACGACTGGGCCTGTGATGGTTGGCTCCGCAGCGACGCCTGATCAGCCGCAAGCCTTGCCTTCCTGGCCGCCCGAAGGGCGCCTCGAAGGCTGGCCGGATGTGCAGGCCGCCATGCGTGCGTTCCTGCTCGCAGCGTGCGGGCAGGGCTGCCGCGAGATGTGGTGGATCGCCCCCGATTTTGACCAGTGGCCGCTGGACGACAGCGAGGTGCTGGAGGCGCTGACCCAGTGGGCGCGCCGCCCGGGTGTGCATCTCTACTGCCTCAGCCATGACTTCGAGCAGCTGCGCCGCAGCAGCCCCAAATGGGTACGGTGGCGCCAGACCTTCGGCCACGTGCTGAGTTGCAAACGCCCCGACGAAACCGCTGGCGCTGATTTGCCGCGCGCCATGCTGGCGGACCGTGCTTGTCTGTTGAAGGTGCTGGACGTGGTGCACCCGCGTGCCCGAGTCACATCAGACAAACGAGACATTCATTACGCAAGCGAACAGATTGCGGCCATCTTGCAACGGTCATCTGACACGTTTTCGGTGAGTGTGCTCGGTCTCTAGGGAAGTCACCTAGATCGTATATAATGTATGGCTAGGCACAGGATGGACTCGAGCTTTCCTGGTCTTACTCGAGGAGGAGGCGCGCACGAACAGCGTGCTTCCAGAATTACCGGTAATTTTGTTCGACCCTTTAGTTTCGAGGATACCCATGAACAAGTCTTTCCTGCTGGCCGCCCTGGTTGCTGCTGCTGCTCTGTCTGCTTGCGGTAAGAAGGAAGAAGCTGCTGCTGCCGCTGCTTCCGCTGCTGCTCCTGCCATGGAAGCTGCTGCTTCGGCTGCCTCGGCTACCGCTGAAGCCGCTTCGGCTGTGACCGCTGCCGCTTCGGCCGTGGTTGACGCTGCTGCTTCCGCTGCTTCGAAGTAAGTAGCGGCTCGCGCAAGCGAGTCAGCAACAAGAAGCCACCTTCGGGTGGCTTTTTGCTTTTCGGCGCCACGTTTTGTGGGTAACGCGCTGCTGCAGTTTCAGTCCATGCCATTCAAGGCAGCTCAATTGCATTTGATGGCTTCAACGCCTCAACCGCTGCCAAGAAAAAAGCCACCCGAAGGTGGCTTTTGTTTTTTGCGCTGACTGCGCAGCTTCAATACTTCAGCTCTTCGGCCAGCAGCGTCACGATGCGCTGGGCATTGGCGCCGTTATCAGGCTCGCCCGTCATCGTCAGCACTTGCACGCGGGTGAAGTTGCCGTCGGCCTTCACCACGATGCGGTGGCGGCTCAGGGCGTCAGCGGCCGGGTCACGGGCGCCAAACAGCTTGCCGAAGAAGCTGGCTTCCTTGGCGGCTTCCTTGGCATCAACGTAGCGAACGGCGTAGGTGCCGGCGGCGCGGTCACGGTCTTCCACCGTGAAGCCGCTGCGGTCCATGGCCAGGCCCACGCGGCGCCATGCGCGCTCTGCGTTGTCGTCCACTTGCAGCGTGGCTGCAGCTTCGCCGGCCACCACACGCGCCTTGGCGTTGGCTGCGGCGGTGTTGGCAGCAGCGGTGGAGGAGGTGGTCACGGCCGCAACCGCAGCGTCCTTCGGTGCACCCAGGCTGATCATCAGGCGGGTGAGCATTTCCGATTCGAGCGCAGGATCAGACGGTGCTGCAGCCCAGGTGGTGGTGCTTTCGCGGTCTTTGCCCACGTAGACCTCTTCGAGGCCACGGTGCGCGATGAAGATCTCGGTGCCCTTGCCAGCGCGCTCGATCCGGATGCGGTACTTGTCGCGCGTGCCGGTGGAGTAGAGGCCGTCGACCAGCTTGCCCAGGGTGTTGCGGATCAGGTCGTTCGGCAGTTTGGCGCGGTTTTCGGCCCAGTCGGTTTCCAGCACGCCAGCGGCAGCGTTGTCGACGGCGAACGTGAAGCCGGCGTCCAGCCAGAACTCACGCACCTTGGGCCACAGCGCTTCCGGCGTGCTCTGGCTGACCAGCCAGCGCTGGGTGCCCTGGCGCTCGATGCGCATGTCCTGCAGCTGCTGCAAGGCCACGGTCGGTGCGGCGGCCACAGCCGGGCCAGAGCGCGGCTGGTTCAGCGTGGAGGCGCTGATGGTGCCGGCTTGCGGGCCATAACGGCCATCGCGCGCCAGCGGCGTCAGGTCGGGCGGCACTTCCAGCGCATTGGTCTTGCGCGCGCCGCCGTTGCGGTAGTCAATCTTGTTGTCGCCACCAAGGGCGCTTTCCAGGGTGGAGCAGCCGCCCAGCGCAAGGCTGAGGGCCAGAATGGCGCCACGAACGGGCGTGGACGCGAAAACAGCTTTCACTTGGTGCATCTCCATAGGGTGCGCGATGGTAACCGCACACCCGTGGGTGGTGAGAAGGTCAGATCAGACCACAGTCGCGTAAAGCGCCGCCGACCAGAGCCTGGCCGGATTCGCTCAGACGCGTCAGGGGCAACCGCAGCACGTTGTTGCAGCGGCCCATCTGCGAGAGCGCCCACTTGGCCGGAGCCGGGCTGTTTTCGCAGAAAAGGTGGCGGTGCAGCGGCAGCAGGCCGAAGTGGATGTCGCGGGCGGTTTTCACATCGCCCGCCATGGCCGCCTTGCACAGCTCGCTCATGCGGCGCGGTGCGATGTTGGCCGTGACGCTCACGTTGCCATGGCCGCCCAGCAGCATCAGGGTGACAGCGGTGCCGTCATCGCCCGAAAACACCGAGAAGCCCTTCGGCGCATGCTTGATCAACCAGGCCGCACGCTCGATGTTGCCGGTCGCTTCCTTGATGCCGAAGATGCCGGGCACGCTGGCCAGCCGGATGACCGTCTCGTGCTGCATATCGGCCACGGTGCGGCCGGGCACGTTGTAGAGCATGACCGGAATGTCCACCGCTTCGGCGATCGCCTTGAAGTGCTGGTACATGCCTTCCTGCGACGGCTTGTTGTAGTACGGAACCACCTGCAGCGTGCAGTCAGCGCCCACCCGTTTGGCGAACTTCGAGAGCTCGATGGCTTCGGCGGTGCTGTTGGCACCTGCGCCGGCCATGATGGGCACGCGGCCGGCGGCATGGGCCACGGCCACGCGGATGATCTCGCAGTGCTCTTCGACGTTCACCGTGGCCGACTCACCCGTGGTGCCGACGACGCAGATGGTGTCGGTGCCTTCGGCGATGTGCCAGTCAATCAGGGCCTTGAGCGTTTCGTAGTCAACGCTGCCGTCTTCGTGCATGGGCGTCACGAGCGCCACGATGCTGCCAACAATCGGTTTCATCAGGGTTCCTTGAAGATGCCTGATTTTAGCCACGGCTGGAGGGCCATTCCGGCAGGGCGTTGCGCACAGGCGCGGCGCTTTCAGGCGAGAGACTTTCCAGGGGCCGGCGTGCCGCGATGCGCTGCACGAAACGGGCCGGTGCATCGAGGTAACCGCACTCGTAGCCCAGCACCTGCCAAGCCGCACAGCGGGTCAGCAGTTCGCCTGGCTCCAGCAAAAAATCAGGGCGGGCAGGGCGGCCGACGCTGGCATTGCCGGCGCTGAAGGTTTCATACACCAGCCACCCACCGGGCGCGACTGCGCTCATCAACTGCGGCCACAAGGGGCGCCAAAGGTAGTTGGTGACCACCACCAGGCCGAACTGCCGGCCATCCAGCGGCCAGGGCCCGCCTTCAATGTCGGCGCAAAGCTGCTCGCAATCAGCGGGCAAGTGGCTCAGGGCCTCGGCGTCGCGGTCCAGCGCGGTGACCTGCCAGCCCGACTGCTGCAGCCAGCGGCTGTGGCGGCCGCGGCCGCAGGCCAGATCCAGCGCGGTACGGGGCGCGTCGGTCGCGGTCTCCAGCCGGGGTGTCCAACGGGTGATCCAGTCGGACGGGGTGCCATCACCGTGGGCATTCATTCAGAAACAACTCCAGACGCGGTTGGCCAGATCCACGGCCATATGCGGACTTTGGTAGGCCAGAAAAACGAGGGCCAGTGCCGTGCCGGTGGCGAGCCAGGCCGCGGACTTCAACACCGCCCGCAGCACGGGGCGACGGCGGGTTGGCGAACCTGCAGCGGGCTCTTCGTGTGGCCGCATGGACATGGCGCTTGGCTCTCGGGAAGTGCGGTCGCGGTGTCAGGCCGGCAGCGGCTGGCGCTGCAGCGGGGTTTCACGCACCGGCATGTTGGCCAGCGCCGCAAACACGCCAAGGGCAATCGAGATGTACCAGACGATGTCGTAGCTGCCGGTGGCGTCATACAAGCGCCCACCCAGCCAGACGCCCAGGAACGAGCCGACCTGGTGGCTGAAGAACACGATGCCGCCGAGCATCGACATGTATTGCACGCCGAAGATCTGCGCGACGATGGCGTTGGTGGGCGGCACGGTGGACAGCCACAAAAAGCCCATCACCGATGCAAATACATACACGCTGGTGGGCGTCAGCGGCACGGCCAGGAACACGGCGATGGCGATGGCGCGGCCGAGGTAAATGGCCGACAGGATGTAGCGCTTGGCCATGCGCTGGCCCAGGCTGCCGGCGGTGTAGGTGCCAAACACATTGAACAGACCGATCAGCGACAGCGCGTAGGTGGCCACCTCCGGGCTCATGCCGTGGTCTTTCAGGTAACTCGGCATGTGCACGCCGATGAACACCACCTGGAAGCCGCACACGAAGTAGCCGGCCATCAGCCAGCGGAAGCTTGGCGTGGCCATGGCTTCGCGGAAGGCCGTGCCGATGCTCTGGCGCGGGCCGCTGGCCGCGGCCTGGGCTGGTTCACGCAGGCCCAGCGCCAACGGCATGATGGCCAGGGCGGCGCAGGCCAGCACGAACAACGCGTTCTGCCAGCCCCAGTGGTCGATCAGCCAGGTTTCAACTGGCACCATCAGGAACTGGCCAAACGAGCCCGCCGCAGCGGCGACGCCCATGGCCCACGAGCGCTTGTCGGCCGCCACATTGCGCCCGATGACGCCGTAAACCACCGCGTACGTGGTGCCCGATTGCGCCATGCCCAGAATCAGACCCGTGCCGCCGGTGAAGGCCGCGCCGGAGGTGGCGAGCGCCATGATCACCAGCCCGACCGAGTAAAGCAGCGCCCCCACCACCAGCACCCGGTAGGCGCCGAAGCGATCGGCCAGCATGCCGGCAAACGGGCCGGCCACACCCCAGGCGATGTTCTGCACGGCCAGCGCGAAGGCGAAGGTCTCGCGGGTCCAGCCGCGGTCCATCGTGATCGGTTGCAGCCACAGGCCAAACCCGTGCCGGATGCCCATCGAGAGCGTGACGATGAAGGCGCCGCAGATCAGCACCTGGGTCATGGACAGCGTGGTCCGGGCGGGAGTGGTGGCTTGCATGTGGGCACAGACTGTATCGGGTTTGAACATCAGCCACATGGGCGTTGGTGCAGTCGGAGCGGGCGCTATCGGCTAGACTGTATAAAACAACAGTTTCAGGGCCGGTAGGCATGAAACGCCCGTCGCAAGGGCTTGTTTCGCGCTTGCCCCTTCCGCCCCCTCCCTACAATCCCGCGCCATGGCTACCCGTTCCAACTCTGCTGCCGAGCCTGTTTATGGCGAAGCTTCCATCCGTGTCCTGAAGGGCCTTGAGCCCGTCAAGCAGCGGCCGGGCATGTACACCCGTACCGACAACCCGCTGCACATCATCCAGGAAGTCATCGACAACGCGGCCGACGAAGCCCTGGCGGGCCACGGCAAGCGCATCGCCGTGACGCTGCACACCGACGGCTCGATCAGCGTGGACGACGACGGCCGCGGCATTCCCTTCGGCCTGCACCCGGAAGAGCAGGTGCCGGTCATCGAGATCGTCTACACGCGGCTGCATGCCGGTGGCAAGTTCGACAAGGGCACGGGCGGCGCTTACAGCTTCTCGGGTGGTCTGCACGGCGTGGGCGTCAGCGTGACGAATGCGCTGGCAACGCGGCTGCAGGTCAGCGTCTGGCGCGATGGCAAGGCCGCGGCGCTGACGTTCTCTGGCGGCGACGTGATCGAGCCGCTGCAGATCCGCCCCGCCACCGGCGGTGAGCGCAAGCACGGCACCTCCGTGCGCGTCTGGCCGGACGGCAAATACTTCGAGAGCGTCGAGCTGCCCAAGGGTGAGCTGATGCACCTGCTGCGCAGCAAGGCCGTGCTGATGCCCGGGGTGATCGTCACCCTGACGAACGAAAAGGCGAACGAGGTTCAGACCTGGACCTACAAGGGCGGCCTGCGCGACTACCTCCAGCAGTCCCTGCCCGCCGAGCCGATGATTCCGCTGTTCGAGGGCGAGCATTACGCCGGCAAGGGCGACGAGGAGACTTTTGCCGAAGGCGAAGGTGCCGCCTGGTGCGTGGCCTTCACCGAAGAAGGCACGCTGCTGCGCGAAAGCTACGTGAACCTGATCCCGACCGTGGCCGGCGGCACCCATGAAGCCGGCCTGAAGGACGGCCTGTTCGGCGCCATCAAGGGCTTCATCGATCTGCATTCGCTGCTGCCCAAGGGCGTGAAGCTGATGCCCGAAGACGTCTTCTCGCGCGCCAGCTTCGTGCTTTCGACCAAGGTGCTCGACCCGCAGTTCCAGGGCCAGACGAAGGAGCGGCTGAACAGCCGTGATGCGCTGCGCCTGGTGTCGGCCTTCGTCAAGCCGGCACTGGAGCTGTGGCTGAGCCAGCATGTGGACCACGGCAAGAAGCTGGCCGAGCTGGTCATCAAGCAGGCGCAAACCCGCCAGCGGGCCAGCCAGAAGGTGGAGAAGCGCAAGGGCTCCGGCGTGGCCGTGCTGCCCGGCAAGCTCACCGATTGCGAGAGCCGCGACCTGCTGCACAACGAACTTTTCCTGGTGGAGGGTGACTCCGCCGGTGGCTCGGCCAAGATGGGCCGCAACAAGGAAACCCAGGCCATCCTGCCGCTGCGTGGCAAGGTGCTGAATGCCTGGGAAGTTGAGCGGGACCTGCTCTTCAAGAACAACGAGATCCACGACATCTCGGTGGCCATCGGCGTGGATCCGCACGGCCCGAACGACCAGCCAGATCTGTCGGGCCTGCGCTACGGCAAGGTCTGCATCCTGTCGGACGCTGACGTTGACGGCTCGCACATCCAGGTGCTGCTGCTGACGCTGTTCTTCCGTCACTTCCCCAAGCTGATCGAAACCGGCCATGTGTACGTGGCCAAGCCGCCGCTGTTCCGGGTGGACGCGGCAGCGCGTGGCAAGAAGCCCGCGGCCAAGATGTATGCGCTCGACGAGGGCGAGCTCGAAGCCGCGCTCGACAAGCTGCGCAAGGAAGGCGCACGCGACAACTCCTGGAGCATCAGCCGCTTCAAGGGCCTGGGTGAAATGAGTGCCGAGCAGCTGTGGGACACCACGCTGAACCCGGACACCCGCCGCCTGCTGCAGATCGACTACGGCGATCTGGATTTCGCCGCCACGGTCGAGTCCATGGGCAAGCTGATGGGCAAGGGTGAGGCCCAGGCCCGCCGTGACCTCATGGAGCTGCACGGCGACTCCGTCGAGATCGACGTCTGAGCCCATGCTGAGCAGTACCTTGCGTGGGGTTTTGGCGGTAGCGCTGTGCGTGTTGCCCTTGTGGTGCGCGCCGGGGCATGCCCAGACTGCACCCGCGGCGGGTGTGCAGCCGCGCTTGTTCGGCTATGTGGACGGCGCCGGCATGGCGCACTTCGCGTCCTCGGCGCTGGACAGCCGCTATGCGCCGGTGCTGCGGGCGCAGCACGATGAGGTGGGTCGCGTGCCCGGCAAGACCATGGTGCGCAGCAGCCTGCTGACCTGGCTGGAGTTCGCACCGGAAGTGAAGGCGGTGCAGCCCTGGCTGCGTGATGCCGAGCGCGCGACCGGCGTGGACCTGGAGCTGCTGCAGGCCATCATCGCGGTCGAATCAGGCTTCAAACGCGACCTGGTGTCGCCGCGCGGCGCCGTCGGTCTGATGCAGATCATGCCGGACACGGCCGACCGCTACGCCACCAAGGCCGAACGCACGGCGCGGCCGGTGGATGAGCGCCTGCGTGACCCGCGCAGCAACATCATGGCCGGCGCGCGAATGCTGGCTGACCTCGACCGCCGGCTGGGTGGCATCGACGTGGCGCTGGCCGCCTGGAATGCCGGCGAAGGCAAGGTGCGCCGCGCCGGTGGCAAGGTGCCTGCCATTGCCGAAACCCAGGCCCATGTGCACCTCGTGCTCGAGCTGTACTGGGCCCTGCTGCAACAACGCCAGCACCGCCAGGCCAAAGACATGAACCTGGTCCCTTCGGACCCCCTACAGCCGGTGGCCCTGCGCTGAGCGCGCGCCCCGGCCTTGACCTATGCCCATGGAACAGACGCCTCTTTCTTTCGCTTCCTCCGACGGCGGCAGCGACCCCAACCGCATCACGCTGGCGCATTACGCCGAGCGCGCCTACCTGGAATACGCCCTGAGCGTGGTGAAGGGCCGGGCGCTGCCCGATGTCTGCGACGGGGCCAAGCCGGTGCAGCGCCGCATCCTGTATTCGATGCAGCGCATGGGCCTGTCGTTCGGCGGCTCGGGCGGCGCGCCCAAGCCTGTCAAGAGCGCCCGCGTGGTGGGCGACGTGCTGGGCAAGTTCCACCCGCACGGTGACACGGCGGCCTATGACGCCATGGTGCGCATGGCCCAGGATTTCGCGCTGCGCTACCCGCTGATCGACGGCCAGGGCAACTTCGGCAGCCGCGATGGTGACGGTGCCGCCGCGATGCGGTACACCGAGGCGCGCCTGGCGCCGATCGCCCGCCTGCTGCTCGATGAGCTGGACGAAGGCACGGTGGACTTCATCCCCAACTACGACGGCTCGTTCGAAGAGCCGCGCCAGTTGCCGGCGCGCCTGCCGTTCGTCCTGCTGAACGGTGCCTCCGGCATCGCGGTGGGCCTGGCCACGGAAATTCCGAGCCACAACCTGCGCGAGGTGGCCACCGCCGCCATTGCCCTGATCCGCAACGACGCGCTGACTGACGACGAGCTCTACCAGCTCGTGCCCGGCCCCGATTACCCGGGTGGCGGCCAGATCATCTCCAGCGCCACCGACATCCAGGAGGCCTACCGCACCGGTCGCGGCAGCCTGAAGGTGCGGGCGCGCTGGAAGATCGAAGAGCTGGCGCGTGGCCAGTGGCAGCTGGTGGTGAATGAATTGCCGCCGGGCTGCAGCTCGCAGAAGGTGCTCGAAGAGATCGAGGAGCTGACGAACCCGAAGGTGAAGTCGGGCAAGAAGGCGCTCACCTCGGAGCAGACGCAGCTCAAGGCTGCCGTGCTGGCGGTGCTCGACACCGTGCGCGACGAGTCGAGCAAGGACGCACCCGTGCGCCTGGTCTTCGAGCCCAAGAGCCGCAGCGTCGAGCAGCAAGACCTCATCACCACCCTGCTGGCCCACACCAGCCTGGAAACCAGCGCCCCCATCAACTTGACGATGGTGGGCGGCGATGGCCGTCCGACGCAGAAGAGCTTGCGTCAGATGTTCAACGAGTGGATCGCCTTCCGGCAGACCACCGTGCAGCGTCGCACCCAGCACCGCCTGAACAAGGTGCTCGACCGCATCCACGTGCTGGAAGGTCGGCAGCTGGTGCTGCTCAACATCGACGAGGTCATCCGCATCATCCGCAATGCGGACGAGCCGAAGCCGGCGCTGATCGACCGCTTCCGCCTGAGCGACCGCCAGGCCGAAGACATCCTCGAAATCCGCTTGCGCCAGTTGGCGCGGCTGGAGGCGATCAAGATCGAGCAGGAGTTGTCCGAGCTGCGGGCGGAGCAGGGCAAGCTGGAAGAAATCCTGGGCAGCCCGGCCGCGCTGAAGCGCACGCTGATCAAGGAAATCGAGGCCGATACCAAGCAGCACGGCGACGAGCGCCGCACGCTGATCCAGGCTGAAAAGCGCGCGGTGGCCGAGGTGCGCATCGTGGATGAGCCGGTGACGGTCGTGGTCAGCCTGAAGGGCTGGGCCCGGGCGCTCAAGGGCCACGAGGTCGATGCCAACGGACTGGCCTTCAAGGCGGGTGACGGGCTCTACGGCACCTTCTCTTGCCGCAGTGTCGATACGCTGTATGTGTTCGGCTCCACCGGCCGGGTCTACAACATCGCGGTGTCGCAGTTGCCGGGCGGGCGCGGCGATGGTGTGCCCATCACCAGCCTGATCGACCTGGAAGCGGGCAGCAGCGTGGCGCACTACGCCGCCGGGCCTGCCGAGCAATTGTTGCTGCTGGCCAATACCGGCGGCTTCGGCCTGCTGGCACGCATGACCGACCTGGCCAGTCGCCAGAAGGCGGGCAAGAGCTTCCTCACGCTCGATGCCGAGGACAAGCTGCTGCCACCGGTGACGGTGCTGCCTGCGCATACGCAGGTGGCTTGCCTGGCGATGGGCGGCCGCATGCTGGTGTTCCCGCTCAACGAGCTGAAGCTGCAAAGCAACGGCGGCCGTGGCCTGACGCTGATGGATGTCGATGCCAAGGATCCGCTGATCTCGGTGGCCAGCTGCGCCGACAGCGTGCGCGTGCTGGGCACCGGCCGTGGTGGCAAGGAGCGCGACGAGCAGGTCAAGGCCTCGGGCTTTGCCGCTCACCAGGGCAAGCGGGCACGCAAGGGCGTCAAGGTCGAGGGCGTGCTGAAGGTCGCCCGGGTCATCGCGGGCTGATGGAGCTCGCCGCGGTTGGGCCGCGGCGAAAATGGCGACTACCCGGCGCCCGCTGAACACCCGCTTGGGTGCACGGGCGCCCTGAGGTGCTTCAGCGCTGCTTGCGCACCGCCACAGCTGCGGTGACTGCGCCGCACAGCACGAACAGCGCCAGACTCCAGAAGGCGTAGGGCACGCCCAGCAGGTTCACGGCTGCATCGGCACACGACGCCATCGGCGCGAACACCGACGGTGCCAGGTCAAACAGACCCAGTGCAGACAGGATGCGGTCGGCCAGCGTCAGGTTGCAGGAGTTGCTGGAGGCAGCCACGAAGTGCTGCCACAGCGCACTCGCCACGCCGCTGGCTGCGAACAAGGTGGCCAGCGCGGCCAGCGCGCGACGTGCCGTGCCACGCGGCAGCAGCGCTGCCAGCCAGGCCAGCGCGCCCACCACCAGGAAGATCAGCCGTTGCAGCGTGCACCACGGGCAGGGCAGCATGTCGAAGTGGTACTGGGAGACCAGCGCGGCCCCCACGGCGCCAAAACACGCGGCGCCCACGGCCCACAGCGGCCAACGACGATCCTGCCGCGACCTCATGCGGCGACTTCGGCGATCAGCTCGATCTCGACGCAGGCGCCCATCGGGATCTGGGCCACGCCGAATGCCGAGCGCGCATGGGCGCCCACCGTCGGGCCAAACACCTCGCCCAGCAGCTCGGAGCAGCCATTGGTGACCAGGTGCTGCTCCGTGAAGGTGGCGGTGCTGTTCACCAGGCTCATCACCTTGACGATGCGGGTGATGCGGTCCAGGTCGCCCACGGCGGCCTGCAGCGTGCCCAGCAGGTCGATGGCGATGGCGCGGGCGGCGGCCTTGCCTTCTTCCGTGGTGGTCGTCAGGCCGAGCTGACCGACCCAGGGCTTGCCGTCCTTCTTGGCGATGTGGCCGGACAGGAACACCAGCTGACCCGTCTGGACGAACGGCACGTATGCGGCGGCCGGGATGGCCACGGGAGGCAACTCGATGCCCAGAGCCTTCAGGCGTGCAGCGACAGACATGGGGATACTCCGATGAAAAAATACAAGGTCGGGCATCCTACACTGGGGCATGCACGGCACGCGCAGTTGGGCCCAGGGATGGGTGGTGGCCGGCATGGCGCTGTTCTGGCTGGCCGGCATGGCGCTGCAACTGCAGCAGGCGCAGGTGCGCCCCGGCGCGCCCTGGGTGGCAGCGGGCTTGCTGGCTGGCTTTACCCTGGCTTTGGCATGGTGGTGGCGCAAGCAGCCTGCCGCCAGCGCGGTGCTGGTGTTCGCGGCCTTGCTGCTGCTGGGCTGGTTGCAGGCCGATGTGCGGGCCGCCTGGCGTTTGGCGGATCGCTTGCCTGCTGCGCTCGAAGGGCAGGATCTGGTGCTGTGGGGCCGCGTCAGCGGTTTGCCCCAGCCGGATGCGCAAGGCGTGCGTTTTCAGGTGGCGGTGCTGGGCCGTTGCGGTGCTGATGGGGCCTGTCGAGAGGACAAGCAACTGCCCGGCACCGTGTCGCTCAGCTGGTCAGTGTCGACGCGCGACGATGCGGTCATCGCCCCGGTGCCGCCCTCTGTGCAGGCCGGTGATGTGTGGCGCTGGCCCGTCCGCCTGAAGCGTCCGCATGGCAGCTTGAACCCGGTCGGTTTTGATGCCGAGCTGTGGATGTTCGAGCAGGGCATTGGCGCCAGTGGCGGCGTGCGTACGGGCGCGCCGACCGACCCCGTGTTGCTGGCCCGCGCCCGCTGGTGGCATCCGGGTGATCAACTGGATGCCTGGCGCCAGCGTCTGCGTGATCGGCTGCTGACCCAGGCCGGGCCGCCTGCCATGGCTGGGCTGCTGGCGGCGCTCGCGGTGGGTGATCAGTCCGCCATCGACGCGCCGCACTGGGACATCTACCGCCAGACCGGCATCGCGCACCTGGTCAGCATCAGCGGCATCCACATCACCTTGTTCGCCTGGCTGGCCGCGGGCGCCGTGGTTTGGGCGTGGCGGCGCAGTGCGGGGCTGTGCCACCGCTGGCCGGCGGTCTGGGCGGGCCGTTGGGCGGGCGTGCTGGCGGCCACGGGCTATTCGTTGCTGGCGGGTTGGGGTGTGCCGGCCCAACGCACGGTGGGCATGTTGCTGCTGGTGGCGGTGTTCCGGCAGGGTGGTGTGCATTGGCCGCCCACGCTGGTGTTGCTGGTGACGGCGGCTGTGGTGGCCGGGCTCGACCCCTGGGCCTTGTTGCAGGCGGGGTTCTGGTTGTCGTTTGCGGCGGTGGCCTTGTTGATGCTGTCGGGTGATGACGGCGCGGGTGGTGAGCCGGCGCCGGAAGGTCTCTGGCCACGAGCAAGACAGGCCCTGCGGGCGGGCCTGCATGCGCAGTGGGTAGCCACGCTGGGCCTGGCTCCCTTGGGCATCCTCATCTTCCAGCAGGTCAGCCTGGTGGGCCTGCTGGCCAATCTGGTGGCGGTGCCACTGGTGAGTTTTGTCGTGATGCCGCTGTCGCTGGCGGGCCTGGTGTGGTCGCCGTGCTGGCAACTGGCGGCGTGGTTTGTCGGGCCCCTGAATGCCTGGCTGCACTGGCTCACGACCTGGCCCTGGGTGGTGGCGGTGGTGCCTGTGGCGCCGGTGTGGGCACAGGCAGCTGCGGTGCTGGGCAGCGGCTTGATGCTGATGCGGCTGCCTTGGCGCTGGCGGCTGCTGTCGGTTCCCTTGTTGCTGCCGCTGCTCCATCCGGCCGTGCCGATGCCTCCTGAAGGTGGTTTCGAGTTGATCGCGGCCGATGTGGGGCAGGGCAGTGCAGTACTGGTGCGCACACGCCACCACGCCTTGCTGCACGACACCGGCCCGCTGCAGGGGGCTGACAGCGACGCGGGGCAGCGCATCTTGCTGCCGCTGCTGCAGGGGTTGGGGGTGGGAGCGCTGGATGAATTGACGCTGTCCCATCGCGACACCGACCATGTGGGCGGCGCCGCGTCGGTGCTGAATCAGATGCTTACGCACCGGATGCGCACCACGCTGACGGCCTCACACGCGCTGCGTCAGCGCGGCCTGCCGCATGAAGACTGCGCAGCCGGTCAGCGCTGGCAATGGGACGGTGTCGCGTTCGAGGTGTTGCACCCGCCACCCGGCGCCGACCGGGCCGACAGGCATCCCAATGCCATCAGTTGCGTCCTGCGCATCACGGCCGCCAACGGCTTCAGCGCGCTGCTGACCGGCGACATCGAGGCGCCGCAGGAGCATGCGCTCGTGGTGCAGTACGGCACTGCACTGCACAGCGATGTGTTGCTCGTGCCACACCACGGCAGCCGCACCTCGTCCACCCCTGAATTCCTTGACGCCGTCTCGCCGAAATGGGCGGTGCTTCAGCTAGGCTACAAGAACCGCTTTGGCCATCCACACCCGGCGGTGATGACCCGACTTGAAGCATCCCGCTTCACCGTGGTGCGAACTGATGAGTGTGGAGGCTGGGTATGGCGCGAAACGAGTGCATCATGCACTCGTGATGTGCGGCGCCGCTACTGGCACTGGCAGCCCTTGCAGGGTTTTCTCGGGGCTGGTGCGGAAGTTGCTGCAGTAGACAGGCAGGAGACCCGCTGATGAGACCTAGCTTCGACGAGATGCACGCTTCAGGCGCAGATGTGCGCGAGCACTACCGCACCTATGACCGCTGGCTGGCCCAGCAACCGCGCGACATGATGCGAGCGCGGCGCGATGAGGCGGAGATGATCTTCCGCCGTGTCGGCATCACCTTCGCGGTGTATGGCGACAAGGACTCCGGGGAGGGCACCGAGCGCCTGATCCCGTTTGACCTGATACCGCGGGTCATCCCGGCGCATGAATGGCGCGACATGGAAAAGGGCTTGGCCCAGCGCGTCACGGCGCTGAACCGGTTCATCCACGACATCTATCACGACCAGGAGATCCTCAAGGCAGGCATCGTTCCGCGTGAGCAGATCATCAACAACGCGCAGTTCCGGCCCGAGATGATGGGCGTGGACGTGCCGCGCAACATCTACTCCCACATCGCCGGCGTCGACATCGTGCGCGCCGCCAACACCGACGGCAGCGGCAGCTACTACGTGCTGGAGGACAACCTGCGGGTGCCCAGCGGCGTGAGCTACATGCTGGAGAACCGCAAGATGATGATGCGGCTCTTCCCCGACCTGTTCGCCGAGCACCGCGTGGCCCCCGTGGCCCACTACCCCGACCTGCTGCTGGAAACCCTGCGCAGCGTGGCCCCGGGTGGCGTGAACGAGCCCACCGTGGTGGTGCTCACGCCGGGCATGTACAACTCGGCGTACTTCGAGCATGCGTTCCTGGCGCAGCAGATGGGCGTCGAGCTGGTTGAAGGCCAGGACTTGTTCGTCAAGGACAACTTCGTCTTCATGCGCACCACGCAGGGCCCGAAGCGCGTCGACGTGATCTACCGTCGCCTCGACGATGACTTCCTCGACCCCACCGTGTTCCGCAAGGATTCCACCCTGGGTTGCGCGGGTCTGGTGGCCGCGTACAAGGCCGGCAACGTCACCTTGTCCAACGGCATCGGCACCGGCATCGCTGACGACAAGTCGATCTATCCGTATGTGCCGAAGATGGTCGAGTTCTACCTCGGTGAAAAGCCCATCCTGAACAACGTGCCGACCCACCTCTGCCGTGATCCGGAAGACCTCAAGTACGTGCTCGACAACCTGTCGGAACTGGTCGTGAAGGAAGTGCACGGTGCCGGCGGCTACGGCATGCTGGTCGGCCCAGCGGCCACGAAACAAGAGATCGCCGATTTCCGGGAATACCTGGTCGCCAACCCGAGCAACTACATCGCCCAGCCGACGCTGAGCCTGTCCACCTGCCCGACGTTCGTGGAGTCCGGCATTGCGCCGCGCCACATCGATTTGCGGCCGTTTGTGCTCTCGGGCGCCGAGGTGCAGATGGTGCCCGGTGGCCTCACGCGCGTGGCCTTGAAGGAAGGCTCGCTGGTCGTCAACAGCAGCCAGGGAGGCGGCACCAAGGACACCTGGGTGCTGGAAGACTGAGATGGGAAGCTCAACGATGCTGTCAAGAACCGCCGACCACTTGTTCTGGATGGCCCGCTACATGGAGCGGGCCGAAAACACCGCCCGCATGCTGGACGTGAATGTCCAGACCGACCTGCTGCCGCAATCCGCTGCGGTGGCTGAGCTTGGCTGGCGCGGGCTGTTGTCGATTTCCGAGCTGACGCAGGATTACCAGGCGCGTTACGGCGCCGTCAGTGCCCGCCAGGTGCTCGACTTCATGGTGCGCGATGAGCGCAATCCGTCGTCCATCCTGTGCTGCCTGCGTGCAGCCCGTGAAAACGCGCGCGCCGTGCGCGGCACACTCACCACCGAAGTCTGGGAAACCACCAACCAGACCTGGCTGGAGTTCAACCGCCTGCTGGCTGACGGCCTGCTGGCGCGTGATCCTTCAGCGTTCTTCGAATGGGTGAAGTTCCGCTCGCACCTGTCGCGGGGCGTGACCGTGGGCACGATGCTGCAGGACGAAGCCTTCCACTTCATCCGCATCGGCTCTTTCCTGGAACGCGCCGACAACACGGCCCGCTTGCTGGACGTGAAGTTCCATGCGGTGGAAAGCGACTTCTATGGCGCCGCCAGCGAGCGGGATGCCGAGTACGACTTCTATCACTGGTCGGCGATCCTGCGCTCGGTCTCGGGCTTCGAGATCTACCGCAAGGTCTACCGCAACGTCATCCAGCCAGACAAGGTGGCCGAGTTGCTGATCCTGCGGCCGGACATGCCGCGTTCGCTGGCGCATTGCATCAGCAAGGTGCACGGCAATTTGCGTCTGGTGGCCAACGAGCAGTCGTCCAACACCCAGCGCATGGCAGGCCGCCTGCGGGCTGACCTGGATTACGCCCGCATCGACGAGATCCTGGCGACGGGGCTGCATGCCTACCTGACCCAGTTTCTGGACCGTGTCGGCGACCTCGGGGCAGGCATCAGCCGCGATTTCCTCGTGCCGGCCTCCTGAGCCTACTGACCAACGACCTGCTGCCCACCTTGCCATGACCCAGTCATGCAGCGGTGGCAGTCTGGGTGTCTAGCAAGTCTTGACGGCTTGCCGGCCCTCCCTCGAAGCCGCTTGAAGGAACTGCCTTGTCCATCCACGTTGCACTCAAGCACGTCACGCACTACCGCTATGACCGCCGCGTGGCCTTGTCGCCCCAGGTGGTGCGTCTGCGTCCGGCGCCCCACGCACGCACGCCGGTGCTGTCGTACTCGCTGACGGTCGAGCCCACGGGCCACTTCGTCAACTGGCAACAAGACCCGTTCTCGAACTACATGGCGCGGCTGGTCTTCCCGGAGAAGACCACCGAGTTCAAGGTCACGGTCGATCTGGTGGCCGAGATGTCGGTCTACAACCCGTTTGACTTCTTCCTGGAGCCGGGCGCCGAAACCTTCCCCTTCGACTACGACGCTGACCTCAAGGCCGAGCTGGCGCCGTACCTGGTGCCCGATGCCCTCACGCCGGAAGTGGCGCGCTACCTCGCGGCCGTGCCGCGTGAGGAGACCCGCACCATCGATTTCCTGGTGGGTCTGAACCAGCGGCTGCAGAACGACATTTCCTACCTGATCCGCATGGAGCCGGGTGTGCAGACGCCCGAGGAAACGCTGACCAAGCTCAGCGGCTCCTGCCGTGATTCCGGCTGGCTGCTGGTGCAGCTGTTCCGCCACCTCGGCCTGGCGGCCCGCTTCGTGTCGGGTTACCTGATCCAGCTCGCGCCTGACCAGAAGGCCCTCGACGGCCCGAGCGGCACCGAAGTCGACTTCACCGACCTGCATGCCTGGTGCGAAGTCTTTCTGCCGGGCGCCGGCTGGATTGGGCTGGACCCGACGTCAGGCCTGCTGGCCGGTGAGGGCCACATTCCGCTGGCTTGCACGCCGCAGCCCAGCAGCGCTGCTCCCATCAGCGGCGCGGTGGACGAGTCTGAAGTGACCTTCGGTCACGAGATGAGCGTGACGCGCATCTTTGAATCGCCCCGCGTGACGCGCCCCTACCGCGAAGACCAATGGGCTGACGTGCTGGCCCTGGGCAAAGTGGTGGACGCTGAACTGGAGGCGGGCGACGTGCGCCTGACCATGGGCGGCGAGCCGACGTTTGTCTCGGTGGACGACCGCGACGGCGCCGAGTGGAACACCGATGCACTCGGTCCGACCAAGCGGCTGTATGCCCAAGACCTGGTGCAGCGCCTGCGTGCCGAATACGGCCAGGGCGGCTTCCTGCATTTCGGGCAAGGCAAGTGGTACCCGGGCGAGCAACTGCCGCGCTGGGCACTGTCGATCTTCTGGCGTGAAGACGGCCAGCCGTGCTGGCATGACCCGTCGCTGTTCGCCGACGAGCGCGACCAGCTTCAGTACACCAGCGCCGACGCCCGCCGCTTCATCGACACCCTGAGCAGCCGCCTCGGCTTGCCCAGCGACTACGTCCAGCCGGGTTTTGAAGACACCTGGTACTGGCTGTGGCGCGAGCGCCGCCTGCCCATCAACGTGGATCCGTTTGATGCCCGCCTTGATGACGAACTTGAGCGCGGTCGCCTGCGCCGCGTGTTCGACCAGGGGCTGGAGCATGAGGTGGGTTATGTGCTGCCCATCAAGCCAGCCGAAGGCCCGGCGATGGCTGGCGCGCGCTGGCAGACCGGCCCGTGGTTCTTCCGTGATGAGCGCATGTACCTGATCCCCGGCGACTCGCCGATGGGGTACCGCTTGCCGCTCGATTCGCTGCCTTGGGTGTCTTCGGGGGATTACCCGTTCCACCATGAGCATGATCCGTTTGCGCCGCGTGATGCGCTGCCGGCGAGTGCGACCTTGCGCACCCAGTCCGCCCTTGGCGGCACGGCAGGCCACGGCCTGGCAGGCGGCTTCGCCGAAGGTGGTGTCGTGGCGGTGCCTGGTGGCGCTGACGGCCTCGCCGAGCCCGGCGATCTGACCAGTGGTGCAGGGCATGCGGACGCAGCAACCGCCAGTCTGGCTGGCAACGCATCGGCCAACGGCAACCACACCACGTACAACACTGCCAACAGCACCACGCCGCTGAACCAGCGCCCCGAGCGCTTTGACAGCGCCCACTGGATCACCCGCACGGCCCTGTGCGTGGAGGTGCGTGACCCGCGCCGCGCCAATGGCCCGAAGGCCGAGAAGGTGGGGCAGGCCACGGGCGTGCTCTACATCTTCATGCCGCCGCTGCAACGGCTGGAAGACTATCTCGAGCTGCTCAGCGCGATCGAGGCGACCTCGGCCACGCTGGGCATCAAGGTGGTGCTGGAAGGCTATCCGCCACCACGTGACCACCGCCTGAAGATGCTGCAGGTCACGCCGGATCCGGGCGTCATCGAGGTCAACATCCACCCGGCGCACAACTGGGGTGAACTGGTGGCGCACACCGAGTTCCTCTACAACGCGGCCTGGCTGTCGCGCCTGTCGACCGAGAAGTTCATGCTCGACGGCCGGCACACTGGCACCGGTGGTGGCAACCACTTCGTGATGGGGGGCGCCACGCCGGCAGATTCGCCTTTCCTGCGTCGCCCTGACTTGCTCGGCTCCTTGCTGCGCTACTGGCACAACCACCCCAGCCTGAGCTACCTGTTCAGCGGCATGTTCATCGGCCCGACCAGCCAGGCGCCGCGGGTGGACGAGGCCCGCAATGACCAGCTCCGTGAGCTCGAGATCGCGCTGGGCGAGATCGACCGCAACATGGCGATTCATGGTCAGCACATGCCGCCGTGGCTGGTTGATCGCACGCTGCGCAATGTGCTGGTGGACGTCACCGGCAACACGCACCGCAGCGAGTTCTGCATCGACAAGCTGTACTCGCCCGATTCGTCCACCGGCCGCCTGGGCCTGCTCGAGTTGCGCGCCTTCGAGATGCCGCCGCATGCCCGCATGAGCATCGTGCAGCAACTGCTGTTGCGCTCGCTCATCGCGCGCTTCTGGAAGACGCCGTACCGCGCGCCGCTGGTGCGCTGGGGCACCGAGCTGCACGACCGCTTCCTGCTGCCCACCTTCGTGCAGATGGACTTCGACGATGTGATGCAGGACATGCAGCGCACCGGCTATGCCTTCGAGGCCGACTGGTTCGCACCGCACATCGAGTTCCGCTTCCCGAAGGTGGGTGAGCTGACCTCGTCGGGTGTGCACATGACACTGCGCAATGCGCTCGAGCCCTGGCATGTGATGGGTGAAGAGGGTTCGGCCGGCGGCACGGTGCGCTACGTTGATTCTTCGCTGGAGCGGCTTGAGATCCACGTCACCGGCTTCATCGATGCACGTCACCGCATCACCGTGAACGGCGTGCCGGTGCCGATGCAACCCACGGGCCGCGTTGGCGAGTACGTGGCCGGTGTGCGGTACCGGGCCTGGACGGCACCGTCGTCGCTGCACCCGACCATCGGGGCGCATGCGCCGCTCACGATCGACTTGGTAGACACCTGGAACCAGCACGCGCTGGGCGGCTGCCAGTACCACGTGGCGCATCCGGGCGGTCGCAACTACGTGACTTTCCCGGTGAATGCCTACGAGGCCCAAAGCCGGCGCCTGGCGCGGTTCTTCCCGATGAACCACACGCCGGGGGCGATGGTGGTGGGCGAGCCGCAGCGGAGCCTGGAGTTCCCGTTCACGCTGGACCTGCGCCGTGCGGGGCGTTGACAACAACTGCCACGCAATGCGCAAAGTGTGAAACAACACCATGCTGGACGGGCAGCTCCCAATGCCTGGCGCACCTGCGGCAAGGCATGATGCCGACATGTCCCAGCAAACCAGTCTCCTGCCCGATGATGAACTGCCCGACCCAGTGGCCCTGGCCCTGGGGGCGGCGCAGCGCGGCAGCGACGGACACCACGACGAGTTGCTGGGCCGACTGAGCGTGGCGGGCGCACCCAAAGGGGCGCTCAGCCCCTTGTGGCAGCGCTTCTTCACGGCCAACGGGGCCGATGGCTGGCAAGACCTCGGCGCACGTTCACAGCGCCTTCAGCGCCGTGTGCAGGACGACGGCGCCACCTACAACGTGTTCGACGACGGCGGGCAGACCGCGCGCGCCTGGCCGCTCGAATTGCTGCCCATGCTGGTCGATGCCCGCGAATGGAGCGTCATCGAGCGGGGCGTGCAGCAACGTGCGCGGCTGCTGAATGCCGTGCTGGGAGATGTCTACGGTGAGCGCACCTTGCTCGACAAGGGTCTGCTGCCTCCGTCGCTGGTGCTGGGCCATCCGCAATACCTGCGTCCGATGCACGGCGTGAAGCCGGCGGGTGGCGTGCACCTGCATGTCGCCGCGTTTGACCTCGCCCGCGGACCGGACGGCGGCTGGTGGGTGGTCGGCCAGCGCACGCAGGCGCCGTCGGGCCTGGGTTACCTGCTGGAAAACCGGCTTATCGTGGCCCAGCAGTTCCCGGAGGCCTTCCGTGACCTGCGCATCCAGCGCGTGGCCTCGGCCTTCCAGAGCCTGATGCAGGGCCTGATGCGCCTGAGCCCGGCGGGTGAACGCTCGCGGGTGGTGTTGCTCACGCCGGGGCCGCACAACGAAACCTACTTCGAGCAGGTCTTTCTGGCCCGCTACCTGGGCTTGACGCTGGTCGAAGGCGGCGATCTCACCGTTCGCGCCAACCGCGTCTTCCTGAAAACGCTGCATGGTCTGGAGCCGGTCCACGTGATCCTCCGCCGTGTTGACGACGACTACCTCGACCCGCTGGAGCTGCGTGCTGATTCGGCGCTGGGTGTGCCCGGCTTGCTGCAAGCCCTGCGAGCCGGCACGGTGGTGATGGCCAACGCGCCGGGCGCCGGCTGGCTGGAGAGCCCCGGTCTGGCCGCGTTCTGGCCGGCCGTTTCGCGTGCGCTCATCGGCCAGGAACTCAGCTTGCCGGCTACCACCAGTTGGTGGTGCGGCGAAGAGGCCGTGTGGCGCGCCCACCAGGGGCGTCTGGACGACTATGTGGTGGCCCCGACCTTCCCCGGCAGCGAGACCACGACGAGTTTCGCGCCGTCGGTGGTCGGCAGCTTGCGTCCGGTTGAGCGGGCAGCGCTGCGTGGCCGCATCGAGACCGATCCCGCCGCGCACACCTTGCAGGCGCGTGTGCGCCCCTCCGAAATGCCGGTCTGGAGTGACGGGCAACTGCAGCCACGCCCGGCCGTGATGCGGGTGTTCGCCTTGGCCGATGGCCTTGGTGGCTGGCGTGTGTTGCCGGGTGGATTGACGCGTGTGGCCTCTCGACGCGACGCGGCGCATGACCCCTGGCTGTCGATGCAGCGCGGCAGTGCCAGCGCCGACACCTGGGTGCTGACTGATGGCGCGGTGGACACCACCAGCCTGTTGCCCAAGCCGCTGAGTGCAGATGACCTGCAAGGTTGGCACCGCAGTGTCACCAGCCGCGCCGCTGAAAATCTCTTCTGGCTGGGCCGCTACACCGAGCGCGCCGAGAACACGGTGCGTCTGGCCCGTGTGACGCTTGAATCACTGACGGGCTCGATGCTGACCGGTGCATCCCCCGAGGTGCTGCAGGTGCTTGATCACCTGGCCCGGCGCCACGGGCTGGTGGGCGCGGGTGTGCCGTCGCCGGAGCAATCATTGCGCGTGTTCGAGCGCTCGCTGGTGCATGCGCTGGGCGATGCCCGCGGTGCCAGCAGCGTGGCCTGGAACCTGAGTGCGCTGAAGGCCAACGCGCAGGCCCTGCGTGAGCGCCTGTCGCAGGAGCACTGGAAGCTGATCCACGAAGTGGGCGACCATTTCCAGCACCATCTGCAGGCGGCCCTGAAGGCCAGTGCCGCCGAGCCGTTGTCGGATGTGCTGGGCGTGCTGGGCCGCGCGGCCACGCACCTGGCCGCCATCACCGGCGCTCAAACGGACCGCATGACCCGCGACGACGGCTGGCGCCTGATGAGCGTGGGTCGCCAGATCGAGCGGCTCGACTTCCTGTCGCATGCGCTGGCCACCGGTTTCGAGCACGGCCTGCAACGCAAGGACGACGGCTTCGCGCTGCTGCTGGCCCTGTTCGATTCCACGATCACCTACCGCGCGCAGTTCCAGGCTCGGCGTGAAGTGCCGCCGCTGCTGCACCTGCTGGTGCACGACACCGACAACCCGCGCTCCCTGGCCTGGGTGGCGCGCACGATGCACGACCGCTTCCTGAAGCTGGCCCGCCATCAGCCGGAATGGGCGAATGCGCTGGCTGCCAACCTGCCTCGACCGGAAGCCTGGTCATTGGCTGACCTGAGCACGCCCGACGACAACGGCGAGCACGGCCTGCTGCTGCAGCACCTGCATGACTGCAGCAGCCAGGCGCTGCAGCTGTCCGAGGGCTTGGGCCGCCAATTGTTCTCTCACGTGGGCCCGGTTGATCGTCTGGTGTGGCAATGAGCGAAGAGATCGATGTGGACGGCGCCCCTGAGGCTGCTGTCAGTGCCGCCGTTGAGCCGGCAGCCCTGCCGCCGGTTCGCTGGCTGAAGGTGGTGCACGACACCTTCTACGACTACGACGCGCCGGTGGAGTTGGCCCAGCATGTGGCCTACCTGTCACCGCGCAGCACCGGCTGCCAGACTGTGCGCGACTGGCGCCTGCAGATTGATCCACCACCCGACGAGTGGGGTTTGCCGGAGTCGGCCAACGCACCCAGCACGCTGCCGCCAGACGGCGCCGTGCCTCCCGGCCAGATCAGTCTGGACCCCTGGGGCAATGCACGGCTCGCCTTCAGCCATTCCCGGGTACACGAACGCCTGCTGGTGCGCTCCACCTTCGAGGCTGGTCTTCACGCACCGGCGCCGATCGACGTGACGGACAGCCCCGCCTGGGAGACCGTGGCCGAAGACCTGCGATACCACGCCGGGCTGGTGCACTCCGAGGCGGTGGAGTTCACTCTGCCATCCACCTTCGCACCCAGGTCACCCGCGCTGGCCGCCTTTGGCCGGCAGGCCTTCAAGCCGGGGGTGACGCTGGCCGCCGGCGCGCTGGCGCTCATGGCCCTGATCCACGACCGGTTTGAGTACAAGCCGCAGTCCACCTCGGTGGCCACCCGCGCCACGGACGCGCTGGCGCTGGGCTACGGCGTCTGCCAGGACTTCGCGCATGTGTTGATCGGCGCCTGCCGATCACTGGGCCTGGCCGCGCGCTACGTGAGTGGTTACCTGCTGACCCAACCGCCGCCAGGCCAGCCTCGCCTGGTCGGGGCAGATGCCTCGCACGCCTGGGCGCAGGTGTGGTGCCCGGTGCAGGGCTGGCTCTCGCTGGACCCCACGAACCGCGTGCCCGCCGGTGACAGCCATGTCACCCTGGGTTGGGGGCGCGACTATGCCGACGTGGCACCGCTGCGCGGCGTGATCCGCGGGGGCGGGCGGGCGCAGCCGCATGTGGCGGTGACCGTGGTGCCGCTGGAAGAGGCCGATCTGCTCGAAGTGCAGCCGGTCGAGAACGCCTCGGTCGAGGCGGTTGGCGCCGAGTTGCCACCTGCCGATGCACTGCCCGTCGAAGGTCCTGCAGAAGACTGACGCCAGGTGTCAAGCCTTGGCGTCAGGGCATGGACAGTGCGGGCCGTGTGCGGCAGCAACACCGCAACATAGCCCGCAATCGTCCGTCCATCACATGCCCGCGTAGTTCGGACCGCCGCCGCCTTCCGGCGTCACCCAGACGATGTTCTGGGTCGGGTCCTTGATGTCGCAAGTCTTGCAATGCACGCAGTTCTGCGCATTGATCACCAGCTGGTCCGCGCCGTCCTTGTTGACGAACTCGTACACGCCTGCCGGGCAGTAGCGTGACTCCGGGCCGGCGAACTTCGCCAGGTTGATGCGCACTGGCACCGACGCATCTTTCAGCGTCAGGTGGGCCGGCTGGTTTTCCTCGTGGTTGGTGTTGCTGATGAACACCGAGGACAGGCGGTCAAAGGTCAGCTTGCCATCGGGCTTGGGGTAGGTGATCTGTGCGCACTCGGCCGCCGGCTTCAGGGCCAGGTGGTCGGGGGCGGTGCGGTGGATCGTCCACGGTGGCGACTTCATGCCCAGGCGCGGCAGCACCCAGTGCTCGATGCCGGTCATCAGCATGCCAACGTACATGCCCTTCTTGAACCACTGCTTGAAGTTCTTCGAGCGGTCCAGTTCCGACTTCAGCCAGCTGGCTTCGAAGCTGCTGCTGTAGGCCGTCAGCTCGTCCTGGGCGCGCTCGGCACTCAGGGCTTCCAGTGCGGCTTCGGCCACCAGCATGCCGGTCTTGATGGCGGCATGGCTGCCCTTGATGCGCGCAGCGTTCAGCGTGCCGGCGTCGCAGCCCACGAGGGCGCCACCGGGGAAGGTCAGCTTGGGCAGGCTCAGGATGCCGCCAGCCGTGATGGCGCGGGCGCCATAGCCGATGCGCTTGCCGCCTTCGATGTGCTTGCGGATCGACGGGTGGGTCTTCCAGCGCTGCATTTCCTCGAACGGGCTCAGCCACGGGTTCTTGTAGTCGAGGCCGACCACGTAGCCCAGCGTCACCTTGTTGCCTTCGAGGTGGTACAGGAAGCCGCCACCGTAGGTTTGCGTGTCCATCGGCCAGCCGGCGGTGTGCACCACCAGGCCTGGCTTGGCCTGCTCGGCCGGCACTTCCCACAGCTCCTTGATGCCGATGGCGTAGCTCTGCGGGTCCTTGCCTTCATCGAGCTTGAACTTGGCGATCAGCTGCTTGCCCAGATGGCCACGCGCGCCTTCGGCAAAGATCGTGTACTTGCCCAGCAGGGCCATGCCCAGCTGGAAGCCGCCGTGCGGCTGGCCGTCCTTGCCGATGCCCTGGTTGCCGGTGGCCACACCCGTTACGCGGCCTTGCTCGTCGTACAGCACTTCAGCCGCGGTAAAGCCGGGGAAGATTTCCACGCCCAGGGCTTCGGCCTGCTCGCCCAGCCACTTGGTGACGGCACCCAGGCTGATGACGTAGTTGCCGTCGTTGTGGAAGCAGTCCGGGATGATCGGCGAGCTCATCGCGCCGGTTTCGCTCAGCACCAGCAATTCATCGCCGGTGACGGGCTGGTTCAGGGGCGCGCCGCGCTCTTTCCAGTCGGGGAAGAGTTCGGTCAGCGCGATCGGGTCCATCACCGCGCCGCTCAGGATGTGCGCGCCGGGCTCGGAACCCTTTTCCAGCACCACCACATTCACCTCGGAGCCCTTGGCTGCCGCCAGCTGCTTCAGCCGGATGGCGCATGACAGGCCGGCCGGGCCGCCACCGACGATCACCACGTCGTATTCCATGGATTCGCGGGGGCCGTACTGGGCGAGCAACTCGTCGTTGGTCATGAGCGTGTGTTCCGGTTGGAGTCTGGATGGGCAGCCGGGTGGGGAGGCCCCGGCCAGATATTTCTGAGCGCGATTCTAGCGAAGTGCAGACCAAAAAAGCACGACCGTACTATTTATGGACGCGCCGCTCCAATCCACCAGACACAAAGCGCAAAATGCGCGGTTGCCGTCTCGCTGATTGCCATATCCATCCGGGTTGTCCCCGTTTAGCATGTCCTGCGGACTGACCATGATCAGGCCGAAAGGGGTCAATGATGCTTGGCATGGTGTTCACTGAGCTGATGGAGATGGTCGAGGAACGCTTTTCTCCGGAGGTGGCTGACGCCATTCTGCAGAAAGCCGCGCCTGAGCACGGCGGCGCCTACACCGCTGTGGGCTATTACGGCCATGGCGAGATCGTGGCGCTGGTGGTGGCCTTGTCCGAGTTGACGGGGGTGCCCGTGCCAGACCTGGTTCAGGCCTTCGGTGAGCACTTGCTGGGGCGCTTCACGCAGCTTTACCCGCAGATGTTCACGCAGCACAGCCAGCTGTTTGACTTTCTCGCGTCGATCGAGCCCTACATCCACGTGGAGGTGCGCAAGCTCTACAGCAACGCGCAGCTCCCGACCTTCGAGGTGCTGAGCCGCAACGCCTCACAAATGCACCTGTTGTATTCATCTCCCCGCAAGATGGAGTCTCTCGCCCTGGGCTTGTTGCTTGGCGCGGCCCGGCATTTCGGCCAACCCGTGCAGGTGAGGTCTGAGCCCGGGCAAGGCTCGGACGGCCAGGCTGGCACCGTGTTCATCATCGACCTTCAGGCTGCATGAACGCTGGCCTGCCTCCTGCGGCCAACGCCGCCCACATCGAAGCGCTGGCCCTGATGCAGCGGCGCTTCGATCGTGAGCGCGCGGCACGCAAGGCAGCCGAGCAATTGCTGACCAGCAAGAGCCGGGAGTTGTTCGATGCGCTCCAGGTGGCGCAAGACTCAGAACACCGCCTCCAGATGGCCCTGTGGGCCAGCGGCGAAGGCATCTGGGACTGGTCCTCCGAGGACGGGGTGATGCGAGTCCGCGGCCTGGTGGTGAATGGCCAGGAGTTGCCCGCCTACGAGTTGGTGGGTCGGGAAGTGATCGAGCGCATCGAGCCGGAGGACCGCGAGGCCACCTTGCTGGCCTGGCGCCTGCACCTCTCGGGCACCCACACGGACATCGACACGGCCTACCGCGTGCGCTTGAACAATGAAGTGCGCTGGGTGCGCATCCGCGGCCGCACCATGGCCAACCCGGTCGCCGGCATGCCGGTGCATGTGACGGGCACCATCAAGGACATCACGGTGCAACGCGCCGCTGAAGAGAGCCTGCACACGATGGCGCAAGCCTTCGCCAGCACCCACGACGCGCTGGCCGTGGTGGATGGCGCCTGGCGCGTGGTGGAAACCAATGAATCGATGCAGCGGCTGACGGGCTTGTCCCAGCAGGCCCTGCTGGGCTTCGACCTGCTGGAGTTGATTGACCTGCCAGCGCTGGGCGACAGCGCACAGCGCATCGAGCGCCAGCTTGAAACGGCCGGCGGCATGATTCCGGTGGAAGTCACTGTCACGCCCGTGGGCGGTGAAACGCGGTGCGGCATCGTGGCCATGCGCGACATCCGCGAGCGCCGCCTGGCTGAAGAGCGCCTGGAGCGCATGGCGCTGCAGGACGCCCTGACGGCGCTGCCGAACCGTGCCGCGCTGGAGCAGCACCTGGCGAGGTGCGTGAAAGAGCGTCTGCGCACCGGCTTCGGCCTGCTGTTCCTGGACCTCGACGGCTTCAAGGGCGTGAACGACTCCTTCGGCCACGGCGAGGGGGATCAACTTCTGCGTGAGGTGTCCGGTCGCCTGCGCCAGGCCTTGCCGCAGGCCTTCATCGGCCGCTGGGGGGGCGACGAATTTGCCATCGTGCTGCCAGAGGGCACGGGCGATTTCCATATCCGTGAAGCCGCACAGTTGCTGATCGCCACCATGGCGCTGCCATTCCGCGTGGGGTCGGAACATGAAATGCTGATCAGCCCGAGCATCGGTGCCGTGCGCTTCCCGGAAGACGGCGACGACGCATCAACGCTGCTGCGCAAGGCCGATGCGGCGATGTACCGGGCCAAGGACAGCGGCAAGAATTGCCTGCGCATCTTCGATCCGGCGATCGAGGAAGGCGCTGTGCGCCGGGTGAAGCTGCAGAGCCTGCTGCGGGTGGACGCCGAGCGCAATGCCTTCACGTTTGTGGCCCAGCCCAAGTTTGACCGCGCCGGGCGGCACACCAGCGCCGAGGTGCTGGTGCGCTGGAACACCCGCGAGTTTGGTGTCGTGTCCCCGGCTGAATTCATTCCGATTGCCGAGCAGAGCGGCACGATCGAATTGCTGGGCCGCCATGCGCTGCACATGGCCGCCCATCTGGCCAAGCAGGTGCAAGAGGTGGTGGGGCGCCCGCTGCCGATTGCCGTGAACCTGTCGCCTCGGCAGTTGCGCTTCAGCGGCTTCGAGCGCCTGGCGGTGCACGCCTGCGAACGCATGGGCGTGCATCCCTCGCAGCTGGAGCTGGAGCTGACCGAATCAGCGCTCGCCTCTGACGCGGTGCTGCCGCTGCTGCAACGCCTGCGGCAACAGGGCTTCAGTTTGGCGCTCGATGACTTCGGCACGGGTTATTCGTCCCTGTCACACCTGCTGCATCTGCCGTTCCAGAAGGTCAAGATCGACCGGGCCTTCGTGATGGACATGCAAGACAACCCGCGTGCCCGCGCCGTGATCCGCGGCACGCTGCAGATCTGCCGCGACCTGGGGCTGACCACCGTGGCCGAGGGCGTGGAAACCGAAGCGCAATTCCAGCTGCTGAGCGAGCTGGGCGTCGACGAGTTCCAGGGCTACCTGTTTGCCCGACCGATGCCGCCCGAGCAATGGCTGGCGCTGCTGGCCCAAGGTGGTGCCGACAAGGCATTGCCGCGTTGAGCGGTGCACCGCACCAGGTGCGTGCTATCGTTTTGGGGTTGGTTTTACCATTGATTCCTGCCGTTCATTTGACCCAGGTGGTTGGACGAGCGGCGCTTACTTGACCGCGCATTCGCCGGCAGGCCCGGCCCTTTCTCCATGAGCTACAACATTGATCTGTCGGGCCGCGTTGCCCTGGTGACCGGGGCTTCCAGCGGCTTGGGGGCGCAGTTCGCACGCGTGCTCGCACGCTCCGGCGCCGCCGTGGTGCTGGCTGGCCGCCGCACCGAGCGTCTGAAGACGTTGCGCGCCGAAATTGAAGGCAACGGCGGTGACGCCCATGTGGTGGAGCTCGATGTCACCGACCACGACAGCATCAAGTCGGCCGTGGCTCACGCCGAAACCGAAACCGGCACGCTCGACATCCTGATCAACAACTCGGGTGTCAGCACCACGCAGAAGCTGACCGACGTGTCGCCGGACGACTACGACTTCGTCATGGACACCAACACCAAGGGCGCGTTCTTCGTGGCCCAGGAAGTGGCCAAGCGCATGATCGCCCGCTCACGCGGTGCGGCGCCCGGCACCTTCACCGGTGGCCGCATCGTCAACATCGCCTCGATGGCGGGCCTGCGTCCTCTGAGCCAGATCGGCGTCTACGCCATGAGCAAGGCTGCGGTGGTGCACATGACGCGCGCCATGGCGCTGGAGTGGGGCCGCTACGGCATCAACGTCAACGCCATCTGCCCGGGCTACATCGACACCGAGATCAACCACCACCATTGGCAGACCGAGGGTGGCAAGAAGCTGGTGCAGATGCTGCCGCGCAAGCGCGTTGGCCAGCCGCAGGATCTGGACGCCGCCCTGATGATGCTGTGCGCCAACGAAAGCCACTTCATCAACGGCGCGGTCATCCAGGCCGACGACGGTTTTGGCGTTTGATGGCGGCCTGCTGGAGCGATTGCCCATGACCGATGCGGTGCTGACCCCGCTGGAAGCGCGGGTGCTGGGTGTGCTGGTGGAAAAGCAGCACACGGTGCCCGACACCTATCCCTTGTCGCTGAACGCCCTGGTGGCCGGCTGCAACCAGAAGACCGCGCGCCAGCCGGTGATCGAAGCCACCGAGTCTGATGTGCTGGTGGCTGTTGACAGCCTGAAATACAAGCACCTGGTGAACACCGTGAGTGGCAGCCGCGTGGCGCGCTTTGACCACAACATGGGCCGGGTGCTGGGCGTGCCGGGGCAGTCGGTGGCGCTGTTGGCAACTTTGATGTTGCGCGGCCCTCAGACGGCTGCCGAGTTGCGGCTCAACACCGAGCGCCTGCACCGCTTCGCGGATGTGTCCTCGGTCGAGGCCTTCCTCGACGAGCTCTCGACCAAGGAGCCGCACCGGGTGGTGAAGCTGGCACGTGCGCCGGGTGAGCGCGAGGCGCGCTGGGCGCATCTGCTGTGCGGCGAGCCGGTGTTGCCGGCGGCCGGCGCAGCCAGGGCCGACGGCTTTGTTGGCATGGCCGACACGGCAGGTGCAGACGTGAGTGCGGGCGAGTTGGCTGCGGTGAAGGCCGAGCTGACCCGCGTGAGCAGCGAGCTGGCCACCTTGCGCGCCGAGCTGGCAGCGCTCAAATCCGCGCTGGGTGTCGACTGAGCCAGGAGGCGCTGCGCATGCGTTTTGATCTGCCCGAGGACAAGCGGCTGGTGCACACCATGGTCATCCCCATCCGCTGGGGTGACATGGACATGATGGGCCACGTCAACAACGCGATGTACTTCCGGTACATGGAGATCGCGCGGATCGAGTGGCTGCATGCCATCGGCGCGCGGCCCGATCCGAAGTGGCAGGGGCCGGTGATCGTGAATGCGTTCTGCAACTTCATCCACCAGCTGGAATATCCGGGCGACCTGCTGGTCCGGATGTTTGTGTCCACGCCGGGCCGATCCAGCTTCGACACCTGGCTGACCATGGCCCGCACCGATGCGCCGGACGTGGTGTGTGCCACCGGTGGCGCCACCACCGTGTGGCTGGACTTCCCGAGCGGGAAATCGGCGCCGATGCCTGATTGGCTGCGCAGCGCCGTCAGCTGTTGAGGATGACCCACACCGCGAGTGCGGTGGCCCCGATGGCCAGCAACACGCCGTAGACGAACGAGAGCACCGCGGCGCGCCCCAGCGTGGGCCACCAGCCGCCGCCGTAAACACTGCGCATGCCCCAGCACCCATAGGCCGGTATGGCCAGCAGCGGGCCGATGACCAGCGAATCAGGCAAGACGTTCACCAGCAACAGGGCGATGAACCAGAAGCTGTGCAGGTGCAGGCTGAACACGAAGTGCTCGCCGTAGGCCATGCGCCGGCGCCAGTACGTCAGCTGCAGGAGCCCGGCAAACAGCGGCAGCATCAGGAAGATGGCGTAGGGGGCTGACGCGACGATACGCGGCTGCCAATCGATGTGCTCCGCATCGCCTTTCTGCGACTTGGTGATGAACTTGCCCACGGTGGCGTCCAGCCAGTTGCAGCTGCCCGGCTTTTCATAGCACGCGGTGTACCTGGCCATCTCGGCCCTGCGTGCCAGCGAGCGGGCCGAGCGTGGCTTCTCTTCGGGGCCGCTGGCCGCGCTGGCGCTTTGGGCTGCGGCGCTGGCGGCCTCCGCTTTCACGTCAGGCGCTGCTTCCACCGCGACCTGCTGGACAACGTCCTCGGCGGGCGGTGCGTCATGCCCGCCGCTGGCGATCTTCACCACCAGGAAAAACACGAAGCTGGCGCTGAGGTACAGGCGCAGCGGCAGCACATAGTGCTTGCGGCGGCCGTGGAAATATTCGCGGGTGAGCTTGCCCGGGCGCAGCAGCAGGGCGCCGAGCGAGCGCCACAGCGCGCCCTCCAGCGCCACGTAGTGGGTGATGAACTCGTGCACGAACTCCCACAGCGTGGGTGGGTGCAGCACGGTGTCCTGGCCGCAGTGCGGGCAGAAGTTGGCCTCGGGCAGGGCGGTCAGGTCAGTGCCGCAATTGCGGCAGGCAGCAGGGCGGTGGTCAGCGTGGGTCACGGTCTGTTGCGGTGTGCGGTGTGCGGTGTGCGGTGTGCAGTGGGTTCATCCGGCAAGCAGGCGGTGTACCAGCTCCGGCGTGGTGCTGGCGCCCATCTTGCGCATCAGGCGTGCACGATACACGTCGACGGTGCGCGGGCTGATGTCGAGTTTGCGGCCGATCTGCTTGCTGGTGGCGCCTTCGATCAGCAGCGCGGCGATTTCGCGCTCGCGGCCGGTGAAATCCACCCGCAGCACGCGCTTGGCCGACAGGTCTTCAAAGCTCCAGATGCCGGCGGCGTGGGGGTCGGCCGGGTCCAGCGCACGGCCCGACACATGGCACCAGAACAGCTCGCCGTTCATGCGCTTCATCACCCGGTCGTCGGCGTAGCGGCCGTCGGTGCCGAGGCTGGCGATGATGCGCTCGCCGGTACGTTCGTACTCGGCGGCGCTGGGGTACATCACCTCGAAGGTCTGGCCGATGAGCTGATCTGCCTGGGCGTTGAACATGGCCAGCACCTGCTGGTTGCAATCCACCACCAAGCGGTTGCGTGACAGCACCAGCCCGATGGGGGCCCGGTCGAAGGCGGTTCGGTAGTCGAGGTCGATCATGCAGTGCGGGGTGTGGCCTTAGTCAATTTTACGTAACGACTACGTAATGCATTAGGTAGTACGCTTGGTGCCATCCGAACCAAGACGGAGGTCACCCCGAATGAACAAGGTTTTCCCGAGCGCCGCAGCGGCGCTGGACGGCATCGTGCACGACGGCCAGTTGCTGGCCGTGGGCGGTTTTGGCCTCTGCGGCATCCCGGAAGCGCTGATCGATGCGCTGCGCGACAGCGGCAAGAAGGACCTGACGGTCATTTCCAACAACGCCGGTGTTGACGGCTTCGGCCTCGGCAAGCTGCTGGCCACGCGCCAGATCAGCAAGATGATCGCCAGCTACGTGGGCGAAAACAAGGAGTTCGAGCGCCAGTACCTGGCGGGCGAGCTGCAACTCGAATTCACGCCCCAGGGCACGCTGGCCGAAAAGCTGCGCGCCGGTGGTGCGGGCATCCCGGCGTTCTTCACCAAGACCGGTGTCGGCACCATCGTGGCCGAAGGCAAGGAAACCCGTGAATTTGACGGCGTGACCTACGTGATGGAGCGCGCGCTGCTGCCTGAGGTGTCGCTGGTCAAGGCGCTGCGTGCTGACAAGAGCGGCAACCTGCAGTTCCACCGCACCGCCCGAAACTTCAATCCGAATGTGGCGATGGCTGGCAAGCTCACCGTGGTGGAAGTCGAGGAGATCGTCGAGACCGGGGCGATCGATCCGGACGAAGTCCACCTCCCGGGCATCTTTGTGCACCGCATCGTGTTGAACACGACGCCGGAAAAGCGCATTGAGCAACGTACCGTTCGCAAGGCCTGAAGGAGAACACGCCATGGCATGGACCCGCGATGAAATGGCCGCCCGCGCCGCAAAGGAACTGCAGGACGGCTTTTATGTGAACCTGGGCATCGGCTTGCCGACCCTGGTGGCCAACCACGTGCCCGAGGGCATGGAGGTCTGGCTGCAAAGTGAAAACGGCCTGCTCGGCATCGGCCCGTTCCCGACCGAAGACGAAGTCGACCCCGACATGATCAATGCCGGCAAGCAGACGGTGACAACGCTGCCGGGCTCGTCGATCTTCAGCAGCGCTGACAGCTTCGGCATGATCCGCGCCGGCAAGATCAACATCGCCATCCTGGGCGCGATGCAGGTCAGCGCCAAGGGCGATCTGGCCAACTGGATGATCCCCGGCAAGATGGTCAAGGGCATGGGCGGCGCGATGGACCTGGTCGCCGGTGTGAAGCAGGTGGTGGTGTTGATGGAGCACGTGGCCACCAAGAAGGACGGCAGCACCGACCTGAAGATCCTGCCGGAATGCACCTTGCCACTGACCGGCCTGGGCGTGGTCGACCGCATCATCACCGACCTGTGCGTGCTGGATGTGACCTCCGACGGCCTGAAGCTGGCCGAGCTGGCGCCGGGCGTCAGCCGCGAGGAAGTGCAGCAGAAGACGGGTGTGCCGCTGCTCTGAGCACGCGCACCTTGATGAGCCCATCCGGGTCGAAGCGGGCATCTGCCCCTTCGACCCGGTTTAGCATCTGGCGCATGCGCAAGCCTTTGCATGCAGCCACCATCCGCTCGAAGAGTGGCCCCCAGCGGCCCGGATGTGATGCGGGCAGGCTGGCCATGCTGCCGTGGTTCACGCATTTGTTAACGCACTTGTTCCCGCGGCTTTTCTCGCCGTGTTTGGCGGCATTGCTGGTTGTGTCGGCTGCGCTGGGCGGTTGCGCCTTGCAACCCGCCGCACCAGTTGCAACCGAGCCTCTACCTGATGTCTCCCCAGCGGTAGCGCCCGAAGCCGCCTCCGGCTTTCAGGCTCGCAGGCTCAGCCGCCACACCCGATTCGCCGTGGCCGCGGCCAACCCGCTGGCGGCTGCGGCCGGCGCGCGCATCCTGCGCGAAGGCGGCTCGGCGCTGGACGCTGCGGTGGCCGTGCAGGCGGTGCTGGGGCTGGTGGAGCCGCAATCCAGCGGCATTGGCGGCGGCGCCTTTCTGCTGCATTGGGCTGGCAGCGACGTGGTGGCCTGGGACGGCCGCGAAACCGCGCCCGCCGCGGCCAGCCCGCGCCAGTTTCTGCAGCCCAACGGCCGGACGATGAACCTGGCCCAAGCCGTGCCGGGGGGCTTGTCGGTGGGCGTGCCGGGGGTGCTGGCCATGCTGCAGGCGGCGCACCGTGAGCACGGCGTGTTGCCCTGGGCTCGGCTGTTCGTGCCGGCCATCGAGTTGGCCGAGCAGGGCTTTGCCGTGAGCCCGCGGCTGCATGCCTTGCTGCTTGATGTGCCCGGGCTTCAGGCTGACAAGCAGGTCCGTGATTTGTTCTTCGTGCCCACTGGCAGCGGCACCTGGCGCCCCCTGGCCGTGGGTGAGCGTTTGCGCAACCCCGCCTATGCCGCGGTGTTGCGCCGTGTGGCCCAAGAAGGGGCGGTGGCGTTCTACACCGGCCCGGTCGCCCGCGATGTGGTGCTGCGTGTTCGTACTGACCCTCGCCAGCCTGGCGTGCTGAGTGAAGCCGACTTGGCGGCATACCAGCCCAAGCGCCGCCAGGCCCTGTGCAACGAGGTGGCGCAGTGGCGCGTGTGCGGCATGCCGCCGCCCTCATCCGGCCACCTGGCCGTGATGCAGCTGGGCGGCTTGCTCGGTGCCCTGCAAGGCACTGATTGGCCCCGCGGTGCTGCCACGCCGCCCGATGACGAGCTGGCCTTGCACCACTACCTGGAGGCATCTCGACTGGCCTTTGCCGACCGGGCGATGCATGTGGGCGACCCGGACTTCGTGGCACCACCCGCCGGGGGCTGGCTCGGCCTGCTTGATTCCGGTTACCTGCAACAGCGCGCCCGCTTGATCGGCCCGCGCAGCATGGGCACGGCCAAGGCCGGGCAGCCGGGCGGTGCGCCGCTGGCCTGGGGGCAGGGCAGCGAGCAGCCCGAGCACGGCACCAGCCACATCAGCATCGTCGATGCGCAGGGCCGTGCGCTGGCCATGACCACCACCGTGGAGGCCGGCTTTGGCGCGCGCTTGATGAGCGACGGCGGCACCGGCCTGCCGGGCGGCTTCCTGCTGAACAACCAGCTGACCGACTTCAACTTCGAGCCCGCTGACGCGCAGGGCCGCCCGGTGGCCAACCGCCTGGAGCCCGGCAAACGCCCCCGGTCGAGCATGAGTCCGACCCTGGTGTTCGACCGTGCCAGCGGCGCACTGCGCATGAGCCTGGGCTCCCCGGGTGGCGCGGCCATCATCCACTTCACTGCCAAGACGCTGCTGGCCATGACCAGCGGCGGGATGGACCCTCAATCCGCCATCGATCTGCCCAACGTCGGCAGCTTCAACGGGCCGGTGTCGGTGCTGGAGCAAGGGCGGTTTTCGCCGGAGGTCATCGCGGCGCTGAAGGCCCGTGGCCATGTGGTGGTGCTCGATGAGCTGACCAGCGGCATCCAGGCCCTGCAGGCCGATACGCGGCAAGGTGGTTGGCTGGGTGGGGCTGATCCGCGGCGCGAAGGCACCGTGGTGGGGGACTGAGGCGCCGGGCCGCCTTGGACCAAGCCAGCACCGAGGGAAAGTCTGGAGGGCCGCAGCCCTGGTTGGCCTTGCGCCGGGGTGTGGTGACTTCTATGATTGACCGACCGGTCGGTTAAATAACTCGACTGAGAACATTCAGCGGTTGTTGCCCGGTGGTGGCCTGTGCGTTCAGGCCTGCCGCACAGGGCGCCGAGCCGGCCCAATCCCCCGAGGAGTTCCCATGTCCGAGCCCCTGGTACTGGTTCACAACGATGGCGCCGTGCGCACCATCACCCTGAACCGGCCCGCCGCCCTGAACAGTTTCACCTCGCAGATGCACGCCGAGTTGCGTGCCGCGCTGGACGAAGCCGCCGCCGACACGCAATGCCGTGCCGTGATCATCACCGGCGCTGGCCGGGGCTTCTGCGCCGGGCAAGACCTGAACGACAGCGGCATGCTGCCGGGCACTGACGGCCGTGTCGACATCGGCGCGGTGATCGACGCCAACTACCGACCACTGGCCTTGAAGATTCGCGCGATGCCTGTGCCCGTGATCGCCGCGGTCAATGGCGTGGCGGCGGGGGCCGGCGCCAACTTCGCGCTGGGCTGTGACCTGGTCGTGGCTGCGCGATCGGCCAGCTTCATTCAGGCTTTCTCGAAGATTGGCTTGATTCCTGACTGCGGCGGCACCTGGCTGCTGCCGCGCCTGGTGGGTCGTGCCACAGCGCTGGGCCTGGCCCTGACGGGCGACAAGCTGCCGGCCGAGCAGGCCCATCGGCTGGGTTTGATCTGGCAGGTGGTGGATGACGCTGAGCTGCAGACCGAAGCCCGCGCCCTGGCGCAGCGGCTGGCTGCGATGCCGGTGAAGGCGCTGGCCGCCACGCGCCGTGCGCTGGACGCTGCATCGCAGATGAGCATGGAAGATGCACTCTCGCTGGAGGCCCGGATGCAGCGGGAACTGGGCCACGCGGCGGACTTCGCCGAGGGCGTGGCCGCCTTCCAGCAGAAGCGCAGCCCGAGCTTCACCGACCGCTGAGGCGCCACGCATGACCGACGCGCAGCAACCCACCGCAGGCCCCCAGGCCCTGGCCGAAGCCGTGCGCGACCACATGTGGGCCGCCGACACCGCCACCCGCACGCTGGGCATGCAGATCACCCACATCGGGCCCGGCAGCGCCACGCTGTGCATGACGGTGCGTGCCGACATGCTCAACGGCCACGCCACCTGCCACGGCGGCTTCATCGCCACGCTGGCGGATTCGGCTTTTGCTTTCGCCTGCAACAGCTACAACGAAGTGACGGTGGCCTCCGGTTTCAGCATCGACCTCGTGGCCCCGGCCCGCGAAGGCGATGTGCTGACGGCCGCCGCGAGTGAGCTCAACAAGGCTGGCCGCACCGGTGTGTACGACATCGACGTGCGCAACCAGCGCAATGAACGCATAGCCGCCTTCCGCGGCCGCTCCTACACCCTGAAGGGCAAGCCTGTGCTGCCCGAGCCTGTGAGGCCCTGACCCATGCCCGTGAAGATGCCTGCGCCCGGTGATCTGGAGCCCATTGAAACTGCCAGCCGCGATGAACTGCAGGCCCTGCAGCTGCAACGCCTGCGAGACACGCTGCAGCGCGTCTATGACCACGTGCCGCATTACCGGCAGGCCTTTGATGCCAAGGGCGTGCACCCGTCAGACCTGAAGACGCTGTCTGACCTCTCCAAATTCCCGTTCACCACCAAGCACGACCTGCGCGCCAACTACCCCTTCGGCCTGTTCGCCGTGCCGCGGGAGCAGGTGGTGCGGGTGCATGCGTCGTCAGGCACCACGGGCAAGCCGACGGTGGTGGGCTACACGGCCGCAGACATCGACCATTGGGCCAATCTGGTGGCCCGCTCCATTCGTGCCGCCGGCGGGCGGGCGGGTGACATCGTGCATGTGGCCTACGGCTACGGCCTGTTCACCGGTGGCCTGGGCGCGCACTACGGCGCCGAGCGCCTGGGTTGCACCGTCATCCCGATGTCGGGCGGCCAGACCGAAAAGCAGGTGCAGCTGATACAGGACTTCAAGCCCGACATCATCATGGTCACGCCCAGCTACATGCAGGTGATCATCGAGGAGTTCCGGCGCCAGCAGATCGACCCGCGCAGCATGTCGCTGAAGGTCGGCATCTTCGGTGCCGAGCCGTGGACCGAAGCCATGCGCGCACAGATCGAGCAGGACGCCGGCATGGATGCCGTCGACATCTACGGCCTGTCGGAAGTGATGGGTCCGGGCGTGGCCAGTGAGTGCGTCGAGAGCAAGGACGGCCCGGTGATCTGGGAAGACCATTTCTACCCCGAGATCATCGACCCCGAGACCGGCGAGGTGCTGCCCGACGGCTCGGAGGGCGAGATCGTGTTCACCTCGCTGACCAAGCAGGCCTTCCCGGTCATCCGCTACCGCACGCGTGACCTGACGCGTCTGTTGCCGCCCACCTCGCGCAGCATGCGCCGCATCGGCAAGATCGTGGGTCGCTCTGACGACATGCTGATCATTCGCGGCGTGAACCTGTTCCCCACCCAGGTGGAAGAACTGGTGCTGCAGACGCCGGGGCTCTCGGGCCAGTACCAGCTGGTTGTCAGCCGCGACGGCCATCTGGATGAAGTGCAGGTGCGCTGCGAAGTGCTGCCGGAGCATGCCAGCGCTGACCGGAAGCAGTTGGCGGCAGGCCTGCAGGAGCGCATCAAGAACCTGATCGGCGTGAGCACGCGGGTGGAGGTGGGCTTGCCGGATTCCATCGAGCGCACGCTGGTGGGCAAGGCCCGTCGGGTGATTGACCAGCGCCCGCGCTGAAGCGCCCGGCCTTCGCGACAATCAGCCCCCATGGCACGACCTCGATCTTCCGGTTACGACGACCAGCGCGAGCTGATCCTGCGGCATGCGGCCGCCTTGTTTGCCACCCAGGGCTATGTGGCCACCTCGATGAACGAGGTGGCGGCGGCGTGCGGGGTGTCGAAGGCGGCGCTCTACCACTACGTGCGCGACAAGCGCGAGCTGCTGGAGAGCGTGTGCCAGGCTCATGTGCTGCGCCTGCAGGGCGTGGTGGCGGAGGTGCTGGGCCAGGGTCTGGCGCCTGAGGCACAGCTGCGTGAGCTCATCGTGCGCTTCGTTCAGGAATACGCCAGCGCCCAGAACGAGCACCGCGTGCTGACCAAGGAGGTCAAGCTGCTGGAGCCCGAACAGGCCGAACGCGTGCTGGCCGTGCAACGCGCCGTGGTGGCTGATTTCGCACTGGCCGTGGCCCAGGTGCGCCCGGCGCTGCAAGCGGCCGAGTTGCACACACCGTTGACGATGCTGCTGTTCGGGATGATCAACTGGCTGTTCACCTGGTTCCGACCCGGGCAGCCGCTGACCCACGCCGAGATGGCCCCCATCGTGGCCGATCTGTTTTTTGGTGGTCTGGCCGGTGTCACCGTGCCGGCAACCGCCTCGCCTGATTCCCAACCGGTGCGCCCCCGGACGCGCCAGCCCCGCAAGAAGGAGACAACGTCGTGATCATCAAGCCCCGATTCATCCGCAGCACTCTGGCCCTGGCCGCAGTTCTTTCCGCTGGCCTGGCCCATGCCGACATCACCGTGGGCGTGACCGTGTCGGCCACCGGACCGGCGGCCTCGCTCGGCATCCCCGAGAAGAACACCATCGCGCTGATGCCGCAGACCATCGCGGGCCAGAAGGTGAACTACATCGTGCTGGACGATGCGTCCGACACCACCAAGGCGGTTGGCAACACCCGTCGCCTGATCACCGAAGACAAGGTCGACATCGTGCTGGGCTCGACGACTACGCCGAACTCGCTGGCCATGATCGACGTGGTGGCGGAGTCGCAGACGCCGATGATCTCGATGGCCGCGTCAGCGCGCATCGTCGAGCCGGTGGATGCCAAGAAGCGCTGGGTCTTCAAGACGCCGCAGAACGACATCATGATGTCGCTGGCGATTGCCAGCCACATGGCCGACAGCGGCATCAAGACGGTGGCCTTCATCGGCTTTGCCGATGCCTACGGCGAAGGCTGGTTCCAGGAATTCAGCAAGGCCGCCGGCCTGAAGGGCCTGCAGGTGGTGGCGAACGAGCGCTACAACCGCAACGACACCTCGGTGACGGCGCAGGTGCTGAAGCTGGTGGGCGCCAAGGCCGATGCGGTGCTGATCGCCGGCTCGGGCACGCCAGCCGCCTTGCCGCAGGCAGGCCTGGTGGAGCGGGGCTATGCCGGCAAGGTCTATCAAACCCACGGCGTGGCCAACAACGATTTCCTGCGCGTGGGTGGCAAGAACGTCGAGGGCACCTTCCTGCCGTCCGGCCCGGTGCTGGTGGCTGAACAATTGCCGGCCAGCCACCCGCTGAAAAAGAGCGCCACCGATTACGTGGTGCGTTATGAAGCAGCGCACGGCAAGGGCTCGGTGTCTACCTTCGGTGCCCATGCCTGGGACGCCGGCCTGCTGATGGCTGCGGCCGTGCCCGTGGCGCTGAAGAAGGCGCAACCCGGCACGCCGGCTTTCCGCGTGGCTCTGCGTGACGCGCTGGAGCAGATCAAGGAATTGCCGGGGGCGCACGGCATCTTCAACATGTCGCCTGGCGACCACCTGGGCCTGGACCAGCGCGCCCGCGTGATGGTCAAGATCGACAAGGGCGCGTGGAAGTACCAGCCCTGAGTCTTGCCGGCTCAGCTGGTTAGGGGGGCACATATCCCCCCCATTTGAAGCAGGCGCCGGGAGGCGGCTTGTTTTAGTATTTGAACGGCGCATATCGTTACACCTTTTCGTAGCAGGCGAGGTGTGACGGTGCTGTCTCAACTACCTGGCTGACACTCCATGAAAAAGCGCCTCATCGCTCACATCGGTACGCACAAGACCGGGTCCACGTCGATCCAGAAGGCCTTGTATGAATCGCGCGCTCAATTGCGCGCGGCAGGTGTCTTGTTCCCGAGTACCGATCGCGGTCCCCGGCCGTCGAAGCACCACTCGTTGAACACGGCGGCCAAGGGCCGGGATGCCGCACTGGCCGATGCCGAATACAAGGCGTTGATGGACGAGTTCAACGCCAGCGGCTGCTCGACGATGATTGTCAGCGCCGAGGGTTTGTCGGCTCCCAACCCGGCGGTGCCCGAGTTCTTCAAGCGCTTCGCTGATGAGTTCGACATCGAGGTGATCTGCTACCTGCGCCGGCAAGATCTGTTCGTCGAATCGCTCTACAACCAGATGCTGCGCGACCCGGAGGCCGGTGAGCAGCGCACCATCGGTCAGTTCTGGCGCGACGAGCGCATCAGCGCCCGCCTGAATTACCACCAGACCCTGATCAACTGGCGCAACATTCCGGCCAAGGTCCGCGCGCTTGATTTCGCGCGTGAGGTCAAGCAGCACGGCCTGCTGAACAGCTTCCTGCAAGCCGCACAGTTGCAAGGTGTGGGGGTGTTGCCCGAGAAGATGGCCAACAAGTCGCCCGACATGAACCTGGTGCTGCTGCTGCGTGACCTGCATGTGGCGGGCATCGGCCACAACCACAAGCGGCTCATCCGGGCTGCCAAGTCTCTGGAAGAAGAAGCGGGCTACAAGCTGGTCAAGCACACGCTGGGCAGCGTCGATCGCGCCTTGCTGTTGCAGCAATTCCAGGGCATCAATGCCGACCTTCGCAATGACTTCGGCATTGACTTCTCAACCGACATGCCTGCCGAGCCTGAGACTGCGCTGGAGCGCCCACAACCCGGCTACGTGCTGAAGTTGCTGGCTGCCATGGCGGTGCGCCGCGACAAGCGCGATGACGACGACACGGATGCTGACGCGGCACTTGATCCTGCGCAGCAGGCCGCCGCCGAAGCGGAGAAGCAGCGCATGAAGGAGATCCGGTTGCAGCGCCGGGCTGACAAGACGGAGCGCCGCACCGAGAAAAACGGGCAGCGCTCAGAAAAGGCCGAGCGCAAGGCGGCCAAGCTGAACGGGCAGGGCAAAGCAGCAGAAGACACGGCTCAAGCTGGCTGAGCGATGGCTTGATCGGCAAGCGCCGTGTGGGCAGTTGCGCTGGCTGCCCCGGCAGTGCTTGCCAACTGCGCAGCGAATCTGCAGGGGTTGCGGTGTACGCCTCGGCGTCAAACCCCGTTTCGCCGCCTCAGGCCCGCTTCCTGAAACCGTCGTCTGCCGGAGCTTGACCGTCGGCACTTTGTTTGCCACCCAGCGTCGCGCTGCCAAGCAGGTTGAGCAGGTAGTCCAGGTCGGGGCCCAGCACCGGCGCCTCGTCCTCTTCAGGCAGACGGGAATCAAATTGCACACCGAAATCGGCGGCCAGACGGGCGTTGCTGTCCGCGCAGTCGGCCAGCAGGGCGGCGCGCGCACGGTGGCCCAGCAGCAGCTTCAAAGGCTTGAGCGCGCTCTTCTCGGCCAGGCGCTGCCCGGCGCGCAGCACGGCCTTTTCGTTGTAATCCAGGCCCGCCTTGTTCATCGCCATCATGGCCAGAATGACGCGCATGTCCGGCGAGGTGTTGGCCTGGGTGTCGACCAGGCGCACCGCTTCGATGTTGGCTGCACGGGTGAAGGAGTCCATCAAGGAGCCCCGCTTGACCTCGGCGGCAAAGTCCATCGCCGTGACTTTCGCCGGCAGGTCGCGCCACCAGCAAAGAATGCCGTGGTAATCCAGCCGCGCCCGGGTACGCTCGCTATTGGTGTACTCGATGATGTCGTGGCTCAATTCCCGCTCAGCGCGCTTGACGACCTGGTTGAAGAACGATTCAACGAAGATGTCCTGGCGGCGCAGAAAGCACACCACCTCGAGTTGGTAGGTCTCCGCCAGCGGCTTGAAAAACTCGGCGCAGTGCCGGTTGGGGCCGGACAGGCCCTCTTCACTGACGATCATCGTCGTGGCGCCGGAGGCTTCAAATTCTTCAATCAGCGCCGTGCGTTCGCGCTCCACCGCCTGCGGCCGGCCGCGGCGCGCCACCGCAGACATCTCACCATGCTTGCGCAGGCCGAGCCGGTCGCCACGGTCGCGGTCGGTACGGGGGTAGAGAATGCCGGCAGCCGACAGATCAGCCCTTTGCTCATACAGCGCGCGCTGTATCGAGGTGGTGCCCGTCTTGTGGGTGCCGATATGGACGACGATGCGTTTTTTCATGCGATGGGGTGGCAGTCCGGCAGAGCCGGATGGCGCCTGCGTCGAAGGTTCAGTGGGTTCGCGCCGGGTGCCTGGTTGCACATCGGCAAAACTTGGGAGAGTGTGAATGAATGACGGGAAAAAACGGGCGGGCTGTCTGGTCCTGCTGCTGAGCACGATGACGGCCCAAGCCACAACGGCCGTGAGTATCGACCCGACGGCGGTTGCGCGGTATCCCTTTCTGAGCAGCAAGCTGGGATTTGCGCGGGCCACCGGCTTTGACAAGCTGCCCGACAGCATTCCCTTGCTGGGGGACGTGGGGGCTCGTGCGTTTTGCACCACCTTGAACTTCGACAGTCCGGATGAAGGCAGCAAGAAGAACTTCGCGGTGGAGGAAGGGCATTTCACGGCGGACGGGCTGAAGCGCGCCGGCAGCACCAGCCCCTGGTTCAACACGCTGCAAGAGCGTCTGACCCGCCAGGGCGTGAGTTCGTACTTCGGGCTGGTGGGTGCGCCGGCGCCGTATCACCCGGCTAACATCCGCAAGCCCGCGGAGCACCCGACGCCCCTCGATATCGACAAGGCGGCCCAGCTGATGGCTGCCTGGGCCACGCCCTACCTGCAGCGCTACCCGAATGCCAACTGGGTGGTCTGGAACGAGCCTGAACACGCCTTGCGCGGCACCAACAGCGCCGAGGCGGCGGCAGACATGGCCCGCATCTACCAGGCCTATTTCAAGGCGATCGACCCGATGGCGCCGCGCGACCGGTTTGGTCTGGCTGCGTTCATGAAGGGATCGCTCAAGCCGACCGTGGGCGAGCCCGGCAAGAACTTCTTCCAAAGCGTGATGGACCGCGTCGGGGGCACCGATGCCGCCGGGCCCCGGGTCGACTTCATCACGATGAACAACTATCACGGCAAGACCGATGAGTTCCTGTCGATGATGCAGACCGAGATGGGCCGCCGGAAGCTCGATCAGCCGCTGATCTTTTCGCAGTTCGCCCCGTGGCAGATCGGCGAGCGTGCCGACCTTGGCGGCACCAATGAGGCGGGCGCGCTCTACATCGAGTCGCTCGACAATCTGATGGCCTCGCCATCGATACAGCATGTGTGCATGAGTTTCTGGGCGGGCATCGACGGCAAATCGTTCGTGCGCTGGAACGCCCGCAGCAACAACTTTGACCGCAGCCATGCCTACCTGGCGCTGAGCCTGTACCAGCGGCTCGCGCCCTGGCGGGTTCAGGCGACCGGCGCCAAAGGGGATTCGCCGGTGCAGGTGTATGCCAGCGCTGACGCCGAGCGCACCGCGGTGCTGCTGGTGAACCAGCCGCGCCAGACGGAAGAAGCGGCCCCTGATCGCCAGGCCGCGGCGGCCCAGGCCGGCGGCGGCAAGGCTGAGCGCAAGGCAGACCGCAAGGCCGAACGCAAGGCGGAGCGCAAGGCTGACAAACAAGCCGAGAAGGGCGCCAAGCGGAACAAGCAGGCCGAGATGCCGGACGAGGGCGTCATCACCGGCACGGGCGCTGCACAAGGCACCACCGAAACCGTGCGCCTGACCCTCAAGGGGCTGGCCGGTCAGCGGGTGCAACTGGTGCGCCTGGCGGCCGATGCTGCAGGTCTGCGCAACGACACGGCCCAGCTCGACGCGGGAGGTGTGCTGACCCTCACCCTGGCCCCCGACGAGATCGTGCTGGTGCAGACGGCGCCACCGCCGGCCTCGGCCACCTTGCCCGGCTCCTTCGTTCACGCGGCGGTGCATGTGCACCGGGTGGGCCCGCAGGGGCAGGTGCTGCCCGAGGCGGCCCTGGCCACGGCGGCCTTTGACCCGCTGCGTGACGGCTTCGTCCTGCAGACGCCGTCGGCACAGGCCACGGCGCATGCCACAGCCTGGCTCAAGGGCGTGACGCGCCAAACGGGATTGAGCTTGAACATGCCGCTTGGGCATGCGCCGCGAGAGGCCACCTCGTGCCTGGGTGTCGTGCTTCAGCATCTGCGGCAGGGGCAGGTGGTGGGCACGCAAGCCTGGGGTGAAGCCCAGACGGTGCAGCGCATGCTGGGTGCCAGTGGCATGGCCGGTGCACAACCAGTGGTGCGAGCATTGGCTTGGCAGCCCGGCACCGCCGAGACCCAGGCCCGCGTCAGGCTGGACCTGGACGAGGGCGCGCCCGCAGACTGGGACGCGCAAGGCCGCGAGGTGAAGTTGCACGTGGGCTTGGCAGGCTGTGCCGGCGGCGCCGTCCAGACGCAGGTGCGCTGGACACCGTGAGCTGCTGAGGCCGGGCACGGCGCTGGCCTCAGGCGGGCATCAAGCCCGACCTGAGGTCACGCTTCAGGTCGGCGTGGCGGGAGCCTGGCGCGCTGCCACGTGGGCACGCACGGTGTCCAGGGCCGCCCGGATGGTCACATCCATGTCCATGTAGCGGTAGGTGCCCAGCCGGCCGACGAAGGTGACGCCGGGCTCGGCCGCTGCGCGGGCCTGGTAGGCCTTGAGCAGCTCGTCACCGGCTGTCAGGTGCACGGGGTAGTAGGGCGTGTCATCGGGGCCACAAGCCCGGCTGAATTCGCGGTAGCACACCGACTTGTCGTGCTCTTCCCAGGGCGAGAAATGCTTGTGCTCGGTGATGCGCGTGAAGGGCACGTCCTCATCGTTGTAGTTCATCACCGCGCAGCCCTGCAGGTCGCCGTCGCCTTCGAAGCGTTCGAAGTCCAGCGTGCGGTAGGGCAGGCGTCCCTGGTCGTAGCCGTAAAAGCCGTCCACCGGGCCCGACCAGAACACATGGTCGAAACGAGCCACGTCATCGCGGCTGAGCGAGGCCCCCAGTTGCACCGTGATGTTCGGGTGGTCCAGCATGCGCTCGACCATGCGGGTGTAGCCCTCTTCCGGCATGCCCTGGTGCTTGTGGAAGAAGTAGTTGTCGTTGTAGTTGAAGCGCACCGGCAGCCGCTTCAGGATCGACGCCGGCAGCTGGCTCGGGTGCACGGCCCATTGCTTGATCGTGTAGCCCTTGAAAAACGCTTCGTACAACTCGCGGCCGATGAAGCGCAGTGCCTGCTCTTCAAAGGTCTGGGGGTCAGTGATGCTCTTGTCGGCCTTGGCCTCGATGAAGGCGCGCGCTTCGGCCGGCAACAGCGTCTGGCCAAAGAACTGGTTGATCGTGTGCAGGTTGATGGGCAGTGAAAACACCTTGCCTTGGGCCGTGGCCTTGACGCGGTTCACGTAGGGCATGAAGCGCATGTAGCGGTTCACCAGTGCCCAGACCTCGTCGTCATCGGTGTGGAAGATGTGCGGGCCGTAGATGTGCACCATCACGCCCGAAGTTTCGTCACGTTCGGTATGGCAGTTGCCGGCCACGTGCGGGCGGCGTTCGAAGATCGTGATCTGGTGGCCTTGTTCGGCCAGTTCACGCGCGATCACGGCGCACGACAAGCCGGCGCCGGCCATGCCATAACGAAGAGGTGTGCTCATGGCGATCAATAACCCAGGTGTGATTCCATGGCCGCCAGGCCAAGGTCTTTGTAGATCTGCAAGGCTGTGGGGGTCCACAGGCTTTCCCGCGCATAGGGCAGTTGCACCGTGTCCGACTTGGTCTTGTTGTCGGCGTCGAGGGCGGCGCGCCAGCGGGCCAGCACCTCGTCCTGCGGCAGGTCGATACCCAGGAACTCAGCGATGCGCAGGGCAGTGTCGCCACCGCGCTTGGCATCGATGAAGGTGCGGAAGTCGGCAAAGATGAAGCGGTGTCGCCCCACCAATTCTTGATAGAAATGATTGAGGTGCAGGTCTTTGAGCAGCGCGTAATTGGCGCAGATGTTCTTGATGACCGGGCCGTGCTCGCGCAGGTAGATCTCGAAGGCGTGGGCCGGGTCGGGCACGGTGGCTTCGCTGACGAAGTGCACGTCGCTGCGGCGATGGCGGAAGTCGATGAACTCCGAGACCAGCACTTCCTTCGGATGCCGCCGCACCGCCACGATCCGGTAGTTCAGCGACTGCATCAACGCAGGCGGGATGTAGCTCGGGCTGAAGTGACCGAAGGCGTGCCCACCGGCCGGCACGTTCTTCAAGGTGCCCAGGTACGACCGCGGCACGCTGGTGCGTGATGGCTGCACGCGGTTGGTATCGGCATCGAACTGCTGGGTGTCAAGGTAGTGCGTCATCGACACGTGCCAGCCGGTGGGCGTCATGCCCAGCCGGGTCAGGTACTCGTCCATCAGGTAGGTGCCTGCCTTCGGGATCGTGTAGATGTAGGCACGCAATGCGTCGCCGGCGCCGTGTCGCTTGTTGGGTTTCATGGGCAGGTGGAGGGTGTTCAGACGCGGTAACGGCGGCCTTCAAGCTGGCCGAACTTCAGGTAATGCGTTGTTGCTGACATGCCTGACTTCATCACGTCCGGGTTCAGCACCAGGTAGAACTCGGCATCGAAGTCCATGGGCAGCTCGGCCACATCGACCTCGCTATCCGCCATGTCCGAGCCTGCTTCACCGGTGTCATTGGCGGCCAGGCTCTGGTGGCTCTGTTCGTGGCTCAATGCAGCGCCGCGCAGCCGGTTGACGAGCTTGGCGGTGGCGGCGTCAGCGGCAGCGCCGGCCTGGGCGTCATGGCTGACTTGAATTGCATCTGCCGTGACGGCTGCTTGCGGACGGCGCCACGTGGCCAGTTGCCGGGTCTGGCCGGCGTAACGGTCACGGATGCGTTGCCAGAAGGTCTCGCCACCGGTCTCGGCCAGGCGTGCACGCCAATGCGTCACGATGGTGTCGAACTCTTCCGTGAGGCGCATCATCAGCTGGCCGTACTCGGCCATCAGGCTCACCTTGGCGGCGATGGGCATCGGCGGCACTTCACGGTAGCTGCGCAGCGGATGGTTGATGAGCACCACGTTGCGGAACTTGCGCACCTGGCTGTGATAGCCCGGGTACACGAACGGCACGAGCAAGGTCTTTTCCTCACGCGCACGACGCTCCAGCGCTTCGCGGTCGACGTCCGGCAGGCGCGTCATGCGGTGTACCGACAGGGCCTTGAGCTTGGTGAGGTAGTGCTGCTGGAAGTCGTCGGTCAGCACCTGTGACTTGGTGTTCAGCAACTCCAGCAGGATGTCGCGGTACAGCGTCAGGCCGACCTCGTCGTCGATGGAAGCATGCTCGTGCATGCGGTCCTCGAAGTAGCGGGCATAGAAGCTGGCGTCGTGTTCACCGTAGCGCAGGTTGATGATGATCCCGTGCAGGATGGCCATGTACTCCTGCCCGTACGAGTGGGCGGGTTCGTGCCACGCAGCCAGGTTGGGGTTGGTGATCATCTGCAGGCCGGCTTCCTGGGCGCGCAGCGACATCTCGATGTCGTCACCGCGCAGGAAGAAGGCCACCGGATAGCCCAGCTTGCGCAACGACTTGGCCGACAGACCGAAGAAGATGAAGGTGGCGTATTCGCAGGTGTTGAGCGGGCTGAACTGGTCGACCTTCTCGAAGTTGTCCAGCGTCAGGCCGTGCTTCAGCAGGTTCGGAAACAGGTTGCGCTTGCGGCTGAAATCGCCGGCCTCATGGAAGTTCAGGCGGCCCCAGAAACCACCGTCTTCCCACACCACCGTCGGGCGGCTCTTCATCAGCACCGGCAGGCTGGTCAGGCATTCCTGGGCGCGGTAGGCCACGAACATGAAGTAGCGGGCCAGCGTCTCCATTGACATCGACAGGTCATCGTCGAGGATGAGCACTTCCGTCGGCGGCGCATCGCTGGCGTCGCAGGCTTCGTTGAACAGCTTGATGAGGTGGCCGGCGTTGCCGCCACCACCCAGGTTCGGGCCGAAGTGCACATCGACATTCAAGGCTGACAGCCATTCGTCGTCCCAGGCGGTTTCGGAGCCCGGCGTGGTGTCGAGCACCAGGAAGTGCATGTGGCGCAGCAACTCGGCGTGGAAGGGCTCGTCGGCAGCGGCGTCGATGAAGCGCTGCAGCAGGGCCTTCACGTCGGCGGTGCGGCCGAAGGTGCGCATCAGCACGGCCAGGCGGCAATCCTGGCTCGGTGCCACGCCGGCACAGTAGCTGGCATCAAACAGCTGTGCGCCCACGCCGGCACTTTCGATGTGCCAGAACAGGCGGGTGGACTCCGGGTAGTCGCCGGGCGAGCCCAGCGAGATGACATGGCGGGTGCGGCTGGCAGATTGCAGCGTGGTTTCGTGCAACAGCTCGGCGCCTTGCCCACGGCTCACGCGGGTGACGCGAACGCGCAACGCGCCGGCGAACTCGATCACCAGGTTCAAGTCACGCACCGAGGTCATCTGGGCCCATGGCTCCAGGAACAGGCTGTTGCGGAAGGTGCCTGAGCCGATCCACTCACCCGCGCGCAGCAAGGCGCCTTGGTTCACGCCACCCCGCGTGGCTTCGCCCGAATGAAGGAAATTCATGTGGCTCGAGCCGGCCGCCATGGTTTCCACGCCCTGTACCCGGTACAGCGGGCGGCCACGGTGGTGGGTGTAGGGCGTCATGCCTTCCGGGAAGGTGAACGAAGTGCTCATGGGGGGCCTTGGTCTCGAAGGTGGCAAGCCAAGGCCAGTTCAACAACATCGTTGAACATCACCCTGCTTGCGGGCAGTCAACGGACATTATTGCCAGAAGATCCAAGCCGCAGACCCCCATGTTCATACACATTGACACACCCATGAACTGCCGACCTGTTGGTGACAAAGTGTTACTGAGGCCGGGTCGATAGTTCCCTGCGCGGCTCATGGCGGTGGCCCTGCGGAGGTGCCGCTCACTCGGCAGCATGGCCGGTGCGTACCGGCAACGCAAAAGGGGCCTGACGTTGCCGTCAGGCCCCTTTCGGATTTTGGTGCCGGAGAAAGGAGTCGAACCCTCGACCTTCTCATTACGAATGAGCTGCTCTACCAACTGAGCTACACCGGCGAAAACCAGCACTATAGCAGAACTTTCGACGGTTTTTCGTGGCGCAGCAGGTCGTGCGGCATGAGTTGAGGGTGTTTAGGCGCGCTTCTCTCCCTTTGCGGGGCGTGGCGGCGGTGCGAGCATGGCGCACCGTGAAAGAAGTCTCAGATTTCAGGCGCCGAGGAGGCGCTCCGCATGAGCATCCTGACCGAACCCCTGCATTTCGTCTTCAACGCACCCGCCACCGACCTGTCGGCGCACAGCTTCGCAAGCGCCTTGTTGGCGCATCGACGCGTGTTTGGCGGTCTGGAGGTGCTGCAGCGGCCGATCTGTGATGCCGGAGATCGCCTGGCGGCCTGCCTGTCGGCGGGCGGCAAGCTGTTGCTGTGTGGCAATGGGGGCTCGGCGGCCACGGCGCACCATCTGGCCGCAGACTTGGCTGGGCGATTCGCGCAAGAGCGCCGTCCGCTGGCCGCGCTGGCGCTGGCGGCCAACACGCCGGCCTTGACCGGGATTGGTGATACCTACGGTTTCGATGAGGTGTATGCGCGCCAGGTCAGTGGCCTGGGCCGGGCGGGTGACGCCTTGCTGGTGCTCAGCGCCGGGGTGCCCGGCGCCAGCCTGACCAATGCCGTGAAGGCGGCCAAGGACGCCGGTTTGCTCACCGTGGGCTTGTTTGGCCTGGCAGGCAGCGCGCCCGACGGCGAGTGCCACCTGACCATCCGCGTGCCCGACGCCAATCTGGCGCGGGTGCAGGAGGCCCATCTGTTCATCGGTCACGTGCTGTGCAGCGTGATCGAATCAGCCCTGGGGCTGTCCCAGGGCTGAGCGACCGGGGTTCAGTCGGCCTTGTTGGCGGCGTACAGGTCGGTCACGCGCTGCACTTCATTGCGCGAACCCAGGATCACGCTGACGCGCTCATGCAGGCGCACGGGCTGCAGGTCCATGATGCGCTGATGGCCGTTGGTCGACATGCCGCCGGCCTGCTCGATCAGGAAGCTCATCGGGTTGGCTTCATACAGCAGACGCAGCTTGCCGGCCTTCTCAGGCTCACGCTTGTCCCACGGGTAGAGGAACACGCCGCCGCGGGTCAGGATGCGGTGCACGTCGGCCACCATCGAGGCCACCCAGCGCATGTTGAAGTCCTTGCCGCGCGGGCCATCCTTGCCGGCCAGGCAGTCGTCGATGTAATGCTTCACCGAGTCGTCCCAGTGGCGCATGTTCGACATGTTGATCGCGAACTCCTTGGTGTCTTCCGGCACACGGACGTTTTCTTCCGTCAGCACCCACGAGCCCTGCTCGCGGTCGAGCGTGAACATCGCGACGCCGTCACCCACCGTCAGCACCAGCGTGGTCTGCGGGCCGTAGATGCAGTAGCCGGCCGCAGCCTGCTGCTTGCCCGGCTGCAGGAAGTCTTCTTCGCTGACACCGCGCTGGTTGTTCACCTTGCGCAGCACCGAGAAGATGGTGCCGATGGAGACGTTCACGTCGATGTTGCTGGAGCCGTCGAGCGGGTCGAACAGCAGCATGAACTCGCCTTGCGGGTAGCGGTTCGGCACGACGTGGATCGAGTCCATTTCTTCCGAGGCCATGGCCGCCAGGTGGCCACCCCACTCGTTGGCCTCGATCAGCACCTCGTTCGAGATGATGTCGAGCTTCTTCTGGACTTCGCCCTGCACGTTTTCCGAGTTGGCGCTGCCCAGCACCTCACCGAGCGCGCCCTTGTTCACCGAGATGGCGATGCGCTTGCAGGCGCGAGCCACCACTTCGATGAGCAGGCGCAGCTGCGCCGGAATGTGGCCGTGTTCACGCTGTTGCTCGACCAGGTACTGGGTCAGGCTGATGCGTTTGGTCATGAAAGCTCCTTGATGTGAATGCGGTTGCCTCGAGGGCTCAGCCGGCCAGCGCGCGGTCGATGATCTCGCGCGTGTCGCTGCTGAGGTCGGCCTTGGCAGACACCCGCGCGATGGCTTCGCGGGCGGCGCTGCGGTACGGCTCATCCAGGTTCGTCCAGCGGTCGAGCGCGCGGGCGAAGCGCGAAGCCAGCTGCGGGTTCAGCGTGTCCAGCGTGATGACCATGTCGGCCCAGAACACGTAGCCGGCGGCATCGGTGCGATGGAAGGCCGCCGGGTTGCCGGCCGTCAGCGCGAACAGCAGCGAGCGGGCGCGGTTCGGGTTGGTCAGCGTGAAGTCCGGGTGCTGCATCAGCTGCTTGATGCGGGCGAAGACGCGGCCATCCTTCTCGGGGGCGCGGCCTTGCAGCATGAAGAACTTGTCGAGCACCAGGGCTTCGTGGCGGAACAGGGCGTGGAAGCGGTCGAGCGCCGGCTGTGCCAGCTCCGAGTGGCTGTTCACCAGGGCTTCCAGGGCACCCAGGCGGTCGGTCATGTTCGACGCGTCCTTGAAGCGCTGGTAGGCGCGGCCCGGCCACACCGTGTCACCGGTGAGGCTGGCGTGACGCACCAGCATCGTCAGGGCCAGGTTGGCCAGCGCGCGCTGGCCGCTCTGCACGGCGTCGGGCTTGTAGCCTGCGCGCACCTGGTTGGCCGCGAAGGCGGCTTCCCATTCGGCATGCAGGGCGGTGGCCAGCTGGTCGACCATGGCTTCGCGCACGCTGTGCAGGCGTTGGGGGTCGATGCCCGTCACCTGATCGGCCACGTACACCTCGGACGGCAGCAGCAGCGCCAGTTCCTTGAAGGCCGGGTCGAGGCGGGTGTCGTTCAGCACCGCGCGCATGGCTTCGATGAAGGCGCTGTCGAGCGTGGCCGGGGCATCGCTGTTCAGTGCGGCGCGGATGCGGTTCAGTGCCAGGCGCTGGCCGGCTTCCCACCGGTTGAAGGCGTCGGTGTCGTGGGCCATCAGCACCAGCAGGTCGGCGTCGGTCAGGCCGTCGTCCAGCACCACCGGGGCCGAGAAGCCGCGCAGCAGCGACGGCACGCAATCGGCCTGCACGTTCACGAAGGTGAAGGTGTGCTGCGCCTCGGTCATCACCAGCACGCGGTCCGTGCCCACGGCGTTATCTTCACCGGCCAGTTGCAGGGACAGGGCGGTGCCGTCGCGGGCCAGCAGGCCCACGGCCACGGGCAGCAGCTGTGGCAGCTTGTCGTTCTGGCCCGGCAGGGCCGGGTTGTGCTGCGACAGGTACAGGGTGAACGTGGCGTTGGCCGCGTTGTATTCACCACGGGCCGTCAGGCGCGGCGTGCCGGCCTGCGAGTACCAGCGCTTGAACACGTCGAGGTTGTGCGCCAGCGGGCTGTAGGGGTTGGCATCGGCCATGGCCTGGGCGAAGTCGTCGCAGGTCACGGCAAAGCCGTCGTGGCGCTGGAAGTACAGCGCCATGCCGGCGGCAAAACCTTGCTGGCCGACCAGGGTGTGGATCACCCGCACCACTTCCGAGCCCTTTTCGTACACCGTGGCGGTGTAGAAATTGTCGATGGCCTGGTAGGCGTCGGGGCGCACCGGGTGCGACATCGGGCCGGCATCTTCCGGGAACTGGCGTTCACGCAGCGAGCGCACATCGCCGATGCGGCGCACCGCGCGGGCGCTGGCGCTGCCGGCCATGTCCATGCTGAATTCCTGGTCGCGGAAGACCGTCAGGCCTTCCTTCAGGCTCAGCTGGAACCAGTCCTGGCAGGTGATGCGGTTGCCGGTCCAGTTGTGGAAATACTCGTGGCCAACCACGCTCTCGATGCCGTCGAAGTCGGCATCGGTGGCGGTGGCAGCGCTGGCCAGAACGTACTTCGTGTTGAAGATGTTCAGGCCCTTGTTCTCCATCGCGCCCATGTTGAAGTCATCAACGGCGACGATCATGAAGCGCTCCAGATCGAGCGGCAGGTTGAAGCGGTGCTCGTCCCAGATCATCGAGGCAACCAGCGAGTTCATCGCATGCTCGGTCTTCTCCAGATCACCGCGCTTGACGAACACCTGCAGCAGGTGGTCGCGGCCGCTGCGGCTGCGCACGCGTTGCTCGCGGGCCACCAGATCGGCGGCCACCAGGGCGAACAGGTAGCTCGGCTTGCGGAACGGGTCATGCCACTTGGCGAAGTGGCGGCCGTTGTCCAGCTCGCCCTGCTCCAGCAGGTTGCCGTTGGACAGCAGCACGGGGTACTTCTGCTTGTCGCCGCGCAGGGTGACGGTGTAGACCGCCATCACGTCCGGGCGATCCAGGAAATAGGTGATGCGGCGGAAGCCCTCGGCCTCGCACTGCGTGAACAGGCCCGAGCCCGAGGCGTACAGGCCGCTCAGCTGGGTGTTCTTCTCGGGCGCCACGGTGTTGCGGATCTCGAGCGTGAATGCCGACTGCTGCGGCGCGTCGATCACCAGCATGCCGTCTTCATGGCGGAACGAAACGCTCTGGCCATCCACCAGCACGCGCAGCAGGTTCAGGTCTTCGCCGTGCAGGCGCAGCGGCTGTTCCATCTGCTCGAGGTTGCGCTCGATGAAGAGCTTGCTGGCGACGATGGTCTTGGCCGCGTCCAGATCGAAGGTCAGGTCGACCGTGCGGATCCAGTAGGCGGGAGCGAGGTAATCCTCCCGGCGGACGATGTTGGCAGTGCCTTCACGCATCATGGTGGTGGTGTCCTAGTCAGACAAACAGCAGGGTCTGATCCAGCTCGGTGAAATCTTTCGCCGTGCCGATCAGGTTGGAAAAAGGCTGGAACGCCGCAGCGTCCAGGGTGGTGGTCAGGGCAAAGGCCCGCATGCCGGCGCGGCGTGCGGCCTCGACACCCAGCGGGGCGTCTTCAAACACGAGGCAGCGCTCAGGCGGGCAGGCCAGGCGCTGGGCCGCGGCCTCGAAGATGTCAGGGTGGGGCTTGCCGCGCAGGCCGTCGGCCGGGCTGGTGACGGTGTCAACCAGCGCGCCCAGGCCGAAGCGCTCGAACGCCACCGCGATGTTGCCAGGCGGTGCGGCGGTGCACACCGCCAGCTTCAGGCCGCGGGCCCGGGCGGTTTGCAGCAACGCCAGGCCGCCGGCAATCGCCTGCAGCTGCACGGCGGCCTCGGCGCGGTAAAGCGCTTCCTTGGCGTCGGCCATCGCCTCGTGAACATCCGCCGTGTGCTGCGGGAAGTACTCGGCGAGGATCTCGGCGTTGGTTCGCCCCGCAGTGGCGGCAAAAAAGCCGGCCTCGTCAGCCAGCGGACGGCCCTGGCCAGCAAACCACTGCGACCAGGCGCGCTGGTGCAGCGGCATGCTGTCGATCAGCGTGCCGTCGAGGTCGAACAGCAGCGCGTCGAAGCCGGCAGCAGGCCCCGCCAGCATCACAGGCCCGACTTCAAGCTGGCCTCGATGAACGCGTCCAGGTCGCCGTCGAGCACCTTCTGGGTGGCCGAGATTTCGACGTTGGTGCGCAAGTCCTTGATGCGGCTGTTGTCGAGCACGTACGAGCGGATCTGGTGGCCCCAGCCCACGTCGGTCTTCGTGTCTTCCAGCTTCTGCTGCTCTTCCATGCGCTTGCGCATTTCGAAGTCATACAGCCGCGAGCGCAGGCGCTTCCACGCCACGTCCCGGTTGCTGTGCTGGCTGCGACCGTCCTGGCACTGCACCACGATACCGGTCGGGATGTGCGTCAGTCGCACCGCCGAGTCGGTCTTGTTGATGTGCTGGCCACCCGCGCCGGAAGCGCGGAAGGTGTCGGTACGCACGTCGGACGGGTTGATGTCGATCTCGATCGAATCATCCACTTCCGGGTACACGAACAGCGAGGCGAACGAGGTGTGGCGGCCGCCCGACGAGTCGAACGGGCTCTTGCGCACCAGGCGGTGAACGCCGGTTTCGGTGCGCAGGTGACCGAAGGCGTAATCGCCTTCCACCTTGATGGTGGCGCTCTTGATGCCGGCGATTTCGCCCGGCGTCTCGTCTTCCATCGTGGTCTTGAAGCCCTTGCGCTCGCAGTACTTCAGGTACTGGCGCAGCAGCATGCCGGCCCAGTCGCAGGCCTCGGTGCCACCGGCGCCGGCCTGGATGTCGATGAAGCAGTTGCTCGGGTCAGCCGGGTTGCTGAACATCCGGCGGAATTCCAGCTTCTCGACGATGTCGCTCAGCGCATCAGCTTCGTCCTTGATGGCGAGCAGGCCGTCGATGTCGCCGTCGGCCTTCGACATTTCGTAGAGCTCGCTGTTGTCAGCCAGATTGCCCGTGAGGTGGTCAATCGTGCCGACAACGTCGTCCAGGCTCTTCTTTTCCTTGCCCAGTTCCTGCGCCCGCTTGGGGTCGTTCCAGATGCTTGGGTTTTCGAGCGTGGCGTTGACTTCGTTCAGTCGCAGTGCTTTGCGATCGTAGTCAAAGATACCCCCGAAGATCCTGAGTCCGTTGACTCAGGTCGGCGAGGGCGGTGCCAATGGCATTGATTTGTTCGATGTCCATGACGCGTGTCCTTGGAGTTGTTGGTCTTGCGAAACCGCGTATTTTCTCATGCGCTGACGGCAACGGCGTGTCACGACTGCGGGTTATTCCCGCCCGGGGTGCGCTGCTTGAATGGACACACAATGCAGCTGAAGGACTCGCCGGGTGGTGGATGGCGGTCCACGGGCATCCAACGGACATGGCAATGATGTGGGTGGGGTTGTGGCTGATCACCAGCGTCAAGCTGGTTGCGGAAGTGGCCTTGATGGCAGGCGCCGGCCAGTGGCTGGTGGGCTTGCTGGCGGGATCGGCGCGCGAGTCCAACCCCTTCTGGCGCCTGCTTTCCTGGGTGACGGCCCCCGCCCATGCGCTGGTGATGCGCCTGGCCTGTGCCGCTGGCCGCCCCGGTTTGAGTGCTTCGGCCCAAGCGCGCTGGGTGGCTTTGCTGCTGCTCTTGCTGTGGTTTTGCGCCACGGCCGCCAAGGTGTCGATGTGCCTGGCCCTGGGCCCGGGGGCTTGCCGATGAGCGCGCTGGCGGTGCCCGCCGATGTTCGTCTGGCCCGCTGGCAGGCACGTGCCTGGGTGTGGCTGGGCCAGCCACGCCGCGCGCTGGCTGCCCTTGACCGTTTCCTCGCCATCAACCCCCACGATTGGCCGGCCCTGGCGCGCCGCAGCTGGCTGCGGCATCAGACGGGCTGGCTGGAAGGCGCTCTGGAAGACGCTCGGCAGCTGGTGGCCTTGCAACCTGAAGCAGACGCCACCGCGTGGTTCAACCTGGGTTATCTGGAAGAGCAGGCCGGCCATGTGGCGCGGGCGGCTGCGGCCTTCGAGCGTGCAACTGCCCTCAAGCCGGCGCTGGACACCGCCTGGTATGGCCTCGGCCTGGCGCGTTTGCGGCTGGGTGAGCTGGAAGCGGCGCGGCCTGCGCTGCAGCGCTGCACCGAGTTGCAGCCGTTCAGCCCGCATGCGTGGTACCAGCTGGCGCGCGCCGCCGCTGAGTCAGGCGATGCGGCGGAGGCCCATCGCATCGTGGCCCACCTGCAAGGCTTCGAGCCGGCGGTGGCCAGCCAGTTGCGGGCCGAGCTGAACATGGCGGGGGCAGGTGCATGAGGCGGCCCGAATCTGCCGACACCCGCAACGAGGTGGCTCCCGAAGTGACGACCGAAGTGGCGACAGACGTGCCGACCGAAATGACGACCGAAACCGCGCGGCGCCGCCAGCACTGGCGCCTGAACCGCCTGTTCACCGGCGGCTTGCTGCTGGTCTGGCTGCTGGTGACGCTCGGCAGCACCTACTTCGCCCGCGACCTGTCGTTCTCGTTTTTCGGCTGGCCGTTCAGCTTCTGGCTGGCCGCGCAAGGGGCTTTGCTGATCTATGTATTGCTGGTGGTGGTGCATGCCGTGGGCATGAACTGGCTCGACCACCGCTTTGATTTGCAAGAGCGGGATTGAGCGCCATGTTTTCCCGCCCTGTTCGTCCGTCCGTGCTGGCCAGCCGCAGTTTTCGCAAGCGCCTCGGCAGCTTGTACGCCGGCTACACCGCCTGCTTCCTGCTGTTCGTGGGCATCATGGTGCTGCTGGAGCAGTGGGGCTTGCCGCGGCGCTACATCGGCTTCGTGTTTCTGGCCGCACCGGTGGTGGTGTACGCCGTGATCGGCGTGTTGTGCCGCACCACAGACGCCACGGAATACTACGTAGCCGGGCGGCGCGTGCCGGCGGTCTACAACGGCATGGCCACCGGGGCCGACTGGATGAGCGCCGCCTCGTTCATCGGCATGGCCGGCACGCTGTACCTCACGGGTTACGACGGCCTGGCCTACATCCTCGGCTGGTCGGGCGGCTATTGCCTGGTGGCGTTTCTGCTGGCGCCTTACCTGCGCAAGTTCGGCCAGTTCACGATCCCTGACTTTCTCGGTGCGCGCTACGAGGGCAACCTGACCCGCTTCATCGGTGTGGCCGCGGCCATCCTGTGCTCGTTCATCTACGTCGTGGCGCAAATTTACGGCGTGGGCCTGATCACCACCCGCCTGACCAGCATCGCCTCCTTCGAGATCGGCGTGTTCCTCGGCCTGGGCGGCATCCTGGTGTGCTCCTTCCTGGGCGGCATGCGGGCCGTCACCTGGACGCAGGTCGCGCAGTACATCGTGCTCGTCATCGCTTACCTGGTGCCGGTGGTGTGGCTGAGCGTGAAGCAGACCGGCGTGCCGGTGCCGCAGGCGATTTACGGCCAGCAACTGCAGGCCGTGAGCGAGGCGGAAAAGCGCCTGAAGGCCGACCCGAAGGAGAAGGAAGTCATCGCCGCGCTGCGCCTGCAGGCCGATGAGCTGGGCTCCCGGCTGCGCGATGTGCCTGCGGCCATGGCTGCCGACGTGGAAACGCTGCGCCACCGGATTGCTGCGCTGAAGCAGGCGAATGCCCCCCAGCGCGACATCCAGGCGGCCGAGCGCGCCTTGCTCTCGCAGCCCAAGACCGAAGCCGCCGCCCGTGAGTTGTGGACCGCCCAGCGGCTGGCGCTGGAAGAGCGGGCACGGCCTCTGGCCGGCATGCCCGACCATGCGCAGCAGTTCGCTGGCAACCCCGACGGCACGGTGGAAGAACGCCGGGCCTTCGAGCTCTCGCGCCGCAACTTCATTGCGCTCGTGTTCTGCCTGATGGTGGGCACCGCGGCCCTGCCGCACATCCTGACGCGTTACTACACCACGCCGTCGGTGAAAGAGGCGCGCGAATCGGTGGCCTGGTCGCTGCTGTTCATCTCGCTGCTCTACATCACGGCGCCCGCGCTGGCGGTGCTGGTGAAGTTCGAGATCTTCAACCATGTGGTGGGCCTGCCGTTTGCCGATCTGCCGGCCTGGATCGCGAACTGGTCGAAGGTCGATGCCAACCTGCTGTCGGTGGTCGACATCAACCACGACGGCCTGCTGCAGCTGGGTGAAATCCGCATCGGCGGCGACATCATCGTGCTGGCCATGCCCGAGATCGCCGGCCTGCCGTACGTCATTTCGGGCATGGTGGCGGCCGGCGGGCTGGCGGCGGCGCTGTCCACGGCCGATGGCCTGTTGCTGACGATCGCGAATGCGCTGTCGCATGACATGTACTACCGCATGGTCGACCCCGAGGCTTCCACCGGCCGGCGGGTGATGATCACCAAGGTGCTGCTGCTGGTGGTGGCGCTGGGGGCGGCGTTCGTGGCGGCACAGCGGCCAGCCAACATCCTGTTCCTGGTGTCAGCGGCGTTTTCACTGGCGGGTTCGGCGTTTTTCCCGGCGCTGGTGCTGGGCGTGTTCTGGAAACGCGCCAACCGCTGGGGCGCGGCCGCCGGCATGCTGGCCGGATTTTTCTTGACCTGCTGGTACATGGGCGCCACCCACCCGTGGCTGCGCGGGCTGCTCGGGGTGCAGGGGCCGGTGCAGCTGTGGTGGGGTATCCAGCCGGTGTCGGCCGGGGTGTTTGGCGTGCCGGTGGGGTTTGCGGTGACCATCATCGTCAGCCTGCTCACGCCGAAGCCGCCTGAATCTATCCGCCGGTTCGTCGAAGACCTGCGCTACCCGCGGGCCTGAGCCCGCAGCAGTACCACCTGAATCAGGCGAGGAAGCGGTGCAGCAGGGCTGCCAGCGCATCCGGCTGGTCGTGGTGCAGCATGTGCCCGCAGGGCGACAGCGTGTGCCGCTCTACCTGCTTGACCACGCTCAGGCGCGCATCAAATTCGCTGCGCGGATACCGGTCACCCCACCACTGCACGAGGTTGGTTTCATCACCATCCACCCACAGCACCGGCGCGCTGATGCGCCGCCAGGTCTCCAGCACTTCCTCGACCTGGTAGAGCAGGGCGCTGGCACGCTTGTGGGCCGGGTCGCCCAGAATCTGCCATCGGCCGTTGCTGCCTTGCTCTGACCAGTGGCGGGCCAGCCAGGCGGCGCGGTCAGCGGGCAGGCGGGGGTTGGTCTTGCGCAGGCGCTGGGCCACTTCCTCGAGGCTGGCGTAATCGCGCAGCACCTGCGGCGTCTGCAGCTCGTTCAGCCACTGCGCCAGGCGCCCCGGGCCTTGGGAAGGCTTTGTGGCCGGCAAGCCAAAACCTTCGAGGTTGATGAGGCGGCGAATGCGCTGGTCGCGCACGCCGGCGTAACTCATCACGATGTTGCCGCCCATGCTGTGGCCGAGCAGGTCGATGGGCCGATCAGACTGCAAACCCAGCTCGGGTGACGCCAGCAAGCCGTCGAGGTCGCCCAGGTAATCGGCAAACCAGTAGCTGTCGGCGCCGTCGGGGCGCGTCAGCCCGTAGCCGCGCCAGTCGGGGGCGATGACGCAGCGCACCTCGCCCTCCAGCCGGGCCAGCGCGTCCACCAGAAACTGGAAGGAGGCGCCGACGTCCATGTAGCCGTGGCCCATCACCAGGGCCGGCCGATCGGGGGTGATGAGCGAGGTATCGCCCCACATCGTCACGTGGTAGCGCAGGCCGCGGACGGGCACGAAGAGGCTGCGGCCAGCGCGCACAGGCTGGTAAACGGAGATGTCGCTCATCGGTGGATGGTAGCCATCTGCGCGCTGCGGCGCTGTCGGCCCGGTGACAGAATCAAGCCATGACCCTCCATACCCCACTGCGCGCCGCCGAGCCTCGTGATGTGCCGGCCATCGTTGCCTTGATCACCGAGCTGGCCGTCTTCGAGAACCTCGCAGACCAGGTCGAAACCACGCCCGAGCGCCTGATGCCGCACCTGTTTGGCGAGCGCCCCGCTGCAGAGTGCCTGGTGGCCGAAGTTGACGGCGCCGTGGTCGCCTTCGCCCTGTTCTTCACCAACTTCTCGACCTTCAAGTGCAGGCCCGGCCTGTATCTGGAGGATCTGTACGTGCAGCCAGCCCACCGCGGGCGTGGGCTGGGCCAGACCTTCCTGCGCCAGCTGGCAGCATTAGCCGTTGAACGCGGCTGTGGCCGTTTTGAATGGTCGGTGCTGGACTGGAACCAGCCCGCCATCACGCTGTATCAGAAGATGGGCGCCACCGTGCTGCCCGACTGGCGAATCTGCCGAGTCACCGGTGATGGTTTGCTGGCCCTGGCCAGCCAGCAAGCGCAGCCCTGAGCGGCTGGCCTGCCTCGCTCAGGCGAGGCGGTCCCAGCGCGGCAGGCTGAGGCGGAAGCAACTGCCTTGTTCGCTGCTGTGCACGAGTGTCAGCTGGCCGTCCATCGCGTCGCAGTAGGCCTTGCAGATGCTCAGGCCCAGACCAAAGCCGCGGGCCGCGCCACGCTCGGCCCCCAGGCGATTGAACGGCTCGAACAGATGCGCCTGCTGCCGTGCGTCCAGCCCCAGCCCCTGGTCAGACACGTCCACCCAGATGCGCTGTGCGTCATGGCCGATGACCAGCCGCACTTCGCCTCGGAAGCGGTTGTACTTGATGGCATTCGAGATCAGGTTGCACAGGATCTCGCGCACGCGGCGCGCGTCGCCACGGGCCATCGGCGGGGTGTCTTCTGGCTCGGTCATCTGCAGCTCCACCTGCAGCGGCCCGGTGGCCTGCTGGTTGAGTTGCAGTGACAGTCGGGCTTCATCGCGCAGGCTCAGGGCGGTCATGTCGAGCCGGAGATGGCCGGCTTCAGCGCGGTTGATTTCCAGCACCTCGTCGACCAAGCTGAGCAGATCCTGGCTGGCGCGCAGGATGTGGGCCAGGTAAGGCCGATGGGCCTCTGGCAGCGTGTCCAGATCACTTTGCAGCAGTTGCGAAAACCCCATGATTGCGTTCAGCGGCGTGCGCAGTTCATGGCTGACGCGCGACAGCATCTGCGTCTTGGCGTCGCTCGCGTCAGACGCCAGTTGCCGCTGCTGCTGTGCCACGCTCGCGCGCTGCTCGGCCGATTGCCGGGCGGCGCGGTCGGTCAGGTCGGTGAGGGTGCACACCAGCACCTCGTCGTCTCGGTCGGCGTCCAGGACCGGGGCTTTGCACAGCTTGAGCTGCGCCACGCGCGCTTCGCCCGTCAGGGGTTGCAGCAGCCATTCGTCGCGGTCGGCCTCGCCGTTTTGTCGCACTTCCTGCAGCAGGTTGAGCCACGTGCGGTCGGCTTCCGAGCCGGTCATGAAGCGTCGCAGCGCCATCGATTGCAGCGGCAGCGGGTGGGGCAAGCCGAGGTAGCGGCAGGCGGCCTTGTTGGCCTCGCGCAGCTGGCCCTGGCTGCCCAGCAGCAGTGCAGGCACCGGCAGGGCCTCGAACAGCTTGGTGAACCAGCTCAGCACCGCTTCGGTGTGCGCCTGCAGGGCCTGTTGCTGCCGGGCCTGGGCTTCGGTTTCGGCCAGGTGCAGCCGCAGCAGCTCGGCCATGGTCAGGCCGCCCTGGCCGGTGCCTTGGTCGAGCAGCGCGGCGGCGCGCTCCACATCGCCCTTGCGCAGCGCCTTCAGCGCCACCTCGGCCACACGTTCGTCATGCTTGAGGCTGTCCGGGGTGGTGGGCCAGATCAAGGCTGGTTGGCGTGCGGCTGAGTTTGGCATCGGTGTCAGGCTCCAGGGCCGGCAACGTTGTTGAACAGTGACGGATCAACCTGGTGGTGCGTGACGACCATGCCCTTGTCTGGCCCTTCGAGCGGCCGGGCCTGCATCACGAACCAGCGTTGTTCATCGGGGCTGTGGCAGTCATAGGCCAGCGAAAACCCGCCCTGGTGGCCTTGCAGCACATCCTGCAGGCCTGACAGCGCTTCCTGCGACTGCACCGTGTTGGACTGGGCCAGCACAGCCAGGTAGTTGGCGCCGACGTCACATGAGCCGTTAGCGCCGTTGCCTTCCGCAAACCGGGCCCAGGCGCGGTTGACGCGGCGGATCGTGCCCTGGCGGTCGAGGACGGCGATGTGCTCGGGCAGCGAGTCGATCAGGAATTGCAGGCGGCTGGCGTCGCGCATGCGGGTGACGTCGATGAAGCTCACCACCACGCGGCGCGGCAAACCGGGCCGCGCGTTGTAGGCCACCAAGCGCGCCAGGTAATGGCTGCCGTGCGGGCCGGGCACCTCGCGCTCGATCAGGTCTTCGCCGTCGATGCAGCGCCGCAGGTCGGGCACCAGCTCGGGGTACAGCAGCAGGCTGTTGAAGTCCTCGATGGAGCGGCCGGTGTCACCCGGGCGCAGGCGGAACAGCATGCCCGCTTCCGGCGTGAAGCGCAGTAAAGCGAGTTGCGGGTCAATGAAGAGCGTGGCGATGCCGGTGGCCTGGGCCATGCCTTCGAGGTCGGCATTCAGGGCATTGACCGCGTCGAGCTTGGCATTGAACTCGGCGTTGACGGTGTAGAGCTCTTCATTGACCGACTGCAGCTCTTCGTTGGTTGACTGCAGCTCCTCGTTCGAGGACATCAGCTCTTCGTTGGTCGACTGCAATTCCTCGTTCGACGATTCCAGCTCTTCGATCGTGGCTTGCAAGCTTTGCCGGGTGGCCGACAATTCGCGCTCCAGCGTCAGCAGGCTTTCACCCTCGGTGAGCTGGCCCTCGCCGTTGAAGTTTGGCGACACCTCGGCCGGCGCTTCTTCCAGCGTCAGTAGCACGCAGTCGTCGGCATCGTCCTGGTCGAGCCGGCGTGCCAGCACGGTGATGCGCACTTGCTGGCCGTCGAGCTCCAGCTGCACCGGCACCGAGCGGTGCGGGCCAGCTTCACGCAGCGCCAATTGCTGCACATGGGCGGCCACCGGCCCCAGCCGTTCCGGCAGCAGCCGGAAGACGTCGAGCGTGCCGCTGCCCTCGGGCATGCGCAGGTAGCGGCGGGTGGCGCCCCAGGCGTGCAGCAGCTGGCGCTGGCTGCTCACCAGGAAGCTGGCGGGCACGTAGTCTTGTACCAGCCGCAGCAGGCCTTCGTCGATCAGCGAACTGGCCCGACCGTTGCGGACGTCGCCCACAGCCCGGCGCGGCGTGCCGCCGTTGCGCAGGAAGCCGTCGTGCAGACCCGATGCGCCGAGCACGGCCCGCTCCAGCCGGTACAGCTTCTGGCTGTTGTTGAGGATGCTGAAGTCAGGCTGCAGGCTGCCGAGTGACTCACTGCCGCCCAGAAACAAGGTGCCGCCCGGCAGCAGCGCGTACTGCATGCGGCGCAGCACGCGGTCTTGCGCGTCTGCCTGAAAGTAAATCAGCGTGTTGCGGCAGACCACCACGTCCATCCGTGTGAAGGGCGCGTCTTCCAGCAGGTTGTGGCGGGCGAACAGCACCATCTGCCGCAACTCGGGCTTCACCACCAGCCGGTCGCCCTGGCGGTTGAAGTGCCGGTTCAGGCGTGCCTCGCTGATGTGGCTGAGGGTGGCGGCCGGGTAGCTGCCGGCTGCGGCCAGCTCCAGCACGCGCGGGTCCACGTCGGTGGCAAACACCTTGAAGCCGGGCCAGCTTTGCGCCGCCTCGCAGGCTTCCAGCAGCGTGATCGCCAGCGTGTAGGCTTCTTCGCCGGTTGCACAACCCGCGCACCAGACGCGCAGTGGCCGGTTGGCCGGGCGGGTGCGCAGCACATGCTGCAGCACCTCGGTCGACAGGGCGTCAAACGCTTCAGGGTCGCGGAAGAAGCTGGTCACCGGAATCAGCAACTCGCGCCGCAGGTGCTCCACCTCGGCGGGGGTGCGCTCCAGCATGTCGGCGTAATCGGACACGCTGGCCATCTGCGTCACCAGCATGCGGCGCTCCAGGCGGCGCATCACGGTGGGCAGCTTGTAGTGGCTGAAGTCGATGCCGCAGTGGCTGAAGAGCTGGTCAAACACGCGCTGCAGGGCGGGACGCAGCTGCTGCACTTCCAGAATGCCGCCCTGGCTCAGCCGGGTGCTGGTGCCGGCAGCAATGTCCACTGCCAGCCGCGCCAGGCCCGACGGCGGCAGGCAGGCATCGATCTGGGTGTTGGCCAGCACGCTGCGCGGCATGCTGTCGAAGCGGGCGCTTTCGGGTGTTTGCACCAGCACGTAGGCGCCGGCCTGGCGCAGGGCCTCGCAGCCCAGGCTGCCGTCAGAGCCCGAGCCCGACAGCACGATGCCGACCGCCCGCTCCGGGCAGGCCTTGGCCAGGGATTGAAAGAAGTGGTCGATCGGCAGCGCCAGGCCGTGGCTGGGGCGCGGCTCGAACAGGAGGGTGTTGCCCACCAGCGTCATCGAGACACCCGGGGGCAGCAGGTACACCGTTTCCTCGATCAGCTCACACCCGTCAACGGCGGCCTGCACCGACAGCGTGGTGTGCCTGGCCAGCAGCTCGACCATCATCGATTTGTGATCGGGGGCCAGGTGTTGCAGCACCACGAAGGCGCAGCGGGAGGGACGCTCGACCGCGTTGAAGAACTGTTGCAGCGCTTCCAGCCCGCCTGCAGAGGCGCCGATGCCAACCACCCAGGGCCCTGTGTGTGTCACGTCGGTGGTATCCCGGTCAGCGGCCATGTGCAACAGTGAAGGTCAACGATGGGCGCGATGGTAGCTTTGAACGGCGCTGAATGAAACCGATTGTTTTGAGCTTGCTCAAGTGTCCATCACGCCCGTTGTAAACGGGTGAAAGCCCCCTTCAATCGGCCTGGCGTGGTCGGTAGCCTGCAGACATGGAGAACCCCTTGCAAGCGCCTGAGCAACATCCCTTGAAAAGCCGGCAACAACGTCGCGACAGGCCAGCTGGCGTGGCACCCCGAACCGTGGCGCCCACGGCCGGCAGATCCACCGATCAGCATGACGCGCTGAGTGCGCAGTTTCACTGGCAGGTGCCTCGGCGCTTCAACCTGGCGCAGGTGTGCTGCAGCCGGTGGGCAGAGCAGCAGCCTGAAGCCGTGGCCATTCGCACCGAGCAGCCCGATGGCGGCGTTCGGCTTCACACCTTTGCCGAGCTGCAGCGGGCGGCCAACCAGGTGTCGCGCGCCTTGCGGCGCATGGGCGTGCAGCGTGGTGACCGGGTGGCGGTGGTGATGCCCCAACGCATGGAAACCGCGGTGGCGCACCTGGCCATCTGGCAGCTTGGCGCTGTGTCGATGCCCTTGTCGATTCTGTTTGGCCCGGAGGCGCTGGCCTGGCGCATCCAGGACAGCGGCGCGCGCTGTGCCGTGGTGGACGAAGCGGCCATCGGCAACCTCAACGCCGTGCGTGCTGAATGCCCGGAGTTGGCCCATGTGCTGGCGGTGGGCGGCGCCCAGGGCCAAGGTGATCTGGATCTGGATGCGGTGCTGGCCCGTGAGCCCTCGGCCTTCCGCGCCGTGAGCACCCTCGCGGACGACGCGGCCGTGCTGATCTACACCAGCGGCACCACCGGCCCGCCCAAGGGCGCGCTGATACCGCACCGCGCCTTGATCGGCAACTTGACCGGCTTCGTCTGCAGCCAGAACTGGTTGCGCAGCGGCAGCGGCAAGCCGCCCAAGCGCCGCCTCGGACCGGGCGGTGCGCCGGCTGACGCCGTCTTCTGGAGCCCGGCAGACTGGGCCTGGACTGGCGGCCTCATGGACGCGCTGCTGCCGTGCCTGTACTTCGGTGTGCCCATCGTGGCCTGGGCGGGCCGCTTCGGGCCGGAGCACGCGCTGGGCTTGATGGCGCGGCACCGCGTCACCAACAGCTTCCTGTTCCCGACCGCGCTGAAGGCGATGATGAAAGCCGTGCCGCAGCCGCGCAGCACCTACCCGCTGAAGCTGCGCGCCATCATGAGCGCCGGTGAGGCGGTGGGTGACGCGGTGTTCCACTGGTGCCAGCAGGAGCTGGGCGTCACGTTGAACGAGATGTTCGGGCAGACCGAGCTGAACTACGTGGTGGGCAACTGCAGCCAGACCCTGGGCACCGACGGCCACCCGGCCGCAGGCTGGCCGGCGCGGCCCGGCAGCATGGGCCGCGCCTACCCGGGCCACCGCATCGCCGTGATCGACGATGAGGGCCACGAATGCCCGCGTGGTACGCCGGGTGACGTGGCCGTGCATCGGCGCGATGTGCATGGCCACCCGGACCCCGTGTTCTTTCTTGGCTACTGGCGCCGCCCCGAGGCCACCGCGGCCAAGTACACGGGTGAGCCGGACAACAGCTGGTGCCGCACCGGCGACACCGCCGTGATGGATGACGACGGCTACCTCTGGTACCAGGGGCGCAGTGACGACGTGTTCAAGGCGGCGGGCTACCGGATCGGCCCGAGCGAGGTCGAGAACTGCCTGGTCAAGCACCCGGCGGTGGCCAACGCCGCGGTGGTGCCCAAGCCCGATGCCGAGCGCGGCGCGGTGGTCAAGGCCTATGTGGTGCTGGCGCCCGGGCTGGCGGGCAACACTGAGCTCATCGAGGCGCTGCAGCAGCATGTGCGGGGCCGCCTGGCGCCGTACGAGTACCCGAAGGAGATCGAGTTCATCGACGCGCTGCCAATGACAACCACCGGCAAGGTGCAGCGCCGCGTGCTGCGTCTGCAGGAAGAGGCCCGCGCAGCAGAGGCGCTTCAGGGCAGGGCTTGAAGCGTGACCTGATTGCGGCCCTGGCGCTTGGCGCCGTACAGGGCGGCGTCGGCGCGGCGCAGCAGGGTGTCCATGGTGTCGCCGGGCCGGAAGTCGGTCACGCCGACGCTCACGGTCACTTGCTGCCCGTGTGAGAACCGGTACTGCTCCACGGCCGCGCGAATGCGCTCGGCCAGGTCCATGGCGCCGGGCAAGCCCACCCCGGGGGCGACCACAAGAAACTCCTCGCCGCCCCAGCGGCCGGCATGGTCGGAGGCGCGCAGTTGGGAGCCCAGCACGGCGCTGAGTTCGCGCAGCACGTCGTCACCGCCGGCATGGCCGTACTGGTCGTTGATGACCTTGAAGTGGTCAATGTCCAGCATCAACACCGACAAGGTCTGCGCGTGGCGGTTGGCCAGCGCCACATGCGACTGCAGTTGCTGCGTCAGGGCGCGGCGGTTCGGCATGCTGGTCAGCATGTCGGTGCTGGCCAGGGTCTCCATCACGGCGATGCGCTCTTGCGAGCGGATGTAGCCGTTGCGCAGGCTGGCGATGGAGATCAACCCCAGGATGAACACCCCATGGGCCAGTGCCAGGTTGGCGGTGAGCACCGGCAACTGCGGGCCCCAGACCGTGAGATGCCCCATCGCGATGGCCACACCCACAGGCACAAACAAGGCTGCCATGGTGAGCCCGGCCAGAATCAGCGAGGCGCGTCGGGCCATCACCACGAAGGCCGCGGCGTAACCCAGCGGCATCCAGTGCGTGGTGGTGACCAGCGGAAAGATGCTGGACTGCGGATCACCCGTGAAGATGGCCATCAGCGCCGCTGCGACCAGGTAGGTGTTCAGCATGGCGCCGCCGATCAGGTACACCACCTGGGGCTTGTCGGGGCTTCGGCGCAGCCAGAGTGCGAGCCCCGTGAACACCACCAGCATCAGCGGATAGAGCCAGCGGTCCCAGGTGGCGATCACACCCGTGACCGCTTCCAGCGGCCACAACACCGACAGCGCCGAAATGCCCGCCCAGAGCAAACGCCTGGTGATGGTCAATTCCCGCTGGGCCATGGTCTCCAATGGCGAAGCAGGCGAGGGAACAGAACTCATTCGCGCGGTTTCTTGACAGACAAGCACCGGAAGAAGGGTGCGGGGCGTGTGGGGAAGTGTCCCGTGTGACTGTGAGTAAACACCAAGCATTGTGGGGGAATTACGGATGCTTGTGGCACGAATGCGCAGGCAGCCGGGACCTTTGGCACACTCCGGGCATGCAAAAAATCCAACTCGGTCGCACCGACCTGCAGGTGACTCCCATTTGCCTCGGCACGATGACGTTCGGCGAACAGGTCGACATGGCCAGCGCCCACCGCATCCTGGACCGCGCGCTGGAGCGCGGCGTGAACTTCATCGATACGGCCGAGATGTACGCGGTGCCGGCCAAGGCTGAAACCTACGGCGCAACCGAAACCATCATCGGCGAGTGGTTCGCGAAGAACCCGGGCCTGCGTGACCGCGTGGTGCTGGCGACCAAGATCGCCGGCCCGAGCCGCAACATGGACTGGGTGCGGGCCGGCGCCGTTGATGTGACGCCGCAAGACTTCATCGATGCCTGCGACGCCAGCCTGCGCCGCCTGCGCACCGACGTCATCGACCTCTATCAGATCCACTGGCCGAACCGCAACGCACCGGCCTTCGGCGCGGTCTATTTCGATCCGGCCAAGGACACCGTCAACAGCAGCATCGAGAGCCAGCTGCGCGCGCTCGACACGCTGGTGAAGGCCGGCAAGGTGCGTTACATCGGCTTGTCGAACGAGACGCCGTGGGGCGTGATGAGCTTCCTGCACACCGCCGAGCGCCTGGGCCTGCCGCGCGTGGCCACGGTGCAGAACCCCTACGCGCTGACCAGCCGCGCCGTCGACAACGGCCTGGACGAAGTGATGGCCCGTGAGCAGGTGAGCCTGCTGGCCTATTCGCCGCTGGCCTTCGGCGCCTTGACCGGCAAGTACGACGAGCCGGGCTTTGACCCGGCGCAGCCGGCGCTCGGCCGCATCGCGAAGTTCGAGTCGATGCGCAAGCAGCGCTGGGCCCGTCCGGATGCGCTGGTGGCCGCCCGCGAGTACAACGCACTGGCCCGCGCCCACGGGCTCACGCCGTCGCAGCTGGCGCTGGCCTTCTGCTACCGCAGCTGGCGCGTGGCCTCGACCATCATCGGTGTGACCAGCGAGGCGCAGCTTGACGAGTGCCTGGACGCCTGGACGGTGCAACTGTCGCCCGAGTTGCTGGAGCAGATCGACGCCATCCGCTGGCGCCTGCGTGACCCGGCGCAGTGATTTGAAGCATGGCCAAGAAGGACAAACACGTCAGCGAAACGCCGGCCACCCAATGGCTCAAGGCCAGGAAGGTGGCGTACACGGAACACGTCTACGACTACGTGGACCATGGTGGCACGGCCGAGTCGGCGCGCCAGCTGGGCCGCCCTGAGCACGAGGTCATCAAGACCCTGGTGATGCAGGACGACAAGGCCGAGCCGCTGATCATCCTGATGCACGGCGACAAGCAAGTCAGCCTCAAGAACCTCGCCCGCGCCATCGGCGTGAAGCAGGTGGAGCCTTGCAAACCCGAGGTGGCGCAGCGCCACAGCGGCTACATGGTCGGGGGCACCTCGCCCTTCGGAACCCGCAAGGACATGCGGGTGTTCGTGGAGGCGACGGTGCTCGATTTGCCCGGCATACTGATCAACGGTGGTCGGCGGGGGTATCTCGTCGGGTTGCCGCCTCAGGTGCTTGTCGAGTTGCTGGCTGCCAAGCCGGTGCAATGCGCCATCTGATTTGTTTTTCTTGAGCGTCCGGACAACCATGGCAGTACGGTGGTGGCTTGGGTTTCATGCGGTGCGCCAGCGTTGCGCAGCCGCGGCCAGCGTGGTGACGCTGGCGAGCGGCGCTTGGCTGTGTGCCGCGCTGCCGGTGGCGGCCGCGCCGCAGCCCGTGCAGGTCTGGCGCATTGCCACCGGTGAGCTGCCGCCCTACGCCACCCAAAGCCGGCCCGACCAGGGCCTGGCCTTGAACATCGTCCGGCAAGCCTTGCAGACCCAGGGCGTTCAGGTGGAGTTCGTCTTCATGCCCTGGGCGCGCGCGCAGGAGGAAACGAGGACGGGCCTGTGGGATGCCACCGCCACCTGGGGCCGACGGGCGGACCGCGAGCGCGACTTCCTGCTCAGCGACAACGTGCTGACCGAACAGTGGGTGGTGCTGCATCGCAGCAGCAAGCCGCTGGACTGGCACAAGCCCGATGACCTGCGCGGCCTGCGCATGGCAGCCATCAGCACCTACACCTACACCCCGGAAATTCTGACGATGCTGCGCGACGGCGGCATCCAGGCCGATTGGACGCCCGACGACATGTCCGCCCTGAACAAGTTGGCGGCGGGCCGCGTCGACATCATGATCCTGGACCGCAATGTGGCCTGCACCCTGATGGACTCGCAGTTGCCACCTGCCCAGGCGAAACTGATTCGCGCCCATCCGCGCATGGTCACCGACGCCTTCACCAGCCACCTGATGTTGCCGCGTGGCAAGGTGGGCGGCGAAGAGCGCTTGCGCTTGTTCAACCGGGGCATCGCGGCCTTGCGCAGCAACGGCAGCCTGGCTCGCTTGAGCGCGCCCATTCCGTGCGCAGCCGGTTTGCCTGCGCCCACCCCCGCGGCTGCGCCCTGATCTGGCTGCCGGTGCGCCTGGTGCTCAGCCCGGCAGGCGCTTGGACAGGGCGTCCTCGATGCGCTGGATCAGCTCGTCGCTGTCCAGCGGCTTGGTGATGTAGGCCTGTGCGCCTGCGGCCATGGCCGCCTGGATGCTCACATCCAGCGCATCGGCCGACACCACGATGACCGGCAGCGGCTTGAGCCGTGGGTCGGCCTGGAGCCGCGCCAGCATGTCGGTGCCCATGCCGTCGCCCAGCTGCATGTCGAGCAGGAGCAGGTCAGGCCGCTGCTGGTTGATGACCCTCCAGCCCTCGGCCAGGCTGCTGCAGATGGTGAGCTGCCAGTGGTCGCGGCGCGCCAGCATGGCTTCCATCACCATCGCATTCACCGGGTCGTCCTCGATGTAGACGAGACGGCGGTTCTGTGTGGTCGAAGCAAGCTGAACGCGGTGCTCGGCCAGCTGCGGACCGTGTTCCAGCAAGGCCATGGGCAAGCGTACGCTGAAGCGGCTGCCCTGGCCGGCCACGCTGTGCACGTCCAGCTGGCCCTGCATGGCGGTGATGAGGCTGCGGGTGACGACGAGGCCGATGCCGGCGCCGGGCTTGCCGCTGATCTCGCGGCCCAGGCGGTTGAAGGATTCAAAGAGGTGGGCCTGCTGCTGGGCGTCCATGCCCAGGCCGGTGTCGGTCACGTCGAACCGCACCTGATCGACGCCGTCAAGCGCCACCCGCAAATGCACCAGGCCGCCGGGCCGGTTGTACTTCACGGCATTCGACAGGAGGTTGACCAGCACCTGCTGCACCCGCACGCCGTCGGCCATGGCCCAGCGCAGCTCGTCGCGCACTTCGCTGTCGAGCGACACCTGCTCGCGCAGCGCGTCGTCGCGCACGAAGGCGAGGGCGTCTGAGGCAATGGCGCGCAGGTCCACCGGTTTCTGGTCAAGCTTGAGGTGGCCGGCTTCGATGCGCGACAGATCAAGCACGTCGGAAATCATCCGCGACAGGTGCCAGCCCGCGCGCTCGATCAAGGCCACTTGCTCGCGGCGTTGCGGGTCGTCGGCCACCTGCGGGTCGCTGCCCAGCGTCTGGGCAAAGCCGACGATGGCGTTCAGCGGTGTGCGCAATTCATGGCTCATGCGCGAAAGGAATTCGCTCTTCGCCAGATTGGCCGCCTCCGCCAGTGCGCGGGCCCGTTCGGCCTGCTGGCTGCGCAGCACATCCGACACGTCTGACAGCAGCAGAATCCAGGCGACGTCGTGGGCGCCGGTCACGGGTTTGAGCTGGGCCCGCAGCACCTGCAACTGGCCGTCCTGGCGCACGCGTTCCACCTGGTCAGCCACCGACAGCCCGGGCTGCGTCAGATCGGCCAGCCAGGTGGCCATGTCCACCAGCCCGCCGCCCCGGCGCACCTCGGCCACGCCTTGCAGTGATGTGCCCGGTGCGGGGCGCTCCGCCAGGTCCAGCAGGTCGGCCAGCGCGCCGTTGGCGTAACGCACCTGCAGGTGCACGTCCAGGGCCAGCAGGCCATCACGCAGCGAGCCCAACATCACCGAGCGTTCGAGCAGGCTGTCGCGCACCATCTCTTCGGCCATACGGCGCCGTTGCACCTCCAGCGCGCGGTCTTGCTGGAACTGGTTGATGGCCCGGCCGAGCACCACGATCTCGTCGGGCTGGGTACCGCGGTCGGGGGGAAGCTCGATCACCGCCTGGGCATCGTCGATGCGCAGGGATTGCAGTTGGCGGACCAGGTCGGTCACGCGGGCGATCACGAGGCGGTGCAGCAGCAGCATCATGCTGACGGCCACTGCGAGGATTTTCAGCAGCTCCAGGGGCAGGCGGTCGCGGGCGCGGCGCAGGATGCGCTGGTCCGCCTCGGCATACGACTCACGCACCCGCAGTTCACCAATCGCCGTGTCGCGCTGCGGCACGTTCAAGTTGATGCGCCGCTGGCTGAGGCTGTCCGCTTGCGTGGCCCCGTCGCGCCACACTTCGGCAAGCAGGCGACCGTCTTCGCCGAGCACCTGCACCTGCACCAGCGCGCCTTCTCGCACCAGGCTGCGGGCGAGGGTGTCGACCCCGGCGAGGTCGTAATTCCACAGGGCATTGGAGAGCGGGCCGGTGCTCAAAGAGAGTGCGGAATCCGACTTCGCGCGCAGCTCGTCGGTCATGACGCTGTGCTCACGCCAGAGCTCGGCACCGCCCACGATCACGAAGATCAGGATGGCCAGGGCGGCCACTGACACCAGCATGCGCGCCACCAGCGATGAAGCTATCCGGAACACCGACTTCTTTCCTTTGGTACTCTCGCCCAGTGCCGACCCGGCAGGCATCGGGCGACTATACAGGCGGCTCCCAATGGCTGACGCTTTACACTCAGCGCCCGGCGACTTGCCGTGGACTGCTCAGCCCCATGAACTTTGATTCCCCCTATCTGGCCGTCGTGGCCGCCTACCTGATCGGCTCCCTGTCGTTTGCCGTGATCGTCAGCCGGCTGATGGGTTTGTCGGATCCGCGCAGCTACGGCTCGGGCAACCCCGGCGCCACCAATGTGCTGCGCTCGGGCAACAAGGCGGCCGCCATCCTGACGCTGCTGTTTGACGCGCTCAAGGGTTATGTGCCGGTGGCGCTGGCCGTGGCCTGGCAAACCCGCCTGGGCTGGAGCGACGCCGTGATCGGCTTCATCGGCCTGGCTGCCTTTCTGGGCCACTTGTGGCCGGTGTTCTTCCGGTTCGTGGGCGGCAAGGGCGTGGCCACCGCCGCCGGCGTGCTGCTGGCGCTGAACCCCTGGCTGGGCCTCGGCGTGCTGGCCACCTGGCTGGTGGTGGCGGCCGTGACGCGTTATTCCTCGCTCGCCGCCATCGTGGCTGCGCTGGCCGCGCCGCTCATCCAGCTGATGTTCTGGGAGCCTTCGCTGGCAGCCCTGGCCGTGGCGGTGATGAGCCTGCTGCTGGTCTGGCGCCACGAGGCCAACATTCGCAAGCTGCTGGCCGGCACCGAATCAAAGCTCGGCCAGAAGGCGGCTGCACCAGCCGCGGCAGCCAGCAAGGCTGGCGCTGCCGCCAAGCCCAAGAAATCCACTCGTCAAACTCGCAAAGGAAAGCACTGACATGGTTCAACGTTACGAAGTCGGCGCCCGCATGTCCGAAATGGCCGTGCACAACGGCGTGGTCTACCTGGCAGGCCAGGTGGCTGAAGACGGCTCCCAGGACATCGGCGGCCAGACCCGCCAGGTGCTCGGCGCCATCGACAAGCTGCTGGCCCAGGCCGGCACCGACAAGACCAAGATCCTGCGCGCCCAGATCTTCATCGCCGACATCGCCGAATTCCCCGGCATGAACGCGGTATGGGACACCTGGGTCGTGGCCGGCCACACGCCGCCGCGCGCCACGGTGCAAGCCGCCCTGGCCAAGCCGGAGTGGAAGGTCGAAATCGTGGTGACCGCCGCGCTGTGAAGCGCAGCTTGAACCCCTGCCTCAACCGCCAAGGCTGAGGCGGAGTTCACCGGGCCTTCAGAGGCCCAGCAGGGCCGGGTCTCCCCGGCCTTCTCGCACCACCACCGGGTCATCGTCCGTCAGGTCGATGACGGTGGTGGGCTGCAAGGGGCAGGCGCCTGCCGCCACGATGGCCTGCAGCTGCTTCTCGAACTGCTCCCGGATCTCGTCGGCATCGTTCAAGGCCTCGGTCTCGCCCGGCGGAATCAGCGTGGTGGCCAGCAGTGGCTGCCCCAGTTCCTCCAGCAAGGCCTGCAAGACGCGGTGTTCAGGCACCCGAAGGCCGATGGTGCGCCTGGACGGGTGCGACAGCCGCCGCGGCACTTCCTTGGTGGCTTCGAGGATGAAGGTGAACGGCCCCGGCGTGCCCAGCTTCAGCAGCCGGAACTGCCGGTTGTCGACGCGGGCGTAATTGGCCAGCTCCGACAGGTCGCGGCAGAGCAGCGTCAGGTGGTGCTTGTCGTCCACCTGACGGATCTTGCGCAGCCGCTCGGCAGCGTTCTTGTCATCGAGGTGGCAGACCAGCGCATAGCTGGAATCGGTGGGCACGGCCACCACGCCGCCGGCATGCAGGATCTGCGCGGCCTGCTTCAGCAGGCGGGCTTGGGGGTTGTCGGGGTGAACATCGAAGAACTGGGCCATGGGTGCATTGTCGCAGCGCGATCGAGGGGCGCACTGCGCGGCGTCATGGTTGCCTGTGGGCTTGCGTGGTCAGACGGCCAAGGCCGAGCTGTCCGAGAGCCCCATCGACGTCAGCCGCGATGCCCAGAGCGTCCACACTGGGTTGGCGGCGCCGGGCAGGTCGGGCAGGCCGCCCAGTTCAACCCGGCTTTCGCCCGGTGCGTGGAAGTCGCTGCCGCGTGAGGCCAGCAGGCCGTACTCGCCGGCCATCTTGGCGTAGCGGGTGACTTCATCCGGGAAATGGCTGCCGCAGGTCACTTCCACGCCGGTGCCGCCGTGGCCGGTGAAGTCTTCGAACAAGGCCATCTCTTCGGTGGGCGTGAACTTGTAGCGGGCCGGATGGGCGATCACGGTCACGCCGCCTGCTGCGCGGATCCAGCCCATCGCTTCACCGAGGCCCGCCCAGCGGTGCGGCACGAAGCCTGGTTTGCCTTCCTTCAGGAAGCGCTGGAACACCTCGTGGATGCTGGCGCAGTGGCCGTTGTCCACCAGGAAGCGCGCGAAGTGGGTGCGCGACACCAGTTCGGGATTGGCGGCGTAGGCCACCGCGCCTTCGTAGGCGCCCGGGATGCCGGCCTGGGCCAGGCTGGCGCCCATGTCGATGGCGCGCTGGGTGCGGCCGGCCCGCAGCGCGGCCAGGCCGGCCACCAGGGCAGGGTGTTGTTCGTCGAAATCGAAGCCGAGGATGTGCACGGTTTCGCCGGCGAAGGTCACCGACATTTCCACACCCGTGACATAAGCCATGCCCAGCGCCTGGGCGGCGGCACGGGCCTCGGCTTGCCCACCCAGTTCATCGTGATCGGTCAGAGACCACAGTCGGACACCGCCCGCGTGTGCGCGGTGGGCCAGTTCGGTGGGGGAGAGACTGCCGTCCGAGCGGGTCGAGTGGCAGTGCAGGTCAGCGTTGAGAAGGTGCACACGCTGATTTTAGGTGGCCGGGTAAACCGTGTGCCTGTGCAGGTCTTCGATGCGCCTCTGCAACATTGCAGACAGACGCCGTGCCGCACCGCACATTGGCGTCCGGGAGCAATACATCTGCTTGCAGGTCATGGCTAGCATCGCGCCGCCCGTTCACATTAACGACTTGCAGTCATCGTTCGCCATGTCCATTCAATTCCGCGCCAAGGCGCTCGTTCGTTCCATCGCTCTGCCTGTCTGCCTGGCCGTTGCGGCAGCCAGCCTGGTGGCGTGCAGCAGCCCTGCACCGGCACCTGTGGTGCCGGCCGTATGGCGTGGCCCTGTGCTGGCGATCGACCAGACTGAGCGCGGTGTGCAGATCGTGCTGCCCAGCAGCGTGCTGTTCGATGTGGGGCAAGCCAGCTTCAACCTGAAGGAGGCCGGACCCTACCTGGACCGCGTGGCCAAGCTGTTGACCAGCAAGACCGACAAGCGTGTGGCCGTGGAGGGCCATACCGATGCCGATGGCGCGCCCAACCTGAACGAGCAGTTGTCGCTGGCCCGTGCGCGCGCCGTGTCGGCGGCGCTGGTGAGCCGCGGTGTGCCTGAGGCGCGCCTGCAGTCGGCCGGCTTCTCGTTCAACCGCCCGCTGGCTTCGAACTCGACGGAAGACGGCAAGCGCCTGAACCGCCGGGTTGAGCTGATCGTGCTGGACGAACAGATCGCCAACCTGACACAGGGCGAGCCGGCGAATGCGTTTGAATCGGCCTGGGGCCGGCTGAAGGGCTTGATCGACCAAGGTTTGGTGAAGCCGGTCGCGAGCGCCGCACCATGAGCGGCGATATGCTCCCCCGCTCGTCGCGCCGAGCCTGGATGCAGCAGGCGGGCACCGGCCTGGGCCTGGCTGTGCTGGGTGGCGCAGCGGTGGCCGCGCCTGCACCGGCCACGACCTCCACCGCCGCACCTGCGCCCGCACCAGCGGCGGCAGGCCAGGGCGCATCTGTCGCCAAGCCACGCTGGGCGCTGGCCCTGGGCGGTGGCTCCGCCCGCGGCTTCGCCCACATCGGGGTGCTGAAGTCGCTGGATCAAGCCGGGCTGCGGCCGGATGTGGTGGTGGGCACCAGCGCCGGCGCCCTCATCGGTGCGCTGTATGCATCGGGTTTGTCGCCGTGGCAAATCGAGGAAGTGGCGCTGCGCATCAAGGATGTCGAGATCGCCGACTTCGCCAGCGCCGGCAAGCGCGGCATGCTGGCCGGTGAAGCGTTGGCCCGGGTCGTCAATGACCTCGTCAAGGGCGCGCGGCTGGAGCAGTTCAAGACGCGCTTCGTGGCCGTCAGCACCGATCTGAAAACCGGCGAGATGGTGCTGCTGCGTCAAGGCCCGGCCGGTGAAGCGGTGCGGGCCTCCTGCAGCATTCCGGGTGTATTCGTGCCCACCGAGGTGAACGGGCGTGAGCTGGTGGATGGCGGCCTGGTGGCTCCGTTGCCGGCCCGCGTGGCAAGGCAGCAGGGTGCTGACATGGTGCTGGCGGTGGACATTGCCGCCCGCCCCAAGCGCCACGACCTGAACGGTTTGTACGAGGTGGTGCTGCAGTCGTTCGAGATCATGGGCCGGGCGCTGGCCGATCAGGACGCAGCGAACGCGGACATGGTCATCCGGCCTGACACGGGCGCATGGTCGAGCAGCGATTTCAGCGCGCGCCGGGAAATGATCCAGGCCGGCTATGAAGCCACGCAGCGTGCACTGCCCGAGATCCGCAAGCGGCTGGAAGCGCCGCGCAAGCTCAAAGCTGGTCTTTGAGCTGCTCGGACGCGGTGTAGATCAGCCCGCTGGAAGCCTCGCGGAACTGCTGCACCAGATCGACGCGGGCCTGGTCCGCCCAGAAGGGGTGCGACAGGTCAATCACCATGAACGGGAAGGGCAGCGGGACGCGGTCTCGCAGCGTTTCCCACCAGGTATTCACGTCTGGCTGGCGCAGGCTGCCTGAGCGCTCGATCACCAGCAGGTAAAGGCTCCAGCCGCGTGCGGCCGGGCTGGTCTTGCGCAGCAGCCAGGCGCGGCCGATGGCCACGTCCTGTTTCATCAGGTGCAGGGTTTCTCGCAGCACCCGGGGGCTGACGCGGGCCGCCGCCAGGGTTTGCGGGCTGTCGAAATCTTCCAGCTCCTCGCGGGCTTCCCGGGCTTCTTGCTCCAGCTTGCGCAGGCGTTCACGCACCGGCTTGAGTTGCTCGAACGCCTCGCGCTGCTCCAGCACGCTTTCCAGCTGCCGCGCTGCGGGCAAGGCCCAGTGCGGGTCGCTGATGCTGGCGCCGTAGCCGCCGGTATCCACCGTGTCGAAAGTCAGGCCTTTCAACAGCTCGATGGCCTCCAGCAGCTCTTCGCTTTCCTGCGGGGCCATGCTGCGCGAGACGATCGGGCTGGCTGCATCCAGCAAGGCCAGGGCGAGCAGATATCGCGCTTCATGGGGCTCGCGGTGGCGGCCAATGGCGGCGCGCAGGGGTGCACGGGCGGCGGCCGCTTCTTCCACCTGCCAGGCGGTGCGTGCCCAGAGCAGCAACTCGTCCAGCTGCAGGCGCTGCTGCGGGGTGTCGCTTTCAGCCAGCTCCACCAACAGCCGCTCGGCGCGGTCGTGGGCGTCGTGGGCTTCTTTCCAGGCATCGGCCTGGCGGGCCTGCCATTGCCCGTCCAGCGTCTCGATCAGGCTGCCCAGGCGGTCACCCAGCAGCACATCCGCAGCATTGGCTTCGGGCAGCAGCGGCAGCGCGGGTGTCTGTTCGGCGTGCTCCAGCCGGTCGCGCAGGCTGGGGTGGGTGTCGCCGGCTTCGGGCAGGGTTTTCAGGGCTTCGCGCAGCCAGCGGCTGGCGTGCTCATGGCGCAGGGCGTCTTTCAGCAGCACGCGCATGTCGGCCATCGGGCGTGGCACCACGGCATTGCGCTGGCGTGCGCGGGCCCACAGGTCGGGCCAGAACACCTCTTGCAGGTAGCGGCTGTGCACGCCCAGGCTGATCAAACCGCTGGCGGCGTGGCGCCGGCCCACCGTCTGGTGCGCGAGGTTGTCGGCCTCCACCTCCTGCAGCCTTGAAAGCACGAAGGCGCGGGCATTGAAGCGCGGGAAGAACCAGGTGAAGAACAGGCCCAGTGCCGCATCGGCCACATTGGCGCCCAGCTTGGCCTGGTGCCGTGAATGGGCCAGCATCCACCAGCTGCGCCGCGTGCGATAAACCCAGGCGCCCAGCTTGCCGTGCGCACCGCGCAGGTGGCCAAATTCATGGGCGATGACGGCGGCCAGCTGCTTCACGTCCAGCGCCATCATCAAGGGCAGGCCCAGCACCAGATGGTTCCGGTGCCAGCCCAGCACACCCAGGCGCGGCAGTTGCACCACCGAGGCATTGAGCTCGGCGTCGACCATCAACACGTCCACCGGTGGCGCGCTGCAACGGCGGCACAGCTTGTCGATCAGCTCGAACAGGCGCGGGGCGTCGTCGCGAGTCAGGGTAACGCCGTCGGGCGGCAACTGCCGCAGCCAGAGCGCGCTGCCGATCGACCACAACAAAGAGCCGCAGCCCGCCAGCAGGAACAGGCGCCAAAGCCGGAAGCCTTGCGTGAACATGCCGGTCAGCGTCCAGATGAAGCCGACGGCTGCCAGCAGCATCACCAGCAGGATCACGGCGTGGCCCAGGCCGGCCAGTGCCGCTGTGGTGCGGGTGAACAACTCGGGCTGGTGGCGGCAATCCAGCTCGTGGCGCGCCACCAGGGCGCGGAATTCGTGGTCGTCCATCATCGTGCGTGCTGGCCTTTGGCACCTGGGCGGGCGGGCAGCCAGGTGCTGCCGCTGGAGGGCTGTGCGTCCCTGGTCACCGGGAAGCCTGCCGGGCATCGACGTGTCGTCTGCGCAGCGAGAGCGGGCGCCAGAGTGGCGGCCGCGGGCAGCGACAAGATCGAAAAGTTCGGCATAGGCCCCCATCATGCCAACAAAGTCACGGGGCACCGCCACCTATCATCGTCAGCCCGTATCTTGATGTTGCAAGTTTCATGAGCCGAACCGCGTTGCCCCTGCCTTCCACTGACGATCTGCGTGCCGCGTTGGAGCGGGTTCCGGCGCGCCGGGTGGAATGCGCGGTTGGCGATTTCACGTCGCTGGCCCGTGGCAAGGTGGTGGCCGCGTCTGACTTCGTCGGCATGGCCGGATGCCGGTTGCCCTCGGTGGTGTTCGGCCTGACCCTGACCGCTGGCGAGCCCGACGCCGTGTTCGGCCCGCTGTTGCCCGAGGACTACGCCGATGTGCGCCTCGTGCCTGACCTGAGCACCCTGGCACCACGCCCGGGCCGCCCGGGTGAAGCCACGGTGATCTGCGAGCCCGTGGGGCAACTGGCGGTGCAGGGGGGCGAGATGTCGATCCAGGCGCTGTCACCGCGCGCGGCGCTGCGGCATGTGCTGGCCCAGTTCCGGGCGGCAGGCTTGCAGGCCCTGGCGGCGCCCGAGCTGGAGATGTTCCTGCTCAAGCGCACCGAACACAACGGGCAGGTGGTGCTGGGCGCGGCACAGCCCTATGGCCATGCCGGCGCCAGCGAACGCGTCACCGAGGTGCTGTGCCTGGAGCGGGCCAGCCACTTTGATGCGTACTTTGATGAGCTCTACGCCGTGTGCGAAGTGCTGGGCATTCCGATGACCGGCCACGCGCATGAGTCGGCCCTGTCGCAATACGAAGTGAACTTCGCGCCGGGCGACCCGCTGGCGCAGGCCGATGCCGTCTGGCGCTTCAAGCGGCTGGCGCGTGAGGTGGCCTTGCGCCACGGCTTCATGGCCAGCTTTGCCCCCAAGCCTTTCCTCGATTTGCCGGGCACCGGCATGCACTGGCACTTCAGCGTGCAGCGGCCGGCAGATGCCGCCTGGCCGCATGTGTTTGCCACCCCCGCCGGTGAAGACAGCCCGGCGCTGCACCACTTCATCGCCGGCCTGCAGCGCCATGCGCCGGCAGCGATGGCCCTGTTCGCCCCGCACGACATGGCATTCGACCGCATCGCGTTGAGTGATGCATCGCCGTCGCATGCCAGCTGGGGCCATGAGGCGCGCTCACTCGCCTTCCGCATCCCGGCGTCTGGCGGCAGCAGCCGGCGCATTGAAAACCGCCTGCCCGGCGGTGACGCGAACCCGTACCTCACGGTGGCAGCCACGCTGGGCCTGGGCCTGCTGGGCCTGCGTGAGGGCGCCTTGCCCGTGCCCGGGCAGCCAGACGCGCTGGCCCTGCCGGCGAACCTGCCGAATGCACTGAACGCGCTGGCTGGCAGCGAGGCTTTGCGCGGCTTGCTGGGCTCGGCCCTGGTGGACGCCTTGGTGGCCATCAAGCGGCATGAGCACGACGAGCGCCGCCTGCTGGCCGACCCGCGCCAGCAGTGGGACATGGCTTATCTGCTCGAAGCGGCTTGAGGCCGCAAAGACCGTAGAGGTCGTCGAGGCCGGTTCAGGACAGCGCCACCAGCACCAGGCCCAGGGTGGCGGGCACGGCCTGGATGAACAGGATCTTCTTGCTGGCCGTGGCGGCGCCGTACAGGCCTGCCACCAGCACGCACAGCAGGAAGAACACCTGCACCGGGCGACCCGCCGGGCCCATGCTCAGGCCCCAGAACAGGCCCGCGGCGAGGAAGCCGTTGTAGAGCCCCTGGTTGGCCGCCAGCACCTTGGTGGACTCGGCGAATTCCGGGGTCAGGTTGAAGGCTTTGCGACCACGCGGCGTGTTCCACATGAACATCTCCAGCACGAGGATATAGACGTGCAGGGCGCCGATCAGGCCGACCACGATTGGTGCAAGCAGCGACATGAAAACTTCTTTCTTTTCAGGAGGGGGAAACTTGTTGGAACTGCACGATGTTGCCTTCCGGGTCCCAGCCGTCGAGCATCGTATGCCCGTTCATCTGCCAGGCGCGTGAGTCGGGTTGCAGGCCGCCGCCCGTGGCTTCTGCCTCGCGCCGAACGATGGCCAGATCAGCCACCACGAACATCGGCTTGATGGCCGTGTCTTCCCGCAAGGCGGGCGGGGTTGTGATGCTGATCTCTTGTGCGATGGCCGCGGGAATGGCGTGAATGACCAGACTCAGACCAGGCCCGGCCAGCAGATCATGGCTGTCGTGCGACGCGCTCAGTTGCAGGCCCAGCGTGCGCTGGTAGAAGGCCGTCATCTGCGCCTTGTTGCAGGCGTAGATGACCATGCCGTGTGGCGCGGGTGTCGTCATGCTGCGGTGGCCGCCATCTGGCTCAACAGTTGAGCCAGGGTGTGGTGGCGCGTCAACCAGATGGCCATGGCGGTGCTGGCGATGTGCAGCCGCACCGAATGCTCAGCGCCCAGGGTTTGCCGGGTGAAGCTGGAGGCCACCCGCCAGGCGACGGCGGTGGACGGTGGCGGCGGGCTCTGGCTGGCCGCCGACATCACGTAGCTCACCGGGTCCAGCATGACCATGGCGGGCGAACCATCGGCGCCCATCTGCTGCCACAGTGCGGTTTGCTGCTCAGTGCTCAGCAGTTGGCCAGGCAGTGCAGGGCGCTGCTCTCCGAACTGGCTCAGCCCCCAGGCGTACAAGCCCCAGGGCACGCCGAACAGCGAGGCGATAGTCAACGCCAGCGCTGCCAGCAGCACGCGGACGGGGCGGGGTCGAAGCACAGAAACCAGCGTCATGGCGCGCATTCTGGCTCAGCGCTCACACGAGCCTTCTTGGGGATCTGCACGTCACATCACCCACGCGAGCGCTCCATCGCCACCGCCGAGACCGAAAAGCCCAGCGAGCTGAAGAAGGCATCTGCGCCTTCCCGCCCCGCGCGCAACACCCAGGTGCTGTTGGTGTTGGCGCCCATGACATGGCGAACGAGGGCCTGGCCAACACCCTGCCTGCGATGGGCCGCCGCCACGACCACCATGGACAGGTAGCCGTTGGAAATCCCGTCGGTAATGCCACGGGCGAAGCCGATGATCTCGCCAGACGCCGAAGTGGCGACAGCCGTGCGCTGGCTGGCGGCAATGAGCAACTCAAAGTCTGAAATCGAGCCGACCCGGTGTGCCCAACCGTTGGCACACAAGAGCTGGTGCACCGATGGCAATTCGGATGGGACGAGGTCTCGGACGATCATGGCGTTGGTGTGGTGTCGGCGAAGCACTCAAGCCACAGGCACGACATACGGCAGGGCGCGTTCTCGGAACAGGGCTTCCCGTTCGGGGAAGAAGTGCAGGGTCATCTCCACCAGCGTGCCCATCTCGGCGGAATGCGACAGGCCTGAGATGTGAAAGCCCGCCCGCAGCTTGGCGATGATGACGGGGTTGTTCATCACCGAGTGGCGAGACCGCACCGCGACCGCGCCCATCGACTTGGCGTGCTCCCGAATCGCGGACATCAACGCGGTGTAGATGCCCTGGCGGCGGTGCGATGCAACGACGCCGCTGTTGGCCACGTAGAAGATATTGCCGCGCTCCATCCAGCCGCAGGTCCAGCCGACCAGTTCGTCCTGAACATAGGCGCCGAGCCGGTACATCGGGCTATGCACCTGCTGCGGCGCGGGTGCGGCCGCGGCGGTCTCAGCGGCCAGCGTGGACGCCCACGCCATCGAGGGTTGCTGCATGTCGACGAACACGGCACGGTTCAACTCAGAGAAACCTGGCTCGGGGAACTTCTCGGCGTGGCGGATGGAAAACGATGTCATGACGCTGGGTGTCGGGTGCAAGAGCTTCCCGGTGTGCAACACAGGGCGTGGGCAACGGCAGCAACGCCGTCATGCTCACTTGACCATGTTCGAGCTGGAACTTGCCGGGGACCATGCTGGATTTTCGGCCTCATTGGCGAAGCAGGCTCATATGAACGCCGTCGTAGAACGTGTCGTCGAGGCAGATGGCCTCTGGTTCACGTCCGTACTCCGTGAAGCCGATCGACTGGTAGAGCGCGATGGCTTCTGCGTTGGGCACATAGACCTGCAGATTGATTCGGCGCACGCCGTTCTCAAAGGCATGGTCCACCGCCTGTGCAACCACCTTTCGGCCGACGCCCATGCCGCGGCATTCAGGCGCAACGAAGACGCCCCACAGCGTTGTCTTGTGACGCGAAGACGGAAACTTGCTAGGCCACGCCACTGCTGCACTTCCGATGAGCTCGCCACCGATGAATGCGCCGAACGCTGCATTTGGATCGGGATACGACAGCTGGTCTCTGAACCCCTGGATTGGTCGTGCCAACTCTTCATCGAGCGCCAAGCCCATCGGCACTGGGTTCGCTTGAGTCACCTTGCGCCGAAGCACCGAAAAGGCTTCCGCGTCAGTGGCCGTCAATCGGCGAATTTGAAAATCAGCGGGAAGGCGTTTCATGAGCTTTGGTGTGCGGTCAGGCCGTGCTGCGGACGACTGGATTGGCCAGCGCCTGACGCACCCAGCGTGGTGGCGGCACCTCTAGATGCCCCGGTGATGTGAATGCGCATGGATGGCGTTGGCTGACGTGTTTACCCGGCGCAAACCAGCCTTCCAGCATCGGCCCGGGCTTGCACAGCCTTGGCATGCTAACGCCGCTCAACGGGCTTTCGCCCCGCGCTTGACGCTGCCCCCCGAGCATCCGCATACTGTACATATAAACAGTATTTTGCTTGCCTGGCCCGTCAGATCCGATGGTGCCCGGTTGCGCTCCCAACCGCGCTCCCAACCGCACCCCCGATCTGGCCCTTGCCCGGGCACCCTCCGCCTTGTTCCTCGTTGTCCCTCATGCTTCCCGCCTACGCCGAGCTGCACTGCCGCAGCAATTTCAGCTTTCTGACGGGCGCTTCGCACCCTGAAGAATTGGTGCAGCGCGCCCATGAGTTGGGCTACACCGCCTTGGCCCTGACGGACGAGGCCTCGTTGTCGGGCGTGGTGCGGGCCCATGGCCGGGCGAAGGAGCTGGGCCTGCACCTCATCGTCGGGGCCGAGATGCGCCTCACGCTGCCTGCCCAGGGCCCGCAGGGCACCGTGCTGCCGCATGCCCGGCTGGTGCTGCTGGCCATGTCGCGGCGGGGGTATGGCAACCTGGCGCAGTGGATCACGGTGGCGCGCCGGCGCGCCGGCAAGGGCAGTTATCTGGCGCACCCGTCTGACCTGGAGGGGCGGGTGCCGCACATGCCGCACCTGGCCGGCTTGCCTGATTGCATCGCGCTGCTGGTGCCCGACGATTCGCTGGACACGCCGGTCCACTTCGAAACCCTGTTTGCCCACGCCATGTGGCTCAAGACCTGGTTCGGGCCAGAGCGCGTGGCGCTGGTGGCGTCCGTGCGGCACCGGCGGTTTGATGACGAGTTGCTCACGGCAGTTGAGCACACCGCACAGGCCACCGGCCTGCGCATCGTGGCGGCCGGTGATGTGCTGATGCACAGCCGGGCGCGCAAGCCCTTGCAAGACGTGCTCACGGCCACGCGTCTGAACCTGCCGGTGGCCGAATGCGGCCTGGCGCTGGAGTCCAACGCCGAGGCGCACCTGCGCTCGCGCCAGCGCCTGCTCGATGTGTACCCGCCCGCCTGGCTGGAGGCCACGGTGGCGGTGGCCGGGCAATGTGCGTTTTCGCTGAACGAGCTGCGTTATGAGTACCCGCGCGAAGTGGTGCCCGAGCAGCACACGCCCACCAGCTGGCTGCGCGCGTTGACCGAGCAGGGCGCGGCGCAGCGCTTTCCGGCGGGCGTGCCGGCCAACGTGCAGGCGCAGATCGAGCATGAGCTGGGTCTCATCGCCCAGCTGGGCTACGAGCCGTACTTCCTCACCGTGGCCGATCTGGTGCACTGGGCCCGCGGCCAGGGCATCTTGTGCCAGGGGCGTGGCAGCGCGGCCAATTCGGCGGTGTGCTACTGCCTGCACGTCACCGAGGTGGACCCGTCCCGCATGAACGTGCTGTTCGAGCGCTTCATCAGCGCCGAGCGCAACGAGCCGCCCGACATCGACATCGACTTCGAGCACCAGCGGCGCGAAGAGGTCATCCAGTACATCTACCGCAAATACGGGCGCCAGCGCGCGGCGCTGACGGGTGTGGTCATCAGCTACCGCGCCCGTTCGGCTCTGCGTGATGTGGGTCGTGCGCTGGGGTTTGACCTGGACCGCATCGACGCCGTGTCGCGCAGCCAGCACTGGTTCGACGGCAAGCGCATCGACCCCGACCGGCTGAGCGAAAACGGCTTCGACCCCGAGGCTCCGCTGTGCCAGCTCTGGATGGACCTGACGATGCAGCTGCGCGGGTTTCCTCGCCACCTCAGCCAGCATCCGGGCGGCTTCGTGATCGCCCGGGATGACATCGCCCGCCTGGTGCCGGTCGAGAACGCCGCCATGGCCGACCGCACCGTCATCCAGTGGGACAAGGACGACCTCGACGTGCTGGGCCTGATCAAGGTCGACGTGCTGGCGCTGGGCATGCTGAGCGCCATCCGCCGCGCGCTCGCCTGGGTGGGCGTGAAGCAGGGCCTGCCCGGCAGCCTGCGCATGCAGGACGTGCCTGGCGAAGACGCCGCGGTTTACGAGATGCTGTGCCAGGCCGATTCGGTGGGCGTTTTCCAGGTGGAGAGCCGGGCCCAGATGAGCATGCTGCCCCGCCTGCAGCCACGCACTTTTTATGACCTTGTGATCGAGGTGGCCATCGTGCGGCCCGGACCGATCCAGGGCGGCATGGTGCACCCCTACCTGAAGCGCCGCACCGGTGAGGAGGCGGTGACCTACCCGAGCGATGAGGCCCGGCAGGCGCTGGCGCGCACGCTGGGCGTGCCGATCTTCCAGGAGCAGGTGATGCAACTGGCCATCCTGGCAGCTGACTTCACACCCGGCGAAGCCGACCAGTTGCGCCGTGCGATGGCGGCCTGGAAGCGCAAGGGCGGCCTCGGGCCGTTTCACCAGAAGCTGGTGGGGCGCATGGTGGCCAAGGGTTACCAGCCGGAGTACGCCGAAGCTATCTTCAAGCAGATCGAGGGCTTTGGCGAATACGGCTTTCCTGAAAGTCACGCGGCCAGCTTTGCGCTGCTGGTCTACGTCAGCGCCTGGCTGAAATGTCACCACCCCGACGCCTTTCTGGCGGCCTTGCTCGACAGCCAGCCCATGGGCTTTTATGCCCCGGCCCAGCTGGTGCGCGATGCGCGCAACCACGGTGTGACGGTGTGGCCGCTGGACGTGCAGCACAGCGACGCCGGCAGCACCTTGCACGGTGTGGCAGGCGAGCCCCACCACGCCGTGCGCCTGGGCCTGAACCGGCTGGGCGGGCTGGGGGCAGAGGCGGCGGCGCGCATCGTGGCGGCGCGCCTGGAAGCGCCGTTTGCCAGCGTGGAAGACCTGTCGCGGCGGGCAGCGCTGGATGCCCATGCCCTGAAGCTGCTGGCCGATGCCAATGCGCTGCAAGGGCTGGCGGGTCACCGGCGACAAGCCGCCTGGGCCGTGGCCGGCATCGATACCCGCCCCACGGCGCTGCTGCACGCCAGCCGCACCGTGGAGCCCGACGTGCCGGTGCTGCCGGCACCCACGGCAGGCCAGGCGTTGCTGGCCGATTACCGGCGCACCGGCCTGTCATTGGACAACCACCCGCTGGCCTTGCTGCGCGCGCAGCTGGCGCCGTTCAAGGTGCTCACGGCGCAGCAGTTGCTGCAATGCCGCCCCGGGCAGCTGGCGCGGGCCAGCGGGCTGGTCACCCACCGGCAGCGGCCCGAGACCGCGCGCGGCGTGGTTTTCGTGACGCTCGAAGACGACACCGGCCAGATCAACGTCATCGTCTGGCCCCAGGTGGCCGAGGCGCAGCGCCAGCCCTTGCTGGGCGCGCGGCTGCTGACGGTGTTCGGCATCTGGCAGCAAGAGGGCGCGGTGCGCCACCTGATCGCCCGCAAGCTGGTTGACCACAGCGCCATGCTGCACGGGTTGACCACCCGCAGCCGCGATTTCCACTGACGCCGCCACCAGGGCGTTGCCGCCCCCACGGCCCCGCCCATCAGCTCAAACACCCCGTGCCAGCGCAAGCCCGTGGCTGCGGCGACAATTCAGCCATGGACCAAGTTGCCGTCAAGACCCTGCAATGGCTGCCCGAGAGCGGCCGCCCCGAACAACTCCTGCTGCTGCTGCACGGCGTGGGTGCCAATGCCGCCGACATGGTGCCGCTGGCCGAGATGCTGCGCCGCGAGTTTCCGCAGGCGGCCATCCTGGCGTTTGATGGCTTCGAGCCGTTTGATGGCGACCCGAGCGGTCTGGGTCGTCAGTGGTTTTCGCTGGCCGGCATCACCGAAGAGAACCGGGCTGCGCGCCTGGCGCCCGCGCTGCAGCCCCTGGCTGACACGGTGCATGCGGCGCAGCAGGCCACGGGCCTGGGCCAGCAGGCCACGGCGCTGATCGGCTTTTCGCAGGGCGCGATCATGTCGCTGGCTTTGGCGCAGTTTGAAGACGGCATCGCCGGCCGCGTGCTGGCCTTTGCTGGCCGTTACGCCACGCTGCCGCTGGTGGCACCGAAGATGACCACCTTGCACTTCTTCCACGGCGGTGCTGACCCGGTGATCGACGTGCAGCATGCCAAGGACGCGATGCAGCGCCTGGCCGATTTGCAAGCCGACGCCACCATCGACATCGCCGAAGGTGCCGGCCACGAGATCAACGGCGTGCTGTTCAACCAGGCCATCTTCCGCCTGCGCAACCACATCCCGTACCGCTCGTGGATGGCGGCCATGGGGCACGCCCAGGCTCAGGTCCAGACGTCTGGCCGGGTCGACGACGACCGCGAAGATTGATGCACCCGGGGGCTGTGGCCCCCGCTGCGACGCTCCTGAATTTCCTGCCCAACCTGTTTGCCGTCACCGATGCTGCTGCTGCTGTCTCCCGCCAAATCGCTGGACTATGAAACCCCGGTGCCGCCGGCCCTGGCCGCCCGCGCCACCCGGCCGCTGATGGTGGACCAGGCCGCCGGCCTCATCGACGTGCTGAAGCATTTCAATCCGGCGCAGGTGTCCAGCCTGATGGACCTGTCTGACCCGCTGGCGCAGCTGAACGTGGCGCGTTATGGCGCCTGGTCGCGCCGCTTCACCGATGCCAACAGCCGGCCGGCAGCACTCGCCTTCAATGGCGACGTGTACGAGGGCCTGCAAGCCAGCAGCTTCGACGACGAGGACTGGGCCTTCGCGCAGGATCATGTGGTGATCCTGTCGGGCTTGTACGGCGTGCTGCGCCCGCTGGACCGCTTGCAGCCCTACCGCCTGGAGATGGGCACGCGCCTGCCGGTGGGCACCACCAAAGACTTGTACGGCTACTGGGGCGACACGCTGGCGGCCTACCTGAACCAGCGCCAGGCGCGCGCGGCCACGCCGGTCATCGTGAACCTGGCTTCGCAGGAATATGCCAAGGCGGCGCTGCGCAAGTCCCTGAAGGCCCGCGTCGTCGAGTGCGTGTTCGAGGACCACAAGAACGGCCAGTGGAAGATCATCAGCTTCCACGCCAAGCGCGCACGCGGCCTGATGGCCCGCTGGATCATTCGCCAGCGCGCCCAGAGCGTGGCGGCACTGGAAGCCTTCGACAGCGAAGGGTATGCTTTCCAGCCGGCCCTGAGCGAGCCGGACCGCCTGGTCTTCCGCCGCCAGCTGGCAGCTTGAGACCACATTCAGCAACGCAAGCCCCCACCCACCCATGAGCAAGGCCGGCTACTCCTCCGAGATTCATTCCACCCAGACTGACCCGCGCGGCATCCAGGTGGCCAGCCCGGAGTTGCGTGACTGGATCATTGCCCAGGCCGAGTCGGGTTGCCAGCCGGCCGACGTGCTGGCGGCGATGCTGGCCACCGGCTGGCATGAAAACGTGGCCATCCGGGCGATGGAAGACACCTTGTCGGCACATCTGGCCAACAAGGCGCGGATGGCCGAGTTGCGTGAGGGCTCGGCCGTGCCCGTGCCGCTGCTGGCGGAGCACCCGAGCCACCTCAATGGCGGTGACCGGCAGGTGCAGGTGCTGATGCAGATGGATGCGCCGCGCGTGGTGGTGCTGGGCGGCTTTCTCTCGCACGAGGAATGCGACGAGTTGGTGGCGCTGGCCGCCAAACGGCTGACCCGCTCGGAAACCGTGGTGAACGAGACCGGTGGCAGCGAAGTCAACCACGCCCGCACCAGCGACGGCATGTTCTTCAGCCGCGGTGAATTCGAGCTGTGCACCCGCATTGAGCGGCGCATTGCCACCCTGCTGAACTGGCCGGTGGAAAACGGTGAAGGCCTGCAGGTGCTGCGCTATTTGCCCGGCGCCGAGTACCAGGCCCACCACGATTATTTCGACCCGCTGCAGCCAGGGGCGTCGACCATCCTGGCGCGGGGTGGCCAGCGTGTGGGCACGCTGGTGATGTACCTGAACACGCCCGAAAAGGGCGGCGGCACCACCTTCCCCGATGTGGGGCTGGAGGTGGGCCCCATCAAGGGCAATGCCGTGTTCTTCAGCTATGACCGGCCTGACGCCGCCACCCTGACCCTGCACGCCGGCGCACCGGTGATCGCAGGCGAAAAGTGGGTGGCCACCAAGTGGCTGCGCCAGGGCGAGTTCAACTGATCAGAAGGTGTCCCAGTCGCCGTCGGCGCTGACGGGATCGGCGCTGTTGGACTGACGGGCCGGCGCCGGCGCAGGCAGTGCGCGCGGGGCTGAGCTTGCACTTGCTGGCTTCTTCGCGCCTGCACCGGCGGAAGGCTTGGATGTCGTTGCAGACCCGGCTGACCCGTCAGAGGCGTTGGCAGCCTTCTGGGCCTTGCGCAAGGCCACCGCCGAGACCTGTTCGATCGGCTTGGCGCCCTTGATCTGGAACACGCCCACCGAGGCAGCCACATCGGCGGCCTGCTGGTTCAGTTGGGTCGCCGAGGCGGCAATTTCCTCGACCAGCGCCGCGTTCTGCTGCGTCAGCGAATCCATGTCGGCCACGGCCTGGTTGATCTGCTGCACGCCCAGCATCTGCTCGCGCATGCCGTGGCTGATCTGCTGGATGAAGTTGTGCACGTCATCAACCGCCTGCTGCGCCTCGCTCATTGCGTCCTTGGCGGCGTCGGTTTGTTTGCCACCTTCGTCCACCTGCTCGACCGAGGCCTGGATCAGCCCCCGGATTTCCCGTGCAGCCACCGAGGTGCGTTGGGCCAGTGCGCGCACTTCGCCCGCCACCACCGCAAAGCCGCGGCCTTGCTCACCGGCACGCGCTGCTTCCACGGCGGCGTTCAGGGCCAGGATGTTGGTCTGGAAGGCGATGCTGTCGACCACCTGGATGATTTCGCTGATCTTGCGCGACGCCTCGCTGATGCTGTGCATCGTGGCGGACAGGGCGTTCACCGCCTGGCCGCTGCGTTCAGTCACGCCACGCGCGCTGTCGGCGCGGCTGGCGGCCTGCACGGCCATGTCGGTGCTCTGACGGATGGTGCTGGTGATCTGCTCCATCGACGACGCCGTTTCTTCCAGGCTGCTGGCCTGAGATTCCGTGCGGCCCGACAGGTTCTGGTTGCCCTCGGCAATCATGCCGGTGCCTTCACGCATCTGCAGCACGCCGTTGCGGGCGTCACGCACGATGGACATCAGGTTCACGTTGAGTTGCGAAAGCGCCGTGGTCAGGTAGCCGATCTCGTCCTCGCGGTCATTCGTGATGGTCTGGGTGAGGTTGCCGCCGGCAATCTGGTTGGCAAAGTCCACCAGCCGCAGCACGGGCACTGCCACCAGCTTCTTCAGGTACCAGCCGCCCACAAAGGCGCAGACGCCGATCGCGCCCGTGGCCAGCCAGATTTCCGAGAGCTCCATGTGCGACAGGCCACCGGCCTCGAACATGCCGAGGAGGAAGCCGAGCGCGCCGATGCCGGCTGCGGTCAGCGTCATCTTGCCGCGCAGGCCCGGGCGCAGCGTGCGTATGAAGTTGGTCATGCCGCTGGTGGACACCACCTGGCCGCGGTGCAGCTTGATGGTCTGGCGGCCGGACTGTGCTTCCTCACGCAGCTTCTGGTAGAGCGCTTCGGCGGCCTCAATGCTGCCCTGCGCCGGCTCGGTGCGCACCGACATGTAGCCGGTGACTTGCCCGTGGCTGTCGGTCAGCGGCGTGACGTTCGCCAGGACCCAGTAGTGGTCGCCGTTCTTGCGGCGGTTCTTCACCATGCCCGACCACGGGTGGCCCTGGGCGATGGTGGCCCACATGTCGCGGAAGGCATCTTCCGGCATGTCCGGGTGCCGGATCATGTTGTGCGGCTGCCCCAGCAATTCGGCTTTCTCGAAGCCACTGACGGCCACGAAGGCGGCATTGCAGTAGAGGATTCGTCCCTGCAGATCGGTGGTGGACACCAGGGTCTCGCCGGCCGGGAAGGGGTAGTCGCGCTGTGTGACGGGCAGATTGACTCGCATGGTTTGCTGTATGCCTCTTTGTTGACTGTGGACCTTCGGCTGGCACAAGGGCTGCCGGCAGTCGGGGCGGCGCGAAACGAAACGCCATCAACTTCAGCCATGCACCCGCATTCACGGACGCCTTGTCTTGAAGTTGCACACAGTGTCCCTGCCTACTTGTAGGGGCATTGGGACGAACAGCGTCACAAACCGTCGCTATTTCGCAACTGCTAAAAGCTGCAACAACAATGAAAAACGCGCCCTGATGAGGGCGCGTTGCGTAGAGACCATAGACGCGGTGAACTGCATCACCGCGCTGGCAGGGGGTCAGCGTGCGCTGCCGCCACCACGGGGGCCGCCGCGACCACCGCCGCCGCCACCGCCACCGCCACGCGGGCCGCCACCTGCGCCGCCGCCACCTTGCGGACGGCCACCGCTGCCTTGCGGACGGCCGCCACCGGCACCGCCACCACCCGCGCCACCACGGCCCGGGCCGCCGGCTTGGCGGGGCTCACCCCGCGAGCCGCCGTCACGGCCGCCGCCGCCACCTTGCGGGCGGCCACCACCGGAGCGGCCACCACGGCCACCGCCACCACCACCGGCGCCCACGCCGATCGTCATGCGACGACCCAGCACGATCGGCTCGGCCTTTTCATTCGGGTTCGGCTCGAAGCCGGGCACGACTTCCTTCGGAATGGCGCGCTTGATCAGCTTTTCGATGTCGCGCAGGAACTGGTCTTCGTCGACGCAGACCAGCGACACGGCTTCGCCCTGGGCGCCGGCTCGGCCGGTGCGGCCGATGCGGTGCACATAGTCTTCCGAGACGTTCGGCAGCTCGAAGTTGACGACGTGCGGCAACTGGTCGATGTCGATGCCGCGGGCGGCGATGTCGGTGGCCACCAGCACTTGCAGGTCACCGCTCTTGAACTCGGCCAGGGCCTTGGTGCGGGCACCCTGGCTCTTGTTGCCGTGGATGGCCATGGCGCTGATGCCCTGGTCGTTCAGGTACTCGGCCAGGCGGTTCGCGCCGTGCTTCATCCGCGTGAACACCAGCACCTGGTGCCAGTTGCCCTGGCGGATCAGGTGGGCCAGCAGTTCCTTCTTGCGGTCACGGCTGACCGGGTGCATCTTCTGCGCGATGGTCTCGGCGGTGGCATTGCGACGCGCCACTTCGATCAGTTGCGGCTGGTTCAGCAGGCGGTCGGCCAGGGCCTTGATCTCGTCGCTGAAGGTGGCAGAGAAGAGCAGGCTCTGCTTCTGCTTCGGCACGATGGCCAGCACCTTCTTGATGTCATGGATGAAGCCCATGTCCAGCATGCGGTCTGCTTCATCGAGGATGAAGATTTCGACGTGCGACAGGTCGAGCGTGCCTTGCTGATGGTGGTCAAGCAGGCGGCCGGGCGTGGCCACCAGGATGTCGATGCCACGGCGCAGGCGTTCAATCTGAGGGCCCATGCCCACACCACCGAACATGACCATGCTGGTCAGCGGCAGGTACTTGCCGTAGATGCGCACGCTTTCTTCCACCTGGGCTGCCAGCTCGCGGGTGGGGGTGAGGATCAGGGCGCGGATGGCCGTGCGGCCGCGGGCGTCCTTCTTCGGGCCGGCAGCAGCCAGGCGGTGCAGCGTCGGCAGGGTGAAGCCGGCGGTCTTGCCGGTGCCGGTCTGTGCGCCGGCAAGCAGGTCGCCGCCGTTCAGAACGGCAGGAATGGCCTGCGATTGAATGGGGGTCGGGGTCGTGTAGCCTTGTTCGAGCACGGCGCGCACAAGGGGTTCGGCCAAGCCGAGAGTTTCAAAAGTCATGGAGCTCACAGGAGCGTCGCCGGCCCATCGTCCCGGAGTGGTCCGGGCGCCAGCCAGGGGCCTGGCGGGGAAAAAATCAGCACGTTGGGAGCGCGCCGTTGTCAGGATCGACATGCGACCACTGCGGCTGGATGCCTGTGATCACTGTTGCGTAGTTTAACAGTGCGGCGTTGGGCCCGCTCGGTTATTGCCGATTACAGTTATGAAAGCAGCGGCCGATAAGAGCGTTATCCGCCCTCGCAGCCCGCGGCGATTCACGCGCCGCCCCACCCATGAGTTCCACGCCGTGGCGAAATCTTCGCTGATGCATCGTTGGTTGACGTCCTGGCATGCCGACATGCAGGTCTACCGTTCCGGTGACACGGTGTCGGCAGAAGTGCGTGCGCAACACCTTGCCAGTCTCACGGCCCAGACGCCGGTGATGATGGGCGCCAACGCGCTCAATGCATTGCTGGTCTGGGTGGCACTGGCGCAGTCGGTGCCGGCCTGGATGATGGCGGCGTGGCTGGCTGCGCTGGCGCTTGTCTGCCTGCCCGCCTGGCTGTCGTGGGCGCGCCATGCCAAGGTGCCCACGCGGGTGTCACCGCGGGCCATGCGCCGGGCCACCTGGCATGCCGGTCTGCTGGCGCTGGTGTGGGCCGTGCCCCCTGCGCTGTGGATGGGGTTGCTGGCGCCGCCGCAGCAGATGCTGCTGGCGGTCACTGTGTGCGGCATGCTCAGTGCGGGTGCGTTTGTGCTGGCCGTGATTCCCCAGGCCAGCATCGCCTGGGTGCTGGTGCTGGCGCTTGGCTCCGGTGTGGCCCTGGTCCGTTTGCCCAGCCCGATCTACGTTGGCCTGGCCGTGCTGCTGCTGGTGTATGCGCTGGTGCTGGCGGCCGGCGTGCGTTCGGTGGCCCGTCAGGCCAATGCACGGCTGACGAGCGAGCGCGATGCCGCCCGCCAGAGCCAGATGGTCTCCTTGCTGCTGCGTGACTTCGAAGAACATTCGACCGACGTGCTGTGGGAAGTGAACCGCCGCGGTCGTTTCCTCAACCCGTCTGCCAAGTTGAGTCAGCTGCTGGAGACCAGCGAGCAGGAGCTCGGCCGCATCAGCATGCTGGAGGTTTTGACCCAGCGCATCGTGGACGGCGCTGATGGTGAGGGCGCCAAGGCCCTGCGCCGCGCGCTGCTGCTCGACAAGCCTTTCCGCGACGTACTGCTGCAAGTGCAACTCAAGCAGGCGCAGCGCTGGTGGTCGCTCACGGCCAAGCCATTGCTGGATGAGGCCGGCCGGTCCGTCGGTTGGCGCGGCGTGATTGCCGACGTGACCCAGCAGCGGCTGGCGCACCAGCGTCTGACCTGGCAAGCCCATTTCGACTCACTCACCGGGCTGGCCAACCGCGAGCAGCTGCGCAGCCGGCTGTCGCAGGCCGTGAGCGCTGGCGGCGATCCGCCGCGCCGCTGCGCCTTGTTATGTCTGGACCTCGACAACTTCAAGCTCATCAACGATTCGCAGGGCCATTCGGTGGGCGACGGCGTGCTGGTGCTGGTGGCGCAACGCCTGCAGTCAGTGATGCGCCGCAGTGATCTGGTGGCGCGGCTGGGCGGCGACGAATTCGCCGTGCTGCTGGACGATGTGCGCAGCGACAACGAAGTCGAGCTGCTCTCCGGCCGCTTGCTGCAAGTGCTGAACGCGCCCGGCGAGGTGCTGGGGCGCTCGGTGTCGGTGGGCGCCAGCATTGGCGTGGCCCTGATTCCTGACCATGGCCGCACCATCGACGAAGTGCTGGGCAATGCCGACCTGGCCCTGTACGCCGCCAAGGAAGGTGGACGAGGGCGCTGCGAGTATTTCGCACCGTGGCTGGGCGAGCGCAACCGCCGCCTGGTCAGCATCGAGCAGGCCCTGCGTGACGCACTGCGCCGCGGTGAGCTCTGCCTGCACTGGCAGCCCCGTGTTGACATTGAAGGCTGGCAGGTGGTGAGCGCAGAGGCATTGCTGCGTTGGCGGCACCCCGAGCTGGGTCACATCTCGCCCGCCGAATTCATTCCTGTGGCCGAGAAGTGCGGCGTCATCGGCGAGATCGGTGCGTGGGTGCTGACCCAGGCCTGCATCGAGGCCCAGGCGCTGCTGCCCGGCCTGAGCGTGTCGGTGAACGTGTCGCCGGTGCAGTTGATGCGCCCGACCATGCTGGACGATGTGCACCGCGCCCTGCAGGCGTCGGGGCTGGCCCCGCATCGGCTGGAAGTGGAAATCACCGAAGGCATCTTCATCGACGACACCCCGGAGGCGCTGGCCAATCTGCATGCGCTGAAAGACCTGGGCGTGCAGATCGCACTCGATGATTTCGGCACGGGGTATTCGTCGCTGGCTTACCTGCGCCGCTTCCCGTTCGACACGATGAAGATCGACCGCGCTTTCATGCGCGAGTTGCTGAACCAGCATGACGCCCGCGCCATCGTGCGCACCATCGTGGACCTGGCCAAGGTGCTGGGCATGCGCACGGTGGCTGAGGGCGTTGAAGAGCCCGCGCAGCTCGAGATCTTGCGGCGCGCCGGTTGCCAGGACATGCAGGGCTATCTGGTGGCCCGCCCCATGCCGGTGGCCGAGTTGCACGACCTGATGGCGCACTGGCACCTGCATGCGCGCCCCGAGCCCGGCGAGCTGCCGCAAAGCCTGCCCATGCCGCTGGACATGCTGGACGGCAGCGGGCAGAGCTACACCTGAACGATAAGAGGGGCCTGTTTCCAGGCCCCTTTTTTTGATCTCAGGCCAGGTGGCCAAGGGTGTCACCGCACCCGAGGCTGCTGGCCGAACGCGGTCAGTTCACCAGCACAGCCGACCAGGCGGCAGCCACGGCGTTGTACTGCGTGGAGCCCGTGCCGTACAGGTCGGTCGCGGCCTTCAGGGTGGCCGTGCGGGCGCCCTTGAAGGTGGTGCTGGAGGTCATGTAGACCGTCAGCGCGCGGTACCAGATCTTCGCGGCCGGCGAGCGGCCGATGCCGGTCAGGCTGGCGGTGCCCGTGGCCTTCAGCTTGTTGCCGGTGATGCAGGTCTTGCTGGTGGGCATGCCTGCGCCAGCGGTGCCTTCAGCCAGCAGGAAGAAGAAGTGGTTGGCCACGCCCGAGCTGTAATGCACGTCCAGGTTGGCGATGGTGCTGTAGTAGCAATCGGCCGAGCTGCCGTCCAGGTTCGGGCTGTACATGTAGCGCAGGGCGCCGGTGCCGCTCTTGTAGAGCTTCTCGCCGATCTTGTAATCGGGGGCATCGTTCGCATTGGCTGCGTAGTACTCGACCATCGTGCCGAAGATGTCCGAGGTGGCCTCGTTCAGGCCGCCCGACTGACCGGAGTAGGTCAGGTTGGCGGTCCGGCTGGTCACGCCGTGGGTCATCTCGTGGCCCGCCACGTCCAGCGAGTCGAACGGATTGAAGGTGGTGCCGTCACCGTCGCCGTAGGTCATGCAGAAGCAGGTGTCCGACCAGTAGGCGTTGTTGTAGCCGCTGTCGAAATGCACGCGGTTGTAGGCACCGACGCCGTTGTTGGCGATGCCGTTGCGGCCGTGGACGTTCTTGTAATAGTCCCAGGTCACGGCGGTGCCGTACTGCGCGTCCACGCCGATCGTGGCGGTGTTGCTCAGCAGGCCGTTGGCCCACACGTTGTCTGCGTCGGTGAACACGGTGCCGTTGCCGGTCGTGCCATTCGACATGTTGGTCGTGTAGGTGTTGCCGCGGCTCGGGTCACGCAGGTAGTAGGTACCGCTGACCAGGTCGGTGGTCAGGGCCACGTTGCCGCTGAAGTAGCCGGTGCCGGTGCCATTGGCCGCAGCGGTGTGGATGTCGTCCCACGACTCCAGCACGGCGCCGGAGGCAGCGTCGACGATCACGTGCAACTCGCTCGGCGTGCCGTCGGCCTGCGCCGAGTTGACACGGACTTCCCAGGCCAGCACTGGGCTGTCGCCACGGGCATAGATGACCTTCTCACTGACCTTCTGGGCCTCGCCGCCGTGGGCGGCCACCGCGGCTGCACGGGCTTCGGACGCCTTGATCTTGTGCTGGGTCGACAGGCGCAGCGACTTGGCCAGGGTTTGCGAATTGCCCTTGAAGCGGCCGTCTGCGTGGCTGTGCACCACGAGGTCGCCGCCAATGACGCGCAGGCCCTTGTATTGGCGATCAAAGCGCACATGTTCGGTGCCGTCGTCGTCAATGATGACGTCGCGGGCGGCGTAGCTGTGTTGCGCGTCGTGCATCGTCCGGGCGGACTCGGCTGCGATGTGGCCACGGGCGCGTGCTTCGGCTGCAGCCAGGTCGGCCGCGTTGGAAGTGGAAGAAACCAGGGCGAGAACGGCGCCGATGAGCGCTGAAGATCCGGAAACGGGGGTGAATTTCACGGTCAGACTTCCTCAGGTAACTAGTTGTGTGTGAGAAGGGTGTTGACTGCCTCTGCGGTGACAGGCCAGTCGCTGACGATTTTGTGACGCTCGATGAGACTTGTGTGACAAAACCGCTGCGGGTTTTCCCAAGCGAAACGCATGCCCGCAACACCTTCTGCGACCAAAGTCCGGCGCTGCGGCGATAATCCGGGCTGAATCCCGTGTTTACCCGCAAACCGTGTCGGTGCCCCAGCCAGGGCAGAGACCGCGGCAACGCCATCCTCGGCGTCTGCCATCACGGCGCAGGCACGCATCCCAGTGCCCCGTCGGAGGGCCACACGCCCCGTCCCCAACCCCGGTTGTCAGAGCTCGAAAGAAAAATGGCGCAATACGTTTTCACCATGAACCGCGTCGGCAAGATCGTGCCGCCGAAGCGGCAGATCCTGAAGGACATCACCCTGTCGTTCTTCCCCGGCGCCAAGATTGGCGTGCTGGGCGTCAACGGTTCAGGCAAGTCCACCTTCCTCAAGATCATGGCGGGCGTCGACAAGGACATCGAGGGCGATGCCGTCCCGATGCCCGGCATCAAGATCGGCTACCTGCCGCAGGAGCCGGTGATGAACCCCGACCAGACCGTGCGTGAAGCGGTGGAAGAGGGCATCGGTGGCGTGCTGGCCGCGAAGAAGCGCCTCGACGAGGTGTACGCCCTGTACGCCGAAGAAGACGCCGACTTCGACGCGCTGGCCGCCGAGCAGGGCGAGCTGGAAGCCATCATCGCCACCGCCGGCTCACAGAACACCGACCTCCAGCTGGAGCTGGCCGCTGACGCCCTGCGCCTGCCGGCCTGGGACGCCATCATCGGCAAGCTGTCGGGTGGTGAAAAGCGCCGCGTGGCCCTGTGCCGCCTGCTGCTGAGCAAGCCCGACATGCTGCTGCTCGACGAGCCGACCAACCACTTGGACGCCGAATCGGTGGACTGGCTGGAGCAGTTCCTGAGCCGCTTTGCGGGCACCGTGGTGGCCATCACCCACGATCGCTACTTCCTCGACAACGCCGCCGAGTGGATTCTCGAACTCGACCGCGGTGCCGGCCACCCGTACAAGGGCAACTACTCCGACTGGCTGGACGCCAAGGGCAAGCGCCTGGAAGCCGAGCAGAAGACAGAAGACGCCCGCGCCAAGGCCTTGAAGGTCGAACTGGAATGGGTGCGCAAGAACGCCAAGGGCCGCCAAGCCAAGAGCAAGGCTCGTCTGGCCCGCTTCGAGGAGCTGAGCGACGTTGAATACCAGAAGCGCAACGAGACGAACGAAATCTTCATCCCCGTGGCCGAGCGCCTGGGCAATGAAGTCATCGAGTTCGCCAATGTCACCAAGTCGTTTGGTGACCGTTGCCTGATCGACAACCTGAGCTTCAAGGTGCCTGCAGGCGCCATCGTCGGCATCATCGGCCCGAACGGCGCCGGCAAGTCGACGCTGTTCCGCATGATCCAGGGCGTCGAGCAGCCGGACACCGGCGAGGTCAAGATCGGCAAGACCGCGCAGCTGGCCTTCGTTGACCAGAGCCGTGAAGGCCTGGCGGCAGAGAACACCGTGTGGCAGGACGTGTCGGGTGGCCTCGACAACATCGTCGTCGGCAAGTTCGTGATGCCCAGTCGTGCGTACCTCGGCCGCTTCAACTTCAAGGGCAACGACCAGCAGAAGCTGGTGGGCAGCCTGTCGGGTGGTGAGCGTGGCCGCTTGCACCTGGCCAAGACCCTGGCACAGGGCGGCAACGTGCTGATGCTGGACGAGCCGTCCAACGACCTGGACGTGGAAACCCTGCGCGCGCTGGAAGATGCGCTGCTGGAATTCGCCGGCTCGGCCATGATCATCTCCCACGATCGCTGGTTCCTGGACCGCATCTGCACCCACATCCTGGCGTGCGAAGGCGACTCGCAATGGTTCTTCTTCGACGGCAACTACCAGGAGTACGAAGCCGACAAGAAGAAGCGTCTGGGTGAAGAAGGTGCGCGTCCGAAGCGCGTGCGCTTCAAGCCGCTGAAGTAATTCACCGGCTTGTCTGGTCAGCTGCGCTTGCGGGCGCAGCAGCAAAAAGCCGCCCGGTTGGGCGGCTTTTTTCATGGGCGCTTCAGGTTGCTGCGGGCATCAAGCCACGAGCGGCTCCGTGCGGGCCAGCAACCAGGTCAGCGCATCACCGCTGACCAGCGGCGCCAGGCGCTCGCGCACCTCAGCATGGTAAGCATTGAGCCAGGCGATCTCGTCGGCGCGCATCAAGGCCATGTCCAGGCAACGCGTGTCGATCGGGCACAGCGTCAGCGTCTCGAACTTCAGGAATTCGCCGAACTCGCTGGCGGCGGCCGGCACGTTCAGCACCAGGTTCTCGATGCGCACACCCCAGCGGCCCGGGCGGTACAGACCGGGTTCGATCGAGGTGATCATGCCGGCGGCCATGGCCATCGAGGCATCCGGAATCGCCTTGCTGATCGACTGCGGGCCTTCATGCACGTTCAGGAAGTAGCCCACGCCGTGGCCGGTGCCGTGGCCGTATTCCAGGCTCTCGGCCCACAGCGGTGCGCGTGCCAGCGCGTCGAGCATCGGGCTGAGCGTGCCGTCGGGGAAGTGCGCGCGGCTGAGCTGCATCGTGCCCTTGAGCACCAGCGTGAAATCGCGCTTGTGATCGGCGCTGATCTGGCCCACGGGCCAGACACGGGTGATGTCGGTGGTGCCGCCCAGGTACTGGCCGCCAGAGTCGATCAGCAGCAGGCCGTTGCCTTCGATCACGGCATGTGATTCAGGCGTGGCACGGTAGTGCGGCATCGCGCCGTTGGCGTTGTAGCCGGCGATGGTCGGGAAGCTCAGGCCGACGAAGCCCGGGCGCTTGGCGCGCTCGGCGCTCAGCTTCTCGTCGATGGTGATTTCGGTGATGCGCTCACCACGCGCCATCGCGGCTTCAAACCAGGCGTAGAAGTGGCACATCGCGGCGCCGTCTTCGGCCATGGCGTTGCGCACGAAGGCGGCTTCGGCGGCCGTCTTGCGGCTCTTGGCCACCGTGCTGGGGTTCAGTGCTTCCACCACCTTCACGGCCGCCGGCACGGCGCCGCGCAGGCCCAGCGTCACGCGCTTGGGGTCGACCAGCAGCACGGCGTTGTCAGGCAGGGCGCCCAGGCCGGCGGCGGCGTCGGCGTAGTCGGCCAGGGTGAAGCCGTCGGCAGCCAGCGTGGCGGCCAGATCGGCCGGCACCTTGCCTGTGCCCACGAACAGCTTGGCCTGGGTGTGACTGATCAGCAGGTGGGCCAGGAAGACGGGGTTGTAGTCCACGTCGGCGCCGCGCAGGTTGGTGATCCAGGCGATGTCGTCCACGGTGGAGACGAAGTGATGTGTTGCACCGAGGCGCGCCATGGCTTCACGCACCTGGGCCAGCTTGGCCGGGCGGGCCAGCGGCGCGTGGGGCGCCTTGTGGTCATAGATGGCAGCGGCAGGCAGGTCGGCCCGGTCGGCCCAGGCATCGGCCAGCGGGTCGGTCTGGGTGACCAGCACGATGCCGGCGCGCTCGCAGGTGTCGCTCAGCAGCTTGGCTTGCGCCAGGCCCAGCACTTGCCCATCGACGCCCAGACGCTGGCCAGCGGCCACGTTGTCGGCGATCCAGTTCAGGTGGTGCAGCGACGCGCCGGTGGCGATCTTCACCAGGTCAATGCCGCTGCCAGCCAGCTCAGCCTCGGCCTGCACCCAGTAACGGCTGTCGGCGAACACGGCAGCCTGGGTGGTGGTGACCACCAGCGTGCCCATCGAGCCCGTGAAGCCCGAGAACCACTCGCGGCCTTGCCAGTGCGCCGGCAGGTATTCGCTCAGGTGCGGATCGGCCGAGGGCACCAGCACGGCGTCCAGTTGGTGCTGCGCCATCACCTCACGGAGGCGGGCGATGCGGAGGCGGGCGGGGGCGGTGCGGGTGTCCATGATGTGGCTCCGGGCAGGGGCAGCCGCGCAGGGGTCAGCGCAGCGCCGTGGTGACGATGTTCGCCCGCATTCTAGAGAGGCCCCGGCTGAACTAAGCGCGTTTAAGCCGGGGTCTGACCTCACAAACTGGTGCGCAGGGACCAGATTTCGGGGAACAGCACGGTATCGAGCATCTTGCGCAGGTAGCTCACGCCGCCGGTGCCCCCGGTGCCGCGTTTGAAGCCGATGACGCGCTCGACCGTCGTCACATGGCGGAAGCGCCAGAGCCGGAAGGCGTCTTCGAGGTCGGTCAGCTCTTCGCCCAGCTGGTAGATGTCCCAGTGCGCCTGCGGCTGCCGGTAGGCGGTGAGCCAGGCCTGCTCGACACCGTCGCTGGCCTGGTAGGGCTGCGTCCAGTCGCGCTCGGTGTGGCTGGTGGGCACGGCAATGCCGCGCCGGGCCATCAGGCGCAGGGCCTCGTCATACAGGCTGGGCGCGCGCCAGGCGGCTTCCACCGTGGCCAGCAGGTCAGGCCGGTGTTCATGCGGGCGCAGCATGGCGGCGTTCTTGTTGCCCAGGCTGAATTCGATGCAGCGGTACTGCCAGCTCTGGAAGCCGCTGGAGGCTGCCAGGTAGGGCCGGATCGCCGAGTATTCGGGCGGCGTCATCGTGGCCAGCACGTCCCAGGCGTGCACCAGCTGCTCCATGATCTTCGAGACCCGGGCCAGCATTTTGAACGCCGAGGGCAGATCATCAGTGGCGATGTGCCGGATGGCTGCCTGCAGCTCGTGCAGCATCAGCTTCATCCAGAGCTCGCTGGTCTGGTGCTGCACGATGAACAGCATCTCGTTGTGGTCGGGCGAGAGCGGCTTCTGCGCGTTCAGGATGGCGTCGAGCTGCAGGTAGTCGCCATAGCTCATCGAACTCGAAAAATCGAGCTGTGCGCCTTCGTCACGGACGATGGCTTCGCCGCGGCTGTCGGGTTGGTAGTGCGGGCAGCTCATCTCAGGTCACCGCGGCTTTCTGGTTGAAGCGGGCTTCACGCCATTCGCCGCTGTCGAGCACCTGCACCAGCGCGGTCACGGCGTCGTGCACATCAATGAAGCGGGTGTAGAGCGGGGTGAAACCGAAGCGCAGCAGGTCGGGCTCGGCGGCGGTGCCGTCACCTGCGCGGAAGTCGCCGATCACGCCGCGGGCAATCAGCGCCTGCATCACGGCGTAGCCGCCCTCCGGGCAGCCGAGTGAGACCTGGCTGCCGCGCACGGCGGTGTCTTCGGGCGTGGCCAGGCTCAGCGGGTGGTGCGCCAGGCGTTCACGCACCTGGGCGATGAACAACTCGGACAGGGCCAGCGATTTGGCGCGCAGCGCCCGCATGCCGCCCAGCGGCTCGGCGGCCAGCAGGGTGTCGACACCGCATTCCAGCGCCGCCATCGTCATCGCCGATGGCGTGCCGCACTGATAGCGCGTGATGCCCGCGGCCGGCGTGTAGCCGGTGTCGAAACGGAACGAGGCGGCGTGGCCCAGCCAGCCGCTCAGGGGTTGGCTGCCGCGGTTCACATGGGCCGGGTTCACCCACACGAAGGCCGGGGCGCCCGGGCCGCCGTTGAGGTACTTGTAGCCGCAGCCGATGGCGAAGTCGGCCTTGGCACCGGTCAGGTCCACCGGCACGGCGCCCGCCGAGTGGGCCAGGTCCCAGATCGTCAGCGTGCCGGCCGCGTGGGCCGCTTCGGTAACTGCCGCCATGTCGAACATGCGGCCGCTGCGGTAGTTCACCTGGGTCAGCATCAGCACCGCCACATCGCGGGCCTGCAGGCGGGCATCCACCTCGTGGGCCTGCACCAGCTCCAGCGTCAGGCCGTGCTGCTGCGCCAGCGATTGCGCGATGTAGAGGTCGGTCGGGAAGTTGCTGCGCTCGGAGACGATGACCTTGCGGCTGGCGTCTTGGCTACGGGCCAGATCAATCGCCGCACTCAGCACTTTGTAGAGGTTCAGCGAGGTTGAATCGGCGGCCAGCACTTCACCGGGGCCGGCGCCGATCAGGCGGCCGATCTTGTCGCCGACGCGCTGCGGCAGGTTGATCCAGCCTGCGTCGTTCCAGCTGCGGATCAGGCCGGTACCCCATTCGTGCTTCACCACGGCCTGCACGCGGGCCGCGGTGGCTGCGGGCAGCACGCCCAGCGAGTTGCCGTCGAGGTAATTCACGCCCTCGGGCAGATCGAATTGTTCGCGCAGGTGGGCCAGCGGGTCGGCGGCGTCGAGGGCGGCGCAGTCGCTGCGGCTCAGTTGGTTCAGGTGATCAGTCATGGGCTGGGCTTTCAGAGTTCGCGCAGCACGGCGCGCACGGGCGACGCGTCGGCGGTGGTGAGTTTCAGGGGCAGGGCGATGAGTTCGTAGTCGCCTTCGGGCACGTCGTCGAGCAGCAGGTTTTCAAGCACCCGCAGGTTGCGGTGCCGCAGCACCTGGTGGGCGTCCAGGGTTTTGCTGTTAGCGGGGTCGACGCTGGCGGAATCAATGCCGACGAGTTGCACGCCCAAGTCGGCCAGCCAGCTCAGCGTGTCAGGGTGGAAGGCGGGCAGGGCGCTGTCGAACGCGTCTTGGGGCTGCTGCTGGTAGGTGCGCACCAGCACGCGGGGCGGCAGATGTTCCACAGCGTGTTGCAGGTGTGCGATGAGCACCAGCGGGCCGACGTCGATCGCGTGGATGACCCGGCAGGGGCCGAGGTAGGCGTCGAGGCTGACCTCACCGGCAGTGGCGCCGTCAGGGCTGTAGTGCAGCGGCGCATCGGCATGGGCGCCCACGTGCGGCGACAGGGTGATGGTGGCCACGTTCACCGGGCAGCCCGGGCCGAGCGTGGCGGCCCAGGTCTGCTGGTAGGCCGTGTCGCCGGGAAACACGGGCGCACCGGCATGCACCGGCGGCGAGATGTCCCACAGTCGGCGCGGCGCGTGCGGGGGGCGTGAAACAGGAGCGGTTTGCATGGCGCAGGAAGTTAGCGCCGCGCGGGGGCTTGTGGTGTCGGTTATTTCCAACACAGGGGCAAATCCGGCGCGGCCTACGCTGGCCGGGCGCCCTCTGGCGCTGCGCTAATCCAGCGGCGGCAGGCCGTGGCGCGCCCGTGCGCGGGTGCAGGCATCGTCGGCGCGGCCCAGGGGCGCGAGCATGCCGAACTCGCGGCAGGGCGCCGGGCGCCACTCGTAGATGCCGCAGTGGGCGTCCACCCCCACGCGGCCCACCAGGGCGGCGCAGCGGGGCTGGGCATGGTCGGTGCCACGCATGCGGCAGGTCTGGTCGGTCACGTCCACCGTCAGGCCTTCGGGCACGCGGCCGTACGCGCTGTCGAGCTCGTCCCGGGCGAAGTCGACCCGGAAGCTGGCGCAGCAGGCTCCGCATTGAATGCAGGGGTTGTCGTGGCTTGAGCTGGCCGTGTGGCCTGCGGTGGGGGCGCTCATGTTGAGATCAAGGCGCGCCGCGGTCGGGCTCGTCCGGCGTGTTGGCCCGCACCACCGTCACGGTGCAGTCGGATTCGGCCACCACCTGCGACGACACGCTGCCCAGGTAGCGCCGAAGCGCCGAGTTGCCCCGCGCGCCCATCACGATGTGGTCGACCTGGTTGCGTCGGGCGAAATCGATGATCGCGGTGGCCGGGTCCGGTGCTTCCAGCACGTGGAAGGTCAGCCGCCCTTCGTCGAGGTTCAGCGATTTGCTGATCGGCCGTGCCCAGTGCTTCAGATGCACCAGTTGCTTGACGTGCACGCTCTGGCCGGACTTGTCGATCAGCTCGTCCATGCCGATGCGCGCGGTGCGCATCACGCTGACGCAGGCCAGGCGGGCGCCGGGCTCGGTCAGCACCAGGCGGCGCACGGTTTCGCGCAGCTGCTCCAGCAAAGTCTCTGACGCGCTCTCCACATCCACCGAGGCGAGGATGATCGGGCTCTTGTTGACCATTTCCCGCGCGGTGACGCTGCGGTTGTCGGGCTCGCTGCCCAGCGCGAAGAACCAGCGCTTGAAGCGCGTGAAGGCCGATGAGCGGGTCAGCCGTTCGGCGCGGCGGCTCAGGGCGATCTGGGTCGGGTTCTGCAGCTCCAGAGCCAGCTGCGCGGCGCTCTGGTAGCGGTTTTCCGGCTTCACCTCCAGGCACTTCAGGATCACCTCCTGCAGCCAGGGCGGGCAATCCGGCCGCAGGGCGCGGGGCGGCACCGGGTCGATGTAGAGGCGCTTGCGCAGGCCCTGCACCGAGTTCGGTGCGCCGAACGGGCGCTCGCCGGTGGTAAAGTGGTACAGCATCACGCCGAGGGCGAACAGGTCGGAGCGCGGGTCGTTGCGCACGAACTGCACCTGTTCGGGCGACATGTACGGCCCGGTGCCCATCGGCAGGGTGAACTCTTCGTCGAGCAGGTCGGGCAGGTGGTCGTGGCGCGACAGGCCGAAGTCGATCAGCACCGCCGCACCGTCAGGCCGGAACAGGATGTTGCTGGGCTTGATGTCGAGGTGGACCACGTTCTGGCGGTGCAGCTCGTGCAGCGCCACGGCCACCTTCTCGCCGATCTCCACCACCTCGTCGAAGGCCAGCGGCGCGTCGTCCAGCCGGGGCCGCAAGGTGGCGCCGCCGATGTGCTCCATCACGATGTGCGGCTGGCGGGTGAAGTCGCCCTTGGCCACGAACTTCGGCACATGCGGGCCCGACAGCGTCGGCATGATCATGCGCTCGACCTCGAAGCCGACGATGGTGGCCGGGTCCTCGCCGCCCTTGATGCGCGGCACCTTCATGATCAGGCCCATGCCGCTCGCCTCGGGCACCGGGGCGCCGTTGGCATCGGTGCGCACCACGCGCCACAGGGCGGCCATGCCACCCTGGTGGAGCCGCTCTTCAAGGCGGAAACCGTCGACGATCTGGCCGACTTCGAGCACCCGGGGGCCGGTGTCGGGCAGCCGGCTGCCGTCGCGTCCGATGAAGCTGCCGCTACTGTCCATGGGCCAGACGCTCGGCCAGCCGCGGCGGCAGGCCCGCGGCGATGATCTTCGCCCCGGCCAGGTCGTGGTCGTAAGGCACGCGGTGGAAGGTCAGGGTCTGGTCGGTCAGGTGGAACATGGCGTAGCAGGCCGCCGGATTGCCGTCGCGCGGCTGCCCGGCCGAGCCCGGCACCACCAGCCACTGGCGGTGCGGCGGCACCGGAATGGCGACTCCCGGTGTCGGCACGAAATCGCCCGCCTTGCCGGTGCCCGACAGGTGAAACAACTTCGGCTCATGCATGTGGCCGCAGAAGGTGTAGTGGCAGGTCGTGGCATGCAGGCTGCGCACCGCTTCAATGCGGCCCTGGATGTACTCCCACTCGGCCGGCGCGAAGGCGTTGGCATGCACGAACAGCATGTCGTTGTCGGTCGCACTCAAGGGGCGGCTGGTCAGGAACTCCAGCTGGCTGGCGTTGAGCTGCTGCTGCGTCCACTCGATGACCAGGCGTGCCTCCGGCCGCATCTGCGGCGAAGGCGCTTCCGACACACCCGCGTCGTGGTTGCCGCCCACCGCAATGGCGCCTGCGTCCACGTAGCGGCGCACGATGTCAATCACCCAGCCCGGGTCAGCGCCATAGCCCACGTAATCGCCCAGGAAGGCGTAGCGCTGCGCGCCGTGGGCATGGGCATGGTCAAGCACGGCCTGAACCGCTTCCCGGTTCGCGTGCAGATCGGTGATCAGGGCCAGTTTCATGGTGTTGTTTGTCTCCGGCCGATCACTGTGCGCGCGTCGGCTGACGAGGGGCTGATGCCCCCTTGTTGGTCAGCCGATACGGCCCAGCAGCAGGTATTCCATCAGGGCCTTCTGCACGTGCATGCGGTTTTCGGCCTCGTCCCAGACGACCGATTGCGGCCCGTCAATGACATCGGCGCTCACCTCTTCGCCGCGGTGGGCGGGCAGGCAATGCATGAACAGGGCGTCCGGCTGGGCCACGCCCATCATTTCGGCGTCCACGCACCAATCGGCGAAGGCCTTGATGCGGGCCTCGTTCTCGGCCTCGTAGCCCATGCTGGTCCACACGTCGGTGGTGACCAGGTGGGCGCCACGGCAGGCCTCAACGGGATCCTTGAAGACCTTGTAGCAGTCGGTGCGGCTGATGCCGGCCACCGCCGGATCGACCCCGTAGCCCGACGGCGTGCTGACATGCACGGTGAAGCCGAGGATCTCGGCCGCCTGCAGCCAGGTGTTGGCCATGTTGTTGCCGTCACCGACCCACGCCACCACCTTGCCCTTGAGGCAGTCGAGGTCGTAGCCGCGGGCGTTGATGGGCGCGCGGTGCTCCAGGTAGGTGAACAGATCGGCCAGGATCTGGCAGGGGTGAAACTCGTTCGTCAGGCCATTGATGACCGGCACGCGCGAGTGGGCCGCGAAGCGCTCGAGCTTGGTCTGCTCGAAGGTGCGGATCATCACGATGTCGACCATGCGGCTGATGACGCGCGCCGAATCCTCGATCGGCTCGGCGCGGCCGAGCTGGCTGTCGCCGGTGGTCAGGTGCACCACCGAGCCACCCATCTGGTACATGCCGGCTTCAAAGCTGACGCGGGTGCGCGTGCTGGCCTTCTCGAAGATCATCGCCAGGGTGCGGTCGGTCAGCGGGCGGTACTTTTCGTAGTTCTTGAAGCGCTGCTTGATGACGCGGGCGCGCTCGAACACGTAGGCATATTCCTCGGCGCGAAAGTCCTTGAATTGCAGATAGTGCTTCATGAGGCTCATTCCGGGTTTCATGGGGCAGGGTCTCGGGTCAGGCCGCTTCGGCCAGGAACTGGGTGATCAGCGGCACGAGGATCGAGGCGATCTCGTCGGCTTCCTCATGCGTCAGGATCAGCGGCGGCACCAGGCGCACCACCGTGTCGGCCGTCACCGACAGCAGCAAGCCGGCTTCCAGCGCGCGGGTCAGGATGACACCGCAGGGGCGGTCGAGTTCGATGCCGATCATCAGGCCCTGGCCGCGCACGTCCTTCACACCGGCGACGCCGGCCAGGCCTTGCTCCAGACCCGCCTTCAGGTGCGCGCCCACCTCGGCTGCGTTGGCCATTAGGCCGTCCGCTTCCATGATGGCCAGCGTTTCAATGCCGGCGCGCATGGCCAGCGGATTGCCGCCGAACGTGGTGCCGTGGTTGCCCGGGCCGAGCACATGCAGCGCCTTCGGGCCGACCACCACCGCGCCGATCGGCACGCCCGAGCCCAGGCCCTTGGCCAGCGGCATCACGTCGGGCTGGATGTCTGCCCACTGGTGGGCGAACCACTTGCCCGTGCGGCCGATGCCGCATTGCACTTCGTCGAGCATCAGCAGCCAGCCTTGAGCGTCACACAGGGCGCGCACCTCGCGCAGGTAATCCCAGCGGGCCGCGTTGATGCCGCCTTCGCCCTGGATGGTTTCGAGGAACACGGCCACCACGTTCGGGCGGCTGGCGGCCACATCCTTCATGGCGGCGATGTCGTTCAGCGGCACGCGCACGAAGCCTTCCACCAGCGGGCCGAAGCCGGCCTGCACCTTCGGGTTGCCGGTGGCCGACAGCGTGGCGATCGAGCGGCCGTGGAAGGCCTTCTCGAAGACGATGACTTCCGGGAAATCAATGCCCTTGTCGTGGCCGAACTTGCGGGCGATCTTCAGTGCCGCTTCATTGGCTTCCAGGCCCGAGTTGCAGAAGAACGCGGCCGACAGACCCGACAGCGCGCACAGCTTGGCGCCCAGGGCTTCCTGCAGCGGGCTCTCGTAGTAGTTCGAGCAGTGGATCATCTGCGCGATCTGCTCTTGCAGCGCCGGCACCAGCTTCGGGTGGGCGTGGCCCAGGGTGTTCACGGCGATGCCGCCGAGGCCGTCGAGGTAACGTCGGCCCTCGGTGTCCCAGACGCGGCACCCTCGGCCGTGCGACAGCGCCACAGGCAGTCGGCCATAGGTGTTCATCACGTGGGGCATCGAGGCGGTCATCAACGGACTCCGGTCACAGGTTGGAAAACAGACGGGCAACAAGCGTTGCCAACAAAAAAGGCCGACGGCGACACCACGGTCACCTTCCGGCCCGGACACCGATTCTAAATGTCTGCTCGTGACTGCCGAAAATGAGGCGTGCTGCGGCAACAAGATCGACGCTGAATGCTGCGGCGCAACAACTACAAGGCACAATACGAGCATGGGCGCGACAGCGCCGTGCCAGCTTCAACAGCTACCATCCGGCCCCAAGCACCAGCGCCGCATCCATGTCTTTGCCCAAGCCCCGCGAAGTTTTCATTCAGGGCCTCACTAAAGAGGGCCGAACCTTCCGCCCCAGTGACTGGGCGGAACGGCTTGCGGGTGCCATGTCGTGTTTCCGTCCGGGCGGCTCGCAGGGCGGCATCGGCGCCTTCATCGGCTATTCGCCCTACTGCGTGCCGCGCGTCATCAACGGTGTGAAGTGCGTGATCGTGAACGAGTCGCTCAAGGCGCTCGAGCCCATGGCTTGGGATTTCGTCATGAACTTCGCCCGCGACAATGACCTGCAGGTCACCGAGGCTTGCCTGTTGCCTGATCCGGGCACGCCGCCGGCATCCCGCGGCTGACTGCGGCTGACCAGGCTTCAGCCGGCATGCCGGCAGCCAGTCCAGAAACAACAAAGCCCCGACTCGCGGGGCTTTGTTGTTTCTGCAGGGTGCGCGTCCGCATCAGCAGGGGCAGGCTAGGGTGGGAGAATGAAAAAGGCCCCGCAGTGCGGGGCCTTTGTCGTCCACCTGGATAGTTGCGTCAGGCGGCGAGCGCCTTGACTTTGGCAGACAGACGGCTCTTGTGACGAGCAGCCTTGTTCTTGTGGAACAAACCCTTGTCAGCGATCGAGTCGATCACGCCTTGGGCGGTCTTGAACAGTTCAGTCGCCTTGACCTTGTCGCCAGTGGCAACAGCCTTGAGGACATTCTTGATCGAGGTACGGAACTTGGAACGCAGCGAAGAATTCGCGGCGTTCAGCTTGACGTCCTGGCGGGCGCGCTTGCGGCCCGAGGCCAGGCGCACGGTGCGCTTCTTGGCTTTGGAGGAGGTGGCCATGCTGTATGGTTTTCCAGGTGGGTAAAGACCATCGAGTATAGCACTGATATTTGCCGGCTGGCAAGCGAGCAGGGATTCGTTGATGGTGACTACCTATAATCAATGCACCCTCTGCTACTTGCCGTTTGCCTGGTCTCCCTATGAATTTGCTGAAGGCCGCCTCGACGGTATCGCTGTGGACCCTGATGTCTCGCGTCACGGGCTTGATCCGTGACCAGCTGATTGCATCGGTCTTTGGCGCCACGGCCCTGACCGACGCATTCAACGTCGCCTTCCGCATCCCCAATCTGCTGCGCCGGTTGTTCGGCGAGGGCGCCTTCTCGGCCGCATTCGTGCCGCTGCTGGCGGCCACGCGCTCGGCCGAAGGTGACACGGTCACGCGCTCATTGATTGATGCCGTGGCCACTGTGCTTTTCTGGGCGCTGCTGATGACCTGTGTGCTGGGCGTGGCTGGCGCACCGATCATCGTCTGGCTGTTTGGCGCGGGGTTGCAGGAGCTGGACCTGGCCGTTTTGATGACGCGCTGGATGTTCCCCTACATCGGCTTCATGTCGCTGGTGGCTTTGTCAGCCGGCGTGCTCAACACCTGGAAGCGGTTTTCGGTGCCGGCCTTCACGCCGGTGCTTTTGAATGTGGCGATGATCAGCTGCATGGTGCTGCTGTCGCCCTTGCTGGAGCGCTGGGGCATCGCGCCCATCCATGCCTTGTCGGCCGGCGTGCTGCTTGGCGGCGCCTTGCAACTCGGCATCCAGATTCCGGCGCTGATGCGCATTGGTTGTCTGCCGCGCATTGGCCTGGGGCCGGCGGCACTGCTGCGCGCCTGGCGGCACCCGGGCGTGCACCGTGTGTTGCAGCAGATGGCGCCGGCCTTGCTCGGCGTGTCCGTTGCGCAGATCTCCTTGTTGATCAACAGCCAGATCGCCTCCCACATGGGGCCGGGTGCCGTGTCCTGGTTGTTCTACGCCGACCGCCTGATGGAGTTCCCGACAGCGATGCTCGGCGTGGCCCTGGGCGTGGTGCTGATCCCGGGTCTGTCGGCCTTGCAGGCCAAGGGCGACCACGTCGGTTATGCCGGCCACCTGGACTGGGGGCTGCGGCTGGTGGTGTTGCTGGCGCTGCCGTGTGGCGTGGCCATGCTGGTGTTTGCCAAACCGCTGGTGGCTGTGTTGTTCCACTACGGCAAGTTCACGCCGCAAGCGGTTGAAATGACCGTGCTGGCGCTGCAGGGCTACGGCTGCGGCCTGATGGGCCTCGTCGGCGTCAAGGTGCTGGCGCCCGGATTTTTTGCCCAGCAGGATTTGCGCACGCCGGTGCGCATTGCGGTGGTGGTGCTGATCTGCACCCAGCTGATGAACGCGATCTTCGTGCCGCTGTTTGCGCATGCGGGCCTGGCCTTGTCGATCGGCCTGGGTGCCATGATCAATGCCGGCTGGTTGTTCATCGGGCTGCGCAAGCGGGGCCTTTATGTGCCGTCGCCAGGCTGGCCGCTGTTCCTGGTGCGGGTGTGTGCGGCCACCAGCCTGGTGGGCGTGCTGCTCTGGCAAGCGGCGGTCCGTCTCGACTGGATCGCCCTGCAGGCCCACAGCGGCCAGCGCGCAGCATGGCTGGCGGCGGTCATCGTGGCCGGCGCCGTGCTGTATTTCGGCAGCCTGCGTTTGCTGGGGCTGAACCTGCGCCAGTTCGCGCGCCGCGGTTGAGGCGGCTGGAGCAAGCATGAGCGCGACCTGGCCCTGGCGTTGCCCGACGGTGCTGGAGTACTTCCAGACCCTGGTAGGCAGTGACGACGACTTTGCCCTGCTGGAGGCGGCCATTGCCCTCGGGCAGGATGCCGAGCCCTCGCTCGATGTACAGGCTGAGCTGGCGCGGGTGGACCTGCTGGCAGAGCGGCTCAGGCAGCGGCTGCCGGCCGATGCGTCGCCCACCCATTGCCTGCGCCTGCTGAATGCCTATTTCTTCAAGGAGCTGGGCTTCGGTGGCAACGTGAATGATTACTACAGCGCCGACAACAGCTACCTGCACCGGGTGCTGGAAACCCGGCGCGGCATTCCCATCTCGCTGGCGGTGGTCTACATGAGCCTGGCGGAGGCGGTGGGGCTGCAGGCGCATGGTGTGTCGTTCCCGGGCCACTTCCTGGTCAAGGTGCGTTTGCAGGCGGGCGAGGTCATCGTCGATCCGTTCACCGGCCAGTCCCTGTCGCGCCAGGCACTGGATGAGCGGCTCGAGCCGTTCCGCCAGCAGCACGGCCTGGTGGGTGATTTCGACACGCCGCTGGGCTTGTTCCTTCAGGCCGCTTCGTCGCGCGACATCCTGGTGCGCATGCTCCGCAACCTGCAGCTGGTGCACCGGCAAACTGGCCAGCTCGATCGGCTACTGGCCGTGCAGGAGCGACTGGTGCGCTTGCTGCCAGAACAATGGGAAGAGCGGCGCGACCGCGCGCTGGTGCTGGCCGACCTCGGCCTGTTCGAGCGTGCGGTGGCCGACATGGACAGTTACCTTGAAGCCCACCCTGACGCCGCCGATGCCGGCCGCATGGCTGCGCACGTGAGCAATTGGCGCGCGCAGCCGGGTTCCCGACTGCATTGAACTGCCTTCTACAATCAGTCACGCCACGGTCGTGGCATTTGTACTTTCCCGGATGAACCTCACCCCTGCACAGCGACAAACCCTGAGCTGGCTGCTGATACTGGCAGCCGGGCTGGGCGTGATCTGGCTGCTGGCGCCCGTGCTGACGCCGTTCCTGGTGGCTGCCGTGCTGGCCTATGCCTTGCACCCCGCCGTGGCGGCGCTGGTGCGCTGCCGCCTGCCGCGCACCGTGGCCGTCACCGTGGTGGTGGTCGTGGCCTTGTTGCTGGGGCTGGCGCTGTTGACCATGCTGGTGCCCATCCTCGCGAAGGAGTTGCCGCAGTTGCGTGAGCAGGTGCCCATGCTGGCAGACCGCCTGAACCGCCAGATGGCGCCCTGGTTGAGCCAGTTCGGCGTGCATGTGCAGCTCGATGTGGCCGGCATCAAGGCCATGGCCATGAAGGTGCTGGACGGCAATCTGGAAGACTGGATGGCCACGGCGCTGAGCTCCGCGCGCATTGGCGGCAGCATCGTGCTGGCGCTGGTGGGCAACCTGATCCTGGTGCCGGTGGTGCTGTTTTATCTGTTGCTGGACTGGCCCAACCTGGTGGAGCGCTTGCTGGTGCTGGTGCCGCCGCGCCTGCGCGCGCAGGTCGACGGCTTCCTGGCCGAATGCGATGCGGTGCTGGGCCAATACCTGCGCGGTCAGTTGCTGGTGATGCTGTCGTTGGCGGCTTTCTACACAGTGGCCTTGGCCGTGGCGGGCTTCGAGCTGGCCGTGCCGGTGGGCGTGTTCACGGGCCTGGCCATCTTCATTCCCTACCTGGGCTACGGCCTGGGCCTGGTGCTGGCGCTGTTGAGTGCGGTGCTGCAATTCCAGGGCTGGTATGGCGTTGGCGCGGTGGCGCTCATCTACGGCGTCGGGCAGGTGCTGGAGAGCTTCCTGCTCACGCCGCGCCTGGTGGGCGAGCGCATCGGCCTTGACCCGTTGGCCGTGATCTTTGCCTTGCTGGCCTTTGGCCATCTTTTCGGATTTGTCGGTGTGCTGATTGCGCTGCCGCTGTCGGCCGTGTTGCTGGTGGCAGGGCGGCGCGTGCGGCAAGCCTATGTGGGCAGTGAGTTGTACCGCGGATGAAGCAGTTGCCCTTGGCGATCGGTCTCGACACCGAGCCCGATTTTGATTCGTTCGTGACCGGTGACAACGGCTTGGCGCTGGCCGAGCTGCAAGGCCTGCGCTACCCCGGCCCGCCCATTTATCTGTACGGCCCCGCTGGTGCCGGCAAGACCCACCTGCTGCGCGCCCTGGCCGGCCAGGTGCGGCTGCAAGGCGGCCGCTGCGGCTGGTTTGATGCCGACGCGCCGCTGCCCTGGACCTTCGACGAAGGCTGGTCGCTCATCGTGATCGATGGCGCCGAGCGGCTCGACGCGGCCCGTCAGCACGCGGCCTTCACGCTGTTTGTTGAAGCCGCGACGCACCAGATCCAGATGGCGTCCGCAGGGCGGGAGCCGCCGGTGGCGCTGGCCGTGCGGGAAGACCTGCGCACCCGGTTCGGCTGGGGCGCGGTGCTGGGTTTGCAGGCCTTGTCGGAAACCGACACGCGCGCCGCTTTGCGCCGCGAAGGTGAGCGGCGCGGGCTGCCGCTGTCGGACGAGGTGCTGGACTATCTGCTGACGCGTTTCTCGCGCAATCTCGCTTCCCTGATGACGCTGCTGCAGCGCCTGGACAGCTTTTCGCTGGCCGAGCGGCGGCATGTCACGGTACCCTTGCTGAAAAAAATGGTGGCCGAAGAGGGCCAAGCTGCATGAAACTGGCCCTGTTTGACCTTGACGGCACGCTGCTGCCCAACGATTCCGATCACGCGTTTGGCCAGTTCATGGTCGACATCGGCTGGGCCGACGCCGCGGTCTGGCAAGCCCGGAATGACGAGTTCTACGCGCAATACCAGGCCGGCACGCTGGTGCTGGCCGAGTACGTGGATTTCGCCACCTCGGTCTGGCGCAGCAGGCCGGTGGCTGAAGCCGAGGCGGCCCGTGAGCGCTTCATGGCCGAGGTGATCGGCCCGGTGCTGGCGCCGCAAGCGCTGGCGCTGGTGCGCAGCCACCTCGACGCTGGTGACTGCGTGGCGGTGGTCACGGCAACCAACGAGTTCGTGACCCGGCCGATTGCCAGCGCGTTTGGTGTGGACACCCTGCTGGCGGTGGAACTGGAGCGCGACGACGCCGGCCGTGTGACGGGCCGCGTGAAGGGCGTTCCGACCTTCCGCGAAGGCAAGGTCACCCGGGTGCATGCGTGGCTGGCTGAGCAGGGCCGCACGCTGTCTGATTTTGATGACGTGCTGTTCTACAGCGATTCCCCCAACGACCTGCCGCTGCTCGAAGTGGTGCCCACGCCGGTGGCCACCAACCCGACGCCGGCCCTGGAGGCCATTGCCCGCGAACGCGGCTGGCGCATCCTCAACCTGTTTCAAAACCAATGATCCGCAAATTCATCGACAAGCTGCTGGGCAAGCCGGCAGGCGCCGAGGCCGGATCGGCCAAGGCTTCGCACATTCCGCTGGGCAAGCGCGTGGAGGTGCCGGTGTCCGAACACGGCATCAACCCCGCCTTGCTTGATGACCGGGCCGTGCGCGTGGTGACCACCCTGCAGGACGCTGGCTTCACCGCCTACATCGTCGGCGGTGCCGTGCGTGACCTGCTGGTCAATCGCCGCCCGAAGGACTTCGACGTGGCCACCGACGCCACGCCCGAGCAGGTCAAGGGCCTGTTCCGCCGCGCCTTCATCATCGGCCGACGCTTCCGCATCGTGCATGTCATCCACGGCCGTGGCCGTGACCATGAGGTGATCGAGGTCTCGACCTTCCGCGCCTACATGGACAACGCGGCGGCCGAGCAGGTGCAGGGCAACGAGAAGACTGCCAAGGACGCCATCGCCAACAAGAGCCATGTGGTGGATGCCAGCGGCCGCGTGCTGCGCGACAACGTCTGGGGCCCGCAGATCGAGGACGCGGCGCGCCGCGACTTCACGATCAACGCGATGTACTACGACCCGCGCACGCAGATCGTGGTCGACTATCACGGCGGCCTGAAGGACATCCGTGCGCAGACGCTGCGCATGATCGGTGACCCCGAGACCCGTTACCGCGAAGACCCGGTGCGCATCCTGCGCGTGGTGCGCTTCGCCGCCAAGCTGGGCTTCAAGCTCGAGCCGAAGACGCAGAAGCCGATCCGTGCGATGGCCAGTACCTTGGCCAACGTGCCGGCTTCGCGCCTGTTTGACGAAATGATCAAGCTGCTGCAGACCGGCCATGCCCTGTCGAGCCTGGCGCAGTTGAAGGCGCAGGGCCTGGACCGTGGCGTGTTCCCGATCCTGGACGCCGTGCTGTCGCAGGCGCCCGAAGGCAGCGAGCGCGAGAAGTTCCTGACTCTGGCTTTGCAGGACACCGACCGCCGGGTCGGCGAAGGCAAACCGGTGGCGCCGAGCTTCATGCTGGCCTGCATGCTGTGGCATGAGGTGCTGACCCGCTGGGAGGCCAACCGTGCCCAGGGCGAGCCCACGATGCCAGCGCTGCAACTGGCCATCGACACGGTGTTTGATGCCCGCATCGGCGACATCTCCGGCCGCGGAAAGCTGGCCACCGACATGCGCGAGATCTGGATGATGCAGCCGCGCTTCGAGCGCCGCACCGGCAGCCAGCCTTACGGTCTGGTCGAGCAGCCGCGCTTCCGTGCCGGCTTCGACTTCCTGCGTCTGCGTGCCGACCTGGGCGAGGTGTCGCAAGACCTGGCCGAGTGGTGGGAAGACTTCTCCCTTGGCAACGAGGAAGAGCGCGAGGCCCTGATCGAGGCTGCCCGCGCCAGCGGTCGCCCGGCGTCGGGCCCGCGTCCGCGCCGCACGCCGCCGCCTCCGCGCCCGGGGACTGCCGTGGCTGCCGGGGCCGACAGCGCTTCGGATGATGGTGAAGGGGAGGGCTCGTCGTCTGCCCCGAAGAAGCGCCGTCGTCGCCGCCGCAAGTCGGGCTCCGGCGAAGGTGGTGGCGCAGCGCCGCAGGGCTCTGCCGGCGAATGAGTGCCGTGCCAGCGCCGGTGACGGCCTGGATCGGCCTCGGCGCCAACCTGGGCGATGCCCGTGAGACGGTGCTGGCGGCGGCTCGGGCGATCGCAGCCTGGGACGAAGGCGCAGGGATGCGCCTGTCGCCGCTCTACCGCAGTGCGCCCATTGACGCCGGTGGGCCTGACTTCTTCAACGCGGTGGCGGCCATCGACACCCGTTTGTCACCCGAGGCCGTGCTGGACAAGTTGCAGGCTCTGGAGCTGGCGTTTGGCCGCGAGCGGCCCTACCGCAATGCACCGCGCACGCTTGATCTGGATTTGCTGCTGCATGGCCAGACGCGCCTCGACACCCCGCGCCTGACGCTGCCGCATCAGCGCTTGCACCTTCGGGCCTTCGTGCTGCGGCCGTTGCTGGACCTCGACCCCACACTGAGCCTCCCCGGCCTGGGTGCTGCGGCTGATCACCTGCCCGCGGTGAGCGATCAAGACATTCACCGTTGCTCGACCTGAGCGCGGCGATTTGGGTGACGATGGCAGATGCCAGTCGACGTGATGTCGATCAGTTGGCGCCGGATCGCTACAATACTTGTGTGACATGTTGATGAACGATTTGTGACATCAGCCACCCAAACCCAAGCCTCCATGTAGCTGGCGCTGGCCTGTTGCAACCCGAAGCGGCCCGATCGAGCGGATATCTCCGTCAGCGTGGCCGCTTTGTGTTGTCTGCCAGCCGTCGGTGTGGCGGGCTCACCACAACGCCCGACCACGGGCGGTTTCCCACGAGGAGTCCCCGAATGATTTTCGGCAAGCTGTTGCCCAAAGATGGCAACTTCTTCGAGCTGTTCAATGAACACGGCAAGTACATCGCCGAGGGCGGCCGCGCCTTCGTGCAGATGATCCAGTACTACAACACGCCGGATCTGCGCGAGAAGTACGCGCGTGAAGTCGACAACGCCGAGCATGCGGCCGACAAGATCACCGCCGAAGTGAACCGCCTGCTGCACCGCACGTTCATCACGCCGATCGACCGCGAGCAGATTCACGGCCTGATCAATGCGATGGATGACATCCTCGACCTGCTGCAGGACTCGAGCGAAGTCATGGCCCTGTACGACGTGCAGCATGTCAATGAAGACGTGGTGCGCCTGGGCGAGATCTCGGTGAAGTGCTGCGAGCGTGTGCAACACGCCGTGTCGCTGATCCCGAAGCTGAGCGATCCGGCCGTGGCCGAAGCCGCCCTGAAGACCTGCGAGGAAATCGACCGCCTGGAGTCGGATGCCGACCGCGTCATGCGCAGCGCGATGTCGCGCCTGTTCCGTGAAGAGCAGGACACCCGCGAGCTGATCAAGCTCAAGGCCATCTACGAGCACCTGGAGACCATCTCCGACCGTTGCGAAGACGTGGCCAACCTCATCGAGGGCATCGTCCTCGAGAACTCCTGATCCCAGCGGAAAGCGGTTTTTCTCATGGAAGCCTCTTCCATCGCGTTCTGGGTCGTCGCGCTGCTGGTCGTTCTGGCCCTCGCGTTCGACTTCATGAACGGGTTTCACGATGCTGCGAACTCGATCGCCACGGTGGTCTCCACCGGGGTGCTCAAGCCGCAGCAGGCCGTGCTGTTTGCAGCTTTCTTCAACGTCGTCGCCATCAGCATCTTCCAGCTGAAGGTGGCCAGCATGATCGGCAAGGGCATCGTCGAGCCCGGTGTGGTGGACCACCACGTCGTGTTCGGTGCGCTCATCGGCGCCATCACCTGGAACATCATCACCTGGTGGTACGGCATCCCCTCGTCGAGCTCGCACGCCCTGATCGGCGGCATCATGGGCGCGGTGATGGCCAAGGCGGGTGTCTCGAAGCTCGTCGGCGCCGGCATCCTGAAGACCATCGTCTTCATCTTCGTCTCGCCATTCCTCGGCTTCGTGCTTGGTTCGCTGATGATGGTGCTGGTGGCCTGGGTCTTCAGGCGCACCTCGCCGATCCGCGTCGACCGATGGTTCCGCCGTCTGCAGCTGGTGTCCGCCGGCCTGTATTCGCTGGGTCACGGCGGCAATGACGCGCAGAAGACCATCGGCATCATCTGGATGCTGCTGGTGGCTGCCGGCTACATGACGGTGGACGACAAGGCGCCGCCAAACTGGGTGATCTGGTCGTGCTACATGGCCATCGGTGCGGGCACCATGTTCGGCGGCTGGCGCATCGTCAAGACGATGGGTCAGCGCCTGACCAAGCTGAAGCCCGTGGGCGGCTTCTGTGCCGAAACCGGCGGCGCCATCACGCTGTTCCTGGCCACGGCGCTCGGTATTCCGGTGTCCACCACCCACACCATCACCGGCGCCATCGTCGGCGTGGGTGCGGTGCGCAATGCGTCGGCTGTGCGCTGGGGCCTGGCCAGCAACATCGTCTGGGCCTGGATCTTCACCATCCCGGCCACGGCGTTTGTGGCGGGCATGTTCTATTGGCTCAGCACACTGCTGTTCTGATCAAACTGCCTGGTGCCGAAGTGCGCCGGCATGAAAAAAGGGGCCTTCGTGGCCCCTTTTTGTTGCGCGCCTCAGGGCGAGCCTCACGGTTTGGCGGCTTCGATTTCCGCCTGCAAGCGCTGGTATTCAAAATACTTCTGGCCACCAAACGCGATGGTGCCCATCAAGGCGGTGCCGCCCAGCAGCAGCGCGACGATGACCCCGAACACCGGTATCCAGCCGCTGCCGGCATCGGGCTGGCCGTTGCGGTAGCGGGCGTTCCAGCGCTCGTCGGGCGTCAGGCCGATCACGATGGCGCTCAGCATCGCCTGCGCAATCATCAGTCCCAGGATGGGAATCAGGGCCCACGAGGTGGTGTCGTCCTGGCCGAGGTTGTCCATGCGAACCACGCCCGCCAGGCCGATCAGTGTCGGGATCGGGCTGAGCCAGCCGATCACGTCGCGGCGGCCGTGCAGGTAGAAGCGGTGTGCACCGAGCGTGCCGGCGACCAGTGCCAACCAGGTGGCGATCGCTTTGGAGCGGGGAGCGGCTGCACTCATGCGTGGATGTCCACGGGGTTCTGGCTGCTGCCGGTGCCGAGTGCGCGCTGCATCATGACCACGTCCAGCCATCGATCGAACTTCCAGCCAGCGCTGCGCAGCACGCCGGTGTGCTCGAACCCGAGCCGGCGGTGCACGCCGATCGAGCCCAGGTTGTCGCTGTCGCCGATGACGGCCAGCATCTGTCGTGCGCCGGCAGCCTCGCAGCGGGCCATCAACTCAGCCAGCAGGGCGGTGCCCACGCCGCGGCCCTTGGCGGCAGGTGCCAGGTAAATCGAGTCCTCGACGCAGAAGCGGTAGGCTCGGCGTGGCCGGAAGTGGTTGGCGTAGGCATAACCCACCACCTCGTCACCCAGTTGGGCCACCAGCCAGGGCAGGTGGTTGGCCAGCACGGCGTCGCGGCGACGGCCCATTTCGGCGAGGTCGGGCGCGTCCAGCTCGAAGGTGCCGGTGCCGTGCAGCACGGCGTCCTCATAGATGGCCGTGATGGCCGGAAGGTCGTCTGTCGTGCTCGGGCGGATCAGCAATTGTGCGTTGGTCATCAGGGTTGGCTATCGCAACATGAATTCAGCGTTTATAATCTCATGTTTTCGGGCGCGGTTGTCGCGGTTCGTCTGGGTAAAACCAAGGGTTCGGGTTCGAATGCTCCAAGCGGGCATCGGGTTGAATCAGTGGAAGTGCTAGGCGCCAACTCAGCAGACAGCGTATCTACGAGCTTGAGAAAACAACATGTGCTGTGCGCTCTGGCGGGGGAACCCGATTCAGGCCGCGGTAAACGGAATCAGCCACACCTTGCGGTGTCTCCTTGGGGTGGCGGTTCAACAATTGATTCCTGAGGTAACGACACATGGTCGTCATTCGTCTTGCTCGCGGCGGTTCCAAGAAGCGCCCGTTCTACAACATCGTCGTGGCTGACTCGCGTGAGCGCCGTGATGGCCGTTTCATCGAGCGCGTGGGTTTCTACAACCCGCTGGCTGGTGAGCGTGGTGAGTCCCTGCGCGTTGCACAAGACCGCGTGACCCACTGGATTGGCGTTGGCGCACAGCCGTCGCCGACCGTGGCACGTCTGATCGACAAGGCTGCTGCCAAGGTCGTCGCGGCCTGATCCAGGCGCATGCCTGGTGCCAGCTCCTGCCCTTCGTGTGTCTGACGTGAACAGCGCAATCACCACCGAGCAGGCCAGCTGGCCCGATGACGCGATCGAAGTCGGTCGCATCATCGACGCCTGGGGTATCAAGGGAGGCTTCAAAGTGACGCCTTTTTCCTCTGATCCCCAGGCTTTGTTTTCTTCGCGTCGCTGGTTTCTGAAGCCTGCGGCCGATGTGCCTGGCCGTCCCGCCTCACCGGTGGTGCGCAATGCCCAGGCGCTGCCAACCGCGTTGAAGATTGCTTCTGCCCGTGAGCAGGGCGATGTCGTGGTGGCCACGTCCCCTGACATCCCTGACCGCAACGCCGCTGAAGCCCTCAAGGGCGCGCGTGTGTTCGTCTCGCGTGAAAGTTTCCCGACGGTCGGTGACGGCGAGTATTACTGGATCGATCTGATCGGTCTGGACGTGGTCAACCGCGATGGCGTGGCGCTCGGCCCCGTCGTCGATCTGATCGATACCGGTCCGCACTGCGTGCTGCGTGTGCGTCGCCCCGAGGCTGCGCCTGATGCCAAGCCCGACGACGCCGAACGCCTGATTCCCTTCGTCGACGCCTTTGTTGACCAGGTTGACCTTGCGGCTCGCCGCATCACGGTCGACTGGGGCCTCGACTACTGACGCCTGCCCAGGCGTCGAGCCCGGCCCGGATGCGCTTCGACGTCATCACCCTGTTCCCTGAATTGTTCGCGCCCTTCCTGACGGTGGGCGTGACGCGCCGCGCGTTTGCGTCCGGCCAGGTCGATGTTCACTGCTGGCCGCTGCGCGACCACACCGAAGACAACTATCGCCGCGTCGATGACCGCCCCTACGGTGGCGGCCCCGGCATGGTGATGCTGGTTGAGCCGCTCGAGCGTGCGCTGACTGCTGTGCGTGCGGCCCGTGCCGACTCAGCCCCCGCGCCGGTCATCCATTTCAGCCCAACCGGCCGCCAGATCGACCAGACCGTGATGCGTGAGCTGTCTGCCGGCCCGGGCGCGATTTTCCTGTGTGGCCGTTATGAAGGCATCGACCAGCGCTTTCTGGATCGCCATGTCGACATCGAACTGAGCCTGGGCGACTTCGTGTTGTCTGGCGGCGAGTTGCCGGCCCTGGCCGTGCTCGACGGCGTCGCCCGCCTGCAGGAAGGGGTGCTGGCCGATGCGCGCTCGCACCAGCAGGACAGCTTCGAAGACGGCCTGCTGGACTGCCCGCATTACAGCCGGCCGGAAAGCTGGACGCCGCCGGACGGCGAGCCGCTGCCCGTGCCGCCGGTGCTGATGTCCGGCCATCACGCCGACATTGCCCGCTGGCGCAGGGAGCAATCGCTGGCCATCACGGCACGGCGTCGGCCTGATCTGATTGCCGCAGCGCGCGCGCGCGGGCTGCTTTCGAAGCAGGATGAGCGCTACCTCGCCAGTCTTGCGCTATAATCAAAGGCTTTTCGATCCTCTGCCGGGCGATAAGTGATGCAGGTTCTTCTGCACCACGACCGTTTTGACGCTGCGCCGGCACGATCTTTTGGAGAAATCTGTGGACCTGATCCAGACCCTTGAGCAAGAAGAAATTGCTCGCCTGAACAAGACCATTCCGGTCTTTGCCCCTGGCGACACCGTCATCGTTTCGGTGAACGTGGTTGAAGGCACCCGCAAGCGTGTGCAGGCTTATGAAGGCGTCGTGATTGCCAAGCGCAACCGCGGCCTGAACAGCAGCTTCATCGTTCGCAAGATCTCCAGCGGTGAAGGCGTGGAACGTACGTTCCAGCTGTACAGCCCGCTGATCGCTTCGATCGAAGTCAAGCGTCGCGGCGATGTCCGTCGCGCCAAGCTGTACTACCTGCGTCAGCGTTCGGGCAAGTCGGCTCGAATCAAGGAAAAGCTGGCCTGATCGGGCTTGGTGTGCCACCCCTGTGGTGGTGTACCGGTCTGGTTCAGCCAGTCAGCGGATCAAGCCTGCTTCAGGTGCGATCCGCGCAAAGCCGCCTCCGGGCGGCTTTGTCATTTCTGGCGTACCCTGCCGAGCGCAGCATCACGCCCGCCCCTTTGAATGACCTCCATCAGCACCCCTCCGCCAGCAGCCCCCCGGGTCCTCATCACCGACCCCAGCGCGGTGCCCGTGCTCTCCATCGATACGCACCTGCCAGCCATTCCCGATGAGCGGTTGACGCCCGACTGGCTGCGGGCGCATCTGCCCCGCTTGTCGATGGCGCCGCCGTTCATCACGGGTGACGGTGCGCGGCCTGACATGGCCGGTGATCGTGTGCCCACCGCAGCGTCGGTGCTGGTGCCCCTGGTGATGCGCGCAGACGGGCTGCACGTGCTGCTGACGCGCCGTACCGAGCACCTGCGCAACCATGCGGGGCAGATCAGCTTTCCCGGCGGCCGCCAAGAGCCCACTGATGCCGACGCCGTGGCCGCTGCCTTGCGTGAAGCAGAGGAAGAAATCGGCCTGCAAGCTGCGCAGATCGATGTGATTGCCAGCCTGCCGATCTACACCACGGTCACCCGGTTTCTGGTCACGCCGGTGATCGGCTTCGTGCCACCGGATGTGCCCTTGCAATTGCAGCAGGGCGAGGTGGCCGAGGCGTTTGAGGTGCCGCTGGCCTTCCTGATGTCGCCTGCCAACCACCAGCGCCATGAGGTGGTGATCGACGGGATGGCGCGCCAATTCCTCTCAATGCCGTGGGTGCCGGCACCCGGCGCCCAGCCGTACTTCATCTGGGGCGCAACGGCGGCGATGCTGCGCAACCTTTACCACCTGTTGCAGGCCGACTGACCCCAGCCGCAGGGCTGTCATGCAGTTACCCAATGACGCAGTGACGCAGAGCTGTCTGCAAGGGGCCCGCAGCAGCGCGTTTCCGACAACGGTGCATCGCGTGCGTTCGAAATGCACCGTAAAGCGGCGCGCAGACCCGAAGCCTCGTTATCATCAACGACGATGAGCTTTTTCGCCGTTCTCTTCGCGCTGATGGTCGAGCAGATCAAGCCCCTGCCGCGCGACAACTGGGTGCACGACACGCTGGCCTCCTGGGTCGGCTGGACGGGGCGCAACTTTGATGCTGGCAAGCCAGGTCATGCGCGCATCGTCTGGGTGGTCACTGTCATCTTCCCGGCGCTGGTGGCCTGGGGCCTGCATGCGGCCATCGGCTACTTCAGCCTGATCGGCGCCTTGGCCTTCGATGTGGGTGTGCTCTACCTCACCTTGGGTTTCCGGCAGTTCAGCCACTACTTCACCGACATTCGCGAAGCGCTGGAGCGCGGTGACGAAGACCATGCGCGCGCGCTGCTCGCCGAGTGGCGTCACCTCGATGCGTCTGAGTTGCCCCGCAATGAGCTGCTGCGCCATGTGATCGAGCATTCCCTGCTCGCGGCGCACCGCCATGTATTCGGCGTCTTCTTCTGCTACGTGGTGTTGGCCGCCATCGGGTTGGGCCCGGCGGGCGCGGTGATCTACCGCATGGCCGAGTTCGCCAGCCGCTACTGGTCCTTCCGCAGCCGCAAGATGGGCGTGGCGGTGAACGAAGGCCTGCGTGACTTGTCGCAGCGCGCCTTCGGCCTGATCGACCATGTGCCGGCCCGCCTGACCGCCTTCGGTTTTGCGGTGGTCGGCAACTTCGAGGAAGCCGTGTCGGGTTGGCGGCGTGACGCCGAACTCTGGCGCCATGCGAACGAAGGCATCATCCTGGCCGCCGCCGCGGGCGCCGTGGGCGTGCAGCTGGGTGGCGCCACCGCCCCGGGCGTGACACCCGACCGTTCCCGCACCTTCACGGGCGGCCTGGACGCCGAGTCGGTCGAGGCCGCAGGCTCAACGCCCGGCATCCCGCCACAGCTTGGCCACCTCGGCAGCGTGGTGGGCCTGGTCTGGCGCTCGGTGGTGCTGTGGATGCTGCTGCTGGCCCTGCTGAAGCTGGCCAACCTGCTGGGCTGAACCAGCCCACTCAGCCTTTGCGCTGACCCTGTTCCAGCTCGTCCCACAGCGCTTCATACAGCCGGTAGCGTGACGCACTGATCTTGCCCTCTTCGAGCGCCGTGCGCACGCCGCAGCCCGGTTCATGGCGGTGGCTGCAGTTGTAGAAGCGGCAATGGCCCAGGTGCTGCCGCAGGTCGGGCATCAGGTCGGCCAGCCGCTGCGGGGTGATGTGCATCAGCCCGAATTCCTGAAAGCCCGGGGAATCCAGCACCGCGGCGCGCTCACCGCTTTCGGTGGCCGCCACGCCGTCCAGCCAGTACCAGCTGGTGGTCGTGGTGGTGTGCTTGCCCGAGTTCAGCGCGGTCGAGATTTCACGCACCTCGGCGGCCGCCTGCGGCACCATCAGGTTGATCAAGGTGCTCTTGCCCATGCCGCTGGCGCCCAGCACCAGCGTGGCCTTGCCGGCCAGATGGGGTTGCAGCAGGGCCATCGCCGCCTCAGGGGCGGTGGTAAGTGCCGTTTCCAGCACCGTCAGGCCCATGTCGCGGTAGGGCTGCAGGCGTTCACGCGCCAAGGCGGCCGTTGGCAGGTCGGTCTTGTTCAGCAGCAGCGTGGTCGTGATGCCCGCGTCTTCCGCGGCGATCAGCGCACGGGTGAGCTGCGACTCGCTGAACATCGGCTCGCCGGCCAGCACCACCAGCAGCAGGTCGATGTTGGCGGCGAAGGACTTGGTGCGCCATTCGTCCTGCCGCATCAGCAGGTTGCGGCGGGGCAGGGGGGCTTCGATGACGGCTTCGTCACCGGCGGGCTTCCACAACACGCGGTCACCGACCACGCATTGGCTCTTCTTGCCCTTCGGGTGCGCGAGGATGCGCTCGCCGTCCGGCTTTTCAAGGATCACGTGCCGACCGTGCGCGCCCACCACCAGGGCTTGAGGCAATTGTTCGCGGGCCATCAACGGGGCAGGGCCGCAAGGCGCTCGGAAGCCGGCGGGTGCGAGTAGTAAAAGCGCGCGTACACGGGGTCGGGTGTCAAGGTAGAGGCGTTGTCCTGGTAGAGCTTCAAAAGGGCCGCTGCCAAGGCCGGGCCACTGGATTGGGCACTGGCATAGGCATCAGCTTCAAATTCTGCCTTGCGCGATGAACGCGCCATCAGCGGCGAGATGAAAAAGGCAAAGGGTGGCACGGCCAGCGTGAACAGCATCAGCGCCAGGCCGTCATTGGCTGCGCCCAGGTTCGGGCTGACGCCCAGTCCCAGATAAAAGCCCGTCTGCTGCGCCAGCCACCCCAGCAAAGCCAGGGCGGCCAGGCTCATGCCGATCACCAGCGCCATGCGCGTGATGACATGCCGGTGATGGAAGTGACCCAGCTCATGCGCCAGCACGGCTTCCACTTCCACCGGGCTCAGGCGCTCGAGCAGGGTGTCATAGAACACCACGCGCTTGGCCTTGCCCAGGCCCGCGAAGTAGGCGTTGCCGTGGGCGGAGCGGCGGCTGCCGTCCATCACGAAGAAGCCCTTGGCCTGGAAACCGCAGCGCTGCATCAGGGCCTGCACCCGCTCGCCCAGGGCCGTGTCTTTCAGGGGCTCGAACTTGTTGAACATCGGCGCGATCAGGGTCGGCCAGATCAGCTGCATCAGCAGCATGAAGCCGGTCCACAAGGCCCAGGCCCACAGCCACCACAGGCTGCCCGCGGCGCCCATCACCCACAGCACGGCGGCCAGCAGGGGCGCACCCACCAGCGTGCCCACCAGCGTGCCCTTGAGCAGGTCGGCGATGAACAGGCCCGGCCCCACCCGGTTGAAGCCGAATTGCTGCTCGATGCGGAAGACGCGCCACAGCTCGGCGGGCAGGTCAATCAAGCCGTTGAGCACGCTGAACGCACCAAACAGGGCCAGCTGGTAGGCCATGTCGCCCCAGCGCACCTGCACGTTGGCCAGCAGCCATTGGTTGAGCGATTCCAGGCCCCCGAGCAGCGTCCAGCCCATCAGCACCGCGGTGGCGAGGGCCTCGCTCAGCAGGCCGAAACGGGCCTTGGCGATGGTGTAGTCGGCCGCATGCTGGTGCGCCTGGAGGGTGATGATGCCGGCGAAGGCGTCGGGCACCGCGTGGCGGTGGGTGTGGACATGGCGGATCTGGCGACTCGACAACCAGACCTTGGCCACCAACGACGCGATCACCGCGGCGCAAAAGGCCAGGGAAACAGTGCTTGCTTGCATGGGGGCGAGTGTACGTTTGTCGGACAATCACCCGCTGTAGATACAAGGACAACCATGAGCGCAACCACCTTGGCCAAGAACGACCAGAACCTGATCTGGATCGACCTTGAAATGACCGGTCTGAAGCCGGACTCCGATCGCATCATCGAGATCGCCGTCGTCGTGACCGACCCGCACCTCACCGTGCGCGTTGAAGGCCCGGTGTTTGCCATCCACCAGAGCGACGCCGTGCTCGACGGCATGGACAACTGGAACAAGGGCACGCATGGCCGCAGCGGCCTGATCGACCGCGTGAAGGCGTCGACCACCAGCGAAGCCGACGCGGAAGCCCGCGTCATCGAGTTTCTCTCGGCCTATGTTCCGGCCGGCAAGAGCCCGATGTGCGGCAACTCGATCTGCCAGGACCGCCGCTTTCTGGCCAACTACATGAAGGGCCTGGAGGCGTTTTTCCACTACCGCAACCTCGATGTCAGCACCCTGAAGGAGCTGGCCCGCCGCTGGAAGCCCTCCGCCATGGAAGGCTTCAAGAAGGCCCAGGCGCACACCGCGCTGGCCGACATCCAGGAATCGATCGACGAGCTCGCGCATTACCGCGAGCATTTCCTGTCGCTCTGACCCGCGCTCACTCGTGCCGCAGCGCCTCGATCGGATCGAGCCGTGCGGCACGGCGTGCCGGCATGTAGCCGAACACCACGCCGATCAGCGCTGAAAAGCCGAACGCCAGCAGGTTGATGCCCGGGTTGAACAGCCAGGGCAGGCCCATCAGGCTGGTCAGGCCCCACGAGGCCAGCGTGGCCAGCACCACGCCCGTCAACCCGCCCAGGGACGACAGCACCACCGCCTCGATCAGGAACTGCATCAGCACGTCGCGCTCCAGCGCGCCGATCGCCAGACGCACGCCGATCTCCCGGGTGCGCTCGGTCACGCTGACCAGCATGATGTTCATGATGCCGATGCCGCCCACCAGCAGGCTCACCGCGGCCACCGCGCCCAGCAGCGAGGTCATCAGCTGGGTGGTGCCCGACAGCGTCTGGGCGATCTGCGCGGTGTCCAGCACGTTGAAGTTGTCGTCGGCGCCGTCCGCCAGCCGACGGCGCTCACGCAGCAACTGGGTCAATTGCGCGGTGACCTGGCTGGTATCCGCGCCGTCCTTCATCGACACCAGCAAGGTGTTCACCCGGGTGGTGCCGGTGACACGGCGCTGGGCCGTGCGCAGCGGCACGATGATGGTGTCGTCCTGGTCCATGCCCATCGCGGCCTGGCCCTTGCTCGCCAGCAGGCCGATGACTTCGCACGAGAAGCCCTTGACGCGCACCGCCTGCCCGATCGGGTTGGCGCTGGCGCCGAACAACTCCCGGCGCACCGTGTTGCCGATCACGCACACGGCCGCCCCGGTGACCTGCTCGGTATCGTTGAACACCCGCCCCGACGCCAGTTGCCAGTTGGCCGCGACGAAGTAGGGCGCCGTGCTGCCGGTCACGGTGGTCGACCAGTTGCGGCCGTTCGCCACCACCGTGACAGCCCCGCGCACCTCGGGCGCCACCGCCTTCAGGCCGCCCACGCGGCTGGCAATGGCCTCGGCATCGGTGTCCTTGAAGGCCGGTGCGCCGGCGCCGCTCATGCCCGGGCCCAGGCGCTGCCCGGGGCGGATCTGCAGCAGGTTGCTGCCCAGGCTGCTGATCTGATCGCGCACCGCCTGCGTGGCGCCGTTGCCCAGCGTCACCATGGTCACCACGGCGGCCACGCCGATGACGATGCCCAGCACGGTCAGGAAGGAGCGCAGCAGGTTGCGGCAGATCGCCCGCCAGGCCAGCGTGAGGCTGCTCATGAACATCAGCATCATGGCGCGCTCCGCTGCTCGTCACGCTCGATCGCGCCGTCACGGAAGTGCACCACGCGGCTGGCCCAGGCGGCCATCTCTGGCTCGTGCGTCACCATCAGCACGGTGATGCCGTGGGTCTGGTTCAAGTCTTTCAGCAAATCCATGATGTCAGCGCTGCGGGCGCTGTCCAGGTTGCCGGTGGGCTCATCCGCCAGCAGCACCGTGGGCTGCGTGACGATGGCCCGGGCAATCGCCACCCGCTGTTGCTGCCCGCCAGACAACTCGGCGGGGGTGTGGTTTTCACGCTCGGCCAGGCCAACACGCGCCAGCGCGGCGCGGGCGGCTGCGCGCCGCTGTTCGCGCGGCTCACCGCGGTACAGCAGCGGCAGCTCGACGTTCTCCAGTGCCGAGGTGCGGGCCAGCAGGTTGAAGCCCTGAAAGACAAACCCGAGGTGCCGGCGGCGCAGCAGGGCGCGCTGATCGCGGTCAAGCTGCTCCACCGGGATGCCGCTGAAGCGGTAGCTGCCGCGGCTGGGGGTATCGAGACAGCCCAGCAGGTTCATCGCGGTCGATTTGCCGGAGCCGCTGGGCCCCATCACCGCCACGAATTCACCGGCGTTGATGTCCAGGCTGATGCTGCGCAGCGCATGCACGGTGGCCTCGCCTTCACCGTAGGTGCGGCCCACCTGGCGCAGGCAGATCAAGGGCGCTGGGGTGCTGGCGCTCATGGCTTGGCAGAAGCGCTGCGCTGCTCGGTGATCACGGCCAGGCCTTCACGCAGGCCGTCGGCGCTGATCTCCGTCTGCTGCCCGTTGCTCAGGCCGATCTTCACCGGCATCGGCACCGGCACGCCGTCTTCCAGCACCCAGATCTGCTGCTGGCGGCCTGCGCGGTTGGTGGCTGCGGCAGCGGCTGCCCCCGGCATGCCGGCGGGCTTGCGGCCCATGCTGCCCCCTGGCGGGCCGGGCATCAGCGTTTCAAGCATGCTGCGCTTGGGTGCGGCGCCAGAGGGGGGCGGGCCGCCAGCGGGGGCGGCTGGGCTGAACGACAAGGCACTCACCGGCACCACCCACACGCCCGTGTGGCGGGAAGCCGCGATCTGCGCGGTGGCGGTCATGCCGGGGCGCAGGCTGAGGTCCTTGTTGTCCACCGCGAGCTGGGTGGTGTAGGTCACCACGTTGTCGGTGGTGGTGGAGCCAAACGCCACGCGTGTGACGTTGGCCGGGTAGCTGCGGCCCGGCCAGGCGCTGACACTGAACCTGGCGCTTTGGCCGCTGCTGATCTGGCTCACGTCGGCCTCGTCCACATTCACCGAGAGCTTCAGCTGCGTCAGATCTTCCGCCAGCGTGAACAGGGTGACCGCCTGCAGCGAGGCGGCCACGGCATTGCCGGGCTCCACGCTGCGGGTCAGGATCACGCCGTCGATGGGCGAGCGGATGGACGCCTTCGACAGGTTGGTGCGGTTGGTGCTGAGCGCGGCGCGCATGTCGTCCACACCGGCCAGGGCCGAGGCTTCGCTGGCGATGGCCTTGTCGACGGCGGCGCGGGCGCTGTCGAGGTCGGTGGCTGCCGGCACGCGGCCACCAGACAGCCGGTGGGCCTCTTCCTGGCGGGCCAGGGCCAGCTTCATTTCCTTCAAGCTGGCGCGCGCGGTGGCCAGCGTGGCTTCGGCGGCGCTCAGGTTGGCTTGGGCCTGCGTCACCTGGTCGTTCAGCTTGGCCGTGTCCAGCTTGACCAGCACCTGGCCCTTGCGCACCCGGTCGTTCACATCCACCAGCACCTCGGCCACGGTGCCCGACAGTTCACTGCCCAGGCTGACCGACCGCGTGGGTTGCAGCGTGCCGTTGGCGCTGACGGTCAAGGCCACGTCGCCACGCGTCAAGGCCTGGGTGACGAAGATCGGGCGTGCTGCGTCGTCGTTGCGCATCTGCCAGAGGCTGGCGGCCATCACGGTGGCCAGCAGGGTGAGGGCACCGATGCGCACGGCGGGCCGGCACCACAGCGGGCGCTGGTCATGTTGCAGCCAGGCGGGCAGGGCTTCGGCCGCGGGGGAGGTGTTCAGATCAGCAGGCATGGTGGACACGCGGCAAGCGCAGGGGGGAAGGTGGGAAACCGTTGGGGTGTGGGTGTGGCTGGTGGGGGCTGGCGTGGCTCACGTGGCGGGTGCGCCCACCGGCGCGGAAGCGCCCGAGCCGTTCACGCCCGACCAGCCACCGCCCAGGGCGCGCCAGGTGGCCGTCAGGGCCAGCAGCAGGTCGGTGCGAGCCGATTGCAGCGACAGCCAGGCGGACAGGGCATTGCGCTGCGCCACCAGCAGGGCGGTCACGTCGGTCAAGCCGGCTGCTTGCCGGTGCTTCGTGGCCTGCCACACGGCGTCGGCTGATTGCGCGGCCTGCTCCAGCGCGGGCAGGCGCAGGCGTTGTTGCTGCAGGTCCACGAGGCGGTCTTCCACCTCGGCCACGGCACCTAGCAGCGTCGCATCAAAGGCCGCGCGCTGGACGTTCAGCGCGGCGTCGTCTCGGTCGATCAAGGCCTGGCGCTCGCCGTTGTCCCACAGCGTCCACGACACGGCGCCGAGCAGGCTGGCCACGGCGCTGCCGGGCTGGCCCAGGCCGGCCAGCGTGGCCGCCTGCCAGCCGATCGAGCCGGTCAGGCTGACGCTGGGGCGGGCGGCCCGGCGGGTTTGTTCCGTGGCAGCCCATTGGGCCAGCAGATTGGCTTGCGCTGCCGCCACGTCGGGGCGCCTGCGCAGCAGGTCGGCGGGCACCCCCGCCGAGAGGCCGTTCAGCGCAGCAGCGGGGATCTGCAAGGCCGGGTCGACCGCCAGGCTGCCGTGCAGTTGCAGCGGCGTCAGGCCGCCTAGCAGCGCCAGTTGGTGTTCGTACTGGGCCAGCTGGGTGCGCAGGGGCGCCAGGCTCGCGCGGGTCTGCGCGGTGTTCAAGGCGGCGGTGTCCACATCCAGCCCATTCGCCAGGCCAGCCTGGGCGCGCCACTGGGTCAGCACCTGGGTCTCTTCGAAGCTGCGCAGGCTGCGCTCGGTCAGGGCGAGGCGGGCCTGGGTGTCGCGCCATTGCAGGTAGTTGGCGGTCACCTCCGCCGCCACGCGCAACTCGGTGCTGGCCATGCTGGCCTGTGCGGCCGTCACCAGCGCAGCCACGCGGTCGAGCTCGGCGGCCTGCGTGCCGTTCACGTCGGGGGACCAGCTCGCCGACAGCACGCCCTTCACCTGGTTGCTGTTGACGCCCCCGCTGCGCTGGCGGCTGGCCGAACCCGTGGTGCCGATCTGCAGCTGCTGGCCGGCCTCGCTGGCGCGTTGCTGGGCCAGGGCCTGGGCGAGGCTGGCCCGGGCCTGCCGCACGTCGGCATTGGCGCTCAGCGCCTTGGTGACGAGGTGGGTGAGGTCGGCGTCCTTGAACTGCTCCCACCAGGCGGCGCTGATGCCGTCAGTGCCTGCCGTGGCCGGCCCGGCCTCCAGCCAGCGCGTCGCCTCCACCGGCGTCTGCAGGCCTTGCAGGGCGTGATCGACTGATGGCGGCGTGTCTGCGGCCTGCGCGACCGTGCCGGTGGCAAGCAACACACAAAGCAGCCAGCGGGCCGCTGGGGGAAGGGTTCGGGGCATGCAGCAAGGTCCATGAGGCCGGCGCTGGTGGCCGGCGATGGAGGCATGTTGCTGCCCGTGTGCAAAGCGATTTCGGACTGCTTTGTAAAGTAAAGCTGCGGGGCTCAGGGTCAGACCCGATGGGTGGCCGTGCTTCGAATCGCCATGAAAAAAGCCACCCGGAGGTGGCTGTTGGTGGCTGTCGGTGGGGCGGTGATGGGCGCCGCGCTGACAGCCCCTCGGGGCTGCAGCGGCTTACTGGCTCACGAAGGCGCGCTCGATGACGAAGTCGCCCGGCGTGGTGGTGTTGCCTTCCTTCAGGCCGCGCACTTCCATCATGGTCTTCAGGTCGCGCAGCATTTCCGGGCTGCCGCAGATCATCACGCGGTCTTCCTCGGCGTTCAGCATCGGAATGCCCAGCGCCTTGGCGACCTGGCCTTCTTCCAGCGCGGTCGTCAGACGGCCCTGGTTGCGGAAGGGCTCACGCGTCACGGTCGGGTAGTAGAGCAACTGCTTGCTGACCATCTCGCCGAGGAACTCATGCTTGGGCAGCTCCTGGGTGATGTAGTCGTGATAGGCCAGCTCCTTCACCTCGCGGGTGCCGTGCACCAGGATGACCTGCTCGAACTTCTCGTAGGTGTCCGGGTCGCGGATGACGCTGAGGAACGGGGCCAGGCCGGTGCCGGTCGACAGCAGGTACAGGCGCTTGCCGGGCAGCAGGTAGTCGATCAGCAGCGTGCCCGTGGGCTTCTTGCCGACGATGATGCTGTCGCCCACCTGGATGTGCTGCAGACGCGAGGTCAGCGGGCCGTCTTGGACCTTGATGCTCAGGAACTCCAGCGTCTCTTCGTAGTTCGGGCTGACGATGGAGTAGGCGCGCAGCAGCGGCTTGCCGTCCACGCGCAGGCCGATCATGGTGAAGTGGCCATTCGAAAAACGCAGCGAGGTGTCGCGGGTGGTGGTGAAGCTGAACAGGCGGTCGGTCCAGTGATGCACGCTCAACACGCGCTCTTCGTTGAAGGCACTCATGCTTGAATTTCGAAGGTAAAAAGAGACAAAGGCAACGCGTGTCGCGCTGCACGGCAACCCGGGATTATCCCTCAGGCGCGAATTCCCTGCGACCGGCTATCGCCATCCGCGCCTGGTGCTCGGGTTCAAGCGGCCTTGTCGGCCTCGGAGGTGAAGCTGTCGGCGAAAAACTCGTCGTCCGGCAGGTGGCACGTGGCCGTGAATTCCCGCTGGGCAGCGGCCACCATCACCGGCGCACCACAGGCATACACCTGGTGGCCTGACAAGTCCGGCAGGTCGGCCATCACGGCCTGGTGCACGAAGCCCGTGCGGCCCTGCCAGGCGTCACCGTCCTGGGGCTCTGACAACACCGGGGTGTAGCTCAGGTTCGGCATGTCGGCTGCGGCGTTCACGGCCCAGTCGTGCAGGTAGAGGTCGGCCTTCGAGCGGCAGCCCCAATACAGCGCCACGGGGCGGTTGATCTGCTCGTCCTGCATTCGCTCGATCAGGGCCTTGATCGGTGCAAAACCGGTGCCCGAGGCGATCATCACGATGGGCTTGGCGCTGTCTTCACGCAGGAAGAAGGTGCCGAACGGGCCTTCCATGCGGACGATGTCCTTTTCCTTCATCGTGCTGAACACCTGGTCGGTGAACTTGCCGCCGGGCATGTGGCGGATGTGCAGCTCGATCGACGGCGGCGTGCCCAGGTTGTGCGGCGCATTGGCCATCGAGTAGCTGCGGCGCGCGCCGTCACGCAGGATGAATTCCACGTACTGGCCGGCGTGGAACTGGAAGTTCTGGTTGGCCGGCAATTGCACGCGGATGATGGCGACGTCAGGGGCGGCGCGCTGCATCGACAACACACGGCCCGGCATCTTCAGCACCGGGAACTCACCAGCGCCGGCCACGCTGCGGGCTTCCACCACGCAGTCGGTCTGCGGCGTGGCGCAGCAGGTCAGGATCATGCCGGCCTCTTCCTCGGCCGGGCTCAGGGCCTTGGCCTGGTGCGCGCCGTGAATCACGCGGCCTTCCAGCAGGCGGCTCTTGCATGAGCCACAGGCGCCGTCCTTGCAGCCGTAGGGCAGGCCGATGCCGTCGCGGATGGCCGCATTCAAAATGGGCTCGTCGCGGGCTACGTCGAAGCTGCGCTCGGAAGGCTTGAGGGTGATGCGGAAGGTCATGACAGCGAAATTCTCTGGGCCACTACACTGAGTTTTTGATTGTCGCCCATCCGTGTCATGTCACTGCCCCACCGCCCCTTTCGCCGCCCGACCCTGCTCATCGTGGGCTGCGGTGATGTGGGCATGCGCGTGCTCAAGCTGGTGCGCACGCAGTGGCGTGTGCTGGCGCTGACCTCCTCGCCCGAGCGCGCTGAGCTGCTGCGCGCCGCCGGCGCCATGCCGCTGATTGGCAACCTCGACCAGCCGGCCACGCTGGCCCGCCTGGCTGGCCTGGCCGATGCCGTGCTGCACCTGGCCCCACCACCCGGCAACGGGCCGAGTGACCCGCGCACCGCCGCCTTGCTGCACGCGCTGGCCCGCCGCCGTGCGCCGCGGTGCCTGGTGTACGGCAGCACCACCGGGGTGTACGGCGATGCCGGCGGTGCGCGCTTCGATGAAACCCGGCCCGTGGCACCGGCCACCGACCGGGCGCGTCGCCGCGTGGACGCCGAAGCCCGCGTGCGCTGGGCTGGCCGCGCACTGGGTGTGCGCACCACGGTGCTGCGCATTCCGGGCATCTATGCGGTTGACCGCGTCGGCGGCCACCCACGTGACCGTGTTGAGCGCGGCGCGCCGGTACTGGTGGCGGACGACGATGTCTACACCAACCACATCCATGCCGACGACCTGGCCCGCGCCTGCGTGGCGGCACTGCACCGGGGTCTGCCGCAGCGCGTGCTGCACATCAGCGACGACAGCGAGCTGCGCATGGGCGATCACTTTGATGCCGTGGCTGATCGCTACGGTTTGCCGCGCCCGCCGCGGCGCAGCCGGGCCGAGCTGGCACAGACGCTGTCGCCGATGCAGCTGAGCTTCATGGGCGAGTCGCGTCGCCTGGTGAACGCCAGAATGAAAAAAGAGCTGCGATTGCAGCTCCTTCATCCGGACGTGGCCAGCGGGCTGGCCGAGGGCTGATCACCAGCCGCGCCGCTTCGGGAACGGCGGCTGGCCGCGCCAGTAGCGGATCATCAGCCAGGCGCCAACCATGCCGCCCAGGTGGGCGAAGTGGGCGATGCCGGAATTGCTGAACAGCACGCCCTGGAACAACTCGATCGCACCGAACAGCATCACCATCACCTTGGCCGGCACGGTGATCGGCGGGATGGGGATGGCCTGGCGGTTGGTCATCAACAGCACGATCATCACGATGCCCAGGGTGTAGAAGATCTGCCCCGGCATCATCATCAGCACCATCGGCAGGAAGCCGACGAGGTCGAACTGGCGACGCGGGAACATCAGCGCATAGGCCAGCAGCAGGCCGTACAGCGCACCTGATGCGCCCACGGTGGGCCCGAAGCGGCCGGGCAGCAGGGTGACGATCAGTTGCGCAACGGCGGCGGTCAAAACGCTGGCCAGCAGCAGCTGCGAATAGCGCTTCTGGCCCCAGAGGCGCTCCAGCTCAGCACCGAACATCCACAGACCCAGCATGTTGAAAAACAGGTGGGCCAGATCGCCGTGCAGGAAGGCGTAGGTCAGCGGTTGCCAGGGCAGGAAGCCGCCACTGTTGATCGGGTAGAGCGCGAACCACAGCTTCAGGGGCAGTGTGGCGCCGAGCAGCTGCTCGATACAGAACACAGCCGTGCAGATCAGCAACAGGGCTTTGGTGTAAGGGGGCAGCGACGGCATGGACTCTCGCGACGTGTGGGGCCGAAAGAAAAACAGACCGTGGAACGGTCTGCAATGGTGCCCGCGGCCAGACTCGAACTGGCACGCCTTGCGGCGGCGGATTTTGAATCCGCTACGTCTACCGATTTCGTCACGCGGGCAGGTGCAGCAATCAATGGTCAACAGACGATCAACTGCTGGTGAGGGGCGGATTATGGCATGAGCGCCATGGGCATCCAGACGCCCCGCGGCGAAAAGTTGGATGCCCGCGATAATGCATCGAACGTCCCACTTGCCTCCCTCTTGCACATCGCATCGATGCCGAACTACAAGACCCTTGAAGATGCCATTGGCGGCACGCCGCTGGTTCGCCTGCAACGCCTGCCGGGTGCTGACGCAACTGCGCGTGGCAATGTGATCCTCGGCAAGCTCGAGGGCAACAACCCGGCCGGATCGGTGAAAGACCGCCCGGCCATCCACATGATCCGGCAGGCCGAAATTCGCGGCGAGATTCGCCCCGGCGACACCCTGATCGAAGCCACTTCGGGCAACACCGGCATCGCGCTGGCCATGGCCGCGGCCATCAAGGGCTACCGCATGGTGCTGATCATGCCGGAGGACCTGTCGATCGAGCGCGCGCAGACCATGAAGGCCTTTGGCGCCGAGCTGATCCTCACCCCGAAGTCGGGTGGCATGGAGCTGGCCCGCGACCTGGCCGAGCAGATGCAGAGGGACGGCAAGGGCCGGGTGCTCGACCAGTTTGCCAACGCCGACAACCCGGCGGTGCACTACGCCACCACCGGCCCCGAGCTGTGGGCCGACACCGAAGGCCGCATCACCCACTTCGTGAGTGCGATGGGCACCACCGGCACCATCACCGGCGTGTCGCGCTACCTGAAAGAGCAGAACCCGGGTGTGCGCATCATCGGCGCCCAGCCGGCTGAAGGCTCGCGCATTCCCGGCATCCGCAAGTGGCCTGAGGCCTACCTGCCGAAGATCTACAACCCGCAGGCGGTGGACGAGCTGGTTTATGTGAGCCAGTCGGACGCCGAAGACATGGCGCGACGCATGGCCGCCGAAGAGGGCCTGTTCGCGGGCATCTCGGCGGCGGGCGCCTGCTGGGTGGCCCTGCAGATTGCGCGCACCGTGGAAAACGCGACGATCGCCTTCATCGTCTGCGACCGCGGCGACCGTTACCTGTCCACCGGCGTCTTTCCGGCCTGAGGCCACCCCGCAGCACCTTCCAGGCTGACACCATGAGCACCGACTACCGCTTCTGCCCGCAATGCGCCACACCGCTCGGCTGGGTCGAGGCGATGGAAGACGGCGGCCCGACGCTGCGCCTGCGCTGCGGCGCGTGCAACTTCACCCACTGGAACAACCCGACGCCGGTGCTGGCGGCGGTGGTGCAGTGCGCTGACCGGGACGGGCAACTCCTGCTGGCCCGCAACGCAGCCTGGTCCGGCAAGATGTACGCGCTGATCACCGGTTTCATGGAAGCGGGTGAATCGCCCGAAGCCGGCATCGCCCGCGAGGTGCTCGAAGAAACCAATCTGGTGGCCGAGCGCGTCGAGTTGATCGGCGTGTGGGACTTCCAGCGCATGAATCAGGTCATCATCGCCTACCATGTGGTGGCGCGTGGTGAGATCCGGCTCTCGCCGGAGCTGGTGGACTACCGCCTGTTTGCGCCCGGTGAGGTGATGTGCTGGCCCTCCGGCACCGGCCATGCGCTGGCAGAATGGCTGCGGCGCCAAGGGGTTGAGCCCCGCTATTTCGAATGGCCGGTCAAGCCCTGAGCGGCTGGTCGCCTCTACTTGTATTGCCCCCGACAGGAAGCCCCCGCATGGAAGCGCAGAAGGAAATCGACACCCGCGGCCTGAATTGCCCGCTCCCCATCCTCAAGGCCAAGAAGGCCTTGGCAGACATGCCGAGCGGCCATGTGCTGAAGGTGGTGGCAACCGACCCGGGCTCGACCCGCGACTTCCAGGCTTTCGCCCGCCAGACCGGCAACGATCTGGTCGAGCAATCGGAAGCGGAAGGTGAGTTCATCCACTTCCTGCGTCGGCGCTGAGTTCTTCACTGCCGTGGTGGCTGGCCGGCACGCAAACCGGCAGCCCACAAACAAGAAGGCCCGCTTGATGCGGGCCTTTGTCATGGTGCCGTGAGGTGGCTCACAGCTCCAGCGTCTTGAGGTAGCTGCGGAAGCCGGGGCCGAGTTGCGGGTGGGCCAGGGCCAACTCCACATTGGCTTCCAGGAAGCCTTCCTTGCTGCCGCAGTCATAACGGCGGCCTTCGTAGCGGTAGGCAAACACCTTCTCGCGACGCATCAGCGAGGCGATGCCGTCGGTCAGCTGGATTTCACCGCCCACGCCGCGCGGCAGGTTGGCGATCTCGCGGAAGATGCCCGGGTTCAGGATGTAGCGGCCCGCCACGCCGAGGTTCGACGGCGCGTTCTCCGGCGACGGCTTCTCGACGATGTGCGTCAGGTCCATCATGCGGTCATTCACCGGCGTGCCGGCGACGATGCCGTAACGCTTGGTGTGCTCGGGCAGCACTTCCTGCACGGCGATGATGGACGCGTGCCATTCGTTGTACTGGTCGACCATCTGCTTCAGGATGGACGGCTTGCCCACCATCAGGTCGTCGGCCAGCAGCACGGCGAAGGGCTCATTCACCACCACCGACTGTGCGCACAGCACCGCGTGGCCCAGGCCCAGGGCCTTGGGTTGGCGGATGTAAATGCACTCCATGTCGTCGGGCTTGATCGAGTGCACCAGGTCCAGCAGTTCCTGCTTGCCGGCGGCTTCGAGTTCATGCTCCAGCTCGAAGGCGGTGTCGAAGTGGTCCGGAATGGCGCGCTTGTTGCGGCCGTTCACGAAAATCATTTGCTTGATGCCGGCCGAGTATGCCTCTTCCACCGCGTACTGGATCAGCGGCTTGTCCACCACCGGCAGCATTTCCTTGGGCTGGGCCTTGGTGGCCGGCAGGAAGCGGGTACCGAGGCCGGCGACCGGGAAGATGGCTTTGTTGATTTTCATGAACGACCTTGGTGCAGGAGGGTGTTGAATCATTTTGTCACGGGCCTTTGCAAGATCCGTGACAGATGCACGACAGCCGCCCCCCTCAGGCTGGGGGGAGCTTGCCCAGCTGGGCCCGCAGGCTGTCCAGCGTGCGGGCAAATTCCACCAGGCGCTGACGCTCTTGCGCCACCACGGCCTCAGGCGCACGCGCCACGAAGCTTTCATTGCCCAGCTTGGCCTCGGCCTTCACGACTTCGCCTTCGATGCGCTTGATCTCCTTGCCCAGGCGCTCACGCTCGGCGGCCACATCGATTTCCACCTTCAGCGCCAGGCGGGCTTCGCCCTGCACCAGCACCGGGGCCAGTTCGCTGGCTGCCGTGAAGCTGGCTTCGTCGGTCTGCACCTGCACGTCGCTGAGCTTGGCCAGGGCCTTGAGCACCGGCGCTGCTTCGGTGATGAACGCCGCGTCCCCCAAGGTGATCAGTGGCACACGTTCGGCCGGCGACAGGTTCATTTCGCCACGCAGCGTGCGGCAGGCGCCCACAAACTCCTTCAGCTTGACCATCCACGCGTCGGCCACGGGGTCGATGCGTTCCGGCTGGGCCTTCGGGTAGGCCGCCGTGGCGATGGTGTTGGTGCTGTCAGCCGCCTTGCGGCCGGCCACCACCGCCACCGTGTCCCACAACTCGGCGGTGATGAACGGCGCCACCGGGTGCAGCAGGCGCAGCACGGTTTCGAGCACGCGCACCAGGGTGCGGCGCGTGGCACGTTGCTGGGCTTCGGTGCCGGTCTGGATCTGCACCTTGGCGATTTCCAGATACCAGTCGCAATAGCTGTCCCAGGCGAACTGGTAGATGGCGTTGGCCACGTTGTCCAGGCGGTATTCGGCGAAGGCCTGCTCAACCGCCATCTCCACACGCTGCAACTCGCTGGTGATCCAGCGGTCGGCAGGGCTGAAGGCCAGGTAGCCGTGGGCCGGGCCACCCACGCTGCACTCTTCCTTGCTGTGCTCCTTCAGGCCGCAGTCCTGGCCTTCGCAGTTCATCAGCATGAACTTGGTGGCGTTCCAGAGCTTGTTGCAGAAGTTGCGGTACCCCTCGCAGCGCTTGCTGTCGAAGTTCACGCTGCGGCCCAGCGTGGCCATGGCCGCGAAGGTGAAGCGCAGCGCGTCGGCGCCGTAGGCCGGAATGCCTTCCGGGAATTCCTTCTCGGTGGCCTTGCGCACCTTGGGCGCGGTCTCCGGCTTGCGCAAACCCTGGGTGCGCTTGTCCAGCAGCGGGGCCAGCTCGATGCCGTCGATCAGGTCGACCGGATCCAGCACATTGCCTTCGCTCTTGCTCATCTTCTTGCCCTGCGCATCGAGCACCAGGCCGTGGATGTAGACATGCTTGAACGGCACCTGACCCGTGAAGTGCTTGGTCATCATGATCATCCGGGCGACCCAGAAGAAGATGATGTCGTAGCCGGTCACCAGCACGCTGCTGGGCAGGAACAGGTCTTGTTCGATCGTCTTGGCGGGCCAGCCCAGGGTGCTGAACGGCACCAGGGCCGACGAGTACCAGGTGTCGAGCACGTCTTCGTCACGCGTCAGCGTGCCGGTGTAGCCGGCCGCGGTGGCCTTGGTACGGGCTTCTTCTTCGCTGCGCGCCACGAACAGCTCGCCGGCTTCGCCGTACCAGGCCGGAATCTGGTGGCCCCACCACAGCTGGCGCGAGATGCACCAGTCCTGGATGTTCTTCATCCACTGGTTGTAGGTGTTCACCCATTGCTCGGGCACGAACTTCACGTCGCCCGATTCCACCGCCTCGATGGCCTCTTCGGCGATCGACTTGCCGTTCGCGCCGGCCTTGCTCATGGCCACGAACCACTGGTCGGTGAGCATCGGCTCGATGACCTGGCCGGTACGGGCGCAACGCGGCACCATCAGCTTGTGCTTCTTCACCTCCACCAGCAGGCCGTCAGCCTCCAGCTGGGCGACGATCTTCTTGCGGGCCACGAAGCGGTCCAGGCCGATGTATTCGGCCGGGATCTCGGTGGCCTCATGGGCGCTGACCTTGGCTTCCAGATCGAAGATGGTGAGCATGGCCAGCTTGTGGCGCAGGCCGACCTGATAGTCGTTCTGGTCGTGGGCCGGCGTCACCTTCACCACACCGGTGCCGAAGGTCTTGTCCACGTAGTCGTCGGCAATCACCGGCACCAGGCGGCCGGTGATGGGCAGGCGCACCTGCTTGCCGATCAGGTGGGTGTAGCGCTCGTCTTCCGGGTGCACCATCACGGCGGTGTCGCCGAGCATGGTTTCCGGGCGGGTGGTGGCCACCACCAGCGTCTCGCTGCTGCCTTCCACCGGGTAGCGGATGTGCCAGAGCGAGCCGTCTTCCTCTTCGCTCTCCACTTCCAGGTCCGACACGGCGGACTTCAGGATCGGGTCCCAGCTCACCAGCCGCTTGCCGCGGTAGATCAGGCCTTCGTCGAACAGGCGGACGAAGGTTTCGGTGACCACGGTCGAGAGCTTCTCGTCCATGGTGAAGTACTCGTGCTCCCAGCTGACCGAGTCGCCCATGCGGCGCATCTGGCGCGTGATGGTCGAGCCCGATTGCTCCTTCCATTCCCACACCTTGGCCACGAAGTTCTTGCGGCCCAGGTCATGGCGGCTGAGCTTCTGCTCCTGCAGCTGGCGCTCCACCACGATCTGCGTGGCGATGCCGGCGTGGTCGGTGCCGGGCACCCACAGCGTGTTGTCGCCCTGCATGCGGTGGTAGCGCGTCAACGAGTCCATGATGGTCTGGTTGAAGGCGTGACCCATGTGCAGCGTGCCGGTCACGTTCGGTGGCGGCAGTTGCACGCAGAACGAAGGCTTGGCCGGATCGAGCGTGGGCTTGTAGACGCCAGCGTTCTCCCACAGCGGGGCCCAGCGGGCTTCGATGGCAGCGGGTTCGAAGGATTTGGCGAGTTCAGTCATGGGGCAAACCTGTGGCGGCCGCAGCAGCTGGGCAGCAGCGCGTTACCTTGTTTCGGGGGAGGGCCGATTGTAGGGTCTGCCCTGAGCCGGCAGGCCGTTTCAGGCCGGGCTCACAGCAGCTGCTGCCGCTTCACCGCGAGGTAGCGGGTGACGAGGGCGGCGGCCAGCTCGTTCGGGGGCACGTCCACGATCAGGCCGTGGCGGTCTTGCAGCCGCGCAAAGGCGTCGGCGCGGGCCTGGGCCAGCCAGTGGGCGGTGGCCACTTCGGCGGCAGCCGGGCCGTCTTGCAGCGGCTGTGCAGCCAGGTCGGCCAGCACCGGCTCGCGCAGGCTGGCCACCATGGTCACATGGCGCTGACGCAGCAGGCGCAGCGCAGGAGCCAGCTCGGACACATCGTCGTCGCGGAAGTTGGTCAGCCAGATCACCAGCGCGCGGCGGGGCGATTGACGCATCAGGTTCCGGGCCGCGTCAACATAGTCGGGGTGCTGCGTGCCGGGCTGCAGGTCGTGCACGCTTTCCAGCAGCTGGTCGAGTGCGGCGGTGCCCTTGCGGGGCGCCAGCTGCCGGCCTTCACCTGTCGCATGGCCGAAGGTCATCAGGCCGACCTCGTCACCGGCCTTCAGCGCGACGTGGGCGGTCAGCGCCAGGGCGTTGAGCACCTGGTCGAAGTGCTCGGCTTGGCGCGGGCCCGTGCGATCGTCAGCCCGCATGCGGCGGCCGCAGTCGAGCAGGAAGATCACGCGCTGGTCGCGCTCGTCCTGGTACTGGCGCACCACGGGTTTGCCGCGTCGCTGGGTGGCGCGCCAGTCGATGTGCCGCACTGGGTCGCCGGCTTGATAGTCGGCCAGCTGGCGGAAATCGGTGCCGCCGCCGCGCTGCGCGGCCTGGCGGATGCCCATCTCGGCCAGCCGCTGGTCGCTGGCCAGCCAGGCGAAGCGGGCCAGTTCTGAAAAGTTCGGGTAGACCTTGAAGGCCACACCTTCGCCGGCTTGCACCTGCAACTGCCAGCCGCCGGCCGGGCTGCGCAAGCGCAATTGCGGCGGCGTCAGCCGGCCCGCACCGCGGTGCCGGGGCCATAGCGTGTAGCTCAGCGTCACGCTTTCACCGGGTGCCAGCTGAAAGCTCGCCGGCAGGCCGCTGCTGTCGCAGGTGGCGTCCACGCCGTCGAACAACTCGCCATGCCAAGGTTGCGGTGCGCTAGCCGGCAAGCTCAGGCGGATCGACACGGTGTGGGCCACCCCCAGGGCCAGCACGCGTGGCATGGGGCGATGCACCTGCAGCGGGCGCTGCTGCCAGGCCCGGCGGGCGCGCCACAGGTCGAGCCCTAGCCAGAGGACGCCGGCCAGCACCGCCACGGCGAGCAGGGCATGCGGCCAGGTGGCGGGTGCAGCCAGCCACGCCAGCGCCAGATGCGCTGCGGCAAAAGCCAGCAGCCAGCGCGGCAGGGTGCGGCCGGGCAGCAGGCGCACGGTGGGGCGGCTGTCAGCTTGCGCGCCAGGTGGGGTGGCCGGGCTGGCCTGCGCCTTCTGCGCGGCGGCCAATCCGGTCGGCTGGGCCGTGCTCACTGGCGGGGGGCTTCCACTTGTTCCAGCCAGTCGGCCAGCAGGCTGTCCACGCGCAGGCCGTCCAGCTGGGCATCGGCCGACAACTGCACCCGGTGGCGCAGGGCGGCCACGGCATGCTGCTTCACGTCGTCGGGAATGACGAAGTCCCGGCCGCCCACCAGGGCCGCGGCACGGGCCAGACGCACCAGCGCGATGGCGCCGCGGGTGCCGGCGCCGCTGGACAAACCCGGCAGTTGCCGCGTGCCACGCACGATGCGCACGGCGTAATCCAGCGCGGCGGCGTCCACCGTGACCTGCGCCACCATGTTCTGCAAGGCCAGCACGCGGTCACGGCTCAGGCAGGGCTGCACGTCGTGCAGGGGCAGGGCGTCGCCCGCGCTGCCGGCGGTGGCGCGGTGCACCACGGCGGCTTCGTCGCGCGCATCCGGGTAGTCCAGGTCGATCTTCAGCAGAAAGCGGTCACGCTGCGCTTCGGGCAACAGGTAGGTGCCTTCGGCGTCCACCGGGTTCTGCGTGGCCAGCACCATGAAGGGCCGCGGCAGCGCCATCGATCGACCCTCCAGCGTGACCTGGCCCTCCTGCATCACCTCCAGCAGCGCGCTCTGGGTTTTGGCCGGGGCGCGGTTCACTTCGTCGGCCAGCAGCAGATGGGTGAACACCGGGCCCTGGCGCACGCGCAGTTCGCCGCCTTCCAGCACGGTCTGGCCGGTGATGTCGGAGGGCATCAGGTCAGGCGTGAACTGCACGCGTGCGAAGTCGAGCGCCAGGGCCTGGCCCAGGGCGCGGGCCAGCAGCGTCTTGCCCAGGCCGGGCACGCCTTCCAGCAGCACATGGCCGCTGGCCAGCAAGGCCATCACGGTTTGCTCGACGGCAGCGGTCTGGCCCACCAGGGCACGGGCGATCTGATCACGCAGGCTGGAAAGGTCCAGGCGCGCCTGGTGCAGGTCGGTGGCGTCAATGCTCATGGCTGAGGTCCTGTCGAGGTGGGCGCCCGTGGCGCCGCAAGAATGCGCCTGCGTGCCGTTTCCAGCAGTCGCAGGTCGTGGAGGAGCTGCCGCACGGTGCGCGGCTTGGTCGTGGGGTTGCCGGCTGCGGTGAGCGCGTCGGTCTCCAGCCCGGTCGCCCGGGCGATGGCGCGCGCCAGTTCCGGCCAGGTGGCGGCCACGGCGATGGCCGGTGAGGCCGTGCCATGGCGCGTCCAGGTTTCACGCAGCGCGCGCAGCTGCACCTGCAGCAACAAGGGGCTGCGCTGGTGCAGCAGGAATGCGGCGGTGCCTTCCACCTGCGCCGCCAGTGATCGGCGGCGATCAGGCGCCGGCTGGCGCAGCGGGCCGAAACGCGGCACCGCGCGCCACAGGGCGGTGGCCGCCGCCAGCAGCAGCAAGGCGCAGCTGGCCGGCGCCACTTGCCACAGCCAGAGCGGCAGCACGGGCATGGCCTCGGTCTCGGCCAGCCAGACGGCATCGCCGGCATGCAGGTCCAGGGTGGCGGCCATAAGCGCCGGGTGATCGCGCTCCAGCTCGCTGACATCGTTCGGCAACAGGTACTGGGTCGACACCGTTACCTGGCCCTGGCCAACAGGCAGCCGCAGCACCCGCCATCCCAGTGCATCCTGCAGGCCCCAGCGGGGCGCCTGGGTGGTGCGCAGCACGCCGTTGGTTTCAGTGCACAGCGCGTAGGTGCGCAGGCCGGGGAAGTGTGAGGTGAAGTGGGCGGCGTAGTCGGGGCCCAGGTTCGCGCTGCCTGGCTCGGGCTCGGTGACGGACCAGTTGCACTTCACCTTTTCCCGCGGGTTGATCACGTCGCGCAGGACACGGTCGTCGGCGCCAGAAGGGGTGTCGGTGTTGTGATTGCCAGTGACTGGGTCGGCGCCTTCATCGTCCTCGTCGTCTTCCTCATCGTCGTTGTCCGTCGGCGCAGAGGCCGCCTTGTTCCGATGCTTCGCCGCCACCTTCTGGCGATGCCGGATTTCCCAGGGGCGCTCGAGCTTCAGGCCCAGCCAGGCCAGCAGCGGGTCCGGTGCGTCTTCAGCTGTCCTGTCCACCAGCACGTTGGCCATCACGACCAGGTGCCCGCCCTGCGCCACCCATTGCTGAACGGCCTGCAGGCGTTGCTGCTGCATGTCCCACAGGTCAGATCCGAGCACCAGCGTCGTGCCCTTGGGCGGCAGGGGGTCCAGCTGAGCCACCACGGTCAGGCTGCTGCCCTGCGCCTGCAACCATTGCCGCAGCACGTAGTTGTGGTCGGTGAGGGCGGCGCCGCGCCGGGCCGTGCGGGTGGGCTCTTCCGCCCAGTAGGTGTTCTGTGCCACCCAGTAGGTGCCGCCGCCCAACACGAGCAGCACCAGCACCCAGGTCAACGGTCTGAGCCAGGGCTTCATGCGGCGGCCCCCGGCTGGGTTTGCGGGGCGTCTTCGGTGGGGCGGCCCAGTTGGATGTCGAAGCGGGCGCACAGCACGGCCATGGTGTCGTTCGACGGCAGGGTGTGGGCATAGCCGCAGCGCAGCCAGGCGTCGATCAGGATGCCGAGGAAGGCGTGCGCATCGGCGGTGAGGTGCGGGGCGGCCAGTTGCAGGCACTCCTGTTCGGTGCTGGCGCTGCGCACCCGCACGCGGTGCCGATGCACCAGGCGCGACAGGGCCGCGCGGTACAGCAGCGCCAAGGCGGCGCGGCCCTCACCGGCCTGCCACAGTGCGGCAGCGGCTTGCCCCACAGGCTCGGGCAGGCTGTCCGGGCGGATGTCGAGCTGGCCGACGTGGGTGGGCAGGGCTTCGGCGATGGCGGCCACAGGGCGTCGCCCCCAGAGCCGCCAACCCAGCACGGCCAGCAAGGCCAGCGCCACGGCAAAGGCCAGCCATGCCAGCAAACGCCCGGCGTCGGCCAGCCATTCGGCCAGGCCCTTCAGCCAGGCTGCGGCGTCATCGGGCTTGTCCTTGTCCTTCTTCTTGTCGTCGTTTACCCATTTCAAGGTGCGCTGCATGCGCTCGCCGCCCAGCAGCGGGTCGGCAGCCACGGCGCTGGCCGCGGCGCGCACGCGTTCCAGCGGCAAGGCGCTGGCGGGGGCAGATGTGGCGGCAGACGCGGCAGCGGGCGTCTCCACCGGGGCGGCAGCAGGGTTGGCGAACAGGGCCACAGGCCACGCCGCCCACAGGCTCAACACCAGAGCCAGGCGCATGGCGGTCCGTCGCAACAAGTCGGGCCGGGTGCGCAGGAGGTCAGGCTGCGAACGCATCGCGCACCTCCTGCTCGATGTCCCAGGATTCAAGCGTCACCCGCCGGTTCAGGTACATCATGAAACCGCCGGCCAACGACAAAGGCTCCAGCACCAGCGCGGCCACCACCTGGCAGCTGGCCAGCACCACCGGGGCACTGCCTTCCTCCGAAGACATCCACCGAATCAGTTGCGACATCGGGCTGAACGGATCGGCCCAGAAGTAGGCGATGGCCAGCGCACAGGCCAGCCAGGCCTCCAGGTGTGCCCAGGCCAGTTGCGCCATCGCGGCTGCGCCGCGGCAACCGCCCAGCAGCACCTTCTTGCGCGCGGCCAGGGCCGGGCCGCGCAGCCCTTCCAACTGCATCACCGGCTGCACCATGGCCCGCCAGGGCGACAAGCGCGCAGCCAGCAATTGCGGCCACAGCCGGGGCGAGAACAGCACCGGGCCGGTCAGCACGTCGGCCAGGGTGCAGGGCTGGGCGAACGCCCGGCGCGCGTAAAAATGCAGCAGCACGCGGTCGAGCCAGGGCTTGCAGAACCATACGACGATCCAGGGCGCCCAACTGCTCAACAGGCCACTCGCCAGGGCAATGAGGGCCACGAACAAGGCGACCGGTGCGTAGACCCGCAGCAGGCCCGGCCATTCCCGCCAGGCCAGGCGGGTGCCGAGGTCGAGGGCCTCGAACATCGAGCGGCTGCGCAGCGCCAGCTGCAGGCCGCCGTGGGCGGTATCACCGGCCATCACGCACCTCCGGGCTGCGGCCACCACTGAGCCAGCCACTCAGCCAGGCCATCACCAGGCACCAGCTCAAGGCCCCCACGGTGAACTTGATTCGTGGCTCGACCCACGCGGCGCTCGACCAGAACGCCTCCACGGCAGCCGCCACCAGCAACAGGGCCGTGGTGGCCACCAGCAGGGGCCAGATCTGCTGGCCGGCGGTGGCCAGGGCATCCAGGCGGCGCTGCCGACCCGGCATCAGCACCGCTTGCCCGAGTCGCAGCCCGCAGGCGCCTGACAGCACGATGCCGGTCAACTCGTAGGCGCTGTGCGTGACCACGAAGGGCCAGAACTGCGGGCCTTGTCCGCCCACCGTGAGGTAGCCGGCCACCGCGCCGATCATGGCGCCGTTGAACAGCAGGTAATACAGCGCGCCCAGCCCCATCAGCAGGCCGCTGGCGAAACACTGGAAGGCGATGCCGATGTTGTGGGCGATGTAGAAGCCGAACATCGCCACATCGTCCCCGGCGCCGCGTTGTCGCCCGATCACCTCGGCTTCCGGCGCGTACATCTGGGCCATGCCACGGGCCTGGTCGGCGCCCATCACGGTCAGCACCAGCGTCGGCTTGATCCAGCAGGCCACCAGCATCAGCACCAGGGGCAGCCCAAAAGCGGCCAGGGCCAGCAGCAGGTGCTTGCGGTGCTGGCGCACGCAGGCCGGCACGCCGTGTCGCAGCAGCTGGCCCACGCCGCGCAGCGGGTTGCCCTGGTGGCGGTAGATGGCCTGGTGGGCGCGTGCGGTCAGGGTCTCGAGCGCGGCCACGCGTGACACCGGGTAGTGCCGGCTGCGGGCCAGCGCCAGGTGTTCACAGCTGCGGCGGTACAGGGCCGCCAGGCGGGCAGGGTCATGGGCGGGCAGGGCGCGCGCCGGGGCTGCGGCCGTCGGTGGCAGAACCGCCCCTTCGGCTTTTTTCTTTCCACGGCGCCAGGGCAGTTTCCAGCCCGAGGGCAGCAGGCGCTGGCTTTGCTCCAGGGCGTCGAGCAGGTCTTGCAGCTCGTCCCACACTGGCTGGTGTTGCTGGTCGAATTGCGCCGGGGTCATCGCTGCGCCTCGTCGCGTTGGCCGAGCAGGTGACGCGCCAGCGCCAGCAGGCGCTCGGTCGCTTCAGCCTGAGGCGCGCCCGGCGGCGTCATCGCGCCGGGCAGGGAGTCGGTGGCGGGCAGCCAGGCGGCAAGCGGCCGGGCCATTTCCTCGAAGCGGGCGGCGGTGAGCACGGCGTGTCGCTGCGCCAGCGCCAGCACGGCACGCTGCTGGGCCAGGGTGAGTGGCCGGGATGGGGCCAGTGCAGGGCCGGCCGGCAAGTTGCTTGAGCGCCACTCGGGCGGTTGGTGCACCACCAGCGTTTGCGCCACCAGGTCGCCGAGGCGGCGGAAGTCGCTGCGCGCCAGCATGGTCAGGCCACCCAGCAGGTACAGGAAGGGCAGGAAATCAACCGCGCGCAGCAGGTTGCGCAGCACCGAGGCGCTGGGCGTCACCGGCAGTCCGTCGGCCATCACCACGCTCAGGCCCAGCAGCCGCTTGCCCGGTGTGGCGGCGCCCGGCGCCAGCTCGAACAGCACCGGGTAGAACCACTCCAGCACGAAGGCGATGATGGCCGCCATGCCCATGCCGAAGCCCTTGAGCTGGGCGAGCGCGCCCACCAGCACGCTGAACATGACGAGGCGCAGGATGAAGTCGACCGCCCAGGCGAGCGCGCGCGCCGGCGCACCGGCAGGGCGCAGGTGCAGCGTCACGCCCTCGGGCGTTTCAGTGTGGCGCAGCGTGTCGAGCGGCGCGGCGGCTGCCGGCACCGGCAACTCAGGCCTTGACGACCACGGTGCCGGCGATCAGGTCGTGCAGGCAGCGACGTGACTTGCCGAAGATCATCAGCGCATCGATCAGGCCGATGATCTGGCCGGCCACCGGGATCATGGTCAGTGCGGTCATCACGCAGACGCGCAGGCCGAAGGTGCGGCCGAGATGGGCGCGGCTACCGTCGACCTTGACGATGCGCAGGCCGAGCACGACCTTGCCGATCGTCTGGCTGCGGGTGTGCAGCAGCCAGCCTTGCAGCAGCAGCGAGGCCACGACCCCCAGCGCAAACAGCATCAACGTGTTGTTGACGCTCTCGCTGGCTTGGGAGAAGACGTCCATGCCGAAGAGCTTGGCGCCGCCGAAGGCCAAGGCGCCAACGGCCAGGCTGTCGAGGATCACGGCGCCGAGCCGGGCGCCACGACCCGCCAGCGACCCCGCAGCCACCTGCTCGGAAGCATCGGCGACCTCGGCTTGCGGCGGTGCAAACGGGTTGTTGTACGGGTCTTGTGGCTGGCTCATCCGGAACTCCCTCAAAAGTGCGGCGGGTGTCGATTGCACCCGTGATGGGCCTGCATGTTAGTGCAGGCCCGACCGCCTCATTTTCAGGGTTGCCCCGGCGACTAGCAGCTGCTTACATCAGCAGGTGTTCGCCGGCGTTTTCGCCGCCAAGGATCACGTAGTTCACGCGGCGCAGGTCGTTCAGCTGGCGACCACCGGCGTAGCTGATCGAGCTCTGCAGGTCTTCCTGCATCTCGCGCAGCGTGTCACCCAGCTTTCCCTTGACGGGCTCGAGGATGCGCTTGCCTTCCACGTGCTTGTACTCGCCCTTGTTGAAGTCGCTGGCGGAGCCGTAGTACTCCTTGTAGAGCTTGCCATCGACTTCCACGGTGGCGCCGGGTGATTCTTCATGGCCCGCGAACAGCGAACCCACCATCACCATGGCCGCGCCGAAGCGCACGCTCTTGGCGATGTCGCCGTGGTGGCGGATGCCGCCGTCGGCAATGATGGGCTTGGTGGCCACGCGGGCACACCACTTCAGCGCGCTGAGCTGCCAGCCGCCGGTGCCGAAGCCGGTTTTCAGGCGGGTGATGCAGACCTTGCCCGGGCCGATGCCGACCTTGGTCGCGTCAGCGCCCCAGTTTTCCAGGTCGATCACGCCTTCGGGCGTGCCCACATTGCCGGCGATGACGAAGGTGTTCGGCAGGCGCTGCTTGATGTAGGCAATCATCTGACGCACGCTTTCGGCGTGGCCGTGGGCGATGTCGATGGTGATGTAGTCAGCGCCGACGCCTTCGGCCGCCAGGCGGTCGATCACGTCACGGTCGGCGGGCTTCACGCCCGAGCTGATCGACACGTAGAGGCCCAGGTCGCGCATGCGCTTGGCGTAGGCCACGTTGTCGAGGTCGAAGCGGTGCATCACGTAGAAATAGCCGTTGGCGGCCATCCATTCGGTGATGCGCTCGTCCACCACGGTCTTCATGTTGGCCGGCACGACCGGTAACTTGAAACGGCGGCCGCCGAAGTCGACGCCGGTATCGCACTCGGCGCGGCTCTCCACTCGGCATTGGCGGGGCAACAACAGGACGTTGTCGTAGTCAAAGATTTCCATCTCACAGGCTCCAGTGAAAACACTGGCGGCGCGTTGAACGCAGTGCGCCGCCGCAGGGCTGCGAGCGCTTGACCTGTGCCCGGTGAGGTGCCGCAGAAGCCACCCAGGGGCGGGTGGAGCAGGCACAAAAAACCGGGCGACAGAATTTGGGCCCGGTGACTGATTCTACGCATCTTCGCCGTCGGGCACGCTGGCCATCAAGGTACCCGTACGTGAAGACTGTCACAGAGCGCGCCGGGGTCCCTAAAATGGACGGATGCACACCCCGCCCCTTTCCGACGCTGCCGGCCTTCCCCTGATGGGTGACGGCAGCGCCCTGCTGCGAGGGTTGAACCCCGAGCAATACGCTGCTGTCACGCTCCCGGCCGAAGCAGCCCTGATCCTTGCGGGCGCCGGGTCCGGCAAGACCCGCGTCCTCACCACCCGCATCGCCTGGCTGCTGCAGACCTCGCAGGTCTCCATCGGTGGCGTCATGGCCGTCACCTTCACCAACAAGGCGGCCAAGGAAATGCTGACCCGCCTGTCGGCCATGCTGCCGGTGAATGTGCGCGGCATGTGGATCGGCACCTTCCACGGCCTGTGCAACCGTTTCCTGCGGGCGCACTGGAAGCAGGCCGGCCTGCCGCAGAGCTTCCAGATCCTGGATGCCGGCGACACCCTGAGCGCCGTCAAGCGCGTCATCAAGGCGCTGAAGCTCGATGAAGAGCGGTTTGTGCCCAAGCAGGTGAACTGGTTCATTGCTGGCGCCAAGGAAAACGGCCAGCGCCCGAAGGACGTGCCTGTGCACGACGGCCAGACCCAGACCATGGTCGAGATTTACCAGGCCTACGAAGACCAGTGCCAGCGTGAAGGCGTGGTCGACTTCGCCGAGCTGATGCTGCGCACCTATGAGCTGATGCGCGACGACGCCGCGCTGCGCGAGCACTACCGCCGCCGCTTCCGCCACATCCTGGTCGACGAGTTCCAGGACACGAACCGCCTGCAGTACGCCTGGCTGAAGATGTTCGCCGCGCCTGACGCCTCGGTGCTGGCCGTGGGCGACGATGACCAGAGCATCTACGCTTTCCGCGGCGCGCAGGTGGGCAACATGGCCGACTTCGAGCGCGAGTTCCGCGTGAAGCAGGTCATCAAGCTGGAGCGCAACTACCGCAGCTTCGGCAACATCCTTGATTCCGCCAACCACCTGATCGGCCACAACAGCCGGCGCCTGGGCAAGACGCTGCGCACCGAGGCCGGCCCGGGTGAGCCGGTGCGGGTGCAGGAAAACGCGAGCGACTTCAATGAGGCGCGATGGATAGTTGAAGAGGCGCAGCAACTGCACCGCTCCGGCATGGGGCTCAAAGAGATCGCGTTGCTGTACCGCAGTAATGCGCAATCGCGGGTGCTTGAGTCGGCGCTTCTGAGTGCCGGTGTTCTCTACCGGGTTTACGGTGGCCAGCGATTCTTCGAGCGTGCTGAAGTCAAGCATGCACTGGCCTATCTGCGCCTGATCGAGAACTGCAACGACGACACGAGCTACCTGCGGGTGGTGAACTTCCCGACCCGCGGCATCGGCGCCCGCACGCTGGAACAGCTGCAAGACGCCGCCCGCCAGACCGGCCGCAGCCTGTGGCAAAGCGTGGGCGCGGTGGGTGGCAAGGGCGGCGCCAACCTGGTGGCCTTCAATGCGCTGATCGACGGCATGCGCAACGCCACGCTGGGACTGACGCTGCGCCAGATCATCGAGCACATGCTGGCGCGATCCGGCCTGATCGACTTCTACCGCACCGAAAGAGAAGGCGCCGACCGGATCGAGAATCTGGAAGAACTGGTGAATGCAGCCGAGGCCTTTGTCACCCAGGAAGGGTTTGGCAAGGACGCCGTGGCCTTGCCGGTGGACGAGTTTGGCCCGGGCCAGATGTCGGACGGTGCAGCTGCCGGCTTGCCCAACGCCGTGGCCGCGGTCGACCTGACACCGGACGCCGAAACCGGCGAAATCATGAGCCCGCTGGCGGCCTTCCTGACGCACGCCGCACTGGAAGCCGGTGACAACCAGGCGCAGGCCGGGCAAGACGCCATCCAGTTGATGACCGTGCACTCGGCCAAGGGCCTGGAGTTTGATGCGGTGTTCATCACCGGCCTGGAAGAAGGCCTGTTCCCGCATGAAAACGCGATGTCGGATGCCGACGGGCTGGAGGAAGAGCGCCGCCTGATGTACGTGGCCATCACCCGGGCCCGCCAGCGCCTGTACCTGAGCTTCTGCCAGACGCGCATGCTGCACGGTCAGACCCGCTACAACGTGAAGAGCCGCTTCTTCGACGAGCTGCCTGAATCTGCCCTGAAGTGGCTGACGCCGCGCAATCAGGGCTTTGGCTCAGGCTTTGCGCGGGAGTACCAGCAGGCCTGGGAGCGCGGCAGCGGCTTGAACTCGGTGGTGGGCGCCGGGCGCAACAACGGCTGGCAGCCACCGGCCCCGCCGCCCGTGCCCGCAGCCATGGTGGCGGCGCAGGCCAAGGCGTCAGGCCATGGGTTGAAGGTGGGGCAGGGCGTGTTCCACAACAAGTTTGGCGAAGGCGTGGTCATCACGCTCGAAGGCACGGGCGAAGACGCCCGCGCGCAGGTTCGCTTCGGCCGTCATGGCCCGAAGTGGCTGGCGCTGTCCATCGCCAAGTTGACGCTGGTCGACTGAGCTTCATGCCTGCTTTGGCCCGCGTGCCGTTTGGGCACCTTCAGCAACGCCTGAGCGCTTGGTGCGCCCGGGGCGCTGCGTTGTTGGTGGCCTTGTCAGTGACGGTGGCAAGTTCTGCCGTGGCTGGTGCAGCACCGGCTGCGGCGCCGTCCGTGGGGCGAGCCCAGGCCCCGGCGTCCGCCGTGGTGGCTGTTGCGGCCGACGAAGTCGACACGCGCGAGCGGCGCGCCCGGGCCAATCCGATGGAGGTGGCGGCCGCCTTGCCGCAGCGGCTGCAATCCGGCGCACCGTTGACCGACAGCCAGCGGGTGGCCTTGCTGCGCCTGCTGGGCGAATTGCAGATCAAGCTGGATCAGCCGGCGAATGCCACGTTGTCGTCCCTGGCCACGCTGGAAGCCGGACGTGATGTACCCGCAGCCGTGCGCGCCGATGCCCAGGCCAGCCGCGCCTGCGTCCAGGCCGACCAACTGCGCGCCAGCACCAACCAGACGCAGGCCCTGCGCTTGCAGGACGAAGCCCTGGAGGCGGTGGCCCGTGGCCAACTCCTGCAGGTGAGGCTGTATTGCCTGGCAGTTTTTGGCGGCATCAATGACAGCCTGGGCCGGTTCGGTGAATCGGTTCGGCTCTACCAGCTGGCACTGGGTGCCGCTGACCGTGAACCGACGCAGTGGCGCCGCACGCCGCTGCGCTCGTCGCTGGCTTATGCGCTGGCGCGTGCTGGTGAAGTGGAGCGGGCGACACAGCTGATCGACGAGGCGCTGTCGATTGGCCAGGCGGCGCAGGATTGGTTGTCTCTTTCACAGGTGCAGGCCGTTCGCAGCATCCTGCTCACCGACAGCCCGTCGCCGGGGCTGGGTGATGGCATTGCCGGCGCGGGTGCCGTGCGCAGCGCCGAGCTGGCCGCGCTGGAAAGTGCCCTCAACCACGCACAGCAGGCCGGTGCCGCCCGTGAAGAGGCGCTGGGCCTGGCCAACCTGGCCGATTACTACCTGCGCCGTGCCGATTACGCCCGCGCCAAGGCCCTGCTGGAGCAGGCGCTGCCGCTGGCCCGGGCCCAGCGCTATGCCACCGCCGAGCGCCTGGCCCGTCAGAACCTGGGCTTGGCGCTGATTGCCTCGCGCCAGAAAGACAAGGGCCTGCCGCTGGTGCAGGCCGAGCTTGACCGCATGCACGCGGCCGACGAAATCGTGGACGAATCAGACGCCCTGCGCGAGCTGGGCAAGTACCTCGAACTGGGCGGCTACACCGCCGACGCGCTGGCCATCTATCGCAAGGAGCGAGACCTGTCTTACGAGGCCTTCCGCCGCGATCAGCAGCGGGTCTTGCTGGAGCTTCAGGCTTCGTTCGAGGCCGACAAGCGACGGCATGAGAAAGCGGTGCTGCTCGACGAAAACCAGCTCAAGGCCGAAACCCTGCGTCAGCGTGACCTGCAACTGCGGGAATGGGCCCTGGCCGGTGGTGTGCTGCTGCTCAGCTTCGGCTGGCTCAGCCTGGGTTACCGCCGCATGCGCCGCACCCAGCATGCGCTGCACCACAACAACCAGCGCCTGCTGGAACAGAGTGAGCGCGACCCGCTGACCGGCCTCGGCAACCGCCGCCACTTCCAGCGACTGACCCATGACGGTGACCAGGCGCTGCCCGTGTCCGGCAGCCTGTTCCTGATCGACATCGACCACTTCAAGCGCATCAATGACCTGCACGGGCATGCCGCCGGCGACGCCGTGCTGGCTGACGTGGCACGCCGCCTGCGGGCCGTGCTGCGCGAGGAGGACCATGTGCTGCGCTGGGGCGGCGAGGAGTTCCTCGTCGTGACCGGGCCGCGTCGCCGTGAGCAGACCGAAGCGCTGGCGCAGCGTTTGCTGGGCGCCATCGGTGCGGTGCCGATGCGCCACGAAGGCCGTTCCATGAACGTGACCGCCTCCATCGGTTTCGCCGACTTTCCGCTGCCGCCCGACGCTCCCACGCTGACCTGGGAGCAGGCCGTGAACCTGGTGGACGCCGCGATGTTCCTGGCCAAGGCCCAGGGCCGCAACCGGGCTTTCGGCATTCGGCACCTGCCGGTGAGTGACATGTTCGCGCTCGACAACGCCATGAGTGATCTGGCCGCCGCCTGGCAGAACGGCGAGGTGGCGCTGACGCCCCTTTATGGCCCTGTGCAGGAGGTGGCGACATGAGCGAACGCTTTGCGCTGGCGCTGCGCCTGGTCCGTGGCCGCCTGCGCCGGTGCGCGGTGTTGCCGGTCGGTGTGGCACTGGCCATCGGCCTGATGGCGGGTCGATCTGAAGCCGGCCTGGTAGACCTGACCAAGTTGCGCCTGCCGGACACCCAGGCCGAGTTGCAAGCCACGCTGATTGACCTGGAGTTTGAAGGTGACGACCAGGCGGTGGCCGTGCTGGCCTGGCTGGACCAGGTGCCGGCGCCGCAAGGCGTATCTGCAGAATTGTGGCAACGCCTGCGCTGGCGCACCAAGGGCTCGGTGGCGGCGCGTTCCGGTTTGACCGAAGAGGTGCAGCAGGCGCACAAGCGGCTGCTCGCCATCCAGACGGATGGCCAGCCGGACGCGCTGGCAGCCGCGGACGCCTTGATGGTGCTGGCCCAGTCGGACGAGCACCTCGGGCGCTTCGACGATGCCCTGCTCAATGCCCGTCGCGCTGCCGACGCCTATCAACGCTTGTGTGAAGGCGCTCAGCCTCGCCCTGATTGCGACTACCGCAGCCTGTGGCGGGTGCTGCGCATGCAGGGCAGCCGTGCGGAGGCCCGCGGCGCCCGGGTCGAGGCCATCGACTTCCAGCAGCGCAGCCTTGACCTGGCTGTGCGCCATGCCGACAACCTGCTGCACTCACTGACCTTGACCAATCTGGCGCTGTTGCACCAGGCCCAGGGCGACCCGGCGCTGGCCCAGCGTGCGATGGTGCAGGCCGACGCGCTTGGACGCGTGGCGGGCCCCTTGGCCATCACCCGCGTGCGGGTGGCGCAGTCGTGGTTGGCCGCCAGCAAGGGCGAAGACGCGGCGGCGCGGCGTTTCATGGAAGACGCCCTGGCGCAGGCGCGTGCCTCGGGCATGGAGCGCCAGATGGCCTTGATCCGGGTGAACCTGGCTGACGCCTTGATGCGCAGTGGCCGCCCGCGCGAAGCGCTGCAGGCCATCGAGCAGGCGCTGCCGGTGCTGCGTCGCGTGCACGATGTGCGCAGCGAGCCCGTGCTGCTGCACAACGGCGGCTTGGCGCGGCTGGCGCTTGGCCAGGTGGCGGCGGGGCGTGCTGATCTGGAAGCCGCGCTGCGCCTGTGGCAGGCCGCTGGCGCCTGGGGGCGGATGCAGGAAGCCCTGCATGAGCATTCGGAAGCGCTGGCCGCGCGTGGCGAGGTGCATGCCTCGCTCGATCTGTACCACCGCGAACAGGCGCTGCGCGAGCAGATCCAGCAAAGCAACCGCGACGCGCTGCTGAAGCAGTTGCGTGAGCAGCAGCAGGCGCAGGCCGAGCAGCGCGAGCTCGAACTGCTGGCGCGTGACAACGCCCTCAAGGCCACCCAGCTCGACAACCAGAGCCTGCTCTACCGGGTATGGGCCCTGGGCGTGTTGCTGCTGGTGTTGGCCAGCGCGGCCGTGGGCGTGCTGGTGAGCCGCGCGCGTGAGGCCAACCGTGCCCTGCGCCGCAGCGAGGTGCAACTGAAGCTGCAGAGCGAGCGCGACCCGCTGACCGGCCTGGCCAACCGCCGCCATTTGCGCGACATGCTGAAGGCGCGCGCCAACGGCCTGCCGCGTTTTGACGGCGCCTTGCTGCTGCTCGACCTCGACCACTTCAAGCGCGTCAACGACCGCCACGGCCACAACGCCGGTGATGCCGTGCTGGTGGAAGTGGCCCACCGCCTGGGCAAGGCAGTGCGTGAAGCCGACTTGGTCTGCCGCTGGGGCGGTGAGGAGTTCCTGGTGTTTGCGCCGCACCTGCATGGCGATGCGCTGGATGCCATGGTACAGCGCCTGCTCGACGCCATCTCATCAGAACCCGTGTTGTTGCCAGACGGCAGCAGCCTGCAGGTGACGGGCAGCCTGGGTTACGCGGCGTTCCCGCTGCCGCCGCACCAGGTGGCGGTGGGCTGGGAGCAGGCGCTGAACCTGGTCGACCTGGCCTTGTTCATCGGCAAGGACGCCGGGCGCGACCGCCGGGTGTGCATCCGCGACTGCCAGGCCCGCACGACCAGCGAGCTGGCGCAGATCGAGCAGGATGTGGCCGCGGCGCGTGCGCGTGGCCAGGTCACGATGGACGTGCGCAGCCGGGTTTGATCAAGCCCTGATCGGCGAGTTTTCAGACCTCGGTCTTCGGCGCTTCGGGCGGCTCCGTGCCTTCAGGCTGGCCAAAACAATCGCGGAACGCGAAGTACAGCGAGACGTAACCCGCGCAGTTCACGCAGGTGGATACGCCGAGCAGCAGCATCATGCCGAAGCTGCCGCCCACAGCCTGGCCCAGCATGGCCGTGACCTGGCTCACCACCACCGTCAAGCCCAGCCACAGGCCGATGAACAAGGCGAACGGCGTGGCATTGCGCTTGATGGCCAGGGCGCTGGAAAACAGCGCCTGCGGCGGCGCCTGACCCACCCAGAACACCAGTGCCGGCGCAAAGCAGAACGGCAGGCTCACCAGCGCGATCAAGCCGATGCGCCAGGCAATGCCGGCCACCAGACCCTGCGCCTGCATCAGCGTCTCCATCTCTTCCGGCGTCACCTGCTTGGCCATGCCGTCCATCAGTGCGGCCAGCGCGCCGCCGTCCACCCAGCGGCCAATCTGCAGGGCCACCATGCAGGCCACGCCATACATCAGGCACAGCGTCAGCAGGCTGCGACGGCGGTTCAGATCGGGCGAGCGCCACGGGGCCAGGTAGGCCGCCAGGTCAGGCCGGTGCCCGCGCTGGCTGGCCATGGCCGCGAGCATGAAGGCCAGCAGCAGCAGCGGGGGCGTCATCATCATCAGCCACTCGCCCAGCAGCGGAATCAGCCCCATGCCGAGGTTCACCAGCAGGAACGTGCCGAACAGACCGAAGTAGGGCAGCGGGTGCCGCATGAATTCCTGCAGGCCGAGCTTCACCCATTGCAGGCCTTGCGAGGCGGAGACGGTCTTGAGGATCAGTGCCATGGGGGTACGAAGGTCATTGCGCAGGGTGCCACGGTTGTTCGATGCAGTCGCGCAGCACGCGCTCGAAATGCAGGGGGGGTTTGGGCGTCAGCAGGCTGGCGTCACGCGGCAGGTGCCAGTCACCCAGGCGTGAGAGCCAGAAGCGCAGCGCGCCCGCCCGGCGCAAGCCCGGCAGCAGGCGCAGCTCATCCCCAGCCAAGGGGCGCACGACCTGGTAAGCGTGCAGCAGGGCTTCGGCGCGGGCCACGTCCAGCCGGCCGGTGTCCAGGTCGACGCACCAGTCGTTGATCACCACGCCGATGTCGTAGGTGAAGGTATCAACACCAGCGAAGTAGAAGTCGAACACGCCGGAGAGTTGTTCGCGGCCCGGCAGGCCGTCAAACATGGCGTTGTCGCGGAACAGGTCGGCATGCACGGCGCCGCGCGGCAGGGCGCGGTAGGCCGGGCTTTGCGCCAGATGGTGCTGGAAGACCATCTCGGCATCCAGCAGGGCGCCGGCCGAGTCATCAAGGTAAGGGCGCACCACGGGGGCGGCCTGCTCGCGCCAGTCGATGTCGCGCAGGTTGGGCTGGTGCAGCGGGAAGCTTTCCACCGCCTGGTGCATGCGCGCCAGCACCCCGCCCAGCTGGGCGCAGTGGTGCAGGTCGGGGGCGTCGATGCTCTCGCCCTTGAGCCGGTTCACCACGGCCGCAGGCTTGCCGCCCAGGCTGTGCACCAGCTCACCCGCCGGGTTGGCGCGCGGCTCGGGCACGGGCAGGCCGGCGCGGGCCAGGTGCTGCATCAGGTGCAGGTAAAACGGCAGCTGGTCGGCGCGCAGACGCTCGAACAGTGTCAGCACCCACTCGCCGCTGGACGTGGTGAGGAAATAGTTGGTGTTCTCGATGCCGCTGCTGATCGGGCGCAGCGCCAGTACCTCACCCAGACCCAGCGCAGCCGCCAGCTCACCTGCCTGAGAGGCATTCACTTCGGTATAGACCGCCATGGTGTGCCTGTTCAGAAGCCGATGTTCAGCCAGACGCGTTGTCCGGCCTTGGGGTCCTGGGCCGTTGGGCGGCCTGGCGTGGGCGTGGCGATCTCGTAGGCGGGCATGCCCTTGATCTTCGGCTGCACGGTGAGCTTGCGCGTCGCGCCGCCCACCCGGGTTTCGTCGATCCGGACCTGGTCGTCTTCGGTGGTTTGTTGCAGCACCTGGGGCTCGATCGGGAAATCAGACGGCTTGGCGTCGGGCGCACGCAGCGCCACGGCATGGGCTGCCGAAAGCGTCAGGCTGCAAAAGGCCAGGGCCAGGCAGGTGGCCAGCAGATGGGGCAAACCAGAGGGCAAAGCAGGGCGCAGCGACGAGGGCGCGCGGGACCGGGAAACAGCGTTCATCTCCCGATTTTACGGATGCGGCGAGGGCCCGGCTGAAAAAGCCGCTGAGTCGAGCCGCTGCCGGCGCTTCCGGGCGAGCTGGCGGGCCTGAGGAGAAGCCTTTCCCGGCACAATCGCGCCCCATGAGCGAGACCCTGACCACGACCGTGTCTGACAAAACCATGCTGCTGGTGGATGGCTCCAGCTATCTCTACCGGGCCTACCACGCCATGCCGGACCTGCGTGGCCCGGGCGGCGTGCCGACCGGCGCCATTCACGGCATGGTGGCGATGATGCGGCGCCTGCGCGACCAGATCGGCGCCGAGCATGCCGTGTGCGTGTTCGACGCCAAGGGCCCGACCTTCCGCGACGAGTGGTACCCCGCCTACAAGGCCCAGCGCGCGCCGATGCCCGATGACCTGCGTGCGCAGATCGCGCCGATCCACGAGGTGGTGCGCCTGCTCGGCTGGCCGGTGCTGGAAGTGCCCGGCATCGAGGCAGACGACGCCATCGGCACGCTGGCCCGGGTGGCCGAGGCCAGCGGGCACCGCGTGGTGATTTCCACCGGCGACAAGGACCTGGCCCAGCTGGTGACCCCGCACGTCACGCTCATCAACACCATGAGCAACGAGACGCTGGACGTGGCCGGCGTGGAAGCCAAGTTCGGCGTGCCACCGAACCGCATCATCGATTACCTGACCCTGATCGGCGACACCGTCGACAACGTGCCGGGCGTTGAGAAGGTCGGCCCGAAGACGGCCGTGAAGTGGCTGGCCGAGCACGGCAGCCTCGACGGCGTGGTGGCCGCGGCCGACAGCATCAAGGGCGTGGCGGGTGAAAACCTGCGCAAGGCCCTGGACTGGCTGCCGATGGGCCGCCGCCTGATCACCGTGGTGACCGACTGCGACCTCAGCGCCCACGTTAGCAACTGGCCAACGCTCGACAGCCTGGCCTTGCTGGAGACCGACCGCCCGGGCCTGCTCGACTTCTTCGGCCGCTACGGCTTCAAGACCTGGCGGCGTGACCTGGAAACCGAGCTGGGCGTGCCTGCGGCGATTGAAGCCACCGCACCCGGCGAGACGCCCGGCCTGTTTGACGCCGCGCCGCTGCCGGCTGCCGTCACCCAGCCACTGGCCCGCGAATATGACTGCGTCACCACGCTGCCGCAGTTGGACGCCTGGCTGGACAAGCTGCGCGCCGCACCGCTGGTGGCCATCGACACCGAAACCGATTCGCTCGACGCGATGCTGGCCCGCATCGTCGGCATCAGCTTCGCCGTGGAGCCCGGCCGCGCTGCCTATGTGCCCACTGGCCACGACTACCCCGGCGCGCCGGAGCAATTGCCGCTGGCGCTGGTGCTGGAGCGCCTGCGCCCCTGGCTGGAGGATGCCAGCGCCCACAAGCTGGGCCAGCACATCAAGTACGACCTGCATGTGTTTGCCAACCACGGCATCACGGTGCGTGGTTATGTGCATGACACGCTGCTCGAAAGCTATGTGCTGGAGGCCCACAAGCCGCACGGCTTGGAGAGCCTGGCCGAGCGCCACCTCGGCCGCCGCGGCCTGAGCTATGAAGAGCTGTGCGGCAAGGGCGTGAACCAGATCGGTTTTTCGCAGGTGGATGTGGAACGCGCCACCACCTACAGCGGTGAAGACAGCGAGATGTGCCTGCAGGTGCACCAGGTGCTGTGGCCGCAGATCGAGGCCGACGCCGGCCTGCGCCGCGTGTATCAAGAGATCGAGATGCCCGTGGCCGTCATCCTGGAGCGCATCGAGCGCACCGGGGTGCTGATCGACGCCAGCCGCCTGGCCGGGCAGAGCCAGCAACTGGCGCTGCGCATGGTGTCGCTGGAGCAGGAGGCTTACGCCATCGCGGGCCAGCCCTTCAACATGGGCTCGCCCAAGCAGGTCGGTGAGATTTTGTTCGGCAAGCTGGGGTTGCCGGTGAAGAAAAAGACCGCCAGCGGCGCGCCGTCGACCGACGAGGAAGTGCTGCAGGAGCTGGCCGCCGATTACCCGCTGCCGGCCAAGTTGCTGGAGCACCGCAGCCTGGCCAAGCTCAAGGGTACCTACACCGACAAGCTGCCGCTGATGATCAACCCGGCGGACGGCCGGGTGCACACCAACTACGCGCAGGCCGTGGCCGTGACCGGCCGCCTGTCGAGCAACGACCCCAACCTGCAGAACATCCCCATCCGCACGGCCGAGGGCCGCAAGGTGCGCGAGGCCTTCATTGCGCCGCCGGGCCATGTCATCGTCAGCGCCGACTATTCGCAGATCGAGCTGCGCATCATGGCCCACATCAGCGGTGACCCCGGCCTGACCCGCGCCTTCGCGGAAGGGCAGGACGTGCACCGCGCCACCGCTTCAGAGGTGTTCGGCATTCCGCCGGCGGAGGTGACGAGCGAGCAGCGCCGTTATGCCAAGACCATCAACTTCGGCTTGATCTACGGCATGGGCGCGTTCGGCCTGGCGCAAAGCCTGGGCATTGATCAGAAGGCGGCGAAGAACTACATCGACCGCTACTTTGACCGCTTCGCCGGCGTGAAGCGCTACATGGACGAAACGCGGGCGCTGGCGGCTGAGCGTGGTTATGTGGAAACCGTGTTTGGCCGACGCCTGTGGCTGCCGGAAATCAAGGGCGGCAACGGCCCGCGCCGCGCGGGTGCCGAGCGCCAAGCCATCAATGCGCCGATGCAGGGCACGGCGGCCGATCTGATCAAGCTGGCGATGATCGCCGTGCAGGCCGCGCTGGACACCGAGCAGCGCGCCAGCCGCATGGTGATGCAGGTGCACGACGAACTGGTGATGGAAGTGCCCGAGGCGGAACTGCCCTGGGTGCGCGAAGCCTTGCCGCGCCTGATGGCCAGTGTGGCCGACCTCAGCGTGCCCTTGCTGGCCGAAGTGGGCGTAGGCGCCAACTGGGACGAGGCGCACTGAGCGCTTTACTTCGCGGTGCCGGTGGCGGCACCGCGCCCCTGATCAGCGCTGCGCGCTCTGCAGCCCGAAAGCCGCGCCTTGCGGGTCGTCGCAGATCGCCAGCCAGCGGCCGTTTGGCAGGGCGCTGACTGGCCCGACCGTGCCGCCCTCGGCCCGCACGGTGGCCAACGCGGCGTCCAACGCCGGCACCTCGAAATGGAACAGCCAGTGCGGGTGCACGTCGGGCAAGCCGCTCACGTCCACCAGCGAGGCAAACGGCGCAGCGCCGTCACGGGCGCAGATCGGCCAGACGGACAGGCCGTTGCTGCGCTCCAGCGACGGCGCGATGCGCCAGCCAAAGGCACCCCGGTACATCGCTGATGCAGCAGACGGCACCGGGCAGTTCAGGTGCTGCCAGACCGGGCGCTGCGTTGCCGAGTCGTCGGTGGGCGTTGCAGCCTCTGCGGCACGCGATGCAGTTGCGCTGCCGGCCAGGCCAAACACCGCGCCGCCGGCATCACGCCAGAGCGATACGGTTTGGTTGTTCGCCCCGCTGGCCGGTGGCCCCAGGCGCATCGCGCCCAGTGTTTGCAACTGCGCAGCGGTGGCGCCGGGGTCGGTGGTGCCCACCACCCCCAGCCAGATCGGACGGGCACCGCGCGCGGCTGAATCGGCCGGAATGGCGTCGATCAGCGCGCGGGCACCCGGCCCCAGCACCCGGCCGTAGAAGTGGCCAGCGGCGTCCGTGTCAGTGGTGCGCAGGCGCACCGCCACGAACGGACTGGTCATGCCTTCCAGGGCCGGTGCCGGGTCGGTCATGGCGCGGTCAGACGCCCAGCAGTTCCACTTCGAACACCAGCGTGGCGTTCGGCGGGATCACGCCACCAGCGCCGCGGGCGCCGTAGCCCAGGTGTGCCGGGATGACCAGCACGCGGGTGCCGCCCACCTTCATGCCTTGCACGCCTTCGTCCCAGCCGCGGATGACCATGCCGGCGTCCAGATCGAACTCGAACGGGTCGTTGCGGTCCTTGCTGGAGTCGAACTTGCGGCCGCGCTGGTTCGGCGCGTCGGCGTCAAACAGCCAGCCGGTGTAGTGCACCGTCACGCTGTTGCCCGACACGGCTTCAGCGCCGCTGCCCACCACCACGTCGGTGATCTGCAGGGCCGGCCGTTCCGGCGTCGGCAGCAACTCCACTTCGAACACCAGCGTGGCGTTCGGCGGGATCACGCCGCCAGCGCCACGCGGGCCGTAGCCCAGGTCTGCCGGGATGGTCAGCACGCGGGTGCCGCCCACCTTCATGCCTTGCACACCTTCGTCCCAGCCACGGATGACCATGGCGGCGCCGAGATTGAACTCGAACGGATCGCCGCGGTCCTTGCTGGAGTCGAACTTCTTGCCACGGCCGTTGGGCGCGGCTGCGTCGTGCAGCCAGCCGGTGTAATGCACGGTGACGCTCTGGCCAGCCTGGGCTTCAGCGCCGGTGCCGGGCACCACATCATCAATTTGCAGGCCGCTGGGGGTGGTGGTCATGGGTCAGTCTTCCTGTGGCTAGGTGTGAAACAGTCGGTTCACCGGGGCAGATCAGGCATCCGCCACGGTGTCACAAGGCGCGCATCATGCCACCAGCGGCGGCACGGTCTGCGCGGGCAGGGGGTAAAGCGTGGCCCAGGCCTGCACGCTCGCGGCCAGCCAGTCGGGCAACGAGGTGGCGGTGGCCGGCGGCAAGCCCAGTGCGGCGGCGGCTTGTTGCAGGGCTTGAAGCGGCTCTTTCAGATCGAGTGGCTGGGCGCCGTTCTGTTTCGAGAGTTTCTGGCCATCGGCAGCCAGCACCAGCGGCGTGTGCAGCCAGCTCGGGCTGGGCAGACCCAGCTGGCGCTGCAGGTAGGTCTGTCGGGGGGTGTTGTCGGCCAGGTCTTCACCGCGCACCACATGGGTGATGCCCTGAGCGGCGTCGTCCACCACCACGGCCAATTGGTAGGCCCACAGGCCATCAGCGCGTTTCAGCACGAAGTCGCCGACCTCGGTGCTCACGTCTTGTTGCTGGCTGCCCAGCCGCCGGTCTTGCCAGGTGATGTGAACAGGCGCACCGTCAGCGCCGGTGGTGCGCAGCCGCCAGGCCCGGCCGATGCGGCCGTGCAGCCCGTTGCGGCAGGTGCCGGGGTACACGCGTTCGCCGTGGCGGTCGGGTGTGTGCCCGCTGGCAGCCAGGGCCAGCTCGATGTCGCGTCGGCTGCAAGCGCAGAGGTACACCTGCCCGGCGGCTGCCAGCTTCTGCAATGCCGCTTCATACAAGGCGCTGCGCTGCGATTGCCACACAGGCGGCTCGTCCGGCAGCAGGCCGCAGGCGGCCAGCTGGCCGAGGATGGCCGTGTCAGCGCCCGAGATGCAGCGGGGGTGGTCGACGTCTTCAATGCGCACCAGCCAGCGGCCGTTGTTGGCGCGGGCATCGAGCCAGCTGGCCAGCGCCGCCACCAGCGAGCCGGCATGCAGCAGCCCGGTGGGGGAGGGGGCGAAGCGACCAACGTAGCCCGCGGTGCCGGGCTCGGGTTTCAAGGGCACGTGGGCAGCCCGCTCGGGCGCTCCAGCAGCGCGGCCCGGGTGGCCGGGCTTTCGAGCTGGTTCAGCCACCATTGCAGCGCCAGGCCCTGCGGCGCCTTGCGCGGGTGCCCCACGGCCGCACTGCGCCAGGCGTAATGCAGACGGGCGTGGCGGCGCTGGCGCTGTACCTCACGGCTCACCAGGTGGCCGGCACCCAGGTGGTCATGCACCATCGAGAGCGGCACAAAGCCGGCGCCCAGGCCACGCAGCAGGGCGTCGATCTTCATCTGCATGGTCGGCACGGTCAGCACGTCCTGGCCCGACAGCAGGTTCACCGTTTGCGGCGACAGGCGCTGGGCAGAGTCGGCCACCGCCACCGCCCGGTGCTGCACGATCTGCAGGTCATCGAGCGGCTCCGGCAGGCTGGCCAGCGGGTGGTGCGGCGCCATCACATAAACGAACTGCAGCTCGCCCAGCGGTTTCATCTCGATGCCGGGTGAGCCCAGCACTTCGCCCGGGATGCCGATGGCCAGATCGGCCTGGCCCGACACCAGCGCTTCCCAGGTGCCGGCCATCACTTCGGTGCGCAGGCGCAGCCGGGTGCCCGGCCCTTGCGGGTGGCCGTCGGGGCGCAGGGCGTAAAACGCCTCGCTCAATTCGAGCAAGGTTCGGCGTGACAAGGCGTCGTCACCGGCAATCGTCAGCTGGGCTTCCCAGCCGGTGGAAACGCGCCGCACGCGGTTGGCCACGGCTTCCATCTCGGCCAGCAGGCGTCGGCCTTCGTTCAGCAGCTCTTCGCCGGCGGCGGTGAGCTCGGCCTGGCGAGAGCGGCGGTCGAACAACAGCACGTCCAGCGCGTCTTCCAGTTGCCGGACGCTGTAGGTCAGGGCGGACGGCACCTTGCCCAGCTCCCGGGCAGCCGCGGCAAAACTGCCGGTGCGGGCGATGGTGTCCATCATGGCCAGGGCGTCGGGGGTCAGGGCGTTGCGGCGAAAGGACATGGTGGTCAGGCAGGTGCCGAGGCACCACGGATCGTGGCGGCGGCTTCATCTTATTTGAAAGCACGCTTCAAGGGGCCTCGCTCCGGTGCCCCGGCGGGCTGTCTACAGTCAACCTATCGCCACCAGCCTCACCAGGAGCCGAACATGATCACCTTGCGCGCCGCCAAAGACCGCGGAGCTGCCGACCACGGCTGGCTTCGCAGCTTCCATACGTTCTCGTTCGCTGAATACCAGGACCCGGCCCACATGGGCTACGGCAACCTGCGTGTCATCAACGACGACACCATCGCCGCGGGCACCGGCTTCGGCATGCATGGCCACCGCGACATGGAAATCGTCAGCTACGTGCTGGACGGCGAGCTGGCCCACCAGGACAGCATGGGCAACGGCGCCGCCATCCGCCCGGGTGAGGTGCAGCGCATGACGGCCGGCTCCGGTGTGCGCCACAGCGAGTTCAACCACGCTGAAGGCCGCAGCACGCATTTTCTGCAGATCTGGCTGCTGCCCGAGCAACGTGACCTGACACCCGGCTACGAGCAGAAGGCCTTCACCACACAAGAGCGGCAGGGTGCGCTGCGCCTGGTGGCGGCACCGGGCGGTGTGGGCGGGGCGGTGACGCTGAATGCCGATGCCCGCATCTGGGCCGGCCTGTTCGATGGCGATGAGCAGGCCGAAGTGGCGTTGCCCGCTGGCCGACTGGGTTATGTGCACCTGGCGCGCGGCGAGCTGGTGGTGAATGGCCACGCCCTCAAGGCGGGTGATGCGCTCAAGCTTGATGGTGAGCCCAGCGTGCGGGTGGAGCAGGGCCAGGGCGCCGAGGTGCTGGTGTTCGATCTGGCGCGTTGAGCCACGCTTGCCGACGCGCCAGGGCGCCCGGGGCGCTAAAGTGACGCCATGAATTTCTCGATGGCGTCGCTGGGATTGTTGCCCCTGGCCGATTGGCTGGCCCTGGCCTGGTTTTTCGTGGCTTGGGTGGGTTATGCCTTGTTTGCAGCCCACCGGGCCGATTCGCGTGCGTCCATCCTCGGGGCCACCAACCGCGAGCGCCGCCACTGGATGCTGCGCAGCACCTTCCGTGAAAACCGGGTCTTCGACGGCATCGTGGTGCAGAACATGTCCACCAGCCCGTCGTTTTTTGCGTCCACCACCATCCTGATCATCGGTGGCTTGCTGGCGGGCCTCAGCGGCACCGACCGCGCGGCCGAGCTGGTGCGTGAGATCCCGTTCGCAGCCCGCACCACCGCGCTGGTGTTTGATCTGAAGCTGGTGCTGCTGACCGGCGTGTTTGTCTACGCCTTCTTCCGCTTCACCTGGAGCATCCGCCAGTACACCTTCGGCGCCTTGCTGGTGGCCGCCGCACCGCAGTGGAACGACGCGTGGACCGACGAACAACGCGAGGCCTTTGCCGACCGCGCGGGCGGCGTGATGGGCCTGGCAGCGGAAACCTTCAACGACGGCCTGCGGGCCTATTACATGTCGTTCGCGCTGGTGTGCTGGTTCTTCTCGCCCTGGGCCTTCATTGCCGGCGCCTCGGCTGTCGTCTGGGTGCTGTTCCGCCGCGAGTTCCATTCCGACGTGCTGGCCTTGCTCGACCCGCGACCGCCGGTTTGAGGCGCTTGGTGCGTTGAGCTGGGCATGCCGGGGGCGTGAGGGCCCCTGGTCGATCCTCGGCGCCGGCTTCGCGCATTAAATGATAAAAGTCGCAGATCCATTGGAAACGTGTCGAACGGGGGTGGCGCGCCGTGGGTCCGTGAAGGCACAGTGTGCGGTTAATCACCGAACAGCGGCTGCATTCCGGCCAATTCGCCAAATCGCTTAACTCTTCAGAACTGTCGCCGAAACAAGGTTCGACGCCCACCTTGTCCGGATCTGGTGCATTTCCGCACCCGATTCCGGACCCGGTGGCCGACACAGGTTGTTGTTCAGCCCGTGTCGCAGAAACGAACACTGGAGTTTTTCATGGCGACCTATATCCCGAATCTGTCCACGGCCCAGATTGCCGCGCTGTCTACGGCATCGATCTTTCGCCTGACGACGGAGGACTGGGCCGCGTTTTCAACGGCGCAGATCGCGGCGTTGACGACGGCACAGATGGTCGCCATTCCGGCCGCCCGGCTGGCGGGCCTGAGCACGGCGCAGATCTCGGCGCTGGAAACCCAGGACTTGCGGGCCTTGCCGGCCACCAGCATCGCGGCGCTGACGTCTGACCAGCTGAACTCGCTGAGCTCGGTGCAGATGGGCGCGCTGGGCAACAACCAGGTGCTGGCGCTGACCAGCACCCAGATCGCCGCCCTGAGCACCGCCAACCTGAACGCCTTCAGCACCGCCCAGATGGGCCTGCTGACCGCCGCGCAGGCCGGCGCCATCACCACCGCGCAGGCCGCGGCGATGGAGTCGGGTGATGTGGCCGCCTTGTCGCTGACGGCGGTGCGCGCCCTGAACACCGCCTCGCTGCAGGCACTGGCCACTGATGCCATCCAGGCGCTGGGCACCGCCCAGGTGGCTGGCCTGACGACCCGCCAGCTGCAGGCCCTAAGCACCGCCCAGGTGGCCGCCCTTGAAACCGTGGATCTGCGTGCACTCAGCACCGCCAGCGTGGCAGCCCTGAGTACCACGCAGGTGGCTGCACTGGGCACCGCCCAGGTGGCCGCGCTGACCACGGCGCAGGTACAAGGCCTGAGCACCGCGCAAGCCGCAGCGCTGACGACCGACCAGATGGCGTCGCTGAGCACCGACCAGCTGAATGCCCTGAAGCCGGTGGCCATTGCCGCCCTCGGCACCGCCCAGATCGATGCGCTCGGCAGTGCCCAGATCGCCGGCCTGAGCACCACCCAGATCGCCACCCTGACGACGGCGCAGGTCGCCGCGCTGTCGACGGCTGATTTGAACGCCCTGACCACGGCGCAGGTCGCCACGCTCGGCGCCACCCGCGTCGCCGTGCTGACCACCGAACAGCTGGCCGCGATGGAAACCGCCGATCTGGCGGCTCTGAAGACCTCGGTCATCACCGCGCTGGGCAGCGCCCAGCTGAACGCCTTGACCTCCACTGGCCTGGCCGCGCTGACCACCGCCCAGGTGGCCGCGCTCACCAGCAGCCAGGTGGCGGGCCTGGACACGGCCCACATGGCCGCGCTGACCAGCAGCCAGGTGGCCGCGTTCACCACTGCGCAAGCCGCGGCTTTGTCTTCTACCCAGGTGGCCGCCCTTGATTCGGCCGACCTGACGTCCCTCAACACCAACGCGCTGCGTGCCCTGAGCACTGCGGCGCTGGTCGCCATCGGCACCGACGGCGTGACGGCCTTGAGCAGCGGCCAGGTGGCTGCACTCACCACCACGCAACTGGCCGCTCTGACGACCGACCAGATCGTGCAGCTGGGCACCGGCCAGATGGCTGCCCTGACGGCCACGCAGCTGCGTGCCCTCGGCACTGCCCAGGTGGCTGCGCTTGAAACCGCTGACCTGCGTGCCCTGAACACCGCCCAGACCGCCAGCCTGACCACTGCCCAGGTCGCCGCACTCGGCACTGAGCAGATGGCCGCGCTGGAAACCGCTGACCTGGCCGCGCTGACGGCCCCGCAGCTGCAGGCCCTGAGCGCCGCCCAACTGAACGCCCTGGGCAGCGCCCAGGTGGTGGCCTTGGGCAATACCCAGCTCGCCAGCCTGACGACCACGCAAGTGGCCGCACTCGACACCGCCACGCTGAACGCCCTGAGCACCGCCCAGATGGCCAGCCTGGGCACCGCCGCAATTGCCGCCCTGACCACGGCTCAGGTGGCCGCGCTCGAAACCGCCGATGCGGCCGCCCTCGGCACCACCGCCATCCGCGCCCTGGGCGCCTTGCAAGTGGCAGCCTTGAGCACCGACGTGCTGGCCGCCATGAGTGGCAGCCAGTTCGCCGCCCTTGGCACGGCCCAGGCCGCCGCCCTGACCAGCAGCCAGATCACCGCGATTGAAACCGCCGATCTGCAATCGCTCACGCCGGCCGCCGTGGCCGCGCTGACGACCAACGCACTCGCCGCCCTGGGCACCGCCCAGGTGGTGGCCCTGACCAGCACGCAAGTCGCCGCGCTCACCAGCGTGCAGACGCCGGCCCTGACGACCGACCAGCTCGTGGCAATGGAGTCGGGCGACTTCCGCAACCTGACCACCGCTGCCGTCGGCGCCTTGTCGACCGAGCAGATCGCTGCCCTGACGGCGCCGCAAACCGCTGCGCTGACCACCGCCCAGCTGGCCGCCTTGTCGACCGACCGCGTGGCCGCGATGACCACCGCCAACGTGGTGGCACTGACCACCGCGCAGGTGTCTGCGCTGTCCACCGCGCAGATCGCCGGCATGGGCACCGACCAGATCGCCGTGATGGAAACCGCTGACCTGGCCGCCCTGCGCGGCGTGCAGGTGGCGGCCCTGTCGGGTGACCAGCTGAATGCGCTGGATGCGGCCCGTGTGGCAGCCCTGACGGCCACGCAAGTGGCGGCACTGACCACCTCGCAGATGGCCGCGCTGAGCACCGATGTGCTGGCCGCCCTGACGACCGCGCAAGTGGCTGGCCTGACGGCTGTGCAAGCCGGCGCCTTGTCGGACACCCAGGTGGCAGCGATGGACGCCGTGGACGTGGCCGCGCTGGCCACCGTGGCCCTGCGCGCGCTGGGCACCGCCCAGATCGCCGGCATGACCACCGACCAGGTGGCAGCCTTCACCACCGCCCAGGCCGCTGCCCTGACCACGGCTCAGGCCGCGGCACTCACCAGCGACCAGGCCGCCGCCCTGAGCACGGCCGATGTGCTGGCGCTGGGCACCGCCAACGTGCAGGCCCTGGCGGCCGACGCCGTGGGCGCGCTGGGCTCGGCCCAGATCGTGGCCCTGAGCAGCAGCCAGGTTGCCGCACTGGGCACCGCCCAGGTGGCCGCGCTGTCGACCGAGCAGATCACGCACCTGCAAACCGATGACCTGCGCGCGCTGGGCTCGAACGCCCTCGGCGCCTTGTCGACCGAACAATTCGCCGCGCTTGGCACCGCCCAGGTGGCGGCGCTGAGCGACGCCCAGGTGCGTCTGCTCTCGACCGATCAGGTCGTGGCGCTGGGCACGGCCAACTTTGCTGCGCTCGGCACCGCCCAGATCAAGGCCCTGACCACCGACCAGATGGCGGCCCTGACCACCGATCAGGTGGGCGCGATTGAATCGGCCGACCTGCAAGCCCTGAGCACGGCGCAACTGGCGCAGCTGGGCACCGAACAGCTGAATGCACTCAGCACCGGCCTGATGGCCGGGCTGACGACCACGCAGATCGCCTCGCTCTCCAGCGACCAGCTGGCCGGCCTGAGCACCACCAACCTGGACGCGCTGGGCACGGCCCAGATGGCTGCGCTGACCTCGGCCCAGGTGGCTGGCCTGACGACCGCGCAGATCGCTGCCCTCGACACCGCCGACGCCGCCGCCCTGCGCGTGGCCAGCCTGCGCAACCTGGGCACTGACCAGATCCAGGCCCTGAGCACCGCCGCGATTGCCGCCCTCGACACCGCCGCCGTCGCCGGCCTGACCTCAACCCAGGTGGCTGCGCTGACCACCGACCAGGTGGCTGCAATGGAAACCCGCGATGTGGCCGTGCTGGGCAGCGCCCAGCTGGCCGCGATGAGCAGCGAGCAGCTGAACGCGCTGACCAACAACCAGATGGCCGCGTTGACGAACGGTCAACTCGCCGCCCTCAGCACCACGCAGTTGTCCGAGCTGGCCACCGACCGCCTGAACGCCCTGAGCACCGCGCAGTTCGCGGCACTCAGCTCGGGCCAGGTGGCGAACCTCACCACCGAGCAGATCGCCGCCCTTGAAACTGCCGACGTGGCCGCCCTGAGCGTGGCTGCCGTGCGTGGCCTCGACGCCGATGCCGTGGGTGCCTTGACCTCGGGTGCCATCGCGGCCCTGAGCTCGGCCCAGGCCGCTGCCTTGAGCGCCGTGCAAACCGCCGCCCTGACCAGCGACCAGGTGGCCGGCCTGAGCAACGGCAACATCGCCTTGCTGGGCACCGCCGCCGTGCGCGCGCTGACGACCGAAGCCGTCGCGGCCCTGACCACCGGCCAGATCGGCGCCCTGGCCAGCGGCCAGGTGGCTGCGCTGTCGACCGAGCAGGTGGCTGCCCTGACCACCGACCAGATCGCCGCGATTGAAACCGCCGATCTGCGTGCCCTGGGCAACGCCAGCCTGCAAGCCCTCAGCAGCGAGCAATTGCTGGCCCTGGGCACGGGCCAGGTGGGTGCGCTCACCACCACACAGATCCAGGCCCTGTCCACCAGCCAGGTGGCCGAGCTTGGCACCGCCAACGTGGTGGCCCTGACCACCGCGCAAGTGGCCGCCCTGACCACCGACCAGGTGGCGGCGCTGGCCACCGACCAGATGCTGGCGATGCAGACCGAAGACCTGCGCGCCCTGGGTGTGAACGGCGTGCGTGCCCTGAGCGGTGACCAGCTGAACGCGCTGAACTCTGCACAGATTGCCGCGTTGAGCGCTGCCCAGGTGGCGGCCCTGCAGACGGCCCAGGTGTCGGCGCTGGATTCGGCTCAACTGAACGCTTTCAGCTCCAGCCAGGTGGCTGCGCTGACCAGCGGGCAAGTCGCCTCGCTGACCACCACACAGGTGGCAGCCCTGTCGACCGCCGTGATCGAGCAGATCGGCACCGGTGCCGTGCGTGCGCTGAGCTCTGACCAGATCGGCGCGCTGTCGGCCGCCGGCGTCACCGCACTGACCACCGCCCAGGCCGCCGTGCTGAGCTCGACCCAGATCGGCGCACTTACCAGCGACCAGATCGCTGCACTGGAAACCAGCGAGATTGCGGCCTTCTCGACCTCGGCCTTCACCGGTCTGTCGGCAGACGCGCTCGCCGCTTTCACCAGCGCCCAGCTGGCCGCCATCACCACCGCGCAAGCCGCAGCCCTGACCACCGCCCAAGCCGCTGGGCTGGGCACCGAACAAGTCGCGGCGCTTGAAACCGCTGACCTGCGTGCCATCACCACCGCCTCGCTGCAGGCGCTGGGCACCGAAGAGATTGCTGCCCTGAGCGGCGCGCAGGCGGCCGCGCTGGGCTCGGCCCAGTTGCGTGCCCTGAGCACCGACCAGATCCAGGCCCTGTCCACCGCAGCGGTGGTGGGCATGGGCACGGCCCAGTTCGCCGCGCTGACCAGCGCCCAGGTGGCCTCGCTCACCAGTGACCAGATCTCGGCGATGGAAACGGCTGACCTGGCCGTGCTGGGCACCGCCCAGCTGGCCGCCTTCAGTGCCAGCCAGCTGAACGGCCTGAGCACCGCCCAGATGGCTGCGCTCACCTCGGGCCAGGTGGCCTTGCTGGGCACCGCGCAGATCAGCGGCCTGAGCACCACCAACCTGAATGCGCTGACCACGGCCCAGTTCAGCCGCCTCACCTCGCTGCAGGTGGGCGCCTTGACCACCGAGCAGGTCGCTGCGCTTGAAACCGCCGACGTGGCTGCGTTGTCCAGCGGCGCCCTGCGTGCCCTGAGCACCGACAGCATCGCCGCCCTTGATTCGTCGGCCGTGGCCGCACTGGGCAGTGCCCAGGCTGCGGCGCTGACCTCGCTGCAAGCCGCTGCCCTGGGCAGCGACCAGATCGGCAGCCTGGGCACCGCCCAGCTGGCCGCCCTGGCCAATGCGGCAGTCGCGTCATTGCAAACCGCCACGCTGGCAGCCCTGAGCACCGGCCAGGTGGCCGCACTCACCACCGCGCAAGTCGCCAGCCTGGGCACGGCCCAGGTGGCCGCGTTGACCAGCGACCAGGTCGCCGCGATTGAAACTGCTGACCTGCGCGCCATGACCAGCGCCCAGGTGGCCGCGCTGACCACCGAACAAGCCGCGTCGCTGACCGCCGGCCAGGCCGCCGCACTGACCAACGTGCAGCTGCAAGCCCTGGGCACCGGCCAGATCGCCGCGCTGTCGACCGCCACGCTGGTGGCCCTGTCCAGCGCCCAGACCGCGGCCCTGACCACCGCGCAAGTGGCGGCCCTGGCCACCGACCAGATCGCGGCCATGGAAACCGCTGACCTGCAAGGCCTGACCAACGCCCAGGTGGCCGCCCTCGGTGTGGACCAGCTCAACGCCCTGGGTGCCGCGCAGGTGGCTGCGCTGCGCACCGCGCAAGTGGCGGCACTGGGCACGGCCCAGATCAACGGCCTGACCACCGACACGCTGAACGCGCTGGGCACGGCTCAGTTCGCGGCGCTCACCTCCACCCAGGTGGTTGGTTTGACGACGGCCCAGGTGGCCGGCCTGGAAGTGGCCGACGTGGCTGCCCTGGGCACCGCGGCCGTGCGCGCCCTGAGCACTGACCAGATCGTTGCGATGACCTCGGCTGAGTTCGGCGCGCTGACGACCGCGCAGGCCAACGCCCTGACCACCGCGCAGGCCGCTGCCCTGACGAGCGAGCAACTCGCCGGCTTCAGCACCGCTGCGCTGGCCGGTCTGTCGAACACCACGCTGTCGAACATCACCACCGCCGCCCTGGCTGGCTTGAGCACCGCGCAAGTGGCCGCACTCTCGGCCGCCCAATCGGCCAACCTGAGCACGGCCCAAGTGGCCGCGCTCAGCACCGACCAGATCCGTGCGATTGAAACGGTGGACCTGCGCGCCCTGGGCACCGCGGCCATTCGCAGCCTGGGCACCGAGCAAGTCGCTGCGCTGAGCTCGGCGCAAGCCGCTGCCTTGACGACGACCCAGCTGGGTGCATTGCTGACCGACCAGATCGCGGCACTGAGTACCGCAGCCTTGCGCGCCCTGACCACCAGCCAGGTCGTGGGCCTGAGCACCGCCCAGCTGGCAGCGTTGACCACCGACCAGGTCGGCGCCATCAGCACCGATGACCTGCGTGCGCTGTCGGCCACGCAGCTGCGCGGCCTGGGTGTTGACCTGCTCAACGCCCTTGGCACCGCCCAGCTCACCAACCTGCAAGCCACGCAAGTGGCGGCGCTCGACACCACCCAGATCGCCGGCCTGACCACCGCCACGCTGAACGCGCTGACCTCGGCCCAGTTCGCCGCCCTCACCGCTGCGCAAGTGCCGGGCCTGACCACCGAGCAACTGGTGGCGCTGGAGACGGCCGACGTGGCCGCCCTCAGCCTGACCGCGCTGCGTGCCCTGGGCACTGCCCAGGTGGCCGCGCTGTCGACCGCTGGCGTGGTGGCCCTGACCACCGCGCAGGCCGGTGCACTGACCAGCGCCCAGGCTGCGGCCTTCACCACCGAACAGGTGGCTGTGCTGCAGACCGATGACCTGCGCGCCCTCAGCACTGCCGCCCTGGCCAACCTGGGCAGCGGGCAGCTGAATGCACTGACCGCCGGCCAGGTGGCTGCGCTCACCAGCGGCCAGGTGGCTGCACTGACCAGCACCCAGGTGGCTGGCCTGGGCACAGCCGCGCTGAACGCGCTGACCACATCGCAGATGGGTTACCTCACCGCCGTGCAAGCCGCGGCCCTGACCAGTGCCCAGACGGCCGCGATGGAATCGGCTGACGTGGCCGCGCTGGGCACCGCCGCCTTGCGCGCCATCGGCACCGAAGCCCTGGCGGCCTTGGGCACCGACGGCATCGCCGCCCTGACCACCGGCCAGTACACCCAGCTCACCACCGCCCAGCTGGCGGCGCTGACGACCACGCAAGTGGCTGCCATCGAAACGGTGGACCTGCGTGCACTGTCCACCACCTCGCTGCGCGCCCTGAGCGCTGACCAGCTCAACGCCCTGGGCACGGCCCAGCTCACCGCCCTGGCTACCAGCCAGATCATCGGCCTGAGCAGCACCCAGGTGGCCGGCCTGAGCACCGATGCGCTGAATGCACTGTCGACCACGCAGGTGGCTGCACTGACCGCCGCCCAGACGGCTGTGCTGACCACGGCGCAGGCCGCAGCCCTGAGCAGCACCAACGCTGCCGCGCTGACCAGCGCTGCCCTGAACGGCATGGGCACGGCCCAGCTGGCATCGCTGGCCACGGACGCCATCGTGGCGCTGACCACCGCCCAGGTCTCCAGCCTGACGACGGGCAACCTGGCCGCGCTGACCAGCACGCAAGTCGCTGCCTTCGAGACCGCCGATCTGCGTGCGATTTCGTCGACGGGCCTGCGCGCCATGAGCAGCGATCAGCTCAACGCGCTGACCTCCACCCAGGTGGCGGCCCTGGCGACTGCGCAGGTGGCATCGCTGACCACGGCGCAGGTGGCAACGCTGACCACCGGCAACCTGAACGCCCTGACCACCGCGCAGTTCAATGCACTGACCACCGTACAAGCCGCCGCGCTGACGACGGCCCAGGTGGCCGCGCTGGAAACCGCTGACGTGGCCGCGCTGAACACCAACGCACTCAAGGCGCTGACGACCGCGTCCATCGCGGCCTTGACCACTGACGCCGTGGCGGCCCTCACGGCCACCCAGGCGGCGGCGCTCACCACCGCGCAAACGGCCACGCTGAGCTCGGCACAAGTCGCTGCACTCGAAACTGCTGACCTGGCTGCGCTGAGCGTCGCGAGCCTGGCAGCTGTCACCACCGGCGCCCTGGCTGGCCTGGGCAGCGCCCAGATCGTGGCCCTGACCAGCGCCGAGGTGGCTGGCCTGACGACGGCCCAGGTGGCTGCACTCAGCTCCACCCAGATCGCGGCACTGGAAACCGGCGACCTGCGTGCGCTGGGCACCGCCGCCGTGCGCGCCCTGAGCACCGACCAGCTGGTGGCGCTTGAAACCGCCCAGGTGGCCGCCCTGACGACGGTGCAGCTGCGCGCCCTGAGCACCACGCAAGTGGCTGCGCTGGCCACCGACGACCTGGCCGCCATGAGCAGCGACCAAATCGCCTCGCTGACCACGTCGCAGCTGCAGGCCCTGACCAGCACGCAATTGCCGGCCATCGAAACGGCCGACCTGCGAGCCCTGGGCAGCGCCCAGATCGCCGCCTTCAGCGCCGGTCAGCTCAACAACCTGACCACCGGCCAGATGGCTGCGCTGAGCACCGGCCAGACCGTGGCCCTGACCACCGCGCAAGTGGCTGGCCTGGACACGGCCCACCTGAATGCGCTGAGCTCGACCCAGCTGGCGAGCTTCGGCACCGCGCAGGTGGCTGCACTGACCACCGCACAACTGGCCGCGATGGAAACCGCCGACGTGGCCGGCCTGCCGACCGCGGGCCTGCGTGCCCTGAGCACCGCACAGCTCACCGCACTCGGCACCGAGCACTTTGCGGCGATGAGCAATGCCCAGGTGGCAGCGCTCACCACCGCGCAGGTGGCGGCCCTGGGCACGGATGAGCTGAACGCCTTCAGCAGCGCCCAGATCGGCGCCCTGACGAGCACCCAGATGGCCGCCCTGACGGTGGCGCAAGTCACCGCCTTCGACACGGCAGACCTGGCCGCCATCGGCACGGTCAACCTGCGTGCCCTGGGCACGGCCCAGGTCGCCGCCCTGACCACCGACGCCGTGGTGGCGCTGAGCACCGCACAGGTGGCGGCGCTGACCACCGCCCAGGCGGCAGCGCTGACATCGGCCCAGGCCGCAGCACTGGAGACCGGTGACATCGCCGCCCTGGGCACGCTGAACCTGCGCGCCCTGAGCACCGCGGCCATCGCGGCACTCGACACGGCGAACATTGACCAGCTCTCCACGACGCAAGTCGCGGCGCTGACCTCGGCACAGGCCGCCGCCCTGACGACCACCCAGATCGACACCCTGGGCACCGCCGACCTGGCAGCGTTCAACACGGTCAACCTGCGTGCCCTGAGCACCGCTGCGCTGGGCGCCTTCGGCACCGACGACATCGCTGCGCTCGGCACCAGCCAGATCGCCTCGCTGACCACCACGCAAGTGGCCTCCTTGTCGACGCTGCAGATTGCCGCGATTGAAACGCCGGACCTGGTGGCGCTGGGCACCGCTTCGCTGCGCGCCCTGAGCACCGCACAGATCGACGCCCTGACCACCGCGCAAGTGGCGGCCCTGACGACGACCTCGCTGAACGCGTTGACCACCGATCAGATCGTGGCGATTGCCACCGACGACATCCAGGCCCTGGGCACCCGCTTCGGCGGCCTGTCGACCGGCCATGTCGCGGCCCTGACGACCGAGCAGTTCGCATCGTTGACCTCGACTGAAATCGGCGCCTTGACGGTGGCCCAGGCCCGCGCCTTGACCACGGCCGAGATCGCTGCCTTCACGACCGACCAGATCGGCTCGCTGGGCACGGCCCAGATCGCCGCGATGTCGTCGACCCAGGTGGCTGCCTTCGAGGCGGACGACGTGGGGGTGATGAATGCCGCGCAGCTGGACGCGTTCTTCGCGGTCACCCCGATCGTGCTGGACCTGGACGGCAACGGCATCCAGACCATTGCTGCCGCTGACGGCGTGAGCTTCGATCTCAACGGCACGGGCACGGTGCGCCAGACCGGCTGGGTGGGTGGCAACGACGGTCTGCTGGCGATGGACGTGAACGGTGACGGCCTCATCAACAACGGCACCGAGCTGTTTGGTGCGGGCACGCTGGACGCCAACGGCCACCGCGCTGGCAACGGCTACGCCGCCATGGCCCTGCAAGACAGCAACCACGACGGCCTGCTGAGCGCGCTGGACACCAACTTCGACAAGTTGCGTGTGTGGGTCGACGCCAACCATGACGGCAAGACCGATGCGGGCGAGCTGAAGACGCTGACGGAAGCCGGCGTGGCCAGCATCAGCCTGGCGCACACCACGGGCAGCGAGTCGGACAACGGCAATCTGCTGGGCCTGGTGGGCAGCTACACCGGCACCGATGGCGGCACCCATGCGGCGGCTGACGTGTGGTTCACCAAGGCGGTGGATGCTTCGGCTTCAGAGGCGTCCAGCACGGCAGCCCTGCCGGCCCTGTCTGATCTGCTGAGCGCACCGACGACGCTGGCCACCGACCTGCTGTCGAGCGGCGTGACCAACGTGGCGGTGAACGCTGCAGCGGCGGCCACGGCAGCCTTCACGGCCCACCGCGGCATCGACGAAGAGCAACGCAACCTTCCGCTGCTGTAAACACACGGCCCCGAAAGGGGCTGCAGGGCGCTACACCTGAGCACCCAAACCACAAGGCCCCGGCGATGCACACGCACCGCCGGGGCCTTGTTTCATTGAAGGGCAGGGCGCCCGGTTCGGGGTGTCAGCTGATCAGGGCGTTCAGGCGCTCAACCGCCAGGGCCAGATTGGCGCGTTCGGTGGCGGGGCTGAAATCGTGGCGAATGCGCTCGATGCCGGGCGCCATCTGCGCCTGTGCCTGCGGCTGGCTCACGAAGTGCGCCACCTCATGGAACTTGCGGACGAAGTCCCGCACATCACCCATGTCAACGCTGCGGAAGTTGGGCTCGCGCCAGTATTCGCGGCCACCCCAGCCGTGGTAGCCCAGCACCAGGTTGCCCGCCAGCGCGGCTTCGATCGGCGGCACCGGGCAGCCCTCGAAATCACTGAAAGCCAGGAACACGGCCGAGATGCGCATGGCCGCGGCCACCTGGTCTTCGCTCATGCCGTGCAGGGCCATGAACTGCCACTGCGGAAAGGCCAGGCGCAGCCACGGCACCACGTTGTTGGCATGCAGCGGCAGCTTGCGCGGCATGTAGGTGACGAGCATCTTCTTCGGTTCGGGTGTGAACTTGGCGGCGTCGACCGAGTAGGTCACGCGGATGGTCTTGGCGGCCACGTCCGGGAACACCGATTGCAGCAGACCGCTGGTGTCGTCAGAAATCGACAGCACTGCCACCGCATGCCGGTAGCAGCGCTGCAGGGTGTCGGTATCGGCCGTGGGCAGCACCAGGTAGCCGTTCTGCACGAACATGCCGTAGGTGATGCCTTGCTCATGCAGGGTCAGGGCGAACTGCGTCATGATCTCGGGCACCATCACGATGTCGGTGCTGCGCAACTGAGACAGCGAGATGATCGGCGCGGTGTTCGGGAACCAGTCGCAGCGGAAGCCCTCGGCGAAGTGCATCACGTGGGCATCAAACCCCATGCTGCGCAGCATCTGCACATGCTGGTAGATGACCTTGATGCCGCCGGTCGGGCTGTTGCTGTCTGGGCTGACGTAAATGAGGCGTCGCACGCGGATCACTCCTGGAATCGTGACCGAGCATAGGCGGGCGTGCGTGAACACAAGCGCGAAAGTTGCAACTTGAAATACGGCCAGATCGGCGATCTGCTGCGGGCGCCTTCACAATAGGGGGCTTGTTTGCCTCCGTTTTGTTGTCAGGCGCGCCATGGTTCTGCTGCTCAATCACGTCCTGTTCACCGAACCCGCCTTTGCCGGCGGGGGCACGGTGCTGGCAGCCTGCCCGGCACTGAAGGGCGCCGCATGAGCACCGCCCCCGTTCGCATCGGCAAATACCGCATCACGGGCGTGCTGGGTTACGGCGCCATGGGCGTGGTGTACCGCGGCTTCGACCCGCTGATCGAGCGCGCCGTGGCCATCAAGACGCTGCGCCCGGACGGCGCCACCGGCCTGGCCGATGTGGCCCGCGCGGCAGAGCGCTTTCGCAACGAGGCCCGGGCCGTGGGGCGCATTGCGCACCCCGGTGTAGTGGCCATCCACGAATTTGGCGAGCACGACGGCAAGCCCTTCATGGCCATGGAACTGGTGCATGCCCGCAACCTCGACCAGGTGCTGTCGACCACGCCCAGCATGCCGGAGGCCGAGGCCGTCGCCATCATGGGCCAGCTGCTCGACGCGCTGGACGCCGCGCACGCCCAGGGCGTGTGGCACCGCGACCTGAAACCCGCCAACCTGCTGATCACCGCTGACGGCCGTCTCAAGCTGACCGATTTCGGCATCGCCCGCATCGACGGCGGTGACTCTGAGTCCGGCGTGTCGCCTTCGGTGCAGGGCAGCCCAGGCTACATGGCGCCCGAGCAATACCTCGACGCACCTGCCGACCACCGCGTCGACCTGTTCGCCGCCGGGGTGCTGTTCTACCGCCTGCTGACCGGCAAGCCGCCTTTCACCGGCAGCGCCGACGACATCAAGGAACAACTCTTCAGCCAGGTGCCGCCGCTGCCCAGCGCGGTGCTGGACCGCCCGCGCCTGCGCCGCTACGACGCTGTGATGACCCGCGCCCTGGCCCGTGACCCGGCCCAGCGCTTTCTCAGCGCGGTGGAGTTCCGCCAGGCCCTGCAAGTGGCCGTGGCGCAAGACCAGGGGCTGGAAGACACCCAGATCTCGCTGCCCGTGCATTGGTTCGGCGCCAGCCAACCCACGCCAGTGGGCGGGGCAGCCGCCCCCAGCGCGCCGTCGGCCTGGGCTGAATCGCCCCTGGCACAAGCCTGGCTGGCCCGCCTGCACGGCGCCTTGACCACCCAGCTCGGCGCGCAATCAGAAGCGCTGGTGATGCAGGCCGCCCAAGGCGCCAGCCACCAGGGCGAAGTGCTGATGCGCCTGCTGGCCACCAGCGTCGGCATCGACCGCGTCAAGCTGGCGAGGGATCTGGATCAGCCTTGAGGTGAGGGGCGGACTTTGGTGAGCTGCAGCCCTCTGCGAGATTGACCCTCGGCTGCTGTTTGGGGATCTAGCCAAGCCACTCAGCCAGGGCATCGCTGCTGGAGAAGCCCAGGATCGACAGCTCGGATGCGCTGCGACCGTGTGCCAGTGAAAAGACGTTCGAGCCGGGCGCAATCAAGAGCCAGTTCTGTTCTTGCCGGGCGATAGCAAAAGCGGGCGCCGACGCGAGCATTTGCTTGACGCCATGGCTGAAGGCTTCGCCGGTGATCGCCACCGCAACAGGCTCGATGACCAACTCCAGAAGCTCACGCTGCTTCCGGGCGATGTAATCGGCTGGATCCGATTCCCAAGGGCAAGGCGTATTCGAGCCGCTTTGGAAGGATGCGCTGATTGCAGCGATTGCTTCAGCCTTGTTCATGTGGAGCGTTGGATTCGGTTTCTGGCGGGTTGGCCAGGGCGACACGCAGGGCAACGCTCGAATCATTGGGCGGCTGGAGGATGTCGCGACGAGCACGTTGCTTCTCAGCCCGTTTTTCATTGCGCCGAGCGGCCTCCTTGATTTTGCGACCAACCGCGCGTTTTGACCCAGCACGCTCGCTGTCATGGAAGATGCTTGGGTTGCAGCCGTACTTCGCAAAAATCTGATCGAACTTCGCTTGTAGTTCCGAATACGCTGGGGAGCGCATGATGCTGTCAGCCACATCTGCCGAGCATGGTTTCGGAATGAGCTCACTCTTGGCTCGGGCAAGCTGACGCATCCTGCGAAGGTCGATGTCGCGCGTGGAATGACTCATGGTGCGGTTGGGCGAGATGGTGTCGCGAAGCTGGGCGGTCGCCGCGAACTTCAGAGGCGTTCTCGGGTCTGCATCGATGCGCCGGACCAGCGGCCTGCGAAAGCGCTGCTGATTTTCAAAGCTATGGGCGATGCATGAATTTAGCACCGTGCCTGCAAGTTTGAATGTGCGCGGGTAGCGCATCGACTTTGCCGTGGCGGGCGCGCGGCAAGGGCCTGCCGGTGGTGATCCGGGTAACCCTGGCAGGTCAGTCAAGCCGAGTGAGCTGGCGCAGCCAGCGTCCCACAGGCGCTGGCTGTCGAACCGTTACCGCAACGGCTGCGCCACGCCACCGGCCAATGACCACAGCAGCGCCACCGCTTGCTGGCCGTCGTGCAGGGCGTCGACGTAGGACAGCCGCAGGTTGAAGTGGTCGCCCTCGGCCGACATCACGTCGAAGAGGGAGCGGCGGCCGAGTTGTTGCCACATCTGCAAGGTGTCGTCGCGCACGCGTTCGCTGTCTTTCAGCACCTGCACCACGTCGCGGGCGCGGGTGAAGGCGGCGCCGGCTTGTTCATGCACCTGGGCCAGCCGGTTCTGCAGCGATTCAAGCGCGTCTTCGCGCTGCATGCGGGCTGCGTCTGCGCGCTGGCGGGCGGCGCGCTCAGCCGGCGCGGCGCCCGGGTTCATCAAGGGCACGGCCAGGGTGATGCCGGCCTGCCAGACGGCGTTGCGGTCGCCCACCACGTTCTTGCTCAGCGACGCAGACCAGCCGACCTGCGGCTTCTGGCTGGCGCTGGTGGCGCGGGCCAGCTCGTCTGCTGCGGCGGCTTGTGCGTCCAGCTGCACGATGTCGGCGGCGCGCACGGCTTGCGTGGTCAGCTGGGCCAGCGGCGGGGTGTCGAGCATGAGCGCGGCCATGCTGGGCACGTCGGGCAGTTGGTCGCCCACCAGGCGGCGCAGGCGAGAGTCGGTCAGCCGCATCTGCGTGAGTGCTGCGCTGCGCGAGAGTTGCACTTGCTGCAGGGTCTTGCGGGCCTGCACCAGCTCGCTGCTGCGGCCCTTGTCGGCGGTGACGATCTGCTCGAGTGAGCTGACCAGTCCGCACACCTTCTGCGTGTACTGCTGCCACACCTGCGCCTGCAGGCGGAAACGGCTGCGATCGAACGCCAGGCTCACGGTTTGCAGCTGCACTTGTTCGGCGGCTGAGAGCTGGCCCATCTTGGCCGCTTCGATTAATTGCTCGCGCCAGCGGTTCAGGTAGTCCTGGCGGCCACCGTCGTACAGCGAAGCGCCGATCTGCACGGATGGGCGCAGCACGGCGCTGTTGTTCAAGCCGCTGTCGCGCACCTGCGTGCCGGTGGCGCCGGCCAACATGCTGAACGAAGCCTGCGGCTGCGACATGGCGCGGGTTTCTTCGGCGTCGCTGGCGGCGGCGTCGGCCAGCAGGCGGGCGGCGCCCACGGCCTTGCTGCGTTGCTCGGCCAGCTGCAGCAGGTTCAGCATCGACAGGCGCGGTGCGGCGGCATCGGTGGCGGCGTTGCTGGCCAGCACGGCGGGCACTTCGCAGCCTTGCGGCGCGGCGGTGGCCAGTGCTGGCGTGAGCGCTGCAAAAGCGGCTGCGACAGTGGCTGAAACAGCGTTTGAAAGCAGCCCTGGGACCAGCTTCAAACCCACCTGGCGGGCCGCTACAAACTTCGAGAATTCTTGGCAGGGGCGCAGTGCGTGAGCCATGCGGGACTCCTTCGGGGCGATCAGCGCTCCCGGAAGGCCTCGCGGGCTTTCAGCAGGGGGCGCAACACAAAATCCAGCACCGTGCGTTCGCCGGTGTTGATCTCGACCGTGCCGGTCATCCCAGGGAGAACCGACAAGACCTGATCATGCGATTTCAGGTGGTTCTGCTTTACCCGGATCAGAGCCTTAAACCACGTGTTGTCCGGCCCATTGCCTTGCCGCTCGGTGTCGCCCAGCGCATCGGGGCTGATCGACTCCACCACGCCGGTCAGGCCGCCGTAGAGGTTGTATTCATAGGCCGACAACTTGATTTCGGCCGCCTGCCCGACATGCACGAAGCCGATGTCGGCCGGCTTCACCCGCGCCTCGATCAGCAACTCTTCGCTGATCGGCACGATCTCCATGATGGGCGCGCCGGCGTTCACCACGCCGCCCAGCGTGTTCATGCGCACGTTCTTCACCAGACCGTCCACGGGCGATTCCAGCACCGTGCGGCGCACCGCGTCTTCACGCGCCACCATCTGCTCATTCAGCTGGGTGAGCTCGGTCTGGGTTTTCAGCAACTCGGTGCTGGCGTCTTGCCGGAAGCGGTTGCGCCGCTCCAGCATCTGCTGCTGCATGTCGTTGATCTGGCGGCGCAGCCGCACCACCTCCACCTCTGACATCAAGCCGCGGGCGGCCATGCCCGCCGCAACATCCAGTTCGCGGCGCACCAGGCCGATGCTTTGCTGGTTCGCGCCCACGGCTTCTTCCAGCAGGCGGCGGCGGGCCTGGTAGGCCTCGGTTTCGTTGGCCACCACGGCCTTCTCGGTCAGCACGTCAGGCGGAAATACCAGCGGCCGGCCATTGGCTTCAGCTTGCAGCCGGGCGATGCTGGCCATCAGCGCCAAGCGGCGCGCCTGCCCTTCGTTCTGCTGTGATTCAAACCGCGTCGGGTCAAGCCGGGCGAGCGGCTGGCCCACGGTGACGCGCGTGCCTTCACGCGCCATCAGCTCACGCAGGATGCCGCCTTCCAGGCTGGCGATGACCTGCTCGCGGCCATCCGGCACCACGCGGCCATCAGCGCGGGTGATCTGCTCGATGTTCGTGTTGGCAGCCCAGGCCACGGCCAGCGCAATGCTGATCAGCATCAGCCAGATGGCGCCGTTCACGGCCGGGTGGGATTCGACGTTTTGCGCGGCGTCTACCGCGCTGAGGAAGGCCTCGTCGCCGGGTTGCAAGGCGACGCGCTTCTTGCCGCGCTTGCCGGCGCCTTTGCTTGGGGCGGCGGGCGCGGGCTGGGCGGCCCAGCGCTGGCGTGCCGGCGGCGCAGCCTCAATGGGGGCCGGGTCATTGGCGGCGAAGGTGGGCTCTACCGCGCGCTGCCGCTCAGGCGGCACGGAGAACCAGCGCCACACATCCGCGTTGTTGCCCGAGGGGCGGCTCATGCCGTGGCTCCGCGGGCAGGGGTGCCGGGTGCACCGGCGGCAGGCGCTGCGGGCCTGGCAGCAGCCGGGGTTGCCGGTGATGCCGAGCCTTGCGGCGCCGTGCCATCAGGCGCGGGCGGGCGTGGTGCCTGGCCTTGCAGGGCGGCCAGCACCTGGGCTTTCGGGCCGTCCATCACCACCTTGCCGGCGTCCACCACCACGATGCGCTGGGCCAGTTCCAGCACGGCGGGGCGGTGGGTCACCATGATCAGCGTGCGCGGGCCGGCGGAAGCGGCCAGGCGCTGCAGGAACATCACTTCCGATTGCGCGTCCATCGAGCTGGTGGGCTCATCCATCAGCAGCATCTGCGGCCCGGTGACCAGGCAACGGGCCAGCGCCACCAGCTGGCGTTGCCCGCCTGAGAGCAACGCGCCGCGTTCACCCACCGGCAAGTCCCAGCCCAGCGGGTGGCTGCTCACCAGGCGGTCCAGCCCGGTGAGCTGGGCCACCAGTTGCAGGCGCTGGGCATCGGCGCTGGCGCGGCCGAGCAGCACGTTGTCACGCAAGGTGCCCGAGAACAAGCGCGGGTCTTGCGCCACAAAGCCGATCTGGTCGCGGTAGTCGGCGGGGTCAATCTGTCGCAGGTCGATGCCGTCGACTTCCACCCGGCCTTCGGTGGGCTGATAGAGCCCGGCCAGCAGCCGCAGGATGGTGGATTTGCCGCTGCCGATGCGCCCCAGAATCGCCACGCGTTCACCGGGGCGGAACTGCAGGTTGATGTCGTTCAGCACCTTCGGCGGTGTGTCGCTGCCGGTGGGCGGGTAGGCAAAGCCGGCGCCGCGCAAGGCCAGGCCGCCTTGCAGTTGCGGGCGCACCAGGTAGTTGCGGTTTTCCTCGCGCTCCAGCGGCAGGGTCATCAGGCGGTCGAGCGCGGTCATCGCGGCGCGGGCGCCCTGGTAGCGGTTGGCCAGGCTCACCACGCTGCCCAGCGGGGCGATGGCGCGGCCGGCGAACATTACCGCGCCGATGAGTGCGCCGGCGGTGATGACGCCGTCGCGGATCAGGTACACGCCCCACACCAGCATCACCAGCGTCACCGCCTGCTGGGCGGTGGACGACAGGTTGTTCGACCAGCTGCTGATCGAGCGTGCCCGCAGGGCCGAGCTGGCGGCCAGCGCGGTGGCGTCTTCATAGCGCTGCAGGAAGCGGCCTTGCGCGCCGCAGGTTTTGAGGTCTTCAAGACCGTCCACCGCTTCCACCAGCACGCCTTGCAGGTCGGTCTGGTGCTGCAGGCCGGCGTTCATGCTGCGCTTGAGCGAGCCTTGAATCACCAGCACGATGGTCAGGATGACCGGGATGGCCAAGGCCAGCACCCAGCCCAGCGGGCCACCGACGATGAAGGTCATCGTCACGAACATGGCGATGAAGGGCAGATCAGACAAGGTGGCCAGCGTGGCCGAGGCGAAGAAGTCGCGCACGGTCTCGATTTGCGCGAGGTGGTGTGCGTAGGCGCCAGATGACGTGGGCCGGTGCTCCATGCGCACGCCCAGCGTTTGCCTGAACAGCAGCGAGCCGATGATCAGGTCGGCCTTGCGGCCCGAAATGTCGATCAGGTAGGCGCGCAGTTGTCGCGCCGCCAAATCAACCAGCAAGGCCAGTGCCGCGCCGGAAGCCAGCGTCCACAGCGTGACGAAGGCCTGGTGCGGAATAACCTTGTCGAACACCACCGAGCTGACCAGGCCACTCACCAGCATCATCACGTTGCTGACGAGTGCGGCCAGCAGCGCGGCGCGGTAGTAGGGCACGAAGCGCCGCAGCGTGCCCCACAACCAGTGGCCGCCGTGGCCCAGCAGTTCACCACCGCCTTGGGGCAGCGCCACCTGCGGCGACACGGCCAGCAGGTGGCCCAAATACTCTTCACTCAGTTCATCGGCACGCACCAGGCAGGTGGCATTGCGGGCGGCCGGCAGCACGATCTCGAAGCTGCAGCCGCCGAGCTGCGGTGTGTCGATGCGGCGCGTCACCACGCAGGCGTCGCCGTCGCGCAGCAGCACCACCACGGGCAGCATCAGCGGGCTGATCTGCTCCAGCGGGCGGCTGAGGATGCTGGCGTGAAAGCCGGCCTGCTGCATGGCGCGCACGGCCTGGTCGGGCAGCAAGCTGCCGCCGGTGATCGGGATGCCGGCCAGCAGCGCCGCGGCCGAGCGCTCACGGCCGTGGTGGCGGCTCAGCCACACCAGCGATTGCAGCAGGGCGTCGTTGTCCGGCCCGCCGGGCGGCAGGGCGTCGGCAGGGGGCGGGGTGGCGCGAGGGGCGGTTGGCACGGTACTTCAGGGGCCGATGTTCAGGCGGGTCGGCTGGCCAGGGCCAGTTGCTCAAAACCGGCTTCCAGATCACGCACCAGCTGCGGCACGTTGAACAGCGGTGACTGGCGGCCATGCTCGGCCAGATAGCGCTTGTAAGAGGCCACGCGGGCGGGCTGCCGGCCCAGCTGCACGGCCAGGCGCTCGTAGTCGGCCAGCGATTCGGTGATCAGGTCAGGCAGGCCCACGGCGTTCAGCAGGCTGCCCGCCATGCGCGAGATATAGGTGCGGCCCGACCAGGTGATGAGCGGCAGGCCCATCCACAGCGCATCGCTGGCGGTGGTGCCGGCGTTGTACGGGAAGGTGTCGAGCATCAGGTCGGCCAGCTGGAAGCGGGCGAGGTATTCGGGCGGCGCCACCCGCGGGGCAATGATCAGCCGCTCTTGCGCCACGCCGTGCTCAGCGGCCACCTGGCGCATGTTGTCTCGGGCCCAGTCGTTGTCAGCCAGCAGCCACAGCACGCTGCCGGGCACCGCCTGCAAGATGCGCATCCAGCCGCGGAACTGGCCTTCGTTGAACTTGAAGGTGTTGTTGAACGAGCAGTAGACGAAGGCGTCTTCCGGCAGGCCGTATTGGGCGCGGGTAGGGCGGGGCGCGATGTCGCGCTGGCGGTCGCTCACCTGGTAGCAGGTGGGCACGTACAGCGGTTGCTCGGTGCAGTAGGGCGTGAGCGCCTCGGGCATCACCTGGCGGTCTGCCACGATCCAGTCCACACCCGGCAGGGCGCAGGTGCCCGGAAAGCCAAGGTAGCTCACCTGCACCGGGGCCGGGCGCAGCGCCAGGATGTTCGGGCGCGCGCCGTTGGTCAGGCCTTGCAGGTCCACCAGCACGTCAATGCCCAGGCCGGCGATCAGGCGGGCGGCGGTGGTGTCGTCCAGCCCGCCAATGCGGATGTGGTGGTCCATCGCCTGCACCAGCCGCTGGCGCAGCGGCGAGCCGTCGTCCTTGCTCCAGCAGAACGCATACACCTCGAAGCGTTCGCGGTCGTGCAGCTCATACAGCTCGGCCGTGAGCAGGCCGACCGCATGCATGCACAGATCACCACTCAGGTAGCCGATGCGGATGCGGCCGCTGCGTGCCGGGCCGCTGGCGTGCAGCGGCACCTCTGGCGGCTTCACCACGCGTTCATGCACGAAGCGCTGGGCGGCCATCAGCTGCAGCGCGGGGTCGTCGGTCATGCTCAGCATGGCGAGCGGCGAGGTGCCCACCACCAGCTGGTTGGCCGTGACCTGGCCCACCGGCTGGTAAACCGGCCATTTGCATTGCTTCTGGCGTATGTGCACGTAGTGCTGCAGCACGTCGAACTGCGTGGCCTTGGCCGTGAGGCTGCGGCGCATCCAGGCTTCGGCGGTGTCCAGGCGGCGCAGCTGCTCGTTCAGCCGCGCCAGGTTGTTCATGGCGTGCAGGCGCAGCGCTTGGTTGTCTGGCGTGTCGGGCGTGTCTTCCACCACGGCCAGCCATTGGGCCAGGGCGCCGTCACCGTCGCCACGGCGCTCCAGCGCATGGCCCAGGTTCAGCCGGGCCTGCGGAAAGGCGGGGAACAGCATCAAGGCGGCCTGGTAGGCCTTTTCTGCCTCGGCGTCAGCCTGGCGGCTGCCCAGCAGCGTGCCCAGGTTGAACCAGGCCACATGCCGCAGCGGCGAGGTGTTGCCGTCCAGCCAGTTGCGGTAAAGCTGCACCGCGGCGTCAGCCTGCCCGGCGTCTTGCAGGCGCTGGGTGGCTTCCAGCAGCTCAGCCAGCGGCAGGGCGTTGGTGGCGGGCTCGTTCGCGGGCTCGCGCACGGGCAGCGTGGCAATGCCAGCGCCCTTGGCGGGGCGGGGCGCAGCGGTGAGTGCAGACGAGCTCATGGATCAGACAGACGCGGTCAGGGTCTGGTGATCGTAGGCAAAGCGGCCTGGGGGCAGTGGCCGGAAATGCGATGGCTTGGCGGGTTAGTTCGGGGTGCGTGGGGTTGGGGTTTAGACAGACGGGTGGGGGAGGTTGGTTGTTGGATGGGTGGAATGTTGGGTTGCCGTGGGCAGTTCGGGCGGCACGGGTTGGAAGGGTTTAGCGCCCGAGACTTGGTTTGCTTGGACTGTTAGACGTTGCGAGACGCACCGACGGGCGTGCGCTTGAAAAAAGTAATGCGGCGACCTGCATGCGGAGGCACGAGAACTTGTAACATCGTGCTGCTTTTGTCAGCGATTTAATGCTGGATAAACACGCAGCTGCGGCAGGGAAATTGTTTATGCGACCGGCACTTAGTTGCACTCACATTTGCCGTTTTAGGGAGCAGGCAGCCTTGTTAGGCGGCGTATGCTGTCTGTATAGAACACGTTAGCCATCAGGGGGAAGAATTGTTCGGCCTCTTCAAGAAGAAATCTCCGCCGCCGCAACCGCCGGCGCGGTTTCCGCCCGTCCCGGACTGGCAACCGGACATTCCCCAGCCGCTTGATCGGATCGCCGAGCGCATTCGCTTTTACACCAACGGAACACGCGACTTCGCCATGTTTTCGCATGGGACTGTGGCGGTTCTTCCTGCGGGGCTAAGCGATATCGATGCAGAAACGCATGCCCTCAAAGCAATTCATGACGTGTTTCATGCGCATCCGGACTTCAATCCGATGAACATGAAGGACGGCAACATCCTTGTTCAGTACAAATATGACGTCACCACCGTTCTCTTTGCAGATGTGGTTGAGCGGAATTGGGCGGAGATCGATGCCAACCATCAGCGAGCCATTGCAACGTCTGAGGTGCTCATGACGCCGCTCGGCCCCAATCGGTTCGATGACTTCGGCAAGAAGGCCCTATTCGGGCGTTGCTACATGTTCATGGACGCGCAGACGCCCAAGGTGGTTCGAGTTGAGCGCTGTGATGGCTAACTTGCCATTGCAGCGGACGCCTTCGGCGCCCGCTGAATTTCAACGTTAGGCGTCGCATGAAGAAACCCATTCTCATAGTCCTCGGCCTAGTTGCAACGCCTGTAGTTCTTTCGCTGATCGGAATGCTTCTCGCCTGGGTCTTCTCTTGCACAGGAACAGACTACATCTCGAAGTGCTCCGTACCGGCTGTGACAGGCTTTGTCTCCGGGTTGGTAAGCATGATGTGGCTATTCGTCATCGCCATTCCGTTGGGTGCAATCTCTATCTTCGTTATCGTCATCGTCTCGCTCGTTCGTGGAGAGCCGAAGCAGACCGAAAGTGATTCATAGCGTCATGCTCAACACCCACGCAAAGAACGGGTCTCAGCCACAGTAGCTAGTTATTCAGAACCGACAGGTGTCCCTGAGCGGAGCCGCGACGCCTAACCCTTCCATCGAGAGGGGCGGGAGCTTGTTTTAGTTTTGTGGACACTCCGACCTAACCGAAAGAGAAACCATGGGAATGCCAGGTCCGCAGAAGGTGAATCGGTACGGAGTGGAGTTCAAACTGAATGCCGTGGCGTTGAGCCACGCGCCCGGGGTGCAGGTCAAGGACGTCGCGGAATCCTTGTGCATTC
>NKIH01000012.1 GCA_002255925.1 Burkholderiales bacterium PBB6 | reverse complement strand
TTCGCCCCTCGCTGCAAAACACAGCGCCGAAACGCAAGTGGCGGTGGTGGTGTTAAGTGGTGGAGAAGCAGGTGTAGAGCGGGTTTGCGGTCGATTGGGTGGTTGACGGTTGGCTGGAGATTCGGTGGTGGTTGGCGGCGCGTTGGTGGATAAAAAATCTTCGACGAGTTGTTGACAGCGACGAAAAAGCTCTGCATAATCTCGTTTCTCTGCTGCAGACAACGCAGCGACGCGGTGAACAAAGTTGATCGCGAAGTTCTTTAACAAGCAAACAGCCGATAAGTGTGGGCGCTTAATACTGGGTGCGGCGGATTTCGATCCGCTAGCTAACAAGTAATGAAGTGCTCGCACAGAAGTAAGGTTTGAACGAAAGTTCAAGTCAGATTCTGAGAGTGAGCGACCGCTCGTAAAGAGCGAAAACAGCAGATTGAACTGAAGAGTTTGATCCTGGCTCAGATTGAACGCTGGCGGCATGCCTTACACATGCAAGTCGAACGGCAGCATGATCTAGCTTGCTAGATTGATGGCGAGTGGCGAACGGGTGAGTAATACATCGGAACGTGCCCTGTAGTGGGGGATAACTAGTCGAAAGATTAGCTAATACCGCATACGACCTGAGGGTGAAAGTGGGGGACCGCAAGGCCTCATGCTATAGGAGCGGCCGATGTCTGATTAGCTAGTTGGTGGGGTAAAGGCCCACCAAGGCGACGATCAGTAGCTGGTCTGAGAGGACGATCAGCCACACTGGGACTGAGACACGGCCCAGACTCCTACGGGAGGCAGCAGTGGGGAATTTTGGACAATGGGCGAAAGCCTGATCCAGCAATGCCGCGTGTGTGAAGAAGGCCTTCGGGTTGTAAAGCACTTTTGTCCGGAAAGAAATGGCTCTGGTTAATACCTGGGGTCGATGACGGTACCGGAAGAATAAGGACCGGCTAACTACGTGCCAGCAGCCGCGGTAATACGTAGGGTCCAAGCGTTAATCGGAATTACTGGGCGTAAAGCGTGCGCAGGCGGTTGTGCAAGACCGATGTGAAATCCCCGAGCTTAACTTGGGAATTGCATTGGTGACTGCACGGCTAGAGTGTGTCAGAGGGGGGTAGAATTCCACGTGTAGCAGTGAAATGCGTAGAGATGTGGAGGAATACCGATGGCGAAGGCAGCCCCCTGGGATAACACTGACGCTCATGCACGAAAGCGTGGGGAGCAAACAGGATTAGATACCCTGGTAGTCCACGCCCTAAACGATGTCAACTAGTTGTTGGGGATTCATTTCCTTAGTAACGTAGCTAACGCGTGAAGTTGACCGCCTGGGGAGTACGGTCGCAAGATTAAAACTCAAAGGAATTGACGGGGACCCGCACAAGCGGTGGATGATGTGGATTAATTCGATGCAACGCGAAAAACCTTACCTACCCTTGACATGCCACTAACGAAGCAGAGATGCATTAGGTGCTCGAAAGAGAAAGTGGACACAGGTGCTGCATGGCTGTCGTCAGCTCGTGTCGTGAGATGTTGGGTTAAGTCCCGCAACGAGCGCAACCCTTGTCTCTAGTTGCTACGAAAGGGCACTCTAGAGAGACTGCCGGTGACAAACCGGAGGAAGGTGGGGATGACGTCAAGTCCTCATGGCCCTTATGGGTAGGGCTTCACACGTCATACAATGGTGCATACAGAGGGTTGCCAAGCCGCGAGGTGGAGCTAATCCCAGAAAATGCATCGTAGTCCGGATCGTAGTCTGCAACTCGACTACGTGAAGCTGGAATCGCTAGTAATCGCGGATCAGCATGCCGCGGTGAATACGTTCCCGGGTCTTGTACACACCGCCCGTCACACCATGGGAGTGGGCTTTACCAGAAGTAGTTAGCCTAACCGCAAGGAGGGCGATTACCACGGTAGGGTTCATGACTGGGGTGAAGTCGTAACAAGGTAGCCGTATCGGAAGGTGCGGCTGGATCACCTCCTTTAAGAGCGTGCATCCGACGTTAGGCGTCCACACTTATCGGTTTGTTTGATGTTACAGCCAAGGGTCTGTAGCTCAGGTGGTTAGAGCACCGTCTTGATAAGGCGGGGGTCGTAGGTTCAAGTCCTACCAGACCCACCAAGTTACGGACGGTGGAAGTTGTTCTCTGCCGTGACTGGGGGATTAGCTCAGCTGGGAGAGCACCTGCTTTGCAAGCAGGGGGTCGTCGGTTCGATCCCGTCATCCTCCACCATTACCTTTTGGTTACCAAACGCAAGCATCGACGCTGTGTCGATGGTGTTTGCGTTTGGCCTAGCCAAGACGAGCGTAAAAGTTCGGCTGTTCTTTAACAATATGGAATGTAGTAAAGGTGTCGCGGTGCGTTGATGAGACGCACACTCAAACGCGACACTGGGTTGTGATTGTATCAACCAGTATTACCAGAGCAATCGATGAGATTGTCTTGGAATACGGCACAACGCGAGAACTCAGCCTATAGCGAGACATACTCGTTATAGGGTCAAGCGAATAAGTGCATGTGGTGGATGCCTTGGCGATTACAGGCGATGAAGGACGTAGTAGCCTGCGAAAAGCTGCGGGGAGCTGGCAAACGAGCTTTGATCCGCAGATATCCGAATGGGGAAACCCGGCCCGAATGGGTCATCCCTTGCTGAATACATAGGCAAGGGAAGCGAACGCAGTGAACTGAAACATCTAAGTAGCTGCAGGAACAGAAATCAACCGAGATTCCCAAAGTAGTGGCGAGCGAAATGGGATCAGCCTTGTACTCTTTAGCAGTATTGTTAGCAAAGCGGAATGGAAAGTCCGGCCATAGTGGGTGATAGCCCCGTATGCGAAAACAGTATTGTGGAACTAGGTGTACGACAAGTAGGGCGGGACACGTGAAATCCTGTCTGAAGATGGGGGGACCATCCTCCAAGGCTAAATACTCGTAATCGACCGATAGTGAACCAGTACCGTGAGGGAAAGGCGAAAAGAACCCCGGGAGGGGAGTGAAATAGATCCTGAAACCGCATGCATACAAACAGTCGGAGCCTGGAAACGGGTGACGGCGTACCTTTTGTATAATGGGTCAGCGACTTACATTCAGTGGCAAGCTTAACCGATTAGGGAAGGCGTAGCGAAAGCGAGTCCGAATAGGGCGTTCAGTCGCTGGGTGTAGACCCGAAACCAAGTGATCTATCCATGGCCAGGTTGAAGGTGCGGTAACACGTACTGGAGGACCGAACCCACTAACGTTGAAAAGTTAGGGGATGAGCTGTGGATAGGGGTGAAAGGCTAAACAAACTTGGAAATAGCTGGTTCTCTCCGAAAACTATTTAGGTAGTGCCTCGTGTCTCACCTTCGGGGGTAGAGCACTGTCATGGTTGGGGGGTCTATTGCTGATTACCCCGCCATAGCAAACTCCGAATACCGAAGAGTGCAATCACGGGAGACAGACATCGGGTGCTAACGTCCGGTGTCAAGAGGGAAACAACCCAGACCGCCAGCTAAGGTCCCTAAATATTGCTAAGTGGGAAACGAAGTGGGAAGGCTAAAACAGTCAGGAGGTTGGCTTAGAAGCAGCCACCCTTTAAAGAAAGCGTAATAGCTCACTGATCGAGTCGTCCTGCGCGGAAGATGTAACGGGGCTAAGCAATATACCGAAGCTGCGGATGCACGTAAGTGCATGGTAGGAGAGCGTTCTGTAAGCCTGTGAAGGTGTCTTGTAAAGGATGCTGGAGGTATCAGAAGTGCGAATGCTGACATGAGTAGCGATAAAGGGGGTGAAAGGCCCCCTCGCCGTAAGCCCAAGGTTTCCTACGCAACGTTCATCGGCGTAGGGTGAGTCGGCCCCTAAGGCGAGGCAGAGATGCGTAGCTGATGGGAAGCAGGTTAATATTCCTGCACCGTCGTATGATGCGATGGGGGGACGGATCGCGGAAGGTTGTCCGGGTGTTGGATGTCCCGGTCCCTGCATTGGAGATGGCACTTAGGCAAATCCGGGTGCGTGATTCAAGGGTGTGGGGCGAGCGACTTTAGGTCGCGAAGCAATTGGAAGTGGTTCCAAGAAAAGCCTCTAAGCTTCAGTCATACGAGACCGTACCGCAAACCGACACAGGTGGGCGAGATGAGTATTCTAAGGCGCTTGAGAGAACTCGGGAGAAGGAACTCGGCAAATTGGTACCGTAACTTCGGGATAAGGTACGCCCTTGTAGTTTGACTGGCTCGCGCCAGAAGGACGAAGGGGTTGCAATAAAATGGTGGCTGCGACTGTTTAATAAAAACACAGCACTCTGCAAACACGAAAGTGGACGTATAGGGTGTGACGCCTGCCCGGTGCCGGAAGATTAAATGATGGGGTGCAAGCTCTTGATTGAAGTCCCGGTAAACGGCGGCCGTAACTATAACGGTCCTAAGGTAGCGAAATTCCTTGTCGGGTAAGTTCCGACCTGCACGAATGGCGTAACGATGGCCACACTGTCTCCTCCCGAGACTCAGCGAAGTTGAAGTGTTTGTGATGATGCAATCTCCCCGCGGCTAGACGGAAAGACCCCATGAACCTTTACTGTAGCTTTGCATTGGACTTTGAACCGATCTGTGTAGGATAGGTGGGAGGCTTTGAAACCGGGACGCTAGTTTCGGTGGAGCCGTCCTTGAAATACCACCCTGGTTTGTTTGAGGTTCTAACCTTGGCCCGTGAATCCGGGTCGGGGACAGTGCATGGTAGGCAGTTTGACTGGGGCGGTCTCCTCCCAAAGTGTAACGGAGGAGTTCGAAGGTACGCTTGGTACGGTCGGACATCGTACCTAAAGTGCAATGGCAAAAGCGTGCTTAACTGCGAGACCGACAAGTCGAGCAGGTGCGAAAGCAGGACATAGTGATCCGGTGGTTCTGTATGGAAGGGCCATCGCTCAACGGATAAAAGGTACTCTGGGGATAACAGGCTGATACCGCCCAAGAGTTCATATCGACGGCGGTGTTTGGCACCTCGATGTCGGCTCATCTCATCCTGGGGCTGTAGCCGGTCCCAAGGGTATGGCTGTTCGCCATTTAAAGAGGTACGTGAGCTGGGTTTAAAACGTCGTGAGACAGTTTGGTCCCTATCTGCCGTGGGCGTTGGAATCTTGACGGGGGCTGCTCCTAGTACGAGAGGACCGGAGTGGACGTACCGCTGGTGTACCTGTTGTCTCGCCAGAGGCATCGCAGGGTAGCTATGTACGGAAGAGATAACCGCTGAAAGCATCTAAGCGGGAAACTTGCCTGAAGATGAGGATTCCCTGGAGACTTGATCTCCCTGAAGGGTCGTTCGAGACCAGGACGTTGATAGGCTGGGTGTGGAAGCGCAGTAATGCGTTCAGCTAACCAGTACTAATTGCCCGTGCGGCTTGATCCTATAACCGGTATGTTTCCGGCTGGGTCCGCCTTGTGCCTGATACACACAACTCACAACCCCAAATCTACATTCCCATATTGGTCCCGTTGACCTCGTCAACGTGACAACAAGTCATAGCCTGGTGACCATAGCGAGTCGGTACCACCCCTTCCCATCCCGAACAGGACCGTGAAACGACTCCGCGCCGATGATAGTGCGGATTCCCGTGTGAAAGTAGGTCATCGCCAGGCTCTCCCCTCAACACCCCAGCTCTTACACAGAGCTGGGGTGTTTGCTTTT
>NKIH01000005.1 GCA_002255925.1 Burkholderiales bacterium PBB6 | reverse complement strand
GACCATCCACGGCCAGGGCGTGACGGTGCTGCTGGTGGAGCAGAACGCCAGCCGCGCACTGGCGCTGGCCAACCGCGGCTACGTGATGGAGTCGGGCGAGGTCACGATGAACGGTGACGCCAAGGTGTTGCTCAATGACCCGAAGGTGCGGGCGGCTTATCTGGGCGAATAAGGCGCGCTGATCAGTTCAGCGGCCCAGCAGGGCGCGTGCGCGCAGGCGCTCGCCGCCCTGGAACTGGCTGTCCAGCCAGGCGTCGATCGCCTGCTGTTTCTGCAGCGGCGACAACTCCGGCGAAGCGTCCAGCCGGGCCACCTCGGTGCGGGCCTGGGCCAGTTTGCGCGCCCAGGTGGCCTGGGCCTCGTCTTCTTCTTGCAGGCGTTGTGCCGCCTCGGCCCCGAAGGCGGCCGTGCGTTGCTGGTGCAGCAGGCGTGCGTCGGCGCCCGGCGCAGGCGCTTGTGACAGCGCGGGCAGCGAGCTCAGTGCTGGCTGGTTGATGTCAGCCACCTGACCGGGCAGGCCGGCGCGGGCCTGCTGGCCGGCCATGTGTTGCCGCAGAGCGGCTTCTTCTTCTGCATAAAACGCTTCGGCCCAGGCGATGCCCAGCACGTCGCGGCGCACTTGCTGGCGCTCGGCCAGCGCCGCGTCCCAGCCGGTCATGTCTCGGCCGTCCAGGCTGGTTTTCCAGCGGTGGCGTTGCAGTTGCAGGTAGCGTTGCCACACGGCCATCACCTGCTCGGCGCCAGCGGTGCCCAGGTCCTGGGTGGCTTGCAGCTTCAGCATGGCGCTGATCTGGGCGATGTTGACCTCGCCAATCGTGGTCAGCCATTGGTCGAACCGGCGGCGCAAGGCCAGGCTGGGCAACAACTCACCCGCCGGCCCCATGCCCCAGCTGCCGTCGGGGCGGGCATGGCGCAGCGAGCCTTCGGTGAACAGCCGCTGTGTCAGCGCGGCGGCTTGCTCTGCCGAGACGCGGGCAGCGTCGCCGGTGGGCTCGTCCAGGGGGTGCGGCGCCGCGTTGGCGCCAGCGAGGACGGGCAGGGTGACTTCAGGTTCGGTCGCAGCGATGCTCTGTGGCGAGCTGTTCCCGCCGGGCTCGCGCAGCGCCAGATGCGCCAGCATGGCGATCAAGGACACGGCGCCCAGACACCAGGCCGCACGTGTGGCCATGGTCCCTTTCGAAGTCACACCTGCCCGCATGTTCACAGACCTGCCGTCTTCAGGCGGTTGGCATGGGTGCGATAGAACGCAACAGGGTCAGAGGTGAACAGGCCGCGCAAGCCGAACGACTGGTTGACCTCGTCGAGGTGGTTCCAGCCGTAGTCGTCACGCAGCACCGTGCCCCAGTGCGAGGCGCAGCGCCCCACCAGACCGTCGTTGGCGGCCCCCTTGAAGCTGGCCGAGGTCAGCACCAGGGCGGCGTCGATCGGGTCCAGGACGTTGGTCAGCACGCTGGTGCCGCCGGCCGAGTAGTAGCGCACGTTGTTCACGCTGGCCGCACCCTGGCCGCAGGTGGTAGTGGGCTTGCCCGCCGGGAAGCGGTTGGTGAAGGCGGCGCTGCCGGCGGTGGTCAGTGAGCGGGCGGCGGCCTCCGAGTTCTGCGGCAGGCCCGGGTTGCCCGACAGCACGCTGATGATCGTGCCGAAGGCGTTGATGATGGCGGCTGCCACCGGCGTGCTGCCAGTGCCGTCCAGCCCGGCCACGATGTCGTCAGCCACCGCGCTGCCGCTGTGCGGCGAGCCCATCGAGGTAGCCGATGCCACCAGCTCTGGCGCCACCGAGGCGACGTAGCGGATGGTGTGGCCGCCGTGGCTGTGGCCCACGAGGTTGAACTTGGTGTAGCCGTAGGTGGCCTTCAGGCGACGCAACTCAGCCAGCAGCTGTTCGCCGCGTACTTCGCTGGAATTGGCCGCAGATTGCTGCGACACGAACACGGTGGCGCCGCCCGCCCGCAGCGCCGGGGCAATGCCGTACCAGTAGTCGATGGGGCCGATGGCATCAAAGCCGAACAGGCCGTGAACCAGCACCACGGGGTAGCGGGTCTGGGTGTAGGTGTCGGCCGCGTGGGCGGTGGTGGCGGCGGCGCTGCCCAGCAGGCAGCAGGCGGCCACGACGGTGTTGGCGATCCAGGTTCGCATGGGTCTTGTCTCCAGAGAATGGTTGTTGGATCCACGCTGCCGCTGGCAGCTTCGGGAGGGGGGCGGGCAACCTGCCGACGCGTGGTGCGCCATTAAAGAACGAACGTTCGTTTTTAAGATTGGGTGTTTTCCCAAAGCTGCAGTGCAGCAAAAGCCAGCAACGGGCTTGATTCATCGTCGAAAGTTGGTCAACGTTCTACATACGTGGGGGATCAGGCGGCTGGGGCTGGCCCGGCGCCGGCTGCCGGTCACAAATTGGGGCGGCCAGTGATAACGTGCCTCGTCAGAGGAGACTTCAGTGGTTTTCAGCCCCTACTACCCGATCATTTACGTGCGCGGCTACGCCATGACCGTGGACGAGCGCAACCAGACCGCAGCCGATCCGTTCTGCGGCTTCAACGACGGCTCGACCGTTTACCGCGCCGAAGTGGACCGCAACGCCCGGCCCCGGAAGTTCGTGTTCGAGTCGCCCTTGTTGCGGCTGGCGTCTGATTTCGGCTACGACGATGTGTACGAAAGCGGCGTCGACATCACCGACCCCGACTGGCGCCCGCGCCACGGGCGGCAAGGCATTCCCGCGCGGTCGGTGGTCATCTACCGCTATTACGACGCCGGCTCGACCTTGTTCGGCGATGGTGAGGCCTCGTCCATCGAGGCCTATGCCCGCGGCTTGAGTGACTTGATCCTGCGGGTGCGTGACCTGGTGGTGGCGGAAGAGGGCCTGGCGCCGGCTGATTTCAGGTGCTATCTCGTCGCGCACTCGATGGGCGGCTTGGTGGCGCGCGGCTTCTTGCAGAACCCTGCACTGGGTGACGACGCCGCCCGCGCGGCCGTGGACAAGTTTTTCACCTACGCCACGCCGCACAACGGCATCGAGGTGGCGGGCGTGAACGTGCCGTCGTGGTTGTCGGCCAATGACCTGAGCAACTTCAGCCGCGAGCGCATGGCCAGCTACCTGAACCTGCAGGACGCCTGGCAGCGCTACAAGCGCGTGGACTTCATGCCCGAGGCGGTGCTGAAGAGCAGTCGCATTTTCTGCATGGTGGGCACCAACCGCAGTGACTACGACGCCGCGCGGGGCCTGTCACGGGCGTTCGTCGGTCACGGCAGCGACGGCCTGGTGAAGGTCGAAAACGCGTCGGTGTGGGGGCTGGATGCCGACGCGTCCGTCACCAACACCGCGGCCACCGCCTATGTGTACCGCGCTCATTCCGGCCCCTTCGGCATCGTGAACAGCGAAGAGGCCTATCAAAACCTGGCGCGCTTCCTGTTTGGTGATGTGCGCATGGATGTCTGGCTGGATGTGGACACCGTGACCTTGCCACCCGCGCTGGCGGGGCAAGACGATGTCGAGGCGCTCTACCAGTTCGAGTTGCTGGCGGCGCCGCGCGGCAAGCGCTGGAGCCTGACCCGGCGGGTGGCCGAGGAAGACTCACCCGCCTGCCGCACCCACCAGCAGCTGGCCAGCGGCGAGGCCGGCCCGCGCCATGTGTACCTCTCGACCGTGTTTCTGGCGAAGTACGCCAAGGTCAGCCACGACGACGAGGCGCTCTCCTGCTCGTTCGACCTGCGGGTGCGGGTGCCCGACTACAAGGTGGCCAAGGTCTTCTGGCCGGATCAGCATTTCGAGGGCGCCTTCCTGTTCCGCGATGCCCTGACCGTGCGGGTGGTGCCGCCCTCGGCACCCGGCCAGCCCTGGCACTGCAGTTACCGCTGGCAGATGGCCGCCGGCGAGGACGCTGAAACGCCCTTGGTGCCCGAGTTGCAGAACGACGGACGACTGGCCCTGCGCGTGCCCTTCGGCACGCTGGGACAGCCCGGCTTGTCTGGCCAGGTGTTGCTGATTGTCTGCAACTGGAACGCCGCCGCCTGACTGTTGCTGCCTCGGTATTTCTGAGATAGTCAACAGCTTGAGCGCGCCACCAGTGCGCGCCAATGCGAGGGATCTGGATGCGTTGGCCTTCTCCGTTTTCCAAACGTTTGAGAGATTGGCTGCCCTATGCGGTGGGCGTCGCACTGCTGGCGACGCTGCTGATATCCCTGGCCGCAGTCGCCATCTGGCAAGAGCGGGGCCGCCAGCGTGAGCGCGCCACCCTGGCCACCCAGACCATCGTGCGCCTGCTGGAAGCCCACGTCGTCGACGTGATCAGCCAGGCGGACGTGTTGCTGCGCACCGTGGCCTTGCACTACCACCTGCCGCCCCGCGCAGACGCCCGAACGACGTCCTCCGGCCAGGTCGCACGGGCATTCCGAGAGCACTCTGAATTGGCCGCCTTGCCCGGGCTGGAGGGCTACCGGGCCTTGATGCCGGCCTTGCTGTCGCTGTGCGTGGCGGATGTGAGCGGCGAAGTGCTCATCGGAGACGAGCAGGGCGACAACATCGCGGCTCGCGATGACTTCCAGCAAGCCCGGGCCTTGCCCAAATCCGGGCTCATCGTGCGCGGTCCGGTACAGGAAACCGTGGATGGTGAGGTGCGGTGGGTGCTGCGCCTGAGTCGGGGCTTGCGCAATGAGTCGGGCGAGTTTCTGGGCATGGTCAGTGCCGATCTGTCCACGGATGCCTTCGCGGCTGTCTTCACCACCCTGAACCTTGGCGAACGCGGTGCAGCCACGCTGCGGGCTGCGGATCTGTCGATGATCTACCGGCACCCTTGGCCTGCGAATGGCCGTGGCGTGGTCGGCAGCAAGGAAGTTTCGCCGCAGTTGCGTGCGGCGCTGGCGGCCTCACCCGACTCGGGTGAATTCGTGGCCACCACGGTGGTCGATGGTGTTCCTCGCATCAATGCCTATCGCAAGGTGGCAGGCTTGCCCTTGCTGGTGCTGGTGGGCCTGCCGGAGAGCGATTTTCCAAGCGGCTGGAACTTGCTCGATACCAGCCTGTTGCTGGTGGCGGCGACCACCCTGCTCGTTGCAGCGTACGCGGCGCTGCAGCTGTACCGCTCCTCGAAGCGGCAACTTGATGCGGTGCAGCGGCGCTATGAGGCCATCGTGGAGTCGTCGCACGACGCGATCATCAGCAAGAGCCTGGACGGGCGTGTGCTCAGCTGGAACACGGGCGCCGAGGCCATTTTCGGCTGGACCGCTGAAGAGATGATCGGGCAGCCCTTGCTCCGCCTGTTCCCGCCGGACTTGCTGGATGAAGAAGCGCACATCCTGCAGCGCTTGCAGCGCGGCGAGCGTGTGGAGGCTTTCGATACCCGCCGTCTGCGCAAGGACGGCAGCACGGTGGCCATTTCGGTCTCGATTTCGCCGGTGCGTGATGGGCAGGGGCAACTGGTGGCAGCCTCGAAGATCGCGCGGGACATCACCCGCCAGAAGATGCTCGAGGAGCAGATCCGCACGCTCGCCTTCACCGACGCCTTGACCCGCCTGCCCAACCGTCGCCTGCTGATGGACCGGCTCGAGCGGGCCCAGCAGAACGGACAGCGGCAAGCGGAGTGGGGCGCCTTGCTGTTCATCGACCTCGACCGCTTCAAGCCCGTGAATGACACCCATGGCCACGAGGTCGGCGACCAGATGCTGATTTCCGTCAGCCGCCGGCTGCAGGCGGCGGTGCGTGAAGCCGACACGGTGGCGCGGCTCGGGGGCGACGAATTCGTGGTGCTGTGCGAGCGCCTGGGTGCCGATGAAACCCAGGCGCTGCGGGGCGCGCAGATGGTGCGTGACAAGGTCTTGCTGGCCCTGGCGCAACCTCACCAGATCGGCGAGCTGCTGCTGCAGGGTTCGGCCAGCGTAGGCATCCAACCCTTCCTGGGCACGCAGTTCACTCCGGTGGAGTTGCTGCGCGCGGCCGATCAGGCGATGTACGCCGTCAAGCGGCCGGCTTGCGTCCATCAAGTGCCCGCCGCGCCGCAGCTGCCCTGAGCTGGCAGTGGCGGCGAGGCGGGGCCGAGCTCAGGCTCGCGCTGGCAGCACCGTGGCCCGGCATTCACCCAGGCCGATGCGCGCGGCACCCGGCCGGCTGCACCAGCCCCTCAGGATGACGCTGTCGCCGTCTTCCAGAAAGCTGCGCTGCTCGCCGGTGCTCAAGGTGATCGGCGCCTGTCCGCCGTTGCTTAATTCCAGCATCGACGCCGCCTGCTCGGGCTTCGGCCCGGACAAGGTGCCCGTGCCCAGCAAATCGCCGGGTTGCAGGTTGCAGCCGTTCACGGTGTGGTGCGTCACCAGCTGCGCGGCCGTCCAGAAGGCGTCGGCGTAGTTGGACTGGCTGATGCGGTCACCGGGGTGGCCGGCTTCACGCATCTGCGCTGTCTGCAGCCACACTTCCAGCTCGATGTTGATGACGCCGTGGGCCAGCGTGTCCGGGCTGCTCAGGTAGGGCAGTGGCGCGGGCAGTGCGGCGTCCCTCACGAAGGGCTGGCGGAACGGGGCCAGCGCTTCCATCGTCACCATCCACGGGGCCACGCTGCTGGCGAAGTTCTTGGCCAGGAAGGGGCCCAGCGGCTGGTATTCCCAACCCTGGATGTCGCGGGCGCTCCAGTCATTGAACAGCGCCACGCCGAACAGATGGGCTTCGGCCTGGTCGATGCCGATGGGCTCGCCGAGCGCATTGCCCTGGCCGATGAACAGCGCCAGTTCCAGCTCGTGGTCCAGGCGGCGGCTCGGCCCGAAGTTGGGTTGCTCGCTGCCGGCGGCCGGACGCGTCTGGCCCTTGGGTCGGCGTACCGGCACGCCACTCGGAATGACCGACGACGCCCGCCCGTGGTAGCCGATGGGCACCCAGACGTAGTTCGGCAGCAGTGGCTGCTCAGGGCGGAACTGTCGGCCTACGGTGGTGGCGTGGTGGATGCTGGTGTAGAAGTCGGTGTAGTCGCCCACCGGGCAGGGCAGGCCCATGTCCACATCGGCTTGCGGCATCAGCGCAGCGGACCATGCGGCCTGGCTGGCCGAGCCGGTTTTCAGGCCGTCGAACAGCGCATGGCGCAGCGCTTGCCGTGCCGCCGGGGCTTGCGCCATCAGGCGGTGCATGTCTGCGTGGTCCACCAGGCCGGCGGTGCGCAGGCACAGCACCTGGTCGCCAATGGCGATGCCGAGGCGCCAGTCGCCGTTGTGACATTCACCACCACTGCCCGCCAGCCTGAAGCGGCCAAACGGCAGGTTCTGCAGCGGGAAGGCGCTGCCGGGTTGGTTGGCGCTGCCCACCCAGCTGGTGGCGGCCGGGTCGTGGGTGTGGTCGATCGCGTAAGTGGCGCTCATCAGGCTTTGCCCTCTTCGGCAAATTCCTTGCTGTGCAGGAAGGCGGCGTGCTTGGGTGCACGCTTCGTCTGGCTCCACTCTTCCAGCATCGCCCACTTCACCGCATCGAGCTGCTTGAGCTGCTCGGCTTCGGTGGGGTCCGGGCACGAGAGCTCCAGCCGGTGGCCGTTGGGGTCGAAGAAATAGATGGAGTGGAAGATGCCGTGGTCGGTCACACCGAGCACGTCAATGCCTTCGGCTTCCAGGTGCGCCTTGAAGGCCAGCAGCTCGGCGCGGTCCTTAACCCGGAACGCGATGTGCTGCACCCATTCCGGCGTGTTCGGGTCACGGCCCATCGGCGGCTGGGTCGGCAGCTCGAAGAAGGCCAGCACATTGCCCTGGCCTGCATCGAGGAACACATGCATGTACGGGTCAGGCGCCTTGGTGGACGGCACCAGGTCTTCGGCAATGGCCAGCACGAAGTCCATCTTCAACGTGCGCTGGTACCAGAGCACGGTTTCCTTGGCGTCCTTGCAGCGGTACGCCACATGGTGGATGCGGTCGATCTTCATGGTCCGGCTCCTCAGCTGGTTTGCAGCACGCCACGGCGCACCTGGTCACGCTCGATCGATTCGAACAGGGCCTTGAAATTGCCTTCGCCAAAACCGTCGTCGCCCTTGCGCTGGATGAACTCGAAGAACACCGGGCCGAGCAGCGTGGCCGAGAAGATCTGCAGCAGCAGGCGCGGCTTCCCGTTGGCGGTGCTGCCGTCGAGCAGGATGCCGCGGGTCTGCAGCTCAGCCACGGTTTCGCCATGGCCGGGCAGGCGCTCGTCGAGCATCTCGTAGTAGGCGTCGTTCGGCGCGGTCATCAGCGGCACGCCGGCCATCGCCAGTTTGTCGATGGTGGCGGGCAGGTCGTCGCACAACATGGCGATGTGCTGGATGCCTTCGCCGTTGAACTGCATCAGGAATTCCTCGATCTGGCCGGAGCCCTTCTTGGATTCCTCGTTCAGCGGGATGCGGATCTTGCCGTCAGGCGCGGTCATCGCCTTGCTGGTCAGGCCGGTGTATTCGCCCTGGATGTCGAAGTAGCGAATCTCGCGGAAGTTGAACAGCCGCTCGTAGAACGCCGCCCAGAACGCCATGCGACCGCGGTAGACGTTGTGTGTCAGGTGGTCGATGAGTTGCAGGCCGTGGCCGACGGGGTGGCGGTCGATGCCGGGCAGGAATTCGAAGTCGATGTCATAGATCGACCTGCCTTCCTCGAACCGGTCGATCAGGTAGAGCGGCGCACCGCCGATGCCTTTGATGGCCGGCAGGCGCAGCTCCATCGGGCCGGTGGGAATGTCGATGGGTTGGGCACCCAGCTCCAGTGCGCGGGCATAGGCCTGGTGCGAATCACGCACCCGGAAGGCCATGCCGCAGGCGGATGGGCCGTGCTCGGCGGCGAAGTAGCCGGCGAAGCTCTTGGGCTCGTTGTTGATGATGAAGTTGATCTCGCCCTGGCGGTAGAGCAGCACGTTCTTGGAACGGTGACGCGCTACCAGCGAGAAGCCCATCATCTCGAAGATGGGTTCCAGCGTGCCGGGGGTGGGGGAAGCGAATTCGACGAACTCGAACCCCATGAGACCCATGGGGTTGTCAAACAGATCGGCCATGACAAGGCTCCTGTGCAAATTGCAGACATGGAAAAGCGAAAGAGATCAGCGAAGGTCCATGCCCGCGACCGGCGGTGCGCAGGGCTTGCCACGCACGCTTCGAGCGAGGTGATCCCCAATGACCAGCTGGTACACGGTTGTCGTCATGCGTGACATCTTAAGCGACTTGTCTAGGCAGGTGGCTACTGGTTAAGCCTCGGTTGTCAGGTGGTGTGGGTATGCTTCGCCCCCATGCATCACACCGTTTTTGACACCCCGGTGGTGAACACACTGCTTCGCTGGGGTTCCATCGCTTTCCTGAAAATCACCGGCTGGAAGACCGAGGGCGCCTTGAGGCCCGAAGCCAGCCGTTGCGTGCTGATCGCGGCGCCGCACACCAGCAACTGGGACTTGCCGTACACGCTGATGGCGGGTTTCGTGTTTGGCCTGCATCCGTACTGGATGGGCAAGGCGCAGATCTTCAAGCCGCCGTTCGGGCCGGTCATGCGCTGGTTGGGCGGCATCGCGGTGAACCGCGAGCGCTCGAACAACCTGGTGGCGGCGTCTGCCGAGGCGCTGCAGCAGGCCGACGGCCCGGTGCAGCTCATCGTGCCGCCGGAAGGCACGCGCAGCAAGGTGCGAACCTGGAAGACCGGCTTCTACTACATCGCCTTGACGGCGCAAGTGCCGATCCAGATGGCCTACATGGACTACGCGCAGAAGCGGGTGGGCCTCGGGCCGCTGTTCTACCCGAGTGGCGACATCGAGCGCGACATGGCGCAGATCAAGGCGTTCTACGCGCAGTTCAAGGGCAAGAACGCCACGCAGTTCGACGCTGCGGAGTGACGCAACGGCTGGTCGCGGCCGGCTGAATCCTCAGTCGACGCGGCGCAGCTGGGTGCGGAACATCTCGGCGCGCTGCGCATAAGACTTGGCGCTGGCTTCCAGCCGGGCCACGTCTTCGTCGGTCAGCTCTCGCACCACCTTGGCGGGCGCGCCCAGAATCAATGAGCGGTCAGGGAACACCTTGCGCTCGGTGACGATGGCGCCGGCGCCCACCAGGCAGTGCTTGCCAATCACCGCGCCGTTCAGCACCACGGCCTGGATGCCGATCAGCGAGCCTTCGCCGATGGTGCAACCGTGCAGCATGGCCTGGTGCCCCACCGTCACGCGCGGGCCGATCTGCATCGGGAACCCGTGGTCGGTGTGCAGCACCGAGCCTTCCTGGATGTTGCTCTGCTTGCCCACGGTGATGCGTTCGTTGTCACCGCGGATCACCACATTCGCCCACACGCTGGACTGCGACTCCAGCGTGACCTTGCCGATCAGCGTGGCCTCGGCGGCCACATAGGCGTTGTCTGCGACATCGGGGGCGTCTTCGCCCAGTTGGTAGATGGCCATGGGGGTGGTTTGCCAATGTTCAGGAAGTGGAACCCAGCTTATCACCGGGCAGTGCCACGCCCTGTGCGGCAAAGCCCGTGCGTGCCTCAGGCCACCAGCGGTCACGCAGGATCAGGCCTTGCCGCTCGACGAGCACATGCAGCAGCCATCCCCCCAGCAGGCTGGCCAGGCTGGCCACGGCCACCGTGATCAGGCTGGTGCGGTCCACGCCTTGCGCCATCAGCAGGTTGTTGACGATGTGCGCCAGCGGCTTGTGGGTGAGGTAGATCGAGTAGCTCCACAGCGCCAGGGGCGCAGCGCCCGGCACCCGCCAGCGGTGCAGGGCGCTGCCTGGGCAAAGTGCTGCCATCAGCAACACAGCCCAGGCCCAGGCCATCAGCGAGTAGCCCACAGTCGTCATGGCCATGCCGTAGCCCACCTCGTCGGTGTAGTAGCCCGCGTTCAGCGCAGCGAACATGGCGCCCACGGCCACCACGCCCGCCAACAGCCACGCCTGGCCGTGGGCCAGTGCGCGTTGCCACAGCAGCGGTTGATGGTGCCGGAACATGGCAATCGCCACGCCCGGCAGGAACTCATCCGCCCGGCACAAGGTGGAGTAATAGACGTTCGGGTAATAGCCGGCGATTTGTCCCCCCGCGATGGAGCCGTAACGCGTCCACAGGTGGTGGCGCCACACCATGGCCGCCACCGTGCCCGCCGCGATCAGCGCCCAGCCCAGCCAGCGCGGCAAACGCTGCCTTACGCCGATGGCGACCAGCAGCGGCAGCACCAGATAAAACTGCTCTTCGATGCACAGCGACCACGCATGTGAAAACGCGGTGCCCGGGATCAGCTGGATGTTCTGTGTGAACGTCACGAAGCGCCACCAGGGTGGCGGCTCGCGTCCGCCCATCAGGGCCGGAAACACCAGGTACAGCGCCAGCACGACCCAGAAGGCCGGCACCGTGCGCATCAGCCGGCGCGCCCAGAAGCGCGGCAGCGACAGCCCCGACGGGCTGGCAGCGGTGCGCAGCAACTGGTGGCCGATCAGGTAACCGCTGAGCACGAAGAAAAGATCCACCCCGGTCCAGCCGAGCTCGCTGGCCAGGCCGAACGTCGCCTCGCCGCTGACGAAGCCTTGATAGTGGTACGCGAAGACCAGCAGGATGGCCAGCGCGCGCAGGGTGTCGAGGCCAGGCAGGCGCGTTGAAGTGGCGGCGACGTTTGAACTTTCCATGGGCCGGCATTGTGCGTGTTGCGGGCTGTGGCCAAGGCACGCCAACAGTGTTTGAACGCTGCGCCAACCGTCGCAACGCTCATGCGCCGCCTTCCTGCCGTATGCTTGCGCTCGCAATGAACGAACCAGTACAAAAGGCCGGCAAAGCGGCTGCCCAGATCGCCACGGCCGCCGTGAAGGTGCCCGCGCGCCGAGGTCGCCCGCCCAAAGTGGCGGTGCCTGAGAACGAGGCTGAGCCCGGGCGCACCAACGATCCCGAACGCACCATGGCCGACATCCTCGCCGTGGCCACGTCGGAGTTCGCGGCCAAGGGCCTGGCGGGTGCGCGCATCGACGAGATCGCCGCGCTGACCCGCACCAGCAAGCGGATGATCTACTACTACTTCGAAAGCAAGGAAGGCCTCTACATCGCGGTGCTGGAGGATGCCTACAGCCGCATCCGGCGCATCGAGGCGGCCCTGCATCTCGAAGACCTGCCGCCTGAAGAAGCCCTGCGCACGCTGGTCGGCTTCACCTTCGACTACCAACTCGCGAACCCTGATTTCATCCGCCTCGTGATGAACGAGAACATGCACAAGGGCGAGTTCATCAGCCGCTCCAGCACCATCATTGCGCTGAACGTGCCCATCATCACCGCGGTGCAGCAGGTGTATGAGCGCGGCGTGGCGGCGGGGGTGTTCCGGCCGGACGTGGACGCGGTGGACCTGCACATGTCGATCTCGGCCCTGAGCTTCTTTAACGTGGCGAACCGGCACACCTTCGGCGCCATCTTCAAGCGCACGCTCGACACGCCCGAGGCGGTGGCGGCGCGCCGCGCCAGCGTGGTCGACATGGTGGTGCGTTTCCTCCGCGCTTGAGCTTCCTTCGGTGACCTGACGAGCCCGTCAAGCGGCCACAAGGGTTTTTACCGAGGATAAAACTAACCAGTTCGTACATTATTCGATCCGTGCACGGCAGACGCCTGTCCGCCGTCCGGGTCAACGCGGTCTTCACCGACCCCTGGCCGCCCTGCAAGGAGACGATCTATGACAAAAATCCTCGACGGCTATTGCCGCGTTCTGGAGTGGTTGCTGGTGATCATGCTGGCCGCCATGGTGTTGCTGGTATTCGGCAACGTGGTGATGCGCTACGCCTTCAATTCCGGCATCACCGTGTCGGAAGAAGTGGCCCGCTGGCTCTTCGTCTGGCTGACTTTCCTGGGCGGCGCCATCGCGGTGCATGAGCACGGCCACCTGGGCTCGGACATGCTGGTGTCGCGCCTCGGCCCCGTCGGGCAACGCCTGTGCCTCGTGCTGGCTCAGGTGTTGATGCTGTGGGTGACCTGGCTGCTCTTCAGTGGCAGCTGGCAGCAAGCCCAGATCAATGCCGATGTGGCGGCGCCTGTCACCGGCGCACCGGTCTCGGTCTTCTATGCGGCCGGCGTCGTCTTCGCGATTTCCTCGGGTTTGATGATCGCTCTCGATCTGTGGCGCACGGTGACTGGCCAGCGCCGCGACGACGAGTTGCTGCTGGTGAAAGAGTCGGAAGACCTGGCGCAGATCGACGAGCTGCACCTGAACCAGAGCCAGACCTTCAAGAAGCACTGAACTTCCCCGCGCCCCTGCCGGAGACAACCGCATGACCGTATTCATTTTCCTGGGCTCCCTGCTGGCCGCGATGGCCCTGGGTGTGCCCATTGCCTACTCGCTGCTGCTTTCAGGCGTGGCGCTGATGTGGCACCTCGACCTGTTTGATGCCCAGATCCTGGCGCAGAACGTGGTGAACGGCGCCGACAGCTTCCCGCTGCTGGCCGTGCCCTTCTTCATGCTCGCTGGCGAGATCATGAACGTCGGCGGCCTGAGCCGCCGCATCGTCAACCTGGCGCTGACGCTGGTCGGCCACAAGCGCGGTGGGCTGGGCTTCGTGGCCATCGTGGCTGCGTGCCTGCTGGCCGCACTCTCGGGCTCGGCCGTGGCTGACACGGCTGCGCTGGCCTCGCTGCTGCTGCCGATGATGGTGGCGGCCGGCCACGACAAGGCCCGCGCGGGCGGCCTGATCGCCTCGGCCGGCATCATCGCGCCGGTCATCCCGCCGTCGATCGGCTTCGTCGTGTTCGGCGTGGCCGCCAACGTGTCGATCAGCAAGCTGTTCCTGGCCGGCATCGTGCCAGGCCTGCTGATGGGCCTGTCGATTGCGCTGGCCTGGTGGTGGGTGGCGAAGAAGGAAAACATCACGCCGCCGCCGAAGGCCAGCGTGGCCCAGCGCATGACGGCGCTGAAGGAATCGACCTGGGCGCTGGTGTTGCCGGTGATCGTGGTGGTGGGCCTGAAGATGGGCGTGTTCACGCCGACCGAGGCCGCTGTGGTGGCTGCGGTGTACGCGCTGCTGGTGGCCACGCTGGTGTACCGCGAGATGAGCTTGCACCAGTTGCGCGAGGTGTTCGTGAGCGCAGCCAAGACGACGGCCGTGATCATGTTCCTGGTGGCCGCCGCCATGGTCAGCGCCTGGCTGATCACGGTGGCGGACATCCCGAGCAAGATGATCACGCTGCTGGAGCCCTTCATGGGCAACCAGACGCTGCTGCTGATCGCCATCATGGTGCTGGTGATGGCCGTGGGCACGGCGATGGACATGACGCCGACCATCCTGATCATGACGCCGGTGCTGATGCCGGTGATCAAGGCCGCGGGCATCGACCCGGTGTACTTCGGCGTGCTGTTCATCATCAACAACGCGATCGGGCTGATCACGCCCCCGGTGGGCACGGTGCTCAACGTGGTGGCGGGCGTGGGCAAGATGAAGATGGACGAAGTCACGCGCGGCGTGCTGCCGTTCATGGCCGCGCAGTTCGCCGTGATGTTCCTGATGGTGTTCTTCCCGTGGCTGGTCACCGGCCCGGCGAAGTGGTTCGCCAGCTGACCCTTTCCCTGCGGTTTCAACAGACGCCACGTTGACGTGGCCACAACTTCCCACTGGAGACAAGCATGACCCGTTTTTCCCGCCGTACCCTGCTCGCCGTCGTGTCGGCCCTGGCCCTGTGCAGTGCTGCCCAGGCGCAGGTGCAGCAGCGCACCATCAAGTTCGCCTTCCAGAACAACAAGGGCCATCCGCAGGCCGAAGGCGCGCAGAAGTTCGCTGACCTGGTGTCAGCCAAGAGCGGCGGCAAGATCCAGGTGCGTCTGTTCCCCGGCGGCACGCTGGGCGGTGACCTGCAGACGGTGTCGGCCCTGCAAGGCGGCACGGTGGAGATGACGGTGCTGAACGCCGGCATCCTGTCGGCACAGGCCAAGGAATTCGGCATCTACGACTTCCCCTTCCTGTTCAACAGCCCGCAGGAAGCCGATGCGGTGACCGACGGTGCCTTTGGCCAGAAGCTGCTGGCCAAGCTGCCCGAGAAGAACCTGGTGGGCCTGGGTTACTGGGAGCTGGGCTTCCGCAACCTGACGAACAACAAGCGCGCCATCAACAAGGCCGATGACATCGCCGGCCTGAAGATCCGCGTCATCCAGTCGCCGATCTACATCGACATGTTCGCCGCCCTCGGCGCCAATGCCGTGCCGATGCCCTTCCCGGAGGTTTACCCCGCGCTGGAGCAGAACGCGATCGATGGCCAGGAGAACCCTGTCACCACCATCCGCGCGTCCAAGTTCAACGAAGTGCAGAAGCACCTCACGCTGACCCGCCACATCTACAACCCGCAAGCGGTGGTGATGAGCAAGAAGTTCCACGACCAGCTGAGCGCCGACGAAAAGAAGATCCTGGCAGATGCGATGGCTGAAGCCACCACCTTCCAGCGTGGTGTCTCGCGCGTGCAGGCCAATGTGGCCCTGGACGAGCTGAAGAAGTCGGGCATGCAGGTGACCGAGTTGCCGGCGGCCGAGCTCGACAAGATCCGCGCAAAGGTCAAGCCGGTGGTCGACAAGTACGCCGAGAAGGTGGGCGCAGACACGGTGAAGGAGGTGTACGCCGCCATCGCCAAGGTGCGCGGCGGCAAGTAATTCCCGCCGTCATCAGCCCACCGACAGAACCACACCACCATGTACGCCACGCCTTCCTTGTCGACCGACATGTCCGCAGCCACCCACACCGCAGGACGCAAAGTCCTGATCGGGTTGATTGGCGCAGGCATCCAGAAGTCGCTCTCACCGGCCATGCACGAGCAGGAGGCTCGCGAGCACGGCCTGCGCCTGCATTACCAGCTGATCGACCTGGACCGCACCGAAGGCGCTGGCGCGCAAGACCTGCCGACCTTGCTGCACGCCGCCCGCGTGATGGGCTACGCGGGCTGCAACGTCACCTACCCGTGCAAGCAGGCGGTGCTGCCGCTGCTGGACGAGTTGTCGGACGAGGCGCGGGCCATGGGTGCCGTGAACACGGTCGTGATCCGCGACGGCCGCCTCATCGGCCACAACACCGATGGCTCGGGCTGGGCGCGCGGGTTCACCCGTGCACTGCCTGGTGCGGATCTGTCGCGCGTGGTGTTGCTGGGTGCCGGTGGTGCAGGTGCGGCGATCGCCCATGCCGCGCTGCGGCTGGGCGTGGGTGAGCTGCGCATCGCTGATCCCGACCCGGCGCGCCTGGCCCAATTGGTGGCCGACGTGAACGCCCTCTACGGCGCCCGCGCCGTCGCCGTGAGCGACCTGGGCCTGGCGATGGCCGACGCCACCGGCCTGATTCACGCCACGCCGACGGGCATGGACAAGCTGCCTGGCTTGCCGCTCGACGAAGCGCTGCTGCGTGCGGACCTGTGGGTGTCGGAAGTTGTGTATTTCCCGCTCGACACCGCCTTGCTGAAGGCGGCCCGCGCCAAGGGTTGCCGCGTCAGTGACGGCGGCGGCATGGCGGTGGGTCAGGCCGTGGGTGCGTTCGAGTTGTTCACTGGCCTGGTGCCCGACGCGACCCGCATGGAAGCGCACTTCCGCGCACTGGTGACCGCCGCCAAGCCCTGACCGCGACCCGTTTCATTTTCAACACCGCCACTGCCCGACCGGCCACCCCACCATGACCCTGCTGCCCACCAATGGATTGTCGATGGCCCGCGAGCGCCTGGGTGACATGCCCAACCCGCTGGGCCTGCAAGGCATCGAGTTCATCGAGTTCACCACCGCCCGGCCTCAGGCGCTGGGGCAGACGCTGGAGCGGCTGGGCTTCATCCCGGTGGCGCGCCACCGCTCGCGCGAGGTGCTGCTGTACCGCCAGGGCGACATGAACATCATCGTCAACGCGCACGAGGCAGACGCGGGCGAACCGGTGATCGCCGCCGTGGCCTTCCGCGTGGCGGATGCCGCCGGGGCCTACCGCCGTGTCTTGTCGCTGGGGGCCTGGGCCGTGGCCACGCAGGTCGAGGTGATGGAGCTCAACATCCCGGCCATCCACGGCGTGGGTCGCAGCCGCATCTACTTCGTGGATCGCTGCCAGGAGTTCTCGATCTACGACGTCGACTTCGTGGCGATTCCCGGCGCTGATCGCAGCCCGCCGGCCAGCCACAGCCTGCACCTGTTTGGCCTGGTGCAGTACATCGGTCTGAACCGCCTCGACGACTGGATGGCGTTTTACGGTGAGCTGTTCGGATTCATCGAGTTGCCGGCTGAGCAGACCTTTGGTGTGCTCACGGAGGGGCGCATCCTGGCCAGCCCGTGCGGCACCGTGTATTGGCAGCTGATCGAGCCGGCACTCGACGCGTTTGATGCCGACCCGGAAGAGCTGCTGCAGCGCGTGGCCTTCGGCACCGACGATGTGCTGGCCACCGTGGCAGCCCTGCGCCAGCGCGGCGTGAGCTTCATTGAATCGCCGCAGGGCGTGCACAGCGACCGCCGCGGCGCCTTGAGCCGAGCGGAGTCGGGTGGCGTCAGCGTCGAGCTCGTGCTCGACCCGCGTTGAGGCCCGCTGCCATGCACACCACTCCAGCCGCCTTGCAAGGCCACATCGCCGATTTCGGCATGGACACCATCACGCTCGCCGGCCCGCTGGAGGCCAAGCTCAAGGCCGTGCGCGCCGCGGGCTTTGGCCAGATCATGCTGGCGGCCCGCGACATCGTCGGCCACCCGCAAGGCATGGACGCCGCGGTGCAGGCCGTGCGCGACAGCGGCCTGCGCGTCACCGGCTTTCAGGTGCTGCGCGACTTTGAAGGCTTGTCGGGCCACCTGCACAGCTACAAGGTCGACATTGCCAAGCAGATGATCCTGATGGCGCGCGAGCTGGGCGCCAAGGTGTTGCTGGCCTGCAGTTCCACCTCGCAGCATGCGGTGGGCGACATGGACGCCGTGGCGCGTGACCTGCGCAAGCTGGCCATGCTGGCGCTGCCGCACGGCATCAAGGTGGCGTTCGAGGGCTTGTCCTGGGGCCGGCACATCAACGAGGTGCACCAGGCTTGGGAGGCGGTGGAGCGTGCCGACATGCCCAACCTGGGCCTGGGCATTGATTCGTACCACCAGTTCGCCACGGCCACCTCTTTGAGCCTGCTGGACGACGTGGACCCCGCCCGTATCTGGCTGGTGCAGCTGTCCGACTTCATGTGGCAGGAAACCCGAACGGTGCAAGAGCGCATCGACACGGCCCGCCACTTCCGCGTGTTCCCCGGCGAGGGCGTGCACACCCAGGCGCTGTCGAGCCTGGTGCGCAAGCTCGACAGCATGGGTTACCGCGGCGACTACAGCTTTGAAGTCTTCAACGACGACTACCAGCAACTGCCGCTGCCCGTGGTGGCCGAGCGTGCGCGACAAAGCGCGCTGTGGCTGGCGGAAGGCGTGTTGCGCCGGTCGGTGCCGCTGCCCGGCGCGATGCGGCTGCGGGCCATGACGCCCTGATCTGCTGCCCGCGGCATGGGCGCCGCGGTGCCGGTTTGGGGCACACTGTGCGGCCTGCTGAATTCCATCCACACACTGACCTGCGCACCATGAGCCTCCTGCTGCTGAACGGCCCCAACCTGAACCTGCTGGGCACCCGCGAGCCCCACATCTACGGCGCAGACACGCTCGCCGATGTCGAGCGTCGCTTCGTTGAAGAGGCCACCGCAGCCGGCCATGCCGCGCAGTGTTTCCAGACCAACCACGAAGGCGCGATGATCGACCGCATCCATGCGGCGCGCCTCGACGGCACGCGCTACATCGTCATCAACCCGGGCGGCTGGACGCACACCAGCGTGGCCCTGCGTGACGCCCTGGCTGGCGTGGCCCTGCCGGTGGTGGAAGTGCATGTGAGCAACGTGCACAAGCGCGAAGGGTTCCGTCACCACTCCTACATCTCGGGCATCGCCGAAGGCGTGATCGCCGGCCTGGGCGTGTTTGGCTACAGCGCTGCGCTGCAGTTTGCCGTGCGCAAGCTGGCGGCCTGACATGCGCACCGCCTGGATCATCGACGGCGCCTACCTCTTCAACGTCGGCAAATCGCGGCCGTTTGATTACCTCAAGCTCAAGAACGAGCTGATTCGGCTGAACGGCGGTCCGATCTACGAGAGCTACTACCTGAACTCCAGCCGCGATCCGTCGGCCGACCAGCAGAACGCGTTTCACACCTGGATGAAATCGGCGCCGCCGCGTGGCCCGAAGGTGCGGGTCGAGCTGTTCCGGCTGAAGGACTCGCACCAGGACTGCCCGAATTGCGCCGAGCACTTCACGCGCGAAGTGCAAAAGGGCGTGGACGTGGCCATCGCAACGCTCATCATCAAGCTGGCCGTGCAGGGCGTTTATGACCGGCTGATCCTCTCGGCGGGCGATGGCGATTTCGAGCAGGCGATCTCCTACGTCAAGTCCGACCTGAAGAAGGAAATCTGGGTCAGCGGGCTGCACGCCAACATGTCGGCGGATCTGCAGTCGTACTCCGACGAGGTCGTCTGGATGGAAGACCTGTACCCGGCCATCGCGCGCTGAAGCCGCGGGCGCGCCGGAGACCCCGCCCGAGCGGGGTGCGGGCCGGCCGTGTCATCATCCTCGCCCAATGGACAATGTCGATCTTCAAGTGCTGCGCCAGGTTCAATCCTGGCAGCAAGCCGGCCATGCCGTGGTGCTGGGCACCGTCACCCGCACCTGGGGTTCGGCCCCGAGGCCGGTGGGCGCGCTGGTGGCAATTCGTGATGACGGCCTCGTGGCCGGTTCGGTGTCAGGCGGCTGCATCGAGGATGACCTGATCGCCCGGGTGCGTGAAGGCGCCGTGGCCACCGAGTTGCCACAGGTGGTGCATTACGGCGTCAGTGGCGACGAGGCTGCGCGCTTTGGCTTGCCCTGTGGCGGCACGCTGGAGCTGGTGCTGGAGCCGGTGCGCCCGCACAGCCAGATCGATGCCTTGCTGAAGCAGCTGGATGCCGGCACGCGCGTGCGGCGTGAACTCACCCTGGCCAGCGGAGCGGTGCAACTGAGCACCGCCACCGGCCCCGATCAGCTGCGCTTGAGTGCCGATCAATTGCTGAGCGTGCACGGGCCCAGCTGGCGCTTGCTGCTGATCGGCGCCGGCCAAATGACCCAGTACCTGGCGAGCATGGCGCTGGCGCTGGATTACCAGGTGGTGGTGTGCGACCCGCGCGAGGAATACCTGCCTGACATGCCGGGCGTGCAGCGCCTGCGCAGCATGCCGGACGACGCCGTGCAGGCCTTTGCGCCCGACGCCCACACGGCGGTGATCGCGCTCACCCACGACCCCAAGCTGGACGACCTGGCGCTGATGGAAGCACTGCGTTCACCGGCGTTTTACATCGGCGCGATTGGCTCACGGCTGAACCAGGACAAGCGCAAGCAGCGGCTGGCCGAACACTTCGGTTTGACCGAGGCTGAGCTGAGCCGGCTGCACGGCCCGGTCGGTTTGAAAAACGGGGCGCGCACGCCGCCGGAAATCGCCGTGGCCATCCTGGCCGAATTGACGGCCGAGCGTTACGGCTTCCGCATTCCAGAGCCCATCCGCCTGCAGCCAGGCACTGACAGCGGCCCGGGTTGCGTGGTTTGAGGCGCTTGCCGGCCGGCTCGGTTGAACTCAGCCGAGGTCAGTCGATCCGGCGTTCACTCAGGCACTCTCCCGGCATCGATCACGGCTTCATCGGCCGCGTCATCCGCGGCTTCCTCAGCAGGCTCGCCAGCCACGGCCGGCCGTGGGCTCCGGTAGCTCCACCAGGGCAGGGCGCGGGTGAGTGACAGCACCTCGCCGCTGCGTGCCGGCAGGTAGCCGGGCAGGGTGTCGAGCTGGGTTTGCCAGGCGCTGCCCGACAGCGCATCACGCAGCTTCAGCACCGCCGGGTGGTCGAGCGCGTCTTTCAGGCAGACCAGGAAATAGTCTTCCTCAATCAGCGGAATGAAATCCAGGCCGAAGGATTGCGCTGCGGCCTCGATGCCCACGCCCACATCGGCCACGCCGCTGGCAATGGCCGCGGCCACGGCCAGGTGGCTGTCTTCGGGTGGGTCGTTCCAGCCGTGCAGCAGGGTCGGCGCGATGCCTTCTTCCTGCAGCAGGTGTTCGGTCAACAAGCGCGTGGCAGAGCCCGCCTGCCGGTTCAAAAAGCGCACGCCGGGTTTGCTCAGGTCTTGCAGCAGGTTCAGGCGCAGCGGATTGTTGCGCGCCACCACCAGGCCCTGGGTGCGGGTGGTGCAGCCGATCAGCTTGTGGCGGCCCGGCTTGAGCAGCGGCTTGAGCGCCTGCGAAAACAGGCCCGCCTGGCCTTCCAGCCGCGCCACATGGAAGCCGGCCACCAGGCAACGGCCCTCGGCCAAAGCGCGCAGTGCGTCGAGGCTGCCGGTGAATTTCAGGTCGATGTGCAGGCGCTGCTGCTGGCTGGCCACGTCGCGCAGCAGGGGCAGCGCCATGTCGTGGCTGGCCATCACCGTCAGCACATGCTGGCTGCCGTCCAGGGCTTCGCTCATCACGCGTTCCAACTCGGCGCGCAGCGCCTCGATGTGCGGCGTCAGCCGGGTGCGGGCGCGGGTTTCAGCCCACAGCAGGCGATCAGCGAAAGGGGTGAGCCGGGCTGGCTGGCCTTGCGCCCAGGTGACGAGCTTTTCGCCCAGCACGTCTTCCCAATGCTTGAGCGCGCCCCAGACATGCCGGTACGACGCCCCCATGGCTTTGGCCGCGTTCTGGATGGAGCCGTGCTCACGCACCGCGTTCAACAGATCGAACAGCGGGTTGTGCAGCTCGGAGCCCCGCTGGTCAGCGGCCTGGTAGGTGTATTGAAGGTGAACGCCACGCGATTGCATGGGCTGGATTGTGCCGCGCGATGCGCAAATGCGTATCAGCCGCCGCCCCGGTGCATGTGCAGGTCAAAAACCCGCATGAACCGGGCGCGTTCTTCTTCGGCCACACCTTCAAACCGGTAGCGCACCAACAGGTGCGGCAGCTTCGCCAGACCCAATCGCCGCGGTGGCAGCGCCTGCCAGTCCAGCGTCAGGCTGCCTGTGCCCATCTGCACCTGCGCCTGCTGCGGCCCGGTGAACGTCAAGGCGTGTCCGTGGCAGGCCGGCGGCAACCAGCCGCGCCAGTCGGCGAGCGTGCCGCCAGTGTCGCGCTCGAAGTGCTCGGCCACCACGCCCGCCACGCGCACCTGCACGCTTGCTCAGCCGCCGGCAATCGGCGGCCAGATGGCCAGGGCGTCGCCGTCGGCCAAAGCGCGTTCCGCCCGGTCGGCCGGCGCCACATAGGTGCCGTTGATCAGCACCAGGTGCACCAGCTTTGGCGGCAGGTTGAACGGCTCGATGATCTGGGCGATGGTGGCGCCGTCGGGCACGGTCAGGCTCATCTGGTTGCCCACCCGCTTGTCGGGCGGCAGGTGGTCGGTCAGGCTGGCGAAGAGCTTGAAGGTGATCTGCATGGGTTCAGTGTGCCCCCGTCTTCAGCAGGCCGGGGTGCTGCTGGGCCTGCGCGCAGGCCAGGTAGGCGGCCATCAGCTGCGTCGGGTCGTCCAGCAGGCGGGCTTTCCAGTCGCCCAGCGGCACCTGGCCTTCCACCAGGCCGCGCATCACGCCCACGTGCTCGGTCCAGCCAATGGCATTGCAGCCCACCAGCCGGTTCTCATCGAACTGCAGGCTGAGGTGGCGGCCGGCGGCTTCGTCCGTCAGTTCCACATGTTGCCCGCCGGGCACGCCGTCCCAAAGGCCGAAGCTGGCGGAAATCATGCCCAGCGTGTCGAGCACGTTGATCTGGGTGACACCCTTCAGCTCGGCGCCGCGGCCCACCATGTTCAGTGCAGCCACGCGGGCCTGCTCAGCCGCGTTGGGCTGGATGGCGCTGACGATGGTCTTGCCGCTGACCTTGTCGAACGCCTCGGCGCAGTCACCGGCCGCATAGATGCCCGGCACATTGGTTTGCAGGTGCTGGTCGGTCAGCACACCCACCAGGCAGGTGATGCCGGAGTTTGCGAGAAAGCCGATGTTGGGCCGCACGCCGGTGGCGCTGATGACCAGATCGGCGTCCAGCACCGCGCCGGTTGAGAGCTTCACCTGCATCGGCGCACTGCCGCCGGCCTGGCGCTCCACCGCGTCCACGCGCGCGCCGGTGTACACCCGCACGCCCTTGGTTTCGCACCAGTCCTTGATCATCCGGCCGGCGGTGGGGCCCATCATCCGGGGCACCATGCGGTCGCCCATTTCCACCACCGTCAGCTGCACGCCGCGCATCGCGAGCGCTTCCATGATGATGCAGCCGATGAAGCCGGCGCCCAGTTGCAGCACGCGTGCGCCCGGCTGGGCCAGGGCCATGATGGCGCGCGCATCTTCCAGCGTCCAGCAGGTGTGCACGCCGGGGCCCTGGATGCCCGGAATGGGCGGCGTGGCGGGCGATGAGCCGGTGGCGATCAGCAGCTTGTCAAAGCCGTGCCGCGCGCCATCGGTGGTTTCGACTTCGCGGGCATCGACGTCGATGCGGGTGGCGCGCAGGCCTCGCAACACGCGCACGCCCAGGGCCTCGAAATGCCCCGGCGTGTGCCGCAGGTGCGTGCCTTCTTCACCCACCTTGCCGATCAGCAGGTAGGGAATCGCCATGCGGGAATAGGGCGCCTCGGGCTCGTCACCGATGACGACGATTTCATCGTGCGGGGCGTGCTTGCGGATGGTCTCGGCGGCGATGACACCCGCCGGTCCGGCACCAAGAATGACGTGTTTCATGGGGCTGCTCTTTGCCTTTGAAGAAGGAACGGGCGGCGCAAGGGCCGCCCGTGGGCATCAGGTGCCTGGCCGCTCAGGGCTCAGGGGTTCACAAGCCGAGTCGGCTGCGGGTCTCCGGCTTGAGCTGGCCATCGGCGTCCCAGCCGCGGATGTCGTAGTAGACCGGCAGCATCTCGCCGAGCTTGCTGACCATGCCCTTGGCCGGGCCGGTCTTGGCGGGCTCGGTCAGCAGGCGCTTGGGCAGGCTGTCGTCCTTCGACGTGAAGCCGGCGCGGTTGTTGAAGTCGCGCTCCATGTTCCAGATGCGCTCGCCGATGGTGTTGAGGTTGTCGAGCGTGAACTCGTCACCGCAGGCTGCGGCCACTTGCGGCTGCACATCGGCCAGGCCCCAGGCGAAGCTGGTGAAGATGCAGATGCCGGCGGCGTCGAAGGCGGCGGTGGCGTCCTGGAAGGCCTTGACCAGCTCGGGCTTGCCGTTGCTTTCCAGCGGGTCCGTCTTAACCGGGATGCCCAGCACTTCCGAGGCGATGGTGTAGCCGCGCAGGTGGCAGGCGCCGCGGTTGCTGGTGGCGTAAGCCAGGCCAATGCCCTGGATGCCGCGGCCGTCGTAGGCCGGGAACTCCTGGCCCTTGACGCTCATGCTCAGGTCGGGGTGGCCGTACTTGGCGGTCAGGCGCTTCGAGCCCAGGCCGATTTCCTTGCCGAAGCCTTCGCCCTTGGCCGTGATTTCGGCGAAGTAGGCCAGTGCCTGCGCCGAGCCGAACTTGGCGTCAATGCCGATCTGCTCCTTGGTCAGCACGCCCATTTCATACAGCTCCATCACGGCACCGATGGTGGCGCCGAAGGTGATGGGGTCCATGCCGTGCTCGTTGCACAGCACGTTGGCGTATTGCAGGGTGTCGAGGTCGTTCACGCCGTTGGCAGCACCCAGCGCCCACGCGGCTTCGTACTCCAGGCCGCCTGAGGCGCCCCAGTACTGCGGCTTGTTCTCGACCGTGAAGTGGCCCTGGTCGATTTTCTGGATGCGGCCGCAGGCGATGGTGCAGCCGAAGCAGGCCTGGTTGGTCACCAGCGGCTTCTTGCCGTCGGTGGCGCGCGGGGTGGCCATGGCCTCGGCACCGATCTGGCCGGCGCCTTCAAACTGCACGTCGCGGTGGTTGCGGGTGGGCAGGGCGCCCACTTCGTTGATCACGCTCATCAGCACCTGGGTGCCGTAGGTGGGCAGGCCCTGGCCGGTCACGGCGTTCTCGTGAAGAATCTTCTTCTTCTCGGCCACCACCTTCATGAATTCCTTCGGGTTGGACAGGTTGCCCACGCCCAGCGTGCCACGCACGACCACGGCCTTCAGGTTCTTGCTGCCCATCACGGCACCCACGCCCGAGCGGCCGGCCGCGCGGTGCAGGTCGTTCACCACGGCAGCAAACAACACCTGGTTTTCACCGGCACCGCCGATGCTGGACACGCGGGCCAGCGGGTCTTGGTGGGCGGTCTTGATGGCGGCTTCGGTGTCCCAGACGGTCTTGCCCCAGAGGTGCGCAGCGTCCTTCAGCACGGCCTGATCGTTCTCGATCGACAGGTAGACCGGCTTCGGTGAGCGGCCTTCGAAGATGACCATGTCCCAGCCGGCCATCTTCAGCTCGGCGCCCCAGTAGCCGCCCGAGTTGGAGCAGGCGATGGCACCGGTCAGCGGGCCCTTGGTGACCACGGTATAGCGGCCCCCGGTGGAGGCCATCGTGCCCGTCAGCGGGCCGGTGGACCAGATGATCTTGTTGTCGGGCGACAGCGGGTCGACCTTGGCGTCGATTTCCTCGACGAGGTATTTGGTGGCCAGCCCGCGTGAGCCCAGGTAGGCGCGAGCCCAATCCATGCGCAGCGGTTCGGCACTGACGGTGCCGGTGGTGAGGTTAACGCGAAGCAGTTTTCCAGCCCAGGACATGAATGTCTCCTTGAATTCGTTCAGACCGAGGTCTGGTTGCCCAGCTTGTTCGCCCACGCGGCCATCTTGTCGAGCCCCGTCCAGTTGGCGTCGACGTAGGTGATGGCGCCCGTCGGGCAGGCTTCCGCGCAGGCCGGCTCGCCGCCGCACAGGTCGCATTTTTGGACCTTGCCGGTTTCCTGGACGTAGTTGATGGTGCCGAACGGGCAGGAGATGGTGCAGACCTTGCAGCCGACGCAGGTGGTGTCGTTCACCACCTTGGCGCCGGTGGCCTTGTCGACCGTGATGGCCTCGACCGGACAGGCATGCAGGCACCAGGCTTCGTCGCATTGGGTGCAGGTGTAGGGCACCTTGCGGCCGGTTTCATGGAAGTCGAACACCTTGATGCGCGACTTGGCCGGCGCAAACACACCGTAGTTCTCGAACGAGCAGGCCATTTCGCACTGCAGGCAGCCGGTGCATTTGTCCGGGTTGAGGTGAAGGCTCTTTTGCATGACCAGGTCTCCGTGTTGGGGCGCCCGGGATGCGGCCACCCTCGGCCAGCTTCCTGAAAACGCTATGCAATCATCTGCAGAACCTATGCAAACAAAAACCTAGGCTGAACCCTGATTTCAGACGTGAAAAAGCCGCAGGCGTACCAGACTGGTACAGCTGCGGCTCAGGTTGAAGCTCCGGCTGCCGCGGCGCCGGCACAGGCGTGCCGGGCTGCAACAGCGTGGTTTTTGCGGGTGTATTACTGGCCGGCGTTCGGAAAGAACAGCTGCTCGCCGTTGATCTTGTAGGCGGCAATGTTGGCCTGGCCGGCGGGCGACACGACCCAGTCAGCGAACTGCTGCGCCAGTGCGGCCTTCACGTGCGGGTGCTTGGCCGGGTTCACCACCATCACGCCGTACTGGTTGAATAGCTTCTTGTCGCCCTCCACCAGCACCGTCAGGTCGGCGCGGTTCTTGAAGCTCAGCCAGGTGCCGCGGTCGGTCAGCACATAGGCGCCGGTGGACGCCCCCATGTTCAGCGCCGGGCCCATGCCGCAACCGCATTCCTTGTAGCCGGCCGGCTTGGCGGCTGCCAGGTCGACGTTTGCGCCCTTCCACAGCCGCAGCTCAGCCGCATGGGTGCCGCTCTTGTCGCCGCGCGAAATGAACGAGGCCGTGCCGGTGGCCAGCTTGGCGAACGCGGCGTTGATGTCGCGGCCCTTCACCTTGGCGGGGTCTGCCGCCGGGCCGACCACCACGAAGTCGTTGAACATCACATTGCGGCGCTGGGTGGCAAAACCTTCGGCCAGGAATTTCTCTTCCGCGGCGGTGTCGTGCACGAAGACCACGTCGGCGTCACCGCGGCGGCCGGTGTCCAGCGCCTGGCCCGTGCCCACGGCCACCACGCGCACGTCGATGCCGGTGGCCGCCTTGAAAGCCGGCAGCAGGTGGCTGAACAGCCCGCTTTGCTCGGTGGACGTGGTGGAGGCCATCACGATGAACTTGTCTTGTGCCCAGGCGGCAGGGCTGGCCAGCGTGGCGGCCAGCAGCGTGCCCAGCAGGGCGGTGAGGGCGTGGCGGCGCGGAGTGTTGTGGTGCGTGTTGTTCATGCCCATGGCAGTTCTCCTTTGAGGAATTGAGTGGCTTCGGCGGGAAGGTCGTCGTTGAAGAAGCGGTCGGTGGGCAGGTCGCACACCAGCCTGCCTGCGTCGAGGTAGAGCACGCGGTCGCACATCCGCTTGACCTGGCCGAGGTTGTGGCTGCTCATCACCAGCGTCACGCCGTCGCGCGCGAATTCGCTGATCAGGCTTTCGACCTCGCGCTTGGCGGACGGATCAAGGCTGGCCGTGGGCTCATCGAGGAACAGGATGTCGGGCTGCAGTGCCCACGCGCGGGCCAGCGCCAGCCGCTGCTGCTGGCCGCCTGAGAGTGCGCGTGCAGGCAGGCCGCCCTCGGCGGCCAGGCCCACGCGTTGCAGCGCGGCGTCGGTGCGCTGCTTCCGCTCAGGCTTGTTCACGCCGCGCAGCCACAGCGCCAGCGCAATGTTGTTCCGGGCGGACAGGTGCATCAGGAAGGGCCGCTGGAACAGCATCGCGGCCACCGGCGCGGTGCCCTCCGGCGCCAGGCCGTGCAGGGTGCGGCTGCCCTGGCTGGCCGGCAGCAAGCCGTGCAGCAGCCGAAGCAGGCTGGTCTTGCCCGAGCCGTTGGCGCCGACCAGCGCCACGCGGTCGCCGCGGCGAATGACCAGGTTCAGGCCGCTCAAGGCGGGCCGATCACCGAAGCTCACGGAGGCGTCGCTCAGGCTGATCAGGGCTGGCGCGGTCATGCCAGGGCCTCCGGGGCGCCGCGGTTGCGGCCGGGCGCGCCCTGAACCAGGCCGATCAGCAGGTTGATCACGCCGACCACGCCCAGCAGCACCAGGCCCAGCGCCAGGGCCAGCGGCAAATCGCCCTTGCTGGTTTCCAGCGCAATCGCCGTGGTCATGACACGGGTGACGCCGTTGATGTTGCCGCCCACGATCATCACCGCGCCCACTTCGGCCACCGCGCGGCCGAAGGCGGTCAACAAAATGGTCAGCACGGCGCGGCGCTCGTGCAGCAAGATCAGCAGCGCGCTCATCAGCGGGCTGGCACCCATCGAGCGCAGCTGATCGCCGCCCTCCGCCAGGCCGTCGAGCACCTGCCGCCGGGCCAGCGCGGCAATCAAGGGCACGACCAGCATGGTTTGGGCAATCACCATCGCCGTGGGCGTGAACAGCAAGCCCCAGCTGCCGAGCGGGCCGGAGCGCGACAGCAGCAGGTACACCAGCAGCCCCACCACCACCGAGGGCAGGGCGAGCAGCGTGTTCAACAGCCACACCAGAGCGCGCTGGCCGGGGAAGCGGGCGACCGCCAGCCAGGCACCCAGCCACAAACCCAGGCCTGCGCCCAGCAGGCAAGCACTGCCACTCACGCGCAGCGACAAGCCGGCAATGCGGAGCAGCTCTGCATCAAGGTGCAGCAACAACTGGAAGGCGAGGGCGAGGGCGTCGGAAATGGCGTTCATCAAGGCAGCGCGGCAGAACAACAGGCCGCGTCGAGGCGGATTCTGGCGTCCGGCTGCACCGCGAAGCGATATGTTCAAGCGTGCATAGGTGGAAGCCAGCGTGGCGCTGCAAGGGCCTTGTCAGGGGGCGGCTTGTTCACCTACTCACGGCCATGCCCGCTGCCCGGCGCAAAATGCGCCCCAGTCATCCGCCCGTTTCACGCGCGCTGCCCCTGCGGCCGGTGCCCGAACCCTTGAGCCTCACCATGTCTGAACTCGGACCTTCCCCGCTGGCCGCTGGCCATGAATTGCCTGTTGACGCCGCGCGTGCCCTGATCGCCGCTGCCCTGCAGCCGCTGACTGACGCGGAGACGGTGCCTCTCCAGCAGGCCCTGGGCCGGGTGCTGGCCGTGGACGTGATCTCGCCCATCGACGTGCCCGCGCACGACAACTCGGCGATGGACGGTTATGCCTTGCGCGGCAGTGACTTGCGGCAGGATGCCGCGACCACGCTGACGGCGGTGGCCGGCACGGTGTTCGCCGGCAGCCCCTTGAGCAGCGTGCTGCCCGCAGGCCACTGCGTGCGCATCATGACGGGCGCGGTGATGCCGCCTGAGCTCGACACCGTGGTGCCGATCGAGCTGTGCACGGTGGAAGGCGACCGGGTGCAGGTGCAACCCGGCGTGATCAAGGGTGGCGACAACCGCCGCCGCCAGGGTGAAGACCTGCGCCTGGGCTTGCCGGCCCTGACGGCAGGGCAGCGTCTGCGTCCGGCTGACTTGGGGCTGCTGGCTTCGTTGGGCGTGGTTGGTGTGACGGTGTTTCGCAGGTTGAAGGTGGCGCTGTTTTCCACCGGCGATGAACTGCGCAACCCGGGTGAGCCGCTGCCTGCGGGTTGCATCTACGACAGCAACCGCCAGAGCCTGCTCGGTGCGCTGGGCTGCCTGGGTGTGGACGTGCTGGACCTGGGCCTGGTGGCCGACGACCCGGTGGCCCTGAATGCCACGCTCGACCGCGCCCTGGCCGAGGCCGACGTGGTGCTGACCAGCGGCGGCGTGAGCATGGGAGACGCCGACTACACCCGCGACTTGCTGGCTGCGCGCGGTGAGGTGGGCTTCTGGAAGGTGGCCATGCGCCCAGGCCGGCCGTTCGCCTTCGGCCCGCTGCGTGGGCCTGATCACGCACAGGGCGGCAAGCCGGTGTGGCTGTTCGCGCTGCCGGGCAATCCGGTGGCGGCGCTGGTGACCTTCCATGTTTTTGCACGCGACGGCCTGCTGCAGCTCTCGGGGGCCCGCCCGCAGCCGGTGCCGCGCCTGCGTGCGCGCAGCATGTCGGCCATCCGCAAGCGCCCGGGGCGCAGCGAATTCCAGCGCGGCATCCTCGAGCCAGGGGCTGACGGCCGCGGGCAGGTTCGCCTGACGGGCGCGCAAGGTGCCGGCATCCTGCGCAGCATGTCAGAGGCGAATGCGCTGGTGGTGCTGGGCCATGACCAAGGCTCGGTGGCGGCTGGCGACGACGTGGATGTCTGGTTGTTTGACGGCCTGCTTTGACGTGCTCGGCGCTGCGCATTTCGCCGCCTGAATCACACATCTGCTTGCGCTGAAGCGCGTGTGGGTCGCCATGGGCGGCGGGTGCTGCTGCGCCTGCGCAACACGCCTGCCGCTTGCGGGTGTCTCCCCGTTTGTCGCGGATGTTGGTGTGGCTAACATGCTTCGCTTCAAACATTCAAAAACGATCGGGAGCGATCAACATGCAGATTTTCTGGAAGGCCGCTGTCATCGCGGCTGCCCTTCAAGCGGTGCCGGGCATGGCCCTGGCGCAAGCGCCTGCGGCTGCTCAGGCCGAGGCCGCCAAGCCCGTGGCCCCGCCGCCGCTGGCCGCCTTTGCCACCTTACCCGCCCTGAGGGGCCTGTCGCTGTCGCCGAACGGCGAGCGCCTGCTGGGCATCATGAACCGCGACGGCAACTCCGTGCTGGTGACGGCCAAGTGGGACGGCTCCGAGATGCGCGGCATCATGGAGACGGACAACCGCAAGTTCAAGTTCAACTGGGCTCACTGGGTCAACAACGGCCGTTTGATCGTCAGCCTGGGTTATCCGTCGATCACCCGCGGCGACACCGCGGGTGAGTCCCGGGCGCTGGCGGTGGATGCCGACGGCGGCCGCATCATCAACCTGGTGCCACCGCCGCGCGACCGCAACATCGAAAATCTGGCCCAGTTCCAGGACCGCGTCATCGACTGGCTGCCCGACGACGGCGAGCACGTGATGATGTCCATCGTCGAAGACTTCAACGTCTTCGCACCGAGCGTGTTCAAGGTCAATGTGAACACCGGCAAGCGTACCCAGGTGCTCGGCCCGCGCCGCGGCATCTGGCACTGGGTCACCGACTTCCAGCACCGTGTGCGCGCAGGTGTGCGCAACGAAGGCACCAAGTCCGAGGTGATCGTGCGTGACGTGGACAGCGACAACTGGCGCACCGTGTGGAAGTACGACGCGTTCACCGCTGACGAAGTGGAGCCGCTGGCCTTCGGCCGCGACCCCAATCTGCTGTACGTGATGGCCAAGCATGAAGGCCGGCGTGCCCTGTTCTCGGCCCGGCTCGACAAGCTCGACGCGGCCGGTCTGCCGACGCTGACGCTGATGTCTGCAAACGACCAGTTTGACCTTGGAGGCTCGTTGCGGATTTCACGCACCACGGGTGAGTTGGAGTCCTTCGGCTCGACCTGGTACGGCAACGCCGCGAAGCGGTTCTGGACCGAGCCGCTGCGGGAGTTGGCTCGCGGCATCGATGAGGGCTTGCCCAAGCGCTACAACTACATCTTTGGTTTCAGCGAAGACGGCAACCGCTACGTGGTGCAGTCCAGCGGCAATGGCGTCCCCGACCAGATTTACATTGGCGACCGCAAGGCCGGCAGCCTCAGCCTGGTGGCCGACATGTACCCCGACCTGCCCGAAGAGCAGATGGTCGGCAAGCGCAGCATCCACTTCAAGGCGCGTGACGGCCTGAACATCACCGGCTTCATCACCACGCCGAAGGGCAAGAACCCCAAGGGCTGGCCGCTGGTGCTGTTGCCGCACGGCGGCCCGATGTCGCGTGACAACGCCGACTTCGATACCTGGACGGAGCTGCTGGCCTCGCGCGGCTACGCCGTGCTGCAGGTGAACTTCCGCGGCTCAGACGGCCTGGGTGACAACTTCCGCAATGCCGGCCTGCGCCGCTGGGGCCTGGAGATGCAGGACGACCTGACCGACGGCGTGCAGTGGGCGGTGGAGCAGAAGCTGGCCGATCCGAAGCGCGTTTGCGTGGTGGGTGGCAGCTACGGTGGCTACGCGGCGTTGATGGGCGCGGTGAAAACGCCGGACCTCTACCAATGCGCTGTGAGTTTTGCCGGCGTGTCGAACCTGATCGATCTGTCGCGGCGCGAGGCGGGTTACAGCGTCAACCGCACCTACAACGACGAGCAGGTCGGCAACTACTGGCGTGACCGCGACCAACTCAAGGCCACGTCGCCGAGCGAACAGGCAGCCAAGATCCGCATTCCGGTGCTGCTGGTGCACGGCACGAGCGACATCATCGTGCCCTACGACCAATCGGTCACCATGGACAAGGCCCTGAAGGCCGCCGGCAAGAACGTGCGCTTCGTGACCCTGGAAGGTGGCGACCACAACCTCGCCCGCCAGGCGGACCGTCTGCTGTTCTTCGCGGAGCTGGAAAGCTTCCTCGCCCGGCATTTGGGCACCACCAGCGCCAAGTAAGGCATCAAGCCGAGGACCAAGCCCAGGCAGCACGCATTTAACGCGCGCTGCCTGTGGCTCAGCCCTCCCGCCAGCGCAGCTTGCGGTAGATGGTGTTGCGGCTGACGCCCAGTCGCTTCGCCGCCTCGGAGATATTGCCGTCAGCCTGCTCAACGGCTTGCCGGATGGCGTCGATCTCCATGTCTTGCAGGGATCGCGCTTCGGTTGCGGCGCCACTGGCTGCCGCGGCCTGGCCAGCCGGCCACGCAGGCGTTGCGCCCAGCGCGCTCAGGCTCGGGCTCACTGAGGGCGTGGCCGCCATCACCGTGCGCTGCACCGGGCTGGAGCGCCGCACATCGTCCAGAAAATCGTCGGGCAGATGAGCCTCCGTGATCACGGAGTCGTCCGACGCCATGACTGCGGCCGTGCGCAGCACATTGAACAACTGCCGCACGTTGCCAGGCCAGTGATAGGCCTGGAACATCGCCGCCACGCTGGCAGAGAGGCTGAGCCGCCGGCCGGCCTGCTGCTGGGTCAAGATGCGCTCCACCAGCACCGGCAGGTCGCTGCGTTCACTCAGGCTGGGCATGCGCACGGCCAGGCCGTTCAGCCGGTAATACAGGTCGTCGCGAAACTGCTTCGCGTCCATCATGTCGCGCAGGTTGCGGTGGGTGGCGCACACCAGGGCGACGTCCACGGCCAGCGCCTTGCTGCTGCCCAGCGGCGTCACCTGTCGCTCCTGCAAGACGCGCAGCAGCCGCGCCTGGAAGGCCAACGGCATGTCGCCGATCTCGTCCAGGAACAAGGTGCCGCCACTGGCCTGCAGGATCTTGCCGACCGCACCCTTGCGGCGCGCGCCCGTGAACGCACCTTCCTCGTGGCCAAACAGCTCGGCCTCGATCAGGTTCTCGGGAATAGCCGCGCAGTTCACGGCCACGAAGGGCTGGTGGCGCCGGGCAGAGGCTTCATGGATGGCCCGCGCCAGCAACTCCTTGCCCGTGCCGGTGTCGCCCAGGATCAGCACGGGAATGTCGCGGTCCAGCACGCGCCGCACCTTGCCGATCACGGCCTCCAGCTGGCTGTCGCCGGTTTCCAGGGCGGCCAGCCCGCCCACTTCGGGTGGGCTGACAGGGGCAGGCGGCGGGCTGCGCAGGCGGGCGTCTTCCACCGGGGCCGTGCTGCTCGACAGCGCCTGGTCGGCGGCCTCGGCCACGCTGGTCCAGACCGGCCAGTTGAAGCGGGCATACACGAAGAACGGGCGCCCGTTCGGCAGGTGCACCGGCATCGGCACGGCCAGCGGCGAGCGGAAGCGGTCCACCAGCGCACCCACCGCAATGCCGAACAGCGACGCCAGTGAATGCATGCGCAGCGCAGCGCCTGACAGCCCCAGCTGGTCCAGCGCGCCCCGGTTGGCACCAACGATCTTGCCGTCAGGCGCCACCGCCAGGATGCCTTCCATCAGCGTGCCGATGTAGTCCGCGCGGTGATGGAAATGCAGGCGCATCACATGCCGGTAATCGTCGGTCAGCCAATGGTTCTCGATCATGCGCGCCGACATCTTCACCAGCGCCATGGTGTGCTGGTGGTAGCTGCGCTGCTCCCCAGACACATCCAGCACGCCGAGGATATTGCCGCGTGGGTCAAGAATCGGAGCCGCCGAGCAGGTGAGGAAGTGGTTGGCATGCATGAAGTGCTCTTCCGCATGCACCAGCGTCGGCACCTCATCGACCAGCGCCGTGCCCACCGCATTCGTGCCCTTGTTGCCCTCCGACCAGTTCGCGCCCGGTTGCAGGGCCACCTTGGAGGCCTTGCCCAGGAATTCGGCGTCGCCGATGGAGTGCAGGATCGTGCCGGTGGCGTCGGTCAGCACCACCATGCTGTCGGTGTTGGTGATCTGCTCATGCAGCATTTCCATCACCGGCGCGGCATGGGCATAGAGGCGGAAGTTGCGGTCGCGGGCGACGGCCAGGTCGCTCATGCCGATCAGGGCATGGTCCGGGCGTTCGATGCGTGACAGCCCCAGCGCCGCACAGCGCTCATGCGAATGCGCAATCGCCGTCTGATGGCCCGGGCTGACGTTGCCCAGCGCGTGGCCGGCCACCAGGCCGCGTGCCGCGCTGGCCGTGCGGCGGGGCCGCCCGCTGCGCGTGGGCGGGAACAGTCCGGTCATGGTCCACCTCCAAATGCAGGCTGCCATGGCCGCACTGCTTGTCTCCAGATGGGTCTGGAATCTACAGGGCGGACCTTACGGGTTCCCGGCGGCAGCGGTCAATCGCTGCTTTCCAGCCCTTCTGGCAGGGCGGAGGTGTCTGCACAAGGGAAGCGCTAGACGTTGCTGGTGGCGCGCACTTCCTCGATGGTCGTGATGCCTTGCAGCACTTTCTCGATGCCGTCCTGGCGCAGGGTGCGCATGCCCTCGGTCATGGCCTGCTGGTGCAGGTCGTCGGCCCGGGCACCGGTCTGGATCATGTGGCGCAGGGTGCGCGACACGGTCAGCAGCTCATGGATGCCCGCGCGGCCACGCACGCCGGTCTGGCTGCATTTGTCGCAGCCGACGTTGTGCCAGCTCATCAGCTGGCCGTCCACGGCAAAGCGTTCCTGCCATTCGGCGCGCACGCTCTTGCGGCTCGGAATGTCTTCGCGCTTGCCCCAGGCATGCATCCAGTCGTCCATCAGCTCGCTCAGGCGCTCTTCGCTGGCCGGGCTGTGTTGCCGGCAGTTCGAGCAGATGCGGCGCACCAGCCGCTGCGCCAGCACGGCCAGCAGCGAGTCGGCGAAGTTGAAGGGGTCCATGCCCATGTCGAGCAGGCGGGTCACGGTTTCTGCTGCGCTGTTGGTGTGCAGGGTCGACAGCACCAGGTGGCCCGTGAGTGACGATTCCACGGCGATGCGGGCGGTTTCACCGTCCCGGATTTCGCCCACCATGATGACGTCCGGGTCGGCCCGCAGGAAGGCGCGCAGGGCCTTGGCGAAGGTCCAGTCGATCTTCGGATTGACCTGCACCTGGCGCAGCCCGGGCTGGGTGATTTCAACCGGGTCCTCGGCCGTCCAGATCTTGCGCTCCGGCACGTTGATGTGGCTGAGCGCCGAGTGCAGCGTGGTGGTCTTGCCCGAGCCGGTCGGGCCCACGCACAGCACCATGCCGTAGGGGCGCTCCACCGCCTCCTTCAGTGCCTTCAGGTTGCGTGGCGACATGCCCAGGCTGTCCAGCGGAATCGGCTTGGCCGAGGCCAGGATCCGCATCACGGCGTCTTCCATGCCGGCGCTGGTCGGGATGGTGGCCACGCGCAGCTCGATCGGGCATGACGGCACGTACTTGGCGAAGTTGATCTTGCCGTCCTGCGGCCGCCGCTTCTCGGAAATGTCGAGGTCGCACATGATTTTCAGGCGTGCGATCAGGGCGGTGCGGTAGGTGTGCGGCAATTCCAGGTAGGGGCGCAGCATGCCGTCGCGGCGGAAGCGGATGCGCACCTTTTCCTTGCCGGGGTGGCATTCGATGTGGATGTCGGACACGCCCTGCGCATGGCCCTCGAAGATCATCGTGTTGATGAGCTTGACGAGGGCGTTGTCGGATTGCTCGATCGGTTTTTCATCACTCCCGGCGTCGCGCTCGGCGGTGTGGCGTTCTTCCAGATCCGCCAGCAGCTTGCCCGTGCCTTCTTCCAGCTGCTGCAGGCCCGAGGCCTCGGCGAAACCGGTGTTGGGGGCCTCATCCAGGCCGGCTTTCTTGTAGGCGTCGGAGATGGCCTGCGGTAGCTGGTCGCTGGACGGCAGCACCGGCAGTACCTTGCCCTGGGCAAGGAACTCGACCTCGTCGATGACGTCGCGGCGTGATGGGTCGTCCATTGCAATCACCAGCCGGCCTTGCAGCACCTGCAGGGGCAGCACGCCCAGCCGGCGAGCGGCTGACGCCGGCAGGCGCTTCAGCGCCTCGGTCTCGATCGGGTAGTTCACCAGGTCGGCGACCGGATAGCCCATCTTGCGGGCCAGCGCCGTGCGCAGGTCTTCGCGTTGAACGCGGCCGCTCCGCACCAGCAACTCACCCAGCGGCACGCTGCGATTGGCCTTCTGCGATACCAGCGCCTCATCAAGCTGGTGCTGACTGATGTAGCCCAGTGCGATCAGCGCTTCACCGATGCGCACCATGGGCATGCGCGCCTGGGCTGCCAGGGCCGAGGCCATCTGGTCGGGGCTGACGATCTTGCTGCTGAGCAGCACATCACCGACGCGTTGCTGCCGCATGTCACGTTGTTCGGCAAGCGCCGCAGCAATCTGGGCCGGTGTGGCGGTGTTGGCCTGGATGAGCACGTCGCCCAGCTTGGGGCCGATCTCGACCCGCTCATACGCGGTGCGCGGCACGAACAGCCGCTCGACCGTGCCCCGGGTGTCCATGGGTGGGAACAGGAACAGGCCAAGCTGGGTTTCAACATGGCCGATGGTTTCGCCGGTCAACTCGCCGGCGTCCTTCAGCACGACGCGGTAGTCGACGCTGGGGTGGAACGCCAGCAGCGGGTCTTCAGGGCCAGCCCTGGACGCGTGCATGGCAGCAATGGGCCGGGTGAGTGTGACGCAGCGGAACTGCGACAGGCGCAGCGGCACGGTGGTGCGCGCCGGCGGCACCTGCACATGCAACACGCCCTGGCCGGGGTCGAAGAAGGTGAGCCGGCCGCGGATGGTCTTGCCGTTCTGGCCCACGATGTCGCAGGCTTCCGCGTCCATCTGGGGCTCCGCCGCCGCATAGCCCGCGTAGGGCGGGGTCGGCCAGGCGAACGGCGGCGTGGCTGCAGGGCCTTGGCGGCGTGCGGCGTCGGCGTCGGTGGGAACCAGGCTGAGTGCGGGGTGGGAGAGGTCCGTCATGATCGGCAACTGAGCGTCTGCCCACCAACAAGGCGGGCATGGACGTGGGGCCGATCGTAGTGGCGGGTTTTGAGCGCAGCGGCGGGAAAAGCCGCGCTTTAGCGGCCCAGATCGTCAGGCCGGTCTTCGTCCACGTACTGGCGCCACTGGCCAACGGCGCCGCGCATCAGCTTCACCTGGCGTACAAAACGCGGGCAGGGCGTGCACATCATCAAGTGAAGACGCAGGCGCAGGCGCTCCGGCCATTCCAGGCTGCGGTCTTCGGCTTGCAGTACCAGGGCGGTGGCTTGGCGGCAGTTCAACATCAATTTCAAGCTCATGGACGGACTCCCTCGGTGCCGAACCAGTGGGTCTGCAAGCAATCACGCAGCCGCAGTCGGGCACGGTGCAGCAGCACCCAGAGGTTGGTCGAGCTGATGGCCAATTCCTTGCAGATTTCGTCGGTGTCCAGCTCCAGCCACTCACGCATCATGAAGACGCGACCTTGCGTGGCGGGCAGTTGCTCGACGCAGGCATCAAGCACCGCCATGAATTGCTGCTGGCCAAGCCGGCGCTCGGGCTGCTCGTCCCACTCCACCGGGCTTTCACGCCAATGGCCGGTGTCATCAAACAGCAGGCCGTCGAGGTCACAGTCGTCATCGGCGCTCAGCACGGTGGCTTCACGGCGGTGGCGGCGCAGCTGATCCACCAGCTTGTGCTTGAGGATCCCGATGAGCCAGGTCTTCAGCTGTGAGCCGCCAGAGAAGGTCTGCGGCTTCTCGATGGCGGCCAGCAGGGTTTCCGATACGGCGTCTTCCGCCCAGGCATCGTTGCGCAACTGGCTGCGCGCGTAGCGCATCAGTTGCGGCCTCAGCTGCTCCACATCGCGGTGAAAGTTGCTCATGAATGGGCGGAAAGTGATGGAATTGGGTGGCAGTGTAAGGAATTCAATCGCCGGTCGACTGACTCTTCGTGGCCGCCCGATGTGGCCAACTGATGTGGCAGCCAACCGGCAGCCGCGCTGCTGATCCCACCTGTTTGAAACCGCTTCAAGGAGCACACCATGTCTCAGCAACTCATGATCTCTTCCGCTCTGGCCGCCGTTCTGGCACTCGGCGTGGCCTCAGGCGCCAGCGCGCAGGACAAGGCCAAGGAGAAGTGCTTCGGCATCGCCAAGGCCGGCCAGAACGACTGTGCCAATCTGAGCGGCAGCCACTCGTGCGCCGGCCAGGCCAAGGGCGACAACGAACCTGGCGAATGGAAGTTCGTCCCGAAGGGCACCTGCAAGGACATGAAGGGCATGACGGCTGATGAAGCCAAGATGGCCATGAAGAAGTGACTGGCTGACCCTGCCCTTGCCCCTGACCAGCGCCACGCCCATGTTGTCATCAACCACGTCGCCCGCCGCCGTGCCCGTGCATGCGCTGCCTGACGCGGCTGCCATGGCTTCAGTGGGCGTGGGCTGGCGCCAACCGCATGAGCGGGCCTTGCTGGCGCAGCGGCCGGCGCTGGGTTTCATCGAAGTGCACAGCGAGAACTTCTTTGCGCCCGGCGGTGCGGCCCTGGCCGCGCTGGAGCTGGCTGCCGAGCGCTATCCGATCAGCCTGCACGGCGTCGGTTTGGCCCTGGGCAGCGCCTGCGGGCTGGATGCCTGGCATCTCGATCAGCTGGCGGCGCTGGTGGGTCGGGTCGGCCCGGTGCGGGTGTCTGACCACGCCTGTTTTGCGCGGGCAGAGCTGCCCGGGCACACGGTGCCAGTGCATGGCAGTGACTTGCTGCCGGTGGCCTTCACCCAGGCCTCGCTCGGGCTGATGGTGCGCCATGTGCAGCAGGTGCAGGAGCGCCTCAAGCGCCCTTTGTTGATCGAGCATCTGTCTGCGTGTGTGCGCTGGGCAGAGCAGGACATGTCCGAGCCGGCCTTCTTCAACGCCCTGTGCCGGCAGGCCGGTTGTGGCGTGCTGCTCGACGTGAACAACCTGGTGGTGAACGCCCTGAACAGCGGCGTGAGCGACCCGGTGCGCACCGCTTGCGGCTGGATCGACGAGCTGGATTTGTCGACCGTTGGCGAGGTGCACCTGGCGGGCTTCAATGACGAAGGACCGCTGGTGATTGATGACCACGGCTCGCTGGTGCGCGACGAGGTGTGGCAGGTGTACGAGCATGCGGTTCGCCGCCTGGGTCGGCCCGTGCCCACGCTGGTGGAATGGGACACCGACATCCCGTCGTTCGACGTGTTGCTGGGGGAGGCCGCCCAGGCCGCTCGTATCCAGCAGCGCCTGCTGTCACAAGGGGTGTTGGCTTGACACCCCCACTTGCGGACGACGCGCTGCGCGCCGAAGCCCATCGGCAGCAGACCTTGCTGCTGGCCATTCGCGCTGAAGCGGAGCCGCAGTGGTTGCTGGCCCAGATAGACCCATGGCCGGGCCAGCGCGGTGATGCGGCCCCCGACGAGGGTTTGAAGGCCTACCGGCGCAATGCGCTGGCGCTGGCGCCGCGCGCCTTGGCCAGCGCCTTTCCGGTGGTGCAGCAAATGCTGGGTGAAGCTGACTTTGCCGCACTCGCCCGGCAGTTCTGGCGCGACGCGCCGCCGGTGCGTGGTGACCTGGCCTGTTGGGGCGAAGCGCTGCCCGCGTGGTTGAGCCAGCAAACTGAGGTGGTGGAGGCCGCCCCGTGGCTGGCCAGCACGGCCGAGCTGGAATGGCTGGTGCACCAGGCCTGCCGTGCGGTGGATGCGTCCCCTCAACCCGACACCCTGGCGCTGCTCGCCAGCCCGGAGGCCGGGCAGGCGCTGCTGCATCTGCAACCCGGCAGTGCTGTGCTGATCAGCCCCTGGCCTTTGCACCTGATCTGGACCGCCCACCAATGGCCGGAGGGCCATGCCGAGCGCGCACCGGCGTTTGCGGCCCTGCGTGAGGCGCTGCAGCAAGTCCGCACCGAGCCGGTGCTGGTGGTGCGCGACGGCTGGCAGGTGGCTGTTGAACGTTTGACGCCACCAGAGGCCACCTTCACCCAATCGCTGCTGCAGGGCCGGGCCTTGGGGCTGGCCCTGGAATCCGCGGTCGCCGAATCTCCACCGTTGTCATTCGAAGGCTGGTTGGTGCGTGCCGTGCAATCGGGTTGGCTGGTTCGGGTCAGCCTCGGCAATGCGCCCGAGACCCTCTGAAAATACAAATCTGGAGATGGCCATGATGGCTTTGATCACGAGGACACGCAGCCGCTTTGATGCGTTGGTGCACGGTTGCCACACGCGCCTGGATGCCCTGCAGCCATTGGCGCAACTGGCAGCCCGCCTGTATGTGGCGCAGGTATTTTTTGCCTCCGGCCTGACCAAGCTGCGCGATTGGGACACCACGCTGGCGCTGTTCGAGTCCGAATATCAGGTGCCGCTGCTGCCGCCCGAGCTGGCCGCCTGGGCCGGCACCGCCGGTGAACTGGTGTTGCCGGTGTTGCTGGTGCTCGGCTTGTTTGGGCGCTTTGGTGCCTTGGGCCTGAGTGTGCTGAACATCGTCGCCGTGCTCAGCCTGGCTGATATCGCCCCGGCCGCGCTGCAGCAGCACCAGTTCTGGGGCAGCCTGCTGCTGGCGCTGCTGCTGTGGGGGCCGGGCCAGTGGTCGGTGGACGCCTGGCTGGCAGCCCGCGGCGTCACTCGACGGGCTTGAAGCTGATCAGCATCACCGGCTCGACCTTGCCGTTGGTGTCACGCGGCAGCATGGCGGTGCGGTCAATGGCGCGCAGCACCGTGTCGTCCCAGGCCTTCGAGCCGCTGGTCTTGGAGATCTTGCGGCCGATGATGGTGCCGTCGGCGGCCAGCCGCACTTCCACTTCGGCGATCGGGTTGCCGACGATATCGTCGGTCAGCACGATGTTCGGCTTGATGCGGGCCTTGATGCGGCCGGCATAACCGGCGGACGGGCCAGCGTCGCGCGCTGCGGTGCCGGTGCTGCCTGGCGCACCGGTGCCACCACCCAACTGGGCGTTCATGCGGCGGATCTGGTCTTCCCGCGCCGCCTTGGCGGCTTGGTCGGCCTTCTCGGCGGCCAGCTTGTCGCGGCGCTCCTTGTCGGCCTTTTGGGCCTTGTCTGCCTTCTCGGCTTTCTCGGCCTTCAACTTGCGGTCCTGCTCGTCGCGTTCGCGTTCGTGCTCCCGCTTTTGTGCCTCTTCCTTCTTCTTGCGCGCGTCGTCCAGCGCCTTCTTCTTCTCGGCGGCCTGGCGCTCTTCGTCCAGCCGCTGCTTCTCGAGCTTGGCCTTTTCAGCCTTCTCGATGGCGATCTGGGCTTCGCGCTCCTCCACTGCGGGCGGCGGCGGTGGCGGCGTCGGTTTGCGTTCGGCTACTGGCGGCGGGGGCGGGGGTGGCTCTACCGCGGGCTGCTCAACAGGCGGCGCCTCGGTGCGCGGCGCGGCCAGCTCTGGCGTGGCGGCCCAGAGTTCGGCCACCACGCCAGCGGGCTCTTCGGTTCGCCATTGCACGCCCAGCGTCAGCGCCGTCACCAGGCCGGCATGCGCCATCAGCGACATCAGCAGGCCGAAGCGGGGCTGGTCAGCGCTGGGCGGCCGCAGGCTTTCGCGCGGCACGCTGAGGGTGTCAAGGACCGTGCTCAAGGGTTCAGCCGCCTTGTTTGACAGACAGGCCGACGCGCTGAACACCGGCGCGCTGCAGCGTATCCATCACTTTCACCACGGTTTCGTAGCGCACCTGCTTGTCGGCGCTGATCACCACAGGCACCTCGGCGCTGCCGCCCTGGGCGTCGCGAACCCGCGCAGCAACTTGCGCCAAGGTGATGGTCACAGCCTCACCCTTGTCGACCTTGAGCTTGAGCTTGTCGTCACTCGCAACCGTGATCTCGATGACCGATTGCGGCCGTGTCTTGGCCTTGCCCACGCTGGGAAGATCGACCACGCCGGTGGTGATGAGCGGAGCGCTGACCATGAAAATGATCAGCAGGACGAGCATCACGTCGATGAACGGAACCATGTTGATCTCGTTCATCGAGCGACGCTGGCGGCCACTGCCGCGAGGAGCTACACCGGGCATCTGCGGCTCCGACGCTCAGCGGCCGGCGGCGCCGACATTGCGCTGCAGGATGTTGGAGAACTCGTCGGTGAAGCTGTCGAGCTGCGTCGCGATGCGGTCGATCTGGCGCGCGAAGCGGTTGTAGGCAATCACCGCCGGGATGGCCGAGAACAGGCCGATCGCGGTGGCGACCAGCGCTTCGGCAATGCCCGGCGCCACGGTGGCCAGCGTCACCTGCTGCAGGTTCGACAAGCCGACGAAGGCGTGCATGATCCCCCAGACCGTGCCGAACAGGCCGACATACGGGCTGACCGATCCGACCGAGGCGAGGAAGCCGATGTTGCCTTCCAGCGTGTCGAGCTCACGCTGCAGGCTGGCGCGCATGGCGCGGCGGGCGCCGTCGAGCTGGGTGGCGGCGTCCAGCTGGCGTTCACGCAGCTTGAGAAATTCGCGCATGCCGCTGGCAAACAACCGCTCCATCGGCGAGGCATCGGGCTTGGTGCTGACGGCCTTGTAGATGTCTTGCAGGTTCTGGCCAGACCAGAAGGTCTGCTCGAACTCTTCATGGGCCGCCTTCACGCGCGACAACCCCACGCCCTTGGAGAAGATCACCGTCCAGCTGGCCAGCGAAATGGCCAGCAGGCCGGCCACGACCAGCTGCACGACCAGGCTGGCGTGCATGATCAGAGAAACGATGGAGAGATCCTGGTTCATGGTGAGATCAGTTGGGTGATCGATGTCGGAATTCGTCGTGGCCGGAAGGTTCCCCGGTCCACACAGGCAATCTGGATCTGGCCTTCGCACAGCAATTGCTCGCCGCGCCAGGCCTGCTGGTGCACCACCATCGCGGCGCGCCCCAGTTCGCGCAGATCCACGGTGATGCGCAGGGCGTCATCCAACCTTGCCGGGGCCAGGTAGCGCAACTCGGTATGCGCCACCACGAAGATGGCGCCGGTCTCATCAGCCAGCGCCTGCTGGCCAACACCCAAGGCCCGCAGCCATTCGGTGCGCGCACGCTCGAAAAACTTCAGGTAGTTGGCGTAGAAGACAACGCCACCGGCGTCGGTGTCTTCCCAGTACACCCGGACCGGGTGTTCGTGGGCGTGGGCGGGCTGCATCAGCGGCGTGAAGCCGCGTACACCGGGCCCCAGACGGGGTGACCGGCCTCGGCCTTGCTCAGGGCAAATTCGGGGTCGGCGCTGCGGGCGCTGCGGAAGGCCTTTTCGCACTCGGGCTTGCGGCCGCTGGTGCAGTAGATGAAAGCCAGCGTCTTCCAGGCGGTGGCCTGGTCTCGCGGGTTCGACAACTTCAGACGCAGCGCTTCGTCGAGGGCCTTTTCGGCTTCGCGGTACATGGCGTCGTCATACAGGCGCAATGCCGCCACCAGCTGGCGCTCGGCCGGCTTCGCCATCGCGTCGGTGACGCTGGGCGTATTCGCGGCAGGCTTGTTCATCAGGCCGGCACAGGCCGACAGCAGCAAGGGCAGGGCCAGCGAGAGCGCGACAGCGCTGAAGTGAGGCAGGCGCAGGGCAGGGCGGGAGGTGGCAGGCAGCGTCACGGACCGAATCTGTGTTTGACTTGCAGTGGGTGGTCGGGGTCCACCTCGACGTTGCGGACATAGGCGGGGAAATCGCCATTGCGCACGGTGATGGTGTGACGGCCGGCCGGCAGGGTCAGACGCGTCAGGGGTGGCGCGGTGCCGGCGGGCTTGCCGTCAACCTCAACCTCGCCCCACGGGCTGATCGCCAACTGTACCGTGCCAGTGGCCACCGGCACGGCAGGGCGGTCGGCCGCTGTGGCGTCGTCGCGCGTTTTTTTGTCCTTGGCCTCGGCCTTGCGGCGCTCCTTGTCGGTGCGCGCGGTCGCGGCGGCATCACGCGCCTTGTCCTTGTCTTTGTCCTTGGCCGCCTGCTTCTCACTCGAGGCAGGTGGTTCGGCGTCGGTCTTCAGAGTGGCTGGGCCGGAGGCAGACGTGGCCGGCGTGTCGGCCCAGCGCTCGTCGGTGGCCAAGCCACCGGCATTCGCCGTGGCGAGCGGGGCCGACGCCTCAAGCAATGCTGAACTGGCGGCCGGGGCTGCAGCTTGCAGGGGGGTGTCGGTGGCGGTGCGCGACCTGGCGTTCATCCACACGGCGGTCACGGCCCCGGCCGTCAACGCTACGCCCAACAGTGCCGCCCAACGGCCGCGACGCTGGCTGGGTGGCTCACCCAAGGCCTGCGCTTCCTGGGAATCAAGCCAGTGGCGCAGCTCGGACGCGAGGTGTCGGGCAGAGGCCAGCCGCTCTTCCGGTGCACGAGCCATGGCGCGGCGGGCAATCGCCGACAGACCTGCAGGCACCTTCGGATTGGCCTTGCGCGCCACGGGTGTCGGGTCTTGCAGCACGGCCCGGGTGATGTCGTCGACCGTGGCGCCGGTGAACGCGCGCTGTCCGGTGAGCAACTCGTACATCACCACGCCCAGCGAATACACGTCGACACGCCGGTCGATCGGGCCACCAACCACCTGTTCCGGTGCCAGGTAATACGGTGAGCCGGCAACCGGCCCTTCCACGGTCGAGCCATCACGCTGGGTGACCCGCGCAATGCCGAAGTCCAGCACCTTGGGCTGCTTGCGGCCGACCATGAAGATGTTGGCGGGCTTGATGTCACAGTGCACCACGCCCTTGCCGTGGGCATAGGCCAGGGCGTCAGCCACCCGACGCACCAGGTGGGCGACCTCGACCGGCGTCGGACGCCAGCCTTCCTGCAGCAGGTGACGCAGATCGCGGCCCCGCAGGGGTTCCATCGCGATGTAGATGCCCTGCTCGGACGGGCCGGCATCAAACACCGTGACGATGTGGGGGTGCGACAGCCGCGCGGCGGCGCGCGCCTCGTTCAGGATCATGCTGTCGAGGGCTTCGGTCTTGCCGGCCTCGAGGTGCAGATGCAGGTGCAGGGTCTTGACGGCCACCGGGCGCGACAGCAGCGGGTCCCAGGCGGCGTACACCGTGCCGAGACCACCTTCGCCAAGCACCGATTTGAGTGCGTAGCGGCCAACGTGGCCGATGATGTTGTTGGCGTGGATGCCGGCGTCACCGGCATCGCCCGGGCCGGCTACGGGCGCAGCGCCATGTGCCGCCAAGGCTTCTGCGAGGCCGGGCGGCAAGTCTTCGACAGTGGTGGCTTCGAAGGTCGAGTCGGACGCCTCCGGCGGGCTCTGCTCAACCTTGCGACCGAACAGCTTCCAGCGCATGGACTGGAGCATACGCAAACTTGACGCAGACATGGCCATCTTCCTCAAGCCCGGCTGGCCTGGGATTCCCGGCGGCGCAAAAACAGCGCCAGACGGTTCATGGCTTCTTCCAGCTGCGGCAGGCTGTTGGCGAAGGACAGGCGCACATAGCGGCTGGCGGCAGCCGGGCCGAAGTCCTTGCCGGGCGTCAGGGCCACATGGGCCTCGTTCATGACGTCGAGGCAGAACTGCCAGCTGTCGTCGCTGAAGGCGCTGCAGTCGGCCCAGGCGTAGAACGCGCCGTCGGGCATCACGGGCACGGTCAGGCCCATGGCATTGAGGGCGGGCACCACCACATCGCGTCGTTCACGGAAGGCGGCACGGCGGCGTTCGTATTCAGCCAGGCTTTCGGGCGCGAAACAGGCCAGCGCGGCGTGCTGGGCCACGGTGGACGCGCAGATGTAGAGGTTCTGCTGCAACTTCTCGACTGCACCCACGAGCGGCTCGGGCAGCACCAGCCAGCCCAGGCGCCAGCCCGTCATGCTGAAGTACTTGGAGAAGCTGTTGACCGAGATGACCTGCTCGCCCAGTCCGTCCGGCAGGGCCAGGGCGCTTTGGCTGAAGCGGTCGTCGTAGCTGAGGCCGAGGTAGATCTCGTCGACGATGGTCACGCCGCCGTTCGCGCGCACGGTGCGGGCAATGGCTTCCAGCGCCTCCGCCGTGATGGAGGTGCCCGTCGGGTTCGAAGGCGATGCCAGCACCACGCCGCGCGTGGCGGGTGTCCAGGCCGCGGCCACGGTGGCGGCGTCAGGCTGGAAACGGTGCTCCGGGCCGGCGGGCAGCAACCTGGCCGTTGCCCCGGTGGCCGCCACGAAATGGCGGTTGCAGGGGTAGGACGGGTCGGGCATCAGCACCTCGTCGCCGGTCTCGAACAAGGCGAGGCAGGCGAGTTGCAGGGCAGCCGATGCGCCGGCCGTGATGACGATGCGGCGGGCGTCGATCGTCAGGCCGAAACGGCTGGCATACCAGTCCGAGAGCGCCTGGCGCAGCGGCGCCAGACCGTTGGCATCGGTGTACTGCGTGCGACCGGCCTGCAGGGCTGCCTGCGCGGCGGCCTGCACCAGCGGCGGCGCCGTGAAGTCGGGCTCACCGATGTTCAGGAAGATCATCGGCGAGCCGCCCTGGGCGGGGTCACACGCCGGGCTGGCTGCCAGCGCGGAAGCCGCCTTGGCGCACTCCATCACGTAGAACGGATCGATGTGGTCGAGGCGGCTGGCGAGCTTCATGCTGGAACTTCAAGCAACAAGCGCCCGGCGAGGGCGCTTGTCAGTGGTGCGCAGGGGTGCGCGTTGGGGCACAGGCAACAAGCCGGTCAGCGTGACCGAGCCTGGACTTCCGTGGCGCGCAGGTCGCCAGCGGCCTTGTCGAGCACGCCGTTCACGTACTTGTGGCCATCGGTGCCGCCGAAGCTCTTGGCGAGCTCGACCGCTTCGTTGATGGCGACGCGGTACGGCACGTCGATGCAGTGCTTCAGCTCGTAGGTGCCGATCAGCAGCACGGCATGTTCCACCGGCGACAGCTCGCTGGTGCGGCGGTCGACATGGCGACCCAGCACCACGTCAAGGTCAGCGGCCTCGGTGATGCAGCCGTGCAGCAGGGCGTCATAGTGCGCGCGGTCGACCTTGTCGAAGCCTTCCTGCTCGCGCATGTGGGCGTCGATCACGCCGGCGTCTTCACCCGACACCAGCCACTGGTACAGGCCCTGGAGGGCGATTTCGCGCGAGCGGCGGCGGGCCGATTTTGGCGCAGTGCGCTTCTTGGCAGGGGAGGTGGGAGTGGTCACAGCAATTCGTCCATCAGGTTGGCCATTTCAACGGCCACACGGGCAGCGTCTCGGCCTTTTTCTTCGGTGCGGGCCCACGCCTGCGCTTCGTTCTCGACAGTAAGGATCGCATTGGCGATCGGGATCTGGTGGTCGAGCGAAATGCGGGTCACGCCCGCGCCGCTTTCGTTGGCCACCAGTTCAAAGTGGTAGGTCTCGCCGCGGATGATGCAGCCCAGGGCGATCAGCGCGTCGTAGTCGTCGCTGTCGGCCATGGCCTTCAGCGCCACGGGCACTTCCAGCGCACCGGGCACGGTCACCTGGGTGATGTGCTTGTCCAGCACGCCCATGGCAGCCAGTTCAGCCAGACAGTTGTCGGCGAGCTTGCTGGTGATGGCGTCGTTGAAGCGCGCACGCACGATGCCGATCACCAGGCCTTCACCCTTCAGCGAGCCGCTTTGGCCCTTGTCAGCACCCAGCATGGTGGCGTGTCCTTGTCAAAGTCAGAAAATTCATCAAGCCGGGTCGGCGGCCAGAAAGCCGGTCACCTCGAGCCCGTAACCGGTCATGCTCGGCATGCGGCGCGGGCTGCCCAGCAGCTTCATCCGGCTGACACCCAACTCGCGAAGGATCTGTGCGCCCACGCCGTAGGTGCGCAGGTCGACCGACGGCCGCACCACGGTGGCGTCAGCGGCAGGCAGCAGTTGTCCGAGCAGGGCGCTGGCGGCTTCGGCGCCGCAGTTCAGCAGCACGGCCACGCCGGCCGGGCTGGCCTTCAGGGCCGACAGGGCCTTGGGCAGCGACCACGAGTGGCTGTTGCTGCTGCCGGCATCCAGCAGGTCGAGCACCGACAGCGGCTCGTGCACACGCACCAGCACTTCGTCGGTCGGGGCCCACTGGCCGGTGGCCAGGGCCAGGTGCACGCCGCCGGAGCGGTCGCGGAACACATGGGCGGTGAATTCGCCCTGCGCCGTCGTCAGCTGGCGTTGTCCGGCTCGGGTGATCAGCGATTCGTTGCGGCTGCGGTAGGTGATCAGGTCGGCGATGGTGCCGATCTTCAGGCCGTGTTCGCGGGCGAAGATCTGCAGATCGGGCAGGCGGGCCATCGTGCCGTCGTCATTCATGATCTCGCAGATCACCGACGAGGGCGTCAGGCCGGCCATGCCAGCGAGGTCGCAGCCCGCTTCGGTATGACCAGCGCGCATCAGCACGCCGCCGTCCTGGGCCTGCAGCGGGAAGATGTGGCCAGGCTGCACCAGGTCGCGCGGATGGGCGTCACGGGCCACGGCGGCTTGCACCGTGCGGGCACGGTCGGCGGCCGAGATGCCGGTGGTCACGCCTTCGCGGGACTCGATCGACACGGTGAACGCGGTGCCATGCGCGGTGCCGTTGCGGGCCGCCATCGGGGGCAGCTGCAGGCGCTCGCAGCGCTCACGCGTGAGCGTCAGGCAAATCAGGCCGCGGCCGTACTTGGCCATGAAATTGATCGCTTCTGGCGTGACGTGATCGGAGGCGAGCACGAGATCGCCCTCGTTTTCGCGATCTTCTTCGTCAACCAGAATGACCATGCGGCCGGCTGCCAGCTCGGCAACCAGCTCGGGAACAGGAGAAATGGGCATCCCCCGATTGTAGGCGGGGAGTCAGTCGGGCGGGTTCGTCGTTTGTCGAGCAAGCACTCGAACATCAGGGCCGATCCGGCACACATCGTGAAAATTGAAGCGGGCGGCCTGCTCCAGCGCCTGCAGCGGGCCGAGTGCGGCCATGCCCCGGCCCGCGCCGATGAGCATCGGGGCCAGGTAAATCAGCAGCTCATCCACCAGCCCGGTGCGCAGCCATGAGGCATTCAGGCGCTCGCCGGCTTCGAGGTGAACCTCGTTGATCTGGCGGGCGCCCAGCTCGGCCAGCGCGGCGGCCAGGTCGACCTTGCCTTGGGCGTCTGGCAGGCAGATGACCTCGGCGCCGCGTGCGCGCAGGGCGTCGATGCGCTCGGGGGACGGATGGGCGGCGAACAGCAGCACAGGGCTGTCAACCTCGAACAGGCGGGCATCCAGCGGTGTGTCGAGCCGGGAATCAATGACGGCGCGCAGGGGCTGGCGCGCGGTTTCCACCAGCCGCACGTCGAGCCGCGGGTTGTCTTCGAGCACCGTGCCGGCGCCGCTGAGCACCACGCCGGCACGCCGCCGCCAGGCATGGCCGTCAGTGCGCGCCTGCGGGCTGGTGATCCATTGGCTGACGCCGTTGTCGAGTGCGCTGCGCCCGTCCAGCGAGGCCGCCATCTTCATCCGCAGCCACGGGCGCTGCCGCTCCATGCGTGAGAAGAAGCCGATGTTGAGCTCTCTGGCCTCGATCGCCAGGTGCGCCGGGCCGTCTTCGACCTGGACACCGGCTGCACGAAGGCGCGCGGCGCCTTGTCCGTTCACGGCCGGGTTGGGGTCACCCACGGCCTGCACCACGCGGGCAATACCCGCCCGAATCAGGGCGTCGCAGCAGGGGCCGGTGCGGCCATGGTGGGCGCAAGGCTCCAGCGTGACGTAGGCGGTGGCGCCTGCCACGCTGTTGCCCCGGCTGGCGGCGTCCCGCAGGGCCATTACCTCGGCATGGGCCTCACCGGCGGCCTGGGTGTGGCCTTCGCCCAGCACGGTGTGGCCATCCGCGGCGATCAGCACGCAGCCCACCCGCGGGTTGGGGTCGGTCAGGCCGACTGCACGGGTGGCCAGCGCCAGGGCGGCCGTCAGCCAGTTCGCATCGTTCGCAGGGGTGTGGGTCATCGTGGTTTCGTTGGGCGCAACGTTGTCGATTTTCCCCCGCATGAGGGATGTTCTGCAGGGGGTGGGTACGAAGAATCGGGCGCTGGCAGTAGCGAAGCAGTTCTCGTCGTGGCGTCTCACAGGCTGGACCATGTACCAAACACCGCGTTGCCTTGTCTCCCCGGTTGGCAACCGGGGCTATACCCTCATCGAGCTGTTGATCACCCTGCTGGTGCTGTCGATTCTGGCAGGCGCGGCGTGGCCATCGTGGCAAAGGCAGCTCTCTCGCCGGGCTGTGGAAAGCCAGGTGGCCGAGTTCCGCTCTGCGATACAGCAGGCTCGGCGCGAGGCATTGCAGCGCGGCGAAGTTGTCTCCTTGTGCGCGCGTGATCCTGCGCTTGGCGCCACCCCGGCACGCTGCATGCGCAGCGGCCGCGACTGGAGCGGCGGCTGGCTGATGTTCGTGGACCGCGACAGCCGCGGCGACATGAGCGCGAATGACCTGTTGATCAAGGTGCACCAGGCCGGGCCTCAAGACGGGCCGGTGCTGGGCACGGTGCGGTCCTTGTCGTTCGAGGCTTCGGGCATTTCACTCACCGCTGCGTCCCGTTTGCGCTTTCTGCCGCTGGGTGCCGCGCGTGTCGATGCCGCGATCGACGGCAGCCAGACGGTGTGCATCAACAAGCCCGGGCGGGCACGCGTGACGGCGGAGGCTGAATGCGCGAGTTGATGAAGCCGGGTTACGGGCATGCGCTCTCGCTCCCCGGTGGGCCACGGTGCTCATCCGGCGGTTTTTCCTTGATCGAAACCCTTGCGGCCCTGCTGGTGACATCGCTGGGCGTGATGTCTCTGGCCGGCTTGCTGGCGTCCGCATCGGGGCAGGCCAAGGCGAGCGAGTACCGAGCGCTGGCAGCGCTGCTGGCTGCGGACATCGCTGATCGCATGCGCGCCAATGCCGGCGCGGCGCACCTCGGCAACTATCAACTGAAGGCGAACAGCTTGCAGCGCGACACACCCGATGCGCCGCCTGCTTGTCATGCGGCCAGGGCGTGCACCGCCAACGAGTTGTCTGCGCAGGATCTGGCGCAGTGGCGGAAGGCGTTGTTTGATGCCTTGCCGCAAGGCGCAGGCGCCATCCGCGTGGTGGCCTCCGGGCAGGCCGCCGACATCTGGGTGATGTGGCGTGTTCCGTCGACGCTGGCCGGTACCGCGCAACGGGGTTTGGCTGTTGCGGGTCAGTTGGAGTGCCCGCCAGATCTTGTGCATGCCGAACCGCAGGTGCGGTGCCTGAGCTTTCGGGTGGCCCTGTGAAACGAGACTGCGGCGGTTTCACCCTGGTCGACATGCTGGTGTCCTTGGTGGTCAGCCTGGTGTTGCTGGGTGCGCTGTACGGCGTCACGCTGGCTGCGGCCTCCACCGGGCGCGTAGCCCGCGCGACGATGCAGATGACCGAAGACGCTTCGGTGGCATTCGGCATCCTGCGGGCCCAGCTGGCCCCTGCCGGGTACAGCGTGCCTTGGTCGGTGGGCCCGGACGGCCGATTGGCTCGCCGCCGTGCCGGGCTCGCCATCAAGGGCTGCGACAACCTGTTTGTCCGGCCGGCTGACAGCATCGACCAGCTCAGTTGCCGCAGCGGCAGCGGGCCTGATGCTTTGGCGATCGTTTTCCAGGCGGATCTTCGCAACAGCCTGGCCTCTGACGGCCGGCCGCTGGATTGCCTGGGCAATCGCTTGCCTGATTCAGACGGCAGCGGCAATCCGCTGTACCTGTCCTACAGCCGCTTGTACGTTGAGGACGGTGGCTTGAAATGCCTGGGCCCGGGCAATACCGGTGCGCAGATGCTGGTGGAGCACGTGAGCGATTTGCGGCTGCTGTATGGCGTCGGGCCAGATGTTGACGCAGCGCCTTCGCCTGGGGACGGGTCATCGTCCGGGTCTGGCGAACTGACGCTCGGCCGAGTGCTGTATTACGCCTCTGCAGCGCAGGTGAACGCTGATGGCGCTTGGGGCCGGGTGCTGGCCGTTCGCGCCTGTCTGGTCATTCGCAGTGAGGACGACGTGCTGGCCGGTGTGCCGCAGTCCTACAGCGGCTGCGACCCCTTCGGCGCCGCCGTGCAGCCGACTGATCGGCGCATCTACCGGGCCTTCACCACCACGGTGCTGCTCCACAACCGGGTTGGGAGCAGCTTGTGAGCCCGCGCCTGTCGCGCAGGTATCCGGCCTCCCAGCAGGGAGTAGCCCTGATCGTGTCACTGGTGATGCTGGCCTTGATCAGCTTGACGGCCATGGCCGTGATGCGCGCGGCGCAGGGCGTCGACAGCGTCGCGTCGGGCATGCGCATCCAGTTGCAGGCACAGCAGGCTGCCGAGCTGGCATTGCGCTGGTGCGAGCGCCAGTTGCTTCAACCCAACCCCGCTGTCACCGTGCACGAGCCACCTGATACCGGCGCGATCTGGGAGCGATTTGATGCCTGGTCCGGCTCGATGGTGCTGGCAGCAACCGTACCCGTCGAGCTCCTGTCGGGCGCCGCATTGCCCGCCTACCTACCTCAGTGCCTGGCCGAGCGGCGAGTATTGCCCGGGGGCGGTGAGGTGGTCGATGTCACGGCGCGTGGGTTCAGTCAGAACTATCAACCCGACGGGCTTGGGCGTACCCGCCTCGGGGCAGCCGCGTGGTCGCAGTCGACCGTGCTGCTGGCGCCGATTGAGCCCTGATGTTCCTGCCACTGCCAAGGAGCACACGAATGCCTCTGTTCTCTGCCGAATCCCGCTCGTGCCTGTTTGCTGACCCGGTGGTGGCGCTTGGCGACCAAGTTCTGCGTTTGTATTGGCGTCTGGCCCTTGGTTTTTGCCTTGGTTTGTCATTCGCGCCCATGGCTGCAGCGGCCGACTTGTTACCCGCCCAGCAGCCGCTGCTTCAGCCGGCGCCACCCGCACCAAGCCCGAATGTCATGTTCACACTGGACGACTCCGGTTCGATGCTCGCGGACTTCATGCCGGAGGGACCCTTTCCGGTCAATGGGGCGGCGGTGACGCTCAACGGCACGGCGCCTTGCGGGCCTTCGTGCACCCGCTACTGGCTGGCGGCCTTTCCGGCCGATCCGCGCAAGCTCGGCCGTGGCCCGACGGGTTATCTGGACGGGGTGGTGAGTGCTGCCAAACACGTCACGGCCGGCGATGACGCCATTTTCCAGATGCAGTTCCGCTCGCCGGACGTGAATGCGCTGTTCTACAGCCCTGATCGCCGTTACCTGCCGTGGGTGACCGGCAGCGGCGGCGTGCGACGTCCGACCTTTCCCGCCGACAAGGCGCCCTGGGATGTGGCGAACGCCAGCGCCGTCTTCAACCTCACCGGCACCTTGGTCGTCGATGCGACCTGGTGTGCGGCGAGCCACCTCTGCAGCCCCGGCACACAGCTCTTCAGCCCCGGTCTGGTCTATCGCCTGCAGGCCGGCGCCGACCCGACCTCGGCCAACGCCTACCGTCGGTTCGATGTGAATGTCGACGGTGAGCATGCGCCGGTCGTCAAAGCCCCCGGCCGAACAGACTGCCTTGCCAGCCGCTGTACGCAAGCTGAAGAGCGGCAGAACTTTGCCAACTGGTTCACCTACCACCGCACCCGCGAGGCCCTCACCAAGGCTGCCCTGTCGGACACGCTTGTGCAGTACCAAGGGCGCCTGCGGCTCGGCTGGAGCCAGATGAACGGCAGCCAAGGCTTGTTGCGGCCCGGGGCGGTGGTGCAGCAGCCGGTGCTTTCTTTGAGCAGCGAGCATCTGGGGCGTGTGCTGGCCGGGCTGCAGGCGGTGCAGTCGTGGCCCACCACTCCGATGCGCAGCGCCGTGGAGGCCGTCGGGCAGTACTTCCGCCAGACAGGCACGAACAGCGCCTGGTTGAATGACGATGGTGATGCGTCAGCACCGGCCGCCGGTTGCCGGCGCTCAGCCAACGTCATCTTGACGGACGGGTACTACAACGACTTTTATGTGGGCGCCGGCGATGTCGACGGCAAGGATGGGCCGGACCATGCCCTGTCCAACCCTGGCGGCTGGCGGCAGACGCGTTACCTCGCCCGCCGACCCCACCTTGACGGCACGCCGGCGCTTGCTGACACCCTGGCCGACGTGGTCATGCGGGACTTCGTGGAAGACCTGCAGCCTGGGCTGCCCAACCTGCTCCGCCCCGGCGGCAGCGACATTGCCTTCTGGCAGCACCTGAACACCTTTGCCATCGGGCTCGGGGTGCAAGGCACCTTGCCCGCCGCGACCGATGAGCAGCGTCGCGACACCCTGCGTCGTCTGGCACAAGGTGTGCTGAATTGGCCCGACCCGCGTCAGAACACGGCGGCGCGCATTGATGATCTCTGGCATGCCGCGGTCAATACCGCCGGTGACTTTCATCCGGCCACCACCGCCGAGGGCCTGTCGGCGGAGCTCGACAGCGTCTTGTTGCGGGCTAGCACGCCGGCGCAGGTGATGTCTTCGCAAGTGGCTTACGCCGCGGGGGCAGGCGCTGAGCTCTCCTGGGTTCAGGCGATGTTCGAGCCAGGCCGATGGTCAGGCGACGTGCGCCTGGTGGATGCGGCGGCACTGCAGGGCAACGCGCTTGACGTGCCGCCCAAGTGGTCAGTGTCGGATCAGTTGCGCCGCTCATTGCAGGCGACAGGCGAAGCGCAGCGCCGCGTATTCACCTGGCACACAGGGCGGGGCACTGGCGTGGCCTTCAACTGGGATGAACTCGACGACCTTGCCCGTGCATACCTGGGCTCTGCCAGCGTGGTGAGCCTGGTCCGTGGCGGCAGCGTGCCGCCAGGGCTGCCGGCCAGCTGGCGCAGCCTGCAAGCGCAGCCCATCGGTGGCGTCGTCAATGCGCCGCCACTGGTGATCAACCAAGCGGTGGACATGGGCTACCAAGCCCTGAGCGACCGCGCTGCAGCGGCAGCCTATCCCGTTTACCTGGCCGAACGAGCGGCGTCGTCGGCGAGCGGCAGTGTGGGTTTCGGCAGCAATGACGGCATGTTCCATCTGGTGAGCGGTGCGACCGGCGACGAGGTGATGGCCTATGTGCCGGCCGGCGCGTGGCCCTGGTTGCCGGGTTGGCTCAATACCGCGTATGGCACCGAGGCCCAGCCGCATCACCTGGGTGTCGATGGCCCATTGACCGAGGCGCAGGCCTGGTTGTCCGGGCGCTGGGAAACGCTGGTGCTGGGCAGCATGGGCGGCGGTGGTCGGTCGGTGTTTGGTCTGAAGCTCCCGTCAAACGACAGCCCGCCGACCGCGAATCAGGTGGTGTTCGACCTCAGCAACGACGCCGATCTCGGGCATGTCACCACGCCAGTCAGGGTTGGGCATGTTCAAGGTGCAGGCTGGTTTGCCTTCTTTGGCAACGGCGCCGCCAGCCCTGGTGGGCGGGCCGCCTTGCTGGCGGTCAACCTGGAGCGGCCGGCCGAGGTCCATCGCCTGGTTGTACCGGGTGGGCAGGGCAATGGCCTGATGGCCGTGCAGTTGCTGCGTGACGCCGCGGGGGAGGTGATTGCCATCTATGCAGGCGATCTGGAGGGGCAACTCTGGCGCTTCGATCTGGCCGCGGGCGGGCCAACCAGTTGGCGCGTGGGCCTGGATGGCCGGCCGTTGTTTCAATCGGCAGGCGTCAGCCAGTCGATCACCGCAGCACCGGTGCTTGTGCCGCACACGGGCGGTGGCCGGATGGTGGTGTTTGGCTCAGGCCGATTGATCACCGCGACCGATGCGCTCGATACTTCGCTGCAAAGCCTGTACGGCGTCTGGGACCCGACACTCGACCAGGCGCTGACGGAGCCGCCGGCCTCACCGGGCAGCTCCGGGCCATTTCAGCCCCGCACGCGCAGCAACCTTCAAGCGCAGCAACTGGGCGGGCCTGAGTTGATATCCGGCCAGGTGTATCGCCGCGTGAGTGCGCAGGCTGTGGACTGGGCGCGTCAGGCAGGCTGGGTGCTGGACCTCGAAGGCCTGCCGGGCTGGCGCTTGTTGCACACGCCCCAACGGGTGCTATCGAAGGTGCTGTTGAACGTCGTGCGCCCGGGGCAAGTGGCCTTGCCCTGTGAGAGCACGCCTGCTGAAGGCATGGCCTTGTTGCTGTCGGCCTCCACCGGCGGGGCGCCACAGGCGCCAGCCCTCGATACCAACGGCGACGGCTTGGTGAATGCCGCTGACGCTTCCGGCGTGGCCGCAGTGGCCAGCAGCGTGGACGGCTGGGGCTTGCTGCAGTCGGAGTCGGTGCGGGTGGGGGAGGGTGATGCACGCACGGCTGAACGCCGTCCACCTGACTCGGGCGGGGTGTGTGCGCCAGGTTTTCATCTGGTGCGCCGCGTCAGCCCCGGTGGTGCCGTCGCGCCGCTCTGCATTCCGTGTGAGGGTCAGTGTGGTGGTGAAGTGCGCCGCATCGTGGACCGGGTGTGGCGCCCCTTGCTGCAGCCGCCGCAGCCACGTTGATCCAATCCCTTCGACGCGGCCCACACATGGCATGCCTGTCCTGCAGACCCACCCAGCGGTTGGTTCGCGGCTTCAGCCTGCTGGAACTGCTGGCTGTGCTGGCCATCATCGGTGTGCTTGGCAGTCTGGCGCTGCCCGCGTACCTCGACCATGTGGCCAGAGCCCGCCGCAGTGATGCTCAGGCTGTGATGATGCAGGTGGTGCATTACCTGCAGCGCTTCCACGCTGCAAAGAACAGTTATGCCGGCGCCAATGACGCTGCCTACCTGCCGGCCTCGGGCCTAATGACGGCGCCGGCCGGATCACCGGGCAGCGTCGCTCATCACCGGTTGAGCGTTGTGATCCCGGCCGATGATCCGCACACCTTCTTGATACTGGCCGAGCCCGTGGTCGCCGATGCAAATTGCGGCACGCTCACCCTGTCAGACCTGGGTGAAAAGGGCGTCGGCGCCACCGCGCGGTGGGCCGTGAAAGACTGCTGGCGTTGAAGGCCGGCGAGGTGTTCCGCCGGCCGGGACGACCCAGGCTCAGATTTCCTTGATCAGTCGGCTGAATTCGTCAACGTCTTCGAAGCTTCGGTACACCGAGGCAAAGCGCACATAGGCCACCTTGTCGAGGCGCTTGAGCTCACGCATCACCAATTCGCCCACGCGGGTGGAGGGCACCTCGCGCAGGCCACTGGCCAGCAGCTTCTCCTGGATGCGTTCGATCGCAGCATCGATCTGCTCGATGCTGACCTGGCGTTTCCGCAAGGCCAGGGTCATCGAGGCGCGCAGCTTGGCGGGGTCAAACTCCACCCGGGCGCCGCCGCGCTTCACCACAGCCGGCAAGGCGATTTCCGCGCGCTCATACGTGGTGAAGCGCTTCTCGCATTTGCTGCATCGGCGCCGACGCCGAACCACATCGCCTTCGTCGGACTCGCGGGTCTCGACAACCTGGGTTTCATCGTGACTGCAGTAGGGGCAGCGCATGGCGGGTACCGATCAATGTGGGGAAGGGCGTTCAATGCGCCACAGGCCCGCAGGCAATGTACCTGCGGGCCTGTGGTGGGCTCAACGGCCGGCGGTCAAGCCGGCTGCTGGTTCAACGGTAAACCGGGAAGTCACGCGTCAGGGCCGACACCTTGGCACGCACGGTGGCCAGGTTGGCTTCGTCGTGCGGGTTGTCCAGCACGTCGGCGATCAGGTGCGCCGTGGCGCGGACCTGTTCTTCCTTGAAGCCGCGGGTCGTCATGGCTGGGGTGCCCAGGCGGATGCCGCTGGTGACCATCGGCTTCTGCGGGTCGTTCGGGATGCCATTCTTGTTGCAGGTCATGTGGGCGGCGCCCAGGATGGCCTCGGCTTCCTTGCCGGTCAGGCCCTTGGGACGCAGGTCCACCAGCATGACGTGGCTTTCGGTGCGGCCCGATACGATGCGCAGACCGCGCGCGATCAGGGTCTCGGCCAGCACCACGGCGTTCTTCACGACCTGTTCCTGATAGGCCTTGAACTCGGGGCTCAGGGCTTCCTTGAAGGCCACGGCCTTGCCACCAATGACGTGCATCAGCGGGCCACCCTGGATGCCGGGGAAGATCGCCGAGTTGATCTTCTTGGCGATCGCCTCGTCATTCATCAGGATGATGCCGCCACGCGGGCCGCGCAGGCTCTTGTGAGTGGTCGAGGTGACCACGTCAGCGAAAGGCACCGGGTTCGGGTAGACGCCTGCAGCGATCAAGCCGGCATAGTGCGCCATGTCGACCATGAAGTAGGCGCCGATTTCCTTGGCGATCTTCGAGAAGCGCTCGAAGTCGATGCGCAGGGCGTAGGCCGAAGCGCCAGCGATGATCAGCTTGGGGCGACGTTCACGGGCCAGGGCTTCCATGGCGTCGTAGTCGATGGCTTCATTGGCGTCCAGGCCGTAGCTCACCACGTTGAACCACTTGCCGCTCATGTTCAGCGGCATGCCGTGGGTCAGGTGGCCGCCTTCGGCCAGGCTCATGCCCATGATGGTGTCGCCGGGCTGCAGCAGGCCGAAGAACACGGCTTGGTTGGCTTGCGAGCCGGAGTTCGGCTGCACGTTGGCGAAATTGGCGCCAAACAGTTGCTTCACGCGGTCGATGGCGAGTTGCTCAACCACGTCGACGTTCTCGCAGCCGCCGTAGTAACGCTTGCCCGGGTAGCCTTCTGCGTACTTGTTCGTCAGCTGGCTGCCCTGCACGGCCATCACGGCTGGCGAGGTGTAGTTTTCCGAGGCAATCAGTTCGATGTGCTCTTCCTGGCGCTGGTTTTCAGCCTGGATGGCGGCGAACAGCTCGGGGTCGACGTTGGCGATCGTCGATTGGGAACGGTCAAACATGGAATTTCCTTCTGGTCGGGGCGGATGGGCCTGTGCGCCCGGCATGCAGACCATGACGGGGACAGGGTGCCCAGGCGAACGGCTTTGATAAGGCTGCTTGTTCAGCAGCCCCGCGCTTCCCGGTGGTGATCCACCTCGACGACAGCCCTTGTTCGGGCCGCCGCGTTATCGCCAGTCGCGCGTGGGCTCAAGTGTACCGGTTTGTGGCCGGTTGATGGTCAACGCTGAGGGCCGCAACGGCCTGTCAGCGCTGCCAAGGCGGTCAGACCGCACAGCCGGGCTCAGTGCGCCAGTGCCACCTGCTCGCGCTGGACAGTCGGTGCAGCTTCGGTCGGGGGCACTTGCGACGCAGCGCCCGGGTTGGGCGTCGGTGCCACTGCGGCTGCCGGCGCGGTGTAGGCCGGGGTGGAGACGGTCACAGGCACGCTGTGTCCAGCGGCCACACGCACCAGAAATTGCTGCTCAGCCAGTACCTTGGAGGCATAACCGCCGTCGTTGTCCATGTTGGCTGCGCCCACATAGAAACGCAGGCCGGCTTCCAGGCCACCGGCGCGGGTGATGCACTCACGCAGCACCTGCACACCCACGCGCAGGTTGGTCACTGGGTCAAACGCGGTGAGCTTGCCGCCAAAGGCTTCGTACTTGTCGTTGTGCACCCGGGTCATCACCTGCATCAGGCCCTGGGCGCCCACCGGGCTCTGCGCAAACGGGTTGAAGCTGGATTCGATGGCGACGATGGCCAGGATCAGGGTCGGATCGAGCCCGGCGCGCTGACCGACATGCCAGGCTTCCTGCACCAGACGGGCCACGGGCTCGGCGGCCACGTGATAGCGGCGCGACAGCCAGGTGGCGACGGCTGACTGTTGGCGGCTCAATGTGGCTGGGTCGGTGGCCAAGGCCTTGGCCAGGTTGGTAGCGTCCGGATCATCCGGCATCGCCACGTAATCTGCGGGCTCCTGCGTTTCGGCGTGCCGCTCTTGCAGCCAGCCCAGGGCTTGCCGCTCCATCGACTGGCGCAGGTCTGCGCGGCCGGCGGTGAACAGCACCGTGGCCACCACCAGCAAACCCAGCAGTGCGAGCATGTTGTGGCTGACATCCAGCAGACCGTGGCCGACGTCGCGCAGGAAGATCCCGGCGGATTGGCGAGTGGCTGCGGTCATGCGCTGCCACCAAGTGGACTCGGACATGCGTTTCCTTTCTTCGGGCCACCACCCGGTGCGGTCTTGCTGGCGAGTCGCCTGCGTACAAACCTGGGGTGGTGATAATCGGCTGCCGTGGTGTGAATCGGTGCAAGGCACTCGGAAAGCACGGCAGAAGCGGGATGGTTTCCCTGTCACTGCGCCGAACTACGTGGCGCGGGTAAACCCGTATCTAGAACGTTGAGCCGGATTGTAGGTAGGCTCGAAATAACCGGTCAAGCATAAGGCTTTGCCTCTTAACTACTTTTTGATATGAAATATCGGGATCTTCGCGAGTTCATCCAGGGGCTGGAGCGCATGGGCGAGCTGCGTCGAGTGACTGATTCGGTGTCGCCGCGCTTGGAAATGACCGCCCTGTCTGACAGGGTGCTGCAGGCAGGCGGGCCGGCCTTGCTGTTCGAGCGTCCGACCGGGCACACCGTGCCCGTGCTGGCGAATCTGTTCGGCACGCCGCGCCGCGTGGCGTTGGGCATGGGCGCTTCAGAAGTCTCTGAATTGCGTGAAGTAGGTCGCTTGTTGGCAGCCTTGAAGGAGCCTGAGCCGCCGAAGTCGCTGCGCGAGGCCGGCAAGCTGTGGGACATGGCCAAGGCGGTGTGGGACATGAAGCCCGCCCTCGTCAGCAATGCGCCTTGCCAGGAAGTGGTGCTGGAAGGGCGTGACATCGACCTCGCCAAATGGCCGATCCAGTTCTGCTGGCCCGGTGACGCGGCACCGCTGTTGACCTGGGGCCTGGTCATCACGCGCGGGCCGAGGAAAGTGCCGCAGCCGCGCCTGCGCCAGAACCTGGGCATTTACCGCCAGCAGGTCATCGGGCCGCGCCAGTTGATCATGCGCTGGCTGGCGCACCGGGGCGGCGCGCTGGATTTCCGCGACTTCGGGCGCGTGAACCCGGGGCAGCCGTTCCCGATCGCCGTGGCCTTGGGGGCGGACCCGGCAACCACCTTGGGCGCCGTCACCCCGGTGCCGGACACGCTCAGCGAATACCAGTTTGCCGGCCTGCTGCGTGGTGGCCGCACCGAACTGGCCGAGGCCAGCGTGGGGGAGGGCGACTTAAAGCTGCAGGTGCCTGCCCGCTCGGAGATGGTGCTGGAAGGGCACATTCCGCCCGCGCCGGCCGGCTACACCGGCGTCAGCGAGCACGGCGTGCCGTTGAAAGAGGTGGGCGGCTACCTGCATGCCCTGGAAGGGCCGTATGGCGACCACACCGGCTATTACAACGAGCAGGACTGGTTCCCGGTGTTTGAAGTCAGCCGCCTGACGCACCGCCGTGATCCGATCTACCACTCTACTTACACCGGCAAGCCGCCGGACGAGCCGGCCGTGCTGGGCGTTGCACTCAATGAAGTGTTCGTGCCCATCCTGCAAAAGCAGTTTCCGGAGATCGTCGACTTCTACCTGCCGCCGGAAGGTTGCAGCTACCGGATGGCGGTCATCTCCATCCGCAAGAGCTACCCCGGCCATGCCAAGCGGCTGATGTTCGGTCTCTGGAGCTTCCTGCGGCAGTTCATGTACACGAAGTTCATCGTGGTGGTGGACGACGACGTGAACATCCGCGACTGGAAGGAAGTGATCTGGGCCATCACCACCCGGATGGACCCGGTGCGTGACACCACGCTGGTTGATTCGACCCCCATCGACTACCTCGATTTCGCGTCCCCTGTGAGCGGGCTGGGCGGCAAGATGGGCCTGGATGCCACCAACAAGTGGCCGGGTGAAACCAGCCGCGAGTGGGGTCGCACGATCAAGATGGATGCCGATGTGGATGCGCGCATGCACACCCTGTTCGACAAGCTAATGGCGGGTTGAGCGCTCGGGGCGGCTGGGGCGCGAGCAGGGGCTGCGCTATTGCAGTGCGTGCCATTGCTGACACGCAAACCATGAACACGTCACGGTTTCTGTCGGGAAATGCTTGCGGTGGCGGCGCCAGAGGTCTATCTTCGAGATGCCTTCACTGCAAGGCAACCCACCAGGCGCCATACCAGCGCCTTTGGAGCCCCGGACTTCATTCTCCGGATCTCCGCAGGGCGGCGTCATGCCACCCACAGGCCCCTCGCGTCGGCAACGGCGTCGAGGGGCTTCGTCGTTCATGACGAGCCGTTGATCGTTGTTTGTTGATATCTGTCTGAGTGCGTTTGTCGATGTCCGAGTCTGTTGCTGCCGAACCCGTCCGTGTCTCTCCCTCGCGTGGCCGTCGTGCTGCCAAGTGGTTGCTGGGCACCCTGGCCCTGATCGTGGGTCTGCTCTGGCTGGTGGCGCCGCCGCTGGTGCGCAAGGCGCTGTCGTCGGAGCTGTCCGCCTTCAGCGGCCGCACCGTCACCGTGGGGTCGGTCAATATCCACCCCTGGAGCCTGACGGCGCAACTCAACGACGTCGAGGTGGCCGCAGCCACGGCGGGGCAGCCCCCGACGCTGCAGTGGGCGTCGCTCAGCGTCAGCGCCAACTGGCGGTCGATCGTTCGCGCGGCGCCGATCATGGATGCGGTGCAGCTGGCGGGCCTGAAGCTGAGGCTGGTGCGCACCGCCGATGGCCATTACGACATCGACGATGTGATCAAGCGCGTGCAGGACGCGTCCGCCTCGACCAAGTCGGACCCCAAGACCCCGCCGCCGCGTTTTGCGCTCTACAACGTCGAAGTCGACAACGCGAACATCGAGTTCGTCGATGAGCCGGTGAAGCGCACGCATGTGGTCTCGGACATTCGCGTCGGCCTGCCATTCATGGCCAATCTGGATGACGCGGACGTGAAGGTGAAGGTGCAGCCGCAGCTGAACTTCGTGCTGGACGGCACCGCCGTGAACACCTCCGCCTCGGCGGCCCCGTTTGCGCCCGGTGAGCCTGGCGAGCTGCGCCTGAAGACCGGCCAGATCGACCTGGCGCAGTGGCTGCCGTACCTGCCTGCCGGCTTGCCCGTGCGCCCGACGGCTGGTCAGCTGGCGGTGGACCTGACGCTCGGCTTCGCCTTGCCGCCCGGTGGCGCGCCGCGCGCGGGCCTGAAGGGCGACGTGTCTGTCGCTCAGCCCGCCCTGGTGGGCGCCGGTGGGCAGCCACTGGCCGACTGGCGCTTGTTGCAGGTGCACCTGGATGACTTGCAGGTGTTTCGCCGCGAGCTGGCGCTGGGCCGGGTATCGCTCGACGGCCCGCGCCTGACGCTGGATCGCTTGGCCAATGGCCGCTTCGCAGGGCTGCCCGTGGCCAGCAGCGAAAGCAAACCAGCCGCCTCGCCGCGCGCGCTCAAGGATGCGCCTGCCGCCCCTGATGAAGCTGCCTGGAAGCTCAGCCTGCGCGAGTTCCAGCTGCGTGACGGCGAGGTGGCCTGGCGTGATGCCACCACCCGTCCGGGCGCGGCCTTGCTGTCGAGTGGCCTGAGCCTGGATGTGGCGAACCTGAGCTGGCCATTGAAGCCGGATTCGGCCGCGGCCACGTTGGCGCTGGCCGGGCAGTTGTCGGCGCTGGATGGCAAGGTGAAGAACGCTCTCGCGACGACGCAGGTGAAGCCGCCGGCGAAGCCTCCTGTGAAAATCACCGCCGCGACTGCCCTGACCACGGAGAAGGCTGCGCCAGCGCCGGCCACTTCGGCCACCTTCCAGCTCTCAGCCAAGGCCAGTGTTGATGGCGGCGAAGCACAACTGCAGGCTGAGCGCTGGGCGCTGTCGCTCTTCCGTCCTTACCTGCAGCAAGTGGTGCAGGCGCGCTTGGATGGCGATGTCTCGCTGGACGTTCAAGCCAACTGGAAGGGCTTGCCGGGTGCCGAATTGCCCGAGGTGCTGGCGCGCACGGTCTCGGTTGACCAGTTGCGTGCGGGCAGCTGGCCTGCCGCCACGGCACCAACGCCGCCGGAGGTGACCTGGCGCAGCCTGTCGGTGAAGGATGCGCGTATTGATCTGGCGCGCCGCGTCGTGAGCCTGCAGGAAGTGAACTGGCAGCAACCGGCGCTCAGGCTTGTGCGCGATGCTGCGGGGCAGCTCAATCTGACGCAGTGGGTGTTGCCTGCGCCGGACAAGGCTGCGACGGCCGACGCCTCGCCAAGCCCGCCGGCCGCTCAAGCCCCGTCTGGCGGGCCGGCGTGGCAAGTTCGCCTCAACCAGGCGCGCGTCGCGGGCGGCAAACTCGCCTGGCAAGACACCTTGCCGGGCGCTGATGCCCCGGTGGCCCTGGAGCTGGAGGCGCTGCAACTATCTCTCGACGGCGTGCAATGGCCCGCCGCGCCGCAGTCGCTGGTCGGCCTCAGCCTGGATGCGAAGCTCGGCCAGTCGGGCCAGCCGCGTAGCGGTTGGGGCGCGGTGTCGGTCAAGGGACGCGCTGGCTTGTTGCCCCTGTCTTTCCAGGGCAAGACCCGCCTGGACCGCCTGCCGCTTGCGCCGCTGGCTGTTTATGCCGGTGATGCGATGCCGGTGGCCTTGCTGCGTGGTGCGCTGGGTTGGCAGGGCGATGTGCGCTGGCAGCAGGCTGCCGATGGCATGCGGCTGACTGTCCAGGGTGATGCCCGCCTGGCGGACCTGGACGTGCACGGCCGTCAGGGCAAGGTGGTTCATTCAGAGCCTTTGCTGAGCTGGAATTCACTGGCTTTGCCTGGCCTGTCGGTGGTGATGACCCCGGGCAGCCGGCCCAGCATCAAGCTGGGCGAGGTGGTTCTCGACCATCTGTACGCCAGCTTGCTGGTCACGGAGCAGGGGCAGCTGAATCTGCGTGATCTGGCGGCGCCCGCTGCGCCCCCAGCCGCCGCATCGGCCGATGCATCGGCCTCGGCTGTGGCTGTGGCGATTCCGGTGACGAGCCCGGCGGCCAGCGCGGCATCCACCACCGCAATCGCGCCCTCCAACGACCTGCCCGTCGAGATCGACATCGCCGGCGTGCGCCTGATCGACAGCCGCATCGATTTCACCGACCGCTTCATCCGCCCGAACTACAGCGCCGACATCCGTGCGTTGTCGGGCACGCTGGGTGCGTTTCTCAGTGGCTCTGGTGAGCTCGCAAACCTGGCCTTGAAGGGCAAGGTCGCCGGCACCGGGGGCCTGGACATTCAAGGCACCTTGAACCCCACGGCCCGGCCCTTGGCGCTGGACGTGAAGGCCAAGGCGACTGATCTGGAGCTGGCGCCGCTGTCGCCCTACGCCGGCAAGTACGCCGGTTACGCCATCGAACGCGGCAAGCTGACCATGGCGCTGGCTTACCGGATCCAGCCCGACGGCCAGCTCACCGCTTCCAACCAGATCATCCTGAACCAGCTGACCTTCGGTGAGCGCATCGACAGCCCTGATGCGACGCGTCTGCCGGTGCAACTGGCTGTGGCGCTGCTGAAGGACCGCAACGGCGTGATTGACCTGAACCTGCCGATTGGCGGATCGGTGAACGACCCGCAGTTCAGCGTCGGCAGCCTGGTGGTGAAGGTGCTGGTCAACCTGCTGGGCAAGGCAATCACCTCGCCCTTCGCCCTTTTGTCGGGCGGGCAGGGGGAAGACCTGAGCGTGGTGGCCTTCGAGCCGGGGGCTGTGCGCCTGTCGGATTCGGCCAAGGCCGTCATCGGCCGCGTCGGCGAGGCGCTCGCCGATCGTCCGGCGCTCAAGCTCACCATCACCGGCGCGGTTGACGCGGACCAAGAGCGACAAGCCATCCAGGAAGCCTGGCTGGAAGACCGCCTGCTGGCGCTGCAGCGCAAAGAAGCCGCGGGTGCGGGCCAGGCCGCAGGTGCCCCCTTGCCGGCGCTGAGCACCGCGCAACGCCTCACCTTGGTCAAGCGCCTTTATGCAGACACGCCCATGCCCGACAAGCCGCGCAACGTGGTCGGCTTGCTGAAGGACCTGCCCTTGGAAGACATGACGGCGCGCCTGAAAGCCAGTCATGTGGTCAACTCCGATGTGGCCCGTGAGCTCGCGCTGCAACGCGGCATTGCCGTGCGCGACGCAGTAATTGCGCTGGGCTTGCCGAACGAGCGGGTGTTCCTGGCCGCGCCGCGCCTGCGCCCGGCCGGTGACACCGAACCCGGCTGGACGCCCCGCGCCCAGCTTGGTCTGGGAACCCAGTAAGCTCAGGCACACTCTTGATATTGAGCAATCACCAAGGCCACACACATGCAGACACACACCATCACCCTCGGCGGCGGCTGCTTCTGGTGCACCGAAGCTGTTTACGAGCAGGTTCGCGGCGTGGTGGCCGTGGAGTCGGGTTATTCGAACGGTCACGTGAACAAGCCCAGTTACGAGCAGGTGTGCACCGGCCAGACCGGCCACAACGAAGTCGTGCGGGTGACCTTCGACACGGCCGATATCAGCCTGCGTGACGTGCTGGAGATCTTTTTCGTGGTGCACGACGCGACCAGCCTGAACCGCCAGGGCAATGACGTGGGCACCCAGTACCGCTCCGGCATCTACTTTGACGACCCGGCTGACGAAGCCGTGATCCGCGAGGTGCTGGCCGAGGCCGATGCCGCTGCCGGCGGCCGAGTGGTGACCGAGGTGCTGCCGCTGGCCAACTACAGCAAGGCCGAGGACTACCACCAGCACTACTTCGCCAATCACCCCGGCCAAGGGTATTGCGCGTTCGTGGTGGCCCCGAAGGTGGCCAAGTTCCGTCACACCTTCGCGCGCCTCGCCCGCGCATCCGATTGAAGCCATGAGCCTTTCGCGCTGGCGCTCCGGACAACCACTCAGCCTGCGGTGTGCAGGCTGGCTGGTGGCCGTGCTGCTGCTGGCGCAGGGGCTGGGCAGCATCCACCACCTGGTGCATGCCCGTGGGCTGGCCTTGCCTGCTGCAGTTGCTTCAGCCACTGCGGGCGCGCCGGCGGCTGAGACCGACGCCGCCAGTGCGTCTGACCGCTGGCAGCACCAGGCCGCCAGCGCGGACTGCCGACTGCTGGATCAACTGCTGTGGGCCGACGCCCTCGGCGGGCCCGCACCTGCGTTGGCGGTGTTCGCCTTCGCCCACCTCGCGCCGGCGCCCGCAACACTGGCGGCGCTGCCTTCGCGGTTCATTGCGGGCTACCTCGCCCGGGGCCCCCCGACAACGGCCTGATTCCCCGTTGTCACCCGGCTTCTGACAGCCGGATTGCTTGCCCTTGCTGCCACTCCAGGCTCTCGGCGCCAAGCGTTCTGCCGCGTCGTGTTGCGTTGCTTGCTGCGCGCCGCACATCGGCACACCCCTTTTGAATCGGTTCCCTACATGTTTGCTCCTCATTCCCTGGCGCTCGCCGCTGCCATCGCGTGCGCGTTTTCCGCACCGGCTGCCCTGGCCGCCGAGACCACTCCCGCGAAGCCATCAACCCCCGCCGCCAGCCCGGCCGCCCAGGTGGTGGTCACCGGCAATCCCCTGGGCAGTGACCCTGTGCAGGCCAGCACCGCCCTGACCGGCGACGCGCTGACGCTGCGCCGCGCCGGCACGCTGGGCGAAACGCTGGACGGCTTGCCCGGCGTGGCGTCCACCGGTTTTGGCCCCAATGCCAATCGCCCCGTGATCCGGGGCCTGGACGGTGATCGCGTCCGTTTGATGGACAACGGTGGCGCGTCCATCGACGCTTCCAACCTCAGCTTCGACCATGCGGTGCCGGTGGACCCGCTGGTGCTTGAGCGCATTGAAGTGCTGCGCGGGCCGGCTGCGCTGCTGTATGGCGGCAATGCCACTGGCGGTGCCGTCAATTCCATGGACAACCGCATTCCCGTCAGTGCGCTCGACGGCCTGGGTGGCCGTGCCGAGGTCCGGCTGGGTGGTGCCAGTGCCGAGCGCGCCACGTCCGCCCTGGTCGAAGGCGGTGGCAACGGTTTGAACTGGCATGTGGACGGCTTCCGCCGGCAGACGTCTGACCAGCGCGTGCCGCTGTTCACGCCCATCGAGGACGGTGCGGCAGGCGATCCCGCCCGTCGCGTCCGCAACTCGGCCTCTGATTCGCACGGTGGTGCGGTCGGTGCGTCCTGGGCCGATGCCCAAGGTTATGTCGGCGCCTCGGTCGACAGCTTCCGGCAGGACTACGGCGTCACGGTCGAGCCCGACGTCGGCATCCAGATGAAGCGGGACCGGTTCAGCCTGGCGGGTGAGCGTCGTCAGTTGTCGGGCCCGTTCACGCAGGTAAGCGTCCGGTATGACCACAGCAAGTACCAGCACCAGGAAGTGGAAGGCACCGGCGAGGTGGGCACCACGTTCCGCAGCACGGGCGATGCTTTGCGCGTCGAAGCCCGCCATGTGCCGCTGGCGCCCGGGCTGCAGGGCGTGATCGGCCTGCAGGCGGAGAGCATGGATTTCTCCGCCCTGGGCGAAGAGGCGTTTGTGCCCGCCACCCGCACCCGGTCACTCGCCGTGTTCGGGCTGGAGGAGTGGCGCCAGGGCGATCTGACCTTGAGCTTCGGCCTGCGTGCCGAGCGTGTGACGGTGCGCTCTGACGGTGATGCCGCCGATGCGGCCGAGCCCCGCTTCGGCGCCGCTGACAGCCGCCGGTTCACGCCGATGAGCGGATCAGCCTCGGCGCGCTGGGCGCTGTCGCCGCGCTGGGCGCTCACGGCTGCCGTGGGCAGCACCCAGCGTGCCCCCGCCTATTACGAGCTGTTTGCCAACGGCCAGCACGTGGCCACGGCCGCCTATGAGCGGGGCGACACGACCCTGGGCCTGGAACGCAGCACCCATGCGGAGGTGGGGGCGCAGTTCGCTGCAGGCCCTGACGACAGCTTCCGGGTGAACTTCTGGCACATGCAGTTCGCCAACTACCTGGCGCTGTCGGCCAGCGGCGCAGAGATCGATGGCTCGCCCGAGTACGTCTTCAAGGGTGTGCCGGCGCGCCTGCACGGCCTGGAAGTGGAAGCCCGCCACCGCTTGTTGTCAGGCGCCTGGCAGCTCGACGGCACCGCCGGCATCGACCTCACCCGCGGCACTGAGCGCGACACCGGAGAAGCCCTGCCGCGCATCGCACCGATGCGTGTGCAACTGGGCCTGGCCCTGCGCCACAGCGGCTGGCAGTTCGACCTCGGCTTCAAGCACCTGGCTCGCCAGGGGCGGGTGCCGTCGACCGATGTGGCCACGGCCTCGGCCCACCTGTTCAATCTGGGCGTGAGCACGCAGACGCGCTGGGCGCAGGCCGACGCCCTTTGGTTCCTGAAGCTGGACAACCTGGGCAATGAGCTGGCCTACAACGCCAGCGCCATCCGCACGGTGCGAGACCTCTCGCCCATGCCGGGTCGCGCTGCGACGGCCGGCGTGCGGGTGCGCTTCTGATCTGACTAGGCGCCCCGAAGGGCGGGGCGCTTCGTTCAGGGGGCCAGCCGGTCTCGCTGCCACTGGCCGTTCTGTGCCAGTGTGTAGCGCAGACGGTCATGCAGCCGCGACTTGCGGCCCTGCCAGAACTCCCAGGTGTCTGGCACCAGCCGGAAGCCACCCCAGTGGGGCGGGCGTGGCGGGTGCAGGCCGTGCTGCGCGGCGGCCTTGGCGGCATTCGCCACCAGCACCGCGCGCGAGCTGATCACCTGGCTTTGCGGCGAGGCCCAGGCTCCGAGGCGCGAATCCAGCGGCCGCGACTGGAAATACGCATCGGATTCCTCGTCACTCACGCGCTCGACGCGGCCTTCGATGCGAACCACGCGCTCCTGCTCCACCCAGTGGAACTGCAGCGCGGCAAACGGATGGACCGCCAGCTCGCGGCCCTTGCGGCTGTCGTAGTTGGTGTACCAGACGATGCCGCGCGCATCAGAGCCCTTGATCAGCACGATGCGGGTCGACGGGCGACCGTCCGGCCCGACCGTGGCCAGCGTCATCGCATTCGGTTCAGGGATGTTGGCCGTCAGCGCCTCATGCAACCATTGTTCAAATTGGCGCATCGGCTGGTCGGCCGCAGCGTCTTCCTCGAGCGCATCACGCTCATAGCTTTTCCGCAGGTGGGCAAGGTCTTCCATGGGGGCAGTGTAGGTCGAGGGAAATGCCTTAGGTGATCGTCCGACTGTGTTTGCCGCAGGTTCGCACCCATTCTCCGAAACTAGTTACAACCTCACGCTTCACTTTGGCTTTCTGCATGAGTTCTTCCCCCGTCGTGATCGTTCTGGCCGCCGGTCTCGGGTCACGCTATGCCGGTCCGCGGCACAAACTTGCAGAGCCCTTCGGCACGTCCACCGTGCTGGGGCATACCGTGGGTCGGGCGATTGCCAGCGGCTTGCCGGTGGTGGTCGTCACCACGCCCGCGCTGGTGGACGACGCCAAGCACTGGGTGGCGCGACGCGACATCGTCGTACTGACGGGCCCGCAGGGGCCGGGCGCAGGCGGCATGGGCGACTCCATCGCCGCGGGCGTCTCTGCACGGGCCGGCGCCGGTGGCTGGCTGATTCTCCCGGGTGACATGCCGCTCGTGCGTCCCGACAGCCTGAACGCGGTGGCAGCACAGCTGGGCCAGCATCCGGTGTGTTTTGCGCAGTTCCATGGGCGGCGCGGTCACCCTGTGGGTTTCAGCACCGAGCTGTACTCTGACCTCGTGCGGCTGAGCGGCCCCGACGGCGCCCGCCGCGTGCTGGCGCGTTACCCGGCGCATGCGCTGGAGCTCGACGACCCGGGTGTGCTGGAAGACCTCGACACGGTTGATGACATGGCGCGCATGCTGGCTGCTGCTGACGACGGCAGCCCTTTGTCGACCTTTTGAACCCTCGGGCCTGGGGGTGTTCTTGGTTTGACCATGTAACCGAGTTACGTGATAATTGCCGAATCGGTTACGACCCCAACCCCATCGGTCCATGAGCACTCTGAACCCTGTTGTCGCTGCGGTCACCGCGCGCATCCGTGAGCGCAGCGCCACTTTGCGCGGCGCCTACCTGCAACGTGTGGACGCCATGCGCCGTCGCCCTCGCGGGGTAGACCGCATGGGCTGCGCCAATGTGGCCCACGCGTTCGCCGGCATGCCGGGCTCTGACAAATTCCGTGTGGTGGCCGAGAAGGCTCCCAACATCGGCATCGTCACGGCATACAACGACATGCTGTCGGCGCACCAGCCCTACGAGGGTTATCCCGCAATCATTCGTGAAACCGCGCTGAAACTCGGTGCCACGGTGCAGGTGGCTGGCGGCGTGCCCGCGATGTGCGACGGCGTCACCCAGGGTTACGCCGGCATGGAGCTCAGCCTGTTCTCGCGCGACACCATCGCGATGAGCACGGCCATCGCCCTGTCGCACGACGTGTTCGACGCCGCGCTGCTGCTGGGCATCTGCGACAAGATCGTGCCGGGCCTGCTGATCGGCGCCCTGCAATTTGGCCATCTGCCTTGCGTGTTCATTCCGGCCGGCCCGATGGCGTCGGGCTTGTCGAATGGCGACAAGGCCAAGGTGCGTGAGCAGGCGGCGCAAGGCCTGGTCGGCCGCGACGAGTTGCTGAAGGCCGAGCAGGCCGCGTATCACAGCCCCGGCACCTGCACGTTCTACGGCACCGCCAACTCGAACCAGATGCTGCTGGAAGCCATGGGCCTGCACCTGCCCGGCGCCGCGTTCATTCACCCGGGCACGCCGCTGCGCGAGGCCCTGACCCGCGAAGCCGTGGGCACGGTGCTCGACCTGCTGCCGTCGCGCCGCGACATGCCCATCGGCCACCTGGTCGACGAGCGCTGCATCGTCAACGCAATGGTCGCGCTGCTGGCCACTGGCGGCTCCACCAACCACCTGATCCACTGGGTGGCGGTGGCGCGTGCCGCGGGCATCCTGATCGACTGGACCGACTTCTCCGATCTGTCGGCCGTGGTGCCGCTGCTGGCGCGTGTCTATCCTAACGGCTCTGCTGACGTGAACCAGTTCCAGGCAGCGGGTGGCACCAGCTTCGTGCTGCGTGAGCTGATGGACGGCGGCCTGATGCATGCCGATGCCGGCGCCGTGGCCGCGGGCGGCTTGCGCGCCCAGGCCCAGCAGCCGGTGCTGCAGGCGGCCGGCTTGGCCTGGAAAGACCTGCCCGAAGCCAGCGGCGACGACACGGTGCTGCGCGGTGTGGCTGCGCCGTTCTCGGCCACGGGCGGCTTGAAGCTGCTGTCGGGCAACCTGGGCCGCTCGGTCATCAAGGTGTCGGCGGTGCCGGAAGACCGCCATGTGGTGGAAGCCCCGGCCATCGTGTTCGAGACCCAGGAATCCCTGCAGAACGCCTTCAAGGCCGGCGAGCTGGACCGCGACTTCATCGCCGTTGTCCGCTTCCAGGGCCCGCAGGCCAACGGCATGCCTGAGCTGCACAAGCTCACCCCGCCGCTGGCCGTGCTGCAGGGCCGTGGCTTCAAGGTGGCGCTGGTCACTGATGGCCGCATGAGCGGCGCGTCAGGCAAGGTGCCCGCCGCCATCCACGTCAGCCCGGAAGCGCTGTCGGGCGGTCCGCTCGGCAAGGTCCGCACGGGTGATCTGATCCGTCTGGACGCCGTTGCCGGCACGCTGGAAGCGGTGGTCTCCGAGGCCGAATGGGCCGCCCGTGTGCCGGCCGTGCGCGACGACGCGCTGGCCGATGCGCATGGCCACGGCCTGGGCCGGGAGCTGTTCGCCGGCCTGCGCCGCAACGTCAATGCCGCCGAAGAAGGTGCTTGCTCTTGGCTTTGAGCTGCCCCTCATTTAACTGACTCTGACCCCAATTTTGATGATGAACACGCTTGATTTGGTGACGCATGGCCCGGTGATTCCGGTGATCGTGATTGATCGTCTGGAGGACGCGGTGCCTTTGGCGGAGGCGCTGGTGGCGGGTGGTGTGCGTGTGCTGGAGGTGACGCTGCGCACGCCGGTGGCGCTGGAGGCCATTCGTGCGATGTGCGCGGTGCCGGGTGCCATCGTCGGCGCGGGCACCATCCGCAGTGCGGCGGATGCGCGTGCGGCCAAGGCGGCGGGTGCCGTGTTCGGTGTCAGCCCGGGTTACACCGCCGAGGTGGGCGCGGCCTGCCGCGAAATGGGTTTGCCTTTGCTGCCGGGCGTGGCCACGGCCAGCGAAGTGATGGCAGCGCAGGCGGACGGACTGAACTTCCTGAAGTTCTTCCCGGCCACGGCCGCCGGCGGCATTCCCATGTTGAAGGCCCTGGCTGGCCCGTTCCCGGACGTGGTGTTCTGCCCGACCGGCGGCATCACGCCGGCGACGGCGCCTGACTTCCTCGGCCTGCCGAACGTCAAGGTGTGCGGTGGTTCCTGGCTGACCCCGGCGGATGCGGTGAAGGCGGGCGATTGGGCCCGCATCACGCAGCTGGCCAAGGAAGCTGGCGCGCTGCGTCGCTGATCGATTGCAAAACCGGCCCCTGAGGCCGGTTTCTTCATGCCGGCAGGATGCGGATGCTGCGGGGCCGGCCCACGGCTTCGCGGGCGCGCAGCTGGCCGCAGCCACCTTCCACGTCCTGCCCGGCCGAGTTGCGCAGCTTGGTCAGGATGCCGCGCTGGTGCAGCGTGCGGGCAATGGCCGCGGCTTTCTCCCAGCTTGGCCGCTGCCAGGGCATCTCGGGCACGGCGTTGTACGGAATCATGTTGAGGATGGCGTACTTGCCGGTGAGCAAGCGCACGATGCCGTCGATCTCCTCCGGCGTGTCGTTCACCCCGTCCAGCAGCGTCCATTGCACCTGCACCGGGTAGCCGGTGCGGCGTGCGTAGTCTTCGCTCAATTCAACCAGCTCGTCCGGCGTCAGGCGGGGTGCGCGCGGCAGCAGGCTGGCCCGCAAATCGGCGCGGGTGGTGTGCAGCGACAGTGCCAGCGCCGGCTTCACCGGGCCGGCGTCGAGCACCTCGAACACCCGCTCATCACCCACGGTCGAGAACACCAGCTGCTTGTGGCCGATGTTGCCCAGCGTGCCGAGCAACTCGATCGCCTCCATCACGTTGTCCAGGTTGTGAGCGGGCTCGCCCATGCCCATGAACACGACCTTCTTCACCGGACGATGTTTGCGGGCCAGGGCCACCTGAGCCACGATTTCTGCGCTGCCCACCTGGCGGATCAGGCCCTCGGTGCCCGTCATGCAGAACTGGCAACCCACGGCGCAGCCCACCTGGCTCGACACGCACAGCCCGTCGCGCGGCAGCAGCACGGTTTCCACGGTCTGGCCGTCGTTCAGGCCCACCAGCAAGCGGGCAGAGCCGTCTTCGGCCGGGTGCATCGACTTTTCCTGCACCAGCCCATGCAGCTCGGCCCACAGCGCGGGCAGCTCGGCGCGCACCTCGGCCGGCAGGAAGTGCTCGTTCTTGCTGCGCCCGCCGTCCAGCGGGCGGGCCTGCACCCAATGCCGCAGGATGCGCTGGGTGTGGGCGGGCAGGGCACCCAGGTCCTGGAGACGGGTTTTGAAATCGGAAATGCGCATGGAATGGAGAGCCGTCGGCAGGAACCACGGTGTGTGGCCACCGGGCCGGGCACACAGTGTAGGCAATTCAGGGTGCCGGGAATCGTCTGACTCCCCCGACAGGACAGTGTGCAATTTCATAGGGGAGGCGTAAATTGCGAGCTCTCGTCACATGACCCAGTCGATTTCGCGGAGGTTTCCTCTGTCAAGGCGGTAGTGCATGGCGGTATCCAGTCTCCCGGCGCGTCTCTTCAGCAATTCGCTCGTCAAGGGTGCGTTGGCGGCGTGTTTGCTGGTCTGGAGCATTGCAGCGGGTCTCATCGCGCTGGATCGGCACCAAAGCCTGCTCGCCGAGGTGCAACGCAACGACAACCTGGTGCTGGCCCAGCAACTGCAGGTTGAGCAGTCACTCGACGCGCTCGACCAGTTGCTGCGCGTCGCCCGCCGCGATTTCACCGGCGCGAACCCGCCGCGCGACGTGGCGGCCTGGCTGGCTGAGCTGCAGGTCGACGAAGGCAGCATCACCAACATCGGCGTGGTGGACGCGACTGGCCAGGTTCAACTGTCGCTGCGCGCGGGGGTGCCCACATCGGTGGTTGAGCGCGAATACTTCATCTGGCACAAGGGTGAGCCGCGCGACGTGCCCTTCATGGGCGTGCCCTTGCAGGGCAAGCAGACGGGTGTCTGGGTGCTGACGCTGACCCGCCGCATCACGCTGGCGAATGGTGAATTTGGCGGCGTGGTGCTGGTGTCGGTGCGGCCCGAGATGTTCAGCGGCGGCCTGCTGCGCGCCAACCTGGATGCCGACGCGTCGATAGCCTTGATCGGACTCGACGGCGTCACCCGCGTGCAGCGCCGCGGCGAGAGCGTGAGCTTTGGCCAGCGCGTGTCGCAGTCGCAGCTGTTCAGCGAGCTTCGGCGTGCGCCTTTCGGCAACTACGAGGGCCGGCCCGATGCAGACGGGGGTCGGCTGCTGGTCAGCTACCGGCAACTGGAGCGCTTTCCGCTGGTGGCGGAGGTGGCGTCGTCGGTGTCGGTGGTGATGGAGCCGGTGCACCAGCGCGCGCTGGTGCATGTGGCGGGCGCAACGGCGTGGTCGGTGCTGATCGTCGTTCTGGCCGCCGTGTTGATGCGCAACCGGCAACGCCAGCGCACGGCCATGAGCCGGCTGGCCCAGAGCGAGGCCCGCTACCGGCAACTGTTCGACCAGAACCTGGATGGTGTGCTGGGGGTCGATCTGACGGGGGTCATTCGCGCGGCCAATCCTGCGGCGGGCAAGTTGCTGGGGCTGTCGGCGAACGAGCTGTTGGGTACCTCGCTGTTCGAGCAATGTGAAACGGGGGGCGACGACGCCCGCAGCTGGTTCGCCGAACTGCCGTCAGACGGGCAAGGGCTGGTGGCGGTGCAACTGCGCCGGCGAGGCGGCCAGGCCTTCGAGGCCGAGCTGTCGGCATCGCTGGACCGGCAGCAGGCGCAGGGTGACGGGCTGGCCAATGTGGTGATGCGCGACATCAGCAGCCGCAAGGCCGCCGAGGAAGCGGAGCGGGGCCGTGTGCTGGCGGAACGTGCGAACCAGGCCAAGAGCGCCTTCATGTCTCGCATGAGCCATGAATTGCGCACACCGCTGAACGCCATCCTGGGTTTCTCGCAGCTGCTGCTGAGCGACCGGCAGGCGCCGCTGGCGCGGCCCCAGCAGGAGCATGTCGACCGCGTGCTCGGCGCTGGCCGGCACCTGCTGGCCTTGATCGACGACCTGCTCGACTTGTCCCGGCTCGATGCCGATGTCATCCACCTGCGCCCGGAGGCTTTGCCCTTGCGGCCTTTGCTGCAGGAAGTGCAGACAACCCTGCAGGCCGAAGCCTTGGCGAATCGGGTGTCTCTGGTGATCGAGGATGACCCGGGTGGCGCCCTGAGCCCGGCGCCCTGGGTGCAGGCCGATGCCGTGCGCTTGCGCCAGGTGCTGATCAACTTGCTGTCCAACGCCATCAAGTACAACCGGCCCGGGGGGCAAGTGACGCTGGCCACTCGTCTGGTCGACGACCGCGTGGAGCTGGCCGTCATCGACACCGGGCTGGGCATGACGGCTGCGCAGCAGGCGCAGCTGTTCCAGCCCTTCAACCGCCTGGGCCGTGAAAACGGCGGCATTGCCGGCACCGGCATCGGCCTGGCCATTTGCCAGCGGCTGGTGCGGCTGATGCAGGGGGACCTGCGGGTGCACAGCGTGGTGAATGTGGGCAGCACCTTCACGCTGGTGTTGCCGGGTGCGCAGGCGCCGGCGCCCACCGTGTCTGCGGCCATCTCGATGGCGGGCTTCGACGCGTCCCTGCAGTGCGTGCTCGCGGTCGACAGCGCTGCGCAGGGCGTGGTGCTGGTGGTTGAGGACGAGCCGGTGAACCGGGAGCTGGTGCGCGCCTGCCTGTCGCGACGGCCCGGGCTGGTGCTGCAATTTGCCGGGTCGATGGCGGAGGCCATGATGCTGGCGCGCCGGCATCCGCCGCGGCTGGCCCTGATCGACATGATGCTGCCGGACGGCGACGGTGCCACGCTGCTGGGCCGGCTGCGGGCCTTGCCGGGGCAAGCGGGGCTGACGGCGCTGGCCGTGTCTGCCAATGCCATGCCCGAGTTCATCGCTGATGCGCTGCGGGCGGGCTTCAATGCCTACATCACCAAGCCCTTCGAGCTGGTGGTGATGCTCCGGGAGGTTGACCAGGCTTTGGCCGGCACCGCGCTGCTGCAGCAGCGGCAGGTGGCCGGGCACGCGCTTCGAGACTGAGGGTTTTCACCGCCCGGCGGTGCTTGCGCAGGGGGCCGTGCCAGTTTTACATTAACCGACCGGTCGGTTAATTAATTGTCATGCCCACAGAACACTCACCTGACAGCCCCGCACTGCATCCCGGCACGCCCGTTGGCGTGATTGGCGCTGGCGCCATGGGGGCGGGCATCGCCCAGTTGGCCGCGCAGGCCGGCCATCCCGTGTGGCTGTTCGACATGCAGGCCGGGGCGGCGGAACGCGCCGTGGCGCGCATCGGCGATGACCTGGCCGGCGCCGTGCGCCGCGGCAAGCTCACCGACGCCGAGCGCGACGCGGTGCTTGCCCGCCTTGCACCCGCGGCCGCGCTGTCGGATCTGTCGGCTTGCGGCTTGCTGGTGGAGGCCATCGTCGAGCGGCTGGAGCCCAAGCAGGCCCTGTTCAAGGATCTGGAGGCGCTGGTGGCACCGCACGCCGTGCTGGCCACCAACACCTCTTCGATTTCCATCACCGCCGTGGCCCAGGCGCTGCAGCATCCGGAGCGCGTGGTGGGCTGGCACTTCTTCAACCCGGCCACCCGCATGAAGCTGGTGGAGATCATTCCCGGCCTGCGCACCAACCCGGCCTTGCTGGCGCCGCTGAGGGCGCTGTCCAAGGCCTGGGGCAAGGTGCCGGTGGCCGCGCCGAATGCGCCCGGCTTCATCGTCAACCGCGTGGCCCGGCCGTATTACGCCGAAGCCTTGCGCCTGGCCTCGGAAGGCCTCGCCAGCTTCGCCACGCTGGACCGGCTGATGCGTGAAGCCGGCGGCTTTGCGCTCGGGCCGTTCGAGCTGATGGACCTGATCGGCAACGACGTCAATCTGGCGGTCACCGAATCGGTGTTCCAGGCCACGGCGTTTGACAGCCGCTATGCACCGAGCCTGCTGCAGCAGGAGCGGGTGCGGGCTGGCTTGCTCGGCCGCAAGTCGGGTCAGGGCTTCCATGATTACCGGCCAGAGGCGGTGGCTGCTGCGGCGAACGTGGTGATGCCGCCTTTGCACTTGGCGGCCAACCACACCCTGGCTTGCGCACCCGACTTGCTGGCCGCTGCATCGGGCGCGGGCCTGGCGCATCCACTGGCCGCACTGCTGCTGCGCCTGCAGGCCACCGGTGCGGTGCTGGTGCCAGACGCCGAAGTGCCTGCGGGCATGTTCACGCTGGGCGAGGCGCTGGTGGGCCTGACGGATGGCCGCACGGCTACCGACTGTGCCCTGCAACACCAGCGGCCCGTGCTGCTGCTCGACCTGGCCCTGGATTACGCCAGCACCACCACGCTGGGCGCCACCAGCTCGCAGCCAGACGGCGCCGGGCTGGACGCGCTGGCCGGCCTGCTGGCGCTGGCCAACATCGCACTGCTGGGCCTGGTCGACGTGGCCGGCCTGGGCGTGATGCGCACCGTGGCCTGCCTGGCCAATGAGGCTGCCGACGTGATGACCTGGACCGGCACCACCGCCGCCGACATCGACACCGGCATGCGCCTGGGCACCGCCTACCCGCGCGGCCCGCTGGCCTGGGCCGACAGCCTCGGCGCCATCCGCATCGTGCAGGTGCTCACCCACCTGCACCAGCATTACGGCGACGCGCGTTACCGCCGCGCACCCCGCCTGACCCGTGCCGCCCTGACCGGGCAGGCGCTTCATCCAGTGGCCGCCTGACGGCCGGCCCATCTCGTTCAAACGCTGACAAGGACACACCATGTACACCCAGGCGATGGACACGCTCGGCAAAGAGCCCGGCGACAACCCCGCAGCCGTGCGCTCCGCCGATGACCTCGGACGGCAGGCGGCGTTTGATGCGCGCATCGACGCCGGCGAGTTCATCGAGGCCAAGGACTGGATGCCCGATCACTACCGCAAGACGCTGCTGCGCCAGATCAGCCAGCACGCGCACAGCGAGATCGTCGGCATGCTGCCCGAAGGCAATTGGGTGACGCGCGCGCCTTCGCTCAAGCGCAAGGCCATCCTGCTGGCCAAGGTGCAGGACGAAGGTGGGCACGGCCTGTACCTGTACGCCGCCGCTGAAACCCTGGGCCAGAGCCGCGACCAGATGCTCGACGCGCTGCACACCGGCAAGGCCAAGTACAGCTCGATCTTCAACTACCCCACGCTCACCTGGGCCGATGTGGGCGTGATCGGCTGGCTGGTGGACGGTGCAGCCATCATGAACCAGGTGCCGATCTGCCGATGCAGCTACGCGCCCTATGCGCGCGCCATGGTGCGCATCTGCCGCGAGGAAAGCTTCCACCAGCGCCAGGGCTACGACAGCCTGATGGTGATGATGCAGCAGGGCACCGAGGCGCAGAAGGCCATGGTGCAGGACGCGGTGAACCGCTGGTGGTGGCCGTCGATCATGATGTTCGGCCCGCCGGATGACCAGTCGCCCAACAGCGCGCAGAGCATGCGCTGGGGCATCAAGCGCGTGAGCAACGACACCCTGCGCCAGAAGTTCATCGACGCAGCGGTGGACCAGGCCGCCGTGCTCGGTGTGCGCCTGCCCGACCCCGACCTGCGCTGGAACGAAGCGCGCGGCCACTGGGACTTCGGCACCATCGACTGGGACGAGTTCTGGCGCGTGATCGCCGGCGACGGCCCCTGCAACCAGGAACGCCTGGCCGAGCGCGTGACCGCGTGGGACGACGGCGCCTGGGTGCGTGAGGCTGCGCTGGCCCACGCTGCCAAACGGGCCGCCCGACAAGCAGCGCTCACTGCCACGGCCCAGGCGGCCTGACGCGCTTCCCCACACCATTCGTCCGCTGAAACGCGAGCACCACCATGTCCTCATCCTCCAAGCCCGGCGACACCGCCGTTGCCGCCGCCCCGTCGGCCACCACGTCAGCCACCAACTCGGCCAGCCAGGAATGGCCGCTCTGGGAAGTCTTCGTGCGCTCCAAGGCCGGTCTCGACCACAAGCATTGCGGCAGCCTGCATGCGCCCGACCCGCAGATGGCCGTGCAGATGGCCCGCGACGTCTACACGCGCCGCCAGGAAGGCACGAGCGTGTGGGTAGTGCGCTCCGAGCACATCGTCGCCAGCGACCCGGGCGACAAGGACATGTACTTCGACCCGGCCGAAGACAAGGTGTACCGCCACCCCACCTTCTACAAGCTGCCGGCTTCCGTGGACCATATGTGATGAACACCACGACCTTGACCTCCGCCGTGGTTGCAGGCGCCCAGGTGCCCTCCATCGGCGTGCCGGCGGATGCTTCGGTGCAGTACCTGCTGCGTCTGGCCGACACGATGTTGATCCTCACCCAGCGCCTGTCTGAATGGTGCGGCCATGCGCCGGTGCTGGAAGAAGACATCGCGCTGACCAACATGGCGCTTGATCTGATTGGCCAGGCGCGTGCCGTGCTGACGCTGGCAGGTCAGCGCGTGGCGGACGTCACCGGTGGGGCGGTGCTCGACGAAGACCAGCTGGCCTTCCTGCGCGACGAGCGCGATTACCGCAACCCGACGCTGGTGGAGTTGCCAAACGGCCTGGCTGGCCGCCCTGATTTCGCCTTCACCGTGCTGCGCAACCTGGTGGTCTCAACCTGGCTGCTGGCGATGTGGCAACACCTGGCGGACAGCAGCAACGAAGAGCTCGCCGGCATCGCTGGCAAGGCCGTGAAGGAAGCGCGCTATCACCAGCAGCATGCGGCCGACTGGGTGGTGCGCCTGGGTGATGGCACGGCCGAATCGGCCCGCCGCACGCAGCAGGCCCTGGACCGGCTGTGGCGCTATGTGCCCGAGCTGTTCGAAGACGACGCAGTGGACGACGCCGCGGTCGAATCCGGTCTCGGCCCGGCGTCGTCGCAGTTGAAGGCGGCGTGCGAAGCGGCGCTGCTTGCGGTGCTGGCCGAGGCGCAGTTGACCGTGCCTGCACCGTCCACTTTCCGCAGCACCGGCCGCCGCGGTGTGCACAGTGAGCACATGGGTTTCCTGCTGGCCGAGATGCAGCACCTGCCGCGCAGCTTCCCCGGAGGCGCCTGGTGATGTGCGGCGCCGAGCTGCACACGCGCACGCAGGCCGCCTGGGCGGTGCTGGCCGAGGTGCCCGACCCCGAGGTGCCCGCGATCTCCGTGTGTGACCTCGGCATCGTGCGTGACGTGGAGATGGCCCACGACGGCCAGCTCACCGTGGTGCTCACGCCTACCTACAGCGGCTGCCCCGCCACCGAAGTCATCACCGAGAGCGTGCTGGCCGCGCTCGACGCCGCCGGCCTCGGCCCGGCGCTGGTGCGCATGCAGCGCGCCCCCGCCTGGACCACCGACTGGATCAGCCCCGCCGGCCGCGACAAGCTGCGCGCCTACGGCATTGCGCCCCCCGGCCCGGTGGGCGGCGAGGTGCGTGTGCCGATGCACCTGGTGGGCGGCTTGGCGCAGTCAGCGGCGAGGTCGGTTGACCTGCGCCTCGGCAGCCTTGGCGCAGCGCCCGCCTCAGCGCTGGCCTGCCCGCGCTGCGACAGCACCAACACCGAACGCTTGTCCGCCTTCGGCTCCACCGCCTGCAAGGCCCTGTACCGCTGCCTTGCCTGCCGCGAGCCCTTCGAGCACTTCAAACCGATTTGAGCGGAGCCCCCACGCCATGAGTCCCTTGTTCCATGCCCTGACGGTCAAGTCCGTCAGCGCCGACACCACCGAAGGCCGCATCGTCAGCTTTGCCGTGCCCGAAGCGCTGCGCGACACCTTCGGCTTCACCCAGGGCCAGTACCTGACCCTGCGCCACACGATTGACGGGCAGGACCTGCGCCGCTCGTACTCCATCTGCGCCGGCGTGGATGACGGTGAGCTGCGCGTGGGTGTGCGCAAGGTGCGCGGCGGCCTGTTCTCGAACTGGATCCATGAGCACCTGCAACCCGGCGACAGCCTCCAGGTGATGGCGCCGCAAGGCCGCTTCTTCGTGCCGATCGAGCCCCAGGCCCGCCGACACTTCCTCGGGGTGGCGGGTGGCAGCGGCATCACGCCCATCCTGTCGATCATGAAGACGGTGCTGGCCCGCGAACCACACAGCCGCTTCACGCTCATCTACGGCAACCGCATGTTGCAGTCGACGATGTTCAAGGAAGAGCTGGAGGACCTGAAGAACCGCTACCTCACACGCTTGTCGCTGCACCACGTCTTCAGTGACGAGCCCACCGACGCGCCACTCAACCACGGCCTGATGAACCGCGACAAGCTCGCCGAGTTCCTGGGTTCGGTGGCGCCTGCCGCGCACATCGACCATGCCTTCATCTGCGGCCCGTTCCAGATGAACGACGAAGCCGAAGCCGCCTTGCTGTCCGCCGGTGTGGCGCCTGAGCGCGTGCACATCGAGCGCTTTGGCGTGGCGCCGGGGCAGGGCGGAGGCGCCGCACGCGCGCCCGGTGCCGTGATGCACCAGGCGCTGCCCGGTGATGCCACCGAGTCACGCATCACGCTGATCCGCGACGGCCTGACCCGCGAAGTCGTGTTCAGCAAGGACCAGCCCAGCGTGCTGGATTGCGCCAGTGCGGCGGGTCTTGAATTGCCGTTCTCCTGCACCTCCGGCGTGTGCGGCACCTGCCGCGCCAAGGTGCTGGAGGGCGAGGTGCGCATGGAGCGCAACTTCGCGCTCGATGCCGCCGAAGTGGCTGCCGGCTTTGTGCTCACTTGCCAGGCCCATCCGCTCAGCGCCCGCGTGGTGTTGAGCTTTGATGCCCGCTGACCCCGTTCACCGATTGAAAGACCTGCCATGACCGCCTGGATCATTGACGGCACCCGCACCCCCTTTGGTCGCTACGGTGGCGCGCTCTCCGGCGTGCGCACCGATGACCTGGCCGCCATGCCCTTGCGTGCCCTGAAAGAGCGCCACGCCGCGCTCGATTGGTCAGCCATCGACGATGTGCTGTACGGCTGCGCCAACCAGGCCGGCGAAGACAACCGCAACGTGGCCCGCATGGCCGCGCTGCTGGCGGGCCTGTCGGTGGACGTGCCCGGCGGCACCGTGAACCGCCTGTGCGGCTCGGGCCTGGACGCCGTGGCCATGGCCGCCCGCCAGATCAATGCCGGTGAGGCCGACCTGATGATCGCCGGCGGTGTGGAGAGCATGAGCCGCGCGCCTTTTGTCATGGCCAAGGCCACCAGCGCGTTTTCGCGTGAGGCCAAGGTTGAAGACACCACCATCGGCTGGCGCTTCGTGAACCCGCTGATGAAGGCCGCCCACGGCATTGATTCGATGCCTGAGACGGCCGAAAACGTGGCGCAGGAATTTGGCATCGGCCGGGCCGACCAGGACGCCTTTGCGCTGCGCTCGCAGCAACGCTGGGCAGCCGCGCATGCGGCGGGTTTCTTTGATGGCGAGATCACGCCCGTCACGCTGCCCCGCGCCAAGGGCGAGCCGGTGGTGGTGCGCCAGGACGAACACCCCCGGCCCGACACCACGCTGGAGCAACTGACCCGCCTCAAGGGCGTGGTGCGGTCCGACGGCAGCGTGACGGCCGGCAATGCCAGCGGCGTGAACGACGGCGCCGTGGCGCTGCTGCTGGCATCCGATGCGGCGGTGAAGCGCTACCAGCTGGCCCCGCGCGGCCGGGTGGTGGGCGCCGCGGTGGTGGGCGTGCCGCCGCGCATCATGGGCATCGGGCCCGCACCGGCCACGCGCAAGCTGCTGGCCCGCATCGGCTGGGAGCTGTCGTCGCTCGACGTGATCGAGCTGAACGAGGCCTTCGCCGCGCAGGGCCTGGCCGTGACGCGCCAGCTCGGCCTGGCGGACGACGACCACCGCGTCAACCCCAACGGCGGCGCCATTGCCATTGGCCACCCGCTGGGCGCATCCGGTGCCCGACTGGCGCTGACAGCGCTGCGGCAGCTGGAGCGCAGCGGCGGGCGCCGTGCGCTGGTGACGATGTGCATTGGCGTGGGCCAAGGCATTGCGCTGGCCATCGAGCGCGTCTGACCCCTTTGAACACCCCTGCAGGAACTCCATCATGAGCGACGCCATCGTCCACTCCGCCCCGCTGCAACTGCAGAGCTTCATCGCCGGACAGTGGGTGGGCAGCCAGGCCGCCCAGGGGCTGCGCAGCGCCGTGAATGGCCGGGTGGTGGCCCACACGCACGTCGAATCGCCTGACTTCGAAGCCAGCCTGCACCACGCCCGCACGGTGGGCTTGCCTGCGCTGCTGGCACTGAACTTCCAGCAACGCGCGCAGATCCTCAAGGCACTGGGCAAGTACCTGCTGGCGCACAAGGAAGCGCTCTACGCCATCTCGGCCCACACCGGCGCCACGCGGGCTGACAGCTGGATCGACATCGAGGGCGGCGCAGGCACCCTGTTCGCCTACGCCAGCATGGGCTCGGGCGAGCTGCCCAGCAGCAACGTGGTGCATGAAGGCCCGGTGCTGCAACTCGGCAAGCAGGGCGGCTTTGTGGGCACGCACGTGCTGGTGCCGCGCCGCGGTGTGGCGGTGCACATCAACGCCTTCAACTTCCCCATCTGGGGCCTGCTCGAGAAGTTCGCACCGTCGTTCCTCGCCGGCATGCCGTGCATCGGCAAGCCTGCCAGCGCCACCAGCTATGTCACCGAAGCGCTGGTGCGCCTGATTGAACAGAGTGGCCTGCTGCCGGCGGGCGCGCTGCAGCTGGTCATCGGCGGCACGGGTGATTTGCTGGACCGCCTGACCGGCTCGGATGTGGTCACTTTCACGGGCTCGGCCGACACCGCAGCCCGGCTGCGGGTGCATCCGAACCTGGTGGCGCGCTCGGTGCCGTTCAATGCCGAGGCCGATTCGCTGAACTGCGCCATCCTGGCCCCCGACGTGACGCCCGACGATCCCGAGTTCGCGCTGTTCGTGCGCGAAGTGGCCCGTGAAATGACGGCCAAGGCCGGCCAGAAGTGCACGGCCATCCGGCGCGCCATCGTGCCGCGCCAGCAGGTCGATGCCGTGGTGACGCAGCTGAAGGCCCGCCTGGCCAAGGTGGTGGCCGGTGACCCGGGCGTGGACGGCGTGACCATGGGTGCGCTGGCCTCGCACGCCCAGCAGGCCGACGTGGCTGAGCGTGTGGCGCAGCTGCGTGAACATGCCGAGCTGCTGCTCGGCGGTAGCGCGGATTTGCCGCTGGTCGGTGTTGGCACCGAGCACGGCGCGTTTTTTGCGCCCACGCTGCTGCTGGCCCGCCAGCCGGGATCGGCGGGCAGCCTGGTGCATCACATCGAGGCGTTTGGTCCGGTCAGCACGCTGATGGCCTATGACGACCTGGACGAAGCCATCGCGCTGGCGGGCCGGGGCGAGGGCAGCCTGGTCGGCTCACTCATCACCAAGACGCCCGCCATCGCGGCGCGCGTGGTGCCAGAGGTGGCCGCCCTGCATGGTCGCGTGCTGGTGCTCGACCGCGACGCAGCCGTGGAATCAACCGGCCATGGCAGCCCGCTGCCGCAGCTGAAGCACGGCGGGCCCGGCCGCGCCGGCGGGGGCGAGGAGCTGGGCGGCACGCGGGCCGTCAAGCATTACCTGCAGCGCACGGCGGTGCAGGGCTCACCGACCATGGTGGCGGCGGTCACCGGTGAATACGTGCGCGGTGGTGCCCGCATCGAAACCGAGGTGCACCCCTTCCGCCGGCATTTTGAAGACCTGCAGATCGGCGAAAGCCTGCTGACGCATCGCCGCACCGTGAGTGAGGCGGACATCGTCAACTTCGGCGGTATATCGGGCGACTACTTCTACATGCACTTCGACGCCATCGCGGCGAAGGACACGCAGTTTGGCCAGCGCATTGCCCACGGCTACTTCGTGCTGTCGGCGGCGGCGGGCTTGTTCGTCAGCCCGGCGCCCGGGCCGGTGCTGGCCAACTACGGCCTTGACACCCTGCGCTTCGTGAAGCCGGTGGCGATTGGCGACACCATCCGTGCACGCCTCACGGCCAAGCGCAAGATCGACCGCTTGCGCGTCGATGAGCAGGGCCGTGGCCAGGGCGTGGTGGCTTGGGACGTGGAGGTGAGCAACCAGCATGACGAGCTGGTGGCCAGCTACGACATCCTCACGCTGGTGATGAAGCGGGCCTGAAGCGGCCTCTTCAGGTCAGCGGCCGCTGCCGGCCGGGTAGATCCACAGCGGATACAGGTTGCCGGCGGCGTCCAGGCGGTGGCGGTCGTCGAGCTCGCGCATGCGGCGCTCGAGGTCGCCCACATCGCGGGCATCGGCCAGGTAGCGTTCGTCGGTGCTCGGGGCGTTGACAAGGGCGGTGCGCAGGGCACCCAGGGTGGCGGAGATGATGTTCATGGTGTTCTTACGGTGCGGAGGCCGCCGGTTCAGCGGCTGAATCTCGCCGGTGCTCATCCACGGTAGGTGGTGGCCCGGTCTGTTTGTCGGATTAGGGTTAACCCGCAAAACAGAGTGTACGCGTCTGGCCGTGACGGGTCTGTGACGGAGTCGGCAGACCTTGCTGCATTCGGGTGCTTTGAGGGCCAACCTTGATCTGTGTCAGGTTGTCTGCGGCCTGAAATGCCAGTTATTTCACGAATTGATAGGTCGATGTTTGACCGAGCATGTCGATATATCAAGAAGGCTGCCTGGTAGTTCGCAGCGTCTTGTCGTTGACCTCAACGTCACTCACCGATCCTTCAATCTGAATCCAAGGACCCACCATGAAGCCACTGTTCACCGCCGCCGCCCTGACGCTCGCCTTGTTCGGCGCCGCCCATGCCGCAGATGATCCCAAGGCCACCATCGCCGCCCTGAACGAGCGTCTGGCCAAGCTTGGTGCAGCCAAGGTGGAAGGCACCGACAAGGCCGGCGACAAGCAAGTGCCGGCCATCTTCTTCGGCGCCCGCAAGATCAACAACAACTACGACGTCGTCGACGAGATCAAGAAGTCGTCGGGCGCCACCGCCACCGTGTTCGTGAAGGACGGTGATGATTTCATCCGCGTCAGCACCAACGTGCTGACGCCGGAAGGCAAGCGCGGTGTGGGCACCCCGCTGGCCAAGGCCAAGGCCTATGAGGCCGTGAGCAAGGGCACTGATTTCTGCGGCGACGTGGATGTGCTGGGTACCCCGTTTGCTGCCTGCTACAGCCCCATCAAGGATGCAGGCGGCAAGGTCATCGGCGTGACGTACGTCGGCTTCAAGAAGTGATGTTGGCGGCGACCTACCCGGTCGCCTGCTTGCGCTGCAGCAGCCGCACCGGCTGCTGGCGCTCCTTGAACTGGAATGTCCCCGAGGGGCATCTGCCATGACTGCAATACAAAAGATTTCAAGCTTCTGGTCCGGCCTGCGAGTTGGCAGCCAGCTGACCCTCGCCTTCGCCATCGTGCTGCTGTTGACCGCCGTGCTCGGCGGCGTGGCCACCTTGGCGTTGGGCCAGGTCAATTCGGCGTCGCACGAACTGGCTGGCAAATGGCTGCCGGCAGCGGGCCACCTGGCGAACACGCGGGCGGCGATGCTGGATACCCGCGCCTACGATGTGAAGCTCGCCAGTGCGGCCGATGCGTCCTACGTGGCCGAGTACGAAGACAAGATCAAGGCCTCTGCGGCCGACGTCGCCAAGCATCTGGCCAGCTACAAGGCCTTGCCGCGTGGCGATGAAGAAGCCGAGTTGCTCGCCAAGATGGAGAAGGCCTGGGCGGCCTACATGACGGTCCACGCCAAGGTCGCTGCGCTGGCCCGCGAAGGCAAGATGGACGACGCCAAGGACATTGGCGACGGTGCCGGCCAGATGGGCGCCGACGACGCCATTCATGCGCTGGACAAGGTAACCGCGTTCGCCTTTGCCGGTGCTGATGCCACGGCCGAGCAAGCCGCGGCGGTGTTTGCAAAATCACGTCTGGTGCTGCTGGGCCTCGTGGCAGCCAGCCTGACGATTGGCGTGCTGCTGGCCGTGCTGATCACCCGCAGCCTGCTGCGCCAGCTGGGTGGTGAACCCCGCCAGGCTGTGGTGCTGGCCCGTGCCGTGTCGGGCGGTGATTTGAGCACCCCCATCACGCTGCGCACTGGCGACAAGAACAGCCTGATGGCCGCGCTGGCCAACATGCAGTCCAGCCTGGGCCAGGTGGTTCGCCAGGTGCGTGAAGGCTCCGAGCAGGTGGCCACAGCCAGTGCGGAAATCGCCAGCGGCAACAGCGACCTCTCGGCTCGCACCGAGCAGCAAGCCAGCGCGCTGGAGCAAACCGCCGCGTCGATGGAAGAGCTGGGCAGCACCGTGACCCAGAACGCCGACAACGCGCGCCAGGCCGATACCCTGGCCCGCAGCGCCAGCGATGTCGCGCAGCGTGGTGGCGAGGTGGTGGCCCAGGTGGTGGGCACCATGCGCGAGATCAACAACAGCTCCAAGCGCATCGCCGACATCACGGGCGTGATCGACGGCATCGCCTTCCAGACCAATATCCTGGCGCTGAACGCAGCGGTGGAAGCCGCTCGTGCCGGTGAGCAGGGCCGTGGTTTTGCCGTGGTGGCCGGTGAGGTGCGCACCCTCGCGCAGCGCTCGGCCGAAGCTGCTCGCGAGATCAAGCAGTTGATCGCCGCCAGCGTGGAGAAGGTCGAGGCGGGCACCCGCCAGGTCGACGAAGCCGGCGAAACGATGTCCGAGGTGGTGACCTCGATCCAGCGTGTGTCGGAGATCGTCAACCAGATCAGCGCCGCCAGCGTGGAGCAGAGCTCCGGCGTGCGCCAGGTGGGTGAGGCCGTGACCCAGATGGACCAGGCGACGCAGCAGAACGCCGCATTGGTGGAGCAGAGCGCTGCCGCGGCTGAGAGCCTGAAGCACCAGGCCACCGACCTGGTGCATGCCGTCTCGGTATTCCGGCTGTGAGCCGGTGCCGGCTCAGGCCGGCACGTGATCCTGGCTGCGGGGGCTCAGGCCTTCTGTGGCCAGGTAGTCATTCAGGAACTCGGTGAAGCTCTGGCCGCCTGCGGCTTGAGCTGCTTCCAGCCGGGCTTGTTCCGCCAGTGATTGGGCCGCTTCTGCGGCCCATTGCGCTTCCTGGTCAACCGACACGGGCAGACCCAGCAAGGCGGCCTGCACACCGGCCGAGCGGGCACGCACGGCGCCAACGAAGCTGCCGCCATGCGCGGCCAGGTCGTCCAGCACGCGGGCCGAGGGCAGGGTGTGCGGCGCCAGCACCGCTGCACGTGCCGCGGCCAGCGTGTCTGCATGGCCGTGCCCGTCTTCCAGCGCATCGAGCCGCTGGGCAATCGGCGCGCAGGCGTCGATCAACTCCAGCGCCCAGTCGGTGATCGACACCTGCTGGCCATGGCGCTCCAGCATCAACCCCGGCTGTCGGCCATGTTCGGCGGTGCGGTGCTGGTTGCGGCCCAGTGCTGCAATTTCAGCAGGCGAATCGGGCGGGCTGTCTGAAAGCAGGCAGTGCATCAGGAAGACGTCGATGAACCGGGCCGTGGCCGCATCGATGCCGGTGTCGATGAACGGGTTCAGGTCCATGCAGCGCACTTCCACGTACTCCACGCCGCGCTCACGCAGCGCGTGCAGCGGGCGCTCACCCGAGCGGATGGTGCGCTTCGGCCGGATCGTGCCGTAGAACTCGTTCTCGATCTGCAACAGGCTGGTCGAGAGCTGCTGGTACTCGCCGCTGGCGTTCTGCAGGCCGATGGCCTCGTAGGCCGGCCAGGGGCGGGTCAGGGCGTCTTCGAGTGAGTGGCCGTAGCCTTCCAGGCCGTTGTAGCTCACGGCCAGCGAGGCTTGTGCATCGCTCTGGTAACCGAGTCGGCCCATGCGCAGCGAGGTGCCGTGCGGGCGGTGCAGCGTGTCGGCGCCCAGCGGCGTCAGCTCATGCGGCAGGCCGTCCACGAAACACTTGCCGACAGCGGGCGAGGCTCCGAACAACAGCAGCAGCAGGAACGAGTGCCGGCGGAAGTTGCGGATCAGGTTGAAGTAGTCGTCGTTGTTCAGACCCGGCAGCGACCAGTTGTAGTGGATGCCCGAGATGGTCTGCATGCGCCGGCCGTATCGGTGGCCCAGGCCACGGCGGTACACGGTCTTGGTCTGGCCGATGTGGGCGTTGCCGTACTGGCCCAGCGGGATGTCGCCATCAGCGGGCAGGGCACACGGCATGCTCGACACCCACAGCTGTTCACCGCCGATGGCGCGGGCAGTGGCCTGGTGCAGCTCGGTCAGCTCGGCCATGCAGGCCGCAACAGTGGTGTGGGCGCCGGTGACGAGCTCGACCTGCGATTCGCAGAAGTCGGTCGTGATGTGCGGGTGCGTCAGGGCCGATCCCAACGCACGCGGGTGAGGCGTGAACGCCAGGCGCCCGTCGGCTCGGCTGCGCAGGCTTTCTTTCTCCACGCCCCGGCGCATCTCGCGCAGGCGTTGGTCGGAAATGGCTGTCAGGCGTTGGTTCAAGAGGGTCAAGCCCGTCTCCCAGGTGATGCGTTGTCTTGGCCGGTCAGCGGGCTGGCCGGTTGCCGCGTTGTAGGGTTGTTCAGCGTCAGAGGCGTGATTGGACGGCATTTTTGCTGTGTCTGCATGACATGTGGATTTGCCGCCCAACTCACCCGCTGTTCCGTCGAATTCCGGCGGGCTTTGCGACTCACACTGAACAAGCCGGGCCCGCATATTGCTTGCCCTGCCCTCAATCTCGCCACTGTTGCTCCTTCCACATGTGCCTGATCATCAAGAAGCCCGCCGGTCGCCGCATCTGCAATGCATTCCTGACCAACGCCTGGCAGCACAACTGCGACGGCTGGGGCTCGTTTTTCCTGGAGGCGGGCCAACCTATGTGGGCGAAGGGCATGCGGCTGGTTGATCTGCTGCGCCACAACGACGCGCTGCCCGAGTCGGGCGAGGTGTTTCTGCACCTGCGCAAGGCCACCTATGGCCACGTCACGCAAGACATGGCCCACCCTTACCTGGTGAACGACTGGGGCGACGGCCGCCGGATGCTGCTGATGCACAACGGCAGCATCGACCACCTCGCCCCCGAAGACCCCAGCCTGAGCGACACCGCCATGCTGGCCCGGCTGCTGCGCGACATGCTCAGCGGCCTGAGCGCCGATCAAGGTGCCGCGCTGGTGCGCAGCGAGGGCTTTGCCCGCCTGACTGCGCCGCTGCTGCAGGGCTCGATGGTGGTGTTGTTTGACCACCGCGGTGCGCGCCGACTGGGGCGCGAATGGCTGGCAGTGCAGAACGACCAGTGGCACGCCGGCATGGCGGGCATTGAAGTCTCGAACACGCGCACCTGGCTGCGCGATGCGGCACAGGCGGCCTGATCGGCCCGCGGCGTCGCCGACGAACGGCCTTCAAGCCGCCTGCGTCAGTGCCTTGGCAATGCGTTGCCGGCCCACGGTCGGGCGGGGCACCTTCACCGGCAGGTGGCTGAACCAGCTGCGCACGTCCTCTTCCACCATCACGCCGTGCATGAAGTTGTAGATGGCCTTCTTCAGGCCGATGCCGAGCGCGCTGTGGTCGGTGCCGGTGGGGTCGACAAAGCCCACGTCGTTCTTCGCGAACTTTCCGTCCGGCAAGGGCAGCAGCTCGATGCCGTAGTCGGCCGGTGACTGGCCCACGGGGGAGTGCACCGTGCAGGCAAAACGGTGGAAGAAGCCGCTGTGGATGCAGCCGTTGTCGAACAGCTGGCGCACGTATTCCAGCGCGTCCACCGTGTCTTGCAGCGTCTGGGTCGGGAAGCCGTACATCAGGTAGGCATGTACCAGCACGCCGGCATCGGCAAAGCCCTTGGTGACACGCGCCACCTGGTCCACCGACACGCCCTTTTTCATCAGCGCCAGCAAGCGGTCAGAGGCCACTTCCAGCCCGCCCGAAATGGCCACGCAGCCGCTGTCGGCCAGCAGCTGGCACAGGGCCGGCGTGAAGGTCTTCTCGAAGCGGATGTTGCCCCACCACGAGATGTGCACCTGCCGGCGGATGAGCTCTTCGGCCAGGGCTTTCAGTGCCTTCGGCGGCGCGGCTTCATCAACGAAGTGGAAGCCCGTCTGGCCGGTTTCTTTCACGATGGCTTCGATGCGATCGACCAGCACGGTGGCCGAGGCGCCCTCGTAGCGTGAGATGTAGTCCAGGCTCACGTCGCAGAAGCTGCACTTCTTCCAGTAGCAGCCGTGCGCCACGGTGAGCTTGTTCCAGCGCCCGTCGCTCCACAGCCGGTTCATCGGGTTGAGCATGTCGAGCAGCGACAGGTACTTGTGCAGCGGCAGCCCGTCCCAGGTGGGCGTGCCTACCTCGGCGAAAGCCACGTCGGCTTCCATCATGTTCACGTAGCGCACCGCGTGGGTCTGCGCGTCGCGCACGAAGGTGCGCACCAGGCGCTGTTGCGAGCGCTGGCCCTGCACATGCTCCATCAAGGCCAGCAGCGGGCGCTCACCGGCATCCAGCGTCACGAAATCCACGAAGTCGAACAGGCGCGGCTCGGCCAGGTCGCGCAGTTCGGTGTTCACGAAGCCACCGCCCAGCGCGATCGGCAGGTCAGGGCGCAGGGCCTTGGCTGCCTGGGCAATGCGCAGTGCCGCATACATGGCGCCGGGGAAGGGCACCGAGAGCAGCAGCAGCTGGGGCTGGTGGCGCGCCAGCATGTCTGCCGTCAGGCGCGCCAGCGTGCTGTCGACCAGGTTGTGCGGTGCGGCCAGCGCGGCGGCCAGCGGGTCAAAGTGGGGCTGGCTGGTGGCCAGCTGCTCCGCGTAGCGCACGAACTCGAAGCGCGGATCGATCGCGTCGCGCAGCACATCGGCCAGGTCGTTCAGGTACAGCGTGGCCAGGTGCCTGGCGCGGTCTTGCAGGCCCAGAGCGCCAAAGGCCCAGGCGAGCGGGTCGCCGCCGTCGGCGTCACCATACGCATCAAGGCTGCGAAAGCGCGCACCTTCGGGCAGGAACTGCCGGGTGTTGATGCGGTGCGCCAGCGTGGCGTCAGCCCCTTGCAGGAAGCGGATGACGGCGGCGATGCTGTGGCGGTAGCGCGGAAACTCGCTCAGGAACTGGATGACCTGCGCGGTGTGTCTGGCCGGTGGCAACCGCTCGGCCACCTCGCGAACCTGGTCCAGCCCTTCCGGCGACAGCAGTTCCAGCACCAGCGCCAGCGCGAGGTCTTCCTGCACGGCATCTACTCCGCGCGAACGCAGGAAGCCAGTCAGGTAGGCGGTGGACGGGTAGGGCGTGTTGAGCTGCGTCATGGGCGGAATGACGCTCAGCACGCGGAACGGTGAAGACATGGGCAAGCCGGAGGCAGCAGGGGAAGGCGCCCATTGTAGAAAGCCCGCCTCAGGCTGCCGGGGTTGAAGGGCTTGTTCTTCCCTCCAGTCGGCGGCAACAAGAAAAAGCCCGTGCCTGCCAGCAGACCCCGCCCCCGACGTATGGGAGACAAGCCGGCAGGCCCGGGCGGCCGCAAGTCAGTCGGCCGTCAACTTGGCGCGGGCGACCACGCTCTTCCACTTCGTCAGCTCACCGCGGACGAGCTTGCCAAATTCCTCAGGCGTGCTGGTTTCCACGTCGGTGCCGTGGTCCTCGATGCGCTTGATCATGTCCTTGTCGTTGAGCACCTGGTTCATCGCCTTGTTGATCTGATCGATCACCGGCTTGGGTGTCTTGGCCGGCACGAACAGGCCGTACCACTGCTGCACATCCACACCGTCCACCCCCAGCTCTTTCAACGTGGGCACGTCCGGCATCAGGGTGGAGCGCTTGCTGCCCGCCACCGCCAGCGCCTTCAGCTTGCCGGACTTCACATGCGGCAGCGCGGTGAAGAGGCTCGGGAACATCACCTGGGTCTGGCCGCCGATGGTGTCGCTGATGGCTGGGGCCGAGCCCTTGTAGGGCACACCCACCATGCGCACACCGGCGTTCAGCTGGAACAGCTCGGCCGCGAAGTGCGGCGCCGTGCCATTGCCGGCCGAGGCGTAGGCATACAGATCAGGCTTGGCCTTGAGCTGGCCCAGCAGGTCACGCACGTCCCTGATCGGCACGGCCGAGGTGGAGACCATCAACGTCGGTGAATAGCCCACCAGGCCCACGGGCTCGAAATCGGCGATTGGGTCGTAGCGCAGCTTCTGAAGCGCCGGGTTCATCGCATGGGTGGCGATGTAGCCGAACAGGATGGTGTGGCCGTCGGGCGTGGCGCGGGCCACGTATTCGCTGGCCAGTGCGCCGTTGGCGCCAGCCCGGTTGTCGATGATGATGGTCTGGCCCAGCAGCGGCCCGAGCTTCTGCGCCAGTGCGCGGGCCATGGCGTCATTGCCGCCGCCGGCCGCGGTGGGCACGACGATGGTCACCGTCTTGGTGGGGAAGGCGGCGAGTGCGGCCGTGCTCAGGGTGGTGGCGGCGAGCAGGGCAGAGCCCAGGCGCGCAGCATGCGCCAGCAAGGTGTTCTTCATGGTGTCTCCGTTTTTTGGGGGAAGTGATGGACGGCGTCGAGCGCCGTCTCAATCGGCAAGGTGAAGTTCGCCCTGCAGAATCTTTCGAGCGGTGCGCACCAGTGCGGCGCGGGTGATCTGTGCTTCCGGGCCTTCACCCTCGGTGTGCACATCGACGGCGATGCGCCCTTGCGGGTGAAGCACGTTGATCAGTCGGGGGCCGCTGTGCAGCACGCGGCTGCTGATGACCGTCCCGGGCAGTGCAAAGGCCGAGGCCACGGCGATGGCGCCGGTCACTGCATGCGAGGCATGGCAACGCCAGGGCGTGAAGTAGCGCGAGGTGATGCTGTGGTCGTCATCGCCCTCGCTGGCGATCACCAGCTTGGGCACCACGCTGCGGCTCACATCACCCAGGCCCATGCGCCGCCCGGCTTCCAGGCGCAGCAGCTCCAGCCGCGGCAACAGGCCGGGGTGGCTGTCGAGCTCGGCTGGCATTTCCCGGCCGTTCAGGCCCAGGTCGCGGGCCTGCAGGATGACGATGGGCATGGCTGCATCAATGCAGCTCACGCGCAGGCCGTCGATCACGTCGGTGCGCTGCCCGGTGGGGAAGATCGCCCCCGTGACCGCGCCCCAGGCATCCAGAAAGCTCAGGCGGATCGGTGCGGCGGCCCCGTGCACGCCGTCAATGCGGGTGTTGCCCTCGTAGGTGACGCGGCCCTCGGGTGTCAGCACCGTCACGTCGATGCGCGCGCCGGTGTTCACGTTGAACACGCGCACCGTGGTCTCGCCCTCGGCGGCGGCCACCAGCCCCTGCTCGATGGCGAACGGGCCGACGCCCGAGAGCATGTTCCCGCAGTTCGGCCGGGTGTCTACCGTGGGCTGGCCCACGCCGACCTGGGCGAACAGATAGTCGACATCACAGTCGTCACGCAGGGAGCGCGACACGATGGCGGCCTTGCTGGTCAGGGTGCTGCCGCCGCCGACGCCGTCGAGCTGCAGCTGGTCGGCCGCGCCGATGGCCTTGACCAGCATGCGGTCACGCTCGGTGCTGTCTTCGGGCAGCCAGTCCCGCATGAAAAACGGACCGCGTGAGGTGCCGGCCCGCATCAGGACGCAAGGAATGATGTGTGTCATGCCGCCATGATCTGCAGAGCCTATTGACTTGTGAATTGCATGTTTGAGAATGACTAATCCGCTTTGAACATCAATCAACAGGAGCAGCCACGTGGCCATCAATTTCGATCTGAACGACCTGCTCGCGTTTCGCGCGGTCGCGGAGCTGAGCAGTTTTCGCAAGGCGGCGGAGTCGGTGCACCTTTCTCAGCCCGCGTTCAGTCGCCGCATCGACAAGCTCGAACAGGCCCTCGGCGTGCGGCTGCTGGAGCGCACCACGCGGCGTGTCACGCTCACCACCGTCGGGCGTGATTTCGAGCGCAAGGTGCGTGAGTTGCTCGACGATCTCGACACGACCCTGCTGAGCATTCGCGGCGTGGCGGCCACGCGCATGGGCGAGGTGACGGTGGCCTGCGTGCCCTCTACCGTCTACTACTACCTGTCCCAGGTGATCAGCCGTTATCACGAGATGAGCCCCAAGGTGCGCGTGCGCGTCTATGACGCCGGGGCGAACGAAGTGCTGGCCGCCGTGGCCCGTGGCGAGGCGGATTTCGGCGTGAATTTCATGGGTTCTCAAGAGGGAGAACTGGAGTTCAAGCCACTGGCCGAAGAGCGCTTCGTGGCGGCCTGCCGGCGCGACCATCCGATCGCCGGCATGCGGCGCGTGACCTGGGCGCAGCTGGCCGACTACGACTTCATCTCTGTCAACCGCGCGTCCGGCAACCGCCTGCTGCTGGACCAGGCGCTGGCCGGTGTGCCCGGTCGGCCGCAGAGCATTTACGAGACCCAGCACGTCACTACGATGCTCGGTCTGGTCGAGGCCGGCCTGGGTGTGGCGGCCGTGCCGTCGATGGCCATGCCGGGCCCGGATCACCCTTTGCTTGTGAGCGTGCCGCTGGTGGATCCGGTGGTCACGCGCCGTGTGGGCTTGATCCGTCGCCGGGGCCGTCCGCTGTCGCCAACGGCGCAGCAGCTCTATGACCTGTTCCTGGGCGTGAAGGGTCGGCGCTCAACCAGCCGGCTGCCCACCGCAGCCGAGCTCATTCGCAAATCGACCAAGAAGGCTTGATTGATCCGTGCTGTGCATTAATCATTTCCGAAAGCGCAATTCCCTTTCAGTCCTTGAATCGACACCGTGCCGTTGCAGTTGGTGCGCCGCCGTCGCGCTTTGTGGCGGGGGTGAACACCACGCGATGCATGGAGACAAACAATGAAGTTGGCGTCTATTTCCGGGGCCTGCGCCCTGGTGTTCGGCAGTGCCCTGGCAGTGCCAGCCGCCGCCCAGAGCTCGGTCACGATCTCGGGCATCCTCGACGTGGCCGTGCGCCGCGTCAGCAATGACGGTGTGGGCTCGGCCAACGCCGTGGTCAGTGGCTCGAACTCGACCAGCCGCCTGAACGTGTCGGTGCTGGAAGACCTGGGTGGTGGCCTGAAAGCCGGTGCCACGCTGGAACATGGTCTGCTGGTGGATACCGGAGCCGTGGCCACGGCCGACAAGTTCTGGGACCGCCGGGCCACCGTGAGCTTGACGGACGATCGCCTCGGTGAGGCTCGCCTCGGCCGCGATTACGTGCCCAGCTATTCCGTGTGGACGCGGCTTGATCCGTTCAGTTATGTAGGCGCCGCCCGTTCCGCCAACCTGATTTCCGCCACGCCCGCTGGCCCGATCAAGTCGGCCTACGGCAGCGCGGCCAACACTACCGTGCGCGCCGACAACACCGTGCAGTGGCTGTTGCCGAGCGGTCTGGGTGGTCTGGAAGGCGGCGTGATGCTGGCGGCTGGCGAAGGCCGTGATGCCACCGCGGGCCGAGGCCGCGTGGTGGGTGCTCGACTGGGTTACAGCTTCGGCGATGTGAGCATTGCGGCAGCACAGACCGAAACCAGGAACTCGCTGACGACCACCGGCAGCTTCAAGGACAGCGTGCTGGGCGCGCAGTTGCAGCTGGCACCGGTGAAGCTGGGCCTGGCCTGGCGCACTTTCAAACTGGCTGACAGCAAGCAGGCCCTGCTGATGGCCAGCGCCAGCAGCAGCTTCGGCGCGCATGAGGTGAAGGCCTCCTGGGTGCGCAGCAATTTCAGCGGGCGTGTCGGCAGCACCGTGATTGATGCCAACGACAGCACGCAGCTGGGCCTGGGCTATGTCTACAACCTGTCGAAGCGCACTGCGCTGTACGGCACGCTGGCCCGCATCAGCAATGACGGCGCGGCCAAGGTCGTGGTCACCGATGGGCCTGCAGGCATGGCCGCGGGCGGCACCTCCAAGGCCCTGGAGGCGGGTGTGCGTCACCGCTTCTGACCGGTTCTCCTGACAGGCACGTTGTGGCTCAAGGCCCGGCGCGTTGGCGTCGGGCCTTTGGCCTTTCTGCGCCGGTCTCAGGCCTGGCGCTGCTCCTTCGGGCTGGCCTTTTTCAACTGCCGCTTGCCGGCCTCCTTCAGGCGTGACTGGCGCCAGACGCGCAGGTCGGTCGGCGCGCGCCGTACCGCGTAACGCAGACGGTCGAACGCCGGCTTGATGCCGGCGGCGGCGCCACTGCAATCGGGCATGAGCTTGGTGTCCACCAGAAAGCCCACCCGCAACTGGCCGGCATAAGACACGATGGACACACCCACGCCCACCGTCATGCCCTGCGGTACCAGCAGCATCAGGTCGTCGAGTGGCGCGCCTGCAAAGGTGCGGGGCTCCGCCGGGCCGATCACGTTGGTGACGATGACCGTGCAGCGGCGCGACCACAGCCCCAGCAACGCATCCTGCAGCCGCTGCGGCAGGCAGCCCGCCACCTGCACCAAGGCCAGCGCCAGCTGCCCCTGCCATGAATGCTTGAGTTGCTGCATGTCGCGGTGGATGGCGCGCAGGCGGTCCAGCGGGTCCGACAGATGCACCGGCAGGTCACAACCCACCAGCCCGAAACGGTTGCCCAGCTGGTCTTCTTCGCCGTGGCGGCGCAGGTTCATCGGCACCACCGTGCGGATCGGCGCCGAGGGGCGTGGTTTGGTGCGCAGTCGCAGGTCCTGGCGCAGCACATCGGCGATCAGCGCCAGCATCACGTCGTTCACCGTGGTGCCTTGGGTCTTGGCCAGCGCATGCACCTGGGCGAGTGGCAGCGACTCTGACCAGGCCACCGACTTGTGAATGCCGGGCTGACCCTTGAGCAGGGTGGGGCGGTCAGCAGGCAGGGTGGCCAGGCGCCAGGCGTCCGCCAGCACCCGCCACGGCTGGTGTCGCAGCGTGGCTGGGCTCAGCGGGCTGCGCTGGGCCGTGCGCGCCGGTGCGAGTCGTGGCGTGCCCGGCGCCACATCGGTCAGCTCGCGCATCAGGTGCATCAGCGACACCCCGTCGGCCAGAGCGTGGTGCACCCGCATCACCAGCGCGCTGTGCTCGCCGTCCACGTTGTGCACCAGCGTGGCGTCCCAGAGCGGGCGGTCAGCGGGCAGCGCTTCATGCGCCTGCGAGGCCATCCACGCTTTCAGGGCGCTGCGCTGCAGCCCGCCGGGCACCACGCACTGGCGCACATGGTGCTCCAGCCGGAACTGCGGGTCGGCCTGCCACTGGCTGCGCCAGCCGCATCGCACCACCTTGTGCGTGAAGGCGGGGTAGTTCAGCAGGCGGTCAGACAGGCAGGCCATCACGGCACTGAGCTGCAAGGGGCCGTCCACCACCAACGCGAGATGGATGATCACCCGGTTGTCCGGGCGCTCCATGCGCAGCCAGGCGTGGTCTGCGGCCAGCATGGGCGCACGGGGCAGGAAGGAAAAAGGGGCGGGCATCACGACTCCACAAACAGCCGGGCGAGGCTATCAGCGGGGTCGTGTGGCCGGGTTGACCCTGCGAGCCAGCTTCATGGCTGCAGGAACCCGGGCGGGCCTGTGACTTACCCGGGCTGGGAAGAACCCTGAGCGCGGTTGTTCATGTCACTCACTGCGGCTGAAACCCGCTCGCCTTGATGATGCGTGCCCAGGTGGCGGTGTAGGCGCGTTCGCGCTGGCCCAGCTGCTCGGGTGACATGTGGCCGACGCTCAGGCCCATGGCGGTCAGGCGTTCGGCCACGGCGGGCTTGGCGATGGCCTTGGCCAGTGCGGCCGAGAGCTGGTCGATGGTGGCGCGCGGCGTGCCGGCCGGCGCGAACACGCCGTAATAGGGCACGTCCTCGAAGCCGGTCAGGCCGAGTTCATGGAACGTAGGTACGTCTGGCAGCACGGCCTGGCGCTTCTCGCCCAGCACAGCCACCATGCGGATCTTGCCGTTCTTGTGGTTCTCGATGAAGTCGGGCACCGAGCCCACGCCGGCGGCGATCTGGTTGCCCAGCATGTCGGCCATCATCGGTGCGCTGCCGCGGTAGGGCGCGGCCACCAGGTCGAGCTTGTACTTGTCGCCGATGACCTTCACCAGGAACTCGGGCACCGAGGCCGGCGCCGGCACGCCCACGGCGCCCTTGCCGCCGCCGGTGCCACGCACCCAGCCCACATATTCATTCACGCTCTTGGCCGGGGTGCCGCCCGACACAGCCAGGCCATTGACGAAGGTGGCGAAACCGGCGACCGGGGTGAAGTCCTTGCTCGGCTCGAAGCCCGGCGTCTTCACCACCTGCGGCAGGATGGAGATGGTGTGGTCGTGGCTGAGGAACACGGTGGTGCCGTCAGGCGCTGCCGTCTTCAGTGCCTGGGCGGCGAGCTGGCCACCGGCGCCGGGCTTGTTCTCGACGATCACCGGCACGCTCAGCTCGTCCTTCAACTGCTCGGCCAGGATGCGGGCGATGGCATCGGTGCCGCCACCTGCGGGGAAGCCCACGAGCACCTTCACCGTCTTGCCGGCCGGCACCTGGGCATGCGCCAGGCCGCAGGTGGCCAGGGCGGCGGCTGCCAGCACGGTGGTGAGGAGGTGACGACGGTGGGCGCTGTGGCGGTTCATGGGGGTCCTCTGTGTGAATGTGGGTTGGGTAGAACGCTGCATTCAAGAATACCTGCAGATGTCACGACAACGGCCGGTTTTGACCGACACTGGCCTGTCACAAACCTCGGCCTACCCGGCACGGCTTGTGCGTCTCGGCCTTCTTTGCGCTCTTACCGGAGACCCCTTCTGATGACTCGGTTGAACCCGAAAGCCACCACCCGTGCGGCTTTGCTCTTGATGGCGGGCCTGTGTGCCCTGAGCTCTTCCACCCGTGCCGACGAGGGCATGTGGACCTTTGACAACCCCCCAACCGCCCAGGTGCGTCAGCGCTACGGCCTGACGCTGACGCCGGAGTGGATGGCGCACCTGCAGCGTGCCTCGGTGCACTTTGGTGGTGGCTCGGGCTCGTTCGTGTCGCCCAACGGCCTGGTGCTGACGAACCACCATGTGGCGCGCGGCTGCATAGAGCGCCTGTCAACGGCCGAACGTGACCTCGACGGCCAGGGCTTCTACGCCCGCACCCATGCCGAGGAGCTGCGCTGCCCGGGTACGGTGCTCAAGGTGCTGATGTCGTCGGAAGACGTCACGGCCAAGATCACCGACGCCGCGAAGGGCACGGCAGATGACGCCGCCCGCGCTGCGGCCCGCACCGCGGCCAGCGCCGCGCTGGAATCGGCGTGTGAGCGCGACACCGGCCTGCGTTGCCAGACCGTGGCGCTCTACGGCGGTGCGGTGGTGCACCTGTACCGCTACAAGGAATGGGATGACGTGCGCCTGGTGTTCGCGCCGCCCGAGCAGGCCGCCAACTTCGGTGGCGACGACGACAACTTCACCTTCCCCCGCTTTGCGTTCGACTACGCGTTTGCGCGCGTCTACGAAAACGGCAAGCCCGCCGCATCGACTGGCGTGCTCAAGCTGGCCAGCAAGCCGCTGAAGGAAGGCGACCCGGTGTTCGTGACCGGCCACCCCGGCAGCACCGACCGCCTGCGCCCGGCGGTGGAGTTGCAATACGAGCGTGATGTGACCGTGCCCCAGCGTCTGGCCCTGGCCCGCGCCAGCCAGACGCTGTTGAAGACCTACGGCCAGCGCTCTGCCGAGGCCTTCCGCCAGGCGCAAGGCCCCTTGGCCAGCACCGAAAACTGGCTCAAGGCGATGACGGGTGAATACCTCGCCCTGAAGACGCCGGATGTGCTGGCCCGCAAGGTGGCCGACGAGCAGGCCCTGCGCCAGGCCTGGGCCCGCCTGGGCACCGGTGGCGAAGACCCGTGGAAGCTGGCTGAAAAGGCGGTGGAAAGCCGCCGCCAGCGTCAGGCCGAACTCGCCTACATGAACCTGGGCTGGGGTGGCCTGCTGGGCAGCGCCGGTGGCTTGGTGGAGCTGGCGCAAGAGCGCGAGCGCCCGCTGGCCGACCGCCTGCCGGGCTTTGGTGATGCCGCACTGCCGCAGATCGAGCGCCGTCTGCGTTCGCGCTTTCCGGTCTATCCGGAACTGGTGATCGAGCAGATGACGCTGCAATTCACCCAGGCGCAGTCGAACCTCGGCGCCGGCCATCCGTTCGTCAAGGCTTTGCTGGGCACCGACACCCCGCGTGCGGCAGCCGAGCGCCTGGTGCGGGGCACGAAGCTGGCTGACCCCGCCGTGCGCGAGGCGCTGATCACCGGCAAGCTGGCGGCCATCCAGGCCTCCACCGATCCAATGATCGTGCTGGCCCGCACGGTGTCGCCGATGCTGCGAGAGCTGAGCCAGTACCAGCGCGTGAACATCGGCGCGCCGCTGCAACGCGCGGCCGAGCAGATCGCGGCCATCCGCTTCCAGGTGCTGGGCACCTCGGTGCCGCCAGATGCCACCGGCACGCTGCGCCTGAGCTACGGCAAGGTGGCGGGCTACCGCACCGAGGGCGCGACGAACCCGTGGAAGACGACCTTCAGCGGCTTGTACGCCCGCGCGGATGCGTTTGACAACGCCATGCCGTTCACGCTGTCGCCCCCGCTGGTGGCTGCGCGCGACAAGGTCGATGCCCGCTGGCCGCTGAACCACGTCAGCACCAACGACATCATCGGCGGCAACTCCGGCTCGCCGCTGGTGAACGCCCAGGGTGAGCTGGTCGGGCTGATCTTCGACGGCAACATCGAGTCACTGGCTGGCCGCTACATCTACCGCGAAGAGGCTGACCGGGCCGTCTCGGTGGACGCGATGGCGATCGTCCGCTCGCTCGAAACGGTGTTCGGCGCGCCAGCCCTGGCCGCCGAGGTTCGCGGGCAACGTTAGGCAAGACGCGGCGAACCAGCGACAATCGCGGGTTCGCCTCTTTATTGCCTCCATGACCGACGCCACTCCTGCACCTGCTCCCACCGTCACGCTTCGCCTGCCGAATGCCCGCCACGCCGACCGCGTGCCGGCCCACATCACGCCGGAGCAGATGGAGCGGGTGCGGCAAGCCGCCTACAACCTGCCGCAGGTCGTCAAACCGGCCGATTACCTGCCGGACGACGCGCCCGGCTTTGAAACCCACCTCGACGGTCTGGGTCTCATCCTGCTGCAGAAGGCCGTGCCGCATCAGCGGCCGAGCCGCTGGATCTCGCCGGGCCTGATCGACGCGGCCCTGCGCCACCTCGACACCCTCGGCGTCGGCCGCGAAACCCGCGCGCTGATGATCGAGCGCAGCGCCACGCTGGAAGCCCTCGGCATCCAGCGCCAGGGCGATGGCTGGGACCGGCTGTATCGCCAGCACTTGCCGCTGACCTACCCGGCCTGGGCCAAGCCCGGCACGCTGGGCGTGGCCTTCCGCCTGGAAGTGCCCTCCGAGCCGGTGTGGCTGTATTTTCAGGACGGCGACAAGCGCGCGCTGCTGGCCGGCATCGCCGGCAACCCGAGCTGGCCGCATGCGGCTGAGCTGGCCGCCCACATTGACGGCCTGGCCGAGCGCAGCGAATGGTGCGACGCCAAGGCGATGGACTCGCTGCTGCCGCGTCTGCAAGCCGAATGCCTGCGCCCGCAGTCGCTTGATGCGCTGAAGCAGGCCTGCACCCGCGCGCAGGACCGCTGGGAGCGTCAGGCCAATGAGCAGCAGACGCTGTCCAGCCTGAACCATGAACTGGCCTTCCAGGGCTACCCCGACAGCTTCCCGATGGCGCGCCAGCTGGGCCGCAAGGTGACGCTGTTCGTCGGCCCGCCCAACAGCGGCAAGACCTACGCGGCGTTCGAGAAGCTCGCCGGTGCGCTGGATGGCGCTTACCTGGCACCGCTGCGCCTGCTGGCGCTGGAAGGCCGCGATCGCCTGGTGGCGCGCGGCGTGCCGTGCTCGCTGCTGACCGGTGAAGAGAACGTGCCGGCCGAAGGCTCGCGCGTCGTGTCGTCGACCATTGAAATGGTGGGCACGGGCACCGTCATCGACGTGGCCGTGATCGACGAAGCGCAGATGATCTTCGACAACTCCCGCGGCTGGGCCTGGACCCAGGCCATCGTGGGCGTGCCGGCGCGTGAGGTCATCATCATCTGCTCGGCCTATGCCGTGCCCGCCATCGAAAGCCTGCTGGGCCTGTGCGGCGAAGCGGTGGTGGTGCGTGAATTCGAGCGCAAGCAACATGTGCAGCTGCTGCACAGCCCGGTGCCGCTGCAGGCCCTGAAAAAGGGCGACGCCGTGGTGGCCTTCAGCCGCCGCGAGGTGCTGATGCTGCGCGACCAGATCGCGGCCAACGGCCACCCGGTTTCGGTGATCTATGGTGCCTTGCCGCCGGAAGTGCGTCGGCGTGAGGCCGAGCGTTTCGCCACCGGTGAATCGCACCTGCTGGTGGCCACCGACGCCATTGGCATGGGCCTGAACCTGCCGATCCGCCGCGTGCTGTTCTCGACCATGACCAAGTTCGATGGCGTGGGTGACCGGCCGCTGAACGAGTCCGAGGTGCACCAGATTGCGGGCCGTGCGGGCCGTTACGGCATCCACGAAGAAGGCTTCACCGGCGTGCTGCATGAAGCCGAGCCGGGTGCCGCCCGTGCGCTGAAGGAGCTGCTGCCGCGCACGCCGCGTGCGCCACGCCACTTCAAGGCGCCGGTGGCGCCGAACTGGTGGCATGTCAGCACCATCTCGCAACGCCTGGGCAAGACCCGGCTGCACGAGGTGCTGAGCGTGTTCATGGACCAGCTCAAGCTCGACAACGCCCACTTCGAAGTGGCGGAGCTGGAGCAGATGTTGGGCCTGGCCGATGAGCTGGACCGCAACGCTGCGTCGCTCTCGTTGAAGGAGCGCTTCGTGTATGCCCAGGCGCCGGTCGACACCCGCACCGAGAACCTGGTGCAAGACTTCCTCGGCTGGACGCATGAGCACGCCAGCCGCGGTGAAGCCGGGCGCCCGAGCTTCCTCGACACCGTGGACGGCCACAGCCGCCTCGACCGCATGGAGCAAGCCCTGCGGGCCTGCACGCTGTGGCTCTGGCTGGACCTGCGCTTCCCCGGCATCTACGGCCACCTCGACGAGGTGGTGGAGCTGCGCAACATGCTCAACGACGGCATCGAGCGCCAGCTCAAGGCCAAGCGGCCGCTGTGGCAATCACGCGGCGGCCGGCCGGGTGGCAAGCCGCGTGAAGGTGGCGGCGGCGGTGGTGGCCACCGCAAGGGCCCGCGCGGGGCCTGATGTCTTCGCGCCCGGGGCCACGGCCCCGGATTGAGCCAAGCCTCAGCCCACCACGTGCGGCAGCAGCCAGAGCACGGCGTTCATGGTCACGAACGAGGTCAGCGTCGTCACCACCAGGGTGGCGGCGGCCAGCCCTTCGTGGCCATATTTCTGGGCGATGACGGGGTAGATGCTCATCATCGGCGAGGCGGCAAACACGATGGCCGCGCTCACCAGCGCCACATCCAGCGGCCCGAGGGCCCACATCGCCAGGCCCACCATCAGCGGATGCAGCAGCAGCTTGGCCGCGGCCACATTGCTGATGTCGCCCCACATGCCGCTGAGGCTGAAACCGGCCAGCGTGCCGCCGATCACCACCAGTGCGGTGGGGCTGGCGGTGGTGGCCACCAGTTCAATCGCCTTGGTGAGCGAGGCCGGCAAGTGCAGGCCGAAGACCGCACAAATGGCACCGGCAAAAATCGCCAGCACCATCGGGTTGCGGCGCAGCCCGAACACGGCGTTCCGGAAGGCGCGGTTGAACGACTGGCTGCCACCCTCGCGGGAATGTGCGGCGTCTGACAGCGCCAGGCCCAGCGGCAGCATCACCATGTTTTCCACCATCAGCGCCAGCGCGAAGGCCACGGCCGCAGGCGGGCCGATCAGCGGTGCCGCAATCGCGAAGCCGAAAAAGCCGGTGTTCGAATGCGCGCTGCCCCAGCCTTGCAGCACGGCCAGCACCGGCAGGCGCTTGCGGCCGCGCCAGGCCCACAGGCCGCTCAAGGCCATGGCCGCGAGGGAGCCCAGCGTGAACGCAGCCAGAAACCGCAGGTTCAGCATCTCGCTGATCGAGCGGCTGGCCAGCGCATGGAACAGCAGCGCCGGCAGCGAGAAGTTCACGACGAACTTGCCCATCACGCGCATGTCGGCGGCGTTGAACAGGCCGCCGCGAACGGCGAGCCAGCCCACACCGAGCAAGAGATAGACGGGCAGCGTCAGCGCCAGGATCTGTTCCATGGCGGGCTCAGACCTTCTTCAGGAAAGCCGCTTTCAACATGAAGTTGCCGGCGTCCATCTTGCAGTCCACCTCATGGTCACCGCCCACCAAGCGAATGCTCTTCACCTTGGTGCCTTGCTTGAGCACGGTGGACGAGCCCTTGACCTTGAGGTCCTTGATCAGCACCACGGCATCACCGTCTTGCAGCACCTGGCCGTTGGCATCCTTGATCACCGCATCGGCCTCTTCCTGAGGCGCGCTTTCTGTCTGGGGCCACTCGAAGCCGCAGTCGGCGCAGACGAACTGGTCGCCGTCCGGGTAGGTGTTTTCAAGGGTGCATTGGGGGCAGGCGGGCGCAACAGACATGGGCGATTGGGGGGGGCAGGTGGGTTTGCTACGAGCAAAAAAAACGCGGCCCGTGGGCCGCGTGTCCAACCGGCGGAATGATACCCGCCGGGCTCGGGAGAAACCCGTATCAACCGTGTCGCGGGCCTCAGCGGGCCACGAACACCACCGCCGTGCGCGCCGGCACGTTGAAGGTGCCGGTGCTGCTGTCGTAGGTGGCGCTGGCGGCGCGCTGGTCAGCGGCCTTCAGTGCGCGGTGCACCGGGTGCAGCTGCAGAGCCTGGCCACGCAGGGCGTCCACAGCCAGCTGCTTGGGCTGCTTGTCCACGTTCACCACGTACACCAGCTGGCTGAAGTTGGCGCCGGCATAACCCGCGCCACTCACCTGGCCGATCAGCACCGTCGGCTCTTGCTGCGAGCCCGTGTTGTGGAAGCGCAGGCGGGCCTTGATGTCATCGGCCGTGCGCAGGCGCAGCAGGGTGGTGCTGGCGCGGATCTTCAGCAGGTCGCGGAAGGCATCGCGCGTCCAGCTGATCTGCTCGGCGCCCGGCTGGATCGCCGCGTTGGCCAGCAGCGGGCCCATCACGCTCCAACTGCTGCCGTTGTCGCCTTGCGGCGGCAGGCCCACACCGAAGTTGTTCGAGCCGTACGTCCAGTCAAGGCGGTTGAACCAGTCGCCCGAGTTGTAGCTGTTGCGGTCCAGCGACTTGCTGCGCAGCGTGTCGACACCCGCATGGAAATACGGAATGCCTTGCGACAGCGTGTTCAGGGCCGCACCCAGGATTTGCACCCGTGCGCGGTCTTCGGCGCTGGTGTTGGTGGGCAGCTTGAAGACGTTGTTGTCGAACAGGGTCAGGTTGTCGTGGTTCTCGACGTAGTTCACCACTTCGGAAGGATCGGTCACGTAGCCGGCCGGCAGGCCACCCACGTTGATCTGCTCCAGCGGCAGGGTGGCGTCCCAGTGGGTCGTCACGACGAAGCTGCGGATCGAACCGGCGAGGCTGGCCTTGAGCTGGTCGCCCAGCCACATCAGCTCGTTCTTGCCGCGGCCCTGGCCCAGCGGGTTCGGGTCATACCAGAGGCCGTTGATGAAGCCCTGGTTGGCCACCAGGCTGTTGCCGGAGTCGAAGCCGCTGCCACCGCGCACGGCGTCGCGGATGAACGGATTGAAGGTGCCGATGCCCGAGCCGTTGAGCGAGAGCATGTCGGCCTGCACGAAGCGTGCGCCGTTGGCCACTTCGCCGAAGTTCCAGCCTTCGCCGATCAGCTGCACATCACGGCCGGCGGCCACCTTCACGCGGGCCTTCAGGGCCTCCATCACCGGGCGCGGCTGGTGGCCCATGATGTCGAAGCGGAAGGAGCTGATGTGATAGTCCCGCGCCCAGGTGCTGACCGAGTCGATCATCAGCTTGCCCATCATGGCGTTTTCGGTGGCGGTGTTCTCGCAGCAGGTGGATTGCTCGATCCCACCCACCGCGTTCAGGCGGTGGTAGTAGCCGGGCACCACGCGGTCCAGCACCGAGCGGTCGTTCATGCCCGAGGCGCTGGTGTGGTTGTAGACCACGTCCATGCCCACGCGCAGACCGGCGGCGTTCAGGGCCATCACCATGGCGCGGAACTCGACGATGCGACGGGCGCCGTCACCGGCCTTGGTGCTGAAGTTGCCGTCAGGCGCGGTGAAGTGCCAGGGGTCGTAGCCCCAGTTGTAGCAGTCGTCGTTGGCGCTGGCGCCCACGGTGGCTTGCTGGCTGGCGCTGTCAGGCGCGCCGCTCGGGGTGGGGGTAACGCAGCCCTTTTCAGGCGTGCTGGCCAGGTCGAACACCGGCAGCAGGTGCACGTCGGTCAGGCCGGCCTTGGCCAGCGCACGCAGGTGCTGCATGCCGTTCGAGTGCTCGGCCGTGAAGGCCATGTACTTGCCACGCCAGCCTTCGCGCACCGTGGTGTCGCTGGCCGAGAAGTCACGCACATGCAACTCGTAGATCGACATGTCGGGCGACGCCGCCACGGTGGCCGGCGGCGTGCTGGCATCCCAGCCGGCAGGCTTCAGGCGCGCATCGTCGAGGTTGGCCACATAGCTGCGCTGGCTGTTCAGCGACAGGCTCAGCGAGTAGGGGTCGGTGACCAGGTGGCGCACCACGCCCACGCCGCGCACGAAGTTGCGCACTGCGAAGCGGTAGTACTGGCCGCTCAGGTCGCCCGGGCGGGTCAGGCTCCACACGCCGGTGACGGGGTCGAGCGCCATGTCGGTGGCACCCGTCGCCGGGCCTTGGCCGTCGGCATACAGGAACAGGGCCACGCTGCGCGCCGTGGGGGCCCACAGCTTGAAGGTGGTGGCTCCGTTGCGCACCGTCACGCCCAGATCAGGCACGTTGGTGGCGGCACCATACAGGTCGTCGAGTGCACCGGCCACTTGCGCGGTGGTGGCGTTCTGGGCCTGGCCGTCGGCGTTCTCCTGCACCAGCACCAGCTGGTGGGTGTGCAGGCGGTTCAGGCGTGCCACGTCGGCGTCACGCACGTTGTACACGGCGCCTGCGCCCACCCACTTGAAGCGGGTGGCGGCATCGGCCGGCACGCTGCCGCTGGAGGCCGGGTCGAGGGTGATGAAACCATCGGCGCCAGTGACGGGGGCGTCCTTGGCGACCTGGATCTGGCCGGTGGCCGACCAGTACAGGCGCACCGTGCCTTGCTTGGCCACAGCGGGCCACTGCACCAGGCGCTTGGTCAGCCACACGGCGCGGGCGTCGGTGGTCGAGACCTTGCGCAGGTCGGGCAGGGCGTAATAGACCTGCGCATCACCCTGCACCAGCCACACATGGCCGACCTGGCCGCTGATGGCGAGGCTGCCGAAATCGATGCGGATGTTGTCAGGACGACCGTCCTTGTCGTTCTCCTTCGGCGGCATGCCGTGGATGATGAACTCGGCCGAGCGGCGGGTGCTGTCTTGGCGGGGGTTCAGCACGGGTAGATCGAACTGGGCCTCGCCGCCGTTCAAGGCGTAGTTCGGCATGGCCGACAAGGCCACGGGTGCGTTCCACTGGCCGATGTTCAGGCTGGACAGGCGAGCCGTGTCGAGGCCGCTGCCGTCCCACAGGTGCAGGCCCCAGTCGGCGTGGTCGTTGCCGAAGCGCACGTAGTGCACGCGCACCGTGTTGACGTCAGGCGCCTGCGCTTCCAGCGGGTTGCGGGCGTAGTTGGTCGAGTCGCCCTGCAGGCGCCAGATTTCGTTGGCACCGGCTGCGAGGGTGTAGCTCTGGTCGCCGCCGCCGTTGTCCTTCTCGTCACCCTTGTGGTGCAGGAAGCCGACGGTGCCGCTCTCGGCGTTCAGCGGAATGTCGTAGATGGCGCCGAAGCTGTCGGAGCTGGTCGGGTTCCAGCCCTGGTTCCAGCCCGGATCCTGGCCGGCGCCCCAGGTGTGGATCTGCCAGCCGGCGGTGTCGCCGTTGTCGCGGCGGTAGTGGATGCGCAGCGTGGTGCTGGCAGCCGCCGACTGGGCGCGTCGGCGCTCGGCCGGCACCGCGTTCAGGATGGTCTGGGTGTCGCTGCTGTTGGCCACCGACAGCGTCGCGTCAGTGCCCGAATGCTCGGCTGCACCGCCGCAGGCCGCCACGAGTACGGCCGCCACGGCCGCCCCCGCCAAACTGCGCGCCCGGCGCCACCAACTACTCCATCGCCCCATCATGCCCGTCTCCTGGTTGTGGGCAGACGCCGGCCGGATTGGCAGGTCATGTACCCATCTTACAAATTGGGCGCGATGGTAGTGAAAGAAAACTACATCTCTAAATTGGTACTTACGCTAGGAAACAGGTCGTTTCATAGGTAAAAAATCTCGTCTTGAGGCGGTTGTGTAGTCAGACTACAAACGATTGTTTAGTTCGTGCTGTTGCCCGACTCGCCCATGAGCTTGGTCATGAGGGCGAAGAACCGGTCATAGAACTGGCCGGCCGGGATGGTTTCGCTGGCGACCTTGACGAGAGAGTCTTCGGTGGATGACAGCGGGATCGAGACCGAACCGATGGCGCTCAGGCCCACGCTGGCCGAGTTGGCGTTTTTCTTCAGCGCGTAGCGGTCTTGCACGGCGTTCACGAAGGCGGTGCTGATGCGGCCTTCCTTGCCCTCGGGCGTGCACACCACATGGAAGGTGATCTGCACATGCACTTCACCCTCGGGCTGGAAGCTCTTGCTGCCGTTCACGAAATCTGGCCGCACGGTGCTGAGCAGATAGCCCTGGCTGAGCAGGGCGCGGCGGGCGGCCTCGCAGGTGGCGTCCACCGGGGCGTCGAACAGGCGCGAGAAGGTTTCGTTGTTCTCGAAGCCTTCTTTCAGGTAGACGGCGGCCTTCTTGTCTGAGGTGCTCTTGCTGTCGCCGCCCCAGGTGCTGCAGCCGCCCAGGGCCAGCGCCAGCGAGGTGGCAAGCAAGGCACGGGTGAGGTTGGCAGACGAGACGGCGAGATAGGGCAATGGCATCAAAGAGGCTCCGGGTGCTGGGCACAGGGTGAGGCGTGCGATTATCCGCGCCCCATGTGTCCAAATTCATCAACGACCGAGACGGCGCTGCCGCCGACAGACGCGGCCAGCGGCTTGGCGATCAACACCAGCCGGGCCAGCCGCCGCCTGAGCTGCGCCATGTGCCTGCGCCTTCGCCCGGTGTGTGTCTGCGGCCTGGTGCAGCCCGCCCGCAGCCCGGTTCGGGTGTTGCTGCTGCAGCACCCGAAGGAGGTGGGTGAGACCAAGGGCACCGCCCGCCTGCTGCAGCTGTGTCTGGGCGCTGGGGCCCAGCTGGAGGTGGGTGAGGTGTTTGAGCCTCAGGCGCTGGCGGGCTGGCTGCAGGCCGAGGGCCGGCGCAGCCTGTTGCTGTATCCGCCCGTGGTGGGCGTTGCCGCACCGCCGATCGTGCCTGACGAGGCCTGGGCGACACAGGGGCCGCAAGCCGGCGCCTTGGCGCACCCCGAGGAGTGGCAACTGGTGGTGCTGGACGCCACCTGGCGCAAGAGCCTGAAGATGCTGCAGCTCAACCCGGCCCTGCAAGCCTTGCCGCGTTGCAATTTGCTGGCGCCGCCGCCCGGGTGCTACCGCGCACTGCGCAAGGCCCGCCGGCCAGACCAGCTGAGCACGTTCGAGGCCACTGCCGCGGCGCTGGGCCAACTGCAGGGCGGTGATGCCGGCGCCAGCGTGGTCAACACGCTGATGCCGGTGATGGCGGCGTTTGTTGCGGCGGGCATCGCCGCACGGGGTCGTAGCTGAACTTCCTGCCGCAGCGCCGCTTCAGTCCCGGCGCCTGAACGCCAGCCAGCCGGCCAGCCCGGTGAAGATGATCAGCAGCAGGAAGATCATCAGGAAGCCGTGGGGCGATTCACTGAACGGAATGCCGCCCACATTCATGCCGAACAGGCCGGTGCAGATGTTGATGGGCAGGCCGAGCACGGTGATGACCGTCAAGGTGAACAGGCTGCGGTTGGTTTGTTCACTCACCTGCGCGGCGATTTCTTCCTGCAGCAGCTTGATGCGTTCCTGCAGCGCCATCAGGTCGCGCAGCACCAGCGAAAACTCCTCGGTGCCCTGGCGCAGCTCGTCCAGATCGCGCTCGGCGATCCAGGCCGGCGGCTGCCGCAGCAGGCGGAACAGCGCGCCGGGCTCGGGCGCCAGCAGCCGTTGAAGCCGCACCAGCACCCGCCGCAGCTTGCCCAGATCGGCCCGCTTGCGCTGCAGTTGGCCGCGCTCGAGGGTGTCTTCCACCGCGTCGACCTGCACGGTGGCTTCACGCACGATGCGCACCAGCACATCGCCCTGGTCGTGCATCAGGTGGATGAGCAGCGAGAGCGACGAGTCAAAGCGACCGCCTTCGCGCACGGCCTGGCGCAGACGGTCGATCGACTTCAGCGGGTGGCTGCGGGCGCTCACCGCCACGCGTTCGGTGACCGTCATCCACAGCGTGGCGATTTCCGATGGCTCGAACGAAAACTCGTAGGCCACATCGTTGACCACCGCCACCAGATGGTCGCCGGCGTCCTCGATGCGCGTGGAGCGCGAGCCTTCGCGCAGGGCTTCGAAAAACTCGGGCGCCAGCGCCAGGTTCGAGCGCATCCACGACTGGGCCGAGGCGTCGCTCAGGTTGAAGTGCAGCCAGACGAATGATTCCGGCGAGACGGGCGTTTCTGCGGCGTCAGCGTGGCGGATCCATGCCACCGCCTCGTCCAGCGAGATGGGGCGGCCCGGGGCATCGGGCGTGAACAGAAATCCGCAGATCAGGCCGTGGGGGTCCGAGCCGTAATTGAGGGGGGCCATGTCGTTGGGGTGCTGGGTGAGGGAGGTGCTCGGCACAGGGGCGGAGGCCATGATAGCGAGCACCTCGGGCATGGCTGGAGGCGAGGCGAGTTCGCGGCGCGGTTGCGTCGTCGTGATGGCGCGGTTCAGGGCTCAGCCCGGGTGCGTTGCCGCAACAGCCGGCCAGTGCCGATGGTGTCTGGCGACGCCGTCAGCACATGCACGCCCAGCCCCTTGGTCTTGGCGATGCGCTTGGCCTGCGCAGCGGCGTCGGCCACGTCTTCGGGGCCATAACCTTCATCGTGGGTAGGCACCCGCACCACACCGATGCTCATGGTGGTCAGCGGGTGGAAGCGCGGCGTGCCGAAGCGGTCTTCGGCCAGCAGCCCGCCGGCGGCCAGGGCTTCGGTGTCGTACAGCAGGCGGGCCTCGGCATTGAAGGCGTCCACGATGGACTGGCACCGTGCTTCCCAGTCGGCGCTCTGGAACAGCACCACGAAGTCATCACCGCCCACGTGCCCGACGAAGTCGCGGCGGGCATCGGCGAAGCGCGAGGTGCAGCGCGCCGCCAGCTGGATCATCTCGTCACCGCGCCAGTAGCCGTAGATGTCGTTGAAGGGCTTGAAGTGGTTCAGGTCGCAGTAGCTGGCCACAAACTCCCGGCCCGATTCCAGCAGCCTTGCGATGTGCTGGGTGAGCGGGATGTTGCCGGGCAGCAAGGTCAGCGGGTTGGCGTGGCGCGCGGCCTCGATGCGCGATTCGGTGACGGCGCGCACCAGGTCATGCCCACGTCCGATGCCCTTGTACAGGCCGTTCTCGGTGATCACGAAGCCATCCGACAGGTAGCGCTGGTCCTCGGACGTCAGCACGGCCGTCAATTCCTCCAGACCCGCTCGCACATCCACCATGCCGGGCGACAGGTTGGCGAAGGTGATGCAGGGCTGGCGGCCGTAGATCTCGCGGAAGTAGGGCTTGGCGAAACGGTCCATGAATTTCTGGCGCCCCAGCAGGCCCACCGGCCGGCCCTTGTCGACCACGGCCATCGATTCCAGCGATTCGTCAGCGGCGAAGCGCTCGAACAGCTGCTCGTTGGTCAGGCTGGGCTCGACCGGCTCGGCTTCGATCAACAGGCTCCAGGTGGACGCGCGCTGCTGCGTCTGCCGGCGCCGCTCGGGGATGACGGCCAGATCACGGCTGTTGACCACGGCAAGCGCAGCTGCGGCCGGCTGGTGCTCGGGCAGGGGCTGCGGTCGTCCTATCAGCCAGCCCTGGCCGCAGGTGATGCCCAGGTCCCGCACGAGGCGCATTTCGTCCTCGGTTTCAATGCCCTCCGCCACCAGCGTGGAGCCGAAGGTTTCCGCCAGCTGCCGCAGGGCGCGCATGGTTTGCACCTTCTCCGGGTGCTGTGCGATCTGGCGGGTGAAGTACTTGTCGATCTTGACGATCTCGGGCTTCAACTCTGACCACAGCCGCAGGCTGGAGCGGCCATCGCCAAAGTCGTCCAGCGCCAGTACCGCGCCGGTGCGGCGCAGCCGGCCGACCGCCACGGCCAGCGCATCCACGTCGGCCACGTGTTCGTGTTCGGTGAGCTCGATCACCAGCCCGCCCGGCGTGCCGTTGCCGTCCGCCGGCAAGATCAGGCCGAGCTGGCGTTGCGAGAGCACCTGCACCAGCGTGCTGGCGCTGAGGTTGACGAACAACCGGCCCGGCCCGGGTTGCCGGCACCAGGCCGACAGCGCCAGGCGCAGGCATTCCAGCTCCAGCTCCATCGACATGCCTTCGAGCCTGGCCTGGGCGAACAGCGCATCCGGGGTGCTCAGTCGGCCATCCGGCGGGGTTCGAATCAGGGCTTCATGGCCATGGATCGTGCCGTCGGCCAGCGTCAGGATGGGCTGGAAATGGGGCCGCAGCGCGCCGCCATCTATCAGCCCACGCACCTCTGCAACATGCTCAAGGGTGGCTTTCAATCAAACTGCTCCGAACCTGATGGCGGGACGGAGAGTCTGGAGGATCAATGTGACGCGCTGGTGTCGGCGTCACCGCCGCTGGCTAGGCCGCCACGCGTGTGGCCAGGTCGGCCCTGGCTTCCTGGCCCTGACCCATCAGCAACTCCCTGACTTTGCGCGCGGCAAAGATGTGCAGGTACTGCGTGGTGCGCGCCCAGCTGGCGAGTGCCGAGCATTCCTGCTCGTACAAGGCCGCCACTTCGGCGACAGGGGCGTGGCATTCGGAGGCCAGGGACGCGACGATGCGCGCCTGGTCAGCGGGCTGGTCATTCAGGTTGGGCATGGTGCTGTGCTCGTCAAACTGTGATGAGCAAACCGTAGCAGCCGTTGCTTGGCCGCACTGTGCGCCAGATCACAGTTTGTCAACACGCTCGGGGGTGAGTGCTCGGCGTTTCTGGGGGTTGGTCCGTAGTCAGCCCCCGGATAACTTCGGCGGGCTGCAGCGAGACAGAGCGGGAGACCATCGATGGACGTAGAAGACGTGATGCGCAACAACTTGCCCTTCGGCATGCGAGCCAATCGACACGATCACGGGGCAGGTCAGCGGTCGAAGCAGGCCAGCCGATGGCGGTGGGCAGGGCTGGCTTGCTTGTCAGCGCTGAACATCGCGGGGGCGCAGGCCGCCGGCAAGGTGAAGGTGGTGGACATGGGGGAGCTGGCAGTGGGCCTGGGCTCCGACGCGAGCGCCATCAACAACGCCGGTCGCACGGTGGGGCGCGCCATCAGTGCCGTCGATTTCCAGTACCGTCAGGTGGTGTGGGACGGCCTGGCGATCAGCGAATTCAGCCATTGCTGCGCTGGCTTCCTGCCGGACATCCAGTCCATCAACCTGGCCGGTGACGTGGTAGGCCACTACAAGGCCACCAAGGTGCACTGGGTGCCGGTGCGGTGGGATGCGCAGGGCACAAGCTACGCCTTGCCTGCGCTCGGGCCTTTTGGCTTTGGCAAGGCCTGGGCGGTGAATGACGCCGGGCAGATCGCCGGCTCGTCAGTAGACGCAAACGACGACATCCACGCGGTGGTGTGGCAGCCGGACGGCTCCTTGGTGGACCTGGGCTTCCTCGGCGAGCCTGCGCCGGAGTTCAAGCGCTTCAGCGAAGCGCGCGGCATCAATGCGTCGGGCGTGGTGGTTGGGCAGGCGCTGGTGGGCAACCAGTACCAAGCCTTCAGTTGGCGCAACGGCACGTTCACCGATCTCGGCCCCGGGGCGGCCACCCACATCAACAACAACGGTTTGATGGCGGGCTACCTGCCGGGCTTCATCCCGGTCAGCTGGACCAACGGTGTGAAGAAGAAGCTGCCGGCCTTGGGCGGCGGCAAAACGGCCTACGGCCATCAGGTGAACGGCATCAACAACGCGGGTGACTTGGTGGGCTTTGCCCCGGCGCCCAGCCCTGGGGTGTTCACCATCGCGGTGCTTTGGCGCGGCGGCAAGGTCATTCAACTGGGCCACTACCCCGGCGGCACCAACAGTTACGCCACCGGCATCAACGATCAAGGTCAGATCGTGGGCGCTGGCAATCTGGTGGCGGGCGGTCCGCACCATGCGCTGCGCTGGACGGTGAAGGGCAAGGCCATCACGGTTTCGGCGCCCTGAGTTTTCGGGCGCATCGAAGCACCGGCCGCGCCTTGCGATACTCGTCCACCTCGTTGTTGGTGGCTGGCGTGCGTTTCATGATCAATTGGATGGCCCTTGCGGGCCTGGCTGGCTTGGTATCCGCCTTGAGCCTTGTCGCGGCCCCCGCCGTGGCCCATGAATCGGTGGGCAGCGCGCCTGCTGCCGCTGTGGCTTCGACGTGTTTGAACGATCCATCCTGGGTGGCGCCGCAGCGGCCGTTCCGGGTGTTTGGCAACACCTGGCATGTCGGCCCCAAGGGCTTGGGTGTGTTTCTGATCACCTCGCCCGCGGGCCATGTGCTGATCGATGGCGGCATCCCCGGCCATGCGTCCTTGATTGCGGAGAACATCCGCACGCTCGGGTTCCAGCTGGGCGACATCAAGTGGATCGTCAATTCGCATGCCCACTGTGACCATGCGGGCGGCTTGACCGAGTTGCTGAAGCTCACGGGCGCGCGCCTGGTGGCGAGTGCAGCCGATGCGCCGCTGCTGGCCCGCGGCGGGCAGGAAGACCCGCAATACAACAACCGCTTTCCGTTTCCACCGGTGCGCGTCGACCGGGCCGTGGCCGACGGTGATCAACTGCGCTCGGGTGATCTGGTGATGACGGCGCACGCCACACCCGGCCACACCAAGGGCAACACCACCTGGGCCTGGCGCTCTTGCGAGGGCCAGCGCTGCCTGAACCTGGTGTTCGTCGGCAGCCTGTCTGCCCCTGATTTCAAGCTGGTCGGCAATCCCCGGCACCCGACGGTGGTGCAGGACTTCCACAAGGGTTTTGCCAAGGTGGCGGGCTTGCCTTGTGACATCGCGCTGGCGCCGCATCCGGGCATGGTCGACTTCTGGGAGCGTGTGGCCAAGCGCGACGCTGGTGAGCCCGAAGCCTTGATCGACCCGACGCTGTGCCGCGCCTACGCGGCCGATGCCCGCGAAGACTTCGAAGCCAAGCTGGCGAAGCAGCGGGCCGAGGCTGCCGCGTCTGCGCGTTCGCCACGGAGGTGACGGCCATGGAACCTGAGGGCAGCTTGCTGTATGCCATCAAGGCCGCTGCAGTGGACGCCGCCGCCAATGTCTGGACCTTCGGTGCGCAGAAGACGATGTATGGCGGCAAGCACGTGCGGCCCGGGGACCACATTGCCGTGTTCGACAGTGAAAACGAAGGCGGTCTGGGCCTGGTGGCGCGTGGTGTCGTCGTTCATGTTGAAGCCTGCCCGAAACGGTCCGGCATTGAACGGCAGACACCCAGAGTGACGCTCACGATCGCATCCAGAGGGCGGGCGATACGCCGTCTGGGTCGGGTGGAGCTGAAGGCCTTGAGTCTGTCTGGGCGCGGCGACAGCCCGGAGGCCGAACTGCACTTCAAGCTGTATCGCCAGGCGACGAACAAGATTGTTGGCCTCTCGGTACCGGCGGCCGTTTTTTTGCACACCTACTTTTGACAGCCTTGGGTTTCCCACCATGTTTCGCAGCTTGTTGTTTTCTCTTGCGCTGGCCTGTGCAGGCGGTGCCGCCTGTGCGGTTGAGCAAGGCCATGGGGTGCCCGCGGCCTTCGTCGGTGAGTGGAATGTCCATGTGGCGCTCTGTGGCACCTCGGACGGTGACGGCAGGCTGATCATTCGCCCGAGTCGGGTCGAGTTCTACGAATCGGCCGGGCCGGTGGTGAGGGTGCTGGTGGAGTCGCCTGATCAGATCGTCGTCATCGCGCAATTGCAAGGTGAAGGGCAGGTGATGCGCTCGGTTCGCCGCTGGCGCTTGTCGACGGACCGCCAGCAGTTGATCGATGAGCCCGGCGCCGGCGGGCTGGCGCGTCATCGCTGCCGGTCTGGATCGACCACGCACCCCTGAGTGCCTTGCCCGCCGGGCAAGTGTTGGGCGTTGAAGGTGCGCGGAGCGAGTCGTGCTGTTGAAAATCAATCCACCGCTGGATGATTTATTTCCATAAATATAGAATTTTCGACTTATGGAAGAAAAGCACGTCGTTCGTTCGCTCGCCGCCTTGGCGCAAACCCACCGTCTGAAGGTGTTTCGCCTGCTGGTGGTGGCCGGGCCGCAGGGCCTGACGCCCGGGGCATTGGCCGAAGCGCTGGCGCTGCCCGCAGCCACCTTGTCGTTCCACCTGAAGGAATTGACCCACGCCGGCCTGGTGAGCCAGGAGCGGGTGAGCCGCAATGTGGTGTACCGCGCGGCGTTCGAGCACATGCACGAGTTGCTGGCCTTCCTGACCGAGAACTGCTGCGAGGGTGAGGCGTGCATGCCCGCGAACGCATCAGCCACTGCTTCCACAACCTCCAGCGCCTGCGGCTGCTGAGCGCAGACCAGCGCCATTGGCTCCCCAGCCTCTCAACCCGCACACCATGACCACCAACGTCCTCATCCTCTGCACCCACAACTCTGCCCGCAGCGTGCTCAGCGAAGGCATGCTCAACCACCTCGCCCGGCAGCAGGGCCAGGACGTGCGCGCCTTCAGTGCTGGCAGCGCACCCAGCGGCCGGCTCAACCCTTTCGCCCTGGAGGCCCTGACCAACGCCGGGGTGAACGTGGCCGAGTACCGCAGCAAGAGCTGGGACGAATTCACCACGCCCGATGCGCCGCCGCTGTCCATCGTGATCACGGTGTGCGACAGCGCCGCGGCCGAGCAGTGCCCGGTGTTTTTTGGCGGCCAGGGCCAACCGGTGAAGGTGCACTGGGGCTACCCCGATCCGTCCAACGCCGAAGGCGGTGACGAAGGCAAGCGCCGCGCGTTCGAGCTGACGCGCCAGGCCATCGGCTATCGCATGTTGCAGCTGCTGCAGCTGCCGCTGAGCTCGATGAGCCGCGCCGAGCTGCTGGCTGCGCTGAACACCATCGGTGCTTCCTGAGGTGTCGGCCATGGCTTGCAGCGCGCGGCAGAAGTTGTTCGCCGAACTGTTGGGCACGGCCTTGTTGCTGGCCATCGTCATCGGCTCGGGCGTGATGGCTGAGCGGCTGGCGGGCGGCAATGTGGCGGTGGCCCTGCTGGCCAACACGCTGGCCACCGTGGGCGGGCTGTACATCCTGATCGAGGTGTTCGGCCCGATCAGCGGCGCGCATTTCAACCCGGCGGTGTCGCTGGTCATGGCGTTCCGGGGCGAGTTGCCGCGCGGCTTGCTGCCTGCTTATGTGGTGGCGCAGTTGCTGGGCGCCATGCTGGGCGCGTGGCTGGCCCACGGCATGTTCGACATGACCATCATCCAGATGTCATCCAAGCTGCGCACCGGCCACGGCCAGTGGCTGGCCGAGGGCGTGGCCACGTTCGGTTTGCTGCTGGTCATCCTGCGTGCGCCGGCTGGGCGTGCTTCGGCCATGGTGGCGGCCTACATCGGCGCGGCCTACTGGTTCACGGCGTCCACCTCGTTCGCCAACCCGGCGGCGGTGTTCGGCCGCATGTTCAGCGACAGCTTTGCCGGCATCGCGCCCGCCAGCGCACCGGCCTTCGTGGTGGCGCAACTGCTGGGTGCGGCGGTGGCCGTGTGGGTGCACCGCGTGTTGTCTGCCCGCGTGTCTTGATTGATTGAACGAAAGCTCCTCGAGTGACTGAACCCCTGTTCCCCGACGCCACATTCCCAGCGCTTGAGGCTACCTTGTTCAAGGTACCCGAGCAGCAGCAACTGGCGCTGCCACAACCCTCCACGCACGCGCCGCGCATCCTGATGCTGTATGGCTCACTGCGTGAGCGCTCGTACAGCCGTCTGCTGACCTTCGAGGCGGCCCGTCTGCTGGAGGCGATGGGTTGCGAGGTGCGCATCTTCGATCCGGCCGGCTTGCCGCTGCCTGACGGCGCACCGGATGATCACCCCAAGGTGCTGGAGCTTCGTGCCTTGGCGGCGTGGTCAGAAGGTATGGTCTGGTGCTCGCCCGAGCGCCACGGCGCCATGACCGGCGTGATGAAAGCGCAGATCGACTGGATTCCGCTGTCGTCGGGGGCCGTGCGCCCCACGCAGGGCAAGACGCTGGCAGTAATGCAGGTGTGCGGCGGCTCGCAGTCGTTCAACGCGGTCAACCAGATGCGCATTCTTGGCCGCTGGATGCGAATGCTGACGATTCCCAACCAGTCGTCGGTGGCCAAGGCCTTCACCGAGTTCACGGACGACGGGCGCATGAAGCCATCTGCGTTCTATGACCGGGTGGTGGACGTGATGGAAGAGCTGGTCAAGTTCACGCTGCTGACGCGTGACCTGGGTGAGGTGCTGGTCGACCGATACAGCGAGCGCAAGGAAAGCGCCGAGGCCTTGTCGAAGCGGGTGAACCAGCGGTCGATCTGACCTTGCGACAATCGAGCCTCCTTACCCATTGCCTGGTTGCACCATGTCCACCCTGAACCCACTGTCTGCCCTGACTGCGCCCGTGATCGAGCCCCTGCTGGCGGCCCGCAAGGCGGTGCAGCCGCTGGCGCCCACGCCGGCCTTTGCGGCCATGGTGCCCACGATGGAAGACGCTTTTGCCGTGCAGCACGCCACGGGCGTGGCCTTGGGCGCCTGGGGAGTTGGCGAAGTGCCGGCGTACTGGAAATCAGGCGCTGGTTCGCGCGCTGCGGCGCTGGTCCACGCGCCCTTGATGCCGGCCGGCGTGCACCGTTACAGCGGCGAGCCCGTGGTGGTTGATCTGTCGCGCTTCATCTCGCCGGGCCTGGAGGCCGAAATTGCCGTGCGCCTGGGCCACGACGTCACGCCTGCGATGGCCGCTGATCTGGATGAGGCGGGCGCCGCGGCCCTGGTTGACGCGATGGCCGTGTCGCTGGAGGTGGTGGACCGCCGCTGGCAGAACACACCCGAGCTGACGCCCGAATTGAAGGCGGCGGATTTTCTGGCCCACGGCGCGCTGGTGTTCGGCCCCTGGTTGCCTTGGCAGCCGGCGCTGGATTGGGCGGCACAGCCATGTCTGCAGGAAGTTGGCGCGCGCCCGGCCCTCAACACGGTCGGCACGCACCCCCTGGGCACGCCCACCTGGCTGCTGCCGGTGTGGCTGCGCCACCTGACGCGCCACGGCGCCACTGTGCCGGCCGGCACGATGGTCACCACCGGCACCTGGACCGGCCTGACGCCGCTGGTGCCTGGTGAGCGCGTGCGCGTGGCCTTCGCTGGGCTGGGCGAAGTGGTGCTCCACACGGTTTGAGCGGTGGCTGTTGCCAACCGGGTTTCAATAAGCCCTTGCCCGTGGGTTGATGACTTGATGCGGCGATTGGGCGAGCTTGTCGGTGGCGTTTTGGCGAGTGGCTTGGCAGCCTTGGTTGTTCAGGTGGGCTAGTCTTTTCGGTTAGGTCGGAGTGTCCACAAAACTAAAACAAGCTCCCAGTCCGCTTGAAGGAAGGGTTAGGCCTCATTCGCTTCATTTCGCACGTGCCCAATTTCCAGAGCCCGAGAAAACGAGTTCCCGAGCTTTCACGGTTCGCTCTGGATCCTTCCACACGGTGCACCGCACGATTGGTCCTGTGTTGACCTCGCACTCTCCAGCCGGGTATGAGAATTCGACATTCAATGCTTGGTCGTACAGTTTTTCAACTGCATAGACGGTACGGTCCTTGCTCGATGATTCTTGTTGTGACGCTACGAAGAACCACGCTCGAGCGCCATTTTTGAGGGGAAAGATGAACATTGGCTTGTCGGAGACATCGACTTTGATGCCCAAGAAATGATCACACTCTGGCGCGACTTCTGCGCCAAGGTACAAGGTTCTCGAGCACTCGCCTTCAAGTCGGTAATTGCCGCTGGGTAACTGTCCGGCGTTCTGACCGAAAGCCAGTGGTGCGAAAAGCAAAGTGAAAATTGCACTTGCACAAGAATAAGAACGGTGCGTCATGGGATTGAGGTTCTTGGTGAGGCCAAACGTTTGGCGTAAGCAGACAGCCGTAGACGGGTCCGCTTGAAGGAAGGGTTTAGGCCTCCGCGCGCGCAAGCGTGATTTCGCCCAGTGTCATGAAGAACCGCGCAGTATCGCTTGGCCCCCGGTAGACACCGTTTGCTTGCGCCAAGCGGTTCGTTGTTGCTGCAAAACCCCAAGCGTCGTCTTCTGTGCATTGAACCTTGCGAGAAGTGAAGGCTTGTACCCTATGCTTCTCACCCCATTGTCTTGCAAGGACTGCATGCTTCCTGAGATCCTGAGGGACTGATGGGTGATCCCACCCCCAAAGGAACGTGCCGTCGGCTGTGTTGTAGCTGCCGACGACTTGGATTGGAGCGGGGGCGGTGACTCCGTCCGAGAACGAGAAGACTATGGTTCCCGTGTCCAGATTGGCGGCCCAAGTTAGCTCTTCTCCAAAGTGCCAAGTGGCGGTATGTGCCGACGTTTGCACAGCGAGACCTTCGCGAGCAGCATTCATATACTGGACGGCGTGGTCATCAAGGGAGTTGGTGGGCATGAATCTCAGCAGTGAGGGTAAGAGAGGTCTGAACTCGGAGGCCTAACGTTGGAGCTGAGGGGCCGGAACCGGCTGGCCGCACGGAGTGATGATTGACCGCTGAGCGGAATGCGGCCAGCCGGTTGCGGTCCACTCGAGCGACTTGTTAGGCCTCACTGCGCAGCCACTCCATGAGCTTGCCGTCTTCATCGTAGACATTTCCGTACTCCCAGAGGGCACTAGGATTCTCTTGCTTGGCTTTGGCGAAAAGCTGCCCGATCACATCTCGGCCGACACTGAGGGGAATCGTGTATGCGAGACCGGCACGAACTTGTCCATCAAGGCGTCCGCCAATTCTCTCGATCTGTTCGGTCAAACTCTGCTCGATGTCAGCAACCCCGCTGCCGCATAGAAGGCGGACAGAGAGATTTCCAGCTCTGGCGACAACTCTGTATCTGCCTTCCTCATCAACCTCAAGCTCATCGCCAGCCGCCACGCCGTATGCGAATCCGGGAGAGTAGAGAACTCGAAATCGATTGCCAGCGATAGGTTCGACATGAACCGATTCGTAGTCGGGCTTGCCGTCTCTCTCGCCGAGTCGCAGGAGCAGATGCATGTGGGTGAGGCCTAACGTTGAAGCTGAGGGGCCGAAACCGGCTGGCCGCGCGAAGCGATGATGGGCTGCCGAGCGTAGCGCGGCCAGCGGGTTGAGGTCCACTCGAGCGACCGGTTAGCCATCTGACAGAGCCTCATACGGTGCCACACTAACCACCCTTGCTTTGCGAGCACTGAATTCGCCGGCAAAGAGGTAGCAGTGCTCTAGCTCGACATGCAAAGCTGGATCACTGCCCTCGGAATCTTCGACGATCGATAGGTTCAGCGATGAGAGAACGTTCTGTTGATTGAAGCCCTCAAGCTTTAGGTCGAAGATGCCCTCAAACAGGAATACGACAACTGAGTCGCTCCGCAGCTTGTAGAAGCCTTCAGCGTCGACATCCGGCCCCATGATCCAACCGCGAACGTGAACCTCGACCGTGGGCCTGCTTCGACCACACGAAGCATTGGACGTTCTATCCAAGACGATGCGATGCACTTCACCGTCGTGAAAACTTGGCCACTGCCCGAAACGCTCGATGACCATTCGAAAACCGTCGATGAATTCGTACGCCTGCATCAGATGGCTAACGTTGGAGCTGAGGGGACGAAACCGGCTGGCCGCACGAAGCGATGATCAACTGCTGAGCGGAGTGCGGCCAGCCGGTTGCGGTCCACTCGAGCGACCGGTTAGCCGTCATTTCGGAATTCCATCCCACCCGCGACGATCCCAGACCTTCTGCACGCGCGCCCAGATTTCGTCCGACATTTGACACTGCCAAACACCGCCAAGCATCCACGCGAACTGTGGGTTCCGGCGAGCCTCCACTTCGACTCGTTCGATAAACGATGGGCCGTGATAGCCAAGCAGATCTTCCATTGGGCCTGCAGCCAAAACTCCAAGAAATGGCTCGGCTCTCGGATCCGACGCGGTCGCTACGATGGACTGCCATGCGTGTTCAGGGTGCTTTCGCACAACCCAATCGAACTCATCGAATCCGATCAGGTCATCGTTGTGCTTACCATGGTTCTGTGGGTCACGCTGCCAGGTCGCCCATAAGAGCCATTCTTCAACTAGGCGATCGACGGGTAGCGGTGCTTGCATGACGGCTAACGTTTAAATTCAGCGGGCCCGCCAGCGCAGCTGACGCGGGTCCGCTGCAATGAAAGGTTAAGCGTCATTCGCTATGTCAGCCAGTTCGGCCTCGAACACTTCTGCCCGCGGTGACGTAAGCGTGTCGTTGGTGACATGCCAGTGAAGAACTCCACCCATTTCATCCCGCCCCGGCACTTTGGGGAGGAAGCGAGAGGTGAAGGCGTAAACATTGAAGTGAACGGTGTCTTGGTCATCGGACGGCTCGATTTGGCGAAGTCGTTGGCGCACGAACTCAATTCCTCCGAATTCAAACCCGTTGGTCTCGACCAGAAAAACCGGAAATGCTCTTATCGGCACGTCCACGATCTTGTGAAAGTGTCGTCCCGATTCTGGAACTGCTGACACATTAAGTTCAGCCTCCGCTCGGGTAGCGACTAGGCCGGAAATCCAACGCCAGCCCTTCGAATTGGTCGATTCAATTGCGAACATGAGGCTCTTGACGCTTAACGTGTTCTACACAGACAGCATACGCCACCTAACCAGGCAGGCTGCTCCCTAAAATCGACTAGGTGAGTGCAACTAAGTGTCTGTCGCATAAACAATTTCCCCCGTTCGACATCGTATTCAACCAGCATTAAATTTCCGACAAAAGCAGCGCGTTGTTACAAGTTCTCGCCGAGATCCACGCTTGTGGCGAGAGGCCATGACGCCCCGCACCTGCGCGCCTTGCCGACCACTTTCAGTTGAGGGAATTCGGCAAACGAATGCGCTCCACGCTGGCACCGAGTTGTCAGAGCCGACGCCCGGCTGTCAAAACTTGGAGGTCGCCGGCACAACGAGCCAGCCACCACGCGCCGTCACCCCTTCGCCCGCTTGCGCGCCGCCCGCAGCGGCGCCGCGTGCGGGCTGGCCGGCGGCACAGGCAGGCGCACTTCGGCCTTCAGCTCGCGCAGCACGATGCTTGAGCGCACATGGGTGACGCCGGGCAGTTTGAAGATGGTGTCGTGCAGGAACTGCTCGTAGGCTTTGATGTCGGCCACGAGCACCGTCATGATGTAGTCGGCCTGGCCGGTGGTCGACAGGCAGCGCACGATCTGCGGGCTGGTGGCCACCGCTTCCTCGAAGCGCCGCACCAGCTCTTCGCTGTGCTGGCTGAGGTTCGCCTCGACGATGACCGCGAGGTTCAGCCCCACCTTTTCCCGGTCAACCAGCGCCGTGTAGCCCTTGATGACCCCGGCCGCCTCCATCTCCTTGATGCGGTTCCAGCAAGGCGTGGGCGACAGGCCCACGGCGTCGGCGAGTTGCTGCACGGTCTGGCGCGAATCGCGTTGCAGCTCGGTGAGGATGTGCAGGCTGTAGCGGTCGAGGGTGGGTTGGTCTGACATCGTGGCTGTGGATGTTGATGGGGGTGCAGTCAGGCTGAATTTCCATCATTCATTGAATGTGAGGAAAATCCATCAATCAAACCGAGGTTATCAGCGATGAATTCTCCTGAATTCGGTGCTAACCCGGTGGCATTGAAGAAGGCTTTCCGGGGCAGGGCGGCGAACAATGCCGCCCATGAACCCGACCCTGCCTGACACCCTGCTCGACACCACCAGCATCGCCCGCCCCAGCTACCAGTTGATTGACAGCCTGTGGGCTGATTCGGGCGTGGTGTTCCTCACGGGCACGCAGTCCTTGCTGCGGCTGATGCGCATGCAGCGCCAGCGTGATGAGGCTGCGGGCCTGAACACCCAGGGTTTCATCAGCGGCTACCGCGGCTCTCCGCTGGGCATGGTGGACCAGGCCATCTGGAAGGCCGGGCCGCGCTTCAAGGACGCGGGCATCCGGTTCGTGCCGGCCATCAATGAAGAGCTGGCCGCCACGCAGGTGCTGGGCACGCAGCGGGTGGAAAGTGACCCCCAGCGCACGGTCGATGGCGTGTTTGCCATGTGGTACGGCAAAGGCCCGGGCGTTGACCGGGCCGGTGATGCCCTGAAGCACGGCCACGCCTACGGCAGCTCGCCCCATGGCGGCGTGTTGGTGGTGGCAGGTGATGACCACGGCTGCGTGTCGTCGTCGATGCCGCACCAAAGTGACCAGGCCATGCAGAGCTGGCACATGCCGGTGGTGTCGCCCGCCACCATCGCCGAATATCTGGAGTTCGGCCTGTACGGCTACGCACTCTCGCGGTTCAGCGGCGGCTGGGTTGGTTTCACAGCCTTGTCAGAAGTGGTGGAAAGCGGCGCCACCGTGAACCTGGACGATGTGCAGGCCCGTGCGGCCAGCTGGAAGAGCGCAGATGCCGTGCGCGCCGCCACCGGCCACATTGACCCGATCGACGGCCTGCATTACCGCTGGCCTGACCTGCCTTCGCTGCGCATCGAGACGCGGCTGATGGACAAGCTGAGCGCGGTGGCTGCGTTTGCGCGCATCAACAGCATCGACAAGCTGGTGATCAACAGCCCGCAAGCCACGGTGGGCATCGTCACCTGCGGCAAGGCCCACCTGGATTTGATGGAGGTGCTGCGTCGGCTTGAGATCACGCCCGACATGCTGGCTGAAGTGGGCGTGCGGCTCTACAAGGTGGGGCTGAGCTATCCGATCGAAACCACCCGCATGACGGCCTTTGCCCAGGGCCTCAAAGAGCTGCTGGTGATCGAGGAAAAGGGCGCGGTGGTGGAGCAGCAACTGCGTGAGCTGTTCTACAACGCACCGGCGGCGCAGCGCCCGGTCATCATCGGCAAGAAGGACGCGGCGGGGCAGCCGCTGGTGTCAGCCGTGGGTGAGCTGCGGCCCTCGCGACTGATCGAGCTGGTGGCGCACTGGATTGATAGGCACTTTGCAGCCAGCCCGGTGATCGGCGACCACCTGCAGCATGTGCGTGATTTCACCTTGCCCGCGCTGCTCAGCAACGACAGCGACAGCGTGCGCCGCCTGCCGTACTTCTGCGCCGGCTGCCCGCACAACACCTCCACCAAGGTGCCGGAAGGCTCCACCGCGCGGGCCGGCATCGGCTGCCACTTCATGGCCAACTGGATGGACCGCAGCACCGCTGGTTTGATCCAGATGGGCGGCGAGGGCGTGGACTGGGTCAGCCACGCCATGTTCACCCGCACGCCGCATGTGTTCCAGAACCTGGGCGACGGCACCTACTACCACTCGGGCTATCTGGCCATCCGGCAAGCCGTGGCGGCCAAGGCGCGCATCACCTACAAGATCCTGTTCAACGACGCGGTGGCCATGACGGGCGGCCAACCGGTCGACGGCGTCATCACCGTGGACGCGATTGCGCGCCAGGTGGAAAGCGAAGGCGTGCGCCGCGTGGTGGTGGTGAGCGACGACATCACCAAGTACGACAGCCAGCACGGCAGCTTCCCGGCCGGCACGCAGTTCCATGACCGCGCCAAGCTGGACGAGGTGCAGCGCGAGCTGCGCGAGATCGACGGCGTGACGGTGCTGATCTACGAGCAAACCTGCGCCGCCGAAAAGCGCCGCCGCCGCAAGAAGGGCGAGCTGGTTGACCCGGCGCGTCGCCTGTTCATCAACGACGCGGTGTGCGAAGGCTGCGGCGACTGCACGGTGCAGAGCAACTGCGTGGCCGTGCTGCCGCAGGAAACCCCGCAGGGCCGCAAGCGCAAGATCGACCAGACCGCGTGCAACAAGGACTATTCGTGTGCGCAGGGCTTCTGCCCGAGCTTCGTCAGCGTGACGGGCGGGCGCTTGCGCAAGCGCAGCGGGGCGTTGTCTACCGGCAAGGCGGCCTTTGACGCCCATGTGGCGGCCCTGGCCCTGCCGGCGCCGCATGCCTGGACCGGCCCGTACGACCTGCTGGTGACCGGCGTGGGCGGCACTGGCGTGGTGACGGTGGGCGCAGTGATTGCCATGGCGGCCCACCTGGAAGGCAAGAGCGCCAGCGTGCTGGACTTCATGGGCTTTGCGCAGAAGGGCGGCTCGGTGCTCAGCTTCGTGCGCCTGGCCGATGTGCCTGAGCGCCTGAACCAGGTGCGCATCGACACCCAGCAAGCTGACGCACTGCTGGCCTGTGATGTGGTGGTGGGCGCGTCAGCCGATGCACTGCAAACCGTGCGCCACGGCCGCACCCGGGTGCTGGCGAACGTGCACGAGATTCCAGTGGCCGAATCCCTGCGCAACCCCGATGCGAGCCTGAAAGTGGACCTGCTGCTGGCCAAGATGCGCCACGTGGCGGGCGATGAGCAGGTAGAGACTTTCGATGCCCAGCAACTGGCCGAAGATTTTCTCGGCGACACCGTGACGGCCAACGTGCTGGCCATGGGCTATGCCTGGCAGCGCGGTCTGGTGCCCTTGAGCCTGGCGGCGATGCACCGCGCGATCGAACTCAACGGCGTGGCCGTGCCCGCCAATCTGCAGGCCTTCAGCCTGGGGCGTCTGGCCGCGGGCCAACCAGCAGCGCTGGCCACGCTCGGTGCCGAGCCCGCCGCAGCGCCCGTGGATGACAGCCTGCCCGCGTTGATGGCGCGAGGCGTGGCGCAGCTCACGGCGTATCAGGACGAGCGCTGGGCGCAGCGCTGGGCCGCGCTGGTGACCCAGGTGGCCCAGCGCGAAGCGGCGCTCGGCATTGGTGCCCAGCCGCTGGCCCGTGCGGTAGCCCGCAGCGCGCTGAAGCTGATGACCTACAAGGACGAGTACGAGGTGGCGCGGCTCTATACCGACGGGCAGTTCCAGGCCGCCCTGAGCCACCAGTTCGAGGGCGATCTGCAACTCGCCTTCCACATGGCTCCGCCGCTGCTGAGCCGCAGCCGTGACGGGCAGCCGCCCCGCAAGGTGACGCTCGGGCCCTGGCTGCTGCGGGCAATGGCGGTGCTGGCCAAGGGCAAGGCGCTGCGCGGCAGCCGCCTGGATGTGTTTGGGCGCACTGAAGAGCGCCGCATGGAGCGCGCCTTGATCGACCGCTTCGAGCAGCAGGTGCTGGCGCTGCTGCCCGGCCTGACGCCTGAGCAGCATCCGTTGGCCCTGCAACTGGCCGCCGTGCCGCTGCAGATGCGCGGCTTCGGCCATGTGAAGCTGGCCAATGTGGCGATGGCCCAGGCGCGCGAGGCCGAACTGCTGCACCGGCTGGACCCGGCGCGCCACCCGCGCCCGCAGCCCAAGGTGGCCAGCGCCGGACAGCTCAAGGGCATTCCGGTGGTGACGGCTGGTTCCTGAGGTCTGCCACCCGCCTGAGACGGTTGGTTACATGCCGTGCAACACCACCCGCCATGAGGGATGGGCGGGCGCCTCATCGCCCCCTATAGTGCCGCCCCACAGACTGCACGGACGTGCCTGGCCCGCTTGGGGCGGCACGCAGGCAGCATCAGGAGAGGTACGGAATGAAGCAAGAGAAGCAGCTGGCCAATCGGTCGGCGTGTGGGTGGCCTGCATCGGGCGTGTTGAAGGCCTGGCCTGCCGGTTTGCTGGCCGCGGCCATGCTGGCGGGCTGCGGCAAGCAGGGCGTTGAGCTGGGCGCAGGTGGCTCCATCGTCAGCGGCTCTGGTGGCCCCGAGGGTGCCCGCAACGCCGCGCGTGAGCTGGTGAAGTGCGACACCCCGGTGGCGGTGGTTTCGCTGGTGGAAAACCAAGGCGGCTACACCGGCATCGGCACCGGTGGCTTGCCTGAATCACCGCTGCCGCTGGTGCGGGTGATCATGCAGCAGAGTGGCTGCTTCCGCATCGTTGACCGCAATGCCGGCCTGAAGGCCACCGTGCGTGAGCAGGAGCTGAAGGATCAGGGCATCCTGCGTGCCGACGGCAATGTGAAGAAGGGCCGCGGCATCATGGCGCAGTACAGCGTGGTGCCCAGCCTGACCTTCTCGGAGCAAGACGCCGGCCGCCAGATCGGTGGCGTGATCGCCGCCATTCCGGGCCTGGCCAAATTTGCCGGCGCCGCCGAGCAGGTGAAGTTCAAGGAGGCGCAGGTGGTGCTGCTGCTGACCGACAACGAAACCACCGAGCAGCTGTCGTCGTCTACTGGCGCAGCGCGCACCACCGACCTGGGCATTGGTGGCCTGGCCGTGGGCGCGGGCGGTGGCTTGGGCGGCATGGGCTGGAGCAATACCAACGAAGGCAAGGTGATTGCCGCCGCCTTCCTTGATGCCCACAACAACCTCGTTCAGCAGGTGCGCGCGCTGGCGCCGAAGGACCTGCCCGAGGCCGTGCCGACCCGCAAGTCCAAGGGCTGATCGGGCTTCTCAGTGCCGCAGTGCCCGTGCGCCCAGTGCCACGGCCACTGCGGCCGCCACGATGACCCCCAGCGCCAGCCGCAATGAGCTGGCCTGTGCCAGCGCCCCCACCAGCGGCGGGCCAGAGACAAAGCCGAGAAAACTCACCGAGGTGACGGCCGCGATGGCGCCCGCCGGCGTGCTGCCGGGCTGCTGGCTGGCTTCGATGAACAGCAGCGGAATCACGTTCGCCAGGCCCAGGCCCACCACGGCGAAGCCGAGTACGGTGGCCAGCGGATGGCCGATCAGCAGCACCACGGCCATGGCCACGGCGGCCAAGGCGCCACTGGCCCGCAGCAGCACGGCAGGGTGGAAGCGGGTGCGCAGTGCATCGCCACCAAACCGGCCTGCAGCCATCGCGGCGCAGAAGCTGGCGTAGCCCAGGGCGGCCACCGCGCCACTGGTGCCGAGCGCGTCACGCAGGTACACCACCGTCCAGTCGTACATCGCCCCTTCCGCCAGCAGGCCGGCAGCAGCCAGCAGACCCAGCACCAGCAGTGAGCCACGCGGCAAGCGCCAGCGGGCCTCATCGGCTTCGCCATGCGAAGCCGCGGACACCATGTACCGGCTGGCGCCCAGGTTCAGCATCACCAAGGCAGTTGCGGTGCCGGCCACCTGCCAGGCGGGCGGCACGGCCAGTTGCAGCAGCAGCGCGGCCCACAAGGCGCCCGCCATGCCGCCCACGCTGAACATACCGTGCAGGCCGCTCAGCAGCTTGCGGCCGGCGCGGGCTTCGATGTCGCAGCCCTCGGCGTTGGTGGCCACGTCCAGCAACGAGGTGGCAGCGCCGAACGCGGCCATCAGCGCCAGCAGCAGTGCCACATTTGGCGCCAGCAACAGGCCTGAGAGGCTCAGGCCCGTGGCCACCACGGCGCCCATCAGGCAGCGCCGGGCGCCCCAGCGTTGCACCAAGGTACCGGCGGTCAGCAGGCAGACGGCTGAGCCGCAGGCGCCGGCCAGCAGGGCTTGGCCCAGCTGCCCGTCACTCAGCTGATGCACCTGCTTGATGCTGGCCACATGGGCGCCGAAGTGGCCCATCAGGGCGCCCAGCACGAAGAACTGCACGCGGTTGGCCCACAGGCCACGCTCGATCTGGTTCATGGGCATGCCGTGCTCAGGCTTCGGCCTGGCAGAGGCGTTCGATGCAGCGTTGCAGCTGGTGCTTCGGGGTGCGTTGCAGCGCGCACAGCAAGCTGTGGCTGCGGTGGGTATGGGCAGGCAGGTCGGGGTGGCGCTCGCCCAAGTCTTGCTGCATGCGCAGCAGCAGGTGGGCGGTGACCATGGCGTCAGACATCGCCCGGTGGGCGCGTCCGTCACGCGGCAGGTGGTGGTGCCGCGCCAGGGTGCCGAGCTTGTGGTCAGGCGCGTCGGGGTACAGGCGGCGCGACAGCAGCACCGTGCAGGCAAACTCATGCGCCGGGTCGGCCGGCATGCCGGCGCGGGCCATCTCGGCGTGCCAGAAAGTGCGGTCGAACGAAGCGTTGTGCGCCACCAGCGGCACACCGGCCGTGAACGCGGCCACTTCGCGCATCACGGTTTCTGCGGGCGGTGCGGTTCTCAGCATCTCATTGCTGATGCCGGTGAGCTGCTCGATGAAGGGCGGCACCCACACGCCGGTGTACATCAGGTTCTGGTACTGGTCGACGATGGCGCCATCACGCACCAGCACCACGGCAATTTCGGTGGCCCGGGCGCCCATGTGGGGGCCCATGCCGGTGGTCTCGAAGTCGATGACGGCGATGGTCTGGCCGTGGGAGTTCATGTGGGGCATGGCGACATTGTCGTCGCGACGGCGGGCACTTTCACCTCGGCCGCCGTGGCGCCGTGTTCACTCAGGCGGCTTCAAACATCGCGGGGCTGGGGTGGCAATGGCCGGGCGCTGCGGGGTCTGCGTCGCACCAGGCGTCGGCCAGCGCCTGTGCGGACAACCACGCACCTTCCACACCCACGCCGCCCAGCCAGTCGCCACACACGCCCAGGCCCAGCGCGTCGTCGGTCCAGGCGGTGCACTCACCCGCCCACGGGGCGTTGCGCGGCACGCTGTAGCGCCAGCGGTGGCTGGTTTGCCACTGCACCTCGGCTGCCGCCAGCCCGGGCAGCGCCTGGAAGGCTTGCAGCAGAGCGGCGCTCACCGTTGCGGCGTCGTCCTCGAGGTGCTGGGCGCTCCAGGCGGCTGAGGCCTGGATGACCCAGTTCTGGGTGTCGCTTGCGGTTGCGGTGTTGTCGTCGTTGTCGGGTGCATCACGGCCCGGTTGGCTGCCTTGGCGCGCGGCCCAGGCGATCGGGCCGGTGCTCGGGGCGGCCGCGTCCCACTCGGGCGCGGCTTGGTGGAAGACCGCCATCACGGTCCAGCAAGGCGTCATCGCCACTTCGCGGGCGGCCATTGCCCAGGTGGGTGCATGGGCCTGCAGCAGCGCGGCGGCCTGTGCGGGCGGCATGGCCAGCACCACGCGGTCGAAGGTGCCGGGGTGTGCAACCTGGTCCACCAGCACTTGCCAGCCGCCGCCAGCCACGCGGGCCAGGCCGGTCACGGTGGCGCTGCGGTGCAGTGGCAGCTCACCCGCCAACCGGCGGCACAGCGCGGGCATGTCGGGGTTGGCGACCCAGCGCGTCGCTGTTTCTGCGCGGCTGGCGGGCGCCATGCGCGGTGCCCAAGGCGCCACCCAGCCGAAGGTGGCGGCATCCTGGATGAAGCCTGCAAAGGCCGGGTCAGTGGCGGTGAATGACGGCGCGCCGTGGTCAAAGGCGAGGGCGTGCTCGCGCTGTGCGTCTGGCGTCCAGCTGGTGCGGCGGGTCGACATCCGGCCGCCCACACCTCGCGATTTGTCGAACAACTGCACGGCATGGCCGCCCTCATGCAGGGCGCGGGCTGCGGTGACACCGGCGAGGCCGGCGCCGACGACGGCGATGTGCATGGGAGTTGAGGTCATGTTGTCTTCGCGATGAGTGGAGTCAATGCTCGAACTGTGGATTATTCAAAGACAAAAGCCAAGACAAATAGTTAATAATGGCGACATTGAATCCAATATGGTGATTCAAACTGGAGTCAAAATGGTTGCTGAATCTGATCTGCACTTGCCGCGTTACCGAAGCGGTGCCGTGGCCCGCATGCTGCGCCTGCCGGTTGCCACGCTGCGGATCTGGGAGCGGCGCTACCAGGTGGCCGCACCTGCGACCACCGAGGCGGGTCATCGCCTGTACAGCTCGGCCGATGTGCAACGGCTGGCGCTGGTGAAGCAGCTGGTGGATCTGGGACACGCCATCAGCTCGGTCGCTTCGCTGACGGTGGAGGCCCTCCAGGAAGTGGCCAGCACCCACGCCAGCACCATGGCCAGCACCACGCGCACTGCGTTGTCGGTGGTGGAGCCCGCCGCCGCCCGGCCAGCGGTGCGGGTGGGCGTGGTGGGCAAAGACCTGGGCGAGCGGGTGGCGCGTGTGCCGCAGGCCCGCCGCCAACCTGGCCCGTGGCAGCTGCAGGTGCTGGGCGCCACGCTGGACGACGACGCACTGACCAGCCTGGCGGCCACCGAAGGCGAGGCCGTGTGCGATGTGCTGCTGGTGCATGCGCCCGCCCTGCATGCCGAGTGGCCGCAGCGGCTGCATGCCCTGGCCAAGCGCCTGGGTGCGCGGCAGGTGGCGGTGGTGTATGGCTTCGCGCCGGCCTTCGCGATCGACTTGATGCGCGAGGCCAAGGTCTCACTGCAGCGTGAGCCGGTCAGCGACACGACACTCGGGCGCTGGATCTACAGCCTGTGCATGGGCCTGGAAACCGCTGCAGCGCCGGCCAGTGCTACCGCCGCGATGCCCGAGGTTGGCCCGGTGCCGCCGCGGCGTTATGACGACGCCGCCCTCGCCGACTTCGCAGGTTTGTCTAGCACCATCGCCTGTGAGTGCCCGCGGCACGTGGCCGAGTTGCTGATGCAGTTGTCGCACTTCGAGGCCTACAGCGCCGAATGCCAGCACCGCAGCCCGGAAGACGCCGACCTGCACGCCTATCTGGGCCAGGTGTCGGGCACGGCCCGGGCCTTGTTCGAGCAGGCGCTGGAGCGCATTGCCATTCAGGAAGGCTTGATGGTGGCCCGTTGAGGGGCGGGCCTGAGGCGCATCAATCGCGCTGCAGCACCACGCAGGTGGTGGTGGCGTGCGCATACAGCTTGCCGTCCGGGCCCACCAGCCGTCCTTCAGCGAAACCCACCTTGCGGCCCGCGTTGATGACCTGGCCGATGGCGCGCACCAGCGGCACCTTGGGCGTCAGCGCCCGCACGTAGCTGATCTTCAGCTCCGCCGTGGTGTAGCCCACACCCACCGGTAGCGTGGTGTGAATCGCGCAGGCCACGGCCGAATCGAGCAGGGTGGCCATCCAGCCGCCGTGGATCGTGCCCATCGGGTTCAGGAACTTGTTGCTCGGGCGGCCCTGGAACACCGCCTGGCCGTGCTCGAAGTGCACGGCGCAGAAATCCATGCTTATGCCGATGGGGATGGACGGCAATTCGCCCCGGCTGACGGCCTCGAAGAAGCCCAGGCCGTCGAGGTGGGCGATCTGGTCAAGGCGCGAGACACCGGGCGCGGCAAGCCGTTCGCGTACACGCGCCTCATCGGCTTCCCAGAGTGCAAGGGTGGCGGCCTGATCCGGTTGGTCGTGGTGTGACAAAACGAGCTCCTCGGTGAGTGTGGGTGGAAAGTTGTATCTACAATTGAATCATGACTGAGCCCGCTGTTCCTGTCACTCTCGCGTCAGGCGCCAACGACGTGGTGGCACGCCCACAAGGGTGTACCAACCTGAAGCTGCGCCGACTCGCCCGCGTGGTGGGGCGCCACTACGACGCGGAACTGCTGGCGGGGGCGGGCATCACAGCGCCGCAATACAGCCTGCTCAGCCAGGTCGTGCATGCCGGGCCCATGCGCCCGTCGGATCTGGCGCAGGCCCTGACGCTCACGCCGTCGAGCCTGACGCGCAACCTGCAGCCGCTGGTGGAACGCGGTTGGCTGGAGGTGCAACCCGGGGTGGATGGGCGCAGCCGCCTGGTGGTGGCCACCGAGGCCGGCCGGGCGCACCGCGCATCAGCGAAAGCCGCCTGGAAGGCCGCTCAGCTCGATCTCAATGACCGATTGGGTCCGGAACTTGTGGCGCAACTACACCAAATCCTAGACGACTGCACCCGCCTGATCGAAAGCCGGTGATGTTCCGCCCTTAAGCGCAGGGCATTCCCGACTAGGATTTGTCGTCGGTTGACTCGTTCGGGCCTACCCTGAGCATCGAGTCACCGAACCCGGCGCACACTCGGCCTGACCTCCAAGAGAAGTTCATTTCTTTCATTCCCATGCGTCTGCGCAGCTTGTTCGTTGGACTCCAAACCCTGATCGGGGTGCTGATCGCAGCGCTGCTGATCCAGGTGCTGCTGGTCCAGTGGCAGCAGGTCACCCGCAGTGACGAAGGCTTGCAGGCCCTGCGCCAGTTCAAGCTCCTGCTCGTGTCCGCTGAAATGGCCTCTCGTGAGCGCGGCCCCGCCAACGGCGTGCTCGGCGACCAGTTGCCGGCTGACCCGGGCAAGCAAGAGCGCCTGAAACAGGCCCGTGCCCGCGCCGATGCCGCGCTGGCTCAGGTTCAGCAGGCTTTGGAGGGGCAGCCGCTGGTGCGTACGCCGGTGCAGCAGGCCGCCTCGCAACTCAGCCGGGCCCGCAAGGCGGTGGACGCGCTGGCAGCCCAAGCCCCGACGCGGCGAGAAGCTGGCGCACTGCATGACGCCGTGGGCGAAATGTTCAAGGTCATCGACCACCTGGAGCCAGTGGCGCTCAAACTGGCCGATCTCACGGTGCAGGCCTATCCTGAGCTGGCCGACGACATCACGGCGGCCCGCCACGCGGCTGATCTTCGTGAGCTCGCGGGGCGGCTCGGTTCACAGTTCACGCCGGCCATCACCGCCCGCCGGGTGTTCACGCCAGCGGAGCGCCTCGAGATCGAGCGGCTGCGCGGCCGCATTGATGAGCTGGGCAAGCTGATTGACTTGCGTACCCGCTACATCGAAACCCATGCAGCCTGCATCAACGCAGCGCAGACGATGCAAGCCGACTACTTCGGCGATGCCGCGCGTTTCATCGACGAGCAGGTGGCCACGGGCAGCGGCGACGGGGCTTTCAAGGTCGACACCGCGCAGTTCGCTGCCCGTTATGTGCCGCGCATGGACGCCATCATCAGCCTCCGCGACACCTTGCTGGCCGACGCCGAACGCTCGGCCGTCGAGAAATACGAGGGGGCCCGTCGCCAGTTCGCGCTGCTGGCGGCCGGTGGCTTGCTGACGCTGCTGCTGCTGGCGGGCACCGTGTGGTTGATCAACTCCCGCGTGGTGTCGCCGCTGCTGAGCGTGACGAACGTGATTTCAGCGCTCACGCGCGGTGAGTGGCCGCCGGTGCTGAACGTGGGCTCGGGCTTCCATGAGGTGGCCGAGTTGCAGCGGTCGACCGACGTGCTGCGGCAGATGAGCCTGGACCGGCAGCAGCTGGAGCAGGAGCGTCAGCAGTTGATTGAGCAGTTGCGTGACCAGTCCAACACCGACTTCCTCACCGGCCTGCCCAACCGCCGCGGCTTTTACGCCCTGGCTGAGCACCACCTGATCTCGCGGTTGCGTGACCCGGTGCCTCTGGCGCTGGCCATGTTCGACCTCGACCACTTCAAGCAGATCAATGACCAGCATGGCCACGACACGGGCGATGCGGTGCTGCAAGGCGTGGCGGAGGTGTGCGCGAAGCTCTGCCGCCGCGGTGACGTGGTGGCGCGCTATGGCGGTGAAGAGTTCCTCGTGCTGATGCGCCAGTGCTCACTCGAGGATGCGCGTGAGCAGGCCCAGCGCCTGCGGCAGGGCATCTCTGGCCTGGCCTTCACTGGCACCGACGGCAAGCCGCTTCGACCTGTCACCGCCAGCTTCGGCGTGACGGTGCTGGCCGATGACGACACCGACGTTCAGGCGGCACTGGCCCGGGCTGACGCGGCGCTGTACGGCGCCAAGCGCGCCGGCCGCGATTGCGTCATGACAATGGTGCCTTGACGGCGCCGTCGCGAACCGGACCGGCGGCTTCCGTGATGGTCGCTTCCAGCGACTTGCCCAGGCCCAGCGCAAAGCCGGCCTCGGTCACCACGAACAGCGGGCCCACCAGCAGTCCCATCAGGTCGTCCACGAAGGCCGGCTTGCGGCCTTCCCAGAAGTGGCCGACAAACTGGAACACCCAGCCCACCACGAACAGGCCCACGCCCAGCGCGGCCCATTGCGCGGTGGGCAGGCTGTCGGTCATGCGGGCCAGGGCGAGTGAACCGACCAGCAGCGCGGTCATCAAGGCGCCCAGGGTGAGGTCGAGCCGCAGATAAAACAGCGCGCTCAAGGCGGCCACCACCATGGCCAGCGTGACGGGCACACCGCTCACGTCGAACGCCGGACGATTCAGCAGCACGGTCACGGCCACCACGATCATCGGGATGCCGACGAAGTGCGTGGCGATGTTGCGGCGGTCGCGGTGGTAGCGGGCATACTGAACCAGGTGATCGGTGAGCGTTTTCATGTTGTCCAGCGACGTGTGTGGTGAAAAGTGCCGGCATGTTGCGAGCCACCATGCCGCCTGTCTGTCGGCCAGCCGACGTTCAAGGGTCGGCCCGGGGGAGGGCAGACCCGTAGCGCGCTGCGCCTTTCACCATGCCGCCGGTTGCCCTGTTGTGCCTGGCCGGGCGCGCAAGCGCTTCAACCTCTTTGCCCTTGATGACGTCTTCAGCCGCCCATAACCCGCCTGCGCAGCTCGATGTGCTGCAGCGTGGCCACTGGTTTGCTGCGCTCCCTGACGATGCGCGGCAGGCCTTGCTGGCTGCGGCTCGCACGCAGTCGCTGGCGCCGGCACAGCGCCTGTTTTCACGCGGAGACGCCAACGACGGGCTGTATGCCGTGTTGCAGGGCGCGGTGCGCGTGGGCGCCGTGGCCCCCAGCGGCCGTGAGGCGCTGCTCGGGGTGATCGTGCCGGGCCAGTGGTTTGGCGAGATCGCCACGCTGGACGGCGGCGTGCGAACCCATGACGCGGTGGCGCAGGGCCACACGCTCTTGCTGCATGTGCCGCTGGACCGCCTGCTGGCGGTGCTGGAAGCGCACCCGACGCTGTGGCGCTACCTCGGCCAGCTGGTGGCCGAGAAGCTGCGAGCGGTGTTCTCGGGCATGGAAGACCTGGTGCTGCTGCCTGCGCCGGCCCGGGTGGCGCGGCGGTTGCTGGCCATGGCGCAGGGCCACGGCATGTGGCAGGCCGATGCGGCCGTGCAAACCGTGCAGGTGCAGCAGGACCAGCTGGGCGCGATGCTGGCGTTGACACGCCAGACCGTCAGCGAGGTGCTGGGTGACTTTGAAGCCCGCGGCTGGCTGAAGCGCCGCCGGGGCTGCATCGATCTGCTCGACCCCGCCGCCCTGGCGCAGCACGCCGACCGGGCGGGGTGAGCAGCCAACGCCGTCAGCGCGTCAGCAGGGCGTCGACCTCGCGGTGCACGGCCAGCGTTTGCAGCACCGCACGGGCGGCCTCTTCGCCCTTGGTCACGAAGTGGCGGCTGAAGTAGGCCTGGTGTTCGCCGTGCTCGTGGAAGTGGTGGGGCGTGAGCACCACCGACAACACGGGCACGCCGGTGTCCAGCTGGGCGCGCATCAGCCCGTCGATGACCGCGGTGGCCACGAAGTCATGGCGGTAGATGCCGCCGTCCACCACCAGGCCGAAGCCGACGATGGCCGCATACCGGCCACTGCGCGCCAGGCGTTGCGCCAGCAGCGGAATCTCGAAGGCGCCGGGCACGTTGAAGTGCTCGACCTCGGGGGCCGAAGGGCCGGCAGCAGACAGGGTGTGGACCAGCGCGTCACGCGCCTGGTGGACGATGCCGGTGTGCCAGCTGGCACTGATGGCGGCGATGCGGGTGGGAGCAGAAGTCTGATTCATGGGTCTTCCAAAAGACAGGTGGCCAGAATCAGGGCACGACGAAAGCACCCGGCCGCTGCGGCACCGACCCGCACGGAAGCAGGCCGGCCCCCAGTGGGCCAGGCGTGTTCTCTTTCATCCGGACTGTGACCGTCGGCCCCGGATTCACACCGGATCTGCTGACCCTGCCACGCGGGCCCGATGGGGGCACTGGCGGCAGGCGCTCGCGGGCTGGGCAGCGCGAGCCACCATCACCGCCGGTGGGGAATTTCACCCCGCCCTGAGAACGTTGACGCTGCGGACAGACGCAGCGTCAGCGCGCAGTGTATGCGGGGCTCGAAGCCAGTGTTTCGTCCAGGTATTGGGCGATCAGGCGGTGGTAGTGCAAGGCGGTGTCGCGCCCGCCCAGGGCATGGGTGGCACCGGGGTAGGCCATGAAGCGGAACGGCTGGCCGTGTTGCTGCATCAGGCTCATGAGCTGGGTGCTGTTGGCCAGCAGCACGTTGTCGTCGGCCATGCCGTGCACCAGCAGCAGCGGCGCGGTGAGCTTGTCTGACAGTGGCAGCACGTTGCTCAGCGCATAGGCCTGCTGGGCCTGCGCGGGCTGGCCGAGGTAACGCTCGGTGTAGTGGGTGTCGTAGAGCTCCCACTGCGTCACCGGCGCACTGGCGATGCCCGAGGCGAAGGTGCCCGGCGGCGACTTGGCCAGCAGCATCAGCGTCATGTAGCCGCCGTAACTGTGGCCATGCACGGCCACGCGCTGGCTGTCTGCCCAAGGCTGGCTGGTGAGCCAGCGCAGGCCGGTCAGCTGGTCGCGCACTTCCACCTCACCCAGGCGGCCGGCAATGGCCTCGGCAAAACGCTGGCCGCGACGGTCAGAGCCGCGGTTGTCGAGCATGAAGACGATGTAGCCGCGCTGCGCCAGCGCCTGGTTCCAGGCGGAACCCCATTGCCGCTTCACCACCTGTACACCGGGGCCGCCGTACACCGACAGCAGCACCGGGTACTTCTTCGACGCATCAAAACCCGGCGGCTTGAGCATCTCCCAGTTCAGCATCGTGCCGTCTTCCGCGGCCACCTGGCCGAACTCGGGCGTGACGTGGTGATCAAGGTAGCGGTGGTAGGGGTGGGTCGCATCCAGCGGGTTTTCTGCCAGCCAGGCCAGCGCCTGGCCGTTGCCGTCACGGATGGCGCTGCGGGGCGGCTGGTCGGGTGTGGACCACACATCCACCCACAGCGGCTGGCCGGCGCTGTGCTGGCTGAACGAGGCTTCGTGCCAGGCGCCCGGCGTGCTGATGCGTTCAGGCGAGCGGGCGGTGCTGCCGTCCAGCTTGATGCGCCAGACGTGGCGCTCCAGGGCGGGCTCGGTGTCGCCAGCCACCCAGGCCACGCCGGCGGCTTCGTCGACGGCCAGCAGCTTGTCGATCTGCCAGTCACCGGCGGTGAGTGGCACGCGGCGCCGGCCGTCCAGCGAGACCAGTTCCAGGTGCTTGCGGCCATCACGTACAGCTGCCCAGATGAACGCAGGCTGGCGCTTCAGGAAATGCAGGTCGTCATGCAGCTCAACCCAGGCCTTGGCGGTTTCCAGCGCCAACCGCTGCTGCCGACCGCTGGCCACATGGTGGCTGATGAGCTCCAGCGTGCGCTGGTCGCGGCTCTGGCGCTGGAAGCTCACTGATTGGCTGTCGGGCAACCAGTTGACGCGGGGCAGGTAGATGTCGGGGTTCGCGCCAAGCGGCACCCAGCGCACCAGGCCACCCGAAAGGGACACCACGCCGAGGCGCAGCTTCACGTTCGGGCCGCCGGCAAACGGGTAGCGCTGCTGCTCCATCTGCATGCTGCTGGCGCCGATGCGGATGCGCGCCTGCTCGGGCACGCCGCCTTCGTCGAACTGCTTGAAGGCCACAGCCGATTCGTCGGGCGCCCACCAGTAACCGCGCGGCTGGTCCATCTCCTCCTGGGCGACAAACTCGCTTTCGGCGTTGTGCACCGTGCCGCGGCCGTCGGTGGTCAGTGCACGCACGCGGCCGGTGCGCAGGTCCAGCACCTGCAGGTTCTGTTGGCGCACGAAAGACAGATAGCGGCCGCGCGGAGACCACTGTGGGTCTTGCACATCGTCGGCTTTCATCACGGCCTTGATGCTGGCGCTGCCGTCTGCCTGGCGCGTGGCCACATGCACGCCCTGTCCGGTACCGAGCATCACCTGCTGCCCATTGGGCGACCATTGCCAGTGGGCGATGCCGCGGCCGTCCGAGGTGCGGGTGCGTTCGCGCCGGGCTGCTTCCGTGGCCGAGAGCGGGCCGTCCTTGCCCAGCGTGCGGCTGTCGATCCACAAGGTTGCGCGGCCCGTGCTGCGATCAAACAGCCAGAGGTCGAGGCGGCGCCGGTCATCGGCCGCGCCCTGCAGAAAGCCGACGCGCTGCCCATCGGGCGAGACCTGTGGCTGGATGGCCTGCGGGCCATTCAACGACGCACCCGAGGCGAGACGGTCGATCTGCAATTGCTCGGCCGCGGCAGGCAGCGGGCTCAGCATCAGCAGGGCGCACAGGCTCAACGCCGCCATGACGCCGCCCTGATGCATGCGGCCCGCCTTCAGATTGAACGTATCGCGGGCGATCGAGGGACTGGGCGTGAAGGTGGGCGTGCGAAACATGCGCGGGATCTCCGTGATGCAGAAGGTGCGTGCAGCGGGTGCGTGCGGCGGGTGCTGTGGCCTGGTCAGGCCGGGCGCATGCTAACTGCCTGCCAGCAGGCCCGACAATCGGCGGATGACCCTGATGGATATCGCCGTGTTGAGCACGGCCGCCCTGGCCGCCGGTGTGTTGAATGCGCTGGCCGGTGGTGGCAGCTTTCTGACCTTCCCCGCGCTGGTGTTCACCGGCGTGCCGGCGATTGCCGCCAATGCCACCAGTGCGGTGGCGGTGGCCCCCGGCTACCTGGGCAGCACGCTGGGCTTCAAGGCTGAGTTGGCGGCCTTGCCGCGGCGGCGGCTGTGGGTGGAAGGCGCCATCTGTGCGGCGGGCGGTGCGCTGGGCGCGGCATTGCTGCTGAACACGCCGGCTCGGGTGTTCTCGGCGGTGGTGCCGTGGCTGCTGCTGTTCGCAACAGCTTGCTTTGCGCTCGGGCCCCGCTGGCTGGCGGCGCGTCAGGCCCGGCGACCTCAGGTCGATGCACCGTCAACCAGCCGCCTTGGCCAGCGCGCAGGGTTGCTGCTGGTGGCTGTGTACGGGGGCTACTTCAATGGCGGTCTGGGCATCTTGCTGATGGCGCTTTACAGCGTCACCGGTGAGCGCGACATCCACACTAGCAACGCCTTGAAGAACCTCAACTCCTGGGTGCTGTCACTGCTGTCGGTGGCCACGTTCGCCGCGGCCGGCCTGGTGCAATGGCCGCAAGCCGCGCTGATGATGGTGGCCACCACCGCAGGTGGTTTCTGGGGCGCGCGTCTGGCCCGGCGATGGCCGCCGGCCGTGGTCCGCGCAATCGTCATCACGACGGGCCTGGTGATGGCCGGGGTGTTTTTCGCGCGGCAGTGATGCTGCCCTGACCGCGTCGGTGGCTCAGTCCGCCGACCAGGGGCGCAGCGCCGCCACCGCTTCTGCCAGCAAGGGCCGTTGTTGCACGGCCGGCTGCACGCAGGCGGCTTGCAGCGCGCTCAGCCCGGCAGGGACGGCCCCCTCTACGCAGGCCAGCACCTCGCCCAGCAGCAGGCCCCAGGCGCGCACTTCCACGCGCTGCAGCTTGTGCGCCGGCATACCGGGTGGCACAAAACAGGCAGCGCCCAGGTCACTCAACAGCGCGCGGCCGCTGGTACCGTTCCACAGCGTGTTGTGGGCGTAGAAGTCGCCGTGCACCAGGCCCAGCCCGTGCAGGTGCGCGCCGGCCAGGCCCACGTCGGCGGCAATGCGCACCGCCACGTGCAAAGGCAGTCGGAGCGTGGGGTCGAAGACATCGCGGCTGCAGCTGGCCAGGCTGGGCGGGCCAGCCAGCACGCGCCAGCCCTCAGGCAGCAGCGGCATCACCAGGCCCAGCGTGCCGTCAGGGTGGTCTTTCAGCCGGCCGATGGCCGCCATCAGCGTCGGATGTCCGGAGGCGGCCAGGCTCGCCGCCATTTCTTCATCGGGCAGGCCGTCGCTGGTCATCGTGCCCTTGAAGAGCTTGACGGCGACATCGCGAGTTTGGCCGTCCGGCTGGCGCCACACTGCACGGTGGATCAGACCAGATGCGCCCTGGCCGAGCAGCTCACCCAGCTCCAGCGCTTGCCAGGCAATGTCGGGCGCGTGCGGGGCCGGGCGAACCCGTTGCCGGTCAGCCGGGTTGCCGCCCCAGCCCAGCCATGCCAGCTCGGGCAGCTCGGTCAGCCAGCCCGGCAGGTTGGTCAGTTGATTGGCTGAAACGCGGAACAAGCCCAACCGCGCGGCATCAGCCAGGCTGTCCGGCAGGGCCTGCAGCCGGTTGCCCGCGAGCCCAACCTTCTCCAGCAGCGGGCGCTGGCCGATTTCGGTGGGCAGCTCGCCCAGCTGGTTGTCGGTCAGCGTCAGCCAGCGCAGGCGTGCCGGCAGCGCGTTGCCCGACACATGCCGAATCTGGTTGTTGCGAAAACCGACCTGGCTGAGCGCCGGCATCTCGCCCAGCACTTCCGGCAAATGGTCGAACTGGTTGTACGACGCGAACAGTGCGGTCAGGCGGGTGAAGCGGCTGAGGCTGGGTGGCAGGCTGCTCAGGGCATGGCCGCTGAGGTCCAGCACCTCCAGCGTGTCTGCCAGCGCCAGCAGCTCTTCGGGGAATTGGGTGAGTTGCGGCTCGCCGTCGCGGTGCGGCATGCGCCAGACGCGGGCGCCGGCTGCTTCGCCGCTGCGCAGCTGGGCCAGGCTGCGCTGGGTCACCGGGCGCCTTCGGTGGATTGGGCCAGGAAGGCGTCGATGAGCATTTGCACCCGCTCTGGTGGGCGGCACAACAAGGTGCCCACCGGGCTGCTGACCAGCGGCCGGTTGATGAGGGCAGGGTGGCCGCACATGGCCTCAATCAACGCGACGTCGTCGAGCTCCGGGCGATCAAGGCCGAGCTCGGCGTAGGCGGCTTCCTTGCTGCGGATCAGCTCACGGGCGGTGAGCCCAGCGTCGTGAAGCAACTGCGTCAGGGTGGCCGCGCTCGGAGGCGTAGCCATGTAATCCACCACCACCGGCGTGATGCCGGCGGCGTTCAGCAGGGCCAGGGCGCCGCGCGAATTGCTGCACCGGGCGTTGTGATAAATCGTGAAACTCATGCCCGGATTGTCGCTGGGCGATGAGGCCGGCCACTGCAGCGTCATCGCCAGTTTCAGGCGCAGCGTCAGGCGCTGTGATGTGACGCCAGGCTGCGCTCGATGCGGCGATCGGGTACCAGCCAGATCAGCGCTGCGCCCACATACATGGCCATGGCCAGGCCCGGGTGCACGAAGGACAAGCCGATGCCCGAGAGGTAGAGCAGCGGTGACAGCTTGCCCTTCCAGTCGTGGCCGATGGCCTTGGCCAGTGCCGAGTCAGGCCCTTGCGTGGCCATGATGCGTTGCTGCAGCAGCCAGTAGGCGATGGCGCTCATCAGCAGCACGACGCCGTAGAGGGCGGTGGTGTGGGGCTCGAAATGGTTTTCGCCCATCCAGCCGGTGGCGAACGGGACCAGCGACAGCCAGAACAGCAGGTGCAGATTGGCCCACAGGATGGAGCCAGTCACCTGATGCGCCGCATGCAGCATGTGGTGGTGGTTGTTCCAGTAGATGCCCACATACACGAAGCTCAGCACGTAGCTGAGGAACACCGGCCACAGGGGCGCGAGGGCATCCCAGGTGCCGCCGTGCGGTGTCTTCAACTCCAGCACCATGATCGTGATGACGATGGCGATCACGCCGTCGGAGAACGCCTCCAGCCGAGTCTTGCCCATGTCGACCGCCTTCAAGCCGCGTTGTGGAAGGCCGAGAGGTGCTGGGCCAGGTGCATGGCGTGAGCCTGCTCGAACTGCGGCTTGCTCAGCTCGCCATAGGCGAAGTGCGGTTGCAGGGGTTGTGTCCACTGCTCGAAGGCATCGACCGCGCGGCGCAGGCGGGCCTGTGCATCGGCCATGGCCTGGGCCGGGTCCAGCTCGGGGGCGCCCGGGATGGGTTCTGCCAGGTCATGGCTCATCCGGCCGCGCCAGGCGAACACCTGGAACGCGGCAGAGCCCACCGTGCGCTGGAACAGCGCCGACTTCGGCTGCGGAAAACCCGTCATCGAGAACTCGATGCTCTGCGCGCAGTGCGTCAGCGTCTGGGCCCAGTTCAAGGCCGTGGCGGGGGGCAGGGGCGCGGGGTTGGGCAGCTTGGTGAGCTCTTGCAGAGCGTCTTTCAGCGTGCCGAACACCAACTGCCGATCATTGCTCACGGATTGGCTGCAACCGGCGGTGAGGGCGCTGCCCGAGGCCATCATGCCCAGGGCGATGGTGCCGAGCAGGTGCCGGCGTTCAGCAGTTGATGCGCTGTTCATGGTGGCGTTCCCGGTGTGGCCAGGTCTCAAGCCTGCGGCGGCAGGTCGCGGCGCGACATCGGGCGGCTGGCCGACGAGGCATCACGCACGTTCTTCTGCACGGCCACCGCGCCGAACAGGCTCAGCACGAAACCCATGGCGTAGAAGCCCTTTTCGCTGTCGAGCAGGGTGGCGTTCCACAGGCCGACGGCCAGCAGCGTCAGCGAGGCGCCGATCGACACCCAGCACAGATTGAAATACAGGCTCGTGACGGGAATGCCTTCCATGCGGTCACGCACCGACTTCTGCAGCGACACGGCGGCGAACAGCCCGTAGAGCAGCAACGTGAGGTAGTAGCCCTTTTCGTTCAGCGCCATGTTGGCATTCCACAGACCGACCAGGTAGGTGGCGGCGCCGATGAACATGGCGGCCCAGGATGCGGCGATGAAGGCACCGGTGGGGCGGGCGGACGTGGTTGACATGGAGTTCCTCTCGGCAATGTGAGCGCCCGATCAGGCGTCGGGCTGCGTCGACTTTACCGCGTGTAACCGCTCGCCCGATTCAACTCAATCGGGCTGCGAGGCCCCGTCTGCTGGCTGGCGGGTGATGTCCAGATGCAATTGCGGTGCGGCGGGCTGGCCGCTGTCAGGTTCGCCCGGCTGGGCCATGACCTCGCGCGCCGCCAGCAGCCACTGGTAGGGCAGGTGGTGCACCGTGCCACCGGCCAGCGGCTTCACCGAGAAGTGATCGACGTGCACGCCGACGAGCTCGGCGGCTTCATGCTGCTGGGGGTTGGTGACATTCACCAGCACGGTCTGGCCAGCGAAGCGTTGCAGCAGCTCGGGCAACCCGGCTCCCGCGGCCAGCGCATGGGTGTCATGGGCTCGCGGCAATGCCGTTCGACAGTTCCAGCAAGCGTGGGCATGCTTGTCGTTGTGACACCCGCACTTTGCACACACTCGTTGTGCATCAGCCTCATTCATCTGGTTATCCCTGATCTTTTATAGGGGGTGATTCTGTCACCCCCATCGCCTTCATTTGTTTCTGACGGCAGGGAGTTCTTGATCTTTCCCGGGGCGCTTGAGCGGCTGTGGCGTGTTTTTGCGGCACGATGGCGCCATGAGCCTGTTGAAGACCGACCATGCCTGAGACCGCCGATCTGGATGTTCTGCGGGGCCTGTTCACCGGCCGCCTGTTGCTGCCGGGTGATGACCCCGCCGCCATTGCCCCGTTTCTGGTGGACTGGCGCGGCCGCTGGCACGGCGCGGCGCTCGCGGTGGCGCAGCCCGACACCGTGGACGGCGTGTGCGCCGTGATGCGCTGGTGCCACCAGCACCGGGTGCCGGTGGTGCCGCAGGGGGGCAACACCGGCTTGTCGGGTGGTTCGGTGCCGGATGACACCGGGCGCGCGCTGGTGCTGTCGCTCAGCCGGCTGAACCGGGTGCGGCAGGTGGACCCGGTGAACAACACCCTGGTGGTGGAGGCAGGCGTGACCCTGGCAGCCGTGCAGCAGGCGGCAGCCGAGGCCGGCCGGCTGTTCCCCTTGAGCCTGGCGGCCGAAGGCAGCTGCACCATCGGTGGCAACCTGGCCACCAACGCCGGCGGCGTGCAGGTGCTGCGCTACGGCAATGCGCGGGCCCTGTGTCTGGGCCTGGAGGTAGTGACGCCGGAGGGCGAGCTGTGGCATGGCCTGCACGGCCTGCGCAAGGACAACACCGGCTATGACCTGCGTGATCTGTACATCGGCGCCGAAGGCACGCTGGGCATCATCACCGCGGCCAGCCTGACGATGTTCCCGCGGCCCGCCGGGCAGGCGGTGGCGCTGGTGGCTGTGGAGACGCCCGCCGCGGCCCTGCAGTTGCTGCAGCACGCACAACAGCAGGCGGCAGATCAGCTCACGGCCTTCGAGCTGATGAGTGAGCTGTGCCTGCAGCTGGTGGCGCGCCACATGCCCAACTGCAGGACGCCGCTGTCCACACCGGCGCCCTGGTTCGTGCTGCTGGAGGTCAGCCATCCACAAAGTGCAGCGCTGGCCAGCACGGCGCTTGAATCGCTGCTGGAAGGCGCGATGGAGGCGGGCTGGGTGCTCGACGCCGCGGTGTCGCAATCAGAAACCCAGCGGCAGGCGCTCTGGGCGCTGCGGGAAAACATCTCCGAAGCGCAGGGCGCCGAGGGCAAGACCATCAAGCACGACATCTCGGTGCCCATCTCCCGCATCGCGGCGTTTGTGGAGGCCACCAGCGCCGCGGTGGCGCAGGCCTTCCCCGAGGTTCGCCTGGTGGTGTTTGGCCACCTGGGCGACGGCAACCTGCACTACAACGTCTCGCCCGCTGAAGGCGCCAGCGGAGCGGCTGCGGCGGGCGGCTTCCTCGCGCTGGAAGCACCGTTGAACGCGCTGGTGCACGACGCTGTGGCAGCCGCGGGCGGCTCCATCAGCGCCGAGCACGGCCTGGGCGTGCTGCGGCGCGACGAGGCGCTGCGCTACCGCGACCCGGTGGCTCACCGCCTGATGCTGCAAGTCAAGCAGGCCTTTGATCCGCTCGGGCTGATGAACCCCGGCAAACTCCTGCCGCGTTGAGGCCGATGCGTTCCACGCTGACGCTGTCCCCACACATTCACTGAGAGCAAGCATGAAGATCTGCATTTACGGCGCGGGCGCCATCGGTGGTTTCATCGGCGCGCGGCTGGCGAGCCTGGGTGTGCATGAGGTGAGCGCCGTGGCGCGGGGCGACACCCTGCTCGCGCTGCAGGCCCGGGGTTTCAATCTGCAAGACGCGCAGGGCCGTGCGCTGGTCGATGCCGCGCCGGTGCGTGCCGTGGCTGATCCGGCAGAGCTGGGGCCGCAGGACCTGGTGGTGGTGGCGGTGAAGGGCCCGGCCATGGGCGCCGTGGCCGCCCACATCGCGCCGCTGCTGGGGCCGCACACCATCGTGCTGCCGGCGATGAACGGTGTGCCGTGGTGGTTCCTGCAAGGTCTGCCCGACGTGGGGGAGGCGCCGCTGGAAAGCGTTGATCCGGGCGGGCGCATCGGGGCGGCCATTGCGCTGTCGCACGTCGTGGGCTGCGTGGTGCACGCCAGCACCTTCACGGTGGCGCCCGGGGTGGTGGGCCACAAGATGGGGCAGGGGCTGATCATCGGCGAGGCGTTTGGGGAGGTGTCACCCCGCGTCGAGGCGGTGGCCGAGGTGCTGCGCAGCGCTGGTTTTGACGTGACGGCGTCACCCCACCTGCGGCAAGACCTCTGGTACAAGTTGTGGGGAAACCTCACCATGAACCCCGTGTCCGCCTTGACGGGCGCCAACATCGAGCAGATTCACGCCGACCCGCTGCTGATCGGTTTCTGCTCAGCGGCCATGCGCGAGGCCCAGGCCATCGGGGAGCGAATCGGGTGTCCGATCAACCAGACGCCGGAAGATCGGCACCAGGTCACCGCCAAGCTCGGGGCCTTCAAAACCTCGATGCTGCAGGACGTGGAGGCGGGCCGCGCGCTCGAGCTGGACGCCATCGTCACGGCCGTCCGTGAGATCGGTTTGCGGGTGGGTGTTGCCACGCCAACCATCGATGGTCTGCTGGGTCTGACCCGCGTTTTTGCGCGACAGCGCGGCCTGTATCCATTGACCAACTGACAGCCTCGTGCAAGCGATGCGGTGATAAACTTCACGCCGTTGGTGCCCGCATGATGCTTCGTTGTTATGTGGGGTAAACGGGAAGCAGGAAGGTGAACCCCCACGGGGCGATCCCAACCTGCGCTGCCCCCGCAACGGTAAGCGGACGAGGTCGTCAAACAACCTCCGCTTGCGCCCATCGTCACTGAAAGCCCAGGCTTCGGCACACCGCCGATCAGCAGGTTTTTGGGAAGACGGCGCAGGTTGTCTCCGCCAGCCCGGATACCGGCCAACAGGGGGTCTGACTGCGCAAGCAGTCGGGCCATGTGTGCGGATGCCTGCGGGGAAGCGGGCCGCCGCGAGTGCTTCCCTGCGTCCGTTTCCTTCATTCCCGGATCGGGGTGGCCTTCTCAAGAGTCCACTCATCATGTTCCTGCGCACGCCTGTCGCGCTGGCCGTGTTGCTGAGCGCCCATGCGCTGGCAACGGCCCAATCGTCTTCGTCTTCCTCCTCCGCTACGGACACCGGCACCGACTATGTCGTGACGGCCGCCCGCGCCGTGCAGGCTCTGGGCACCCAGGTGCGCCCTGTCCAGGTCATCACCGCCGAGGACATTCGCCAATCCGGCGCTGGCTCATTGACTGACTTGCTGCGCACGCTCGGCGGTGTGGAAGTCACCAGCAATGGCGGCATCGGCCACTCATCGAGCGTGTTCATGCGCGGCGCCAACAGCGACCACACCGTGGTGCTGCTGGACGGCGTGCGCATCGGCTCGGTCACGCTGGGTTCGGCGTCGCTGGAATCGATTCCTCTCGCGCTGATCGAGCGCGTGGAAGTGCTGGCCGGTCCGTCCAGCAGCCTGTATGGCGCTGACGCCATCGGCGGCGTGATCCAGATCTTCACCAAGGGCGCCAAGCGCTCGCCGGGTGCCAGCGTGCTGGTCACGGCCGGCAACGATGGTCTGCGTCAGCTGTCGGGCAGCTACGTGGCCCGCCACGGCGATACCGACATCAGCCTGGGCGCCAATGTGTTGAGCACCGATGGCTTCAACGTCACCACCCCGGCCAACACCTTCAGCTACAACCCCGACCGCGACGGCTTCCTGCAGCGAGGCGCCAATGCGCGTGTCGTGCAGCAACTGGGCGGTGGCCACCAGGTGAGCGCCCATTGGCTGCGCACCTCGGGCAAGCTGCACTATGACGGCAGCAAGACCCTCGACACCTACACGAACCAGCAAACCCAGCTGGCCGCCCTGCAATGGCAAGGCCCGCTGCTGGAAGGCGTCAACAGCGAAGTGCGTGTGGGCCGTACCTGGGACAAGGGTGAAACGGTCACCGCCACCACGGGCCACATCGATTCCGTTCAGGACCAGGCCAGCTGGATCAACCGCGTCAATGTGGGCGGCGGTACCTTGACGGCTGGCGCGGAGTGGCTGCGCCAGTCGGTGGACAGCGACACGGCCTATGACGTGACCTCGCGCCGCGTGAGCAGCGGCCTGCTGGGCTGGCGTACGGTGATCGGTGCGGTGTCGGTGCAGGCTGATGCGCGCCATGACCGCAACAGCCAGTTCGGCAATCACACCACCGCGCAGCTGGCCACGGCCTGGCAGGTAGACAGCACCTGGCGCCTGCGCGCCTCGGCCGGCACGGCCTTCCGCGCCCCGAGCTTCAACCTTCTGTACTACCCGGGTTTCGGCAACCCGGCGCTGCAGCCTGAGCGTTCGACCAACTTCGAGCTGGGCACTGACGCCACCGTCGCCGGCTGGCAGTTTGGCGCCACGCTGTTCGACAACCACCTGCGTGACCTGATTGATTACGCGCCGCCGACCTACGACCCGGCGAATGTGGCCAAGGCAGGCAACCGCGGTCTGGTGTTCACGGCGGCTGGCGCACTGGGCGACAACACCCGCGTGAAGCTGAATGCCACCGTGCAGAACCCCGAGAACCGCGACACCGGCATGCAGCTGCGCCGCCGCGCCCGTGAATATGCCGGCGTGCACCTGACCCACCAGATCGGTGCGGTGGGCGTGGGCGCTGACTGGACCCTGGTCGGCGAGCGCTTCGACTCGGCCAGTGAGTCGGCCACCTCGCGCATGGGTGGTTATGGCCTGCTGGCTGCATTCGCCAACTGGCGACTGACGCCGGAATGGCAACTGGAAGGGCGTGTGGCCAATCTGGCCAACAAGTCCTACACCACGGCCATCGGATATGCCTCGCCGGGCCGGGCGTCGCAGATCAGCCTGCGCTGGACGCCGGCGCTCTGAGCCGCTTGAAAGTTTGAGCCAGCGGCATCGCCCTGTCATGCAGACACTCACCTCCATCCCGCTGTTCAGGCCAGCCGCCTTCAGCAGATGGGCGCGTCGACGGCCGCAACCCGGCCTGGCGCTGGCGGTGCTGTGTGTGCACGGCTGGGTGATGGCCCTGGCCCTTCAGTCTTCGTCCCCGCGCCTCTTTGCCGCGGCGGCAGAGGGCGCAAAAGGCGTTGCGCAAGCTGAAGGGGCGAGTCCTTCTGGCGAGCGCATCACCTACCTGCGTCTGTTGCCTGATGACGGAGCGGCGAAGGTAGTGCTGCCGTCGGTGTCGGCCAAGCCGCTGGCCGTTGATGCGTTGATGCCGGCTGCAAAAGCGGCCCAGCCTGGGCAGGGGGCGGTGAAGACGGTGTCGACCGCTGTGTCTATTCCACCGGCAGCCGTGGGGGCCACGCCGATCGCCACGCCTGAGGCTGGTTTGACGGCCGCTTCGGCTTCTGCAGTCGCTTCGCGAGCCGGCGCGGATCGTTCTTCGGCGGTTGGCTCGGCATGGGCTCATGCTGCTTCTGCGCCCCCGGCGGCGCAGCCCGGCCAGCCTGGCGACGCGCTGCCGCTTCGCGCCCCCGTGGCCGTCGCCTCCAACACCTTGCCAAGCTACCCCGAGGCCGCACGCGAAGATCATCTGCAAGGCGCCGTGGCGATGGTGTTGCAGGTGGACGAGCAGGGCCGCGTGCGCTCGGTGCAGTGGCTGCGGCGCAGTGGCGTCGCGGTGCTGGATGTGGCGGCCCGCGATGCGGTTCGCGCCTGGCGCTACCAGCCCGCCCTGCGCGGCGCTGAGCCTGTCTCGGCCTCGGTGACCGTGACCCTGCACTTCCGTCTCGACGGGCCGGTGCAGCAAACCACCTTGGCCGAGGTGGCCCGATGAGGGTGTCGCAACGCTGGGGCGCACGCCCCTGGACGGTGCTGGGGCTGCTGATGGTGTTGCTGGCGGCGGTGCTGCTGTGGGCGCTGGCCAGCGGGTCGTCGAACCTGCCCCTGAGACAACTGCCCGGCTGGTTGTTCCAGCCCGACGACAGCGCGGAGGCCGACATCGTCCACCGCCTGCGCCTGCCTCGTGCCTTGGCTGCGATGACCACCGGCGCGCTGCTGGCCCTGGCCGGCGCCTTGATGCAGGTGCTGCTGCGCAACCCGCTGGCTGACCCGTATGTGCTGGGTTTGTCCGGCGGTGCGGCCCTTGGCGCCTTGAGCGCGCTGGCGCTGGGCTGCGGCGTGTGGCTGGTGCACCTGGGGGCGTTTGGCGGTGCGCTGGCGGTGGTGCTGGTCGTCTTTGTGCTGGCCCACCATGACATGGGCCGGATCGATGCCGTGAGCAGCCAGGACGGCTCGCCCAGGTTGTTGCTCACCGGCGTGATGGTGTCATCCATCAGCATGGCCGGTGTGAGCCTGTTGTTGACGCTGGCCCCAGGTGAGCGGCTGCGCGGCATGCTGTTCTGGATGCTGGGCGATTTGTCAGGCGCAGACATGCCGTGGCCGGTGCTGCTGGCGCCGCCCTTGCTGTGTGTGCTGCTGTGGCCACTGGGCCGCGAGTTGAATTTGCTGCTGCGCGGGCCCGGCCCGGCGCAGATGCTGGGCGTGCCGGTGGCGCGTGTGCGCGGCGTCATCTACGTGGCGGCGTCACTGGCGGCGGCGCTGGCCGTGGCCACTGCTGGCACGGTGGGTTTTGTCGGGTTGGTGGTGCCACATGCCCTGCGCCTGTTGATCGGCAATGACCAGCGCCTGCTGCTGCCGGCCAGCGCCTTGGCGGGCGGCGCCTTCCTGCTGGCAGCCGACACGGTGGCCCGCACGATTGCAGCGCCGCTGCAACTGCCGGTGGGCGTGATCACTGCCCTGGTGGGCGCGCCGACCTTCATCCTGCTGCTGCGACGCGGGGCCCGCCGATGAGCACCGCGACGCCCGTCCAAACCGCGCTGCTGAATGTGCAGGCCTTGCGCGTGGAGGTGCCCCAGGCGGGTGCTGTGCCGCGCTGCCTGTTCAGCGGCTTGTCGATGCAGGTCTTGCCCGGCCAGTTCTGGTGCCTGCTCGGCCCGAATGGCGCCGGCAAGACACAGCTGCTGCATACGCTGGCCGGCGCGCGTGCGCCTCAGGCCGGCGAGGTGCACCTCGGTGGTCGACCCTTGAACGCCTGGCCCTTGAGCGAGCGCGCCTGCTGGCGCGGCCTGGTGCCCCAGCAGGTGCAGGACGCGTTCAGCGCGCCGGTGCTGGACGTGGTGCTGCAGGGCCGTCACCCGCACCTGTCGCGCTGGCATTGGGAAGGTGATGCCGACCTTGCCCTGGCGCAGCAAGCCCTGGCGCGTGTGGGCCTGGCAGAGATGGCGCAGCGTGACGTCACCACACTGTCGGGTGGTGAACGCCAGCGGGTGGCGCTGGCCACCTTGTTGACGCAAGACCCGCCGCTGGCCTTGCTGGACGAGCCCCTGGCCCACCTGGACCTGGCGCAGCAGCTGCGTGTGCTGGCGCTCTTGCAAGACGAAGTGCTGCAGCGCGGCCGCGCGGTGGTGATGTCGGTGCATGACCTGAGCCTGGCGCAACGCGTGGCGACGCACGCGGTGCTGTTGACCGGCAATGGTGCTGCGCTGGCCGGGCCTGTGGGCGAGGTGATGACCGAGGCCCATTTGAGCGCCGCGTTTGGCCACCCTTTGCGTGCGGTGGAAGCCCAAGGCCAGCGCTGGTGGTTGCCGGCTTGAGCTGCCAAGGCCCCCGTGGGTGTTGCCTGCCGGCCCGCCCCGTTTGATCAGATGCACGAGTTGAACCCGTTTCCCGAGGACTAAAGCCATGAGCACCGAACAAGACACCTCCGCAGAGAGCATTGAAGCGCGCCACCAGGCCAAGATGATCAAGACCAAGGCGGCGGTGGACGCCCGCATCGCGGCGGCTGACACCGACTGCGGCGTGCTGCTGGTCATCACCGGCCCGGGCAAGGCCAAGAGCAGCTCGGCTTTCGGCATGGTGGCACGCTCACTCGGCCATGGCATGAAGGTCGGGGTAGTGCAGTTCATCAAGGGCGCCACGCCCACGGGTGAGGAGCGCTTTTACCGCCGCTTCCCTGACGAGGTGGAATATCACGTCACCGGCGAAGGCTTTACCTGGGAAACCCAGAACCGCGCCCGCGACATCGAGCGCGCCGAGGCCGGCTGGAACATCGCCCGCGGCCTGCTGCAGCGCGAAGACGTGGGGCTGGTGGTGCTCGATGAATTGAACATCGTGCTGGCCAAGGAATACCTGAACACGGCCAGCGTGCTGGCGGATATCGCAGCGCGCCCATCCATGCAGCACGTGGTGGTGACCGGCCGCGGTGCGCCCCCTGAGTTGATCGACCTGGCTCACACGGTGAGCGAGGTCAAGGTGGTCAAGCACGCCTTCAAGCAAGGCATCCGCGCGCAGGCCGGCCTGGAGTATTGAGATGAGCTTGCCTTTCCACATCATGCCGGTGTCCACCTCGCTGGACGCCGAGTTGCACCACGCGATCGACAACAAGACCAAGCCGCTCGGCGCGCTTGGCCGCATCGAGGCGCTGGCGCTGCAGATCGGCCGCATCCAGGGCACGCTGCGGCCGACGGTGCAGGCGCCGCGCGTCATGGTGTTTGCCGGTGACCACGGTGTGGCGCATGAAGGCGTGAGCGCCTATCCGCAGGAAGTGACCTGGCAGATGGTCATGAACTTCCTGGGCGGCGGTGCGGCCGTCAACGTGCTGGCGCGCACCCTGGGTGTGACGGTGCAGGTGGTGGATGCCGGCGTGAACCATGACTTTGCCGGTGCGCCGGGCATGGTGCATGCCAAGGTGGCCATGGGCACCCGCAACTTTGCGCTGGAGCCGGCCATGTCGGCCGCGCAGCTGGATGAGGCCCTGGAGCGGGGCCGCAGCCTGGCCCGCGAGGCGGCCAACGAAGGTTGCCAGGTGCTGGCCTTTGGCGAAATGGGCATTGCCAATACCAGCGCGGCGTCGATGCTGCTGCACAAGCTGGCTGGTGTGCCTTTGGCTGCGGCGGTAGGGCGGGGCACGGGCCTGGACGACGCCGGCCTGCGCCACAAGCTGCAGGTGCTGGAGCGCGCCGCTGCCCGCACCGGCACGCTGACGGACGGGCGTTTGGCGTTGCAGGAATACGGCGGCTTCGAAATCGCCATGATGGCCGGCGCCATGCTGGGCGCGGCCGAAGCTGGCCTGGTGCTGGTGATCGACGGTTTCATCACCAGCAGCGCCTTGCTCGCGGCCAAGGCCCTGGCGCCGGCCGTGATCGACCATGCGGTGTTTGCCCACCAGTCCGCAGAAGCCGGCCATGCGGCCATGTTGCAGGCCCTGGGCGGCAGCGCCTTGCTGCACCTCGACCTGCGGCTGGGCGAAGGCACCGGCGCTGTGCTGGCGGTGCCGCTGCTGCGTGCGGCGTGCGCGGTGCTCTGCGACATGGCCAGCTTCGCCCAGGCCGGCGTGTCGGGCCGGGACTGAGGACGCCACTCCGTGCTGCCTGTGGATGGGCCCACCGCCATGATCGAGCCGCTGTGGGCGCTCGACCTGATGAGCGTGTGCCTGGCCCTGGTGGTGGCGTTGGCGATTGACCGCTGGCTGGGCGAGCCGCCGGTGCATTGGCACCCGGTGGTCGCGATGGGCCGCTACCTGGGCTGGTTCACCGCCCGGCTGAGCCGGCTCGCGCCCGTGGCCGCCTGGGTGGGTGGCACGCTGGCGTGGTGGATGGGTGCGTTGTTGGTGGGCGCTTTGGCGGCATTGGCGCAGTCGTCCTTGATGGATCTGGCGATGGCGGCCGTGGCCGCAGCTCCGGGCGCACCGTGGGCTGCGCTGCTCGCCACTGTCGCGGCAGCATCGTTGATTGGTGTGCTGCTCAAACCCTTGCTCGCCTGGCGCATGCTGCGCGATGAAGTGGCGGCGGTGGATGCCGCCTTGCAGGTGTCGTTGCAGGCCGGTCGCACGCAGCTCTCACGCCTCGTCAGCCGTGACGTCAGTGCCTTGAGCGAGGCGGAGGTTCGTGAGGCCGCGATCGAGACCCTGGCTGAAAACCTGAACGACTCGGTCGTGGCGCCGCTGTTCTGGTTCTGCCTGGCGGGCCTGCCGGGTGCCGCGGTCTACCGCTTCGCCAATACGGCTGACGCCATGTGGGGCTACAAAGACCACCGGCGCTGGATGGGCCAGTGGGCGGCACGGGCGGATGATGTGTTGTCGTGGCTGCCGGCGCGGCTCACGGCGGTGGTGATGTTGTGCTGGCCGTTGGCGCCGCGTGGCGTGTGGCGGGCGCTGCCCGCGTTGGCCCGGCAGACGCCTTCGCCCAACGGCGGATGGCCGATGGGCGCGATGGCGCTGCTGCTGGGTGTGCGCCTGGCCAAGCCGGGTGTGTATTTATTGAACGAGGATGGGCGTGCGCCGCAGTCGCACGATGTGCAGGCTGCGCTGCTGATCTGCGCTGCGCTGGTGCGTCGCGTGGGTGTGGCCAGCATGGGGTTGGCAGCAGCGCTGGTGTCATGGCTTGCCTGTTGGCCCGCTTGGTCAACCTCGCTCATGTTTTCATGGCCCCGGGGTGTGCCTGCGTGCACGCCTTGGGTCAGTGCTTTATGCAAAGGGGCTGCGTGATGCGCCTGGGATGGAAACGTCAGTCGTCAGGGATCTTGCAGGTGGCTGCCTCTGCAGGCGCCAGCGCTGCGGCGCCCGTTGCAATTCATGGTGGCCCCGACAACGGCCGCCCGATCGAGTTCGATTTCTCGACGAATGCGAACCCTTTGCAGGCACCGCCCGCGGTGCTGCAGGCGGTGGCCAAGGCACAGCGGCATCAATACCCCGACCCTTCGTACACCGCCCTGTGCACGGCCTGGGCTGCGGCCGCTGACCGTGGCAGCGACGGCGCCGCCATGGCGGTCGGCCGGGTGCTGACCACGGCGGGCAGCAGCGAGGCCATCCGCCGTCTCAGCCTGGCCGCTGCGCAACGGGGCCGCCGGCAGGTGTGGGTGCCCGAGCCGGGCTATGGCGACTACCGTGCTGCTGCGCAGGCGCTGGGCCTGCCGGTACGTGGTTATGCCAGCGCCCAGGCTTTGTTGAAAGGCTTGCGCAGCGACGGCGCCACGGCGCTGGTCTGGCTGAACGAGCCCAACAACCCGACCGGCGCCAGCTGGCCTGCTGAAGAATGGCAGGCCGTGGCCGACCTGGCGCAGACGCAAGGCGCCTGGCTGGCGCTGGACCGCGCCTATGAGCCTTTGCGCCTGCTGGGCAGTGACCCGGTGCCGGCCCCGGTGGCCGAGCAATGCTGGCAACTGATGACCCCCAACAAGGCCCTGGGCCTGACTGGCATTCGCGCCGGTATGTTGCTGGCGCCGCGCAGCGCACCCGCGGCAGTGCTGGGGGCGGTGACCGCGCTGGCCCCGAGCTGGGTGATGTCGGCCGAAGGCGTGAGCATGCTGCAGGCCTGGCTTCTGCCTGAAACCCAGGGCTGGATGGTGCAGGCGCGCCAGCAGCTGCGGCTCTGGCAAGTGCGCCAGCGCTTGCGGCTGGACGAGTTGGGTTGGCTGCAACTCGACACGGTGACGCCGTTCTGGCTGGCACGCCCACCAGTGCCCGTGGCCGACGTGCCGCGTCGGCTCGAATTGCTGCGCGATGCCGGCATCAAGCTGCGTGATGCGCGCTCCTTCGGCATGCCCGGCTGGCTGAGGTTATCGACGCAGCCGCCGGCGGCACAAGACGCCTTGTTCGCTGCCTGGGCGCAGGTGGGCGGCCAGCGCAGCCACCGCCAGGAGCGGCCGGCATGATCGCGCCGTTGAAGGAAGAGCTTCGCCTGTTCTTCACGGCGCTGCAGTTCTTCACGCGGGTGCCGGTGCCGATGTGGGTGGGTTGGTCGCCCGATCAACTGAACCGGTCCGCCCGGCATTTCCCGACGGTGGGCTGGTTGGTGGGCGGTGTGTCTGCTGGGGTCTTGCTGGCCGCCATGCAGGCGTGGCCGGCGGCCGTGGCGGTGCTGCTGGCCATGGCCGCTGGCGTGATGTTGACCGGCGCCTTCCACGAAGACGGCTTCGCGGACAGCTGCGACGGCTTCGGCGGCGGCTACACGCCAGAGCGCGTGATGGCCATCATGAAGGACTCCCGCGTGGGCAGCTACGCCACCGTGGGTGTGGTGCTGATGCTGGCCTTGAAGTTCCAGCTGTTGCTGGCGCTGGCGCCGCAAGGGGCCGTGGTGCTGCTGGGCGTGATCATCGCCAGCCACACCCTCAGCCGCTGGGCAGCGCTGTGCGTGATGGCGACTTTGCCTTATTTGCGGGACGACGACAGCAGCAAATCCAAGCCCATCGCCCAGGGCATCGCCCGCGGGCCGATGCTGGCTGCCACGCTGGTGGCTGCAGTGCCCGTGTGGTGGGTGGGCGGCCAGCTCTGGTGGGCGCCCCCAGCGGTGTTGGCGACGGCCTGGCTGGCCGGGCGGTTCTTCAAGCGCCGCATCGGCGGTTATGTAGGCGACGCGCTGGGCGCGACCCAGCAATCGGCCGAGGTGGTGGTGCTGCTGGTGGCGGTCGCCGAGTTCAAAGGGCCGTCATGGATTTGATTCTGGTGCGCCACACGCGGGTGGCCCTGCCTGCGGGTACCTGCTACGGGCAGCTGGACGTGCCACTGCAGCAGCCCGCCGAGCCCTCGTTCGAGCAGGTGCAGGCCGGCGTTGCGCAGGTGCTGGCTCACGTGCTGCCCGGTTTGCCCGACGGGCAGCGTGTGGCGCCTGATCGCCTGCTGTGCAGCCCGCTGCGCCGTGCGGCCGTGCTGGCCGATGCGCTGGGCGCCACCTGGGCACTGGCTGCGCAGGCTGACGCACGCTGGATGGAGTTGAATTTCGGTGAGTGGGAAGGGCGCCCGTGGGAAGACATTCCCCGCGCTCAAAGTGACCCGTGGGCGGCAGACTTTTACCGCCTCGCACCACCCGGCGGTGAAACCTACGCCGCACTCTGTGCGCGTGTGGCTGCCGCGATGGACGAGCAGGCCGCCGCTGGCGGCTGCGCGGTGGTGGTCTGCCATGCAGGCCCGATGCGCGTGGCGGCAGCACGGGGCATGGGTTTGCCGATGTCGCAATGGCCGGAGGTGGAGTTGCCCATGGGTGGATGTCTGCACCTGCGCACGGCCCCGGATCATTCGTGGCAGTTGATGAGTACAGCGGAGCAAGCATGAGTGCGGTGGTGGTGATGTTGTCCGGCCTCGCGTCGGGCCAGGGCAAGACGAGCGTCACGGCGGCGCTGGCCTTGGCGGTACGGGCCCGCGGCCGTCGTGTGGTGGTGTTCAAGCTCGGGCCGGATTTCATCGACCCGATGGTGCTGGAGCGCGCCAGCGGTGGCCCGGTCTTCAACCTCGACGACCGCATGGTGGGCTTGGCGGAATCACGCCACCGCGTGGTGCAGGCCGCAGCGCAGGCCGACCTGGTGTTGATTGAAGGCGCCATGGGCCTGTACGACGGCCCACCGAGCTCTGCCAGCCTGGCCCGCGCATTGGGTGTGCCGGTGGTGGTGCTGGTGGATGCCGGATCGATGGCGCAAACCTTCGGCGCGGTGGTGCATGGCCTGGCCAGTTATGGCGCTGCGCGTGGTGAGCCGGTGACGGTGCTGGGCGCCGTGGCCAACCGCGTGGCCAGCGCCGGCCATGCCGCGATGTTGCTGGAGAGTCTGCCGCCGGGCTGCCCGTTGCTGGCCGCTGTGCCCCGGGTGGCGGCCACGCTGCCTGAGCGGCACCTGGGTTTGTCGAGCGAGGCCGTGGCGCAGGTGGACGAGGCCCTGCAGGCGCTGGCCCAGGCCATGCAGACGCCGCCCAACAGCGACTGCATCGACCGGCTGCTGGCCCTGCCGGCCTGGCAGCCGCCCGTAGCCAGTGACGATGCCGTGTGGCCTGCGCCGCCAGCGACCCTGGCCGGCCGCTGCATTGCCGTGGCCCGTGACGCCGCCTTCCGCTTCATCTACCCGGCCAATCTGGCGTGCCTCGAAGCCATGGGCGCGAGCATTGAGTTTTTCTCCCCGCTGAACGATGAGCCGGTGCCGGCATCTGCCCACGCGCTGTGGCTGCCCGGCGGTTATCCGGAACTCTTCGCTGAGCAACTGGCCGCCGCCGGGCAGTGGCGCGCTTCGGTGCAGGCCTGGGTGGCTGAAGGCCGCCCGGTGCTGGCCGAGTGCGGCGGCATGATGGCGCTGGCCGATGGCCTGACCTTGGTGACTGGGCAACGCCACGCCATGGCCGGTGTGCTGGCGGGCGAGGTGCGCATGCAGACACGTCTGGCCGCGCTGGGCGTGCAGACCATGCAGCCAGTTGCGCAGCCCGAGGCTTTGCACCCGGCCATGCGCGGCCACACCTTTCATTTCTCGACCATGAGCACGCCGCTGCAGCCCACCGGGCAATGCCAGCGGCTGGATGGCTCGGCCGGTGAGCCATGGTGGCGCTTCGGCCCGACCGGGCAGGGCGTGGCCAGCTACTTCCACGCCTATTTCCCATCGTCGCCGTTGCACACCGCCGCCTTGCTGGGGGCGGCACCGTGATCACCTTGCTGATTGGCGGCGCCCGCAGTGGCAAGAGCGCGCTGGCTGAACGCCTGGCGGCTGACAGCGGCCACGCCGTGACGGTGGTGGCCACGGCGCAGGCCTGGGATGAAGAAATGACCGCACGCATTGCCGCCCACCAGCGCCAGCGTCCGGCGCATTGGCGCACCGTGGAGGCCCCGCGCGAATTGGCCGCCGCCCTGCAAGAGGCCGATGGGCCGGGCCGCATGCTGGTGGTGGATTGCCTGACGCTGTGGCTCAGCAACCTGCTGCTGGCCGATGTGCCGCCTGATGTGGACCTGAACACCGTGCGCGCCTTGCAGCCCGGGCCGGCTTGGCACGAGCAGCGCGCCGCGCTGCTGGCTGCGCTGCCCGCGCTGCAGGCCGATGTGGTGCTGATTGGCAACGAGGTCGGCCACGGCATCGTGCCGATGGGCGCCTTGAACCGCTTGTTCGTGGATGAAAACGGCCGCCTGCACCAAGCCTTGGCGGCCTTGAGCACGCAGGTGCAGTTCGTGATGGCCGGCTGCGTGCTGCCGATGAAGGGTTGACGATGTTGAAGAGCAAGATGAACTTGAATGCAGGCCTGGCCGTTGCCGCCTTGGCATTGTTTGCATGCGCCATGCCCGCCCACGCCGCGCCTGTGTCGGCGCTGGACGACGACGGCCGAACGGTGAGCTTGGCCGGCCCGGCCATGCGCATCGTCAGCCTGGCGCCGCACACCACCGAGCTGCTGTTTGCGGCCGGTGCCGGTGACAAGGTGGTGGCCAATGTGCGTTATGGCGATTACCCCGCTGCCGCGCGAGCGCTGCCGGTGGTGGGTGATTCGCACGGGCTTGATCTGGAGCGCATTGCCGCCCTCAAGCCCGACCTGATCGTGGTCTGGATGCACGGCAGCTCGGCCGGGCAGATCGACCGGCTCAAGGCCTTGAAACTGCCGATCTTCCACAGCGAGCCGCGCAGCCTGCCGCAGATCGGCGACAGCATCCGGCGCCTCGGCGTGCTGGCCGGCACCCAGCCGGCGGCAGACGCAGCGGCCGATGCCTACGCCCGAGATCTGGCAGCGCTGGAGCAGCGCTACCGCCAGCGTCCGCCGCTGCGGGTGTTCTATCAAATCTGGCACAAGCCGCTGATGACGGTGAACGACAAGCATCTGATCAGCGACGTGGTGCGCCTGTGTGGCGGCGTCAACGTGTTTGGCAGCCACCCCACCTACGTGCCCACGGTGAGCGCCGAGGCGGTGATCGCGGCGCAGCCGCAGGTGCTGGCCACCAGCACGCTGGACGGCCAGGTTGACGACAGCGTGGGCCACTGGCGCGCCTTCAAGCACTTCGAGCCGATCGCCAAGCAGGCGGTGGTCACCATCCCGTCCGACCACATCAGCCGCCACACGCCGCGCATCCTGCTGGGTGCCAAGCGCATGTGCGAGGGGTTTGAGCAGGTGCGTGCGGGCCAGCCCGTGAAGCTGCCAGCGCCATGAGCGGCTACCAGCGCATTGCCTGTCTCTCGACCGAGGCGGTCGAGACCTTGTATCTGCTGGGCGCCGCCGACCAGGTGTGCGGCATTTCGGGCTTCACGGTCTACCCGCCGGAGGCGCGGCGCGACAAGCCGAAGATCAGCGGCTATTCGACCGCGCAGCTGGAGCGCATCCTGGCGGTGCAGCCCGATCTGGTGGTGGCCTTTTCCGACATGCAGGCTGACCTGGCCGCGCAACTGGTGCGGGCCGGACTGGAGGTGCATGTCTTCAACCACCGCACGCTGGCCGGCATGCTGCGCATGGTGCAGACGCTGGCAGCGCTGGTGGACCGGGTGGAGGCGGGTGAGCAACTGATCGCACAGCTGAGTGCCGCCATGGCGCCGTCGCCGTTCTTGATGGAACTGCCCGGGGGTACCCGTCGCCCCCGCATCTGGTTCGAAGAGTGGAACGATCCGCTCATCAGCGGTGTGGGTTGGGTGAGTGAGCTGGTAGCGCTGGCGGGCGGCGAGGATGCTTTCCCGGAGCTGGCGGCTCACCACGGCGCCAAACAACGCATCGTCGCCGACCCGATGGACGTGGTGGCGCGGGCGCCCGACATCATCGTTGGCAGCTGGTGTGGCCGCCGCTTCGTGCCCGATCAGGTCACGGCCCGTCCGGGCTGGGAAGTGGTGCCGGCGGTGCGGGACGGCTTCGTGCGTGAGATCAAGTCCGCCGACATCCTCGCGCCAGGCCCGACTTTGGTGACCCGCGGCTTGCCGCAATTGCGTGCCCTGATTGCCGAGTGGCACAAGCGACCGGAGCGCGCAGCATGAAGGGCGCCTTGATGGTGCAGGGCACCACCTCAGACGCCGGCAAGACCACGCTGGTGGCTGGCTTGTGCCGCGTGCTGGCACGGCGGGGCGTGAAGGTGGCGCCGTTCAAGCCGCAGAACATGGCCCTGAACAGCGCCGTGACGGCCGACGGCGGCGAGATTGGCCGGGCCCAGGCGCTCCAGGCGCTGGCTGCTGGCGTAGCGCCCACGGTGCACATGAACCCGGTGCTGATCAAGCCCAGCTCCGACACCGGCGCTCAGATCATCATCCACGGCCAGGCGCGCCATCAGATGGATGCGCGGGCGTTCCATGACTACAAGCGTGTGGCCTTCGAGGCGGTGCAAGAGAGTTGGCACCACCTGCGCAGCGAGTTCGACGTGGTGCTGGTGGAGGGCGCCGGCAGCCCCGCTGAAATCAATCTGCGTGACCGCGACATCGCCAACATGGGTTTTGCCCTGCCCAACCAGGTGCCCGTGGTGGTGGTGGCCGACATCGACCGCGGCGGCGTGTTCGCCCACCTGACCGGCACGCTGGATTGCCTGGCACCGGAAGAGCAGGCGCTGGTGCGCGGCTTCATCATCAACCGCTTCCGCGGCGATGTGTCGCTGCTGATGCCCGGCGTGGACTGGCTGACCAGCCGCACCGCCAAACCCACCTTCGGCGTGGTGCCCTACCTGCACGGCCTGCATCTGGATGCCGAGGACGCGATTGCCGCCTGGCAGCCCCTGCCGCATGACGTGGACAAGCGCCTGCGTGTGGTGGTGCCGGTGCTGCCGCGCATCAGCAACCACACCGACTTCGACGCGCTGCGCGCGCACCCGCAGGTCGACCTGCAATACGTCGGCCCGGGTCAGCCCTTGCCTGAGGCTGATCTGGTGATCCTGCCGGGCAGCAAGAACGTGCAGGCCGACCTGCGCTGGCTGCGGGAGCAGGGCCATGACAAGGCGCTGCAACGCCACCTGCGTTACGGCGGCAAGGTGCTGGGCATCTGCGGCGGCTTCCAGATGCTGGGCACGGCGCTGCACGACCCGCACGGCCTGGAAGACGGCGGCAGCATGGCGGGCCTCGGCTGGCTGGAAATGCAAACCACGCTGGAGCCGCACAAGCAACTGCGTGAGGTGCAGGGCCGGCTGGGCGTGGGCCTGCTCGCCGGTGCACCGGATGCAGCGGTGAGTGGCTACGAGATCCACATGGGCGTGAGCACCGGGCCCGCGCTGGGTACGCCGGCCGTGCTGCTGCACCAAGCCGGGGGCGGTGAGCTCCCGGATGGTGCGGTGAGTGAGGACGGGCAAGTGGCGGGCACCTACCTGCACGGCCTGTTTGACCAGCCAGCCGCGCAGTCCGCACTGTTGCGCTGGGCCGGCCTGCGGCATGCCCAGTCGGTGGACCTTGCTGCCTTGCGTGAAGCGAGCCTGGAGCGCTTGGCCGATACGCTCGAAGCCCACATGGACCTGCCCGCACTGTGGGCCGCGGCCGGGCTGCACAAGCGCACCGCCTAGGGATTTGGGCTGTGCGGCATGCCGGGGTTTCTGGTGTGTTTGAAGATCGTTACCAATGACGGGGAGATCTGGAACGATTCGTGCTGTTTGTCACATTCACGACACAAGTGAAGCCCCTAGTGGGCTGTCGTGAAGTGGGGGGTAGAGTGACCCTGCTCTCAAAAAGAGCGGGGTTTTGATCCCACCCACTGTCAGATACCTCTGTTTACAAACACACGATCGAGGAGTTCCTGAACATGAAGAAGTTGGCCCTGACCACCCTGGCATTTGCCGCCCTGAGCCTGGTCACCGCAACGTCGTATGCCGCCAAGGACGACGTATTGAGCCACCGCTGCTACACCGTGGCCCCTGAAAAGGCAGCCCGCGACAAGATCGAAGCCAAGCGGGTCGCCTTCGTCGAAGGCCGTCGCATGAAGGGCCAGGAGGCTGAGCGCGCTGCTGGCACCGTGACGATTCCGGTGTACTTCCACGTGATCAACAAGGGCACGGGCGTTGCCAACGGCGACATCACCACCGCCATGATCAACGACCAGATCGCGGTGCTGAACTCGGCCTACGCCAGCACGCCGTTCCGCTTCGCGCTGCAAACGGTGGACCGCACGACCAACGCCACCTGGTACACGATGGCGCCGGGCTCGTCGGCTGAAACGGCTGCCAAGACCGCCCTGCGCAAGGGCACGGCCAGCGCCCTGAACCTGTACAGCGCTGCCCCTGGCGGCGGCCTGCTGGGCTGGGCCACTTTCCCGTCGGACTACACCGCCAGCCCGAAGCTGGATGGCGTCGTGCTGCTGAACTCCAGCGTGCCCGGCGGCTCGTCGGCCCCGTACAACGAAGGCGACACCGGCACCCACGAAGTGGGCCATTGGCTCGGCCTGTATCACACCTTCCAGGGCGCCTGCACCAACGCGGGTGACTCGGTGTCTGACACCCCGGCCGAGAAGTCAGCCGCTTACGGTTGCCCGGTGGGCCGTGATTCCTGCACCACCAAGGCAGGCCTCGACCCCATCACCAACTTCATGGACTACACCGACGACAGCTGCATGAACTCGTTCACTGCTGGCCAGGTGGCGCGCATGGACTCGCTGCACCTGCAATATCGTCAAGGCAAGTAAGCAGCTCGAAGGCCCTCGGCCACTCGCTGATGGTCGTTTGAGAAGCTGAAATCGAAGGGCGAGCGCTGATCAGGCGTCTCGCCCTTTTTTCATGCTGCCGGCCTGATCGGCGGCACGAGAGAAAACACGTCGGCCGCAACCGGCCCGCCATGCAGCCAGAGCCGGTTGCGCGCCGTGCATTCCCACTGCGCACCGGCCTGCCTGGCCACGGCTGCGCTGGCGGTGTTGCCCACCGCCACCACGATTTCGATGCGCTGCAAGCCCAGGGTGTGAAACCCGTGCGCCGTCAACGCCGCCACGCAGCGGCGTGCCACGCCCAGGCGCTGCTTCGAGCTGCGCACCCAGTAGCCGAGGTTGGCCATGCGGTGCAGGCTGTTGATCTGGTTGAGGCCGGCGCCGCCCAGCAACTCGCCGGTGCGGGCATCAAACACACCCAGGTCGTGGGCGGTGCCACTGACCAAGCCCTGCCGGCACAGGCCGAACCAGAACACGGCGTCGTTGGCGGTGTAGTCAGGCGCGCACCACGGCATCCAGGCGCCCACCGTGTCGACCGAGGTTCGCGCGGCTTCGGCAAAGGCCTCGGCGTCACTATCTTCGAATGGCCGGAGCAGCACACCGTCGTGCGTCAGGCTGGTGGCTTGATGCAGCGCGGAGGGCAGGTCGTTGAGCATGGCGATCTCAGAAATCGGTGTGGGCGGTGTGGCCCAGTGTCGTTGATGCGGGCCGGGTGTCGGCATGCACCCTGAGCGGGTCAAGCAGTTGTTTCGACAAGGCCAGATGCCGCCGTGCATAGCCTCGGCTGGTGAGCTGCTGGTGCGCCACGCGCGCCCGGGCCACACCCACCTGCAGCGCGGCGGCGTCCGGGTGTTGATGCAGGTGCAGGACGGCGTCACGCAGCGCCGCGGCATCGTTCGGTGGCACGAGGGTGAGCGCGCCGGCCCCGAGGCAGTCCCGCAGGCCGCCGGTGTCGGTGACGACCACGGGCTTGCCCATCGCACAGGCCTCCAGCACGGTGGTGAGGCCGGAGGCATGCCAGTTCGGTGCGAGTGACACGGCCACCACATCGGCCCAGGCGTACCACTGTCGCAGCATCGCCAGATCGACCTTTGCCACCGTGGCGCCTTGGGCTTTCAGGTCCACCAGGGCCTGGTCGCTGGCCACGCGCAGCTCGAAGCGGCTGTTGCCGCCGAGGGCCTGGCCGAGCGTGGCCCAGTCGCGGTGCCGGTCCGAGCCGACCGACAAGACCCGGATGGCCGGTGCATCGGCCTCATTGGTTGGGGCCGCCGGGGGGGGCTCAGTGCTGTTTGGGATGGGCTGGAAACTCTCGGTGCTGATGCCGAAGGGCACCCAGCACACCTTCGGATTGAGGTTGACGCTGCGCGCCCAGGCGGCGTTCAGCGGCGAGAGAAAGGTGCAGGCGGCAGCGTCGGCGGCCAGGCTAGTCACGCGTTGGCGCTGGCGCTCGTTCAAGGTCGGCCAGCGGTCAGCCAGCCACACCGACTGGGCAATCACGGGAATGCGGCGCAGGCGCAACCACCGGCTGAGTTGCAGCCAGGGCATCCATTCGTATTCCGTGTGGGTCCAGATGATGTCCGGACGCTCTCTCAGGATGCGCGGCAGGTTGCACAGCACATGAAAGAAATCGAGGCCGGTCAACGCACGGCTGAGGCCGTCTACCAGCAGCCGCAGCCATGCCGGGCCGCTGCGCCTGGAGTGCACCAGTTGGTGGTGCTCATCAGCCGCGTGGTGATAACCGTAGGGGGTGAGGTCGGGGCGCCGGCCGAGCGCGTATTGGATTTGCCAGGCTGCCACGTCAAGGTGACGCGCGTGGAGCACGAAGATCTTCATGGGCGGCCGGCAAACGGCCGCGGTGTGGGCGAGACGCCCCGGAACAGTGGATACAGCAGGTACAACATGGCGCGCAGTATCGCCAGCTACCGCCCGCCTCGGGGGGCGAGGCGGGCTTCGTTCTTGGGGGCTGCTGCCGTACTGTTGTAGTTCAGCGCGCCGCTGCCGGCTGGAACACCAGGGTGGATTGCGTCGCGGTCGCCACATCGGCCTCATCGAGGTACTGGCGCTGGTAGTCGCCCCGCATGTGCAGCGGCGCTTGATCGGCATAGTGCTTGTCGCCCCACACCCCGCTCTGTCCGACCGGGTTGATGCCCACGCTCTGGCCCGGAGCGGCCAGGTCGATCAGGCGACGGGTGGACGGGCCATACACGGTGGACCACGGCGCCGGGCCGGTCGTGTAGCTGTAGTTGTTCGGCGTTTCGCGGCCACCCGGTGCCGGGAACGGGCCGACGTTGAAGATGCGGTCGAGCGGCTTCTGCTGGCCCAGTGGGTGCGCGTGGGTGACCTGGTGGGTCTGGCCCCAGGTCCATTGGGCCGGGTCTTGGCCATACAGCGTGCGCAGGTGGGCGAGGGTGGCCTTCCATGCCGCCAGCAGGCCGGCGGCGCGGTCTTCCTTGGCGGGCGTGCCGCGCTTGTCCCACCACGGCGAGGCAGCGTCGCTGACCAGCCGCGGCAGTGCGTCGTCCAGCGAGCGGGTGCGCAGCAGCAGCGCGAAGTTGTCGGTGCCCAGCTCGTCGGCCATGGCTTCCTTGGTGATCTCGTACAGCAACTGTGCGAAGAGCGCGGGCTCGGTGGCGCTCACGCCGTAGCGGCCGTCCCAGGCGGCCAGCTTGTCGAGCAATGCGGATTCTTCGGGCGATGCCGCAAGTTGCGGTTTCAGCACCGGCACCACGCTGGCCAGCACGCGGCTGTGATACGCCGTGCCGTCATCGAGCTGCAGTGCGCGGCTGTTGGTGGTGTTCCAGCGCCGGTTGCTGTCGGCGAGTTGCTGGTTCAGGCGGCGGGCCCGGTCGGGCAGGTTGTAGTAGCCGGCCACGGGCTGGCCGGTGGCGGGCTGGTGGTTGGCCGAGATGATGTAGCCGCGCTGCGGGTTTTCTTCCTGCGGGTTGTCGGCGAATGGGCGGAAGCCCAGCTTGTCGGCTTGCGCGGTGCTGCCATCAAGGATGAAGGCGGGGTTCACGCCGGCCGGTCGTTCAGGAATCAGGGCAGCGGCCCACCAGCCGATGTCGCCCTTGGCATTCGCCCAGACGATGTTCAAGCCGGGTGCGTGAATGTGGCTCGAGGCCGTGCGGGCCTTCTCCAGCGTGTCGGCGCGGTTGAGCTCATGAAAGGCCTGCAACACCGGGTTGGGCGTTTCGAGGAAGGCCCACCAGAGGGCGATGGGCGTCTGACCAGCCGCAGTGCCCAATGCTTCATTGATGATGGGGCCGTGGGGTGTGCTGCGCAGGGTCAGGCGCACAGGCTCGGCGCCTTTCACCTGGATCACCTCTTCGCGCGTCGCCATGCGGTGCCAGGTGCCCTTGATCAGCACCTGGTCAGGGTGGCCGGCATCGGTCTTCTCGGCGATCAGGTCGACGTCGTCGTTCTGGAACATCGTCAGGCTCCAGGCGAATTGCTGGTTGTGGCCGAGCAAGGCACTGGGGTTCAAGGCCTGGAAGTGACCATACAGCTCGAAGCCCGGCGATTGCAGGTGGGCTTCCCACCAGACCGCCGGCGTGGCGAAGCTGATGTGCGGGTCACCGGCCAGCAGCGGCTTGCCACTTTCAGTCAAGCGGCCCGACACCGCCCAGGCATTGCTGCCTTCGAACTGCGGCAGCCCGGCCAAGGGCAAGGCCTCGGCGCTGACTTGCGCCAACTGGGCCAGCATGGTGTGGGTGGCGTCGTTCAGCGCTTGGGTGGCCGAGGGGCTGCCCAGCACGCCGTCGGGGTGATAGTCGAGGTCGAAGACGTCGAGGTAAGGCGCGCCGAGGTCGTCGCGCACGCGCGTCAGCACTGGCTCGGTGCGGAAGGCCACGGCGAAGGAATAGGCCAGGTAGCCGGCCACACTCAGGGTGTCTTCCGGTTTGAACGGGCGCTTCTGGATGCCCAGGATCTGGAACTCCATCGGCGCGGGGCGGGTGTCTTGATACTGGTTCACGCCGTCCAGGTAGGCCAGCAGCGCCTTGGCGCTGGGTGAATTCACGTCCATGCCAGCGGCCACGGCATCAGCACGTTGGCGAATGCCCAGGGTGCGGAACAGGCGGTCGGTGGGCAGCAACTTGGGGCCGAGCACCTCCGCCAGTTCGCCGCGCGACAGCCTGCGCAGCATCTCCATCTGGAACAGACGGTCCTGCGCATGCAGGTAGCCGAGCGCACGGTACAGGTCATCGTCGTTGGCGGCCTTCAGGTGCGGCACGCCACGCTCGTCCCAGCGCACGTCGACGGCCGCTGACAGACCTTGCAGCTGCAAGTGGCCTTCGCGCACCGGCGCTTTGCTGTGCACCCACCAGGCACCGCCGGCGACGGCCGCAGTCAGGGTGACGGCCAGCAGGCCCAGGACGATCTTCACGGCTCTTTTCATGGTGGCGTTTCGTACGGCGGTCTGCGGGCGTTGGGGAGGTTGGCTCATATTCTTTCACGGCACGGCGGCTACACTGACCGGTTGTTTGCCCCAATCAGGACCTGCTGCCGTGTCTGACCGTCTGGCCGTGTTGCCCCAATATCTGATGCCCAAGCAAGCGCTGACCGCGCTGGCCGGGGCCTTTGCCTCGTCCAAGTCGGGCGCCTTGACGACCTGGGCGATCACCAAGTTCGTGGCACGTTATGGCGTGGACATGCAGGAAGCGGCGCAGCCCGATGTGGCGGCTTACGCCAGCTTCAACGATTTCTTCACCCGGGCCTTGAAGCCTGGCGCGCGCCCGATGGCTGCGGCTGACTGGGTGTGCCCGGTGGACGGCGCCATCAGCCAGTTCGGCGCGATCGCTGGCGACCAGGTGTTTCAGGCCAAGGGCCACAGCTACAGCACGACGGCGCTGGTGGGCGGCGACAGCAGCCTGGCCGCGCAGTTTCAGGATGGCCATTTCGCGACGCTCTACCTGAGCCCGCGCGACTATCACCGCATCCACATGCCCTGCGCTGGCAGCCTGACCCGCATGATCCATGTGCCGGGTGACTTGTTCTCGGTGAACCCGACGACCGCACGCGGCGTGCCGGGCCTGTTTGCGCGCAACGAGCGTGTGGTGTGCGTGTTCGACACGGCGCACGGGCCGATGGTGCTGGTGCTGGTGGGCGCCACCATCGTGGGCAGCATGGCCACGGTGTGGCACGGCCAGGTGAACCCGCCGCGGCCGGGTGTGCTGCGGGAGTGGCGCTACCAGCCCGGTGAAGTGACGCTGAAACAAGGCGACGAGATGGGCCGCTTCCTGCTGGGCTCGACCGTGGTCATGCTGTTCCCGAAGGGGCCGTTGGCTTTCAACCCGGCCTGGCAACCTGGCGGCGCGCTGCGCATGGGAACAGTGATGGCGCAGCAGGCCGCGGCCGGCCACTGACACTGCCGCGGCGCGGGAGCGCCTGAGCTGGCTCGGCATCGGCCGGGCGTCAGCCGCGCAGCAGTCGGGCGGGCAGCATCAGGATGGCCTTGATCAGGCTGAACACCGCGTCAACCACGATGCCCACCAGCCTGAACGGCAAGCTGAGCAGCCAGATGAACGGCAGCAGGATCAGCGCCGTCAGCGCGAGCGGCCAGCAGAACACCCACAGGACGATCCAGGCCAGGGTGAAGCAGACGAAGGACATGGTGGGCTCCTGAGGTGTTGCCGTGATGTTCGGCGTGGGTGCACTGTGGGCCTTGCGCCGCCGGCTTGCACCAAGCGGGCGACGAAGCGCAGGGCGGGATGGCCAGAGTGCAGCGTTGGGCGATGAGCGCACCGTTCGCAGGTATGCTCCGCGCCCATGTATGCGGACTATTTCGGCCTGAGTCAGGCGCCGTTCTCGATTGCTCCCGACCCGCGGTATCTCTACATGAGCGACCGCCACCGCGAGGCCCTGGCCCACCTGCTGTACGGCGTGGATGGCGGCGGCGGTTTCGTGCTGCTGACCGGTGAGATCGGCGCTGGCAAGACCACCGTCTGCCGCTGTTTTCTGGAGCAGATGCCACCGCATTGCCACGTGGCCTACATCTTCAACCCCAAGTTGACGGTGGGAGAGTTGCTGGCTTCCGTCAATCAGGAGTTCGGCGTTGCTGTGGTGCCGCGTGAAGCCGGTGCGGCGAGCATCAAGGACCACGTGGATGCGCTCAACGGCTACCTGCTGGCCAGGCATGCGGCCGGTGAGCATTGCCTGCTGATCATTGACGAGGCGCAGAACCTGTCGCTCGATGTGCTGGAGCAGTTGCGATTGCTGACCAACCTCGAGACGACCGAGCGCAAGCTTCTGCAGATCATCCTGATCGGGCAGCCTGAGCTGCGCACGATGCTGGGCCAGCGGTCGATGGAACAGCTGGCCCAGCGGGTGATTGCCCGTTTTCATCTGTCTGCGCTGACGGCTGCGGAAACGGTGCACTACATCCAGCACCGCTGGCAGGTGGCCGGCGGGGTTGGTCCTTCACCGTTCAGCGCTGCGGTGGCCCAGCGGGTCCATGTGCTGACCCGCGGGGTGCCGCGCCGGATCAATCTGTTGTGTGACCGCGCATTGCTGGGCGCCTATGCGGCCGCGCAGAAGCAGGTCAACGTTCGGCTGTTGAACCAGGCGGCCACCGAAGTGTTTGGTGAAGCGGCCGACCGCACACCGGCGGCGCCCTCCGTGGCGTGGTCTTCTGGCTGGATGTGGCTGGGCGCTACCGTGGGTGCCGTGGCGTTGATGGCTGGGTTGCGAGGCGCGATTCAGTGGTGGGACCGGCAGCCTGCGGCGCCAGCGGTCGCGGCTGCGCCGGGGGGGGCATCGCCAGCGGTGCCGAAGGCTCCGACGACTGTTGCGGTGCCGGGCCAGGATGGGCTGGTGGCGAGTGCGCCCATTGAGGCTGCGAAGGTGGCGCCGCTGGTTGCTGCTGCGCCTGTTTCGGTGGCTGCGGCATCGTCGGCAGAGGCCGCAGCTTCCGCCTCGACCGCGGCCAAGGCTGACGGCGCCATCAGCAACGCGTCTGCCAGTGATGCGGTACCTCCTGGTCTGGTTCTCTGGGCGGAGGAGGCCGCCGCCTGGCGGGCCTTGGCGCCAATGTGGGATGGCCGCTTGAATGCGGGTGGCGATGCCTGTTCGCAGCTGACCAGACAGCAGTTGGGATGCTTCCGTGCAAAGACCAACCTGGGTCTGATCAGGCAACTGGATCGTCCGGTGGCGATGCAACTGACCCTTCAGGGCAAACAGGGCTGGGCCTTGTTGACTGGCTTGAACGACGACACCGCAACGATGCGCTTTCAGAGTGGCGAGGTGTCGATGTCGGTCGCTGCGTTGTCCAGCGTTTGGCGTGGTGATCTGGTCACGATCTGGCGCCAACCTGCGGGCTATCAGGGGCTGTTGACCAAGGGCAGCCAGGGCGATGCCGTGGTGAGTTTGTCGAGGCTGCTGGCACAGGTGGAAGGGCGGGTTGCGGCAAAGCCCGTCACAGAGGTGGATGACGCCTTGATGCTTCGCCTGTCCGCGTTCCAGGTGCGCCAGGGCCTGACGCCGGACGGCGTGGGCGGCCCGACCAGTTTCATGCTTCTGCACCGGGCCACGGGCCTGGCGGAGCCGCGTTTGCAGCGGGGAAAGTGACCGATGTCTTTCATTCTTGATGCGTTGAAGCGGGCCGAGGAAGAGCGCGCTCGTGGCCAGGTTCCAGGGGTTCACACCCCGACCGCCGCGTTGACTGGCATGGCGCCTGCGCGGGCCTTTCCGCTTGCACGGGTGGGGGCGGCTGTGGGTGGCATCGCGGCCCTGTGCGCGGTGGGGCTGTTTGTCTGGCAGATGAACCAGTCGCGCGATGCGATCAACAAGACGGCTGTACCTGTCGCCGCTGATGGCTTGGTTGCTGCGTCAGCGGTGTCGGCGAGTAGTGCTGATGTTTCGCCTCGTGTTCAGGTTGCGGCTGCGCTACCCGATGTCGCTTTGGCATCTGCCGTGGCTGTTGCCGCGCCTGCTGAACCACCGTTGTCGGTTTCTGCACTGCCCAAGCCTGCCAAGGCGGTTGATGTTGAGACGCCGCCTGTGAAGAAGGTGGCTGTGGCAGAGGGCGGTGCGCGTGGCAGCAACATGCGCATGGAGGCGGAGTTCATGCCGCCGGGCATGGCAGCACCCGCGAAGGTCATTCCGTTCGATCAGATTCCTGCCAGTCGTCGCGTTCACATGCCGAAATTGCTGGTCAGTGGCGGTATGTATTCGGAGCAGGCGAGTAGTCGCATGGTGATCGTCAATGACCAGGTATGGCGCGAAGGCGAGTCGCCGATGCCCGGGGTGGAGGTGGAGGCGATTCGCATCCGTTCGGTGGTGCTCAGCTGGCAGGACCTGCGGTTCGAGTTGAGGTTTTGAGCGCTGAGGTGGCGGCAGATCTTCTGCCTCCGTAGTTATGGATATACGCCAAGGAGTTGCCTGGTATGGATAGTACTAATTTGTGTGGATATACGCCATATTGTTCTATGGCGTCTGGCACAACGTTCTTCTTGAAAAAAAGCGGAACGGCGTATATCCGGTATATTGGCGTATGTCTCAAGATTCCACGCCACAACTGCTGTGGTCCCTCGACCCTCGCGAAGCCGCTCGCAGGTGGCTGACCACCGACAGCCAGGTCAGTTACGCCCCGCATTCCGTCGCCCAATACAGCGCGATGATCGGCACCGCCGCAGATTGGCTTTACGAGGAAAGAGAGCGACATCTGGTTGATGCCCGTCCGGCTGACGTCGAAGCTTTCCTGAAAAGTCTCCGCGGCCGGGGTGGTCAGCCGGCATCCGCCGGCACGGTGCGACGCTACATCGGCACGCTCACCATGCTGTTCAACCATCTGGCCCAAGCCGGGCTGATGGCCGCGTCACCCATCGAAGCCGTTCAACAACGCTTGAAGCAGGGCGGCACGGTGCGAAATGCGCCGCGGTTCCTGAGCGTCGAGCAATCGCAAAGCTACATCCAGTGGGTCAATCAACAGCCGCGCCCGGGCTGGTGTGACCAACGCGACGCAGCTTTGCGCTGTATCTATCTGGCCTGCGGCATCACGGTGGAAGAGTCATTGCGACTGACCACCAACGACCTGGTGACAAGCGGCAAGCATCCGATGCTGCACATCCGCACACCTTCACCGGTGACCAGCCGACAACTGCCGCTGCCAGGCTGGAGTCAGCCCATTCTGGAAGCCTGGTCACAGACACGCGCCCAGCTGCACGTTGGCGGGAATGTCTTGTTTGTCGCACGCAAGCGATCACCAACCGTGGAGGTGGATGGCGGCGAGCCCATGCCCCATGCCATCAGCACGTCCGAGTTGTACGAAATCATCCGCCCGGCGATGGAAGCGGCGGGCATGGCGCAAGACCAGCTCGGCCCGCAGACCCTGCGAAATACCTATGCGGTGCGCCAGATCGATCAAGGCATCGACAATGCAACCTTGATGAAGTGGCTGGGTCTGCGCACTGCGTTCTCGATCGATGCCATCAAGCGGCAGCTCGACAGCGGCAACGGCCCGGTGCCGGTCTGAACGCTCAAACCCCAGTCAGCCAGATTTGTCGGGAGGCCTTGCCGCCCGAACCACCCCAAATGCAGTACCCCGATGTTTGATGATCAGCTGACCCCATTGCCCGACAGTTTTCTTGCCATCTGGACGGGCGCCCGGCAACGCTTGCTCAAACCTGCGGCCGAAGTTCGCCAGCGCTACGATTTGTGCGAAGACCTCGCCAACCATTTGCAGGCCAGCGCCCAGGCACTGCTGCACGATGATGGCCTGACCGAAGACGACGTCTTGCAACGCATCGTGCTCGGACTCAGCCAGGAAGGCTCCGGCCTGACGCCCGACGAAGGCGTGTGGGTCGCCCGCCGCCTGGCCGAATTGCTGAACTGGCCGGCAGACGGTTTGGCCAATCCGCCAGCCCCCGCCTGATCAGCGAGTCTGGCTTTTTGCTCGCGAAGCCGGCGCCACATCGGTCGACGGATCTGGGCGCACCCACTCGGGCGCGCGCCAGAGATGCTGCAGCCGAAGCCATATCGGACCGGGCCTGGCCACGTCACGCCACATGTCGATGAACTCGTGAAAGTTCAAGACCAGCAGGTTGCGGCTGCGCACCTGGCGAACGATGCCGTAATCGACCGGCGCTGATTCTTCGGCGTAGGTGCCAAACCAGCGATCAAAGATGATCAGCACACCGCCGTAGTTGCGGTCGATGTACTCCGGATTCCGGGCGTGGTGCACGCGGTGGTTCGACGGCGTGTTCAACCAGTACTCCATCCAGGCCGGCAGTTTTCCGATGCTTTCGGTGTGGATGAAAAACTGCCAGGTGAGGTCGCAGGCGTAGAGCACGAAGACCACCTCCGGCGGCACACCCAGCAGCACCATCGGCATGAAAAACAGCCACCACCCGGTGACTGAGTAGAGCAGGCTCTGCCGCATGGCCGTCGTCATGTTCATGCGCTCTTCCGAGTGATGCACCACATGGGCTGCCCAGAACCAGCGGATGCGGTGGCTGGCCCGGTGGAACCAGTAGTAGCAGAACTCCATGAAGACGAAGAGCAGCGGCACCGTCCAGACGGTGATCGGCATGTCGAACAAACGGTGCTGCCAGAACCAACCCACCAGGCTGGCCGTGACCAGGGTGTAGGCGATCAACTCGAACACCTGGTAGGCGAGGCCAAGGTTCAGGTTTGCCATGATGTCGGGCAAGCTGAAACTCTGGGCACGACCTCGCTGAGCCATGACCCGCCACTCCGCGCCGAAGGCCAGCAGGAAGATGGGCGTCATGGCAATCAGCACCACCTGTTTCCATTCAAGGTTGGCCGCCAGCCAGGCTGGCAGCAGCCCGGTGAATGCGGCAATCCAGTCGTGCATGTTTGTCTCCGTCTGTTGTTGTGCTTCTATTGAGCGCAAACCATCTTAAGGACCAAGGGACATTCACGATTGATGCAGGCATGCCTCGAATTTGATAATTCACGCCATGCAAGGTCACGTCCCGCTGAGCTACCTCCAGTTGCTGGAACGCTGCCTCGTTCGTCACGGGCTCAGCGCCGGCAGTCTGCCCGGCGGAGATCCGCAGCCGGACGCAACGCCGGCCCAGGTGGATGCGGGACAGCCGCAGCTTCCAGTTCGGCAGTGGGCCGCTTGCCTTGCGGCCGGCCAAACCGCCGCGGGCATTCCGGCCTTCGGCCTGCGAGTGGGCGAGTTGGTCAACATCCAGGATCTGGGCTTGATGGGCTATGTGGCCTTGAGCTGCAGCACCGTCGGCGAAGCGCTGATGCGCTGGCAAGAGTTCGAGCGCCTGTCTTATGACGTGAACCCGGTCAAGGTGAGCACCAACCAACATGGCGTTGAACTCCGCTGGGGAGACGAGCACGGACGCCCCGGGCAACTGGTTGACGAGTGCGCCTTGGCGATCCTGATGAGCACCGTGCGCGGCATCACCGGAGACGCCACCGTCTCGGCGACAAAAGTGAGTTTCATCAACCCTCAGCCAGCAGACACCGCCCCGTACACCTCGTTTTTCGGCTGCGACGTTCAGTTCGGCGCGCACCAAACCGAGGTTCACCTCGCTGCGGCCGTGCTGGACATGCCACTCCGGCAGCCAGACCCGGTACTGCTGAAACTGCTGGAAGGGCAGGCGCAAAGTCAGCTCGTGCGACTGCCGCCACGTGATCCTTGGATGGCGAAGTTGAAGGACGCGCTCACCGACATGGTGAAGTCTGGCGAAGGGACCCTGGGTGAGGCCGCCACGCGCATGGGCTGCTCCGTGCGAACCCTGCAGCGTCAGCTGGCCAAGGGCGGAGCGCAGTTTCAGACCGAACTCGACCGAAGCAGATGCGCCCAAGCCTTGATCTGGCTGCGTGATCCAACGCTCAGCACAGCAGAAGTCGCGATTCGACTGGGTTATGCCGACCAGGCCGCTTTCACCAGGGCGTTTTCGCGCTGGACCGGCCAGACACCGGGCCGCTGGCGCAAGCAAGCGCCGCTCGGCTGAGGCCCGCGCCTGTTGAACCGTTCAATGCCCGCCAGCCGGGCTTGAACTCGGCACTTTGGCGGCCACCACCGGTGGCGCCGCGCCCAAAACTGACCCCACTGCCCTGCCCGGTCTGCTTTATTTATTAGATAAGTGTAATAATCTAATAATCAAATTTGCGCGTCAAAACACAGACTGAAGTTCGACATGCCGCTGATCACAGCAAAATCAAGCACTTACCGCATGGCCGGCGCGCGCCGGATCGGCGTTCACCACTTCGCGCACCTCCGTGCCGTGGCCGAAGGCTTGCCGTTGCTGGAGTCTGCTGAGCGTTATCTCGGCATCGACCACGGCCACCAGGCCATCACCGCACACCGCGCGGTGGTCGATGAGCTGCGCAACCTGGCTCGCCGACGAGGCGACCGCGCCTGGCGTCTCGTTGGCCTGAACATCCGCCTGACCAGCACCGGGCCACGCCCATCCCTGGACGACTTCATCGCTGAGCGCGATCTGGACGACTGGGGCGAAGCCGAAGTCCAGGAGATGTACGCAGAGGCCTATCCGGCCGACCGCCGCGCCGAGCGCCGGCAGCGCCTGCGCGAACGCCAGCTCGCGCTGCTCAAGGCACTGGAGCAAGCCGCCGCGGAAACACCGCAGCCCACCGACCCGATCAACGGATGGTTCGACCCCGTCACGGCCCAACGGCTTCAAGACGCCGGCCTGCTGCTGCTGAGTGATTTGCTGGATCGCATCGCCGCCGGTGGCCACTGGTGGCGCGGCTTGCCAGCCATCGGCCAGACCAAGGCCCAGCGGATCTGCAGCTACCTCCACACGCTGCTGCCCGCGCAAGCCCCGGCCGCGGCCGCACGCTTTTTGTTGCCGAGCGCGTCAATCGCAGACGGCCACCCTGCCCTGCCAGGCGGGCAGGGCAGCTCACCCCTGCCCTACCCTCCGGCGCCAGCGCTTGCGCGTCCGCAAGGCCACTTTCCGGCCCCGCAGCCCCCTGAAAACAGAGGCGCCAGAACCGCGCCAGACGGCCGATCAGGCGCTAGCCAAGGGGGTTGGCAAGGTGAGGTCGAAAAATCGCCTGACGGGCCTTTGAAGGCCCTTTCCGGCGATTTTGAGGTTTTGCCTCATTTTTCAGCACTGGCCAACAGCACCGCCACAGACCAAAACTCGGCCATCAGCCAACCGCTGATGACCAGCGCGCGCGACGATGTCGAAATCATCGAGGCGTGGGTTGCGGCCCGCGCCGGCGCACTGCCCACCGCCACGAGCTACCGCCGCGAGGCCCGCCGCATGCTCATCTGGCTGAACCAGGAGCGCGGCAAAGGCTTTCGCGATACGCAGGTGGAGGACTGCCTGGCCTACATGGCCTTCCTTGAACATGTGCCGCCGACGTGGTCCTCGCGCCAACGTGCGCATGTGCTCGCGCAGGGCTGGGCGCCCTTTCGCGGGCCTCTGAGCCTGGCCAGCCGTCGGCAGGCCGTGGTGGTGCTGGGCAGCTTTTTCGCGTGGATGGTGGACGTGGGCTGGCTGTCGCTGCGCAATCCGTGGATGCTGGTGAACCGCCGGACCGGCGACGATGCAACGCGCAATGAGCTCGACTCACGCGCTTTCACGCCGGAAGTGTGGAGCGCCATTCACGACTTTCTGGCGCGCCAGCCGAACACCGCATCGCTGGCCCGCATCCGCTTTCTGCTCACCTTCGTGGAAGCCACCGGCCTGCGTGCGGCCGAGTTGCTGAACGCACGACTCGGGCATTTCCGCCGCCACAAGGGTCGGCTGGCGCTGCAGGTTCAGGGCAAGGGCTCACGCAACCGCGTCATCGCGGTGCCCGGCCAGGCCGAGCAAGCCTTGGCCACCTACCTGCAGGCACGCGGCCTGCCGGCACTCGGGCAAGCCGACACCGCCCTGCCCTTGCTGGCCAGCACCCAGGAGCCAACCGAGTCCATCGGCTACCAGGCGCTGTACCAGACGATGAAGCGCTGGATGCGGCAAGCCTTGCTGGCCAGCGCCCTCGACAAGGCCGATCTGGAGGATGCCCTGCGTGCCTCGCCGCACTGGTTGCGGCACACGTTTGGCACCCGTGCACTGGAGCGGAAAGCCCCGCTCGAAGTCGTTCAGCGTCAGCTCGGCCATGCCGACCCACGCACCACCATGCGCTACGCGAAGGCGCAATTGGAACGTCTGCAGGCCGAGATGGATCAGGTGTTTGGCGTGGTCGATCCGAGCCTCGAAAGCCCTCCAACGGGGCGGGGCCAGGGCGATTGACTCGGCAGTTTTGGGCTGCAGCGCGATGCGCCAATCGCGCAGTGACAGCCTTCAGAACGAAAAAAAGGGGGAAGGCTCAGCGCCCTCCCCCTTCGTTTTTTTGAACTCGCTGTCGTCAGCTCAGAGCGCGAGGAAGCCCTCGATGAGCTTGATCAAGTCTTGCCGGCGAGCTTCTAGAACCACGCCCGGCGCGAATTTGATCTGCACACCGCCCTTGGCATCTGCCGTCACGGTGGCGCCCTTCTTGGCACTCTTCCCCAACGTCGTCACCCGTGACGTTGAACCGTTCAACGCCGACTGTTTCGGGTTGACCAAGGCCTCGAACACTTGCGCTGCGGACATCACCGCGGCTTGATCCTTCAGGCCTCGAGCCCGGCTCAACGTGCCGTCCGGATCCTTCTGCAAGGCCTCACCCAGCGGCTGCGCCCAGCGGAACTGGATGTCCAGCGGCGAAGGGAAAGCCGCCACCACCGCGTCAGGAAGACGGGCCAGCGCCACGCTCTTGGACACCAGAGAAACGTCCACCTTGACGCCCTCAGCCAGCTTGCGCAGCGAGGGGTACAGGCCCTCGTCCAACGCCTTGCGGTACATGCAGCCCTGTTCCCAGGCACTCAGGTTCTTGCGGCCGCGGTTCTCGCGCTCCATCGCCTCGAACAGCTCCTGGTCAGAGGCATCTTCGATCAGCGTGCGCACCTCAATGCCGAGGTCCAGACACGCGCGGTGCCGGCGGTGGCCGAACACCACCTCGTACATCGCCCCGCCCTGCCCCGCCGGCGTTGAACCGTTCAACACAGGCCGAACCCGGATCGGTTGCACGTTGCCGCCGGCGCTGTCGATCTCGTTCTTCAGCTCATCAAACTCCGGGCTGCTGAACGAGTCTTCGTGGCGGTTGGCCCACCGCGAAGGACGGATCAGCTTCGGATCAAGCAGGCGCACGGGCGCCGCACCGTCGAAATCCTTGAGGCGCTCACGAAGGTCATCCGCCTCCTTGATGGCGGCGGATTGGCTCGACATGAACTGCAGCATCGAACCCGGCGCGGTTTTCGGCCGACCCGCGTTTGCGTCTACATCGGGGCGAACAGCAGGCGCAGGCGTTGCACCCGCCACCGGCAAAGGCAGGCCCATGATCAACCCGGCCTTGGCAGCCAACTTTTTGCTCATCGCTTAGCTCCCGTCCTCGGATTTGCGCCGCCTTGGGCGCCCTCCCCCGCCGGCGTTGAACCGTTCAACACCGGCGCCCGCGACGCCGCCAGGGCGTCCACTTGTTTCGACCAGACCGCACGGATCGAACCCTCAATGTGCCCGACGAAAGAGTCGTAGGCATCGCGGGCGCGCTTGAACGTACGGGCAGAGCCGTCGTAGCGAGCGACGTCGTACACGGTGCCGAATTCGGCAGCCGTGACACCCGTCACTGCTGTCTTCGGAATTTCAACCGGCAAGACCTTCTCGGCGTAGGTCTGGCCAATCCACTGGCGCACGATGTTGCTGGCGGCATCGGTGCTGTCCACCCGAGCCAGCAGCACATGGATGAAGTCGAAGTCCTTGGTCAAGCCGCGCTTGGTCAGCAGCTCGGCGGTCAGGTCGGAGAACAAACTCCAGAACTGCGACGCCGACGCAAAGTCGAGCGCATTGGGCGGCAGCGGCATGATGATGCCGTTCGACGCCATGAAGGCATTGATGGTCGTGTACGACAAGGCCGGCGGTGTATCGATCACGATCACGTCGTACTCATCGCGCACGTCGTCGATGCCCAGATCCAGCACACGCCAGAACTCGAAGCCCGGCTCCTGAGTTTGGCGGGCGGGCAAGGCGAACTCTGCGCCGAACAGCACAGGCGCAGCCGCAACCAGGTCAATGCCGTTCCAGTACGACGGTCGAATCGCATAACGGATCGACGTCTCGGTGCCCATCGCCAGCGGCAAGATGGTGTCCTCTTCATCGACCTCCGTGTCCGGCAAGATGCCGAATAAGGTAGTGAGGGAACCCTGCGGGTCAGTGTCGATGACCAGCACGCGGTGCCCCAGCAAAGACAGGCCTTGCGCCAGCGTCACAGCCGTCGTGGTTTTGCTGACGCCACCCTTGAAGTTGCCAATGCTGATCGTGACCGCTTCGGCGCCCGCTGGCCGCAGGTATTCCTTGCGGTATTCACGGATCCAGATTCGCGCTTCTTCCAGGTTGAACTCGCGGCGGCTTCCCGCCTCGTTGAGTCGTCCAACAGGCAAATCCCCTTTGCCAAGACGATGGCTGAGAGAGCCCTTTTCAATGCCGCACAGCGCAGCGAGCTGGCTGAGGTTGAAAAGCGGCGGTACTTTGCGTGCGGTGGGCGCCAACATGGCGGCGCGAATCTGGCCCATCATGGCCACAGCCCGTTCCGCTTGCTCAGCAATGTCTGCGAGCGATATGGATTTGGGCGCTTTGACGGATAGTCTGTCCAACGTGAATCTCCTGGTTCGGCAGTCAACGCCAACTTGACGTTGAACCGTTCAACACCCTCTATTGTGTCAACAGAACCGAGCGTTGGAAAGAATTCCTCCGCGACTTCACCAGCTAGGCGCATTGTGATCTCGAGGTGTTCTTTTCCGGGAAGGAACCCACGGGTTTAATCAATTCAATACATCAAAAGCCTTCAATACGTTTAGGTGCCAATTTGTCGTTATAAATCAAACACTTAGGGCATTCCAGGTGAGTGGATACAGGACGGCTTGGCGGCTTTTCAGGATGTTCGATGCAGATTGGCGGGATGCCGCGGAGCTTTTACAGGAACGAGGGTGCAGGGATACGGGGCCATGGCCGAATCGCGCCTCGGTGCCTGATCCGTTGATTGTGGGCACGCTCAGGTGAGGATTTTCGGGGGCGCTTTGCCTGCCCCTCACAAAGCCCGACGCGACCCGCTGTCGTGTTGGCGTTGTTCTGAGCAATTCAGTGTCTTCTTGAACTCCCAGCGGCCCTGCAGGTGTTCATGTGAGACTTTTCAGGAAACTTCCGGCGACTCAAAGTTGAGGGCTGCGGACTTCAATGCAACAACCTGGAGACTTTTCGGGATCCAGGCCTTGCGACCACTTTCCGGCATTCGAAGGGCTTGAGGTGAGAGTTTTCGGGCGAGTGGCCATCACCCCGTTGGCCCCAAGCGACAGCCCCTTGGCCTCCCCGCAGGCTGCTCAAGTGAGAGTTTTCAGGAATCCTCGCGCCGGCCTTGACACAATGCCCTCGCTTGACGAATTTGCGGGCAATGCGTGATTCATCGGCCGACTCACCTGAATCACTGTTCCCTTTCACGGGCTACACCCCCGTATTCGTCATGTGAATGCGCTCCTCACGCATCAGGTACGATCCGCCCATGGCTCGTCGCCCCACCCTGCCCTCGCCCTTTCATGCCGCTGAAATCGACTTGAGGGCCGACCTGCGCCCTGAAACTGCCGATTCCGCTGCACTTGAGCTCTCAAGTGATCTTGTCGATGCACCTGAGGGCCCTGTTGAGGCCGCCCCGGTGCCTGTCAAGCGCGCCAAGAGAGTGACTCGCCCACGTGCAACACCACTTGCACCTCAAGCGGCGCCTTCTTCCTGGGCTGAGCCGCTCGAAGTCTCCCAGCCTCTGCGCAAGCCGGTGAACACGCTGGCGATCGTGCCGAAATCGGCCCGCATCACCTCGCTCGGGCGCAAGAGCTACAACGTGCTGCTCTACGAGGCGCAGGAGCAAGGGCTTGAGCGCGAGGTGTTCCGTGCCCCGCTGGAGCGTGTCGTGCGCGGGGTCGACTTCGACTCCAACGACCATGCCCTGATCAAGAAGCACCTGCGCGCCATGGTTTCCACCACGGTGGAGTGGCAATCGCCCACCACCGGTGAAGGTGCGGCCTGGAACGTGTCCGGCCTGCTGGCCCATGCGAAGCTCACCAAGGAGCGCGGGCAAGTCTGGGTCGAGTGGTCGTACGCCGTGAATTTGAAGCAGGAGCTGCTTGAGCCCACGGTGTTCGCGCGCCTGAAGCTGGAGGTGATCAGCCAGTTGCGTTCGCACGCCGGCATCGCCCTCTACGAAATCTGTACCCGCTACAAGGACGTTGGCCGCACGGCGCGGCAGCATTGGCGCTGGTGGCGCCCGGTGCTGAGCGGTCAGCCGGAAACCGAGCGCACCGCCAAGCTGGAGTACCGCATCTTCAAGCGCGACACGCTGAAGCCGGCCATCGCCGAGGTCAGTGCCATTACCGACCTGGACATCGAGCTGGTCGAGCACAAGGAAGGCCGCTTCATCGCGGAAATCCAGTTCCTCATCCGCCCGAAGAAGCAGTCGTCGCTGGCTCTGGCCCAAGCCCCCGAGGCGGTTGATCTCAGCCAGGTGGTCGAGGCGCAGCGCCTGGGTATCGACGCCGACAAGGCCGAGGAGTTGCAGGCGGAGTTTGGTGTGGACGCCCTGAAGTCCGGCCTGCAGCTGCTGGCAACCCGCGCGGCATCCGCCTTCCCTGCCCCGCTGCGTGATCCGTACCGCTACCTGCGCAGCCTGATGCCCGGTGAGCTCGAGCGCGCCAATGCCCGCGTGGCCGAGCGCGAAGCCAAGGCCGACCCGCGCAGCCCGGAAAGCCGCGAAATCCAGAGCCGGCGGCAGACCCGCTGGGCCGAGGAGTGGATTCGCCGCAGGCGTGACCAGGTGGTGGCCGACATCCACCGCCTCTCGCCCGAGGTGCAGCAGGCCCTCAGTGACGACCTGCTGCTCGACATGGAGGCACGCCAGATGCACCCGTCGATCCGCAAGCGCTTGCAGACCAGTGGCTGGACGCACCCGATCGTGATGCAGGAGATGGTGCGCTACTACGCCCAAGGCACGCTGGGCGATCAGTGGGACAAGCCGACGCCGGAGCAACTGCTCGACATTGCAGCAGAGCTTGGCGACGCTGCCTGATTCCGAGGCACAGGAACAAAATCCCATGTGAATCAGGCACTTGCCGCACTGCCCCCCGTGTTGTCCACAAGCTTGTCCAGCGCTGGTGTGGAGCTTTCGAGGGCCGCGCCATTCGCCCTGCCCTGTTTTGCGGCAGCCTGTAAAACACCCTTTGAAATCAGGCACTTGCAGCCCGCGCGCACCAGTTCTCCACAGGCTTTTCCAACGTCCGTGTGGAGATTCCCGGCATCAGATACAATCCGCCTTGCGCCGCTGACAGCAGCTGGCCCACACCCTGCGTTCACGTGCCGGGGTCTTCGGGGCCAAACGATGAGTGGCGTTCTCGTTCTGCCTCGCGTGTTGGCCTTTTGGTCGCGCTGGCCCTTGTTCTCACCAAGGGCGGCCGTTGCCCCTTGAACATCGCCGCGCAGCACAGCGCCGAATCATGGGGCTTTCGTGTCAGCACGCAGTCCGGACGCGAGGAATCCCGGCCATGCCCGGTTATCTGCTCAAGAGTGAGCACATCAATTTTCAGGGTGCCAACGCCCTGAACATACAGTCTCTGCTGAACAACCAGCAATTCTCCGACCCACTTGGCCATGCCGAGGCGTTGGGCATCTCGTCAGCTTTCTGGCCGCTGTTTGGCCAGGTGTGGCCATCCGGCCTGCAGCTGGCCGATGCCATGGCCCGGCGTGAAATGGTGGACGGAGAACGCATCCTGGAAATCGGCTGCGGCCTCGCCCTGGCGAGCCTGGTGTGCCATCGGCGGGGCAGTGACGTGACTGCCAGCGATTGCCATCCGCTGGCGGGCCTGTTCCTGCGAGACAACCTGTTGCTGAATGATCTGATCGAACTGCCGTATTGCCATGGTGACTGGCTGCGCAGTGAAGACCCCGATCCATTGCCCGGCGAAACGCCGTTGCCGGGCCCGAAGGTGCACGGTCGCTTTGACCTCATCATCGGCAGCGACGTGCTTTATGAGCGTGACGAGGGTGGGGTGCTGGCGCACTACATCGAACGTCATGCCACCCCGGTGGGCGAGGTGCTGATCGTCGACCCGAACCGTGGCAACCGTGCGCCGTTTCACAGGCACATGAGTGACATGGGCTATGCGCTGCAGGAAAGCATCCTGCAGGACGCCGCCACCGACGAGCGGGCCGCCTATCGCGGCCGCCTGTTGAGTTACCGACGGCACTGACGAACCAGAGATTGCGGGTGAGCGTTTCAGCTAAAAGGCAACGCCGCCCTTGAGAGAAAATGAACCAGAAGAAGAAAATAACCCACATGCAAGTGGGCAAGTATCAAGTTTCCCCGCTGACGCGGTCGCTGCCCGATGGCTGCTTCAGCGCTGGCGTGTCGATCCGTTCGGGTCGCGGCACCAACACCACCGACCGGGTGATGCGCTTCACGCCATCGTTCCGTTCGGCCGCCGCGGCTGATCGCTATGCGACACAAGAAGGGCTGCGTTGGATTGACGCTGCCCACTGACCCACCCCAATATCCACATTCGCACCGGAGCACACATGGCCAAGGAAGAACTGATTGAAATGAACGGCAAGGTCGACGAAGTCCTGCCTGACTCGCGTTTCCGCGTCACGCTGGAAAACGGTCACCAGCTCGTCGCCTACACGTCGGGCAAGATGAAGAAGCACCACATCCGCATCCTCGCGGGTGATGCGGTGTCGCTGGAGCTGTCGCCCTACGATCTGACGAAGGGTCGCATCACCTTCCGTCACATCGAGCGTCGCGGTCCGGCCGGTCCGGCTCCCCGCCGCTTCTGATGTCGACTTGAGGCCGCTGCGGCAGCCTCGAGCCACGCTCAGACCACGCGCAGGCGCGGCGCAGCGTCCTGGCAGGCGAGCACTTCGCCCACGACCGCCGCGTTGCCGAAGCCGTGCCGCTGGAACACCGCCAGCACGGCATCCACCGACGCTGCATCGCACGACACCAGCAAACCACCACTGGTTTGCGGGTCGGTGAGCAGGGCGCGGTCCACCTCGCTGAAATCGCCGGGCAACGTCACCTGTGTGCCGTAGCCGGCCCAGTTGCGCCCGGACGCGCCCGTGATCAGGCCTTGCTCAGCCAAGGCTTGAACGCCGTCCAGCAGTGGAACGGCGCGCCAATCAATCGCCACGTCGCAGCGCGCCCCCCGGGCCAGCTCCAGCGCGTGCCCAGCCAGGCCGAAGCCGGTCACATCCGTCAGTGCATGCACACCCTCCAGGGCCGCCAGGTCCGGGCCCGGGGTGTTGAGCCGCGTCGTGGTGTCGATCATCAGGCCGTAGCCCGCGGCATCCAGCAGGCCCTTCTTCAGGGCCGCTGACATCACGCCCACCCCAACCGGCTTGCCGAGCACCAGCACATCGCCGGGACGAGCATCGGCATTGCGCTTGATGCGGTCCGGGTGCACCAAGCCCAGCGCCACCAGACCGTAGATGGCTTCCACCGAGTCGATCGTGTGGCCGCCAGCCACTGGAATGCCGGCCTGCCGGCAGACACTGGCGCCGCCCTCCAGCACACGCCCGATGGTGGTGGTCGACAGCACATTGATCGGCATGCCCACCAGGGCGAGCGCCATGATGGGACGGCCGCCCATCGCATACACATCGCTGATGGCATTGGTGGCCGCAATGCGGCCGAAGTCGAACGGGTCGTCGACGATCGGCATGAAAAAGTCGGTCGTCGCGATCAACGCCTGCTCGTCGTTGAGCCGGTACACGGCGGCGTCGTCGGCGGTCTCGATGCCCACCAGCAATTCCGGCGGCAGCGGCATGGCGGCCGTGCCCTTGAGGATTTCGCTCAGCACCCCTGGTGCGATCTTGCAGCCGCAGCCGCCGCCGTGTGACAACGACGTCAGACGGGGTTCGCCCGCGGGCGTGTGGGGCAGGGCGGTGGACGGTGTGGAAGCGGGCAGGGCGGTCATGTCGACAAGGAGGTTGGTTCCGGCGCCCACAGCCGATGATGCGTGGGCATTCATCAATCAGCATAGCGCCTGCACGCGGCCGCGCCTCGATGCGCCCCGATAATCACGGCTTCACTCCCTGGTACCCACCCCATGCACCTGACCACCCAACGCCGCCATCTGCCCGCCCTCATCACTGCTGCCGTGCTGGCCCTGTCCGGCTTGGCTGCCCAGGCCCAGCAGGTGCTGCGCGTCACCGCCATTCCGGACGAGGCGCCGACCGAGCTGGCCCGCAAGGCTGCGCCGCTGGTGAAGTACCTGGAAACCAAGCTCGGCGTGAAGGTGGAATACACCCCCGTCACCGACTACGCCGCTTCGGTGGAGGCCCTGGTGAACAAGAAGGTCGACATGGCCTGGTTCGGTGGCTTCACCTTCGTGCAGGCCTCGGTACGCTCCGGTGGCAAGGTCATCCCGCTGGTGCAGCGTGAAGAAGACGAAAAATTCCGCTCGGTCTTCATCACCGCCGATCCCGCCATCCAGAGCCTGGCCGACCTGAAGGGCAAGGACGTGAGCTTCGGCTCGCAAAGCTCCACCTCCGGCCACCTGATGCCGCGCAGTTTCCTGCTGCAAGCCAAGGTCGATCCGGACAAGGACTTCCACCGCGTGGCCTACAGCGGCGCCCATGACGCAACCATCGCCGCCGTGGTGTCCGGCAAGGTGCAGGCCGGTGCGCTGAACATCTCCGTGTGGGACAAGTTCGTGGCCGACAAGAAGGTCGACACCACCAAGGTGCGCGCCTTCTACACCACGCCCGCCTACTTCGACTACAACTGGACGGTGCATGCCGACATGCCCCAGGCGCTGCGCGACAAGATCACCCAGGCCTTCCTGGCGTTGAGCCGCGACACCGCTGAAGGCAAGGAAATTCTCGAGCTGCAGCGCGCCACCCGTTTTGTGCCGACCAAGGTCGACAACTACAAGGGCATCGAAGCTGCCGCCCGCAGCGCTGGCCTGCTGTAATGCACTGGCCGAGGCGTCGCGTACCGTGAACCTGTTGCTCGAAGAGGTCGCCGCGCGGCACCCGGCCGCATCCAGCCAGCTCCCCCCGGCCCTCGGGCCGGTGAGCCTGCGCGTGGCCGCGGGTGAACAACTCGCCATCATCGGCCCGTCGGGCGCGGGCAAGACCACGCTGCTGCAGGTGCTGGCCTGCTGCCTGCCGCCGGTTGCCGGGCACTTCCAGGTGTCTGAGGTGGGGCCGTGGCGCCTCTCGCGCCGGGCCTTGCACCGGCTGCGCGCCAGCCTGTTCCTGGCGCCGCAGACGCCGCCGCTGCCGCCACGCCAACGCGTGGTCACCACGGTGCTGGCCGGGCGCTTGCCGGGCATGACCTGGTGGGCCTCCGTGCGCCAGTGGATCAAGCCCGCGGCCCTGCCAGAGGCGCAGGGCGCGCTCGCCCGGTTTGGCGTGGCCGACAAGCTGTTCCACCGTGTCGACCGCCTCTCGGGTGGTGAGCGGCAGCGCGTGGGCCTGGCCCGCGCGCTGGTCTCGCCGGCCCGGCTGTGGTTGGTGGATGAGCCGCTGTCGGCCCTCGACCCCACCCGCGCCCGGCAGGTGCTGGACGCCCTACAACTGGCCGCCCGCGAACGCGGCTGCACGCTGGTGGCGTCGCTGCACCAGGTGGATCTGGCGCTGAGCTGCTTTCCGCGCATCGTCGGCTTGCGCGATGGCCGGGTGATGTTTGATGCGCCCGCAACCAACGTCACGCCTGACATGCTGGCTGCCCTTTATGCCCAGCATGAAGACGAGCTTCATCCGGGCACCGCGGCCTCAGCCGATGAGCCGGCCACGCCAGCGCCGCCTGCCGTGGTGGCCATGACATGCCGCTGAGCGCCCAGGCTCAATCCCTGAGCCAGCCAGCGCTGAAAGACCCCGCCTGGCTCGGCCGTGTGGGCGTGGCGCTGTTCATGGTGGTCCTGCTCTGGCCGGCGCTGGTGCTGACCGAGTTCCGCCCGTGGCAACTGTGGGATGCCCGCAGCTGGGCCGTGACGGCCAACTTCCTCGCCAGCACCTGGCCGCCCCGCCTCGACACCCCGTTCCTCTGGGAGCTGGCCCGGGAAACCTGGCGCACCGTGGCGATGGCCACGGCGGGCATCACCCTGGGCTGGCTGCTGGCCGTGCCGCTGACGCTGGTATCGACCCGCGTGCTGTCGGTGTCGGCGCTGTCGGGACGCATGGCCGGTGGGGCGTGGCTGCTGCGTCAGGGCGTGCGCGGCCTGCTGGTGGTGCTGCGCAGCGTGCCCGAGCTGGTGTGGGCGCTGGTGTTCGTGCGCGTGGTGGGCCTGGGGCCGACGGCCGGTGTGCTGGCCATCGCCTTGACCTACGGCGGCATGCTCGGCAAGGTTTACGGCGAGATTCTTGAAAGCGGCGACACCCAGCCCGCCGAGTCCCTGCTGCGCAACGGCAGCAGCCGGTTGCAGGCACTGCTGTATGCGCTGCTGCCGCAAAACGCCGCCGAGCTGGTCTCGTACACCGTGTACCGCTGGGAATGCGCGGTGCGCTCGTCGGTGGTGCTGGGTTTTGTAGGGGCAGGGGGCCTGGGCCAGCAACTCGACAGCGCAATGAAGATGTTCGCAGGGGGTGATGTGCTGACCATCCTGCTGGTGTTCGTGGTGCTGGTGGCCCTGGCCGACCGCGCCAGCGCCTGGCTGCGGGAGACGCTGGCATGAGCCGCCTGAGCGTGTTCATGGTGGCGGTGCTGGGCCTGATCGTGGCGAGCTTCGCGTCGCTCGATCTGCAGTGGTCTCAGTTTCTGTCGCTGTCGGCCATGCAGGCCATGGGCCGCTTCGTGGCCGAGTTTTTCCCGCCCGACACCCAGCCTGCGTTCTTGATGAAGGTGGGCCTGGCCACGCTCGAAACCCTGGCCATGTCGGCCCTGGGCACCTTGCTGGCGGTGGTGCTGGGCCTCGCCCTGGCTTGGCCAGCAGCGCGCCGCCATGCCGGTGATTGGGCGCCGCTGCGCACACCGGTTCGCTGGCTGCTGAACTTCCTGCGCTCGGTGCCTGAGCTGGTGTGGGCCTCGCTGATGCTGATCAGTGCCGGCATGGGGCCGTTTGCCGGCACCCTGGCGCTCGGGTTTCACACCGCGGGGGTGCTGGGCCGCCTGTTTGCCGAAACCATGGAAAACGCCCCGGCCGGCCCGGCTGAGGCGCTGCGCACCCAAGGCGTTCGGCCTTCGCTGGTGTTTCTCTACGCCACCGTGCCCCAGGTCTTGCCGCAGTGTCTGAGCTACACGCTCTACCGCTGGGAGAACAACATCCGCGCAGCCGCCGTGATGGGCGTGGTGGGCGCGGGCGGCCTGGGCCAGATGCTGGCGTTCCACATGGGCCTGTTCCACATGGGCAAGACGGCCACCATCCTCGCCGCGATGGTGGCGCTGGTGGGTCTGGTCGACCTGCTGAGCAACCTGGCGCGCCGAGCCCTGACACGCTGAGGGCTTGCGCATTCGCGCCACAATCGCGGCATGTCTTTGCTTGAAAAATTGGATCGTCTGCTGGTGGGGCTCTCTCGCACCCTTTGGCGCCTGGTGCTGGGCGCCCTGGGCCTCGCGCTGGTGCTCGGCGTGCTGCTGTTCGGCCTCGTGATCAGTCTGATCGCCGTGATCTGGTCCTTGCTGCGAGGCAGGCGGCCATCGCCAGTTCGGTTCCAGTGGCAGCGCGCCGGTGCCGGCATGCCGCCCTGGGCACAGCGCGGCGCCCGCAAGTCCTCCGCCGATGCCGCCGATGTGGTGGACGTGGAAGTGCGCGAAGTGCCGCCCTCGCCCGATCACGCAGCGCGGCTGGGGCAGGGCGGCGGCAGGCGCCCACCTGACGCATGAGCACGGCCAAGCGACCCGAACGCTGGGCCGTGGATGCCGGCGAGGCCGACGTGGCCGTGCTGACCATTCCCGCCGTGCTGCACCACGACCGCATCTTTGATCTGGATGTGCGCATGGAGGTGCGGGTGCCCGAGCTCGACGGTGCCACTTCAACCAGCCGTGCCAGCCACGGCCTGAGCGTGGAGCTCGACGGCCGCCGCGAATGGTCGCGCGACATTGCCAGCAGCAACCCCGGCCAGACTGACAGCCTGGACTACCACTGCCGCCGCGAGGTACCCGCGGGTGAGCCGCTGCGCGTGCGTGTGCAAACCCGCGCGCAGGGTGTGCGCCGTCGCAGCCTGATCATCGAAGCCCTGGAATCGATCGACGCATGACACTGCCGCAGCCCTTGCCCTTCAGTGCCGCGGCCGAGCGCAACACGGCCCCCATCCTGGCGGTGCTGCGCCAGGTGCTGCCCACGCAGGCCCGGGTGCTGGAAGTGGCGAGCGGCACCGGCCAGCATGCGGCCGCCTTTGCACAGGCCGAACCCGGCTGGCAGTGGCAGCCCAGCGATTGGCAGGCTGAAGGTTTTGGCGCCATCGAGGCCCGTACGGCGCATCTGGCGAATGTGCAGCAGCCGGTAGTGCTGGATGTGCTGGCTGCGGAATGGCCGCTACCGCAGGCCGACTGCGACGCCGTGCTGGCCATCAACATGCTGCACATCGCGCCGTGGGCCTGCTGCGCCGGGCTGATGCAGGGCGCAGCGCGGCACCTGGTGCCGGGCGGCTGCCTCGTGACCTACGGTCCTTACGTCGAAGCGATGGTGCCCACCTCGCCGGGCAATCTGGCCTTTGATGCCGACCTGCGGGCGCGTGATGCAGGCTGGGGCCTGCGTGACTTGGCCGATATCACTCGGGTGGCCGCGCAGGCGGGCTTGGTGCTGGAGCAGCGGGTGGCCATGCCGGCCAACAACCTGCTGCTGGTGTTCAGGCTCAGCGCCTGAGCCTCAAGCCATCTGAGTGGCCTGCGGCAACAGCTGCAAGGCATCAGATTCAATCACCTGCACACCCGGCCGTGCCGCCAGCGCAGCCTGCAACATGGCCTGTGCCACCGCCTCGGTCTTGATGGCCTGGTAGCGCGCTGGAATCAGCGGTGCCAGGGTATGCGCCAGCCACAGGCCGGCGCGCTCGCCGGGGCGGCTGTCTGGCCGTGGGCCGCCGTCCAGCAGCGAGGGGCGAACATGGCAGACCGATAAAAAACCGAGCCCGTCCAGATCCTGTTCCAGCAGGCCCTTGACGCGCAGGTACAAGCCGCGGGCACGCGGGTTGGCACCCATCGATGAGTTGTTGACGAAGCAGGGGGTGCCGGCGGCACGCGTCAGCCGCGCTGCGGCCAGCACATGCCCGCGGTCGATGGCCTCGAAGGCTTCTGCCGAGCCGGCCTGGCGCAAGGTGGTGCCCAGCGCGCTGCACGCCGCATCGGCGGTCCACCAGGCGGCCCGCTCGGGCAGGTCGGAAAAGTCGACCTTCGGGTTCAGCAGTTTGGGGTGCGCAGCCAAGGGCCGACGCGTGGGCGCCACCACCTGGGTGACGGCGGGATGGGCCAGTGCCGCGTTCAGCAGCTGGTGGCCCACCTGGCCGGTGGCGCCCAGCAGGAGCAGGGTGGACATGCGCAAATCCTTCTTGATACAGGCTTCAACCTCAGAGCAGCCACGCTGCCCCGAGGTTCCCACATCAGATTACCAGCGCAGGTTGGCGCGGGCGTACCAATAGGCGCCGTTCAAGCCGGTCGGGTCGGTGAAGTTGTAAGGGAAGGCGCCGCCGTACGTGCTGCCGTTCAGCGTGCGCGTCGGGTAGCGGTTGAACAGGTTGTTGGCGCCCACGGCCACCGTCCAGCCCGAGCCCATCTTGCGGCTCACCTCGGTGTCCACCACCCAGGTGTCGCCCAGCTTCTGGGCCGGTGCGCCGTCGATCTGCGCGGCCTGGTCGTCGAACGAGTAGGCCCACACCTCGCCGTAATGCGTGGCGCGCACGCTCCAGGCCCAGGCTTCACCCTGCCATTCGGCGGTCAATACCAGCTTCTGCTTCGGCGTGCCGCGGGTGATGCGCAGCAGCGCGTCGCTGCCCAGCAGGTTCAGCGTCGGGTCGATGGCGGCCAGCGCGGCCGGCTGGTTGCGCACCTGGTCGATGGTGGTGCGGGTCAGGTTCAGGGCTGCATTGAGTTGCAGGTTGCCGCCCATCAGCTTGGTGGCCTGGCCCACGGTCACATCCACGCCTTCGGTGGTGGTGTCGACCGCGTTCGTCAGGAAGGCCACGCTCTGGATGTTGCCGCGACGACGCGCAGCCAGGTAGGCGCTGACGGCGTCACTTTGCAGGTCGCTGGTGCGCACGATGCGGTCGTCCACCTCGATGCGGTAGGCGTCGACGCTCAGGCTGCTGCCGCTGTTGTTGCGCCAGGCGGTGCCCAGCGACAACTGGCGCGAGGTTTCAGGCTTCAGCGGCGTGGCGCCGAACGCGGCGGCCAGCGGGTCACGTGCTGGCAGCAGGGCGTTGTTCTGCAGGCCGGTGCCGGTGGCGTTGAAGTTCAGCGTGGCGAAACGGAAGCCGGTCTGGGCCAGTGCCGGCGCGCGGAAGTTGGTCGACACCGAGCCGCGCAGCAGCCAGTCAGGCGTCACCGAGAACCGGGTCGACAGCTTGCCGGTGGTGGCATTGCCGGCGTCGCTGTAGTTGGCATGACGCACGGCAGCGCCGACGCGCAGCGCCGGGGTCAGGTCGAGCTCGGCATCGAGGTAAGCCGACAGCACGTCACGCGACAGGCGCACGGCGTCCACCGGGCGCAGGCCCGGGCCGGCCTGGGCGCCTGGGGGCGCGCTGGTGATGCTGCCCGCGGCCCACGAGGCACTGTCGCCCGCTTCACTGCGGTAGAACTCCTGCAGGAATTCGGTGCCGGCCGCCAGGTTCAGCGGCAGGTCAGTGCCCGGCAGCTTGGTGGCGTTACTGGCGTCCAGATTCATGCTGATCTGGCTGGAGCGGAAATTGGCCAGATGGAACTCGGTCGGGCTGGCGGCGCCCAGCGAGGCATTGATCGAGTTGCTGACGCCGTAATCGAAGCGGTTGCGGGCCAGACGCAGGCTGGCGTCAGCGTCCCATTCGCCCATCAGGAAGCGCACGCCGCCCACCCAGGCAGTGTCGGTGACCACGCCTTCGGTGACGGGGCGGTAGCCGTTCGGGTACACCGCTTCGACGTTGTTCGGATCACCGGGGTAGCGGAAAAACGCGGCGCCTTCGGTGTTGCGACGCTGCAGCGTGGCGAACGAGTAGCCGCTGAACACGTCGTCCAGCGGGAATTCGGCCGTGTAGAACAGGTTGGCGGAACGCTGGGCCGGATCGCCCGACTTGAACAGCACCTGGCCGTCGAGGGCCAGGTCAGCGGCCGTGCTGTTCCAGCTGGTCCAGCCCGCGTCGCTGGCACCGGCGCGGTTGGTGCCGGCCTTGCGCAGGGCTTCGGCACCAAATCGCACCGTGCCGCCGTTGGCCAGGGTGATGCCCTGGTCGGCGGCCACCTGCACGCTCTGGCCGTCGGTCAAGGTGCGGCCGGTGGGTGCAAAGCGGGTGTGGTTGGCGCCCACGTTGATGGAAGCCGAGCCGCCCGTGCCGCCACCCTTGAGCACGATGTTGATGACGCCGGCAATGGCGTCGCTGCCGTACTGGGCACCGGCGCCGTCACGCAGCACTTCGATGCGCTCGATGGCACTGGCGGGCAGGGTGTTTAGGTCGACCGGCAGGCTGCCCTGGAAGATGCCTTCCAGGTCGAGCACCGCATTCGTGTGGCGGCGCTTGCCGTTCACGAGCACCAGCACCTGGTCCGGGGCCAGGCCGCGCAGCTGCACCACGCGCACGCTGTCGGCGGCACCGCTGGCCGAGACACGCGGCTGGTTGATCGACGGCGACAGCAGCTGCAGCGCGCTGCCCACTTCACCCGTGGCGGCCACGGCTTGTTCAATGTCGCGTGCGCTGTAGCGGTCAACCGGCACGGCGCTGTCGAACACCGTGCGGCCCTTGGCCCGGGTGCCAACCACGGTCACGGCCTGGCTGGCGGTTGCGGTTGCAGTGGCGCTGGCTTCGGGGGCGGTGGCCGAGGTTTGAGCCTGGGCAACGGACGCGCTCCAGGTGAAGGCCAAGGCGAGGGTGGTGGCCAGCGGCGTGAGGGTGAACGTGCGGTTTGCGGAAGTCATGGGAAGTGCGTCAACAAGTAAAGACAAGAAAGCAGATGAAACAGAAGCAGGTCAAAAAAGGGGGGCTTCTTCCGAGGCCCGCCATGGCATGGATCAGCGCTGCGGCCCCTTCGGACTGCGCGGGCCGGCACGCTCGCGGCTCAGTGGCCACAGCACAAGGCCGCCAAGCACCAGCACTGCCAGCCCGGCCACGGCCCCCGCCTTCACGTACACCACGCTGGCGTGCAGCAGGTAGGCACTGCAGCCCACGAACAGCAGCGGCAGCAGCGGGAACAGCGGCACGCGGAAAGGACGGGGCGCATCCGGGAATTTTTTCCGAAGAACGATCACGGCGGCGCCAGACAGCATGAGAAAGAACCAGTACACCGGCGACAGGTAGTCCACCATCGTGGCAAATCCACCACGCGTCAACGTGCCAAAGCCCACCAAAAGCAGGGCGACGCCGCCTATCGCCATCACCGCGCCGGCAGGCACGCCGCGCGACATGTCCCAGTCGCCCAAGGCCGTGCGTCGCGGCAAGTCACGGGCAGCGGCAAAGGTGGTGCGCGCCCCGGCGATCAAGGTCGCGTTCATCACGGTGATGGAGGTGATCGCCACCACGCCCACAATGGCGATTTCACCGGCCGGGCCAAACGCGCGACGCATCAAATCGGCCGCGGGCGCGTCGCTGCGCGCCAGGCCTTCCAGCCCCAGGCCTTGCAGATAGGCCCAGTTGGCCAGCAGGTACATGCTGGCCACCAAGGCCAGGCCCAGCATCAGCGCATGCACGATGCCCCGGCGCTCGTCCCGCATTTCCGCCGACAGCGTGGCCGCGTCACTCCAGCCGCCGTAGGCCAGGAAGACAAACACCATCGCCACGCCAAAAGCATCGTGGCCGGCGCTGCCCGGTGCCGCCACCAACGCCGTGGCCGGGGCTGTGCCCTGCCAGACCAGCCAGCCGCCCGCCAGGCCCACGGCCAGCATGCCGCCGATCACCAGCACCATCAGGCCGATCTGGGTGCCCAAGCCGATCTGCACGCCTCGCAGGTTCAGCACCACCAGCACGCTGATGGCCGTCGCTGCAAACACCGCGCTGCCGTAAGGCCCGAGCGGAATGAGCTGGCCGAGGTAATCACCAAACACGAAGGCCAGCAAGGCCATCGAGCCGGTGTGGATGACCGCGAAGCGTGACCACGCAAACAGCAGGCCTAGCCATCGGCCGTAGGCCAGGCGCAGGAAGTGGTAATCACCGCCCGGGCTGGGAAAGGCCGAGGCCAGTTCGGCAAAACACAGGGCGCCCATGAAGCTGAGCACGCCGCCGATGGCCCAGGCGAGGTACAGCGCGGTGTCACTGCCCAAGCTGGCGGCCACCATGGGCGAGGTCTTGAAGATGCCGGCGCCCACCACCATGCCCACGCACACCGACACGGCATGCCACACGCCCAGCTGGCGCCGGGGTTGGGCGCCGGTGGGTGTGTTGGTGGTTTCAGTGCTTTGAGCGCGAGGGTCGGGAGAAGTCGTCATGCAATCAACGGTCAGTCAAACGGGTACACCACGCCCAGGCGCGCGCGCAGCGTGTCCATCCAGCCCAGCACGCACAAGGTGTCGGCGTGGGTCATCTGCGGGCTTTCCACCAGACCGGCTCGGATGCAGCGCCTGGCTTCCACGATCTCGCCCTCGAAGCCGTTGATGTGGAACGGTGTGTCCAGCAGCACGGGGCTTTCGCCGGTGCGGTACAGCTCCACGCGGGTGCCTTCCCAGAAGTTGCTCGGGATGCGCATCCAGCCGTGGCTGCCGTGAATCTCCAGCGCATTCGAGGCGCTGCCGTCCACGGCGCAGACGAACTGCGAGCTGAAGCCGTCAGTGAAGTGCAGGGCGCCGAGCACCCGCGCATCGACGCCCGTGGGCGCGAGCCGCCCCTGTACATCGATCTGCACAGGCTCGTCGCTCAGGCCGGTGGCCTGCTGGCGCACCCAGCGCGTCATGGCCAGGTTGTAGATACCGATGTCGAGCAGCGCACCGCCCGCCAGCGCCGAATTGAAGATGCGCGAGCTCGGGTCAAAGTCTGCCCTGAAGCAGAAGCTCGACTGCATCGCCTGCACCGTGCCGATGGCGCCGCTGGCCAGCCATTCACCCAGTTGCTGGTAGGCCGGCAGAAAGCGGGTCCACAGTGCCTCCATCAGAAAGGTGTTGCGCTCATGGGCCAGCTGGCTCAGGTGATGAGCCTGGGCGCGGTTGGTCACCAGCGGCTTTTCGCACAGCACTGGTTTGCCTGCCAGCAGGGCAGCCTCGACGGCGTCGCGGTGTTCACTGTGCGGCGTGGCGATGTAGACCGCGTCCACGTCGGGGTCGGCCAGCAAGGCTTCCAGGCTGGGCGCGATGTGGATGGCCGGCGCACCCGCCGCTTGCCAGCGCTGCGCAAAGGCGTGCGCCCGCTCGGGGTTGCGGGCATGCAGTGCCTGCAGGCGGGTGTTGGGCAGGCGGCTTACGGCTTCCGCGAAGCGCTGGGCGATCTTGCCCGGGCCAACCACGCCCCAGCGGAATTCCGCGTCTGCTTGCAGCGCCGTGTTCACAGCTCGCCCTGCCACTGGCTGCCGACCTCGGCGAAGCGTGCGCGCAAGTGCGTCACCACTGCTTCAGGCAACGGGCCGCGGTTCACGGCGTCCACATTGCGGCGCAGGTTCTCCACGCTGGTGGTGCCGGTGATGGCCGCGCTCACCTCGGGCTGCCAGGCGCTGAAGCGCAGGGCGAATTCATCCCAGGGCAGGCCGGTGGTGTCGTAGGCCAGCACCTGCATGCGGTCCCAGTAGGCCTCGACGTACTGGCCGGTGGGCCGCTCAGCATGGCGCCACGGCGCGTTGCCCAGCGCCCGCTTGGCGATCACGCCTTGGCCGCGTTCAACGGCAGCGGGCAGCCAGTGCTGCAGCGTGCGCTGGTCGAACAGGCTGACCGAGCACTCCACGCCACCAAAGCCGCCATGCGCCAGCGCCCAGCCCAGCGGGTCGTTTTCACCGGCGTAGGCGGCCACGCGGATCTTGCCGGCCTCGCGGGCGCGCATCAGCGCCTCCACCACCTCGCCGGCGCGCAGCACGTCCAGGCTGCACGAGTGCAGGTGAACGATGTCGATCACGTCGGTCTGCAGGCGCATCAATGCGGCGTCGATGCCGGCATGAATCACCGCGCCGGTCCAGTCTGCATAGCCATCGATGCCGTAGCCAACCTTGGTAGACAGCACAAATTCAGCGCGGCGATGGGCCAGGTGTCGGCCGATGCGCTCTTCGCTCAGGCCGTAGCCCCGGGCGGTGTCGATCAGCGTGATGCCGAGGTCGAGCGCCGTGTTGAGCAGCTTGGCGACATGGGCCTCGTCGAGCGCGGCGTCGCCGATCTGGCCAGCCCCCAGGCCCAGTTGCGACACGGTCAGGCCGCTGCGGCCGTAGGCATTGAGTTTCATGGTCGGCGGGTGTCGCGGCGTTGTTCGCGCAGCATGAAGAGGTAGAGGCTTTCCACCTTCTCGCGGGCCCAGGGGGTCTTGCGCAGGAAGGTGAGGCTGGACTTCACGCTCGGGTTGTCCTGGAAGCAGCGGATGGGAATCAGGTGGCCCAGCTCATGCCAGCCATAGCCTTCCGCCAGGGCGGTGACGATGGCTTCGAGCGTCAGGCCATGCAGCGGGTTGCGCGGCTGTTCGGGGGAGGGGGGCGTTTCAGGCATGCGGGATTGTCGCAGGGCCTGCAGTGCCAAAACGGGCTTTGAAAGCGCTTGCCAAAACGTACACTCGGGCGCAGTTTCAACGCTTGCCTGCCATGAGCACCTCTCCGCCCAGCCCGCCCCGTACCCGCACCCGTGCCAGCCAGAAGGCCAGCGGTGGGCCGGTGACCATCGAGATGGTGGCCGAGGCGGCTGGTGTGTCGCTGAGCACGGTGTCGCGCATCCTCAACGGCACGGCCGTGGTGAGCGCCGCCAAGAAGCAGGCCGTGGACACCGCCATCGAGCGTCTGGGCTTCGTGCCCAACCCCATGGCGCGCGGCCTGGCCGGTGGCCGAACCCTGAGCATCGGGGTGGTCACCCAGGCCATCGACAGCCCGTTTTATGGCGCGGCGCTGCGCGGCATTGAAGACGAACTCGACGCCGTCGGCTACAGCCCGCTGTTCGTGAGTGGCCACTGGAACGCCACGCTGGAAGCGCGTTGCATCGACATGCTGCGTTCACGCCGGGTCGACGGCATCATCGTGCTGACCGGCCGCCTGCCCGACCAGGCGCTCAAGCAGATCGCCCGCCAGCTGCCGCTGGTGGTGACGGGCCGCACGCTGAAGGCGCCGGGGTTGTTCTCGCTGAACTTCGACAACGTCGAGGGTGCCCGGCTGGCGACGCAGCATTTGACCGACCTCGGCCACAAGCGCATCGCCTTCATCTCGGGTGACCCCGAGCACCCGGATTCGATCGAGCGTTTGCAGGGCTACAAGCAGGCGCTGGAAGCCGCCGGCATCGCGTTTGATGCGGCGCTGGTGGTGCCGGGCGACTACAACGAGGTGAGTGGTGTGCTGGCGGTTGAGCGCCTGCTGGCCAGCCAGCAATCCTTCACGGCGATCTTTGCCGCGAATGACCAGATGGCGGTGGGTGCGTCCCTCGCGCTGTACCGCCGCTCCTTGCGGGTGCCTGAAGATGTGTCGGTGGTGGGCTTCGATGACCTGCCCAGCTCGGTCTATGCCATACCGCCCTTGAGCACCGTGCAGCAGCCCGCCTATGAGCAGGGCCGCCTGGCCGCCGCCGCCATGCTGCAGTTGCTGGCAGGTCAGAAGCCGGATGTGCAGATGCCGGTGCCGCGCCTGGTCGCCCGCGAATCAAGCCGCCGCCTGCGCGGCTGAGCACTTTCCCTGATTTGACACTGGCTCGTCGCGCCGCTTATAGTTTGAAAGCGCTTTCAAACTTGGTGCCGGCCGTGGTCAATGTCCCCGCTGCCTGATGCCACCGCGTGAGCGCAGACCGTGCGGGCAGGCCATCGGCCGCACCGCACGGTGGTTCCTCGACCATGACGGGCCTGGCCGCTTGCAGCGAAACAGGCCCCGCACCAGACGGAGACTTCCATGCGGCATTCAACAGCCCCCGGCGCCCGCCGCCTGCTCGCCCGCTGGCGCAGCGCGGCCAGCACCGGCATGGGCGTGGCCCTGATCGCCGGGGTCTTGCTGTGTCTGCTGGCGTCACCCGGCCTGGCTCAATCGGCCGGCACGGCGGCGGCCCCTCGCACCTTGCTGGTGGCCGCCTACCCGGCGATCGATGAAGTCATCAAGGAAGCCCTGCCGGAATGGCAGCGCCGCCACCCGGACGTGGCGGTGAAAGTGGTGAGCCGGCAGTTCGCCGATCACCACACGGCGATGACGACGGCACTTTCCACCGGCTCGCACCTGCCGGACGTGATGGCGCTCGAGGTGGGTTATGTCGGCCGCTTCGCCATGGGCGGCGGGCTGGAAGACCTGCGGCAGCCGCCGTTCAACATCGAGCGCGTGCGCGACCGCTTCGTACCCTACGCCTACCAGCAGGCGCTGGGCCGCGCGGGCAGGGTGGTGGCGGTGCCGGCCGACATCGGCCCCGGCAGCCTGCTGTACCGCGCCGACATCCTCGCCAAGGCCGGGCTGACTGAAGCCGACCTGACCGGCTCGTGGGACAGCTATGTGGCCGCTGGCGTGCAGCTGAAAGCGCGTACCGGCGCCTACCTGGTCTCGCACGCACGGGACATCAAGGACGTGCTCATCCGCAGCGGGCTGAAGCCCGGCGAGGGCCTGTATTTCGACCAGGATTCGAACGTGCTGGTGAACTCACCGCGCTTCGTGCGGGCCTTCGAGCTGGCCCGCACCGTGCGCCAGAACAAGCTGGACGCGAAGGTCACCACCTGGTCGAACGACTGGTCGGAAGGCTTCCGCCGCGGCACGCTGGCCACGCAGTTGTCAGGCGCCTGGCTGGCTGGCCATCTGAACCACTGGCTGGCCCCGCAAACCGCCGGCAAGTGGCGCGCCGCGCAGCTGCCTGAAAACACCTTCGTGGCCTATGGCGGCACCTTCTTCGCCATCGCCAAAGCATCACCCGCGCCCAACAAGGCGCTGGCCTGGGAGTTGATCGAGCTGCTCACACTCAGCCGTGAGCGGCAACTGGCGGCCTTCAAGGCCCACGACGCCTTCCCGGCGCTGCTGGACGCGCACACCGACCCGTTCTTCGAGCAACCCATCGCCTTCCTCGGCCAGCAGCCTGCCCGCCTGGTCTGGCGCGACGCCACTCGCCGAATCAACGCGGCTGCGGTGCACAAGCAAGACGCCTTCGCGGAAGAGGTCATCAACACCGAGCTCGACAAGGTGCTCGACCAGAACAAGCCGATTGCCCAGGCCCTGGCCGATGCCCAACGCCTGCTGGCCCAGCGCGCGCGCCGCTGATCGCGCCACCGATCGCCCCGCTGAGCGCCCCGCCATTCGTCGACCCCGAACGAGACACCCTTCCATGCCCAAGCTGCCCACCGCATTGCGCCTGTCACCCCGCTGGGCGCCGTATGTGTTCATCAGCCCGTTCCTGGTGCTGTTTGCCGTGTTCGGCCTGTTCCCGTTGATGTTTTCGCTCTACCTGGCCTTCCAGAGCTGGGAGCCCACCAATGGCCTCGGCGCGATGCAGTTCGTCGGCTTCGACAACTTCCTCTTTGCGCTGAGTGATGACTGGTTCTGGAAGTCGCTGCGCAATACCGGATGGCTGGCCGTGGCGTCGGGTGTGCCGCAGCACCTGGTGGCCATTCCGCTGGCGGTGTTCATCCACACGGCGTTCAAGCGCAGCCGCAACTGGGTGATCGGCGCGTACTTCCTGCCCTACATCACGTCCACGGTGGCCATCGCCATCATGTTCAGCTCGCTGTTTTCCACCGACTACGGCTTGTTGAACCTCGGCCTGCAGGCCCTGGCCAAGGTGCCGGTGCTGGGCGCCTGGCTGCCCACCGAGCCCATCGACTGGATCGGCAACGCCAGCAACATCAAGCCGGCGGTAGCCACCATCGTGTTCTGGCGCTATGTGGGCTTCAACGTGGTGCTCTACCTGGCGGCGCTGCAGACCATTCCCGCAGATTTGTACGAGGCCGCCACCATGGACGGCGCCGGCAAGTTGCAGCAGTTTTTCTTCATCACCCTGCCCAGCCTGCGTCCGATGATCTTCTTCGGCGTCACCCTCAGCGTGATCGGCGGCCTGCAACTGTTCGAAGAGCCCTTCATCCTCACGCCGAACGGGCGGGGCGGCTCTGACCAGGCCGGCATGACGACCGCCATGTACCTCTACCGCATGGCCTTTGACTTCAATGACTTCGGCGCCGCCAGCGCGATGTCGTGGCTGCTGTTCGTGGTGGTGGTGCTGCTCACCTGGCTCACCAACCGAGCCTTCCAGCCCCGGTCCTCGGGCCAGTGAACGCAGCGGACACAGAAGGAAACACCATGCAGAAAACCGCCGCCATGCGCCCCTGGGCCGCCTACCTGATGGTGGGGCTGGGTGCCTTGTTGATGCTGGCCCCGTTCTACGTCATGTTCGTGTTCGCCACGCACTCGCGGGAAGACATCTTCAAGCTGCCGCCGCCGTTGTTCTTCGGTGGTGACCTGATGCTGAACATCGAGATCCTCACCAGCCGCGTGCCGTTCTGGCGCAACCTGGGCTGGAGCCTGTATGTGGCGCTGGCTTCCACCGCGCTCACGCTGTTGTTCTGCTCGATGGCCGGCTATGCCTTTGCGCTGTTCGAGTTCCGCTACAAGAAGGCCTTGTTCGGCTTGGTGATGGCCACCATGTTGCTGCCCTCATTCATGAACATGATCCCGACCTTCATGATCATGGACCTGCTGGGCTGGATCGACCAACCCCGGGCGCTGTACCTGCCTGGCGCGGCCAGTGCCTTCGGCATTTTCCTGATGCGCCAGTTTGTCGCCACCTCGGTGCCGCGCGACTTGGTCGAAGCGGCACGCCTCGACGGCGCCGGCGAGTTCAGCATCTACCTGCGCATCGTGCTGCCGCTGCTGCGGCCGGCACTGGGCACGCTGGGCCTGATCACCTTCATCGCTTCGTGGAACAACTTCATCGGGCCGCTGATCGTGATGCGCTCGCCCGAGATGTACACGCTGCCGCTGGCCCTGCGCAGCCTGCAAAGCCCCGTGGACACCGAATGGGGCGCGCTGATGGCGGGCTCCGCCATCGCCACCGTGCCGCTGTTGCTGCTGTTCGCCCTGACCTCTCGTCAACTCATCGCCGGCCTCACCGCCGGTGCGGTGAAGTGACCCTCGCCATCCCGCTCCATTTCTGCAGTTGAGCCCGCCATGACCACCCCCACGCCCACCGATCCCACCCTTCAGTTCCCACCCGAATTCGTGTGGGGGGTGGCCACGAGCGCTTTCCAGATCGAAGGCGCGGCCGACGTTGATGGCAAAGGCCCGTCGATCTGGGACACCTTCTGCCAGCAGCCCGGCGCCATCGCCGATGCGAGTGACGGCCGCATCGCCTGCGACCACTACCACCGCTGGGAATCCGACCTCGACCTGATCGCCGATCTGGGCGTCGATGCCTACCGGTTTTCAGTGTCGTGGCCGCGGGTGCGCCCCGGCGGCAGCGGCGCCTGGAACCCGCGCGGCCTCGGCTTCTATGAGCGCCTGGTGGACGGCCTGCTGGCGCGTGGCCTGAAGCCCTACGTCACCCTGAACCACTGGGACCTGCCTGATGAGCTGCAGGCCAACGGGGGCTGGGCCAACCGCGACACCGTGCACCGCTTTGTCGAGTACGCCCAGGGCCTGGCGGATTGCCTGGGCGACCGCGTGGCCTCGATCACCACCCACAATGAGCCTTGGGTGATGTCGGTGCTGGGCCATGAAACCGGCATCTTTGCGCCGGGCGTGAAGAACCGCGCCACGGCCATGCAGGCCTCGCACCATCTGCTGCTCAGCCACGGCCTTGCCATTCAGGCCTTGCGCGCGCAGTCGGTGAAGGCGCAGCTGGGCATCGTGCTGAACCTGTCGCCCATGCATGCGGCCACGGCAGCGCCGGCTGACCTGGCCAAGGCACGGCTGGAAGACGGCCGCCTGACCCGCTGGTTCCTCGACCCCATCTTCAACGCCAGCTACCCGGCCGATGTGCTGGAGGCGCTGGGCGCCGATGCGCCGCGCGTGGAAGCGGGCGACATGAACGCCATCGCCAGCCGCATGGACTTCCTCGGCGTCAATTACTACTCGCGCGCCGTGGTGAGCGCCGACGGCCCGTGGGACGTCAGCCGCAGTGGCCGCGAGATCACCGACATGGGCTGGGAGATCTACCCCGAAGGCCTGACCGAATTGCTGATGCGCCTGCAGCGCGACTACCCGGTGCCGCCGCTGTTCGTGACTGAAAACGGCGGCGCCTTCAAGGACAGCCTGGTCGACGGCCGCGTGCACGACCGCCAGCGCACCGACTACATCGCCCGGCACATCGCGGCCGTGGCCGAGGCCATGCGGCAAGGTGTGCGCATGGGCGGCTACATGGTCTGGAGCCTGATGGACAACTTCGAGTGGGCCTCGGGCTACGAGAAGCGCTTCGGCATCGTGCATGTCGACTACGAAACGCAGGCCCGCACGCTCAAGGACAGCGCGCGCTGGTACCGCGAATTCCTCCATCGCCAGAAGGCCGATTCTTCAGCAACCACGTTGCCCAGTGCGGGCAGCGTCACCGGAGCGTGACATGGGACAGGTGAGCCTTCACGGCATTCGCAAGCGTTACGACGCGCTCGAGATCATCAAGGGCATCAACCTCGATGTGCGCGACGGTGAGTTCATGGTGTTTGTCGGGCCTTCGGGTTGCGGCAAATCGACCACGCTGCGCATGATCGCCGGCCTGGAGAGCATCACCGAGGGCGAGCTGCGCATCGACGGCCAGCGCGCCAACGAGATGCGCCCGGCCGACCGCGGTGCCGCGATGGTCTTCCAGAGCTATGCGCTCTACCCGCACATGACAGTGGCGGAGAACATGGGCTTTGCGCTGAAGATGGCCGGCGTGGGCCGCGCCGAGCGTGAAGCGCAGGTGAAGCGGGCCGCCGACACGCTGCGCATCACCAGCCTGCTGGAGCGCTTGCCGAAAGACTTGTCCGGCGGGCAACGACAGCGCGTGGCTATCGGCCGCGCCATCGTCCGCAAGCCCAAGGTCTTCCTGTTCGACGAGCCGCTGTCCAATCTCGATGCCGCGCTGCGGGTGAACATGCGCATCGAGCTGGCCCGGCTGCATGAAGAGCTGGGCACGACGATGATCTACGTCACCCACGACCAGGTCGAAGCGATGACGCTCGGCGACCGCATCGCCGTGTTCAACCAGGGCCGCATCGAGCAGGTGGGGGCGCCGCTGGACCTGTACAACCGGCCGGCCAATGAGTTCGTGGCCGGCTTTCTCGGTGCGCCGCGCATCAACCTTGTGTCGCGCCCGGCCGCACAAGGCGCGGCTGAGGCGCACATGGCGCTGTGGCGTGCGCTGGCCGCGAATGCCCCTGCGCACGTGACGCAGGCCGGCGTGCGGCCCGAGAACCTGCAGCTGGCCAATTCATTGCACGAAGCCTCGGGCGCCGTGACGGCCCAGGTGGTGATGGCTGAGCACCTGGGTGACGCCAGCGTGCTGTACCTGCGGGTGGACGGCGTGGAAGGTTTGCTGCACGCCAAGGTGGGCAGCGGCCACGCCCATTGCCAGGCCGGGCAGACGGTGCACCTGCTGCCTACCGGGGCCGCAGCACCCCTGTGCTTCGACCAGCACGGCAGCCTGGTGGCTTGACGGCCGCGGTGTTAAAACGCGGCGTCTGCAACACCTGCCAAGGCGCCGCCCCATGCTGCTGAACCTCATCCCCAAGGTCTTCTACGCCGACATCCGTGACGGCCTCGACCTGTTCGTGCGCTGCCTCGGTTTTCAGGTGCTGCACACCGACCCCACCATCACGGTGCTGGGCCGTGACGGCGTGAAGGTGTACCTGATGGAGAACGCCGAGCTGGCCGCCCTCGACCGGCCCGAGCTGGCCATCGAAACCGACGACATCGAGGCGATGTACGCGGAAGTCAGCGCCCGTGCGCCGGAGATGCTGCACCCCAACGTCAACCGTGTGCAGCTGCGCCCCTGGGGCGCCAAAGAGTTTGCCGTGCTGGACGCCACCACGGTGTGCGTGGTGTTCAGGCAGTGGTGACGCTACAGACCTGACGCCTCAGACCTGACGCGGAGCCCGCAGGCTCAGAACCAAAGCCACAGGCTGCGCAGCCACGAAGGCGTGCGATCGGGAGCGGGGCGATAGAGCTGGCGATATCTCGTGGTCATGTCGAACCTCCTGTTTGAGAAATACTGTATGCGTAAACAGTGCTGTTTGCAACATCAGTAAACAGGTTTTTGTGGTGGAGGCGCCAATTGAGGCGACGCCAACAAATGCAGCTCATCGTGGCCGAGCAAAGTCCGTCGGCTGGGTTCCACATCCTGGAAGGCTGATCGAGGTGGCTCTGGCCATTGTCTGGTTCGGCGAGACGGCGCACCATGTCCTCTCCTGGCTGTCTGCCACCTGCACCTTCATCTTCGCGCTGTACCGCCGCCGGCTATCCCTCTTCTCGCTTGTCATCGTGTCCACCTAAGTTACGTGGACACCATCCTTGCCGCCCCTCCGGCATGATTCAAGATGACTTGGCCGGACGCTTACGGTACGAACGCACCAGCGAGTGCTGTGTCGCCACCCGTCCTCTCGGATCGCCTCCACTTGTGAACGAGGTTGGCGTTCAGGCCATGGCTCATGGCCACTGAGGCCACTGAGGCCACTGAGGCCACTGAGGCGCCAGGTGCAGCGCATTCGGCAAGGACTTGCCGCTTCAGTTCCGGGTCGTGGCGCCGGCGCTTGTCCGGCTTGGCGTCTGGCATGGTGTCCAGCTATCTTGTTTGGTGGACACCATCCTGGCTGGCACGGCCTCAGCGTTCAAGATGGGTTTGCCGGACGCTTACCACCATTCGCCGTACTTTAGGTGTGAGCCACTTACGGCTCAGGTGAACGGCGTGGACGCCGAGCTCGATCGAGCGCCGGCAGTAGTCAGTCAGGCCTTGCCACCCGGTGCCCGTCTCTTGGGGCGTGTGAGGTAGTTAGTGACTACGCGTTGCAAGGATGGCCGGCTTTTCGCATTGTTGCTGTGCAGTTCAAGTCGGCTCCTGCTGCTGTTGGCTCAGGAGTTTGTTGACAATGCGGCGAGCGCGATTTGCGCCTGCATCCACGTGAATGTCAACCCACTCGGCGGCTTCGCCAAACGCCTTCATGTTCGCGTGCTGCTGCTCAATGACCCCACGATCTTCATCGAAGGTGAACGCCGTTTGCTCGATCACAGCCTCGATGTTTTCTGGCATTTCGGGGTGTTTGTTGCTCGACATGCTCCAAAAGTAGTGACAGGTATTCTCCGTTTCTGGGGTGATGCCATGGAAGCCTCGCATGTGAAAGCCGCCCCGCAGTGGGTCATCAATTGCGTCAGTGCCCGGTTCAACTGCACCGGTCCAGATGCGCAAGTGCGTCAAGTGGAATTCAATTTCTTGCCACCGGTCGCATAGATCAGTGAACGGCCATGCGGCCTTGTAGGTAGGTGGGGGCGTCGAGCCAGGCATTGATCGGACAACTTTGACCATGTCGCCTTCAACACTGACGGACATCGGTGCGTTCATGTGCAACCTTGCGTTGCCACCAATGGTTTTCAAGTGAACGTAGCCCAAGTGGCTTAGGTCCAGCAGGTTGTCGTGGATCAGCTGCCAGGGCGCCTGGTAGTGATAGCTGCCTGTGCCGAATTTGTAGCGCGGATCGTCGTGATGGGGGTAATGTGGCGGCTGCATCGTTGGTTCTGCACCGTCTGTGCGCGGCATCCAGATCCAGATGATTCGATCCTGTTCGCGCACGTGATAAGACTTGACTTTGGCCTTGGCGGGTACGCGGTCCTGGCCAGGAATTTCAAGGCATTCGCCGTTGGAACCGTAAAGCATCCCGTGGTATCCGCACCGCACGCCTCGTCCTTCAACGGTGCCGCAGGATAGTGGCAATGCGCGGTGACAGCAGCGATCCTCCAAGGCGGCGATTTGTCCGTCACCTGTGCGGAAGAGCACCACCTTGTGGTTCAAAAACGTACGTCCGACCGGAGCGTCCTGAACGTCGGTGGAGAAGCCTGCGACATACCACTGGTCGAGTGGGAAATGTTTGGAGTTTGTGGCAAGTGCCGCCGTATTGGGCTGTGCCTGCGGGATCACGGTTGAGCTCATTGAAATTGCCTTTCGTCGAGTTGCGGGGGCGGATGGTGGTGGCGCGTTCAGAGGTCAAGCACCAGTACGGGACTGCGAGCTCGCGAGCAACAGGGTGTGAATTGCCTGCTGTCGCGCTTTTCCTCGTCGGTCAAGTAGCTGTCGCGGTGGTCGGGCTCGCCTTCCAGGACCGTTGTCAGACAGGTGCCGCAGACGCCCGATTCGCATGACACAGGTACCTCCACCCCATGTGTTGCAAGGACGTCAATGACGCGTTGGCCAGGCTCGACGCGACAGCGCAAGCCACTGCTGGCAATTTGGATCTCGAAGCCCTCGTCGTCCGGGTTGATGGTTGGCGTTGTGCCGGCGAAGAACTCGCGGTGGAGTTGTCGCTCTGGCCAGTTCAGTCGTCGCGCGGTGTCCAGCAACATGTCCATAAAGCCGGCTGGTCCACAGACGTAGAGGTGTGTACCTCGAGGTTGTGTGGCCAGCAATGCTTCCGCATCAAGGCGAGCACCGCTTTCGTCCGAGTAGACACGCACACGTTCAGCGAACTCGCTAGCTTGCAGCAGGTCTACAAATGCCATGCGTCGTCGTTCGCGTCCTGCGTAGTGGAGCTCGAAGGAGACGCCGAGCCGATGCAGGCTGTGAGCCATTGCCAGCAGCGGAGTGACGCCAATCCCGCCCGCCACAAGGAGACTGTGCTGTGCTGGCTGTAACTCGAATAGGTTCCGCGGCGCGCTGATTCTCAGGAGCGCACCTGTTTGAATTTTTTCGTGCATGGCGATCGAGCCGCCGCGTGAGACCGCTGAGCGCTGCACAGCGATCTGATATCGGTCGGTTTCGGCAGGGTCGTTGCACAGCGAGTATTGGCGCACCAGACGCTCAGACGCCCAGACATCAACGTGTGCACCTGCGGTGAAGGGCGGCAAGGATTGACCGTCCTGCGCGCGAAACTCGAAACCGAGCACGCCATCAGCCAGCAAGGTCCTTGCGTGTACTCGCACCAAGAGATTGCTCATCATCGGACTCCAGCAACTTGGTTGTCAGCATTGCGTTTTGGAGGGGCGGCTGAGGCATTGCAGCGCAACAAATGAGGGGTGCGGGAAGACATGCGGCAATCGCTTTCTGCGGCGGCGGGGTGAGGTGATGAATTATTGTTGGCATTTCAACAAGTTGTGATTGCAACTTGTTCGGGGTTTTCCCGCTCCCTGGGCCAGTCAAGAAGATAGGTATTTCAACTAGTTGGCTTGCCAACGGAGTGCGTGTGACCATTGACCCCCGTCAAAGACAAAGTCGCCGCCGTCGGCGTATCGCGGACGGTTTGTCCCCCCACCCGGCTCATTGCCTTTAACTGGAGATTGCCGTGCTCGATTCCAAACTTCGCCGCTTCATGGTGGCTTGCCTTGGCGCTTCTGCGCTTGCAACGTGCCTGCCCTCATCGGCGCAGACGCAGACCGTCAAAGTGGGCATCGTCGGCCCCTTCAGCGGGCCTTTCGCTCACTACGGCACGTTGTTCAAGGCCGGCGCAGAGGCTTACATCGCGGCCCAAGGGGGGCAATTGGCCGGCAAGAACGTTGAGTTGATCTATCGCGACACAGGCGGCCCCAATCCGACCCAAACGAAGACCTTGGTCCAAGAACTCATCGTCAAGGACAAGGTTGACTATCTGGGAGGGTTCGTTTTCACGCCGAATGCGATGGCGGTGGCTCCTCTGATTCAGCAAAGCCAAACGCCGACCGTCATCTTCAATGCTGCGACGTCCTCGATCACCGACAAGAGTGAGTTCTTCCTGCGCACCAGCTACACGCTATGGCAGGTGACGGTGCCCTTGGCGCAATGGGCAGCCAAAAACAATATCCGCAAGGTCGTTACCGCAGTCGCCGACTATGGGCCAGGCATCGACGGCGAGGCTGCCTTCAAGTCGGAATTCGTCAAGCAGGGTGGTACGGTCGTCGAGACCATCCGCATGCCGATGAACACGACTGACTTCGCCCCCTTCATGCAGCGTATCAAGGCCAGCGGCGCGCAGGCCGTGTACACCTTCTTGCCTGGCGGTCCGCCCAACCTTGGATTCGTGAAGGCGTTCACCGAAAATGGTTTGGCCAAGGCCGGTGTCAAGTTCCTTGGGACCGCTGAGACGGATGAGTTCGATCTTCAAAAGTTCGGTGACGCCGCCCTAGGCCTCACGACCAGCTTCCACTATTCGGCCAATCACGACAGCGCAGCAAACAAGAAGTTTGCCGCGGCGCTTGCCGCAAAGAACCCGCAGGCCGTAGCCAACTATGCGTCCGTTGGCGCTTGGGATGGCATGTACGTAATCCACCAAATGATCGCTGCGACCAACGGTCAGCGTGATGGTCTCAAGGCCCTGGCGGCAGCACGATCGCTGCAATGGGAAAGTCCGCGTGGTCCCGTGCGCATCGATCCAAAGACTCGGCATATTGTCCAGAACGTCTACCTGCGGAAGGTAGAGAAGATCAACGGACAACTCTTGAACCGTGAGGTCAGCAATTTCGGCCCTCAGTCGGACTACGGTCTCGACAAGTGATGTTTGCCCGTCAACTGAACGAACGGAGCTGACACACCATGCAGTTGCTCGCCAACATCCTCATCGACGGGCTGGCATACGGCATGGTGCTGTTTGTCATCGCAGTGGGCCTATCTGTAACGCTAGGACTGATGCGTTTCGTGAACCTTAGCCACGGCGCGCTGGCGATGCTCGGCGGCTACGCCTGTGCATTTCTGACTCGTGAGGCAGGCCTCAGCTTTTGGTTGGCGATGCCGCTGGCAGTCCTGCTTACGGGACTAGTCGGGGCAATGCTGGAAGCCGTTGTCTTGCGGCATCTGTACAAACGCAGCGAACTCAGCCAAGTGCTCTTCACCATTGGTCTGAGCTTCTTTCTGATCGCGACCACGAACGCAATAGCCGGTCCACAAGTGCAACTGATCATGCTTCCCGAGCGACTGAGTGGGAGCGTTGATCTGGGCTTTCGCACGCTGCCAGTACAACGCTTGCTGGTTATCAGTGCAGGCCTATTGGTAGCACTCGGGGCAGTGCTCACCATGGCTCGAACCCGCTTTGGCATTTGGTTGCGAGCTGCGGTGGACAAGCCCGACGCTGCTGCAACGTTGGGAATACCGATTCGGCGCGTCCAGTGTGTTGCCTTCGCGGTGGGGGCGGCGCTGGCCGGCCTCGGTGGCATCTTGGGCGCGGAGTTGATGCCCCTGGAGCCATATTACGCACTCAAGTACCTCGTACTAGTTCTCGTTGTCGTGGCCGTGGGGGGCATGGGCAGCATAGGGGGTAGCTTAGTTGCCGCTGTACTGCTCGGCACAGTCGAGACGGCCAGCAAGTATCTGGCCTCCGATTGGGGCAGCCTCGCATTCTTCGTGACTATGGCCGGGTTGCTTGCTTGGCGGCCAAACGGCTTGCTGCAACGGAGCTGAAGATATGCACACGACAGAGAATCCCCTCAAGTCGCCATCGGCCTGGCGGGCTCCGGCTGCCGTTCTAGCTCTGGGGCTGTGCTCAGTTTTGTTAGCACCAGACCAACTGGGTCTGATAACCCGAATTTGCACAACAGCGCTCCTGGTGCTTTCGCTCGACTTAGTGGTCGGAGTGGCAGGCTTGGCAACGCTCGGCCACGCGGCGCTGTTTGGCGCTGGAGCATATGCAGCTGGCATCGCCGCCATGAACGGCTTGGCCGACCCGTTGGCAGGCTTGCTTGTCGGTCTACTGGCCGGGGGTGCATTGGCGCTCCTATCTGGAACGTTCCTGCTGCGCTATAACGGGTTCACGCTCCTGATGTTGACCGTGGCGGTAGCTCAGATCGTCTACAGCTTGGCCCAGCGTGCTCGCGACTGGACTGGCGGCGACGATGGCCTGAGTGGCTTCGTTGTCGGCCCTGTACTCGGCCAGTTCTCCTTCGATCTGGAGGGACGGACGGCTGCGTTATATGCACTGACGGTATTGGTGTTTGCGTTTTACGTGTGCAGAAGGGTGCTCTTCTCACCGTTCGGTCTGAGCCTGCAGGGCATCCACCAGAGTCGCGCCCGGATGGCGGCCTTGGGCACGCCCGTATTTAGGCGATTGCTGGCCCTCTACACCGGCGCCGGAGCGTTGGCTGGAGTGGCTGGGGCGTTGTCGGCCCAAACAAACGCGGTTGTCGGGTTAGACAGTTTGGCCTTTGCACTTTCCGCTGAAACGCTGGTGATGCTTGTTCTGGGTGGCACCGGACGCCTTGTGGGGGCTATCGTCGGATCGGTGGTCTTTGGATTGCTACACCACACTGCCGCTTCGATAAACCCTTACCACTGGCTATTTGTGGTCGGCGCAGCACTTATGGCGGTGGTACTGCTGCCGCCTGAACGTGCGTGGACGTGGCTACGTAGCCGACTCAAGTTCACAGGAGTCACGCGATGACCCTCCCCCTGCTCCAAGTTGAATTGCTGAACAAACACTATGGAGGTTTGCATGTAACCCGTGATGTGTCGCTGCAACTGCATGCGGGTGATCGCGTGGCCTTGATTGGGCCCAACGGCGCTGGAAAAACCACACTCGTTCACCAGATCAGTGGCGTGGTGCCTCCCGGCTCCGGCCGCATCTTGCTGGCAGGCAAAGACATTACGGCGCGGTCGCAAGCCGAGCGGGTAAAGCAAGGCTTGGCGCGTACCTTCCAAATTACAACCTTGGCACCGACGCTGCCTGTGCAGCACCAGGTCGCAATGGCGCTCTTTGAGCGCGAACAGCTGGCCAGCCGCTGCTGGAGGAGCCTGGACGACTACCCAACGTTAGCCGCCGAAGCGTGTTCACTGCTTGCCACGCTGGGCCTGCAAGAACAGGCTGCTTGGCCTACCGAACAACTCGCCTACGGTGAACAACGGCTGGTGGAGATTGCGCTTGCGCTGGCTCTTCGGCCACGTGTTTTGCTGCTGGATGAGCCAATGGCTGGCGTGCCTCAAAGCGAGGGACCCAAGCTATTGGCTGCACTCGACTCCCTACCGGACACGTTGGCTGTGCTCATCATTGAACACGACATGGACCTCGTCTTTCGCTATGCACGTCGAATCGTGGTGCTGGCTGAAGGGGCTGTGCTTGCCGAAGACAGCCCTGACCAAATTCGCGCTCACCCCTTAGTGCGAGCCGCTTACCTGGGACACGAATAAACATGCCTCTGCTGGAACTTCGCGAGGTCGACAGCGGCTACGGCCCGACCACTGTTTTGAACCATCTCAATTTGCAGGTCGACGGCGGGGAGCGCGTAGCCCTACTGGGGCGCAACGGAGTGGGTAAGACCACAACCTTGCGTACCGTTATGGGGCTGAATGAACTGCGGCACGGGCGTATAGTCTTCGACGGGCATGACCTGGCCGGGCTTCCTCCACACAAGCGTGCTTCGTTGGGTCTCGGCTACGTACCGCAGACGCGCGACATCTTCCCTTCACTAACGGTGGAGGAAAACCTTCTCGCCGGCGCAAAGGGGCGTAGTCGGCGCGCACTGGACGAGGCCTATGCATTGTTCCCGCGTTTGGCTGAACGTAGGCGCAATGGTGGGATACAGCTGTCTGGTGGCGAGCAGCAAATGCTGAGCGTGGCACGTGCGCTCTTAGGGCAGCCGAGATTGCTCCTGCTGGACGAGCCATTGGAGGGTTTGGCGCCACTGATACGACAGGACTTGCTGCGTGCCTTTGCACAGTTGAGTGGCCTCGCAGTTCTGATCGTCGAGCAGCAGGTACAGGAAGTACTTGGTTACGCCCAGCGCGCGGTTGTCCTCGCACGGGGACACGCAGTGCATGAGGCATCGGCGAAACATCTACAGGAGGACCCCGCGGCACTTGACCGCCACATAGGTCTTGCCGTCCACTGATCTGGCGGAATCAACAAAGTGCAAGACAATCATCGCCATGTCCAGATTTAAGCTCCGTAACACAAGGGTGGGCCAGCCAGTTTTATTGGGGTCGGCTGCGTGAGTACCCGTCGTCGCAAGGCCAATACACCATCTACCGGTGACGATCTGCCCGTGACAGGCGTGGTGGATTTGAACCGCTATGTGCCGGCCTATCTCACCTGGATAGCCAATAAGCTGAGCCGTGGCGCAAGCGCTCACTATCTCGCAGCATTCGACACAGGGATCGAGACTTGGCGATGTTTGGTCCTGCTGGCGATTGAGGGAGCGATCAGTGCGCAGCAGGTGTCCAAAGTGATCGGTATGGACAAGGCGAGTGTTAGTCGCTGCTTTAAGAGCATGCAGACCAAAGGCCTGATCACCATGGACTTGGATGCCGAGGATGGACGTCTGCGTATCGCACGCTTGACGACTGAGGGCAAATCTCTGCATGACCGCATCATGGGAGTCGCACTCGCACGTGAAGCGGCTTTCCTGTCAGTGCTCGATGCGCAGGAGCGGGAAACTCTGATTGGCCTGCTGCGCCGCCTGCACGAAAATCTCCCTGCCGTTGACGCAGCTACTGTCGCGTACCTTGAGGCTGATCGGCCAAGCACCAAAACCCGTAGGCCGTGAACCGGCCCGGGGCCTCGCCTGTTCGACAACCAAGTTAGCGGTTGAGCGCCCCAAAGTTGCCGCCCTCATTTGCAGATATTGCGATAACTATTCTTATCTGCAGCTAAAAGTTGCGTCGAATTCAGCTGCTTTTTCGCTGGCGTTCACATGAAGAAAATTTGAACCACCACCGCGGCGCTGACGGAGTTCGTTTGACCTGCGCGCCCTGATGTGACGCTCCAACGAATGTAGATTGATCCCTGAAGCGGCTGAAGTAGCGACGTCTCACAGCCGTGAACCTGCGAGAAGCCAATCGGCCGGCGGTGTTCGGCCACTCTCCAGGTTTTGCCGGAAGTTCGTCGAACCTGATCTCCGCCCGCGGTCAAGCCGCAACGGATCCTGCTCGGGGCGGGTGGCAAGAGGGGGGCGTGGCTGGCTCCGCAGGCAAGACGGCAAGTGGATTGGCACGTGACGCTGTTCAGCGGCGAATCGGGCCGCTCCCTGCTCGTGTTAGCCAGCCTTGAACAACTGCGCCACCTGGGCACGCAGCCAGATGCTCGCCGCGTCCTTGTGTGAGCGGCGGTGCCAGAACTGGTGCACCGGAATGACCGGGCAAGCAATCGGGCAGGCGACGATTTCCACCTGGGTGTAGCGCTGGCAAATGGCCGCCAGATCGCGGGGCACCGTGGCCACCAGGTCGGTGCTCTCGATGATCGGCATCAGGCTCATGAAGTGCGACAGCTCCAGGCGCACGTCCCGCTTGTGTCCGGTTTGTTGCAGGTGCCGCTCGAACACGTGCTCACGTCCGTCCGGATGCACCACCACATGCTGGAGCGCCAGATAGGCCTTCAGCGTCAGGCTGCCCTTGCGCAACTGGGGGTGGTCGCGCCTGAGCAGGCAGACATGCTTGTTGTCGAAGAGCTTCTGCTGGAAAAACGCCGATCCCTTCAGGTCCGGAAAGTAGCCCAGGGCCAGATCGGCATCGGCACCCGCCAGGGTTTCGCCGGCCGCTTCCCGGTTGCGTGACACGGCATTCAGGCGCACGCCGGGTGCCGCCTTGGCCAGGTGGGCCAGCAGCAGCGGCAGGAAGTGCATCTCACCGATGTCGGGGGTGATCACCGTGAACGTGCGGTCGCTCGTCTCGGGCGTGAAGCCGCTGGGTTGCAGGATTTCCTGTTGCACCGTCACCATCACCCTGCGCACGGCTTCGGCCAGTGCCTGCGCGCGTTCGGTGGGCTGCATCACTGTGCCCACCTTCACGAACAAGGGGTCGTTGAACAAGGCCCGCAGCCGCGCCACCGCCGCACTCATCGCCGGCTGGCTCAGGCCGATGGCCTCACCGGCGCGGGTCACGCTCTGGTGTTGACACATGGCATCGAAGGCCACGAGCAGGTTCAGGTCGATGCTTCGCATATCCATGAGATGGATTCTACGAATCCACAGCATCTACTTTCTGGATGATGTCCAAATCCCTAGACTTTGCGCCAGATCAAAGAGCGCCGGCCTTCGGCGCCAAACCCGGAGACCTCGCGCATGTCCTCTCTCACCCTGGCTCAGGCCAATGAACTGCTGACTGCCGCATTGGCCGCAGCCCGCGTGGCCGGCCATGCGCCGATGGCCGTGGTGGTGCTCGACGACGCGGGGCATTTGAAGGCGGCTCAGCGGGAAGACGGTGCCAGCATGTTCCGCGTCGACATTGCCACGGGCAAAGCCTGGGCGTCGGTGGGCATGGGGGTCAACAGCCGCGTGCTGGCAGAGCGGGCCAAAGGCAATCCGAACTTCTTCACCACGCTGGCGGCCACGGCTGACGGCCGCTTTCTGCCGCAGACCGGGGCCGTGTTGATCAAGTCTGCCGATGGGCACATCCTGGGCGCCGTGGGTGCATCGGGCGGCACAGGCGATGAAGACGAAGCCATTTGCCAGGCGGGTGTGCGGGCCATCGGTTTGATCGCTGCGTGAGTGCCATGGCGCTGATGCAGTGCACCTGTGGTGGCATCGACGTGCATGCGCACGTGGTGCCTGAGCACTTCCCCGCGTGGCTAGGTGATGCCGCGCCCGCGGGCTGGCCGTCTACTGTTTTGGCGGCCGCGCAGGGCGGGCTGTGTCATCGCCACGTGATGATCGACGGCAAGCAATACCGCACCGTCTCTGAAAAATGCTGGAGCGTGCCGCACCGGCTGGCCGATCTGCCCGCCATGGGACTGACGCACCAGGTGCTGTCGCCGATGCCGGAATTGCTCAGCTACTGGCTGGAGCTGGCCCCGGCCCGGCAGCTGCTGCGCTATTTGAACGAGCAGACGGCCGTGATGGTGCATGAGGGCGGTGGGGCTTTGCTCGGCCTGGCGGCAGTGCCTTTGCAAGACATCGACGCCGCCATCGACGAGCTGCATCACGCCATGAACGTGTTGGGCCTGGTGGGCGTGGAGATCGGCAGCAACGTGAATGGTGTCCCGATCGGGGCGCCGCGCTTCCTGCCGTTTTTCCAGGCCTGTGAGGCCCTGGATGTGCCGGTCTTCGTGCATGCGCTCAAACCGGCCGGCATGGACCGACTGGTGGGGCCCGCCCCGCTGCAGCAGGTGCTGGCTTACCCGACCGATGTCGGCCTGGCCGCGGCATCGGTCATCACCAGCAACCTGATGCTGGCATGCCCCCGGCTGCGTCTGGCCTTCAGCCACGGCGGCGGCACGCTGGCGATGTTGCTGCCGCGGCTGCAGCAGGGCTGGCAGGTGTTTCCGGCGCTGCGCGACAGCATCACCGCCTCGCCGCGTGAACAGGCCCGGCAACTCTTTGTGGACACCCTGGTGTTCGATGCGCCCACCTTGCAGCACCTGGTTCACACCTTTGGCGCCAGCCAGCTGATGGTCGGCAGCGACTACCCCTTCAATTTCCACGAGCGCACGCCGCTGGCGCGTCTGGCCGAAGCCGGGCTGGACGAGCACACGAGCCGCGCGCTCGCCTTTGACAACGCCCGTCGTTTCCTCGGCCCACGCGCCGGCAGCGCACTGGCCACGGAGCACCCATGAAATCACCTCTTGTTCAGGCCTTGCGCAGCGTGGCCCTCACCGTCCCTGACCTGGCCGCTGCGGAAACCTTCTACACCCAGGTCTGGCACCTGACGGTGGCCGACCGTGCTGACGGCGTGCTGTATCTGCGCGGCAGCGGCGCCGACCATCACTTGCTGGCACTCAGCGAAGCCCCGGGCACGCCGCAGTTGCTGCACATCACCCTGCGTGCCCGCACGGCCGAGGCGCTTGGCGCGATCGAGTTGGCCACGCTGGCGGCGGGTGGTGTGGTGGAAGTGGCCGCCGGCACACCGGCCTCAGGCCCGGCGGGTGGCCACTGTGTGGTGATTCGTGACGCCGACGGGCGCCGGTTCGAGGTGGTGTACGGCGACGCCCGCCGCACGCCTGATGAGCCCGCGCCGGCCGACCGGCCGCAACGCCTGGCGCACGCCGTGCTCAACAGCCACGCCGTCGAGCTCACCCGGACGTTTCTGGAGCAGGCGCTGGGCTTCGTGCTGGCGGACCGGACCCGGATCATGGCCTTCATGAACTGCAACGCGGATCACCACTCGCTCGCGATCGGTGACACCGACAACGACGCGCTCAACCACATCGCCTTTGTGGTGCCCACGCTGGACGACGTGATGCGCGGCGGCGGTCGCATGCGTGATGCCGGTCACGGCATCCAGTGGGGCCCCGGCCGTCATGGCCCGGGCGACAACGCCTTCAACTACTTCATCGATCCGTTCGGCGTCGTCATTGAGTACACGGCGGAAGTCGAGCAGATCGACGATAGCTATCCAGTCGGCAGCCCGACCGACTGGACCTGGCCGCCCGGCCGCATCGACCAGTGGGGCATTGCCATTCCGCCAACGCCTGAACTGAAGGCTGCCCAACGGGCGGTCTTCTTTGCGCCAGCCCGCTGACCAACACACACAGACACACCCCCCAGGAGACCAACATGCGATTCACCACCTACCTGAAAGACGGCCAGCCCCATGTGGGCGTGCTTGACGGCGCCCTTGTCGTGCCCGTGACCAGCGACTTGCGCCGCGCCCTTGAAGCGGGCACCGACTTGCTCGCCGCAGGCCGCGCCGCACTGGCATCGGACGCCCCGCGCGTGCCGCTGGCCGAGCTGACCCTGGCCCCGCTGGTGCCCGAGCCGGGCAAGATCATCTGCCTGGGGCTGAACTACTTCGACCATGCCAAGGAAGGTGGTCGCGAGAAGCCGGAATACCCGTGGTTCTTCTACCGCGGCAAGAGCAGTTTGCTGTCGCACGGCGCGGCCGGCGTGGTGCCGCGTGTCTCGGCCAAGTTCGACTACGAAGCCGAGTTGGCGCTGGTGATTGGCACCAAGGTGCCGCGCCACGTGTCGCAGGCCGATGCGCTCAAGCACGTGTTTGGCTACACCTGCTTCAACGACATGTCGGTACGTGACTATCAGAAGCGCACCCCGCAGTGGACCATCGGCAAGAACTTCGATGCGACCGGTGGTTTTGGTCCGGTGCTGGTCACGGCCGATGAGCTGGCCCCCGGTGCCACGGGCCTGACCATCCAGAGCCGCCTGAACGGCCAGGTGATGCAGCACGCCACGACCAGCGACATGATCTGGGGCGTTGCCGAAACCATCTCGCTGCTGTCGGAATGCATGACGCTGGAGCCGGGCGACGTGATTGCCATGGGCACACCCGCCGGCGTTGGCCAGGCCCGCACACCGCCGGTCTGGATGAAGGCCGGCGATGTCATCGAGGTCGAGATCGAACGCATCGGCACCTTGGTCAACCCGATCAGCAACGAGGCCTGAGTCGATGTCGACCGCATTTGATGTGGCCATCGTGGGCTTCGGCCCCGCTGGCGCCACCGCCGCTGCGCTGCTGGGCCAGGCGGGCCTGAAGGTGTGGGTGGGCGATCGCCTGACCGAGGTCTACGAGATCCCCCGCGCGATTGCGCTGGACCACGAGATCATGCGCGTGTTCCAGCAGCTCGGCCTGCTGGAGGCGGTGTCCCCGTACTGCGAGCCCTTCACGCCGTCCGAATTTTTTGGTGTGGACGGCCAGCTCATCCGGCGCATGACGATGGTGGCGCCGCCTTACCCGCAAGGCCATGTGCCTTCGATGGTGTTCACCCAGCCGCCGGTGGAGCGCGCCTTGCGGGCCCGGGTGGCTGAGATGCCCAACGTGACCGTGGCGCTCGGCGTGACGGTGACCGACGTGGCCGAGCGCGGTGACGGCGTGCTGCTGCACACCCGCTCGGCTGATGGCGCCACGCACGCGCTGGAAGCCAAGTGGGTGCTGGCCTGCGACGGTGGCAGCAGCGGCGTGCGCGGCAGCCTGGGCATTCCGCTGGTGGATCTGGATTTTGACGAGCCCTGGCTGGTGGTGGATGTGCTGGTGAATGAGCAGGGCCTGGCCAAGCTGCCCACCACCAGCGTGCAGTACTGCGAGCCCGAACGCCCCTGCACGCTGGTGATCGGCCCGGGCAACCACCGCCGCTGGGAGATCTCGCTCAAGGCTGGCGAAGACCCGCATCAGGCCGCCACTCCGGAGGCCACCTGGGCGCTGCTGTCGCGATGGTTGAAGCCGGAGGACGGCACCTTGTGGCGCCAGTCCAGCTACCGCTTTCACGCTCTGGTGGCTGAACGCTGGCGCGCTGGCCGCATCTTCCTGGCCGGTGATGCCGCGCACATGCAGCCGCCGTTCCTCGGGCAGGGCATGTGCCAGGGCATCCGTGACGTGGCCAACCTGTGCTGGAAGCTCGGCAGCGTGCTGCGCGGTGAGGTGCAGGGCGGCGCTGCCGAGCGCCTGCTCGACAGCTACGGCGCAGAGCGCGGCGCGCATGTGCGTGAACTCACTACCCGCATCAAGGCCGTGGGCGCGCTGATCTGTGAACGCGATGTGGGCCTGGCCCGCGCCCGTGACGCCCGCTTGTTGGCCGATTGCGGCGGCGTCGTCAAAGACACCCCGCGGCAAGACGTGCTGCCCCGCCTGGAGCAGGGCCTGCTGTCTGCCCACGACACCACGGCGCGGGGCACCTTGAGCCCGCAGCCGTGGCTGGTGGCCGCCGGTGGCGACCGCGTGCGTATGGACGACAGCCTGGGCGGTGGCTGGCGGCTGCTGCTGCAGCGCCCGAGCGTGGCGCCCGCAGACGCGGTGCGCGACTTCGGCGAAGGCGGACTGCCGCTGCGCGTATTTGCGCTCAGCGAGCACGAAGACCGCGAGGCCGACGGCGTGCTGGCGGCCTGGTTCAAGCGCCACGCGTGTGTGGCGGCGCTGGTGCGGCCAGACAACTACGTTTTTGGCACGGCCGCTGACGCCGCCGGCCTGACAGCCCTGCTGCACGAGGCACGCCTGGCCCTGCACTGAAGCCTTGATTCGATGTGATTCCCCCGGGCCACCACCAGCCGCAGAGCTGGGCAGCCCTCCACCTTGCGCCGACACCGGAGACAACGCATGCAACGACGTCATTTTTCCTTCGCGCTGGCTGCCAGCGCGCTGCCATTAGGCCTGACCTTGAACACGGCCGCCAAGGCCCAGACCTGGCCCGAGAAACCAGTTCGGTGGGTGCTGTCGCAGCCCGCGGGCTCAGGCCCCGACAACGTGGCCCGCTTGCTGACCGATCGACTGACCAAGTCTTGGGGGCAGGCCGTGCTGGTGGACAACAAGCCGGGTGGCCAGAACACCATCGGCGCGCAGGCGGCGGCCCGCTCGGCTCCCGACGGCCACAACTTCTACTTCGCGACCACGGCCGCGCTGGTCACCAACGCCTTCTTGTTCAAGCAACTGCCGTATGACCCCCAGAAAGACTTCGTCCCCGTGGCCTTCGTGGCACGCAGTCCGTTCGCGGTACTGGTGGACGCGAACTCGCCCCTGCGGTCGCTGGCTGATCTGGTGCAGCGGGCCCGTGCCAAGCCCGGCGATGTGAAGGTGGCCACCGAAGGCCCACGCACCTTCGGCGGCATGGTTTGCCGGCTGCTGGCCGCCCGCCTGAAGCTGGACCTGAACATGGCGTCGTACGCCTCGGTGGGTGTGGCCACGCAAGACACGCTGGGCGGCCATGTCGACCTGCTGGTGGCGGACCTGGCCTCAACCGCCACGCTGGTGCGCCAGGGCCGCCTGCGCTTGCTGGCCGTGACCACCGCACAGCGCGTGCCGGGCTTCGAGAGCACCCCGACCGTGGCCGACACCGTGCCGGGCTTTGACATGGCAGGCTGGTTCACCCTGGTGGCGCCCGCAGGCACGCCGGAGGCCGTGTTGCAGCGGGTGAACCGCGACCTGAATGCGGCCTTGGCCGATCGCGACATCGTGGAGCGCATCGCCGGCATCGGGCCGATCGCGGCCGGTGGCATGACGCTGGCCCAGGTCGATGTCTGGCTGAAGTCCGAGCACCGCCGTTGGGCCGACATCACCCGCGAGATCGGGGTCTTGCCGGAATGACGATGCCTGCCGCGACGGCACCCGCCGAGCCCACGTTGCGGTTGTGGGCCGCGCCGGGGGCCTGCTCACGCATCAGCATCACCGCCTTGTTGATGTGCGGCGCGCCGTTCCAGTTGGTGCCGGTGGCCCTCGCCCAAGGCCAGCAGCGTCAGGCTGACTTTCTGGCGCTGAACCCGAAGGGCAAGGTGCCCCTGCTGCAGACCCCGCACGGACTGCTCACGGAAACATTGGCCATCATCAGCTGGCTGGAGGCCTGCTACCCCGGTGCGGGCTTGCTGCCGCCTGCGCATCAAGCCTGGGCACATGCGCAAGCGGTCAGCTGGCTGGCGTTTGCCAATGCGGGCCTGCATCCCCTCATTTACCGGCTGCGCATGCCCCGGCGCATACACGCCGATGAACACACGCATGCGGGTGTCCAGGCCGCTGCGCTGGCGGAGCTGACGCAGCAGTTGTTGGTGGCTGAACAGGCGCTGGCCGGCGTGCCCTGGCTGGGCGGTGAGCAAGCCAACATCGCAGACGCCGCTTTGGGATGGGCCTTCGGTCGGGCCACGCTGAGTGGCTTGCCCGGCACACCATTTCCGAACCTGCAAGCCCATGCCGAGCGGCTCCATGCCTGGCCCGTGCATGCCCGCGCCGTGCAGGCCGAGGCTGCTCTGGCCTGAGCCCCGCCCCTCACAATCACAACCATGCACCAGCTGCCTGAATCGCCTTCCGTGCCTCTTCCCCATGCAGACGCCTTGCGCGCCATGGGCAGTGGCTTCAACCTGCCGCAGGTCCAGGCTTTTTATGAGCCGCTGCTGGCCCGGCAGCCCCGCGACGGCGTGCAACTGCACACCGACTTGCCTTACGGCCCAGACGAACGTCAGGTGCTGGACGTGTACCAGCCCACGCAGCCCGCTGCCGACGGTCGGCCGTGGCCGGTGCTGGTGATGTTTCACGGCGGTGGTTTCATCCGGGGCGACAAGCGCGCACGGGCCAACATGGGTTGGCATTTCGCCCGGCAGGGCGTGCTCACCGTGGTGCCCAATTACCGCCTGGCACCCGCCAGCGTCTGGCCCAGTGGCCCGCAGGATGTGGTGCTGGTCTGGCAATGGTTGCAGGCCCAGGCCGCCAACTTCCAGGCCGATGCCCGGCGGTGTGTGCTGGCCGGCGAATCGGCCGGCGCGGCACATGTCGCGGCGGCCACGCTGCTGCGGCGCTTTCAGCCGGCCGCCTGGCACGTGGCCGGCGCGGTGTTGATGTCCGGGCCTTACAACGCCCGGCTCGAGGGGCTTTCGCGCGCGCAGTTCGGCACCGCCACGCCAGACCCCCGCAACGAAGCCTATTTCGGGCCAGACCCCGCAGCCTGGGATGCCGCGAGCATCGTCGACCACATCGATGCCGCCCCACTGCCGATGCTCATCACCTTCGCCCAGCGCGACCTGCTGCAGATGCAGGTGCAGGCCGGCGAGTTGTTTGGCAGCTTGGTCAGCCGCCACGGCTTTGCGCCGCAACTGCACTGCCTGCCCGAGCACAACCATTTTTCAGGTGGGCACAGCGTGGGCACTGAAGACACGTCGGTCAGCAGCCTGCTGGCCCGCTTCATTCACGGCGCATGCGCGAGCTGACGCTGCGCAGCCTGCGCGTCTTTGAAGCGGCGGCATCCACCAGCAGCTTCTCGCGGGCGGCTGAGCTGATGGCGATGAGCCAGCCTGCGGTGTCGCAGCAGATACGGCAGCTGGAAGAAGAGGCCGGCCTGCGCCTGTTTGATACCCACGCGCGCCCCATCCAGCTGACGGACGCCGGCCGCGAATTGCTGCGCCATGCCCGTGCCATCCTTGCGCAGGTCGAGGTGGCCGCTGACGCGATGAGTTCGCTCGAAGGGCAGTTCAAGGGGCAGATCCACCTGGGGGTGGTGTCGCCGGCACAGTACTTCGCGCCGGCGCTGCTCACGGCCTTCCGCGAGCGTTATCCGCAGGTGCGCGTGAAGCTCAGCATCGCCCAGCGCGACACCCTGCTGGCACAGCTGGCAGAACACAAGGTGGATCTGGTCATTGGCGGCTATCCGCCGGCGCACGCCGAGGTGGAGGCGGAGGCCTTTGCCCGACACCCGCATGTCCTGGTGGCGGCGGCCGGCCATCCGCTGGCCGACCAGCGCGGCCTGCAGTGGGCCGACTTGCGGCACGAGCCGTTCTTGTTCCGTGAGCCCGGCTCATCAACGCGCCAGTTCCTTGAGCAGCTGATGATGGTGCAGGGCCTGCAGGTGCAAACCGCCATCGAGCTGCAGGGGCCTGAAACCATTCGGCAGGCCGTGATGGCGGGCATGGGCATCAGCTTCATGTCGGCCCATGTGTGCCAGACCGAAATCAGCCACGGGCTGATTCGCGTGCTGGACGTGGCCGGCATGCCGAAGTGGCTGGACTGGTGCCTGCTGTACCGCCGCGACCGACCGCTCAGCAGCGTGCAGCAGGCGCTGCGCGAGTTTGTGCTGGCCGAAGGGGCGGCGCTGGCGGCCTGCGTGCTGGGCTGACTGTTAGTCTTGGCCCGGCAGTTGCGCCAACCAGTGGCGGTGGGCGGCCTGCAGCAGCGAAGCATTCCACGCTGGTTGGCTGATGGGTGCAGTGCGCGGTGCATCGCTGACCGGGTCGGTCCAGTGGCACAGCCGCCAGCTGCCACGCGCCGTGCCTTCCACCTCATCGAGGCTGTGCAGCACCTCGCGCCCGAGCAGGGTTTGCAATGCGGCCAGGATGACCGGGTTGTGGGCGTAGGGGCCTTCCACCACCACGGGGCCGGTGGCGCCCAGGTGCTCGATCAGCCAGGCGCACATCTGCGCGGCGTACCAGGCGGCAGCGGTGGCGCGGTCAGCTTCGTCACGGACCGTGGCGAGCCAGCTGGCCTTGTCCAGTGTGCGGCCGTCGATCTCCAGGCAGCCGGACTGGCCGCTGAACGGCCCACCCTGATCGCTGAAGGCGGGCAGCACCCGCAGGCCACGCGCCAGCAGGGCTGGCAGGCGGTCGAGGCTGGCGGCCGCAGGGTCAGCACCAGCGCACACCACGGCCAGCTCACGCCCGCCCATGAAACGAGCGGTGGGCACGAATTCGCCCCGCACCGAGACGTTGGCGAGTTGGTCCTGCGTGGCGTCGAGCGGGCGCTGGGCCGCGCCAGGCGCCATCACCACCACCCAGGTGCCGGTGGATACCAGCGTCAGTCGTGGCCAGTGGTGCAGGTAGCGCGCCAGGCAGGCATTGCTGTCGTGTACGCCGGTGTGCACCATCACGCTGCGTGGCAGGCCAAGGCGCGTGGCCAGCTCGGCCCGCAACGGGCCCAGCGTGGCCCAGGCCGGTTTCAGCGGCGCGAACTTCTGCGCCCAGCCCCGGTGGCGTGCCCAGTCAGAGAATGTCTTTTCGCGCGGGCGCCACAGCAGCGTGTGGCAGCCGAGCGAGCTCAGCTCGCTGCTGGCCACGCCACTCAGCCAATGCGTCCAGTACTGGCCGTAGGGCAGCAAGGTATCGGCGGCGGCCAGCTCGTCCGCCGCATGGCGGCTCAGCCAGTCCAGCTGCACGCCCATGTTCAACCCGCGTGGCAGCAGCGGGCTGCCTGTGGCCTCGAAGGGGTCGAGCTGCGCGGCCAGTGTGGCCGGGCGGTCATCGAAGCCCGCCCACTCATAGTCGGCCACAGGCAGGGCCAGCTCGCTGCCGCGCAGGGCCGCCACAGCGGCGCCATGCGCGCTCACGGTGAGGTGGCGCAGATGCCGTGCCAGCGGGCCCAGGCCGGCCAATTGTTCGCACAGCCAGGCCTCGGTGGTGGCCACGTCCAGCGCGTCATAACCCAGCGCGCCGGGCACGGCCCGGCTGTCGGTGCCGCGCTCATGCACCAACTCGCCCACCGAGTCGATCAGCATCAGCCGCGTGTGCGTCTTGCCGATGTCAACGATGCCCGTCAGAGGGTGGCAGCTCAGGTGCAGTGCCGGTGCCTCAGACGATGCCACCGCCGCCTCCAGCCGCGGCCGGGCGGGTTTGCGCCACGCGGTTGCGGTAGCCGCTGGCCCGGTAGGTGGCCACCGGGTCGATGGCGCCACCGCCGTCCAGCCGCACGCGCTGCAGCAGCGGCGTCACGTCGGTCTGGAAGGCCTGCTTGAGCAGGTGGGTGGCCGTCAGCGCGTCGTTGGCTTCCTGTGCGGCGTCCAGTGCAGCGCGGTCCACCAGCAGGGCTTGAGCGTAGCTGCGCTGCACCTGGATGGCGCTGGTCATCAGGCTCTCGATGGGGTCGGTCACGTTGTGGCTCTGGTCCAGCATGTAGGCAGGATCAAACGCCACGCCTTCCTTGGCCGCGGCCACCAGCTCGTTGAACACCAGGAACAGGCGGTAGGGGCTGACGCTGCCGGCGTCAAGGTCGTCGTCGCCGTACTTGCTGTCGTTGAAGTGGAAGCCGGCCAGCTTGTCCGCGGCCAGCAGGCGGGCCACGATCAGCTCGATGTTCACATTGGGGGCATGGTGGCCGAGGTCGACCAGGCATTGCGCCTTCGGGCCCAGCAGTTGCGCGGCCATCAGGCTGGAGCCCCAGTCCTGGATGACGGTGCTGTAGAAGGCCGGCTCGCAGATCTTGTGTTCCAGCATCATGCGCCAGTCGCCGGGCAGGGCGGCGTAGATCTGCCGGGCACTCTCGAGGTAGCGGTCGAACGCGCGTCGGAAGTGCTGCTGGCCGGGGAAGTTGCTGCCGTCACCCACCCACACCGTCAGCGCCTTGCTGCCGAGCTGCTGGCCGATCGCGATGCACTCCAGGTTGTGCGCCACCGCCTGGGCGCGGGTGGCCGCATCGGTGTGGCTGAGGCTGCCGAACTTGTAGCTGTGCGCCTGGCCGGCCTGGTCGCTGAAGGTGTTGGAGTTGATGGCGTCGAAGCCCAGGCCATGGAAGCCGGCGGCCTCGCGCAGCTCACCCCAGTCGCTGCACTTGTCCCAAGGGATGTGCAGCGAGACAGTGGGCGTGGCGCGCGCCAGTTGCTGGATCACGCCGCAGTCCTGCAGCTTGTCGAACACATGGCGCGGCTCGCCCTGGCCGGGAAAGCGCGCGAAACGGGTGCCGCCCGTGCCCACGCCCCAGCTGGGGATGGCCACGCCGAAGCGAGCAACCTGCTCGCGCACCTGGTCGATCTGGATGCCGCGGCGCTCCAGCTGCTCGCCCAGGTGGGCGTAGTCGCTGCGCACGGCGCGTTGTTCAGCGTCGTTGCGCGCGGCGATCAGGGTGGCGTCAATGTGCAGGGTCATGGCGGTCACCGGGTAAAGGCTGCGAGGTTGCCGGCATCCACGTTCAGGATGTTGCCGGTGCTCTTGGCGCTGAGGTGTTCGGCGGCGAAGAAGTAGGTGGCCTCGGCAATGTCTTCGGGCAGCACGCTGCGCTTGAGCAGGCTGCGGTCGCGGTAGAAGGCTTCGAGGTCGTTCTCGCCAATCTTGTTGGCGGCGGCGCGTTCTTCGCTCCACTTGCCAGTCCAGATCTTCGAGCCGCGGATCACCGCGTCGGGATTCACCACGTTCGAGCGGATGCCCAGCGGTGCGCCTTCCAGCGCGAAGCTGCGGCTGAGCTGGATCTCGGCGGCCTTGGCCGCGCAGTAGGCGGTGGCCTGGTTGCTGGCCACCATGCCGTTCTTGCTGGCGATCATCACGATGGCGCCGCCGGTGCCCTGGGCCTTCATCTGTTTGAAGGCCTCGCGGCCAACCAGGAAGTAGCCAGTGGCCAGGATGCTCTGGTTGCGCATCCACAGTGCCAGCGTCGTCTCCTCGATCGGCGCGGCCGAGGCAATGCCGGCGTTGCTCACCAGGATGTCGACGCCGCCGAACTCGATGGCAGCGCGGCCGAAGGCGGCGATCACGCTGGCTTCGTCGGTCACGTCGCAGCGCACGCCGCGCACATGGTCACGGCCGTGGGCTCGGGCCAGCTCGGCGCTCACGCTATCGAGTGCTTCCTGGTCGATGTCGGCCAGCACCACGCAGCCACCGTCGGCCAGGATGCGACGCGCAATCGCCTGGCCGATGCCGCCAGCGCCACCCGTCACCACGGCCACCTTGCCCACCATGGGCTTGGGGCGTGGCATGCGCTGCAGCTTGGCTTCTTCCAGCAACCAGTATTCGATGTCGAAGGCTTCCTGCTCGGGCAGGCCGACATACTCGTCCACCGCATTGGCCTCGCGCATCACGTTGATGGCGTTGACATAGAACTCGCCGGCGATGCGCGCCGTGGCCTTGTCCTTCGCGATGGTGACCATGCCGATGCGCGGCAGCAGGATGACCACCGGGTTCGGGTCACGCAGCGCCGGGCTGGTCGGGCGCTTGCAGCGCTCGTAGTAGGCAGCGTAATCAGCACGGTAGCCGGCCACCAGCTCGTTCAGGGCCGCCTTCAGGGCGTCGCCGTCGAGCTGGTAGACCGCCTCGGGCACGATCAGCGGGCGGATCTTGGTGCGCAGGAAGTGGTCGGGGCAAGAGGTGCCGAGGGCGGCCAGCGGCAGCAGGTCGTTCGAGTTGACGAAGGCCAGCACCTCGGGGGAGGTGTTCACATGCAGCAGCTTCGGCGCGCCCTCGGCCGACAGGCCGCGCAGCACCGGCAGCACGCGGGCCAGGGTGGCGTCACGGTCAGCATCGGCCAGGGTGCTCACGGCGGCGCCGCCAAACACCTGCACCTGGCGCGCGGTGCGCTCGGTTTCCAGCCACTGCTGGGCCCGCTCGATCAGGCTCACGGTGTTCTCGTAGCAGCTCTTGGCGGTGTCGCCCCAGCTGAACAGGCCATGGCCGCCCAGCACGATGCCGCGCAGGCCCGGATGGGCCTCGTTGTAGGCCGCCAGTTGCTGGCCCAGCTCGTAGCCCGGACGCAGCCAGGGCATCCAGCCCACGGTGCCTTCAAACACCTGCTCGGTGATGGCTTGCGAGTTGGCCATCGCGGCCATCGCGATCACGGCGTCCGGGTGCATGTGGTCGACATGCGCATACGGCAGGCTGGAGTGCAGCGGCGTGTCGATGGACGCCGCGCGGCTGTTGAGGTTGAAGGTGCAGTGGGGCAGGTAGGCCACCATCTCGTCTTCATGCGCCAGGCCGCGGTACAAGCCCTTCAAGGCGCGCAGCTTGTCCATGTACAGCGTGGAGAAGCCGTCGAGCTTCATCGAGCCCACATCACCACCCGAGCCCTTGACCCACAGCACCTCCACTTGCTCGCCCGTGAGCGGGTCGGTTTGCCAGATCTTCGCCGAGGTGTTGCCGCCGCCGTAGTTGGTGATGCGCAGGTCCGAGCCCAGCAGGTTCGAGCGGTAGAGCAGGGCATTGGGCGCGTCGAGCGAGGCGGCGCGGGCGTCGTCCCACACGGGGAACGGGGTGGCAGTGGACATGGTGGTGGCAGCAGCGCTGTGCAGGTGGAGGGGCAGGTTGCCCGGCGCCTGGCCGAGCGGTGGCCGCACTGTAGGCAGCACCTGCGGCGCACTCAATGGCCCCGCGCTTGGGGGCACCATCACTTTGGCTTATGGGGCGCAAAGCCACGCTGCGCGGCGTCGCGCCGTGGCCTCAGCCTTCGGCGGGCAGGCCGGCCGTGCTGCGTCCTTCCACCAGCTGGTACGGCAGCACCCGCTGGTAGCCCATGTCGGGGGTGGCCTGGCCGCGCAGGATCATGTCCACGGCCTCCCAGCCCATTTCGTGCAGTGGCTGGCGGATGGTGGTGAGCCGGGGCGTCACGATGCGGGCGATGTAGGAGTCATCGAAACCGACCACCGAGAGATCACGCGGCACGGCCAGGTTCAGCTCGGCCGCCACCTGCAACGCGGCTGCGGCCATGTCGTCATTCGCGCAGAAGATGGCGGTGGGCGGCTGCTTGCGGCTCAGCATCGTGCGCAGCGGGGCCAGGGCTTCGTCGAAGTGGAACGAGCCGCAGCCCATGTGCGCTGCGGGCACTTTCAGGCCGGCCTCCAGCATGGCGTCAGCGAAGCCCTGGCGACGCTCGTCCGGCTGCGGATGGCCCTCGGGCAGACCGGCCAGAAAGCCGATGCGGCGGTGGCCTTGCGCGATCAATGCGCGGGTCATGGCGGCACCGGCGCTGCGCTCGTCGAAATACACCCTTGCGGCCGGGTCGTTCAGGCCGGCCGGGGCCACCCGCACGAGCGACACCTGGCGTTCGCGCAGGGCCTGGATGAGCTTGGGAGAAATGCTCAATGGCAGTGTCAGCACCACGCCGCTGGGTTGCAGCTGGTCGACGATGTCGAGCACCTCGTCGATCAGCGCCTGACCGGTGTTCTGGCACGAGTGCACCGAGAGCATGTGGTCAGCATCACGGCAACGGTCGATCGCGCCTTGCTGGATCGGGTGGATGTAGTGGATGACCGGGTTCTGGTAAAGCAGCGCGATCCACCGAGACTTGCCGCCACCCGTGCTGCGCGCCGCGATGTTCGGCCGGTAGCCCAACGCGGTGATGGTGGCCAGCACCGAGTCGCGCGTCTGCGGCTTCACCGCGGGGTCGTTGTTCAGCACCCGCGACACGGTGGTGGTGCCCACGCCAGCGGCACGCGCCACGTCGTAGATGGTGATCTTTTTCGGCGGCGTTGCAGGGGATTTCACCGGTGCATTGTCAACCGGAGGTGCAGCTTTGGAGGGCATGTCGTAGCCTCGATGCGTCAGGGTTTGCCTTGATGCGCAGTGGGGTGGTGGTTCACATAATGGAAGCGCTTCCAGGAACCGCTTCCAATTTCTACCAATGGCGGTACTGTAACCACGAACCACAACACAGGCGCGGCCACCAGCACGGTGCCACCGACGCCCACCACGGAGACAACGCACATGCATGCGCAGACCAACCCGCAGAAGACCCTGCACAAGTCCCTGAGCCCCCTGGTTCACCTGATGGCCGCCGGTGGCCTGATCGTTCTGGCGCTGCCCGTCGGCGCACAAACCACCCCTGATCAGCCCAAGGCCGACAGCGGTGAGGTGCAGTCCGTGGTGGTCACGGCGCAGAAGCGCAGCCAGCGTCTGAAAGACGTGCCGGTGGCGCTGAGCGTGGTCAATGCCGAGCAGCTTGAAAAGCAAGGCATCCGCGACCTGGGTGATCTGGCCAAGTCGGCCGCCAGCCTGGAGTTCGGCGATCAGAAAACCGGCGGCGCCGGTGGCAGCGCTTCCATTCGCGGCATCGGCACGGCGGTGTTCACCACCTCGGCTGAAAGCTCGGTGGGCGTGGTGGTCGACGGCGTGCCGCTGGGCAACACGGCCGGCGGTGCGCTGTTCGACATGGAGCGCGTGGAAGTGCTGCGCGGCCCGCAAGGCACCTTGTTCGGCAAGAGCGCGTCGGCCGGTGTGCTGAACCTGGTGAGCAAGTCGCCGGTGCTGGGGCGCTTTGGTGGCTTCGCGAATGTCGAGCTGTCAGGCGGGGATGTGCTGGGCTCGAAGCTGGGCAACACCGTGGTGCGCGGCGGCCTGAATGTGCCGCTGACCGATGATTCCGCTCTGCGCGTCACGGCCCACTCTGACCGCCAGACCGGCGTGTACTTCAACGTCTTCAACAACACCGACAGTGCCACCACCGGCAATGGCGTGCGCGTGCGTTACCTGCTCAAGCCGGATGCCGACCTGGCCATCAACCTGATCGCCGAGCACGACCGCAGCAAGGCCACCGGCGCCACCTTCTTTGCGCCCGCGATTGCCTATGACAGCAACACCGCCGGCAACCATGCGCCGAAGGCCGAGTTCGCCGCCTGCGGTGTCACCGTCAGCCTGCGCAACAACACGGTTTGTTCCGACGCGCTGGAGTTGAACACGGCCCGTGTCAGTGGCCTGTCGGCCCAGATCGACAAGACGCTGGCCAACGGCTTGACGCTGACCTCGATCACCGCCGCGCGTGAACGCAGCACCGGCCCTGATTCCGCAGCCATCGACATGTCGCAAGGCTGGGACAAGGTGCGCACCAGCGACTCCACCAAGGACATCCGCCAGTTCAGCCAGGAGCTGCGTCTGTCCAGCCCGGGCAAGCAGGAAGTCGACTGGGTGGCCGGCCTGTTCCTGTCGGATTACCACTCCGACAAGCACATCATCACCACCATCCTGCCGCCGCCCTACGTGCCGTCGCCGCCGGTGCCGCGCTCGATCACCAACACCGCCGACACCGTGACCGACAGCCGCTCGGCCGCCCTGTTTGGCCAGGCCAGCTTCAAGCTCAATGAGCAGTTCAGCGCCTTGGCGGGCCTGCGCTACACCCGTGACAAGGTGGAAGACACGCAGACCCAGTCCAGCGTGGTGGCGTTCGCACCGTTCACCCTGCCGGCCACGATCAAGACCGGCTCGGCGTCGATCACCAAGAGCAACCTGTCGGGCAAGGTCGGCCTGCAAGCCGTGCTCGACAAGGACACCAATGTCTACGCCACCTTGAGCCGCGGCTACAAGGCGCCGCAGATCGATAACGACACGCCGATGGGCCTGCTCACCGCCAGTGGCACCACCACCGGCGACATCGTCAAGGCCGAGCAGCCGACCAGCTTCGAGCTGGGCCTGAAGACCAGCCTGCTGAACCGCCGTCTGGATGTGGACGTGGCCTTGTTCCGCACCACCATCAAGGACTTCCAGGAGCAGAACTGCACCCTGACGGCCATCGGCGCCCTGAACTGCATTCCGCTGAATGTGCCCAAGGTGCTGAGCTATGGCCTCGAGCTGGATCTGCGGGCCCGCCCGATGGCCGGCTTGACGGTGAATGCCAGCAGCGCGGTGATTCTCGGCACCGAGTACCCCACCGGCTTCCAGTTCGACGGCCAGGATGTAGGCGGCCAGCGCCTGCTGTATTCGCCCAAGGGCAAGGTCACGCTGGGCGTGGAATACACCACCGGCATCTTCGGCGACTACGAATGGAGCCTGGGTGCTGACGTGACCTACAAGACGGCCGTGCGCCTGTGCAACACGCTGGCACCGGAGTGCAGCTACCAGTCACACACCATCGTTGGCCTGCGCACCGGTGTGCGCAGCCCGGATGACAAGTGGGGCGTCGGCCTGTTCGTTCGCAACGCCGGTGACGAGCGTGTGCCCAACGCCATCCTCTACCCGCTGCCGGGCAAGGGCGCTGGCTCGGGTTACGCCTACTCGCTGGGCGGCAACTCGTTCCGCAGCGTGGGCATCACGGCGGATGTGAAGTTCTGAGTGCTGCCGCAAGACCACCGCTGCCACGGCAGCGGGGCGATCTGACCGGCCGGCGAGCCCCCGTGGCCGCCGGCCTCACCTGAGAGTTTTCATGAGCAAGCTGCGACTGCCTTTGCACGAAAAAGTGGCCTACGGCCTGGGCAACTTCATGCCCACGGCCGTGACCGCCACCGGTGGCATGGCGATGTATTTCTACACCGACGTGGCCGGGCTGTCGGCGGCGTTCATCGGTACCTTGTTGTTGCTGGTGCGGGTGGTTGATGCCGTGTGGGACATCTGGGTGGGGCGCCGGGTAGACGCCACCCGCAGCCGCTTTGGCCAGGCAAGGCCTTACCTGCTGTGGTTCGCGCCGGTGCTGGCCCTGGCGCTGGTGCTGAGCTTCAGCGTGCCGCCGCTGGAGGGCGCGGCACGCACGGTGTATTACGTGCTGGCCTATGTGGCGCTGTGGTGTGCCTACAGCCTGATCCAGATCCCGTTCCAGTCGATGATGCCGATGATCGCGCCAGACCCGGACGAGCGGCTGCGTCTGGCCGGCGTCAACAGCCTCGTGCAGTTCATCTTCGTCATCGGCTGCAGCGCGGGCTTCCCCATCTTGAAGGACGTGCTGTCGGACGGTGTGCCAGCGCAGGGCTTCCAGCGTGCGGCCATGCTGTTCGCCGGGCTGGGCCTGTTGTTCACCTGGCTGTGCTTTGCCTTCGTGCGTGAGCGCGTGCCGCCCATGTCCGGGCCGCGGGCGGCACTCAAAGCCGATCTGCGTTCCCTGTTGGCCAGCCGCGCCTGGCGCACGGGTGTGTTGGCGCAGTGTGTGCTGGGCATCTTGATCGGCCTGCCCTTGTCGAGCGGCGTGTATTACTTCGCCGTGGTGATGGGCCAGCCACAGCTGATCGGGCCCTTCATGGGGCTGGGCGGCATCGGCCTGGTGCTGGGCGTGATCGTCAGTGACCAGCTCACCCGCCGTCTGTGCAAGAAGCGCGTGTATGTGGGCGCGATGCTGAGCGGCGCGGTGATGCTCAGCGCCATGCTGTTCGGCGGCGCTGATCGCCTGCCGCTGGTGTTTGCGCTGGCCTTGCTCAGCAACCTGTGCCTGGGCATCAGTGCGCCCATCAGCTATTCGATGAGTGGCGACATCGCCGACGACATCGAGCGCCGCGAGGGCCAGCGGGTGGTGGGCACCTTGGTTGCCACCATCAACTTCGCCTCCAAGGTGGGCTCGGGCCTGTGCAGCGCCATCGTTGGTGGCGTGCTGAGCTTCACCGCTTACCAGGCCGGCGTGGCTGCGCAGGCGCCGATGGCGCAGCAGGGCATCGTGGCCTTGATGAGCGTGATCCCGGCCCTGATGGCCTTGGGCGTGGCGGCCGTCATGGCCTGGGGCTATCCGCTGGGCCTCGCCCAGCTGCAACAGATGAACGCCGAGCTGACCCAGCGGCGCACCGCTCAGGCGGCTTGATCTCTTCTTTGCCCCCAAGGCGGGGCGTATCGAATCGACACCATCATGACTTCACAATTTCCTGCGGACTTTCGCTGGGGCGTGGCCACGGCTGCCCACCAGGTTGAGGGCTTCAACGACAACTGCGACACCTGGGCCGAAGAAATGGCCGAAGGCTCGCCTTACGTTGACAAGAGCGGCATCGCCATCGACCACTACCGGCGCTTCCGTGACGACATCGCGCTGATCGCCTCCCTCGGCTTCAAGCACTACCGCTTCTCGGTGGAGTGGGCCCGTGTGGAGCCCAGCGAAGGCGTGTTCAGCGCCGAGGCCCTGGCCCATTACCGCGCCGTGGTGGACGCCTGCGTGGAGCACGGCCTGGAGCCGCTGGTGACGCTGCACCACTTCACGTCGCCGAAGTGGCTGATGCCGCTCGGCGGCTGGCGCGGTGAGCGCACGCCCGAGCTGTTTGCCCGCTATGTGGCGCAGGTGATGCCGGCCCTGGGCTCGGCGGTGCAACGTGTGGTCACGCTGAACGAATGCAACATTGGCGTTTTGCTGCAGTCGATGTTTTCGCAGCTGGGGTTTGTGCCGCCGATCGGGGTGGACGTGAAAGCCTGGCGCGCACCGGCCTGGCGCGAGAGCGCGGCCAAGGCCTGCGGCACCGATCCCATCACTTACTGCGGTTTCCAGATGGCCGGTGACGCGCGCGGTGTGGCCACGATCTCGGCGGCGCACATGGCCGCACGGGCGGTCATTCGCAAGGTGGCGCCGGGCGTGAAGGTGGGCCTGTCGCTGGCACTGTCGCAGCCGCACATGGTGCCCGGTGGTGAGCAGAACGCCGCCCGCATGTGGCACGGCAACTTCCGCCAGTGGCTGCCTGCCATCGACGGCGATGACTTCTTTGCGTTGCAGAACTACACCCGTGAAATCTACGGCCCGCAGGGTCAGGTGGCCACGCCTGCCGGCACTGAAACCACCGGCGCCGGTTATGAGTTCGCGCCCGAGGCGATCGCTTCGGTGGCGCGCCGCGTGGCGGCTGAGCTGAAGCTGCCCATCATCATCACGGAGAACGGCTATTGCGGTGACAACGACGAGCGCCGTTTGGTTTTCATCGATCGCGCGTTGGCCGGCCTGCACGCGGCCATCGCCGACGGTGTGCCCATCACCGGCTACACCTACTGGACGGCCTTCGACAACTTCGAGTGGGTGTTCGGCTTCGGCATGCGCTTCGGCCTGATCGCCGTGGATCGCAGCACGCAGCAGCGCCTCCCCAAGCCCAGCGCCTACCACCTGGGCGCCATCGCACGGGCCAATGCGCTGGTGAATGCGGTGCAGCCACAGCCGCAGCCCGGTAATTCGGTCGACCTGCCGCAAGACCACCAGTACGTGCCGCCTGCCGCACCGCCGGGCGTGGTGTTCACCAACGTGCGCTTGTTTGACGGCACCGGCAGCGCGCCCTTCGCGGGTGAGCTGCGGGTGGATGGCAACCGCATCACCGCCATCGCCCGCGACGGCCAACGCGTGCCGCGCACCAACGCCCGGCTGGTCGACGGCCGTGGCGGGGTGCTGATGCCCGGCCTGACCGAAGCCCATGCCCACCTGACCTGGCCCACCAGCGTCGAGAAGTTCGTGCCCGGCATGTACCTGCCGCCCGAGCAACTCGCGCTGACGGCTGCACGCAATGCGCGCATCCTGCTCGACCATGGCTTCACCAGCTGCTATTCGGCCGGCGCCCTGAGCAAGACGCTGGAGATCAGCCTGCGCGACCAGATCGAGAGCGGCGGCTTGCCCGGCCCGCGCCTGATTCCGTCTTCCGTCGAGCGTGAGCCGCCGAGCGACGGCACGCTGCTGGATCCGGGCAAGGCCGACGAGCATGGCGCCGGGCCGGTCAACGTGGCGGCCTTCGTGAAGGGCTGCAAGGACATCGGCGCGAAGTCGGTGAAGTTCCTGATATCGGGCGAGAGTGCGCTCAAGCCGGGTGCATCGCTGGAATTGCTCTACACGCCGGAAGAGCTGATGGCCGCGGGCGAAGCTGCGCGCGCGAACGACCTGTGGCTGACCGGCCATGCCCACGCGGCCGAGGCCGTGAAACTGGGCGTGCGGGCGGGCTTTCGCGTGCTGTACCACTGCACCTACGCCGACGAAGAAGCGCTGGACTTGCTGGAAGCGCACAAGGACGAGCTGTTCGTTGCGCCGAGCATCGGCATCATCCAGGCGACGCTGGACGCTGCGCCGCCCCCGCATTTCGACATGACCCACATGAAGCAGGACGCCGAAGTGGTGCTGGCCCGCCAGAAGGTGCTGGTGCCTGAGCTACGCCGACGCGGCATACGCCTGCTGCCCGGCGGCGACTACGGCTTCCCGTTCAACCCCAATGGCCGCAATGCCTGGGACCTGGAGCTGTTCGTGCGCCACTTCGGCTACACGCCGGCCGAGGCCCTGAGTGCCGCGACGATGCTGGGCGGACAGATCATGGGCCTGGGTGATGAGCTGGGCCTGCTGCGCGAAGGCTTCCTGGCCGACCTGTTGCTGGTGGACGGCGACCCGACGCTCGATGTTGCCGTGATGCAGGACAAGCACAAGCTGGCCGCCATCATGAAGGACGGCGCTTTCCACAAGCTGCCGGTCAGCCAGCCAGAAGCGGTGGCGGCATGAAGCGCCGCAATGCTCGCCGCGCACTCACGCTGAGTGCGCTGTCGCTGGCTGCACTGTGCCTGCCCATGACTGCGTCTGCAGCCGAGGGCAATGCACCCGCAGCGCCAGGCGGCTTCGTGTTTCGCACCGTGCCGGCGGCCCCGATGGTGTTGCCAGCGCCGATCGAGCTGGGTGGCGCTGCAAACAACAACGCCCCGGCCTTCCAGTGGACCGGTCTGGGCCGCGAGCGTGTCGTGCGCAACGTGGTTCGGCCGCAGCTGTTCGTGGTGCGGCCTGCCGCCGGGCAGGCCAACGGCCGGGCGGTGCTGGTGGTGCCCGGTGGTGGCTACCAGTTCGTCGCCATCGAGAACGAGGGCATGCCGGTTGCGCAGAAGCTCGCGGCCGAAGGCACCACCGCATTCGTGCTGGTGTACCGCGTCAACCCCACGCCGGTGCCGGATGATGACTTCGCCGCCGTCATCAACCAGGAGATCGCCAAGCGCTTTGCGCCCGGTGCTCCGAAGGTGGCCGATGACCTGCAGCCCTACGCGCCCGCCGTGGCCGACGCCAAGGCCGCCATGGTCTGGCTCAAGGCGCATGCGGGCGAGCAGGGCATTGATGCGCAGCGCATCGGCTACATCGGTTTTTCAGCGGGGGCGCGCACCGGCCGGGCGCTGGTGTCGCAAGCCAGCGCTGATGAAATGCCGGCCACGCTGGCGTTGATCTACGGCGGCTTCTACGCCACCCAGCCACGCCAGCCGGTACCGCCGCTATTCCTGGCCCAGGCAGCGGACGACGCGCTGTTTCCGCCCAACAGTTTTGACATGGTCCAGAACTGGCGTCAGGCCGGCCAGCGCGTCGAGCTGCACCTGTATGAGCGTGGGGGTCACGGCTTCGGCGCCATGGCGCCGCGCGGCAATACCAGCGATGGCTGGATGAGCGCCTACCTGGCTTGGCTGGCCCGCCAATGAGTGAAGGCCCCGGGCGCCGGATGTGTCTTCCGGTGCTGCCTGGTTTCCACCCCGACCCCGGCGTCTGCCGGGTCGGGGAGGATTTTTTTCCCTGGGCGTTTTGACGCGTGACTGCATGACCATGGATACCGAAGTTGATGCCCCGGCCGACGGCCTGATCTGGCTGGCCGCTGAAGACGAGGCCGGCCGTGCCGAGCGTGAAGCCGGCTGGTGGTGGGCCTGGGGCGATACCCCGGGCGAGAAGGCGCCACGGGCCTTCGTGTGGCGTTTCACGCTCGCCCAGCCATTGACCGACGCTCGCCTCAGCGTGGCGGCTCAGAAGGGCTTGCCCGGCGTGTGGCTCGACGGCGTGTTGCTGCATGCCTCCACCGACCCGATGGCGGGCCGCGAACTGCAAGACATGGCGCTGGGCGACCTGGCCGCTGGCGAGCACCGCTTGGCCGTGGCCGTGCGCACCTTCCATCCCTTCATCGCGGAGCCGCGCCAGGGTGGTGTCGGGGCCTTGCTGCGGGCCAAAGGTGAACAAGGCGACGCTGTGTTCCTGGCGCCGCAGCCGGCTGACTGGTGGACATGCCAGCGCGCGGAAGAAGGTTGGCACGCAGCCGATGCGGTGCTGCTGGCGCCCGCCTGGGCGCCGGCACAGGCGCCTGCCGAAGCGATCGACTGGCACCCGGCGCCCGCTCAGCCCGCGCGCTTGATGCGCCGCGAATTCACGCTGCCCGGCCCCGTGCAGCAGGCGCGTCTGCACATCACCGCCCTGGGCGGCTACGAGGCGCTGCTGAACGGCCAGCGGATCAGTGATGCTTTGCTGACACCGGAAAACAGTGACTTTCGTGTGCGCTTGCTGGTGCAAAGCCATGACGTGACCGCGCTGCTGCACGCCGGCCCCAATGCGCTGGGCGTGATGGTGGGGGACGGCTTCTACGCCAGCGAGGCGATTGGCCGTGGCCGCTATCCGTTTGGCTCAGCGCCGCGCCGTTTGTGGGCACGTCTGGAGGTGCTGCTGGCCGACGGCAGCACGCAGGTGTGGGGCACCGACACCGCCTGGCGCAGCGCCACCGCCCCGGTGCGTTTTGCCGAGATTTACCACGGTGAAAGCCACGACGCGCGGCTGGAGCAGGCCGGCTGGGCCAGCCCGGGCTTCGATGACCGAGACTGGCTGCCTGTCTGGGCGGCACCGGTGCCGCCCTGTGCCCTGCATCTTCAGAGCAGTGAGCCGATCCGCGAAACGCTGAGCTTGGCACCACGCCAGATCACCCAACTGCCCAACGGCGAGCATGTGCTCGACTTCGGCCAGAACTTCGCCGGTTGGTGCCGCATCCGGGTGCGGGGTGAGGCCGGCCGAACGGTGACGCTGCGCTTCGCCGAAATTCTCGGTGAGGACGGCCAGATCGACATGCGCAACCTGCGCGCCGCCCGCTGCACCGACCGCTACACCTTGCGAGGCGATGCCGCCGGCGAGACCTGGGCGCCGCGCTTCACGTACCACGGCTTCCGCTACGTGCATGTCAGTGGCTGGCCGGGCGAGTTGAAAGCCAGCGACATCGACGGCGTGGTGGTGCACAGCGACCTGGCCGTGACGGGCGAGTTTGAAAGCAGCCACCCCGTGCTGCAGGGCCTGTGGCACAACACCTTCTGGAGCCAGCGCAGCAACTTCGTCGGCGTGCCGACCGATTGCCCGCAGCGCGACGAGCGCCTGGGCTGGACGGGTGATGCGCAGGTGTTCTGGCCCACGGCGGCCTGCAACATGGATGTGCGGGGTTTTACCCGCCGGTTCCTCGGTGATTTGCGGGCCAGCCAGCGTGCCGACGGCGCCTATGCCGACACCAACCCGCCCGCCTTGCCCGCCTACGGCGCACATGGCTGGAGTGACGCTGGCGTGGTGCTGCCGCACACCTTGTGGCGCCACTACGCCGACACCACCGTGCTGGACGAGCATTGGGCGTCGATGGAGCGGTGGATGCACTGGATCGCCGAGGTCAACCCCGATGGCCTGTGGCAGCAACGGCGCGAGGTGGACTTTGGCGATTGGTTGTCGCTCGACGCCAAGACCTTGATGGACGAAACCACGCCGAAGCTACTGACCGCCACGGCCTGCTGGGCCCGCATGCTGGGCATGATGGCCGAGCTGGCGCGGGTCAGCGGGCGCGCCGAGCGTGCGGCGCATTTCACTGCCTGGCAGCAGCGCGTGCGGGCGGCGTTCAACGCGCGCTTCGTGCAGGCCGACGGGCAGGTGGGCAACCACAGCCACACCGGCTACATCCTGGCGCTGGCGTTTGATCTGCTGCCCGACGACTTGCGCGCTGCAGCGGCTTCACACCTGGCCGCTGCCATCCGCGCACGCGGCACCTTGCTGACCACCGGTTTTCTGGGCACGCCCTACAGCCTCGACGTGCTGGCAGCGCATGGCCATGCCGACCTGGCCGTTGAGCTCTTGCTGCGCACCGAATTCCCGAGCTGGGGGTACATGGTGGTGCGCGGCGCCACCACCATCTGGGAGCGCTGGAATGGCGATACCGGCGACGTGGCGATGAACTCGTTCAACCACTACGCACTGGGTGCAGTGACGGGCTTCCTGTACCGCCGTGTGGCTGGCGTGGAAGCGGCGAGCCCCGGCTTTGCGGCCGTGTTGTGCCGGCCCTTGATGGATGCCCGTCTGGGCAGCGGCCGCGCGGTGCAGCACACGGTGCAAGGCCCGGTGGTGGCTACCTGGGGCGTGACGGCTGATGGGGCCTGCTGGCATGAATGGCAGCTGCCCGAAGGTCTGCCAGCCACCGTCTGCTTGCCGGGGCAGCCGCCGGTGGAGCGGGTAGGGGGCACGCACCGCTTTGAGCGCGGTGCCTGACCTCATGTCACACGCGTCATCCACCGCCAGCCCCCGGTTCGCCGATGCCGAGCGGCGGCACTTGTTGAAGACCCCCGGGCTGGGCCCGATCGTGATCGAGCGGCTGGAAGCGGCCGGCATCTCTTCCATGGCCACGCTGCATCGCCTGGGGGTGGAGACGGTGGTGTGCGCCTTGTGTACACCCGGCACGAACCTCGCGTGGCGCAATCGGCGCAATGCCCTGCAGCAGGCGCTGACCAGCTATCTCCACCGGTCTGGCGCCTGACCAGGACGCCGTGTGCTGCCCGGGGTGTCCGCCGTCAACAGGTCAACGGCGGCGCCCCATTTTGCGAGTGGCGCCAGTCAAGCGCCTGGTTGGCTTAGACGCGATCAAGTCTCCTCATTGCCCTGCCGTGGCGTTGGTGGTTGATCCAGGTGCGCCGGATGCGTATCGCCTGGCCAAGTGACGGCGGGCGATTTAGCTGCCACCGGTCGCACATGCGCACCTTCAACCTGCCCCGGTAAACGGCAGGCACGCCAACAGTTCTTGGTTGAGATCATCAAGACCTCTGCCGCGTGACGTGCAAAAAGGAAGATCAAGGCCACGCCAATGTCGACTGGATCGCACTGGCGCCTCTGGATGGTTGGGCCGTGGGTGCCGGGTGCTGAAACCTGTGATTCCGCAGTGCCAACCGGGCACTCAAAGCGAGCGTCGACGGCGTAGTGACTTTAGGTTCTTGTTGCAGGCTCGGAAACAGGTTGTCCAGTGCTTGGCCTCAGCCCACATGGTGTCTGGCGCGAATCGGACGCGACTTTTTTTGCGCCTTTGCTGACCGGCCGGTTTCCAGATTTCTGACAGACATTGGCCTTGCACGCAGTGCGATGGATGTCAATGGCTTACAGGCGTCCTGCACGACGAACCCTACTTGTTGGGTGCATTGAGTGTGACGCCGAGGTCGTCCCCGTCTCGATCGCCCAGAAAAAGGGTGAGGCGGTGATCCTCTCGCAGGACGAGCACCCTCGTGACACCCGCCTGGAAGCACTCGCCAGGCGCAAGGGCGTGGTTCAGCAGGAGGGCGCCGTCACGGTGAGTATTTCCTGCGGCCACAACGGCGGTGAACCAACTTCATGCCACCGGTGGCCGCTATGCGCTGCTGACGATGTGCATCGGCGTGGGCCAGGGCATTGCTGTCGTGCTTGAGCGCGTCTGATCGGTCCCTTGCCTGCCAGGCCAGATCTGCGGTTCTCGAGTGGTGGCAGGGCTCTGTTCGTGACGGAACGGCCTGGTCAGCTCAAACCTTGCGCGTCGATTCCCGAACCACCAGCGACAAAGGCGGGCAGGTGGTTGCCGGCTGGCTGGTTTGCCCCAAGGCCTGCAGCAAGGCCGCAGCCACCGCCAGTCCCATTTCGTAGACAGGCTGGCGCACGGTGGTGATGGGCGGCGACATGAAAGACGATTGCGGCAGGTCGTCAAAGCCCACCAGCGACACATCTTCCGGCACGCGCAGGCCGCGCCGCTGCAAGGCCCGCAGCGCGCCCCAGGCGGTCTGGTCATTGGCGCAGAAGATGGCGGTGAAGGGCACGCCGCTGTCCACCAGCTGATCCACGGCCAGCATGCCGCCGGTCTCCACGAAATTGCCCTCGACGATGAGGCGGGGCTCCACCGCCAGACCAGCATCGGCATGGGCCTGCAGGAAGCCCTCCTTGCGCTTGATGGCATCGGCCTGGCTGCGCATCCCCGAGATGTGGGCGATGCGGCGGTGGCCCAGCTCGATCAGGTGATGCGCCGCGAGACGCCCGCCTTCGAACTGATCGAACTCGAAGGACACGACGTTCGGTGCCTGCAGCGAACGGGCCGTCACGGCCGTGGGCTGCTGCTGGGCAAACTCGATGATCTCGGCGTCCGTCATCTGCCCGCCGAGGATGGCGATGGCGTCGACGCGTCGCGCGATCAGCAGCCGCATGCGCTCGGCTTCTTCCTGCGGGTTCCAGTGGCCCGGCACGATGATGGGCGCGTAGCCGCTGCCCTGCAGGCCTTCATCAATGCCGCGCACGCCACGGGCGAAATACGGGCTCTCGATTTCCTGGGTCAGGATACCCACCGTGCGCGTCGAGCCACTGCGCAAGCTGCGTGCTGACAGATTCGGCTTGAAGTGCAGCTGCTCGATGGCGCGCTCCACCGCCTGCCGTTTGTCGGTGGCCACTCGCGCCGTGCCATTCAGGATGCGCGACACGGTGGCGGGCGACACACCGGCCAGGCGCGCCACATCATGCAGTGTCACCACGGCAGGGGCGCTGGCCTTGGTTGCGGCAGCAGGAGGGGCAGCCGGTGCAGCGGGGGCAGCGGCTGGCTGCGCGGCAGGGGCCGCGCGCTCGGCACGGTCTTTGGAGCGAGATGGCATCAGGGCGAACAGGGAAAGAAAGTTGAAAACACCAGCCCTTGGGGAAGACCCTGCTGACTCGTGTTCCAGATCAGGATATCGTTTTCACGTTTACCGCGCAATGCGAGTTCTCCTGGAACAACAGGTGGCTGCATTGCTGCAAAATTGTTCCCGTCATCTCGTAGATATAGCGCCCCGGCGCTTTTTTCTGAATAAACGCGAAATCGTTTTCATGCCGTCTGATTCTCAGGTTCACGACCCCCGACGCCGCAGTGCCCTGCTGGGCCTGGCTGGTGCTTGGGCCTGGCCCGGCCAGGCCGTTGACCTTCATCCTGAAGGCACGGTGCTGCGGGTGGCTTCTTTCCCGGATCTGGACCGGGGCGTGCGTGCGGCCGTGGCTCGCTTCAGCCAGCTGCAGCCGCAGGTGAAGGTGCGCATCACGGCCCTGGGTGTGGCCGACCACCACACCGCCATGACCACCGCCCTGGCCACCAGTGCCAACCTGCCTGACCTGATGGCCATCGACGTCGACTACATCGGTCGCCTGTCGCGCTCCGCCGGTCTTCAGAACCTGGCCAGTGCCCCCTTTGGCGCCGCCGCGTCATCGCAGCGGCTTGCGGCCTATGCCCTGGCCGCCGCGCAGCCGCAGCCCGGTGTGCAAACCGCGTTGCCGGTGGACATCGGCCCCGGCGCGCTCTTTTACCGGCACGACCTGCTGCAGGCCGCCGGCCTGAACGAAGCCGATCTGACGGGCAGCTGGGCGTCCTTCGTGGCGGCCGGCGTGCAGCTCAAGCGCCGTACCGGGGCGTATCTGGTGGCCCACGCCGTTGACCTCGCGGACATCGGCATCCGCTCCGGCCTGCGCGCAGGCGAGGGGGTGTATTTCGATGCCAAGGGCGAGCCCATCGTCGAGAGCCCCCGCTTCGTGCGGGCCTTCGAAAACGCCCGCGCCGCCCGCGCGGCCGGCATCGATGGGCGCATGCGCGCCTGGTCCAACGAATGGACGGAAGGCCTGCGCGGCGGCCGTGTTGCCAGCCAGATGATGGGTTCGTGGCTGGCCGGCCACCTGAAGAACTGGATTGCCCCGGAATCAGCTGGTCGCTGGCGCGCCGCGCAGTTGCCGAACCAGGCGTTCGCCGCCTGGGGTGGTTCGTACTACGCCATTCCGAAGGCGGCGCGCCAGCCCGCGCTGGCCTGGCAGTTCCTGCAATTGTTGGCCCTCGACACACCGCAGCAGGTTTCGGCCTTTGAATCGCTGGACGCCTTCCCCGCGCTGCTCGACGCCCAGGCCAGCCCCGTGATGGAAAAGCCGCTGCCTTACCTGGGTGGCCAGCCCGCCCGGCTGCTGTGGCGCACGGCGGCCGCGCAGATCGCCCCCACGGCATCAGACCGCTACGACCCCATCGCCAGCCTGGTGGTGCAGGCCGAGCTGATGAAGGTGCTGGACCTCGGCAAGCCCGTGGATCGCGCGCTCGCCGACGCACGTCTGCAACTCAACCGCCGTGTTCGTCGCTCATGACTTCGTCCTCTTCCATGCCCTCCACCGCCGCCGCTCAGGGCGTCAAGGCGCGCAGCCCCTGGCGTGACAGCCGGCGCTGGCTGCCCTATGTCTTCATCAGCCCCTTCTTCATTCTCTTTGGCGTGTTCGGCCTGTTCCCGCTGCTGTTTTCAGTGTGGATGTCGCTGCACACCTGGGACCCCGCCGCGGGCCTGGCCGCCATGCAGTGGGTGGGCCTGGCGAACTACAAGTACGCACTGTTCAATGACGACTGGTTCCACACCTCGCTGCTGAACACGCTGTGGATTGCGCTGCTGGCTGGCGTGCCGCAACACCTGGTGGCTCTGCCGCTGGCGTGGTTCATGCACACGCAGCTGGGCCGCTGGCGCAATGCGGTGCTGGGCTTGTATTTCCTGCCCTTCATCACCAGCACGGTGGCCATCTCGCTGGTGTTTGGCGCATTGTTCTCGCGTGAGTTCGGCGTGGTGAACCAGGCCTTGGCCAGCCTGCACACATGGCCCCTGCTGGGTGGGCTGTTCCCCGATCAGCCTGTTGATTGGACGCAGCCCGCGCACCTGCCCACCATGATCAGCGCCGTCGTCTTCTGGCGCTACCTGGGCTGGAACACCGTGCTCTATCTGTCGGCCATGCAAACCGTGCCGAAGGACTTGCTCGAAGCCGCCGCCATGGACGGTGCCGGCCCTGTGCGGCGCTTCTGGCACATCGTGCTGCCGCTGCTCAAGCCCATGGTGTTCTTTGCCGTCACGCTCACGCTCATCGGCAACCTGCAGTTGTTTGAAGAGCCTTTCATCCTGACCAGTGGCACCGGCGGCACCGACCAGGCCGGCAAGACCGCCGCCATGCACCTGTATGCCGTGGCCTTCAGCGAGGGCGACTTCGGCACCGCATCGGCCATGGCCTGGCTGCTGTTCCTGCTGGTGACGGCCGGCACCTGGCTCAACCGCCGACTGCTGGGACGCAACGCATGAAGCCCCACCACTACGCTCAAAAATCGGCGCAGACGCTGGCCCTGGTGCTGGTGCTGGCGGGCGGCCTGCTGATGCTGGCGCCCTTTTATCTGATGTTCGTGTTTGCCACGCACACCGACAGCGCCATCCTCTCGCTGCCGCCGCCCCTGTGGTTTGGCGACGCGCTGCCAGACAACCTGCGCACCCTGATGACGGCGTTGCCCACCTTGCCGCAGAACCTGGGCTACAGCCTGTATGTGGCGCTGGCCATCACCGCGTTGAACCTGTTCTTCTGCGCGCTGGCCGGGCATGCCTTTGCCTTGATGGACTTCCCCGGTCGCGAGCCCCTGTTCAGCGCCGTGCTGGCCACGATGCTGCTGCCGGCCTTCCTGGGCATGGTGCCCACCGTCATGACCATGAGCGAGCTGGGCTGGATGAACACCCACCGCGCGTTGATCATTCCCGGTGCCTGCGGCGCCGTCGGTGTGTTCATGATGCGGCAGTACGTTGGGGCCGCCGTGCCGCACGACTTGCTGGATGCGGCCCGGCTCGACGGCTGCTCGGAGTTCGGCATCTTCTGGCGCATCGTGTTGCCGCTGGTCGCGCCCGCGCTGGGCACGCTGGGGCTGATCACCTTCATCGGCTCCTGGAACAACTTCATCGGCCCGCTGGTGATCCTGTCTGACACCGAGCTCTACACCTTGCCCCTGGCACTGCGCTCCCTGCAATCCACCGGGCAGACACCCTGGGGGGCGCTGTGTGCCGGTGCCGCCATGGCGGTGTTGCCACTGATGCTGATCTTCATGCTCGCGTCCAAACGCCTCATCGAAGGCCTGAGCGCCGGCGCCGTGAAGTGACCCACCACCGACGCTCTACCGAACCACTTTCAGACTGAAACCTTTGTTGACCATGAAATCGATTTCCTGCACCACGCCGCAAGCGGCTGACTTGACCAGCCTGGCCGCCTTGGCCGACCCCGCCTTCAGCTTCGGCGTGGCGACTGCGGCCTATCAGATCGAAGGCGGCGCGACCGAGGGTGGCCGCGGTCCGTCCATCTGGGACCACTTCTCGCACACGCCGGGCAAGACTGTGAACGGCGATACCGGCGACGTGGCCTGCGACCACTTCCACCGCTGGCGTGAAGACCTCGACCTGATCGCCGGGTTGGGCGTGGACGCCTACCGCTTCTCCATCGCGTGGCCGCGGGTGCAGCCCGCAGGGCAGGGCGCCTGGAACCCGGAGGGCATCGGCTTTTATGACCGGCTGGTGGACGGCCTGCTGGAGCGCGGCATCCAGCCCCACGTCACGCTCTACCACTGGGACTTGCCGCAAGCGCTGCAGGAGCTGGGTGGCTGGGGTGTGCGCGACACGGCGCACCACTTCGCGCGCTACGCCGAAAAGATGGGCCGCCTGCTGGGTGACCGCGTCAGCTCCATCGCCACGCACAACGAGCCCTGGTGCACAGCCTTCCTGGGCCATCAGCTGGGCAAGTTCGCGCCCGGCTTGCAAGACTGGGCGCTGGCGACGCAGGTCGCGCACCACCTGCTGCTCTCGCACGGGCTGGCCCTGCAAGCCATGCGGGCTGATGGCGTGCGCGCGCCGCTGGGCATCGTGCTGAACCAGAGCCCGGCGCATGCCGCCACCGACAGCGCCGCCGACCAGGCCGCAGCGGCCTCTGCCCGGCGCGGCTTCGTTGACTGGTTCATGGATCCGATCTTCAAGGGCTGCTACCCGGAAGACGCCGGCGAGCAGCGTGCGCCGCTGCAGGTGGCCCCCGGCGACATGGCCTGCATCCAGCAGCCGCTGGATTTCCTCGGCCTGAACTACTACACGCGCATCTGGTGCAGTGCAGCCCAGCCGCCGGTGCCCGCACCGTGTGTTGAAGGCGTGAACGACATGGGCTGGGAAATCCACCCGCAGGGTCTGGAAGAGCTGCTGCTCGACAACCAGCGTCGGTACGGCCACCTGGGCCTGCCGCCCCTCCACATCACAGAAAACGGCATGCCCGAGGCCGATGTGCTGCAAGACGGCGCCATCCACGATCCGCGCCGCATCGAGTACGTGCGCAGCCACCTGCTGGCCGTGGCCCGTGCCCGCAGCCAGGGGGTCGACGTGCGCAGCTACTTCTACTGGAGCCTGATGGACAACTACGAGTGGGACTCGGGCTACGCCAAGCGCTTCGGCATCGTGCATGTGGACTACGCCACCCAGACCCGCACCTTGAAGGACAGCGCGCACTGGTACCGCAACACCATCGCCGCGCTGCGCGCCGGGAGCGGCCATGGCTGAGTTGACGATCAGCGGCCTGCACAAGTCCTTCGCCGGCACCGCCGTGCTGAAGGACCTGAACCTCAGCGTCCATGACGGCGAGTTCATGGTCTTCGTCGGGCCGTCCGGCTGCGGCAAGTCCACGCTCCTGCGCCTGGTAGCAGGGCTGGAGGCGCTGGACGCCGGCGAGATCCGCGTGGGCGGCACGTCGGTTCAGCAGTTGCCCCCGGCGCAGCGCGGCGTGGCCATGGTGTTCCAGAGCTATGCGCTCTACCCGCACATGACGGTGGCGGACAACATGGGCTTCGGCCTGCGCATGTCCGGACAGTCGGCCGCGCAGGTGAATACCGCCGTGGGCGACGTGGCCGAGGTGCTGCAGATCAGCCACCTGCTGCAGCGCAAGCCGCGTGAGCTGTCAGGCGGGCAACGCCAGCGCGTGGCCATCGGCCGCGCCATCGTGCGCCGGCCGCGCGTCTTCCTGTTCGACGAGCCGCTCAGCAACCTGGACGCCGCGTTGCGCGTGCAGATGCGGGCCGAGCTGGCGCGGCTGCACCGCGAGCTGGGCACCACCATGGTCTACGTCACCCATGACCAGGTTGAGGCCATGACGCTGGGCACCCGCATCGCGCTCTTCAACGGCGGCCGCATCGAACAGGTGGGCGCGCCACTGAGCCTCTTCCGTGATCCGGCCAACCAGTTCGTCGCCGGCTTCCTGGGCACGCCGCGCATGAACTTCATCGAAGGCGCGGACTGGGCTGCCGCCGCGCAGACCGGCACGGCTGCGCCGCCGCACCAGTCCACCGACACCTTGGGTGTGCGCCCGGAGCACTGGAAGCTTGCCACCGACGGCACCGGCCTGCGTGTGCAGCTGGAGCGCGTGGAGCACGTGGGTGATGCGCTGTTCCTGCACACCGCGCTGCGCGGCAGTGGCCAGTCCGTGGCCGTGCGCCTGGCGCCTGACGCCATCGCCCCCGCGCCGGGCAGCGCCCTGTCCCTGCAAGCCGTACCCGGCCACGTTCATGTTTTCAACCCGGACGGTCGCGCTCAAGCGCGTACCGCCCTGCATTGAGGTGCCACCCATGCGACAGACCCTGCCCCGACCGCCAGCCACTCCTTTGAGCAGCCGCCGCGAGGCGCTGGGCCGACTGGCCACCTTGGCGGGTGCATCCGCCTTGCCGCTGGTCCTCAGCGCCTGCGCGGGCTCGCCCAACGGCCCCGCCGCGGCGCCGCCCGCCACGGCTGAAGCCCTGGCTGCCTTCCCCTTGTCGCCCACGGGCACCGACACCGGGGCCGATCCGCGCGTGCACCAGCAGGTGCAGGCACTGGGCCGCGGCATCAATTTCGGCAACATCTTCGACGCCCCCCGCGAAGGCGACTGGGGCCTGCGTGCCGACGACGAGTTCATCGACCTGGTGGGCACCGGCACCTTCACGCGCAGCGTGCGCCTGCCGGTGCGCTGGAGCAACCACGCCAGCCCGGACGCCAGCGCCCGCATCGACCCCGCCTACATGGCGCGCGTGGAGCGCACCGTCGACCGCCTGCTCGCCCGTGGGGCCAGCGTGCTGCTCAACATCCACCACTACCGTCAACTCGACGGCGACCCGCTGGATGCCGGTGAAACGGCCGTTGACCCGACGGTGGTTGACGTGCGCTTCCTCGCCCTGTGGCAACAGATTGCCGAGCGCTTCGCCAACCGCAGCCCGGCGCTGATGTTCGAGATCTACAACGAGCCGCATGGCCGGCTTGAGCCGCTGTGGAACGACCTGCTGTCGCGCGCGCTGCGGGTGATCCGCCAGCGCAACCCCGAGCGGATCGTGTTTGCCGGCCCCACCGAATGGAACAGCGCCAATGCCTTGCCGCGCCTGGTGCTGCCGCCCGATCGCTTCCTGGCGCTGACGGTGCACCACTACGAGCCCTTCGAGTTCACGCACCAGGGCGCCGACTGGGTCAGCCCTGCCAAGCCGGTGGGCCTGGGCTGCTGCACCGCACCCCAGCAAGCCCTGATGCTGCGCCTGCTCGACCTGGCTGCTGCCGATGCCCTGCGGCGCCAACGCCCGATGCTGGTCGGTGAATTTGGTGCCTACAGCAAGGCCCCGCTCGCCGCCCGCGTGGCCTACCTGAGTTTCATGCGGCAAGCCATGGAAGCCCGCCAGTTGCCCTGGATGTATTGGGAGCTGGCCTCGGGCTTTGGCTTGTACGACCCCGCCACCCATCAATTCCGGCCGGAACTGAAGGCTGCCCTGTTTGGCGCCTGACAACGGCGCCACCTGATTCACCCACGCGCCCCCACGAGGCGCACTCGCAGAGGAGACACCCCCATGTACACACCACCCCGTCCACAACCAGCCGCAGGCTACCCGCCGCCGCGGACATCGATATCGACTGCGGTCATGCGCAGCCTGGGCGCCCTGCTGGCCCTGGCGGCCTGCACCGCCCAGGCGCAAACCGCCGCCGACAGCACCGCGCCGCGCGCACCTGCAGCCGCAGCGTCAGCCGCCTCCGCAGCGGCTGCCGACGACGGCGTGCAGTCGGTCACCGTCACCGCCAATCGCCGCGAACAGGAGCAGCAGAAGGTCTCCGGCGTGGTGTTGTCCGTCAGCGGCGATCAGCTGCGTCGTGATGGCATCCAGAAGGTCGAGCACCTGCAGAGCGTGGTGCCTGGTCTGTCGATCGCGAACCAGGAAGGCAACGTCGAGATCTTCATTCGCGGCGTGGGTTCGGCCAACAACACCGAGCTGGGCGACCCCGGCGCGGCACCCCACCTCAACGGCATCTACATCCCCCGCCCTCGTGGCCTGGGCCTGATGTTCTATGACCTGGAACGGGTGGAAGTGAACAAGGGCCCGCAGGGCACGCTGTATGGCCGCAATGCCATGGCCGGCACCTTGAATGTGCTGACGGCCCGGGCACGTCTGGGTGAGTTCGGTGGCTACCTCCAGACTGAGGCCAGCAACCGTGACAGCAGCGCTGCCGAAGGCGCCGTCAACCTGCCATTGAGCAGCACGGCCGCCGTGCGCCTGGCGGGCTTCTATCAGAAGAAGGACCACGGCTTCACGAACGTGTCGACCGACGCCAAGGCCAGCGCGCTCAAGCCTGCCGGTCTGGAAGAGAACCACGCGCTGCGTATCTCGGCCACCTGGGAGCCGAGTGAGACCCTGCGCTTCACGGCCGTGGCCGACTACGGCAAGGAAAGTGGCACCGGCTACCCGGCCGCCAACATCTACAGCGCCGTCACCAACAGTGGCCTGCACCCGGACAACCTGGACCTGCGCCAGGTGGTGTACCGCGGCCTGCAAGGCGAGATGAGCAACAAGCTCAGCGGCCTGCAGTTCAAGGCCAGCCTGGCCCTGGACGGCATGGACGTCGATTGGGCCAGCAGCCGCCGCAACGTGGATTTCTATCAGCGCAATTCCGGCGCCGATGGGATCAACTGGCCGGGCCGCAACTTGTCGACCGTGGACTACGACAACTTCAGCAACCAGTGGTGGCAAACCCGCTCGCAGAGCGAGATCCACGAGTTGCGCCTGACCTCGTCAGACCCGCGTGCCCGCCTCAAGTGGACCGCCGGCCTCTTCCACTTCAATGAAGATCAGCAAGTGGGTTACCTGTCGCTGGCTGACCGGGGCTACTGCTGCTACTCGGGCACGGAATTCACCATGCCTGACGTGAGGGGCCGCAGCACCGCGGCATTTGCCGACGGCACGCTGGAAGTGGCACCGGCCTGGCGCCTGCTGGGCGGCCTGCGCTACACCGAAGAAAGCAAGTACCGCTACGGCATCGGCGGCAACATGGCGCTGACGCTGGGCGGCCAGGACTTCGCCTGCTGCGTAGCCACGCGCTTTGGCACCGAAGGCTTCGTGCCCAACTTGCTGGACCGCCCGAACTTCGACCTGAGCCAGGTGACGACCGAAGCGCAGAAGGCGCAGTTCCTGATCGACAGCATCAAGGTGCCCGGCCTGCGCGACACCCTGATCAGCCAGATCGGCGCCATCGCCAACGGCAGCAACCCGAGCGGCAACTGCTTCACGCGGCCCGACATCGACAACGGCTTCGTGAAGTGCCCTGGCACCAACGGCGGCTTCAGCTATGCCAACCTCGGTCTGCCTGAGCAGCAAGTGGGCAGCAGCAAGGCCCGCTACGGTGACTTCCGCCTCGGCTTCGAGCACGACCTCAGCCGCGACCACCTGGTCTACGCCAAGGTTTCGACGGGCCACAAGGCGGGTGGCTTCAACGATACCTTCCGCACCTCGCCCGTGCCCGAAGTGTTCAAGCCGGAACGTGTGACCGTGCTGGAAGCTGGCTCGCGCCAGACGCTGATGCTGAACGGCCGCCGCGCGGTGTTCAACGTCACCGGCTTCCTGTATGACTACACCGACCAGGCTTTCCAGGATCTCACCTGCATCAACGTGGACCCCACGGCCACGCCACCATGCACGGGTTACTCGCTGGTGAACCGCAACATCGGCAAGTCACGCATTGCAGGCATCGAAGTTGAAGGCCGCTTCGTGCTCGCACCCAGCACCACGCTGGACGTGAACATGACCTGGCTGGACGCGAAGATTTCCAAGGGCCAGGTGGCGGATGCCCGCGCCCAGGACTTCAGCGCCGGTGGCAACACCCCGCTGATCAACCTGGCCGGCAACCGCCTGCCGCTGGCTTCGGAGTTCAACCTGTCGGCGCGCTTCCAGCAAGCCTGGGGCTGGGCCGGTGGCCGCTTCGACTGGCAGACCCTGGTCAGCTACCGTTCGGACTACTTCCTGACGCAGTTCAACGAAGCCCCGGTTCGTCGCCTGGACGGCAGTTCGCAGACGGCCATGGCCGCCGGCTTCCCTGACCACCAGAAGGGCTACGCCACCGTTAATCTGGGCCTGGGCTACACCCGCGGCGCCTGGCGCATCGAGGGCTATGCCAACAACCTGACGAATGAGCAGGCCTCGCAAAAGGCGCTCGTGGGTTCGGGCGTAAACGTCCGCTTCCTGAACGATGCCCGCAGCTACGGCGTGCGCGGTCGCGTGTCGTTCTGATGCGCTGACACAAGGGGTGGTGTCGGGATGACGCCACCCCTCATTCAACACACATGTGCGGCTGCAGCGAAGGGATTCGCTGCAGCCGTTCATCGTTGGGCCCGCGGACGAGGCCTCACCGCGGCGCGATGAACGTCGACCCTGGCTGATCCGCTTTCACGTGCGGCACCGGCGCACAATGGGCCGCACATGCCCTCCCATGCCACGCCTGATCCATCGACGCCGCGCGTTCCTTCGCCCATGACGGCGCAGCCGCGTGGCTCCAACATGCAGGGCATCGCCTGGATGGTGCTGGCGATGGCCGCCTTCGCGGTTGAAGACGCCCTGATCAAGTTCGCCGCGCGCACCTTGCCCGTGGGGGAGGTGCTGATGGTGTTTGGCGCGGGCGGTGCGCTTGTCTTTGCGGCCTCCGGCTGGCGCAGCGCCAAGCCCTTGTTCCACCCTGATGTGTGGACGCGCACCATGGGTGTTCGCGCCGGGTTTGAGCTGACCGGGCGGCTGTTTTATGGCCTGGCCATTGCCCTCACGCCGCTCTCGTCGGCCACTGCCATCCTGCAGGCCACGCCCGTGCTGGTGGTGCTCGGGGCCAAGGTCTACTTCGGTGAGCAGGTGGGGTGGCGCCGCTGGTGTGCGGTGGTGGTGGGGCTGGCGGGTGTGCTGATCGTGCTGCGCCCGGCCTCCTCTGATTTTTCGTGGCTGTCGCTGCTCACCGTCATCGGCCTGATCGGCTTTGCCGGCCGGGACCTGGCCAGCCGCGCCGTGCCGGCCACGCTCGACGTTCGCCACCTCGGCTTCTACGGCTTCAGCACCGCCTGCGTGGCGGGGGCGCTCTACGCAGTCTGGGACTCACGCCCGTTCGTGATGCCCGGCGCTGCGCAGGCCCAGGTGCTGGTGGCCGCCTTCCTGGTGGGGGCCGGCGCCTACACGGCGTTGATGAAGGCCATGCGTGCCGGCGACATCGCCGCCGTCACGCCGTTCCGCTACACCCGCCTGCTGTTCGGCGTTGGCATGGGGGCGGTGGCTTTTGGTGAACGTGTGGACAGCCGCATGCTGCTGGGCTGCGGCGTGATCCTGCTGGCCGGGCTGCTCATCGTCTGGGACGGCTGGCGGCGGCGTCGCTGAGGGCCTCTCGGCGGTCTTTCGTGGCCGCCGCTCCAGTCTGCACTGCCGTCTCCACCGCTGTCCGCAGCCGCACCGCTGGTGTCCGCACACTGTCCGCGGACACCCCTCGGCACACCCCCGAACCCACCAAGTCATTGATTCCAAACGACTTTGCTGGCGGGCCCACGCGGGCACGCCGATTGCACTTCATGGTGCAAAGGCCGCATGGGTGCGGCCCGTGGACACCGACATGATTCGAGACATTTCCGGGCAAGACCAGCCCCTGGCGCACGCCCACCGGCCCGTCCGGCGCTGGCTGTGGGGCGGCCTGGCCTTGGCCCTGGTGGCGCTGCTGGCCTGGGCTGTGCCGAACTGGCTGCGGGGCTTGTCGGGCGGCACGTCGGTGTCGCTGTCGCGCTTGAGTGTGGCTGCGGTGGAAGTGGGCCCGCTGGTGCGTGATGTGGCGGCCGAGGGCAAGGTGGTGGCCGCCGTCAGCCCCACGCTGTACGCCGCCAACGCGGGCTCGATCAGCCTGCTGGCCAAGGCGGGCGACAGCGTCAAGCGCGGCCAGCCGCTGCTGCGCATCGCCAGCCCCGAATTGCAGGCCAAGGCCGCGCAGGAGCGCTCGAATGCCGACGCCCTGCACAGCGACTGGCTGCGTGCGCAGGCCGATGTGCGGCAGCAGCATGCCCAGGCGGAGAGCGCGCTTGCGCTGGCCCGCATCGAGCAGCAGACGGCCGTGAACGAGCTGGCCCGGCAGACCCGCGCGTTTGAGGCGGGCGCCACCGCCCAGGCGCAGGTCGACCAGGCGCGCGATGCGCTGGCCCGCGCCGAGGTGGCCCTGAAGCAAGCGCAGCAGCTGCTGGGCCTGAAGGACGAGGCCACGGGCTTCGAGCTGCAGGCCAAGCGCCAGGCCTTCGAGCGCCAGCAGCTGGTGGTGGCCGACATGGCCCGCCAGCTGGGTGAGCTGGAAGTGCGCTCGCCGGTGGACGGTCAGGTCGGCCAGCTCTTCGTGAGCGAGCGTGAAAGCGTGGCCAGGGACGCCAAGCTGCTGACGGTGATCGACCTGTCGGCGCTGGAGGTGCAGGTGCAGGTGGCCGAGAGTTATGCCCGCGAGCTGCAGGCCGGCATGCCCGGCGAGATCAGCGGCAACGGGCAGCGCTGGCCCGGACGCGTCAGCTCGGTGTCGCCGGAAGTGGTGGCCAACGAGGTGGCGGCGCGGCTGCGTTTTGATGGCGCCCAGCCCGAGCAATTGCGGCAGAACCAGCGCCTGTCGGTGCGGGTGCTGCTCGACCAGCGCGACAAGGTGCTGAAGCTGGCCCGCGGCGCCTTCGTGGACGAAAGCGGCGGCCGCTTCGCCTACGTGCTGCGCGACGGCCAGGCTGAGCGCCGCGCCATCCGCCTGGGCGCCCAGAGCCTGAGTGCCGTTGAAGTGCTCGACGGGCTCAAGGCGGGTGACCAGGTCGTCATCTCCGGGGCCGAGCAGTTCAAGGGCGCCGAGCGGGTGACGCTGATCCCCTGAACCGGGTCAGCACCCGCACGCCATTTCCTTCCCCAATTTCTCTTCAAGGATCCGCCATGCTGAAGATGCAATCCCTGTCCAAGGTCTACCGCACCGAGATGGTCGAGACCTATGCCCTGCGTGATTTCAACCTCGAGGTGAAGGCCGGCGAGTTTGTCGCCGTCACCGGCCCGTCGGGCTCGGGCAAGACCACCTTCCTGACCATTGCCGGCCTGCTCGAAGCCTTCACAGGTGGGCAGTACCTGCTCGACGGTGTGGATGTGAGCGGGCTGGGCGACGACCAGCGCTCGCGGCTGCGCAACCAGAAGATCGGCTTCATCTTCCAGGCCTTCAACCTGATTCCCGACCTGAACGTGATGGACAACATCGAGGTGCCGCTGCGCTACCGCGGCATGCCGGCAGCCGAGCGTCGCCAGCGCGCGGCCGATGCGCTGGGCCGCGTGGGCCTGTCGGCCCGGGCGCGTCACTATCCGGCGGAGTTGTCGGGCGGGCAGCAGCAGCGTGTGGCGATTGCCCGCGCGCTGGCCGGGCAGCCCCGCCTGTTGTTGGCCGACGAGCCCACCGGCAACCTCGACAGCCAGATGGCCCGCAGCGTGATGGACCTGCTGGAAGAGCTGCACCGCGACGGCGCCACCATCGTCATGGTGACCCACGACATGCAGCTGGCCGCCCGTGCGCAGCGCAATGTGCATGTGATGGACGGCAGGGTGGTGGATCTGTCCGCCGACCTGGGCCTCCACCCGGTGCAGGCCGTGGCATGAGCGCAGGCCGTCGCACCTCCGTGCGCGCAGCCACCCGGGCACTGGCCGTGGTGCTGTGGCTGGGCGCTGGCGTGGGCCTGGCGCACGCCGATGATTTGCTGGCCGTGTTGGCGCAGGCGCGCGCCGCTGATCCGCAGTTTGCCGGTGCAGCCACGGCGCTGGCCTTGCAGGACGAGCGCGTGGCCCAGGCCAGAGCCGGCCTGCTGCCGCAGTGGTCGCTGCAGGCTTCTGAGCGCCGAAGCGCGGCCACCGATGTGAGCGGCGCAGCGCCCGTGCGTGAGCTGGGCAGCCACATCAGCCAGGTGCTGATCGACCTCGGCCAGTGGCAAACCTTGAGCGCCGCGCAGATTGATGCATCGGCCGAAGCCGCACGGGCCCGCGCGGCCGAGCAGGCTTTGTGCGCCCGCGTCGCACGGGCCTACCTGGAGCGGCTGTCTGCCGAAGCGGCGCTCAGCAATGTGCTGGCCAATGAGGCGGCGTTCGAGCAGCAGGTGGTGCAGGCGCAGGCGCGCTTCGCTGCCGGTTTGGGCGCAGCCGTGGATGTGGACCAGGCGCGCACCTTCCATGCGCTGGCACAGGGCGCCAGCGAGGCCGCCCGCCAGCAAGTGGCGGATGCGGGTGAAGCGCTGGCCCAGTTGACCGGCCAGCGCCCGGTGGTGCTGAAGCCCCTGGTGGCCGAGCTGCCGGCGCTGCTGCCCCAGCCTGCTGATGTGGACGCCTGGGTGGCGCAGGCGCTGGCCGCCAATCCGCAGCTGCAGGCTCAGCGACTGAGCCTGCAGGCCAGTGGCCAGCGGGTGAGTGCGGCTGGGTCAGCGCACCTGCCCACACTGAGTGCGGGTCTTGACAGCGCGCGCCGCAGCGGCAGCGGCTTGAGCATCACTGGCGAGGCCCCGCGCGCCAACACCCTGAGCCTGACGCTGACCGTGCCCCTGCTGGCCGGCGGGGCCACCGAATCGTCGCGCCGCGTGGCCGTGCTCCAGCGTGATCAGGCCGCGCAAACGCTGGAAGCCACCCGGCGTGAACTGCTGCGCGACACCCGCGCGCAGTACCAGGCCGTGCAGTCCGGCGTGGCCACGCTGGCCAGCAGCCGGGCCGCGGTGAATGCGGCGCGCAAGGCGCTTGAATCCACCCGCACGGGCCAGGTGCTGGGCACCCGGTCGATGACCGACCTGCTGCTGGCGATCCAGAACCTGAGCACCGCGCAATCGGCGCTCGACCAGGCCCGCCACCGTTATGTGCTGGCCAAGCTGCTGCTGCTGCAAGCGGCCGGCAGCCTGGGGCCGGTCGAGATGGCCGCTGCCAATCAATTGCTGGGAGATTCCTGATGCTGAGCTACTACTTCGAGCTGGCCCTGCGCAGCTTCAAGGCGGCCAAGGGCCTGACCGTGCTGATGCTGCTGACCATCGCCCTGGGCGTGGGTGCGAGCATGACCACGCTGGCGATCTTTCATGTGCTGTCGGGTGACCCGATTCCGCACAAGAGCGACCAGTTGTTCAACATCCAGCTCGACGCCTGGCCGATGCGGGGCTATGAAGCAGGGCAAGAGCCGACGCTGCAGCTGAGCCGCCAGGACGCCCAGAACCTGCTGCGCGAGGCCAAGGCCGACCGGCAGGTGATGATGGTGGGTGGCGGCCTGCTCGTGGAGCCGGTGGAGCCCGGCCAGAGTGCCATGCAGGCCCGCACCCGCTACGCCAGTGCCGACTTCTTCGCCATGTTCGACGCACCATTGGCGCTGGGCACGGGCTGGACTGCCGCTGATGACGCGGCCGAGGCGCGGGTGGTGGTGCTGTCGCATTCGGCCAATCAACGCTTGTTTGGTGGCGCCGACAGCCGGGGCAAGACGCTGAACCTGCGTGACAAGCCCTTCCGCGTGATCGGTGTGCTGGCGCCGTGGCGGCCGGTGCCGCACTACTACGACCTGACCACCGGCAAGTTCAACCCGGCCGAAGACCTGTACCTGCCGTTCTCCACCGCCATCGGCCTGAAGCTCAGTACCAGCGGCAACTTCAACTGCTGGGCCGAGCATGCGTCTGAAGACAGCCGCAGCGTGGGCGCGCCCTGCGCCTGGATCCAGTACTGGGCCGAGCTGGGCACGCCGGCCAAGGCACAGGCCTACCTGCAGTACCTGAAGAACTACTCCGACCAGCAGCGCCAGGCCGGGCGCTTCGAGCGGCCCACCAATGTGCGCATGCGCCCGGTGATGGACTGGCTGGCCACCAGCAAGGTGGTGCCGGCCGATCTGGGCCTGCAGCTGTGGCTGGCCTTCGGCTTCCTCGCGGTGTGTCTGGTCAACACGGTGAGCCTGCTGCTGGCCAAGTGCCTGCGCCGCTCGGGGGAGATCGGTGTGCGCCGCGCGCTGGGGGCGTCACGCCGGGCGATCTTTGCCCAGTTCCTGGTCGAGGCCGGCACGCTGGGCCTGGCCGGTGGCCTGCTGGGTTTGCTGCTGACCTGGGCGGGACTGTGGGCCGTACGCCAAGGCAGCAACCCGTATGCCGCGCTGGTGGGCCTGGACGGCCCGATGCTGCTGACCACGCTGGGCCTGGCCCTGCTGGCCAGCCTGCTGGCGGGCTTGCTGCCAGCCTGGCGCGCCTGCCAGGTCACGCCGGCCCTGCAACTCAAGACCCAATGAGGACCTGACCATGGACATCCTGCCCATCCTGGCCACGCTGAAGCGCCACAAGACGGCCGCCGGCCTGATCGTGCTGCAGGTGGCGCTGACGTGCGCCATCGTCTGCAACGCGCTGTTCCTGATCCAGCAGCGCACCGAACGCATGGCTATGCCCACCGGCATGCCCGACAACGAACTGGTGGAGGTCGAGGTGAGCGCGCTCAGTGGCAGCCTGGCACCTGCCGTGGCCACCCGCGCTGATCTGGCAGCCTTGCGCAACCTGCCCAGCGTGACGGCCGCCACGCTCATCAACCAGCGGCCGTTTGGCGACAACTTCTGGGTCAGCGGTGTGCGACTGAAGCCCGAGGCCGAAGCGCGCGACGCCGGTGCCGCCAACTACGTTGCCAGCGAGGGCTGGCTGGAGACGCTCGGCCTGCGTCTGGTGGCCGGGCGTGATTTCATCGCCGAAGAGCGCATGGACGTCGCCGAAACCGAGCGGGCCGATTCGCGGCCGATCACCGCCGTCATTCTGAACCAGCATCTGGCCACCAAGCTGTTCCCGGACAAGCCGGCCGTCGGCGAGGCGGTCTACATTTTCGGGCAGCAGCCGATGCGGGTGGTCGGTGTCGTGCAGAGCCTGCTGTCGCCGGCGCCCGGCGGCCAGATGGACCATGACCTGAACGCTTTCATGCTGCCCGTGCGGCCCATCTACATCGGCGCCGTCTACATGCTGCGCACGGCGCCCGATCAGCGGGCCGACGTGCTCAAGCGTGCCGAGGCCGCCTTGCTCAAGGTCGACCCGAAGCGGGTGGTGACGCACAAGCGCTTCTTCACCGAGCAACGCACGGACTATTACCGGCAAGACCTGAACATGGCGTGGCTGATGGCGGGTGTGTGTCTGGCCTTGCTGCTGGTCACGGCGGTGGGCATCGTGGGTCTGGCCAGCTTCTGGGTGCAGCAGCGCACCCGCATGATCGGCACGCGGCGCGCGCTGGGCGCCACCCGCGGGCAGATCCTGCGCTACTTCCAGACCGAAAACCTGCTGCTCACCGGCATTGGCATCGTGCTGGGCATGAGCGGGGCCTACGGCGGCAGCCTGGCGTTGATGCGGCTGTATGAGCTGCCGCCGCTGCCCTGGTTCTACCTGCCCATCGGCGCAGTGGTGCTGTTCGGCCTGGGCCAGCTGGCCGTGCTGGCCCCGGCGCGGCGCGCGGCCGCCTTGCCACCGGTGGCCGCGCTGCGTGGCTGAAGCCCGGTCACAATCCCAGCCCATGCGCAGCGTCCTGATCATCGATGACCACCCCGGCATCTGCGAGGCCCTGGCCTTGCTGCTGTCGCTGCACGACATCCGCCCGCTGGTGGCCAGCAGCCCCGACGAGGCGCTGGCCCTGCTGGCCACCCAGCCCGTGGATCTGGTGATCCAGGACATGAACTTCAGTGCCGACACCACCTCGGGCCTGGAGGGCGCGGCGCTGTTCCACCGGCTGCGTGCGCTGCAGCCCGATCTGCCGGTGATCCTGCTCACCGCCTGGACCCACCTGGAGCATGCCGTGGCGCTGGTGAAGGCCGGCGCGGCCGATTACCTGGCCAAGCCCTGGGACGATGCCAAGCTGCTGGCCACCGTGGAAAACCTGCTGGAACTGGGCGAGGCCGGCCGCACCCTGCAGCGCCACCAGCAGGCGCGCCGGCAGCGCATGCAGGCCCTGCGCCAGCGCTTCGAGCTGGGCGACGGCGTGTTCGAGTCCGAGGCCATGCTGGCCGTGCTGGAGCTGGCCTGCCAGGTGGCGCGCTCCAGCCTGCCCGTGCTCGTCACAGGCCCGAACGGCAGCGGCAAGGAGCGCATCGCGGCGCTGGTCCATGCCAATTCGGCCGTGCGCAGCGGGCCCTTCGTGGCGCTCAACTGCGGCGCCTTGCCGGCCGAGCTGATCGAAGCCGAACTGTTTGGGGCCGAGAGCGGCGCGTTCACCAGCGCCCAACGCGCCCGCGAGGGGCGCTTCGAGGCGGCCGATGGCGGCACGCTGTTCCTGGACGAGATCGGCACGCTGCCGCTGGCGGGCCAGGTCAAGCTGCTGCGCGTGCTGGAGACAGGCCGCTTCGAGCGGCTCGGCTCCAGCCGCAGCCGCGATGCCCGGGTGCGCGTCATCAGTGCCACCAATGCCGATCTGAAGGCCATGGTGGCGGCAGGCACCTTTCGCGAAGACCTGTATTACCGGCTCAACGTGGTCGAAATCCGCTTGCCGTCACTGGCTGAGCGACGCGACGACATCCTGCCGCTGGCGCAGCACTTCCTGCAGGGCCGCGCCCGCCTGACCGAAGCCGCGCGTGAGCTGCTGCTGGCCCACGCCTGGCCTGGCAATGTGCGGCAGCTGGGCAATGTGATGGCGCGTGCGGCGTTGCTGTGCGAGGGCGGTTTGATCACCCCCGCGCAGCTGGGCATCGAAGCCGCGCCATCGGCCAGTCGCTCACTCGATGAGCCCAGCCGCGATGCGGTGCTGGCCGCACTGGCGCAGGCCGACGGAGTGGTCAGCCGCGCGGCGCAACAGCTGGGGCTCTCACGACAGGCCTTGTACCGGCGCATGGACCGCTACGGCCTGCCCGGCGAATGAAGGGGCTGGGCATGCGGCCACGCCTGGTGCTGCTGATTCTGGCGGCGGTGCTGGTGGGTGCTGGCGGCCATGCGCTTCTGCTGCAATGGGTGGCGGCAGCGGGCTGGCACTGGCCCCTGCTGTTGGCGCTGGGCCTGCTGCTGGGGCTGGCCGGCGAAGCCTGGCAGCTGCAACCTTTGCAGCGATTCCTGAAGGCGCTGCAGGGGGCGGTACACAACTACCGCGACGGCGACTACAGCATGCTGCTGTCGGTGCAGGGCGGCGGCGAGCTGCGTGAGTTGCTGCGCCTGCACCATGACCTGGGCCTGGCCCTGCGCGAACAACGCCAGCAGCTGGCCCAGCGCGAGCTGCTGCTCGACACCCTGGTGCAGCACACGCCCGTGGCCTTGCTGCTGGTAGACCCGGCCGGGCAGATCCAGTTCGCCAACCTGGCCGCCCGCGACTTGCTGGACCAGGGCCGCAGCGTGCGCGGCCTGGCCCTGGCTGATTTGCTGGAGCGCGCCCCGCCCGCACTCGCCCAGGCCCTGCGCGACGACCGCGACCAGCTGGTGAGCGTGCCGGGCGCCCAGGGCAGTGGCACGGACGAGGACAGCTTTCTGGTGTCGCAGCGGCCGGTGCTGCTGCTGGGGCAGGCTCACCGGTTGATCCTGCTGCGGCGCATGACGCGTGAGCTGTCTCGCCAGGAGGTGGCCAGCTGGAAACGGGTGATCCGCGTCATCAGCCACGAGCTGAACAACTCGCTGGCGCCCATTTCGTCACTCGCCCACAGCGGGGCTGAGCTGGCCCGGCGCGGTGACCTGGAGCGCCTGCCGGGCGTGCTCACCAGCATCGGGCAGCGGGCGGCGCATCTGCACAGCTTTCTGGCGGGTTATGCCCAGGTGGCCAAGCTGCCGGCGCCGCGCTGGCAGCCGGTGGTCTGGTCGGAGTTTCTGGCCAGCCTGCACAGCCATGCCCGTTTCGAGGTGCAGGGCGAGTTGCCCGCAGCTGATGGGCCGGACGCCTTGGCGGCCTTCGATGCTGCGCAGTTGGAGCAGGCCCTGATCAACCTGCTGAAGAACGCGCATGAATCTGGCTCGGCTGCGGATGATGTGCAGCTGAGCCTGAGTGCGTTGAGTGGTGAAGGCCAGGCACCAGGTTCAGGCCAAGGCCACTGGCGGCTGTGCGTGAGCGACCGCGGCCCCGGCATGAGCGAGCAGGTGCTGGCGCAGGCGCTGCTGCCGTTCTATTCAACCAAGCGCAGCGGCTCAGGCCTGGGCCTGGCGCTGGCCCGCGAGATTGCCGAGGCCCACGGCGGGCGCATTGCGCTGGCCAACCGGGAGGGTGGTGGGCTGCAGGTGAGCCTGTGGATTCCGCGCCGCGGGCCGGACGCCGTGCCCTTTGCATCGGGTGGCTGAGCCAACACGCTGCTGAGGTAAATTGACCCGCATCCGGTCACACCACCTCAGGACAGCTCATGCCCACCAGCCCCCTCGCCAGCACCGGCAACGTTACTTCCTACCGCGTGCTTCTGGGCGGCATCGATCTGGCCCCTGAGGCACCGGTCATCGAGATCGAGGTGCAGCATGCCTTGGGCGAAGTGCCCCGTGCCCGCATCGTGCTGATGGACGGTGACATGCCCACTGGCGACTGGCCGCTGGCGGATTCAGGCGCCTTCCTGCCGGGCACCGCGGTCGAGATCTTCGCCGGGTACGACGCCGTGAGCTCGACGATCTTCAAGGGTGTGATCGCGCGCATGGGGGTGGGTATCAGCGGCCCCAACCGCTCGCAGCTCACGCTGGAGTGCCGGGACTGTGCGGTGGCTGACGCCGCGCCTGAGAGCCAGGCCCCGGCGACTGCAACGGAGGCGGCGCTCAAGCTGACCTGGGGGGTGGACTTGCAGGCGTTCGAGGCTGAGCTGCTTGCGGGGAAGTCGCCAGATCAGTCCACCGCGTCAACACGTCGTGTTCGCGGCACAGCCCGTTTTCAGGGCAGCGCCTTGGCCGTTGCGGGCGGCATGATCGAGCTGGCTGGGGTGGGCAAGTGGTTCAGTGGCACGCAGCCTGTCAACCGCGTTTGGCATCGGCTCTCGGAGGGCGACTGGACCACCGAGGTCGCCTTCGGCCTGCCGCAGCCCCACCTCACCCGCGCGTTGGTGCTGAATGAGGAAGATGGCTCGCTGCTGCTGAAGGACGCCTACGGCAACCAGATCCAGATGGATGCCAGCGGCATCCGCATCGAATCAAGCAAGGACCTGGTGCTGAACGCTGTAGCCAATCTGCAGGCCAGCGCGCTCAACATCAATTGCACGGCGCAGGTGGGCTTCACCGGCAAGGGCAGTGCCACCGCCGAGCTCAGCGCCTCGGGCCAGACCACGGTCAAGGGCGCGATGGTGCTGATCAACTGACGAGACAAGGGACCAACACCATGCCACCCGCCGCTCGCCTCACTGACCTGCACGTCTGCCCCATGGTCACGCCGGGTTTGCCGCCCATTCCGCATGTGGGCGGCCCGGTGATCGGCCCGGGCGTGCCCAACGTCCTGATCGGCATGCTGCCTGCGGCGGTGGTGGGTGACTGCGCGGTGTGCGTGGGCCCGCCCGACACGATCGTTCAGGGGTCATCCACCGTGCTGATCGGCGGCAAGCCCGCCGCGCGCATGGGCGACGTGACGGCGCATGGCGGCAGCATCGTCATCGGCATGCCCACCGTGATGATTGGCGGATGAGCCAGCGGCAGGTACGCTGCAATCGCCAAGGCGTCTGAGCGCCCGCCAAAGCCAAAACCCTCAAAAAAACCAACAAGCCCAACCACCCCCAGCCTCGAGGAGCCCACGATGACCAAGACCCTCTTCATCAGCCTGCCTGTCTCTGACCTCGCCGTGTCCACGGCCTTCTACCAGGCACTGGGCTTCACCCTGAACCCGGCGTTCAGCAGCGCAGACGGCTCGGCGATGGTGTGGAATGAGGCGGTGCAGGTCATGCTGGTCACGCATGCGAAGTGGCGCACCTTCACCCAGCGCCCGTTCCCGCCGGCGGGTTCGTGCGGAATGATGTTGTCGCTGGCACTGGAAAGCCGCGCTGCGGTGGATGCGATGAACGAGGCTGCCGCCGCCCACGGTGGGCAGGCCGACGTGAACCCGATGGAGGACCACGGCTTCATGGTGACGCGTGACCTGGCCGACCCCGACGGCCACATGTGGGCCGCGCTCTGGCTGGACCCGGCTGCGATGACGCCGCCGGCTGAACCCGCCGCCTAAGTGGCGTCAGCCGCGTCAGCCGGCTAAGTCAAACACAAACGGCCTGAAGGCCGGACGCCGCACCGGTTCGTTGCCGCACAGACCCCACGCCCCGAGGCGCCTACCTTGGGCGCGGGCGCTGCTGTTGCGCATCGATCCCGTCCACGTCCGTCTTCACCCAGGGCCCGCCATGAGTCAAATCCAGATCGCCGTCTTTGTCGGCAGCTTGCGCAAAGGCTCGCTCAACCGGCAGATGGCCACCGCGCTGGCCGCGCTGGCGCCGCCGGGGTTCACCTTCAAGCCAGTCAACATTGGCGATTTGCCGCTCTACAACCAGGACGACGACGGCGATCAGGCGCCGCAGGTCAAGCGCCTGAAGGCCGAGATCGTCGCGAGCCACGGCTTGCTGTTCGTGACGCCGGAATACAACCGCTCGATCCCGGGTGTGCTGAAAAACGCCATCGACCACGCCTCACGCCCGTATGGGCAAAGTGCCTGGACGGGCAAGCCGGCGGGGGTGATCGGCGTGTCGGTGGGCGCGGTGGGCACCGCGCTGGCGCAGCAGCATCTGCGCAATGTGCTGGCCTACCTGGATATGCCCACGCTGGGCCAGCCGGAGGCCTTCATCCACGCTCAGGAAGGTCTTTTTGACGAAGCCGGACACATCGGCACCGCCAGCAAAGACTTCCTGCAGAGCTGGATCAACCGCTACGCCGCCTGGGTGACGCAGCATCAGGTCGGGCCATGACGCGCCCCGTCATTCCGGCAGATCTTCCCGCCAACGACACGGTGTCATCAGCGCCTGCCGCTGACCCCGACCTGGAAGAACAGGCGCACCCGGGCCACGGTATTCCGTCGCAAGACACGAACCTGGCCGCACAGTTCCCGCTGCGGCCTGAAGAGGAGCAGCGCGAAGCCAACTCGGCCCTCGTGGGCGGCGGGCTGGTGGCGGGCGCCGTGGCCGGTGCGGCCGTGGGCTTGACCGTGGCCGGGCCGGTCGGCGTGCTGGTGGGCGCGACGGCCGGAGCGGTGGCGGGGGCGTTGGGCGGCGCCACCGCGGGTGCCGCGGTGGAGCCGGCGGCCACGGACAAACCCCCGCTGGTGGTTGAGGCGGCGTCGGTTGAACCCCCGGCCACTCCCGACACGCTGCCCACGTCGTTCGGCACCTTCAAGCCCGTGGGCCATGTGATGGTGGGCCTGCCCACGCTGGCCCAGGCCAACGCACTGGCTCAGGCCCTGCGCCATGCCGGTTGGCCCCGCGACCAACTGCTGCGCTTTGCCGACGGCACCGCCGTGGTGGAGCTGCAGTCCTTGATCGACAACGCCGGCGCATTGGCCGGCTTCGGCTACGAGCTCACCTTGCTGCAGCGCTACCTGAAGATGGCGCAGCAAGGCATGCGCTTTCTGCTGGTGAAGGTGGATGGGGCTGAGCAGGTGGCGTCTGCCACCGAGCTGGCCCGTGCGGGCGGTGCCACGCTGGCGGTGCACTACCGCATGCTGACCGCGGATGAGCTGATCTGAGGCGAGGCCGCTGAGGCCCACCCGAAAACATCACTCGCCGCCCATTGCCCAGGCTGTATGGGGAAGGCCTCAGCCAGCCTCAACCACCAGCGCCGCATCCAGCTCACGCACCCGTTCGTCCTGGTAGTAACCGCCGAACTCGGTGTAGCGCAGGTAGGCGCGGTGGCAGCTGCGGCACCGCCACACATCGCAGCGGTTGTACGGGTGAAAGCCCGGCGCGATGGGCGCATCAACTGACCAGCCGTTCGTGCCCGCCGGGTGGTATTCCTCCAGCGTCGGTTCTTCATCGCTGGCTGCGCGCAGCGTGCCCACCCGTTCCAGCCGGCTCTGCTCGAAGCTGCCGGGCATCGATTCCCAGCCCGGGCTGCGCAGCGGGCCGCAGGCCTCGCAGGGGGTGCTTCGGTCGGCGGCGACGGCCAGGGTCATCAACTGTGTGGGGGTCATGCGAGCATGCTTTCAAAGCGGGCCATCCAGCGCCCCAGTGCGTTGTCGTTCGCCACGCCCAGCTTGGCGAACAGGTTGGCGCGGTGCGTTTTCACCGAGCGGGGGCTGCATTCGGGCACCAGCGTGCGGGCAATCGCCTTGTTGGTTGCACCCACGGCCACATGGCGCGCCACTTCGCGCTCGCGCGGGGTCAGCTGGGCCCACAGGGCCAGGGCGTCACCGCACTCAACGGCCTCGGCCACGGCCAGCAGCAGCAACAGCGCCACGCCCAACAGGCGTTGCACACGCGGGGCTGACGGGACGGGCGCAGGAAGGGGCTCGGAGCGGTTCAACACGGGCAGATCAACTTCGGCCACATGTTGGCATGGCGCGTGCGCCGTGGCGCGTCGGCAGCCTGCGTAAAACTACGCAGGCGGGCCCTTCATAATCCGGGCCCGCTCCCCGCTTGTTCGAGACGCACACCTTTCACCATGGATAAATTCTTGCTGCAGCAGCAGGTGCTGGAACGGCTTGCCGACGACCTGCTGCAGGTTGAACGGGCCGTGCGGGTGGCCCACGAAACGGCGACGCACGAAGAGAACATCGCCGAGAACAAGTACGACACCCTGGGGTTGGAGGCCTCCTATCTGGCGGCCGGCCAGGCCCGTCGCGCCGAGGCGATCCGCCAGGCCATGGCCAACTGGCGCCAGTTCCGCGCACGGCCGTACGACGCCGACAAAGGCATACAACTCGGCGCGCTGGTGTGCCTGGTAGACGCCGACGACAAGCAGCAACAGCTCTTTCTCGGCCCCGATGGCGGCAGCATGACCTTGCTCAGCGGCACCCAGCTCATCCAGGTCATCAGCGGTGAGGCGCCGCTGGGCCGGGCGATGCTGGGCAAATGCGAGGGGGACGAGGTGACGATACAGGTGGGTTCGGTGCGGCAGGTGTTTGAGGTGTTGCGGGTGGGGTGAGGGGCCCGCTGACATCTGGTTGTTGATTCCTGATGTACCGGTGCGAAATGCCCGGGGAAGGGTAAACACGCACTCAAGATTCTTCTTGGCCGGACGAGAAGACTCAATGGGCTGGTGTGCGATTTGTCTGCCGTGGTGTCGGCTGACCCGCCAGCGCAATTCCACAAGGAATGCCATGAAGCCTCTATCGCGTTCCGGAACCAAGCGCAGCGCCACCCGCCTGGCCCTTGAGCCGCGTCTCTTGTTTGACGGCGCCGCCGTGGCCACCGCCGTCGCCCACGAGGTAGCTGCCGATCAGCATCAAGTCGAGGCCGCAGCTCTGGCCGCGGAACACACCCAGGGTGATCTGCCACCTTCGGCTGAAGCGGAAGTGGCCGCCCTTGCGCAGGCCCTGAGCGGTGGCCCAGCGCTCGCTCCGGCGCAGGCCCACGAGATCATCTTCGTTGCCGATTCGCTCCCCGATGTGGGCAAGCTGCTCGCCGACCTCCCGTCCGGTGCCGAGGTCGTGATGCTGGACTCGACGCGAGACGGCCTCGCCCAGATCGCCGCAGCACTGGAGGGCCGCAGTGACGTCACCGCAGTGCACCTGCTCACGCACGGCAGCGCCGGCACGCTGGAACTGGGCAGCACCCGGCTGGATGCGCAGAGCATGGGCGGCGAGCATTCCGCGACGCTGGCTGCCATCGGCACCCATTTGAGCGCTGATGCCGACGTGCTCGTGTACGGCTGCGATTTTGCTGCCGGTGCCCAAGGGCAGACGGCGATGAACGCGCTGGCCCAGGCCCTGGGCGCCGATGTTGCAGCCTCTGACGACCTCACCGGCGCCGCGCAACTGGGGGGCGATTGGCTGCTGGAGCAGCATGCCGGTGCGGTGTACGCCCAGGCCCTGAATGCCGAGCAGTGGGACCACCTGTTGCTCAACACGCCGCCGGTGGCTGTGGCCGACGTGGCCGTGGTGAACGAAGACACCACGAGCATCCTCTCCGTGCTCGCCAACGACACCGACCTGCAGGGCGATGCGCTCACCGTCACCAGTGCGTCGGCGCTGCACGGCACGGTCACGATCAATGGCAACGGCACGCTCAGCTACACGCCCGCGACCAACTACGCCGGCGTGGACACGATCACCTACACGATCCGCGATGCACAGGGCGCCAACGCCGTGCTGCCCGGCACGGTGGCCATCACGGTCAATCCGGTGGATGACCTGCCCACGCTGAACCTGCCAACGCTCAACCTGCTGTCTGAAGACACGCCGCTGATCTTTGCCAGCGTCTACGGCACGCAGCTGAGCCTCGGCGACATCGACGGTGGCCTCGCCCGCGTGACGCTCTCGGTACCTGTGGGCGATCTCACGCTGTCGCAGACGGCTGGCCTGACGCTGCACCAGGGCGACGGCAGCCACGACGCCACGATCACCGTGTCCGGCTCGATCGCCAATCTGAACGCAGCGCTGAACGGGCTGATCTACACGCCGGCGGCGGACTACAACGGCGCCGTCACGATCACCATCGACCTGCGGGACACCCTGCTGGCACTGCCCATCGTCAGCACGCCGTTGCCCATCGGGATCGCCGCCGTGGCCGACGTGGTGAATGACACGGTCAGCACGCCTGTCAATCAGGCCGTCGCCTTCAATGTGCTGGCCAACGACAGCTTCGAGAACAGCGGTCGCGTCGTCACCGGCTACACCTTGCCTACGCACGGCACGATCACGCTGGACGCGCAGGGCAACGCGTCCTACACGCCGGCCAGCGGCTACGCGGGAGCGGACAGCTTCACCTACACCGTCACGTCCAACGGCACGACGGAGACGGGCACCGTCAACATCACCGCCGTGGTGCCCAACGTGCCGCCCGTGGTGAGCATGCCCGGCGCACAGAGCGGCAGTGAAGACACCGTGCTGGTGTTCTCCACGGGGCAGGGCAATGCCATCTCGGTGGCGGACTCGAACGGCGACCCACTCACCGTCACCCTCGGCGCCACGCATGGCCAGCTGACGCTGGGCCAGACCACCGGCCTCAGCTTCACCGTGGGCGATGGCACGTCAGATGCCAACCTGGTTTTCAGCGGCACGCCCGCGGCCATCAACGCCGCGCTGCAGGGGCTGCAGTTCACGCCGGTGGCCGATTACCACGGCGCTGCCACGATCACCCTGCAAGCCAGCGACGGCCAGGCTGCCCAGACCGCCAGCGTCGCGCTCGCCCTGGCGAGCGTGGCCGATGGCGTGGTCGATGTGGTCACCACGCCCGTGCTCACGCCGGTCACCTTTTTCCCGCTGGCGAATGACCAGTTCGACGGTGCCGCCACGCTCATCGGCGTGGGCGGCGCAGCGCACGGCACGCTGGTGCTGGGCCCTGGCGGCTCGGTCACCTACACGCCGGACCCGGGCTACCACGGCAACGACAGCTTCACCTGCACGGTGAGTGCCGGCGGCGCCACCGAGGCCGTGACGGTCAACGTCACGGTTGGCAGCAACAGCGCGCCGGTCACCACCGGTCCCGGCAGCGTGGGCCTGAGCGACGCCCAGCAACTCATCGTCATCAGCGCAGGGGCCAGTTTCTCCGACCCCGACCTGGGTGACACGCTCACCTTCAGCGCCACCGGCCTGCCCGCGGGGCTGAGCATCAACGCGAGCACCGGCGTGATCAGCGGCGCCCTCGGCGGCCATGCCTCCCAGGTCAGCGGTGGCGTGTACAACGTGCAGGTGACGGCGACGGACCCGGAAGGCGCCAGCGTCACCGGCACCCTGCAGATCACGGTGGCCAACCCCGGGCCGCTGGTGAGCGCATCGGCCTCCGCCGGGCAGGAGGACAGCAGCCTCCACCTCGACGTGCTGCTGAATGCAGTCGACCCCGACGGCGATGCCCTCAGCGTCACCGCCGCCAGCGCGCTGCATGGCGTCGTGCTGCTCAACCCCGATGGCTCGTTGAGCTATACGCCAGAGGCCAATTACAACGGTGTCGACAGCATCACCTACACCGTGATGGATGCCGATGGTGCGAGCGCCACCGGCAGCGTCGCCGTCACGCTCGCCGCGGTGCTGGACCTGCCGACGCTGCACGTGCCCACGATCAATCTGCTGGCCGAGGACACGCCGCTGATCTTTGCCTCGTTGCTGGGCCAGCAGATCAGCGTGGGCGATGTGGACGGGGCTGTGCTCGACGTGCGCCTGAGCGTGACGGCGGGCACGCTCACCCTGGCCCAGACGGCCGGCGTGTCGATCTCTGAAGGCGACGGCACAGATGATTCGACCGTCCGCATCTCAGGCAGCGCGGCGGCGATCAACGCGGCCATCAACGGCCTCATCTACACACCGGGTGCCGACTACAACGGCCCCGTGACGCTGAACGTGGACCTTGGCCAGCTCGGCCAGTCGCTGCTGGTGAATGCCACGGTGCCCATCGGCATCGCTGCGGTGGCCGACATCGTGGACGACCATGTGTCGACCACGGCGGGCGCCACCAGCACCTTCAATGTGCTTGCGAACGACAGCTTCGAGAACGCTGGTCGCGTGGTCAGCGGCTACACCACACCGGCGCACGGCACCGTCGTCATCAACGCGCAGGGTCAGGCCAGCTACACCGCGGCAGCAGGCTACCTGGGCACCGACACGTTCACCTACACCGTGCTCTCCAACGGCACGCTCGAAACAGCCACGGTCACCGTGACCATTGGCGCCGCGCCCAATCAGGATCCGACCGCCGCACCCATCACCCACGCCGCGGCGCAGGACGGCCAGACGGTGAGCCTGGATGTCTCTGGTGCCTTCTTCGACGGTGATGGCGACCCGCTCACTTACATCGCCACCGGCCTTCCCGCCGGTCTCTCCATCGACCCGCAGACCGGCGTGATCGGCGGCACGCTGGGCAGCGGCGCCTCCAGCGGGGTGGCCAGCGGGGTGTACACGGTCACCGTCGTCGCGAGCGACGGCCGCGGCGGCAGCGTCAGCCAGGCCTTTCAACTCACCGTTGGCAACCCGGCGCCCACGGCTGCCAACGACAGCCTCACGCTGGCCGAAGACGGCAGCGCCAATGGCTCAGTGATCGGCAACGACAGCGACCCCGACGGCGACGCACTCACGGTCGACACCACGCCGGTCAGTGGCCCTGCGCACGGCACACTCGCGCTCAACGCAGACGGCAGCTACGCCTACACGCCGCACGCCAACTATGCAGGCACCGACAGCTTCAGCTACCGGCTGCGCGACGCCGACGGTGGCACCAGCGTGGCCACCGTCAGCATCACCATCACGGCGGTGAACGATGCGCCAGTAGCCACAGCAGATGCGTTCAGCACGCCCGAGGACACCGCCCACACCATCGCCGTGCTGGCGAACGACAGCGACGCCGACGGCAACACCCTGACCGTGACCGGCGCCACGGCATTGCACGGCACAGTCACGATCAACGGCAACGGCACGCTCACCTACACGCCGGCGGCCAACTACCACGGCAGTGACACCATCAGCTACACCGTGAGCGACGGCTCTGGGGGCAGCAGCAGCGCCGACGTGGCCGTCACCGTGACCACGGTGAACGACGCGCCCACTTCCGCCCCAGTCGCCGACCGCAGCAACACCGTTGGCGCTGCGGTGATGGTGGATCTCTCCACCTCGTTCGCCGACGTGGATGGCGACGCGCTCACCTACAGCGCCATTGGTCTGCCGCCGGGCCTGACGATCGATGCCAGCACCGGTGTGATCTCCGGCACGCCGAACACCGTGGGCAGCTATGCCGTCACGCTGACGGCCACCGACCCCAGCGGTGCGCAGACGCAGCAGACGTTCGACTGGACCTTGTCGCCGATCCCCAACAACGGGCCCAACACGGTGGGCTCGCTGGGTGCCCATGCCGGCTCGGACGGCACGGCCGTGACCATCGCCACCGCCACAGGCTTCAACGACCCGGACGGCGACGCGCTCACCTACAGCGCCACCGGCTTGCCGCCTGGACTGTCCATCGACACGGCCACGGGTGTCATCACTGGCATGCTCGCGTCGAACGCGTCGTCGGCCGTGGCGGGTGGCGTCTTCACCATCGTTGTCACAGCCGACGATGGTCGTGGAGGCACAGCGCAGCAGGGCTTCACGCTCACCGTTGCCAACCCCGCGCCGACGGCCGGGAACGACACGCTCACGGTGGCCGAAGATGGCAGCGCCTCCGGCAACGTTCTGGTCAACGACAGTGACCCGGACGGTGATGCACTCACGGTCGACACCACGCCAGTCGCTGCACCGTCGCACGGCACCGTGGTGCTGAACGCCAACGGCAGCTACACGTACGCGCCGGATGCCAACTTCAACGGTGCTGACAGCTTCAGCTATCGCCTGCGTGATGGCGATGGTGGCACCAGTGTGGCGACGGTGAACGTCACGGTCACCGCCGTGAACGATGCGCCCACCTCCAGCACGCTGGCGGACCGCAGCAACACCGTCGGCACGCCTGTCACGGTGAATGAATCCAGCCTGTTTGGCGATGTGGACGGTGACACCCTGTCGTTCAGCGCCACCGGCCTGCCGCCGGGCTTGAGCCTGAACGCTGCCACCGGCGTCATCACCGGCACGCCCACCGTGGCGGGCAACTTCACCGTGGTGCTCACCGCCACTGATCCGGCAGGTGCCAGCACCAGCCAGACCTTTGCGTGGACCACCGTGGCTGCGCCAAACAACGGCCCGAACACGGTCGGCAGTGTCGGCGCGCAGACGGCGATGGACGCCGGCAGCGTCAGCCTGGCCACCGCCCCGAACTTCGCCGACCCGGATGGCGACACGCTCACCTACAGCGCCACTGGCTTGCCACCCGGCCTGTCCATCGACACGGCCACGGGCGTCATCACTGGCACGCTCGCGCCCAACGCCTCGTCGGCGGCGGCGGCGGGCGTCTTCACCATCGTGATCACCGCCGACGATGGCCGAGGCGGCACCGCGCAGCAGGGCTTCACGCTCACCGTTGCCAACCCCACGCCGACGGCCGGGAACGACACGCTCACGGTGGCTGAAGACGGCAGCGCCTCCGGTAACGTGCTGACCAATGACAGCGACCTAGATGGCGATGCGCTCACGGTCGACACCACGCCCGTCACCGGGCCTGCGCACGGCACCCTGTTGCTGAACGCCAACGGCAGCTACACCTACACGCCAGATGCCAACTACGCTGGCAACGACAGCTTCAGCTACCGCCTGCGCGATGGCGACGGTGGCACCAGCGTGGCGACGGTGACCATCACGGTCACGGCGGTGAACGATGCGCCCACCTCCAGCACGCTGGCTGACCGCAGCAACAGCGTCGGCACGCCGGTCGCCGTGAACGAGTCCAGCCACTTCACCGACCCCGACGGCGACGCGCTCAGCTACAGCGCGACCGGCCTGCCGATCGGTCTGAGCATCGACGTGAATACCGGCGTGATCAGCGGCACGCCGCTCGTCATTGGCAGCTACACCGTCACGGTCACGGCCACCGACCCCGCTGGCAGCGCGACCAGCCAGAGCTTCACCTGGACCACCGCACCCGGCGCCAACAACGGTCCGAACACCGTCGGAACGCTCTCGGCGCTAAGCGCGGCGGACGGCACGACCCAGACCATCGCCACCGCAGCAAGTTTCAACGATGCTGATAACGACACGTTGAGCTACAGCGCTACCGGGCTGCCGCCTGGACTGTCCATTGACACGGCCACGGGCGTCATTACTGGCACGCTAGCGTCCAACGCCTCGTCGGCGGCGGCGGGTGGCGTCTTCACCATCGTGATCACCGCCGACGACGGCCGAGGCGGCACCGCGCAGCAGGGCTTCACGCTGACTGTAGCCAACCCCGCGCCGACCGCCGGGAACGACACGCTCACGGTGGCCGAAGACGGCAGCGCCTCCGGCAGTGTGCTGACCAATGACAGCGACCCCGATGGCGACACGCTCTCCGTTGACACAACACCCGTCACCGGGCCTGCGCACGGCACCCTGGTGCTGAACGCCAACGGCAGCTACACCTACACGCCGGATGCCAACTTCAACGGTGCTGACAGCTTCACCTACACCCTGATCGACGCCGATGGCGGCACGTCGACCGCGACCGTCGACATCACGGTCACCGCGGTGAACGATGCGCCTACCTCGAGTGTTCTGGCGGACCGCAGCAACAGCGTTGGCACGCCGGTCACGGTGAATGAATCCGGCCTGTTCGGCGATGTGGACGGTGATGCGCTGTCGTTCAGTGCCACCGGTCTGCCGCCTGGCTTGAGCCTGAACGCTTCCACCGGCGTCATCACCGGCACGCCCACCGTGGCGGGCAATTTCACCGTGGTGCTCACTGCCACTGACCAGGCAGGCGCCAGCAGCAGCCAGACTTTTGCGTGGACCACCGTGGCTGCGCCGAACAACGGGCCCAATACCGTGGGCAGCGTTGGCGCGCAGACGGCGACGGACGCCGGCAGCGTCAGCCTGGCCACCGCCCCGAATTTCACCGACCCGGACGGCGATGCGCTCACGTACAGCGCGACTGGCTTGCCGCCGGGCTTGGCCATCGACACGGCCACGGGTGTCATCACTGGCACGCTCGCCAGCGGGGCTTCAAGCGCTGCAGTGAACGGCGTGTTCACCGTTGTAGTCACGGCGGACGACGGCCGAGGCGGCACCGCGCAGCAGGGCTTTACGCTCACCGTAGCCAACCCTGCTCCGACTGCCGGGAACGACACGCTCACGGTGGCCGAAGATGGCAGCGCCTCCGGCAACGCACTGGCCAATGACAGCGACCCCGATGGCGATGCACTCACGGTCGATACCACGCCAGTCGCTGCACCGTCGCACGGCACGCTGGTGCTGAACGCCAACGGCAGCTACACCTACACGCCGGATGCCAACTTCAACGGTGCTGACAGCTTCACCTACACCCTGATCGACGCCGATGGCGGCACGTCGACCGCGACCGTCGACATCACGGTCACCGCCGTGAACGATGCGCCCACCTCCAGTGTTTTGGCGGACCGCAGCAACAGCGTCGGTACGCCGGTCACGGTGAATGAATCCAGCCTGTTCGGCGATGTGGACGGTGATGCGCTGTCGTTCAGTGCCACCGGTCTGCCGCCGGGCTTGAGCCTGAACGCTGCCACCGGCGTCATCACCGGCACGCCCACCGTGGCGGGCAACTTCACCGTGGTGCTCACTGCCACCGACCAGGCAGGCGCCAGCACCAGCCAGACTTTTGCGTGGACCACCGTGGCTGCGCCAAACAACGGCCCCAACACGGTGGGCAGTGTCGGCGCGCAGACGGCGACGGACGCCGGCAGCGTCAGCCTGGCTACCGCTCCGAACTTCGCCGACCCGGATGGCGACACGCTCACGTACAGCGCGACTGGCTTGCCGCCGGGCTTGGCCATCGACACGGCCACGGGCGTCATCACTGGCACGCTCGCGTCCAACGCCTCGTCGTCGGTGGCAGCTGGTGTTTTCACGATCGTTGTTACCGCCGACGACGGCCGAGGCGGCACCGCGCAGCAGGGCTTCACGCTCACCGTAGCCAACCCTGCTCCGACGGCTGGGAACGACACGCTCACGGTGGCCGAAGACGGCAGCGTTTCCGGCAACGTGCTGACCAATGACAGCGACCCCGATGGCGATGCGCTCACGGTCGACACCGCGCCCGTCACCGGGCCTGCACACGGCACCCTGGTGCTGAACGCCAACGGCAGCTACACCTACACGCCGGATGCCAACTTCAACGGTGCTGACAGCTTCAGCTACCTGCTGCGCGATGGCGACGGTGGCACCAGCGTTGCGACGGTGAACATCACGGTTACCGCCGTGAACGATGCGCCCACCTCCAGCACGCTGGCGGACCGCAGCAACAGCGTTGGCACGCCGGTCACGGTGAATGAATCCAGCCTGTTTGGCGATGTGGACGGTGACACCCTGTCGTTCAGCGCCACCGGTCTGCCGCCGGGCTTGAGCCTGAACACTGCCACCGGCGTCATCACCGGCGCGCCCACCGTGGCGGGCAACTACACCGTGGTGCTCACTGCCACCGACCAGGCAGGCGCCAGCACCAGCCAGACCTTTGCGTGGACCACCGTGGCTGCGCCGAACAACGGCCCCAACACGGTGGGCAGTGTCGGCGCGCAGACGGCGACGGACGCCGGCAGCGTCAGCCTGGCCACCGCCCCGAACTTCACTGATCCGGATGGCGATGCACTCACGTACAGCGCCACTGGCTTGCCACCCGGCCTGTCCATTGACACGGCCACGGGTGTCATCACTGGCACGCTCTCCAGCGGGGCTTCAAGCGCCGCAGTGAACGGCGTGTTCACCGTTGTGGTCACGGCCGATGACGGCCGCGGCGGCACAGTGCAGCAAGGCTTCACGCTGACTGTGGCCAACCCTGCTCCGACCGCCGGGAACGACACGCTCACGGTGGCCGAAGACGGCAGCGCCTCCGGCAACGTGCTGACCAACGACAGCGACCCCGATGGCGATGCGCTCACGGTCGACACAACACCCGTCACCGGGCCTGCGCACGGCACCCTGGTGCTGAACGCCAACGGCAGCTACACGTACACGCCAGATGCCGACTACGCAGGAACAGACAGCTTCAGCTATCGCCTGCGCGATGGTGATGGTGGCAACAGCGTGGCGACGGTAAACATCACCGTCACCGCGGTGAACGACGCGCCGACCTCCAGCACGCTGGCGGACCGCAGTGCCACCGTGGGCACGCCGGTGACGATCAACCCGGGCAGCTTCATCGCCGATATCGACGGCGATGCCTTGACGTTCAGCGCCGCGGGCTTGCCGCCAGGACTGAGCATGGACGCCACGACCGGCGTCATCAGCGGCACGCCCATCGTGGCCGGAAGCTACTCGGTCACGGTGACGGCAACTGACCCGGCCGGTGCCGCGACCAGCCAGACGTTCTTGTGGTCCACCGTGGCTGCACCGAACAATGCACCGAACACCGTCGGCGCGCTGGGCGCCCAGGCCGCCGCGGATGGCGCGGCGATCAGCCTTGCCACGGCCGGCCACTTCAGCGATGCCGAGGGCGACGCGCTCACGTACAGCGCCACTGGCCTGCCGCCCGGCCTGGCCATCGACACTGCCACCGGCGTCATCACCGGCACGCTCGCCAGCGGCGCTTCAAGCGCTGCAGTGGACGGCGTCTTCACCATCATCGTGACCGCCAACGATGGCCGCGGCGGCACGGCGCAGCAGGGCTTCACGCTCACCGTGGCCAACGCCGCGCCGACGGCCGGGAACGACACGCTCACGGTGGCTGAAGACGGCAACGCTTCCGGCAATGTGCTGGCCAATGACAGCGACCCGGACGGCGATGCGCTCACGGTCGATACCACGCCAGTCACGGCGCCGGCGCACGGCACCCTGGTGCTGAACGCCAACGGCAGCTACACCTACACGCCAGATGCCAACTTCAACGGTGCTGACAGCTTCAGCTACCTGTTGCGCGATGCCGATGGCAGCACCAGCGTGGCGACAGTGAACATCACGGTCACGGCGGTGAACGATGCGCCGACGTCCAACGCGCTGGCCGACCAGACGGGCACCGTCGGTATGGCCGTGAGCATCAGCGAAAACGGCTTCTTTGCCGACGGGGATGGCGATGCGCTGGCCTTCAGCGCGACCGGTCTGCCCCCGGGGCTGAGCCTGGATGCGGCTACCGGCGTGATCAGCGGTATACCCGGCGTAGCTGGCAACTACAACGTCGCCCTGACGGCCACCGACGCCGCCGGCGCGAGCACGACCCAGTCGTTCGTGTGGACGGTGGCCAGTCCCAACCAGGGTCCGGCCACTGTGGGTACGCTGGCGCCACGAGCCGCTGCCGATGCGGCGACGCTGACCATCGCCACGGACGTGGCCTTCAATGACCCGAACGGTGACGTGCTCACGTTCACCGCCACCGGTCTGCCACCTGGCCTGTCCATCGACACCGCCACGGGTGTCATCACCGGCACGCTCGCGTCGAATGCGTCATCGGCCGTGGCGGGGGGCCTCTTCACCATCGTGGTCACCGCCGACGATGGCCGTGGCGGCACAGCGCAGCAAGGTTTCACGCTCACCGTGACCAACCCCGCGCCGACCGCCGGGAACGACACCCTCACCGTGGCCGAAGGCCGCAACGCTTCCAGCAGCGTCATGATCAATGACAGCGACCCTGACGGCGACACGCTCTCGGTCGACACCACGCCCGTCACCGGGCCCGCGCACGGCACGCTGGTGCTCAATGCCGACGGCAGCTACGTCTACACGCCAGATGCCAACTTCGCCGGCAGCGACAGCTTCAGCTACCGCCTGCGCGATGCCGATGGGGGCACCAGCGTGGCCACCGTCAACATCAACGTGATCGCCGAGGCCCCGGCTGCACCGCCCGCGCCGCCGCCGTCCGCAGCGGTCTTCATCGAGCCGGTCGGCTTTGTCGCCTCGCCGCAAGGCCTGATGCGCGATACCTCTGCCGAGGCCTTCTTCGATCCCCTCCTGCTCGATGCGGTCAACGACGTGAAGCGGCTGCAGGGCATGGGCAACCTCGATTCACGGATTCCGCTGAATGCCGTGATCGATGCGATCTCTCCGCTGAACTCCGGGGTCGAGATCGGCGCTGATCGCTCCCCGATCGGCCAGGCCGTGGGAGACCTGAACAGCGGCTTCAAGCAGGCCTCGACGGCAGAGGCGCTTCGCGGTGGCTCCGCAGGGGTGTTCAACGTCGGGCCTGGCGCACCGCTCGAGATGCCAGCGCTCCTGTCGCCAGGCTCGACCACCCCGGAGGCCGGCTCACCGCCCGCTGCGGCGGCAGGCGATCTGGGCACTGTCGCGTCGGCGCTCGTGGGTTCTGCCGAACCCGTCACACCATCGGAGGACACGAGCCCGGCCGATCTCAATACCGCCGGTCAGCGTCCGATATCACTGGCAGAGCAATTGCGCAATGCCAGCCTGCGCCAACAAATCGAGATTCAAGACTTGGTCAACGCACTCGGATAGAACGAGCAATGAAAATCCCCATCACCTCCTGCGCTCAGGCCCTGTGCCGGCGCACGCTGCTGGTCGGCGTCATGTTGGTGATGGCCGGTTGCGCGATACAACCGAAGCCGATCGACCCGGCGCCTGAAGCTGTTCAGGCCCAGATCAAGTTGAAGGCGCTCATTGCCTCGGAAGAGCCGCTCAAGGGCCCGCTCTCGCTGTATGAGGCCATGGCGCGCGCCCTCAAATACAACCTCGACCAGAAGATCGAGGTGATGGACGAAGCGCTGCGCTTCAAGAAGCTGGACCTGGCGGGCTACGACATGCTGCCGGCTGTCGTCGCCTCCACCGGCTACAGCCGCCGCAACAACGACGCCGGCGGTCGCAGCCGCTCGCTGGTCACCGGAAACCAGTCGCTGGAGGCCTCCACCTCCAGTGATCGGGGCGTTCGCACCAGTGATCTGACGGCCAGCTGGGATGTGCTGGATTTTGGCTTGGCCTACGTGCGCGGCATGCAGGCCGCGGATGAAACCTTGATCGCCGTCGAGCGGCGCCGCAAGGTCACCAACAGAATTCTGGAAGACGTGCGTACCGCGTTCTGGCGTGCCGTGAGTGCGGACCGGACATTCAAGAAGCTCAGCGACGTCGAAACGCTGGCCCTGCGCGCGCTGCGGGAGTCGGAAGAGCTGGAGGCCCGTGGCCTTGTGCCGCCGCTGGCCCTGCTGGCTTACCAGCGCGACCTGATCCAGACGCAAAGCGAAGCGCAGAGGTTGCGGCGCGAGCTCTCGCTGGCCAAAACGCAGCTCGCCGCGCTCATCAACCTGACGCCGGAAACCGAATTCACGCTCCTCTTGCCGGACCGCACGAATGTCGTGCCGGAGTTGCCCGGTGCAGCCGATGAGATGGTGCTGACCGGTCTGCGCTTTCGCCCCGAGATGCGCGAGGCCGCCTATCGGCGACACATCAACACCCTCGAGCAGGAAGGCGCATTCCTGCGCAGCCTGCCCAGCGTGAAGAGCCTGCTCGGGTTGAGCACTGATTCCAATTCATACCTCGCCAACGGCAGCTGGCTGAACATGAGCGCGCGGGTGAGTTGGAACCTGCTTGAGGTGTTTCGCTACCCCGCGCAGAAGGCCGCCCTCCAGGCCGAGAGCGCTGTGCTGGAACAGCGCGATCTGGCCCTGACGATGGCGGTGGCCACGCAGGTGCAGGTGTCGCGTATCCGCTTCGTGAAGCTGTCCCAGGAGCTCAACAGCGTGCGCCGCGCCAACAGCGTGCAGGAGCGCATCCTCGAGCTGTCGCGCAGGAGTTTCAAGGCCAAGGCCGTCAGCCAGCAGAACCTCGTGCGCGAGGAATTCAACGCGGCGCTCTCCGAGGTGCGCTACGACGCCGCCTACGCCGATCTGCAGAACGCCTATGCCAATTTGTACGCATCGATGGGGCTCGACAACTTCGAGATCGACGTGAAGTCGGACACGTCGATCGACCAGATCGCCGCCCTTCTCGAATCCCATTGGACAGAACGGGCGCTGACGCTGCCCGCGATGCCGGAGAGCAAGCCGTGACCAACCGACTCCAAGCCGTGTCCATGTGGGCCGCGCTGCGGCGAATGATGGCGCTGTCCGTGGCCGGTGCCTCGCTGGCCTTGCCCGCCGCCGCACAGACCTCCGCCGCCGTGGCGCTGGCGCCTGCGCTGCGGATGACGGAGGAGGGCGAGCGCGCATCACGCGGCGTGGTCCGTTCGAAGCACGAGGCCACGCTGTCTTCGCGGACGGCCGCACGCATCGTGCAGATGCCGGTGAGGGAGGGCTCGGCGTTCAAGCGTGGCGATCTGCTCGTCGCCTTCGATTGCGATCGCACACAGGCCGAAATCCGCGCGGCGGAGGCCACCGTCGAAGCACAGAAGAAGACGGTGGAGACGAACGAAGAGCTCCACCAGTTCAACGCCCTGGGCAAAAACGATCTGCTGATTTCCAGGTCACTCTTGCTCAAGGCCGTGGCCGAGGCCGACGCACTCAGGTCGCAGACCCGTGATTGCAAGGTATTTGCGCCGTTTTCCGGCCGGGTGGTGGAGCGCCTGGCGCATGAGCACGAGACAGTGACGGGCGGTCAGCCACTGCTCAGGATCATCGACACGGAAGCGTTGGTGCTGGACATGATCGTGCCCTCGTCGTGGCTGCAGTGGCTGGCGCCGGGCGCGCCGTTTGATTTCGTCATCGACGAAACCGGTCAGACGGTGCGGTGCGTCGTCGACCGGCTCATGCCGACGGTGGACCCGGTGAGCAAGACGGCGAAGATCACCGGCAAGTTCGTCGGGCAGACGCCGGGCGGCAAGCGACTGCGAGGCAAGCCGGTGCTGCCGGGCATGAGCGGGAGCGCACATTTCGCGGCGGCAGATACCGCAGTTGCCGCTGCGAAGCCGGCCAACGCCCGGCGCTGAGCCATGTCTGCGATCGCCCCCCAGGAGTTGACCGCGGTGCAGGCCGCGGTGCCACCGGCTTCGAGGCCCGCGGAGTCAGCCTTGCGGCTGCTGCAGCACGAGGCGGAGGTTCGTCGGCTTGCGGCCGAAGACGACCTCCTGTTCCACCTGGCCAATCAGATCGGCTCGCTGTTGCCCTGTGGGCAGGTGATGGTGTGGCAGCGGCATCGCAGTTCTGGTCAGTTCCGCCTGCGCGTGGTTTCGGGTCTGGCTGACGTCGACCGCGATGCGCCGCTGGTGCAGGCGCTTGAGCGAGGCATTGCATGCCTTGGCACTGAGCGTCGCCTGGCCGAGCCGCTGGTCCTCGACACGACGGCATTGGGCGAACCGGCAGGAGCCCGCGCCGAAGGCAGCGATGCCGACGCCGTGCTCGCCGACTACCCGCACCGGCACGCCATGTGGCTGCCGCTGAAGGACCGGACGCTCGCCACCGATGCGGGTGCTCTGTTTACCCGCGAGACGCCGTTCACCGCGGGGGAGCAGACGCTGCTGAAGCGCCTGGCCGAGACCTATGCCCACGCCTGGGCGGCGTTGCCCGTGCGGCGTGGATTCGGCTTCGGCACGCGCATCACGCGGGTGCGCCTGCTGCTGCTGCTGGGGGCGCTGAGCGGCGCGGGCCTGATTCCGGTGCGGCTCAGCGTGATGGCGCCGGTCGAGGTGGTGGCGGAGAAGCCCTTTGTGGTGACGGCACCGATCAACGGCGTGATTCGCGCCATCGTGCCGGCGCCGAACAGCCTGGTCAAAGCGGGCCAGCCGCTGGTGCAGTTCGAGGACATCCAGCCGCGCAACGAGATGGTGCTGGCGCAACAACGGCTCGCCGTGGCGCGAGCGCGTGACGGCCGCACCGGCGCCGCCGCATTCAAGGACGTCACTGCCGCGCACGACATGGCGATTGCGCGCGCCGAATTCGACCTCGCCAAAGTCAGCTACGACTACGCCGTGCAGGTGCTTGATCGCACGCGCATCGTGGCGCCCAACGCAGGGCTGGTGATCTACACCGACCGGCGCGACTGGGAAGGTCGCGCCGTGATGGTCGGCGAAGAGATCCTTCAGGTGGCGGACCCAAAGCGCGTGCTTTACCGGGTCGACGTGGCCACCGGCAACAGCATCCAGCTCGACCCCGAAGCAGAGATCGGCATCTTTCTCGACAGCGCCCCGCTTGGTGGACTGGGCGCCCGGCTGCAGTCAGTGAGCTACGCGTCACGCACCGGTCCGGGCGGCGCCAGCAGCTTCACCGTGCTGGCCGCGCCCACCGACGGCGACGCGCCGCGCATCGGTGCACGCGGCACGGCGCGTCTGTATGGCAAGACCGTGCCGCTCGCCGTTCAGTTGCTGCGTCGTCCGGTCGCCGTGGTCCGGCAGGCGCTCGGGCTCTGAACCCGCCAGGTCTTGCCGTGAGCAGTCCTTTCCCTTCAATTGCCTTGCCTCCGTTGCGCCAGGAACTGCGCCTGGAGCCTGCGGCAGCGGGCAGCGACGGCGCTGCGCGATGGCGCTTGTACGACCCGCTGCGCCACCGCTTCTTCCTGCTGGGCGATGCCGACGTGAAGTTGCTCTCCCTCTGGCCGTGCGGCAATTCCGAGGCCCTGCAGCATGCGCTCGCAGCCACGGCTGCGCCGCTGGATCGCGAGCAATTGGACGGCCTGCTCTCGTTCCTGAAAGACAACCAACTCGTGCAGGCCGGCAGCGCCGAGGCTCGCCAGCGGCGGCAGGCCCAGCAGCAAAGCGGCAGCGGGTTCAGGGGGCTCGTGCAAGGGCTGCTGGGTTGGCGCCTGCCGCTGTGGCGGCCGCAGGCTTTTCTGCAGGCCACGCTGCCGTGGGTGAGCGTGCTGTGGTGCACGCCGGCGATCGTTGCCTGGGTGCTTTTGAGTGTTCTGGGCTTGGTGCTGGCCGGGCGACAGTGGGACTTGTTCGTCTCGACCTTCGCCGACTTCCTCACCCCCGGCGGCACAGTCGCTTTTGCCATCGCCCTGTTCGGCCTGAAGGTTGTGCATGAGCTCGGCCACGGCTACGCAGCCGTGCACCACGGTTGCCGCGTGGGCAGCATGGGCGTGTGCGTGACGATGTTCGTGCCGATGCTCTACACGGAGACCGGCGACGTCGCTCGCCTGGACCATGCGGGCCCGCGCATGTGGGTCGCCAGCGGCGGTGTGCTGGCCGAAACGATGATCGCCGGCCTGGCGACCCTGGCGTGGAGCCTGCTGCCGGACGGAACGGCGCGCAGCATCGCCTTCGTGTTGGCCACGTCAAGCTGGTTGATGAGTCTGGCTGTCAATCTGAACCCGTTGTCGCGCTTCGATGGCTACTACTTCCTGAGCGACGCACTCCGCGTGGACAACCTGCAGCCGCGCGCGCTCGATTACAGCGGCTGGGCGCTGGGGCGTTTGATGTTCGGTGCCATCGAGCAGCCGCCCGAGGTGCTCGCGCGGCGGACCGCGTTCGGCTTCATCCTGTACGGCAGCCTTGTCTGGTGCTGGCGCATGGCGCTCAATGCCTCGATCGCGTGGCTGGCCTACACCTACCTGTTCAAAGCCGCCGGCGTGGCCGTAGGCGTGCTGGCCGCATGGTGGCTGATCGGCAAGCCCCTGATGCGCCAGGCCACCCGTTGGTGGCGACTGCGGCAGGGCGTGACGCGTCGGCGGCAGGCTGCTCTGGCACTGTTCGGCGGAGGTCTGTTGCTGCTCGCCTTGCTGCCGCTGGACCGCCATGTGGCCGTGCCCGCCATGCTCGGCTGGCAGCGCCACGTCTTGATCGAGGCGCCGGAAAACGCACAGGTGATGGAAGTGCTCGTGCAGGCCGGTCAGCAGGTCAAGGCCGGACAGGTGCTGATGCGGTTGTCGTCGCCTGAATTGCGGGTGAAGCAAGCCGAGGCGGCGCTGAACCGCCTTGCCACTGCCGAACGGCTGAACCGCATTGGCGGCGACGCGAAAGACCGGGCCGAGGCGACCGTGCTGGACCAGCGCCTTCTGGAAGCCGACGCCGAGGTGCGAGGCCTGCAAGACCGGGCCCAACTGCTCGACGTGCGGGCCTCTGAAGACGGTGTGGTGGTGGATCTGCCGTTGCACCTGCAGGCCGGCCAATGGGTGCGGCCCGGCATGCCCTTGGGGCGTGTACTCTACGGCCGGGTGCGGGACGCGCGCGGCTTCGTCTCCGAGCGGGAGCTGCCTCGCCTGCAAGCCGGCGCGCGGGGACGCTTCGTGGCCGAGGACCCTTCGCTGGCAGCGCTGGATCTCACCGTCAGCGTCATCGAGCCGACCGCCGCCGAGACCATCACCCCGGATGCCTTGAGCTCACTCCACGGTGGATTCATCCCGACGCAGGCCGACCGTTCTGGCAAGGCCGTGCCCTTGTCGGCACAACACCGCGTGGTGTTCGAAGTCGACGCATCGCCGCTGGCCACCGCGACCCATTTGCCGATGGAGGTGCGCGGTGAGGTGCGCCTGAAGGCGGAGCCGCAAAGCCTGGCAGCGCAGGCCGGGTCGCAGCTCTGGCGCCTGCTGATGGCTGAGCTGCGCGACTGACGATTCGCTTTCAATCTGGTCGCTCACACCGCCCATGTCACCAACCTAGATGCACACCGCTGCCCGAAGGATCCCGTCATGAACTTGAACCCATATCGTCGACTGCTCCTGAAGACGGCCGCTTTTGCCGGCCTGGGCCTGCAGGGCTTGCCAGCCAGGGCCAGCATCGGCAAGGTGTTTTACGGCTTCCCCAAGGGCGGCCTGGCCACGCCGCTGGCCGATACGGTGTTGCCGCGCCTGGCGGGCAGCTACACGCCGACGCTGGACGTGAACATGACCTACCTGCCGGGCAATACGACGGCCAGAGCCTTCGAGGCGGTCCACAAAGGGCCCGCTGACGGGAGCCAGGTGCTCATGGCCCCCAGCAGCGCACTCACGCTGATGCCGCATTTGCGCACGCTGCCGAACGTCGACCCGGTGAAAGCCTTCACCCCTGTGATTCCGCTGCTTGAGCTGACATTCGTGTTTTGTGTCGGGCCATCTGTGCCGGCAGCGGTCAATTCCCTGGAAGCCTATTTGCGCTGGGTGAGCGACACCCCCGCCAAGGGGACTTACGGCGTGCCCGGTCTGGGCACGGTGGCGCACCTGGTCGGCATGGTCCTCGCGCGCACGAAGAATGCTGCCATCAACGCGGTGGCCTATCAGGGCATGGTGCCTCTGATGAAGGACCTCAGTTCCGGTGCCCAGCCGGCAGGTGTCGTCTTCCTGAGTTCAGCGGTCGAGGGCATGAAGAGCGGTGCGTTGCGCCCGCTGTTTTCGACCGCTGACCAGCGGCTGCCGGACATGCCCCAGATGCCGCTCCTGCGCGAAGTCCTGTCCACGGACATGGTGTTCAACGAATCGATGGGTTTTTATCTGCCGGCCGCCACGCCCGAGGCCAAGGTGAACGAGCTCAATGCGGCCGCACAGGACGTCTTGCGCAGCCGCGAGATGGCTGAGTTCAACCGCGCCACCTGGACACGCTCCGTGCCCGTATCAGCCCCGCAGTTTGCCGCCGCCATTGCTGAAGAGCGCAAGCGTTGGCTGGCGGTGACAAAAGTCGAGCGATTCACGCTTGAGGGCTGATCGGCTGCAATCGGCGGCCTGAAGCTGTCGCCCGCCGTTTTGGGCGGGGCGACCGCAACTGACCGTGAGTGGGCCGTCAGGTTCGCACGGCGGAACGACTGCTGTCGACCCGCCAGAGCCATTCGGCATGGGAGAGGCGATGACAGCAGTGCATTGAAACCCGTCATCTAGCGCGAATCAAGCCCAGTTGGCTTGTCACCCCTTCAATGGCGAAAGACGGTCGCGGCGATGTGACTCTGAATCACCAACTTAAGCATTGAGGCAATACGTGTCAGGTCCCGGGTGATTGACCGCCCTCTTGGCGAATAAATCTGGATGGCTGACTTGCCATTTCTTGAGCGCCTGGATCGGCGTGTTCAGGTCCAGAGCGCGCTGGGGCAGATGCTCGTTGTAGAGCCAGACGAAGCGGTGCAGCGTCGTCTCCAGATCATGTGCGCTGTTGAAGCGGTGCGTCTTGAGCACCTGGGCCAAGCGCCCATTGAAGCGCTCGACCATGCCGTTGGTCTGGGGGTGTTTGGGCTTGGTCAGTCGGTGATCGATGTCCAGTGCTAGGCACAGCGCGTCGAACTCGTGTTCCCCGCTGGCGTCCTTCTCGCGCCGACCAAATGCACGATCGGTGAACTCGCGCCCGTTGTCAGTCAGCAGCGTCTTGATCTTGAACGGCGCAGCCTTGTGCAAGGCATTGAGGAACGAGCGCGCTACTGCGGCGGTCTTCTTGCTCTTGATGGCGATGAACACCCAGCGCGTGGCCCGGTCGATGGCCACGAACACGTAGCGCCTATCTGCCTCGTCTTCCATCTGGGGCAGGTACTTCACGTCCATGTGGACGTCGCCCGGCTCGTAGGCTTTAAAGCTCTTGACCTGGGTCTTCTCGACTTCGGGCTCGGGCAAGCGGTTGACGCCACGCCGACGCAGCAGCCGGTCCAGCGCAGAGCGGCTCATCGCCGGCTCGATGAACTCCCGCACCACCGCCAGCAGGTCGTCCAGCGACAGGCGCAGGTGCGTGCGCAGATAGACGACGATCTCCTCCTGGCCGGTATTGAGTGTGGTCTGCAGCCGGTGAGGTGTGTGGCTGCCATTCTCGACTGTGCTGCGCTTGCGCCACTTGCGGATCGTGAATTTGCCGACACCGAAGCGCTACGCCAATTCGGTCTCAGTGCCGTGGCCCGGCTGGATCGCCAAGCGTGTCGCAGGCGTCGTCGTAGCGTTCTTGTGCAAGCTGATCAGCATCGTGCCCGCCGCTGGTTCAAGTCTGCCAGAAGGCCCTTCAGGACCACCCGGCCCACAAGGATCGCATATCGTCCGCCGAGGAGCCATTCATCCGGGACTCAACAAATACGCTGCATCCCCTGCGTGACTTATAACTAAGTCGACGCGGCCAGTGCTTCGACCACTCGGGCAAGCCAATCTCCGGCTGCACTACCCAAAGCTCTGCGATGCCGCCCCATAACCACATTAAAACTCAGGGAAGACATGTCTATATCCATCACCTGAAAGCCTCCAGCGGCGGCAATTGCCGAGGGTACAAAAGCTAATGTGTCGTTCACGCGCATAAACGCCTGCAGAGACGTGTAGCAGGGCAACGTGGCAATCACGGTGCGACTCACCTTCTGGGCGCCAAGGAAATCATCCAATCGGCTTCCCAAATTGCCTACACCGCTGGCGAAATCCACATGGGGATGGGAAGACACATCGCCTAGCTCTTTTATCTGCCGAGAGAGAATCGAATCTTCCCGGGCGACGCAGCAGTAATGATCGCGTCGCAGCGTTTTTCGTACCAGTCCTGAATCGACGTAGTCAGAAAAACCAATCACCAGATCAGCCTCCCCTTGCTCCAGCATTTTGGTATGTTGAGTAGGATTGAAGTCAATGACTTCAAGCTTCACCCCGGCTGCGCGCTTGCGCATGAGCAGCGAGAGCGACGGAATGATAGACAGTTGTGCATATTCATTTGCGATGACCCTGAACACGTAATCGCTCGTTACAGGATCGAATGGGAATGAATTGAAGATGCCGTCGACCTCTTCAATTATTTTCTCGAATTTTGCCGCTAGTTCATACGCGTAGTCGGTTGGCTGTAGGCCTGCGCTCTGCCGCAGGAATAACTCATAGGGAAAGACTTCACGCAAGCGCTTAAGGTAATTGCTGACCGCCTGTTGCGATATCTCAAGTCGCTCAGCAACGCGAGAAACGTTTTTCTCGCGCACGAGATGAAGCAAAACCCGCATGTGCCTTACATCGATTCTTTCTGTCATTTAAGTTGTATCTCATACAAGCCAATCGTGATTGTCATTGTATCTTTGGGTGCCTAAAGTACCGGTTCCCAAGCATTTAACCAAGCATTTCTATGAAAACTGTAATTTTGATTGGCGCCCAAGGGCGCATGGGCCAAGCCGCTATGACAGGCCTCAAGAAGCACAATGTCATCACCGCCAGTCGCTCAGGCACAGGCTGCGACCACAAGGTCGACATCACCAGCAAGGCGTCGATCAGGGCGTTGTTCGAAAAAGTCGGGACGTTCGATGCCGTCGTCAATACAGTTGGCTACTGCGAATACGCCAACTTCAGCGAAATGACCGACGAGCAGTGGGACACGACTATCCAGAGCAAGATGCTCGGCCAGATCAATCTGGTAAATGTGGGTCTGAACTACATCAAGGATGGCGGTTCGTTTACGCTGATTTCGGGCATTCTCAATGTCAAACCCATTCCCATGGCCATTGCGGACGCAACCACGAGCGGCGCGATCGACACCTTCGTACAGTGCGTAGCGCACGAACTTCCACGCCAGGTTCGCATCAACGTGGTCAACCCCACAGTTCTCGAGGAGGCATGGGATGTCTATGGGGAAATGATGCCGGGCTTCCAACCCGTCCCTAGCGCGCTGGTAGGTAAAGCGTTCGAGCGTTCGGTCGATGGCTTCATCACCGGCAAGGTGATATTCGTCGACGCCTGACAAAGCGCCCTCGCTTTATTGATGGCTGGTCAAGGCATTTCAATCCCGAGATCTTCATCCACGAGTTGCAACTGAGCCTGGGAACTGCACCTGTCCGCGTATCAATGTCTTTGTCGCACCGCCGATCCAGATGCCATCAGCCATGGTCGAAACGCGAATCCGGCAGGGACGATCCAGAGCAGTGCCTTGGCTGAACGTGTAGGAGCTGGGTGCTTGACCGGTCTGTGCGAACCACTGGGCAATGCCCGCTGCAAGACTGCCCGTTGCCGGATCCTCGGGCAAGCTGTCGCCTGCGATGAACGCGCGGAGTTCGAAGTCGACCTCGCCGTCGCACGGCGGACTGCGCCACGGTGCCAAAACGCCGATGGCCAGCCCATCAAGTTGAGCGAAATCGGGTTTCAGGGCCAGCAACTTGTCGCGATCATCGATCATCAGGGCGAGCCAACCAGCACCGTTGTCCACCCATTGGGCAGACACCAGGCGCGCCCCGACAGCCTGAAGTCTCAACCCGGAAGACACCCGTTCCAGCAACGACGCGTCAATGAGCCCAGACCTGATGAGAGGCGGGGCTCTGAAGGCAAGCCCCTCGACCGAGCGCCGCAAAGTCACCAGGCCGACACCACACTGCTGCACGTAGTCGCGCAGAGCCTGATGCCCGGTCTTCTCCAACCAGGCATGGCAGGCACCCAGTGTTGGATGACCTGCAAAGTCAAGCTCGTGCAGCGAAGAGAAGATGCGAAGGCGGTAGTCAGCCAGGGGATCCGTAGCCGTCAGTACGAAAACCGCTTCGCTGAGATTGGTCCATCGCGTGAAGGACAGCATCTCGGCATCGGAGAGGTTATCTGCATCGAAGACAACACCCACGGCATTCCCCTTGAATGCCGTGCCATTGAATACATCGACGACGGCGTAGGAATGGCTCAATGGGTGGGGTGGGGTATCAGTCATAAGCTTGGAGTATCGAGGTTCGAAGGGGATGTCATGAGTTGCCCCGAGGCTCGTTTGTCGTAACTGCGCTGCAAGTCGAACCGGAGTCTGCCGCGAAACCCCGACCAGCGAGCTTCATCCTGGGCCGCGCCAGTCTGACATTGGAGTCCGCTTTCCGCCTTCAAGAGCCATTCGAGTTCGAGCATCAGATGGCCGCTGATGGCCAACAGCGGCCACTCGGTTTGAAGGCACGACCGACCGCACCCGCTGGCGGATTCAACCGGTCGATGCAACGTCCCAACCACCGCCTCCGCACCACTGCGAGTCGACCCACCGCCGGTGGAGCTCATGGTCATGGTTCTCGGCCGTTGGCTCAAGCTGGGACGACGACTTGCCTAGTGCTGTGAGAATCGTGGGTTTCGGCGCCAGCCGTTCCGCCCGGAGACCCATGCCCCCGTCCTTGCGCCCAATCTGCCTTTCCCGTGTGCTCCTTGGCCTGCTGCTGTTTGTGCTGCTGGCCCCGGCCGGAGCGGTGGACGCGCCGAAGGCGCCGATGAGCTTCCGGCTGCTCGATGTGGACGGTAGGACGCTGCGCTGGACGACAGCCGGACCGGATGCCGGCACGCCGCCTTCGTCCAAGGTGCTGGGCGGCGGGCCCCTCTCGGGGCAAAGCGACAGCGCGGCGGTCGTGAGCGCTGATGGTCAGGAAGCCTATTACCTCACAGGCAATGGCGGCGTGCTGGCCTGGAAGATGTCTGCCGCGGGCTCCTTTGGTCGAGACGCCGCCCGTCAGGAAGTGCCGCCGGCACCGGACCTCCCCCGGTTGTCCTGGGCGTCTGGCCTGGCCTGGGACGAGGCCCGTGGGGTGCTCGCCATCGCGTCCCATGGCAGCGATGCACAGTTCTACCGCTTCGACACACGCGCGCGCCGTTGGCTGGACGCCCAGCCGATCAAGAGCCGCGATGTCGTGAGCCTCGCTTTCAATGCCGCAACGGGCGGCTACGCTGCCGTGTCGTCCAGGGCGGATCTGTTGTTGCTGGATGCGCGCGGTGGGATCGAAGAGGTGCGTCCGCTGGACGGCGTGCTGCCCCAGCTGGCTGAGGCCAGCCAAGCGGCTGCTCACCACTTCGACGGCCTGCAGGTGTTCGCCGACGGCGACCTGCTTGCGCTGGTCAACGTCATGCGCGGCCGGGTGACGCATGTCTGGACCTATGACTGGGCTACCCGCCAAGCGTTGCTCACCTACAAGGCCGTGGGTCTGACAGCGGCAGCCTCAGCGGCCTCATCGGCGCCATCAGCCCCGGAAGCGCAGCCTGTCACTGCCGCATCGATCCAGGACACCCTGGACATCGCCCGGCACCTGCTCGCGGCCGGGCCGGCGCAGTGGCTGGACGCTGTGAGCCCCGCGACCGAAGCGCGGCTGTACCTGGGCGCGTTGTTGTCCGGTGCCGCGCTCCTGGGTCTGCTCGTGCTGTGCGCTTGGCGCCCGTCACGCGGCGGTGCGCGGGCGCTGGGTGTGGTGGTTGGCCTCGTGCTGGCCACGTTGCCGGCGTTGATGATCTACGCTTGGCGTACACCCGGTGCGCCGTCGCTGCTCAATGTGATGGAGTGGTGGCAAGGTTTGCGCCTCATCTGGACGGCACTGCGCCTGGGCGTGCCGCTGGTGCAGGTGGTCGGGCCGCAGGGTTACCTGCTCATCCTGCAGATGGCGGGCCTGGCGGCGCTGCTGATCGCCCTTGGTCTGCTGCTGCGCATGCCGCGCCGGCGCGTGATGGCGAGTGCTTTGATCTCGGGCGTGGTGCTGCTGGCGGCCCAGCCGGCGCGGGAGTTGGCTGGCCGCTGGGCGGCGGCTGACAGCGTGGCCGGCGAAACTGCTGCCGGCGATGCGCTCTTCGCGGAACGATGCCAGTCGGCCGGCGGGCGGCGACCGTATCCGGTCGGGGGAGTGGACGGCGTGCGGCTGGACGACCTGCGCGGCGAAGTGGCCTCGACCGCGCATGCCAACCGGGATTGGCCTGATGCGGGCATCCCGGGCGACGTGGGCGGCATGGCCTACGTGCGCGCCTTCCTTGATGTGGAAATCGATGACCGGCGCAGAAACCCGGGCTGGAGCCTCGACTTCCCCTCGAGCCGCGTGACGCTCAAAGGCTACGAATTCGTCGACGTGCGCCAGGCCGACGGAAGCTACCTGCGCCACCGCTTGGCGGCGGACCGGACGCTGATCACAGCGCCGATCCCGAGGGAAGAAGCCGCGCGATATGCCGTCAGCTACCTGCCCCAAGACCATGCTGGTGACCGCCTGCATTGGGTGGCCGGTGGCCTGGTGCGAGTGACCGATACGCGCTCAGGCCAGGTACTGGGTGAGCTTGAAGCCTACGCTTACCCGCCCCCGCGACGCCGGGGCGGCGGCGATCTGTCTGTGCGCAGTTGGCATGCGGCCCGGACATGCCCAACCTACGGTGATGTGCCGAGGTTCACGGTTCGCATGTTCACCGAACAGGTGCTGCAGCGCCCTCGGTAGCCTGGGGGGCGGGCTCCGCGCGGGTGCTTATTCCGCGTCCTCGGCCATCGTGATGCGCAGGCCGCGTGCCTCGTGGATGAAGTCATCCAGGGTGAGGAGCCCGATGCAGGGCCTGGCACCGGGCCATCCCTCTGCGCTGCCTTTCAGCTTTCGGATGAGCGCCGCCGCGGCGAGCGTGGGAACGAAAGGGCCGTCGCCGTCGGTGGCCACCAAGTGCCACGTTCGGCTGAGCATCTGGCCATCCGGAAGCACGCCCGTCGCGCACACGTGCATCGCTCCGGCGTCGGTGCCGATGCCCTTGAACAAGTCTGCCGCCCATTTGAGTACGCCCGCATAGGCCGACCAGTTGGACACCAGGCCGAGCCGCGTCATCAAGGCCATCACATTCATGCCGCGATGCAGGAACTGCAGCTCCAGGCCGGCGCCGAAGTGGATCGTCGGGGCGCCGGGGTAATGGCCCGGCAGCAGCTCGAGGTCTGGCACATCGCAGGGCGACAAGCAGCGTGACCCGACCGGTGCGGGGTACCGGTGCTTGCGGGTGCCACTCCAGCCGTAGGTGGGGCCGGCACCCGCGTCCGGCAAGCGCTTGCCGCAGTAGCTGAGGATGGCCTGAATCGTGGACAGGCCCCGCTCGGTGCGGTTGCCCGGGCTGATGCCGATGTCGATGTCGTCGACCCGCGCGAAATCGCGGGTCAGGTGGTCGACTGCGGCACTGGACAGCGCCGGTACCGAACTCGCGCCGCTGATGACGGCGACCTGCGCTTCCCGGGCGGCGGTGTCCAGCGTACCGATCTGCGAGACAAAAGTGCGGCCATCGGCCAGGTCGATGTAGTGCGCACCGCAGGCGATGCAAGCGCTGGCCACGCGGTAATCCTGCCCTTGAAAGGGGCCGGAGGTGTGCACGACGATTTGCGGGCCGAGCCTGGCGAGGGCCCGGGCAAAGTCCGGCGCCTGTACGTCGATGACCGTGGCGCTGAGTTTTGCCTGTGCGGACGGCCCCAACTCGGCGACGAGCGCCGCGCCATCGCGCTGGGACCTGCCGGCGATGACCACACTGAGCTGGGCATCGCTGGACAGCAGCCGCACCAGGCTGCGACCAAAAAAGCCGTATCCGCCGATCACCAGAACGCGCATGTGTCTGAGGCTCAAGGTTCGAGAACGAAGCGTTCTGCAGTGGCTGAAGGTGTGTGGTGTATCGGGCTGACTGAAACGAAGGCTCACAGGCCGCCTCGGCCGCTTGCTTCGACAGGATTTTGCACTGGGACGTTGCCGATCGCCCGCTATCCGGCTACCTCAGGCTGACAGGAGCCATTCAAATCGAAGAGGTCACCACGCTGGATCTCCGGGCAAAATCCAGACGATCGGGCTTGCTGGCGTCATGTCGCCGGGAGGCCCACCTTGAACAATGGAGCAGCATCAATGGCACTGACGAAGAAGGGCGAGTTCTGGTACGGGACGACGTCGGGTGACACCCAAGCCGAGCTGCGCAGCTACAGCGTCGCGAATCGCCACGAGGCCGTCCGGTTTGCCGCGTCAAAGTGTGAATGCGGGTGCCGGACCTTCGCGCTGCAGACCGATGAAGAGGCCGGTGTCGCTATCCGCACCTGCACCGACTGCGGGCAGGAGCACCTGATGGGTGACAGCGCTGACCACGTTGAAGAAGCCGCGCCAGAGGGGCACGAGTGCGTGTGCGAGAACGAGGTGTTCGAGCTGATGTCCGGCGTCTCGGTGCATGAGGGCACACACAAGGTGCGCTGGTACTACATCGCTTGCCACTGCGTGGAATGCAATCTGGTCGGTGTCTTCGCAGACTGGCAGTGTGAAGCGGCTGATGCGGCGGCCTTCCTCGCCAAGGTGTGAGCGACTGAGGCCCGGCGTACCCAGCGCCCTCGTTGATATCTTGTAACGCCGCGCCGACCTTGTTGCGAATTTGAGTTTGGATATATCCACGGGCGATACAGGAGAGGTGTCGACTTGTCAGACACTTGGCGCTTGGCCACTGATTTGGACCATAGTTTTCGCATGAGCAAGACCACGCGTCACGCCATTGGCAATGGCAATCCAGTTCTCAGGTATTGGGAAAGGTTGTCAGGCTTGCCTGGTGGGAGATATGTCTTTTCCAAGGTAGTGCAGTTCAAGGCGCCGTACTTTCGCACCGTCAACGCCATGGTCGAAGAGCTTCGCCCCAACTACGCGAAGCTGCGCATCAAGAAGCGGCGCGCCGTTGAAAACCACATCGGCACCGTTCATGTCATCGCCATCTGCAACTTGCTCGAAATGGCCATGGGCGTGGTGGCCGAGGCCTCCATTCCCAGCCACTTGCGCTGGATTCCCAAAGGCATGTCGGTGGATTACACAGCCAAGGCCGGCAGCAACATCTCGGGCATTGCCGAGATCAACCCTGAAGACTGGAAACCCGGCGATCTTGATGTGAAAGTCACGGCGCTGGATGAGGGCGGCAAAGTGGTGGTGCAGGGCGTGATCAAGCTGTGGATCAGCGAGAAGAAATAGCATGCGCCCGGCTTGCAGCGGTGTCTCTCAAGCGCGCTTTACGGTTCCGTGACTGACCGCTTGGGCGCGGTCGCATCGGCCTTGGCCTGGAGTTGCGGCAGCAGATCGCGCATCGAGCCAAATGTCCGGGCGTAGATCCAGGTGAACTCGGCGCCCAGCAAGAAGATCTGCGCTGAGTAGTAGACCCAGACGAACACGACGATCAACGAACCCGCCGCCCCGAAGCCGGAGGCCAGGTTGCTGTGGCCGAGGTACATGCCGATCAGAAAGCGTCCGGCCGTGAACAGCAGGGACGTCACGACCGCCCCCAGCCAGACGTCGCGCCACTTCACGGACACCCGCGGCATGACCTTGTAGATCATCGCGAACACGCCGGTCGTCACCACCAATCCGGCCACCACGTTCACGACCTGCGCCATCAAGAGCCATTCGCCAAAGGCGCCTGACCACCACTTGCCGGCTGCAGCGATTGCGGCGCTGAAGACCAGCGACACCATCAGCAGGAACGCGATGCCCAGGATCATGCCGAAGGACAGCAGGCGGGCCCGCACCAGTCCCCACAGGCCGCCCGTGCGCACCCGGGCTGGTGCGCGCCAGATGCGGTCGAGTGCGTTCTGCAACTCACCGAATACGCTGGTGGCCCCGAGCAGCAACAGCGCTACCCCGATGGCGGTCGACGCCACGCCCTCGGTGGGCTTGGAGACGCTGATGAGCAGGCCTTCAATCGCCCGCGAAGCGTCGGCGCCCAGCAGCCCTTGCAGCTCCAGAAACACCTGGCCGCGCACCGCTTCTTCGCCGAAGACCAGGCCGGCGATCGAGATCACGATCAGCAGCAGGGGCGCCAGCGAGAAGATGCTGTAGTACGACAGCGCTGCGCCCATGCTGGGTGCGTAGTCGTCCACCCAAGCGGTCGCGGCACCTTTGACGAGGGGCCACCAGTCGCGCAAGGAGTGGTGGTATTCGGCCTTCATGCGGCGGTTGGCGAACTGCCGGTGGCCAGCGTGCCTGGAACTCGGCGCGCAGCCACTGGGGCCCGGTCCGACAGGCGGAATTGCTTGCTGGCGAAGGCCCACACCAGGCTTGATGCGTCGGGCCCCAGGGGATCGCTGAACGGCTGTTTGCTGCCGCCGCCACGCCAGGCATGTGCCAAGCCGTGCACGGCCACCAAGGTGGCTGCCGTGACGCCTGCTCGCTTGAAATCAGTGACCGTCATCGGGTAGCGCTGACCCCGCCGCAGTGACCTCGCTCCAGCGGCTCGCGCGCCGGCTGCCTCTGCCCAGACCTGCACCGCATTCCGGCCGTTGGCGGGCGAGACCACCGCGTCGGCATCACCATGGATGACCAGCAAGGCAGGCCAGGCCGATGCGGCTGCGCCCAGTGGAGTCACTCGTGCCGGCGTCGGGCGATGGCCGCGAAGCTCTCGGCGTCCTGCCGGCAGCCATGCAGCATCACGAGCAGCGGCAAGAGTTCGCCTCGCTGGATGTCAGGGGGCCGATAGAGCCGGAACCGTCGCACACCGGACGGGCCTATGGCCACGCCCGGCTCCCACACGCCTGTGCCAGAAGCTTTCACGCGCCGCTCCGCCTTCGGTTTGGCAACGCTGGCGAGTGCAAGCGTGCTCGCGGATTTGGCCAGGCGCTTCATGGCTGCCAGCTGACGCCGCAACGTCCAAGTGCGTGCAGGCATGCGGATTCGCTTGGTCATTCGGCGCAGTGTGCGCGCTTTGAGGGCCCGGCTCAAGCAGATCGAGGCACTCACGACTGAAATCGACAGCCAGCGTCAAGCGCTGAGGGCGCACCAGGTTGAGACCCTGATCTTCTATCTGAAGTCGCGGCACACCTGCTACCCCGCCAGTCAGCCGCTACGCTTCAGCCTCGGCTTCGGCCTCTGGCCACAGTGATGGGAAGTAGAACCGCAGCGCATGGTGCGGCACGCCAAAGCGCACCTTGCCCCGGGGGCTGTCCGACTCGAGCAGGCCGCGGTTGATGAGCGAGGAAAGGACCGCCCTGGCGGTTCGATCACCCATCCCTGACATCATTCCCACAAAGGCACCACGATCCAGCTCGCCACCCGTCTGCAGCAAGTAGTGCAAAGGATAGGCAGCCTCTTGCCGAACACCGGTGCTGCGGAGTTCTTCGACGACAAGACACGTTCGGATTCGTTCAAGCATCGTGCCCATCTGCAGGCTTTCCTGCATGAAGCGGCATTGATCGATGCACACATCCAGTACGTACGTAATCCATTCCATCAGAGCACGCTCGCTCAGATTGCCTCGGCCATCGAGGTCACCCATCCGCGGCTCATCGGCATGTGCCAGGGTTTGGTAATACTGCTCGTGTGTGCGCGCGAAACCGCGAAGCGGTGACCAGATGCCTCCGAGGTAGCCGAGCGAATGCAGCGCCAGGTGCGTGTGCAGGCGCGACACGCGGCCGTTGCCGTCCGGAAACGGGTGGATCCAGGCAAGCCGATGATGCGACGCAGCGATAGCTACGACCGTCATCTCGCCCTGACGGACATGAGAGTAGGTCTGCCCCCATGACGCGATGAAAGCGGGCACGGAGGCATGGGCAGGCGCCACGTGCATGCCAACTTCCACGTCGCGCTGACGTAGCGCACCGGGTTCAAATCGGTTCCCGTTTTCGTCGGCAAGGTCCTCAGGAGGCAGCCGCCCGAATAGCTCGCGGTGAACGCTGCACAGCGCGTCGACACGCCACAGCTGCTCAAGCCCCTCAGCCCCCAAATACTCCGCCTCGAGCTGCTCCTCAGCCTCGATATGCGAAATGGCCAGTCGCTGTCGGCGAGCCAAATCAGAATTGGCTGAGAAGTCCCGGCGGAGTGCGCGCTCGATCTCCGCAGGCCGCGTGTGCTGGCCCTCAATCTTGTTCGAGTAGTAGGAGTTCATCGAACGCAGCAACTTGCGCAAGGCCACGGGCACATGCATCTGACTGGCCGCACCCGCAGAGCGCACCAACTCCGAGGCCCGCTCAAGTAGCGGCCCGATCTTCGCCTCCGACGGCAGCAGCGGCGTGAACTGATGGGGCTGATCGTAGAGTGCCATGGCGTGAATAGAGTCGCTGCTTTTGCAAATTATTTTGCCGATCATACATGTAGCGCAAACATTTGATTTGAAAGCGAAATACAAACAAAGTTCCTCTACCTTTGCCACTATAAGTGCTGAAATTTTTGCCTGTCTTCTAGCAAGTCGATCTGCCCACCATCCACCATGCGACTTCAAGCCTCCCGGCTCTCCCGCAGAACCGCCTTGAGTTCCGAGTCCGCGACCTCCACGCGATCCATCTGAGCACAGAGCTGATCACAACGCTGCATCAGCGTCCTGTTGCGCTCAGGCACCGGAACTGAGATGAATCAGGGCTTGGCCGCATCACATTCCAGGTGGTTCAGCGCGTCCCTGGGCGTAAACACGCTGGATGAATGTGGTCTGCCTGGCGAACAGCTGCCGGTGGGTCGACGCTTGTCGCATCATCACGCCCTATGAAACCTGAGCTTGACCTCGTGGATGCAGCAGCCGCGCCCAAACATATGGCGCCGAAGAACCCGCTGAGTCCGAAGAAGCTGTTGTTGACGAAGTGGACGGCGGTGAAGCCGCGCAATCGCGAGAAGCACTTCGTCGTCGCGCGCGTCATCGAACCCGAACCACCCTCGATGCGCGTCGAGCAGATCGAACTGGAGGCCGTGCATTCCAGGCAGGTGTATTTGCTGCACTGGCGCGAGCTGACCGACGCAACTCTTTGGCGTCAAGGCTGGGTGTGACGCGGGCTGGTCTCCGGCGCCTGCCATCCGTGCATGGGGGTTCACGCTCTCGACCCTAGAGCTATTTCCACTGCGCGCAAATCACGGCGCCCACGCTGCTGCCGGTGCCCGCACCGCCTGCGAGCTCGGGTTGACCTGGAATACTTGTTCGCCGGTCAGCGTTGTGTTTGGACCCGGACGCCGTGCTGGATAAAATCAGAAGCTTTGCCTTTCTTCCGGCAGGCCAGCCCCGCGTTGCCGCCGCCGCGGCCCCGGCTGCTTCTCTTGCAGTAACCATGACCCAGCATTCCGCCATCGACGTCGTCTACCTGTGGGTCGATGGCAATGACCCGACATGGCGCCAGAAGCGCAACGCCGCCGCCGCCCGGCCATCGGCCCAACGCCAGGGCAGCCCGGCCGCTTATGGCAATGTCGAGGGCCGCTTCCGCGACAACGACGAGTTGCGCTACAGCCTGCGCGCGCTTGAGCGCTACTTTCCCGACCACGGCCATGTCTATGTGGTGACCGACGGCCAGTCGCCTGCATGGCTGAGCCCCAGCGATCGACTGACCCTCGTCGACCACCGCGATCTGATCCCGGCGTCCTCGCTGCCAACCTTCGATTCGGCTCACATCGAGTCCTACGTGCACCGCATTCCGGGTCTGTCCGAGCGCTTCTTCTATTTCAACGACGATGTCTTCTTCGGCGCCCCGGTGCGCCCGGCAGAGTGGTTCTTCGATGGGGGTGTGTTTGCCGCCTGGTCCGACGAGCCGGCAGTCGGCGCCGGGCCCGCGCATCCCGAGGATTCGTTCCAGGCCAATGCCTGCCGGCGCTCGATCGAGTGGCTCAAGGCCCGCGCCGCCGAGCCTGCGGCGCCGCGGCAGAGTGCGGGCATGCGCCTGGCCCACACGCTGCGGACCTTTGCCCACGCGCCGCGGCCGATGTTGCGCTCCATGCTGTTTGAACTGGAAGATCTGGCCCCTGACCTGTTCAGCGCGGTGCGCTCGACCGTGTTCAGGCTTTGGGACCAGCCGGCCGTGGTCTCGGACTTCGCGATGCGCTGGGCCCTGGCCGACGGCAGCGCACAGATTCGCGACTATCGCCATGCCTATGTCTCCAGTGGCGAAGCCGGCGCGGCCCAGGCCATGGCGCTGCTGGACACCGCCATGGGCGAGCTGGACTTTTTCTGCATCAACGACACCACCGACGATGCCGATCCGCTCGACCCGCGCCTGCTGCATGTCCGCGAACGGCTGCAAGCGCTGTTTCCGACTCCCTCGAGCTTCGAGCGCGCGCCACTGACCCAGCGGGACACCGCACCGCCGAGCTGGCCCCGGTCCCGAAACATGTCATCTGAAAGCCGGGTCTCGGGCTGACCGTCACCCGCCCGCCGCCCGCCGCCCGTCGCACCCTGCTGGCCCAGCCCGTGGTGATCGAGAACAAGGCCGGTGCCGGTGGCAATGTGGGCACTGCCGCCGTGGTGCAGGCACCCGCTGACGGCTACACACTGCTGGTCACCTCCAGCGCGCCCATCGCCATCAATGGCAGCCTCTACAAGAAGCTGCCGTTCGACGCTGCGCGTGACCTGGTGCCGGTGACCAACGTGCTGCGCATGCCGCTGGTGCTGGTGGTGAACCCGGCGTCCGGCATCAATGACCTGGCCGGCCTGATGGCCTATGTGCGCAGCAAGCCCGAAGGTGTGTCGATCGCCAATTCCGGCAACGGCACGCCGCAGCATCTGACGGCCGAGCTGTTCCGCGATGCGGCCCGGCTGAAGCTCGACCACGTGCCGATGATGTTCGACAGCCTCGCGGCGATCATGCCGCACATCAAGTCGGGCAAGGTCAAGGCCGGCACGCCGCAGCCGGTGGTCGACAAGCTCAACGCCGCTGCGCTGCAGGTGATGAAGACGCCGGAGTTCCAGCGCGTGCTGAACGACGCCGGTTCCGAGTTCGTGGGCGACACGCCGGCGCACTTCGCGCAGTTCGTGAAGGCCGAGACGGTGAAGTGGGACCGCATCGTCAAGCAGAGCGGCGCCACGCTCGACTGACGGCCTGCTCGGGCGGTGCCGCGGCCGGGCGGCTGTGGCACCATCCCGCTCCAACGCTGTCGCGCCGCACTGGGGTGCGGCGGAGCGCCTGGAGCCTGATGTGACCGCCACACCGTTTGCCACCTCGTTTGATGCCCGCCGCCAGAAGGCGCTGGAGTTGCTGGCCGCGGCCGGCATCCGCAAATCCAACTACCAGCCGCTGGCCTTGACCCTGATGTGGCGCGTGGGCCTGCAAGTGCCGCCGCCGCATTTCGCCAGCTTCTGGGGCCTGTGGGCCGTGGCCGGCCTGTACTTCAGCGTGGTCTGGGGCCTGATCATGTGGATCTTCGTTTGGCAGCCCCAAGGCCTGCCGATGCTCGCCGCGGGGTTCAATGCCACGCTGGCCGGGGCGCTATTCGGCCTGGCCATGGCGGGCTACTACGCGTTCGGCCGCAAGCGCCACCAACTGCCGGCCTGGCAGTCGCTGTGAGGGTGCACGGTGGTCGACCTGCTGCATGCCTCACTCGATGCGGACCAGCGCTTCGAGGCGCTCGCCACCCGACTGAACGCCCGCTTTGACGGCGAGATCCGCATCGGCGGCAATTACGCCTCGGTGGTGGCCGATGGCCGCACGCTGCATGTGAGCGGCCAGGTGCCCCGCGTGGGCACCGAGGTGGTGGTGCAGGGCCGCGTGGGGGGTGATGTGAACCTCGACGCGGGCCAGCACGCTGCCCGCATCTGCGCCATGCGCGTGCTGGCCGTGCTGCGCCAGCACCTGGGCAGCCTGTCGAAGGTGGCCCGCATCGCCAAGATCAATGTCTTCGTGCAGTGCACCGAGCACTTCACCCAGCACAGCGAGGTGGCCGATGCCGCCTCAGGCGTCTTCCACGAGGTGCTGGGCGAGCGCGGCGTGCATGCGCGCACCTCGGTTGGCGTGTACCAACTTCCGAAGAATGCGGCGGTGGAGCTGGACGCGGTGGCGATTGCCGTGGAGAGCGTGTGAGGCGCGGTGGCTTGCTGATGGCCGCTGCCGTGGCAGTGCTGGCGCTCTTGCAGGGCTGCGCGGCACCACGCACCGGCGCCACCACCATCGCTGACTTCACCACCGACGGCTGCAGCCTGTTTCCTGACCGCGCGCCCGGCGGCGGCAAGGACTGGTGCCGCTGCTGCGCCGAGCATGACCTGGCTTACTGGCGTGGCGGCACCCAGCAACAGCGCGCCCAGGCCGATGAAGCCCTGCGCGCCTGCGTTCGTGAACGCGCTGACAGCCCGGCGCTGGCCACGATGATGTTGCTGGGCGTGCGTGCCGGTGGTGGCCCGCAGTGGCCCACCAGCTTTCGCTGGGGCTACGGTTGGGATTACGGCCGCTTCTTCACCCCGCTGACTGAGGTTGAAGCCGAGCAGGCAGCGCAGAAAGAGCAAAGCTTCCGTGTGCGCTTCCCTGATCTGGAATGCCCGGCCGCTGAGGCTGAACGGCGCTGAGCCCCAACACACACCATGGCCGTCACCCACATCGCCTTCCTGCGCGCCATCAACGTCACCGGCCGCTTCATCAAGATGGTGGACCTGGCCGAGCACTTCCGGGCCTTGGGTTGCGAGGACGTATCCACGCACATCCAGAGTGGCAATGTGATGTTCAACGCGGCCAGTCTGGCGGCCGGCGACATCGCTTCAAGCCTGGCTTCAGAGCTGGAGCAAGGCCTGGCGCCGCGCCTCGGTTTCACGGCTGAAGTCTTCCTGCGCACGCCCGCTGAGCTGGCCGCCATCCTGGCGCGTGCTGAGGCCGCCGCGGTTGACCTGGCCCCGCCCGGTGAGGTGAACGTGGTCTTCCTCCCCCAGCCCTTGAGCGCTGAGCAGCAAACCCAGCTGGCGGCGTTGCGCACGGAGCAGGATGATCTGCACCACCACGGCAGCGAGGTGTACTGGCGCTGCCTCGTGCGCCAGTCGGCCAGCAAGTTCTCGAACAGCGTGGTGGAGCGCCGCCTGCGTCTGCGTGCCACGCTGCGCCGCACCAGCATGCTGCGGGGATTGCTGGCAACCTTGTGAAATCGCCATGAATTCCCGTGCTCACCAAGCTGTCGAACCGCCGTTGAAGCCCGTCGCATCGGTCGTCCATGAGCCGGTGTTCTTCGCCACCCCGGCCCTGTTCGGTGAATGGCTGGCCGCCCACGCGGCCACCGAGTCGTTTCTGGTCGTGGGTTTTCACAAGGTGGACTCGGGTGAGCCCAGCATGCGCTGGGGCGAGTCGGTGGACGAGGCGCTGTGCGTGGGCTGGATCGACGGCGTGCGCAAGCGCATCGACGAGCAGCGCTACCAGATCCGCTTCACGCCGCGCAAACCCGGCTCGATCTGGAGCGCGGTGAACATCGCGAAGTTCGAGCAGTTGATGGCTGCAGGCCGCATTCAGCCTGCGGGCCTGGCTGCCTTCGAGCGGCGCAGCGAAGCCCGCTCGCGGGTGTATGCCTATGAGCAAACTGAAACGGCCAGCCTCACGGCGCCCGAGCTGGCCCTGTTCCAGGCGCAGCCGCAGGCCTGGCAGTTCTTCGAGGCCCTGGCACCCGGCTACCGCCGCACCGCCATGCACCACCTGCACAGCGCCAAACGGCCCGAAACTCGGGCAGTGCGGGTGGCCCGGTTGATCGCCCGCTGCGCAGCGGGTGAGCGGCCGGTTTGACACATCGGCTTGCCTAATAGCCGGCGAAAAAAAAACCGCTGAGGCTCAGGCGTTCATCGCCCGGCATCAGCGGCATTCGTGAAGTTACTCAGGCCACCGACACCAGGGGTGTCAGTGACGCAGCAGCAGCTTACTTCGACCAGTACACCGCATCCACCTGCAGCGGCACGCGCACGTTGGCGTTTGCAGACTTGCCGGTGACGGCGTAGCGGTCGGCGATGACGAAGGGGTTGGTGACCTTGCTCATGTCGAGCTTGGACTTGCTCGGGTCCGTCATGCCGAAAGCCATGGCGCCGTGAGGCGTGATCGCGCTGATGGGGATCGACACGGTGTGCCACGCGCCATCGTTCTGGTAGCCGTACTGGCCCGGTGCGAGCGTCATGTAGACGTCGTAGGCGCTGCCTTCGGTGACGGTGCCGGTGAGGAAGCCGACTTCGATGCTGCCCGGGTAGGTGGTGCGGATGCTGAAGTTCAGGTTGCCGCCGGTGGCGAACTGGCTGAGGTCTTCGGCCGAGGTTTGCAGCGCGGCGATCATGCCCCAGCCCCAGCTTTCCGGACTCGGGGTGATTTCCAGGCTGTGGCCGGCGTCGGTGCTGGCCGAGCTGCTGGTGATCTCGCCGGCATAGGCTGTGGCCGGTGAGTTCCAGCCCACCCACAGCGGGGTTTCGGTCGGGCGGGCTTCGCCAGCGGTGGTGGCTTCGGCATACACGCTGTAGCGGCTGGCCGTGACGGTGCCGTTGCCGGTGGCCGGCACGTAGTACAGCGCATCGGCGGCGGTGTAGCTGCCGGCTGCCCACTGGCTGCTCGGGTACAGGCTCTGGATGACGTAGCGGGCCTTGCGGTTCACGTCGAACAGGCCCCACTTGTCGTCGCCGCCCTTCCAGGGCTCGTCAAAGGCTTCAAAGTAGACGATGGAGGTGGGCTTGGCGGTGCTGCCCGCCATCCAGCTGGCCAGGCCGTCAACAAACATCTTCTGGTTGACCGGGTGGGCGCGGAAGGTTTCGCCGCCCGAGGCCACGGCCTTCCAGCCGGTTTCGCCGATCACGATGGGCATGTTCTTGAAGCCCTTGTCGTCGAGGTAGCTGCGCACGGCGGTGAAGTCGGCGCGCGTCTTGCCGAGGGCGGCGCTCATCATTGCGGCGGCGCGCTGGTTGGCGGCCACGCCGGTCTGCTGCCAGTCCCACGAGCCGGGCGTGAACACGCTGTCGGCCAGGGCATAGGTGTGCACGGCGGCGAAGTCGACCACGTCGAGGATGCTGTTCGGCGCGGCGGCCCAGAACGCCCAGTTGTCGTCGGTGGTGACGGGCTGGGTGATGGCATCACGCACGCGGCTGATGTAGGTCTTCATCTGGGCCGGGTCGATCTTGTTGAACGACCAGCTCACCATGGTTTCATTGCCCACGCTCACGGCCAGCACGATGTCGGGGTAGGCCTTGGCCAGGGCAATGCCGCGGGCCACTTCGGCGTCGCTGAAGGTGGTGTTGCCGCTGGCCACGTAGACGCCCAGCATTACCTTGAAGTCGAGCTTGTTGTCGCGGATGGTTTGCAGCAGCAGCTTCGATACGGCATCCGAGCTGTCGAACACGCGCAGCAGGGTGAAGCCGCCGGTCTTCAGCAGCGCCAGGTCCTCGCGGATCATCGCGGCGGTGATGGTTTCGGTGTCGCGGTTGCCGCTGCGAAACGGGCTGTAGGCCACGGCCTTTCGGCTGGTGAACTCCGGGCTCAGTGTGCGGGCCTGCACGCCGGTGGTCGGCACCACGCCGCCGCCGCCGCAGGCCGTCACCATCAGGCCACTCAGGCCGACCAGACTGGCCGTCAGGGCCGCCATCAGCGCCCGGCGCCCGGGCAGTTGGAAAAACTTGTTCATGGGGTTCTTTCGTGTGCGGGCGCGGTCAGAAGGTGTAGACGGCGCCGAGGCCGAACCAGTTGCCGTTCTTGGCGACGCGGGAATCAACATTGGTGAAGGCGGCGTTGCCCGGCATCGACATCGGCGACAGGCCCAGGCGGCCGTAATGCACCATGCCGGCCAGGCCATACACCTGCAGGCCGTTGCCGTGGTCGTAGTTCAGGCCCACGGTGTTGACGAGGGCGGTGTTGCTCTGGCCGCGCTCGCTCGGGTTGTCGGTGCTGGCCTTGCCCAGCCAGGCGAGGCCCGTGGAGGCCGTCCAGGCACCCATGCGGTAGCGCGCACCCAGCGACACATCCACCGAGGTGGCGGCGTAACCCGGGTTGGCCACGCCCTTGAGCTGGCCGTTCCAGTCGACGTTGAACATGTTGTTCCACTGGGCCGACGCGCCGGGCTGGGTGATGACGGCGTAGGCGCCGCTCCAGCGGTTGCGACGGATGCCGCCCGAGAGCTCGATCTTGCTGTCCCACTGGTAGCGGGCCATCACCATCGCGATGCTCTGGCCCGAGCCGCCCAGCAGCTTGTCGTCGGCGGCGTTGGCGGTCAAGGCATTGAACGGGCCGTGGCCCCAGGCTTGCGGGTTGCCGTTGCGGCTGTCCTGCCAGATGGCGTCGACCACCAGATCGCCCTGGTGGTACTGGGCATACAGCTCCCAGAAGCGCGGCTTGTTGATCTTGAAGCCGGTGTCACCGCGGTCGTAGGTGGCCTCAAGCACCAGATCGCCATTGGCCACGTCGAGCACGCGCGAGGTGTAACGCACCGCATGGCCCACCAGGCCGTAGCCGGCGCCGCTGGAGGCCCATGCGTCGGCCACGCCGATGTTGCTGCCGTAGGGGTAATCGGCCAGGCTCCAGGCGCGGGTGGTCATGGCGCCAACGCGCACGCTGCCCCAGTCTTCGTGGCTGAGCGCGATGTTGCGGTCGTACCAGAAGCCGGGGATGTCGACCGAGCCGTCACGCAGGCGCTGGCTCAGCAGGCCTGACAGCTTGAAGCCTTCGCCCAGATCAAACTTGGCGCCGAGCCAGGGCTGGAACAGCGTGACGTGGGTGGTGGCGGTCTTGTATTCGGTGCCCGGCACCAGCTCGTCTGCCCACAGGCGCTGCTTGTTTTCTTCGGGAAAGCGCTGGCAGTTGTCGCACTGGTTGCTGCCGCGCTGGGCCTCGACCTTGCCGAAGCCGGTGAGCGAAAACGGGCCGAAGTCGACGGCGCTGGCGGGCAGGGCGGCCAGCAGGCTGCTGGCCAGCAAACCCAGGCCCAGCGCAGGGCGGAACGAAGCGGAGGTGATCATGGTGCTGTCTCTTTTTTGAATCGGCTGACGCAGGCGTGAAAGCGCTTTCACAATTTAGGCGGTGCAGCGGGCAGCGTCAATGTCGGCGGGCTCCGTGTTTTCCCTTGTTGAGCCCGGTTTGCGGGGTTGGACGGCACAAAACGACGACAAAACCCCGCCTCCGTTGCCCAACACGGGAAAACGATGATTGGTCTTCTGAAAGCGCTTTCAATATGATTTGACCCATGCTGAATCGACACGCCCCCGTTGCCCCCATTTCAGTTGTGTCCACCGCTCGTGAAGCCGCGGGCGCCCTGCTCATGGCCGTGGCCTGCTGGGCGGCGTGCTTGCCCGCGGCGCAGGCGCAGACAAGCACCGAGCGCCATGGCGCCGGCGCAGTCACCCTGGCGCCGCGGGGCAGTGACGCCGCCGTGCCCCCCGCCCCGATGCGCACCCCTGAGATGCTCAAGCGCGCGGCGCCCACCAACCAGTGGTTCTCCACGCTCATCTTCAACCGTGACCCCGAGCCGATCTACGCGCAGCCGCTGAGCGTTCGCCCGGTGCAGGCCGGCCTGGAAGTGGCGCTGCCGCAGAAGCTGATCGTGCCCACTGAGCGCCGCGACGTGGAAGTGCAATACCCGCACGCGCAACCGGTGCTGGTGCAGCCCACCGCGTTCAAGCCCTGGCCGGCGCGCCTGGCCAAGCAGGGTGACTGGTCGATCGACATCGCCATGGGCGACGGCCCCGACACGCTCACCGCCACCGTGGCGCACGGCAGCCCGTATGTCAGCTTCAACGTGCCACGTGGTGACCTCGCGCTGGCCTTGCCCGGCGCCGCCACGCGCCTGCCCTGGGCCACTGATGCGCGGGTGCTGGTGCTGCAAAGCGCCGGCCGCACGTTCATGTTCTTCGGCCCTACGGGCGTGGAGTGGCAAACCACCGCGCCTGATCGCTGGCTGGCCAAGCTGCCGGCTGGCAAGGGCTACCTCACCGCCGCCGCAGCGCCTGATGCCGAGCCCGCCTCGCTGGCCTTGCTGGCGCGCCACGCGTGGTCCGTGATTGACGACACGCGTGTGAGCTGGCGCAGCAACGTCACGGCCGGTGAGGTGACCGCCCATTACGAGGTCAAGACCCGCCAGCTCGAAGGCCCTGACAACGGCCCGCTGCTGGCGCTCTACCCGCACCACTGGCATGGCAACGCCTCGCTCGCCGGCAAGCTGGGCCCGGCCTACGCCACCATTCGTGGCCCCTTGAAACTGCTGGCCGCCAGCAGCTTTTTGGTGAGCCGCCCGTGGACCGGTTTTGTGCCGATGTGGCCGAAGGTGCAGGGTGCCCGCGCCGATGAGCTGGCCGACCTGCTCAAGACCGATCAGCGCAATGCCCGCCGCATGATGCTGGAGATCGGCAATGGCCCGTACTGGCAGGGCAAGGGCCTGCAGCGCATCGCCAAGCTGATGGATGTGGCCGAGCAGCAAGGTGACACCGAAGGTGCAGCCAAGCTTATGAAGCTGATGCAGGACCGGATTGAATCGTGGTGGTCGGGCGAGAGCCGCAAGACCTATTTCCACCACGACAAGCAGGCCCTTGGCACGGTGGTGGCGTACCCGGAGGAGTACTTCTCCGTGGTGCAGATGAACGACCACCATTTCCACTACGGCTACTGGATCCGCACTGCCGCCGAAATCGCGCTGCGTGACCCGGCCTGGGCCGCCGATGACAAGTGGGGCGCGATGACCAAGCTGCTCATCGCCGACATCGCCACGGCCGAGCGCGGCCGCGCTGATTTCCCCTTCCTGCGCAACTTTGATGTGTACGAGGGCCACTCGTGGGCGTCTGGCCTGGGCATGGGCCCGCACGGCAACAACCAGGAATCCTCGTCCGAGGCCATCAACGCCTGGGCCGGCCTGGTGCTGTGGGGCGAGGTGAGCGGCAACACCGCGCTGCGTGACCTGGGCATGTACCTGTTCACCACCGAGGTCGACGCGATCTCGCATTACTGGTTCGACATCCACAAGCTCACCCTGCCGCCTGAGTACAAGCATCCGGAGGTGAGCATGGTGTTCGGCGGCCGTCTGGCCCACAACACCTGGTGGACCGACGAGCCGCGGCAGATCAAGGGCATCAACCTGCTGCCCATCACCACGGCCTCCACCTACCTGGCGGTGGATGCGGCCTACATTCCGCGCAGCCTCGCCAGCCTGCCGGGTGACATGGCGGTGTTCGCCCAGCGCGGCAAGCGGGCTGATCCGCCGGACATCTGGCAAGACATCTTCGCCAAGTACCTGGCGCTGTCCAACCCCGACAAGGCACTGGCCGAATGGACACGCTGGGGCTCGTTCGAGCTGGGCGATACCCGCTCACATGCGCTGCACTGGATGCTGAGCCTGCAGGCCATGGGCCAGCCCGATTTGACGGTGCGCGCTGACACGCCGCTGTTCGCCGTGTTCCGCAAGCCTGATGGCCGCGCCACTTACCTGGCCTACAACGCCAGCGCCCGGCCAATCCAGGTGCGTTTTTCCGATGGCCAGACGCTGGCGGTGCCGCCGCGCAGCCTGGCGCGCAGCCCGCAACCCTGATCACGTTTGAAGCCCGTTGATGTTCAGACAGGCCCTTTGATTGATGGATTCTGAAAGCGCTTTCTAAACGGCAAGACCTTCAGTTCACCGCAGTACTTCACGACCAACAACCACCGCCCCGAGCGGCCACCCAGCCAGGAGACAAACCCATGCAAGCCCCCCAAGCCCGACAGATCGCCGCCCACGGCCACAGCCTGCCCTTCTCGATGGCCGCACTGGCGGCAGCCTGCGTGCTCAGCGCCTGCGGCGGTGGTGACGCCACCGCACCCGCCGGCACCACCGACACCACGCCGCCCACCGTCACCATCACCGACAACATCAGCGCTGCCAGCGCCACGGGTGACGTGACCTTCACGTTCACGTTCAGCGAGAACACCGGCACCAGCTTCGCCGCATCTGACATCACGGTCACGGGCGGCACCAAGGGCACGTTCACGCTGGTCAGCGGCACCAGCGCCACGCTGGTGGTCAGCCCGGCGGCCAACAGCAGCGGCACCATCGCCGTCAGCGTGGCCGCATCGGCCTTCACCGACCAGGCCGGCAATGCCAACACGGCCGCAGCCACGGCGTCGCAAGACTTCAACACGGTGGTGGTCAGCCCGGGCAGCACCGGCAACTGCAACACGTCGCCGTGTGTTGATTTCTCTGCCTCGGGCCTGGCCATCAACGGCTTCGGCGCCCTGACGGCCGATGTGGCGAACGACCCGGTGCTGGCCACCAACAAGGTGGCGCGCTACGTGAAGACGGCCGCCAGCGAAACCTGGGCCGGCGCCACGCTGGACACCAGCGGCACCGGCGCCAACACCGTCACGCCGTTCGGCTTTGCCACCAGCAAGGTCGTGACGCTGCGGGTGTACAGCCCGGCCGCAGGCGAAGTCATCATGCTGAAGGTGGAAAACGCAGCTGCCGGTGCCGTATTCATGGAAGCCAAGGCCACCACCACCAAGGCCAACGCCTGGGAAACCTTGACCTTCGACTACGCCGCACCGACCAACGGTACGTTCAACTCGGCAGCCACCTACAACCGCGTCAGCATCTTCCCGCACTTCGATGCGAAGGTGACGGCCGACACCACCTACTACTTCGACGAGCTGAGCTACACCGCAGGCAGCAACGGCGGTGGCAGCTCCGGTGGTTCGGGCCTGACCAACGGCGTGTTCGCCAGCAACTTCACCGGTGTGCTCGACAGCACGCTGAAGTCGACCGAAGGCGGCGATGCCGGGCGCTTCGTTGATACCAGCGCGCCGCAGGTATACGCCTGGGGTGGCGAGGCCCCGAACGACACCCCGCCGAGCTTCTACTTCGGCTACGGCTTCAATGGCACCGGTGCCAAGGCCACCTACATGGGCGCGTTCGTGAAGGCACCGGCCAATGGCTCGGCTGACCTGAGCAGCTACACCAACCTCAAGGTGAACCTGTGGGGCAATGCCGAGCTCATCAACCTGCAGCCGACGGTGCAGGTGGTGTTGCAGGGCAAGGCGGTGGCGGGCTGCGGCTCCAACTCGGGCGCATCGGAAGTGCAAAGCACCTTCAAGGCCACCACCATCACCGGTGCCGATGCGGTGTACACCCTGCCGCTGAGCGCGTTCACGGTGAAGTACGCCTGCAGCGGTGAAACCACGGCAGCGCAGGTGCTGGGCAACATCACGCAGATCAACTACCTGCTGCTCGATGCCAACATCCAGTACACCAACAAGGATGCCAACAACGCGGCCTACCCGAACGGCCTGAACGTCGGCCCGATCAAGCTGAACTGATCAGGCGGGCAGGGGGCCTTCGTGCCCCCACTGCGCGCTCAAACCGCGCGCAGCAGCCAGCACGGCCGGTGCAAAGCCGGCCTGCAGGCGGCTGGTGGGCAGCGTCAAGGTGAGCGCGCCCACCAGCTCGCCGCCTGCCTTGAACACCGGCGCAGAAATGCCGGTCAGGTCAGGCACCCGGTCACCGCTGAGCACGATGACGCCGTCGCGGCGAATCTGGGCGTGCAGTTCGGCATGCCGTTGTGCATCCGGGGCTGATGTGTTCACCGCAGCACCCGACCACGCCATCAACACATGGCCGCCCGCGCCGCGGTCCAGCGGCAGCACATCGCCCATGCGCACGTGGTCGCGCAGCACCTGGGGTGAATCCACCCGGTACAGGCACAAGCGCTGCGCACCTTGCCGCACATGGAAGGCCGCGCTTTCGCGGGTCTGATCCACCAGCGCGCGCAGCACGGGCTGCACATCCTGGTCGATCGAGAAGCTGGCGGCGTACACCGCATGCAGCCGCGCCACGGCCGGCCCCAGCGCATAGTGGCCATCAGCCAGCTGCCGCAGCAGGCCGGCATGGCGCAGTGAGGCCAGTAGACGCAGCACCGTGCTCTTGTACAAGCCCGTGCGCCGGGCCAGCTCGGCCAGGCTCAGGCTGGCATCACCCGCGCCAAATGCGTTCAGCAGCGACAGCGCACGGTCTACCGCTGCGGCGCCACCAGGGGCGGCGTCGGTATCGGCCAGCGAGGGCTGTGCGGCTTTGCGGGGCATGTGGACGGGGTGGTGCGCAGTGGTCGAAAGGGTTCACGTCATTCTAGAAGTGCAGGCGCCGCCCCATCAGCCCTTCGTCTCGCCAGAGAGCCAGCCAGAGAGCCAGCCAGAGAGCCAGCCACAATTGGGGCCACCATGCCTGAAACCACCCGCGCTCTTGTTGAGCTGTGCGACACCCTGATCCAGTCCCGCCAGCACGTCGGCCCCAAGCACCTGGGCCTGCCTGCGCCTGACGACGCGACGCTGACTCAACTGTTTGAAGCCGCCGCAGCGGCGCCCGACCATCGCCAGCTCACCCCGTGGCGCTTCCTGGTGCTGGGCCCCGCTGCGCGTGAGCGCTTGTCGGAAGTATTTGCCCAAGCCCTGCTGGAGCGCGACGCTGATGCGCTGCCCGAGCAACTGGCCGACGCCTGCGCCAAGGCCTTCCGCGGCCCGGTGCTGGTGCTGGCCGTGGCTGACTTGCGTGCCGTTGAGCCCGATGCACCGGAGCCCGAGCGGTGGTTGTCGCTGGGCTGCGCCATCCAGAACCTGCTGCTGGCGGCGCAGGCCCGGGGCTTTGGCACGGGGCTCTCCAGCGGGCGGGCAATGGGCAGCACCGCGCTGCGTGAGGCGTTCGACATCGCCCCGGGTGAGCAGGCGGTGTGCTTCATCAGCATCGGCACGCCCACTCGCAAGAAGAGCCCGCGCGTGCGGCCGGCGGTTCAGTCGTTTGTACGGTGGCTGTAACCCGGGCACTTGGCCACAATCGCACCGCCATCCGTTTTGGCATGGCACCTCGCACTTGAGACGTCGTTGATGAACACCACCGAGATTTACCTGATCGCCATGGCGGTGATCTTCGGCCTGCCCTACCTGATCTGGCGGTTGGGCCGCACCGATTACTTCGCGCCGCTGGTGGTGGTTCAGATCCTCACCGGCATCGCGCTCGGCCCGGGCATTCTTGGCTCAGCCTTTCCGGACGTCTACCGCTTCGTCTTCAACCCGGCCGTCATCCAGTCGCTCAACGGCGTGGCGTGGTGGGCGGTGATGCTCTTCGTGTTCATCGCCGGCATTGAGCTGGACCTCAGCCAGGCCTGGGAAAAGCGCCGCGAAAGCAGCATCACCGCCGGGCTGGCGCTGGGCGTGCCGCTGGTGTTTGGTGCGGTGGCCGCGCTGCCCTTGCTGGGCATGCCGGGCTGGCTGGGCCCGAAGGCCACGAGCTGGCAGTTCGTGCTGGGCATCGGCATGTCGTGTGCCGTCACGGCGCTGCCCATCCTGATCCTGTTTCTGGAGCGGCTGCACATCCTGCGGGAACCGCTGGGCCAGCGCATCCTGCGTTACGCCAGCCTTGATGATTTGGCCATCTGGGCCGTGCTCGCCCTCATCCTGCTGGACTGGGGACGCGTGGGCAAGCAAGCGGCTTTCCTGGCGGCCTTCGCCGTGCTGAGCTGGCTGGTGCGCCGGCTGATGGCGCGGGTGCCCGAGCGTGACCGCTGGTACCTGGCGCTGGTGTGGCTGGCGGTGTGCGGCTTCGGGGCCGACTGGTCGGGCCTGCACTACATGGTGGGCGCCTTCCTGGCCGGCGTGGTGCTCGACGCCCGTTGGTTCGACCAGGACAAGATGGACCTGCTGCGCCACCACGTGCTGCTGGTGGCCATGCCCGTGTTCTTCCTCAGCACCGGCCTGCGCACGCAGTGGGGCGTGGGCGGGGCGATGGTGTTCGGCGTTGCGCTGCTGTTCCTGGTGGCGTCCGTCAGCGGCAAGCTGCTGGGCCTGCGCCTGGCTGGCCGCATCCTGGGGTGGGCGCCGGGCGAGGCCAGCATCATCGGCTGGCTGCTGCAGACCAAGGCGCTGATCATGATCATCTTCGCCAACGTGCTGCTCGACAAACAGGTCATCACCTCCGACACCTTCACCGCGCTGCTGCTGATGGCGGTGGGCAGCACGATGCTGACCATCCCGCGCGTGACGCCCTTGCTGGCTGGTGCATCCGGGCAAAACGCAGTGCATCGGCCCTGAACGCGGCCTGTCGCATGGCACTGGCGGCAGGGGGCGTGTGGGCGCACAGTTCACCCATCGCAACACACCACCCCGGAGCCCACCATGAGCCTCAGCGAAGAACTTCAAGCCCTGGCCGACCTGCACCAGCGCGGCCAACTGACGGCCACTGAATACGAGCAGGCCAAGGCCCGATTGCTGAACAGCCCGCTGCCTTCGTCAGCTGCTCAAACACAGCCGCTGATGTCGGCCCTGAACAAGCTGCGCCTGAGCCGCAACGACCGCTGGCTCGGTGGCGTGTGCGGCGGCCTGGCCCGCATCAGCGGCCTGCCCACCTGGCTGTGGCGCCTGGGCTTCACGATGCTGGTGCTGTGCGGCGGCACCGGCCTGGTGGCCTACCTGCTGACCTGGTGGCTGGTGCCGCGTGAAGAGGCGGTGCCCGTGCAAGCCCCCGGCCTGCGGATGGGCTGATGAGCGAGGCCGGCGGGGTGTTTACACGAACATCCCGCCGGACGCTTCGATGCGCTGGGCATTGACCCAGCCACTGCCCGGGGCCAGCAAGGCGGCAATCGCGCCGCCGATGTCGTCTGGCTGGCCCACGCGGCCCAGTGCGGTTTGCGCCGCCACGAACTGGTTCAGCTGCGCGTTGTCGCGCACCGCGCCGCCGCCGAAATCAGTCTCGATCGCGCCCGGCGCCAGCGTGTTCACGGCAATGCCGCGCTCACCCAGCTCCTTGGCCAGGTAACGGCTCAGCACTTCCACCGCGCCCTTCATTGCCGCATAGGCGGCGTAGCCGGGCAGCGCGAAGCGCGTCAGGCCGCTGGAGATGTTGACGATACGGCCACGGTCATTCATCAACGGCAGCAACGCCTGCGTCAGGAAGAACACACCCTTCAGGTGCACGTTCATCAGGTCGTCGAACTGCGCCTCGGTGGTTTCCATGAAGCTGGCGTGCCGGCCTTCGCCCGCGTTGTTCACCAGGTGGTCAAAACGGCTGCGGCCGAAGGTGGTGGCCAGCGCGTGCTTCACGGCTTCAGCAAAGCCGGCAAAGCTGGCGCTGTGGCCCACATCCAGCTGCAAGGCCACGGCGTGGCGGCCCAGCGCCTGGATGGCCGCCACCGTGGCTTCGGCTTCCGCCTTGGCGCTGCGGTAGGTGAGGATGATGTCGCTGCCCTGTGCGGCCAGATGCAGGGCGGTGCTCTTGCCCAGGCCACGGCTGCCGCCGGTGATGAGCGCGATCGGAGTGGTGGTTGTCTTGGTGGCTGAGGTGTGTGCGGTCATGGGGTGCTTCCGGTTGGGTGGTTTCCTGGACGGCCTGTTGAAGGCATGACGGCAGTCTATTGATTCGACATCTCCGCATAAATAAGCAATCCATGGTTTAACTGTTCGCCAATAATCGAACAATGAACCCGATTGAGCGCCTGCACATCTTTCACCGCGTGGCTGAGCTGGCCAGCTTCAGCCAGGCTGCACTCAGCCTGAACCTGCCCAAGGCCAGCGCATCGATCGCGGTGCAGCAGCTGGAGGCCGAACTGGGCGCGCGCCTGCTTCACCGCACCACGCGGCGTGTGCAGCTGACGCAAGACGGCCAGGCGTTTTACGAGCGCAGCAAAGACGTGCTGGCCGACATGGAAGAGCTGCAGAGCATGTTCCAGCAGCACAAGACCCAGGGCCTGGCCGGCCGCGTGCGCATCGACATGAGCACCGGTCTGGCGCGGCACGTCGTCATCCCGCGCCTGCCAGAGTTGCTGGCCGCGCACCCGCTGCTCGAAGTGGAAGTGAGCAGCACCGAACGCCGCGTCGACCTGGTGCGCGAAGGCTTCGACTGCGTGCTGCGCACCGGCAGCGTGGTGGACACCAGCCTGGTGGCCCGGCCGCTGGGTGAAATGCGCCAACTCAATTGCGCCAGCCCCGCCTACCTGCAAGCCCACGGCGTGCCGCACACACTGGCCGATTTGCAGCATCACCGGCTGATTCACTTCGTGGGCACGCTGGGCGGCAAATCAGCCGGGTTTGAATACACCGATGAAACCGGCACGCCCCAAAGCATCGCCATGCAAGGCGCCGTGACCGTGAACAACGCCGAAGCCTACTCAGCCGCCTGCCTTGCGGGCCTGGGGATCATCCAGGTGCCCAACATCGGGCAGGCCGCGCACCTGCAAAGCGGCGCGCTGGTGGAAGTGCTGCCGCAATACCCGGCGCCACCGATGCCGCTGAATTTGCTGTATCCGAACCGGAGGCATCTTTCGCCAAGGGTGAGGGCGGTGATGGATTGGTTGTGTGGGGTGGTGGGGGCGGCGGGAATTGGGCGGTGATGGTATTGGTCCACCGCCCGGCGGATCAGCGCCAAGCGGCAAACCGTTGTCTGCCCTCCAGTAAATCAGCCGTCCCTCATTCAGTCGTGGATGGGCTGGGGCGTGTCGGTTTCAATCAAAGTCTCAGCATGCTGACTTGATACACCTTGAAAACATATCAAAATGGCCTGCGTCGGGGGCTGCAATGGCTCTTGGCTATTTGAAATTCGATCAGGGAGAAAAAATCAATGAAGCCAACACTAATCGTTGCGTTAGCAATGAGTTCAGTACCCGCATGGGCTGACAACATCGTTCAGAACGGAAGTTTCGAGGTATTCAGCGGATGGGACGGAACGTGTCCCGCGGGGTCGACCCAATGCGCTCAATTCAATGCAGGTAACGCTGGTCTGACCAACTGGACGGTGGGCGCTGGTGGCGTCGACGTCGTCGGGACTCCTTGGCCGGCTGCGCATGGCAACTATTCCCTTGACCTGAATGCGATAGCACCGGGGCAGATCAGTCAGACCTTGTCGACCACTGCCAATCAAGCCTATCGACTGACTTTCGAGCTGGGCGCGAATTACCTGTATGCGCCGCCGTACCTGAATACGAAATTTGGCACTGTGAGTGTGGGTAGCTTGGTCAATCAGCAGCTCTCCTTCACCAACGCAAACCTTTATGTGTTCCCTGGAGAGGCTGCTCCCATGGGCTGGTCCTCCATGGTCTTTGATTTTGTAGCAACCGGGACAAGCACCACGCTGATTTTTACTGGACTGAACGAAGGCAATGCAGGATTGGCGCTCGACAATATCAGTGTTTCCGCAGTGCCTGAGCCAGGTTCGCTGGCTCTGATGACGGCAGGCTTGGCCATGTTGGCGGGGCTGCGGCGGAGGCGTCCAGCTTGAACTTTGCATAACTGCATCGTTGGTACTTGCTGTTTTCACGACGAACGGCAATGTTGACGAGTGGCGCACCGATGTGCCGCTAACGAGCGCCACAGCCTAGGTGCGCCACCGCTAACGGTGCTTGCCTTTGCTCAGGATCTGATGCGGATGCATGTATCCAAGGAATTCGACTGAGGGTCGATTCAACTTTCCAGAACTCCAGCAATGCGTCCCTATCATCATCCTGCGTGCCTTCTGGCGAGTACCTTGCTCACCGCATGCGCGAGCCCACCCCCAGCTCCCATCACCGCGCCCAAAGCCCCGCCCTTGCGCCTTGGCTCGGTTCTGCTGCCCGGCTGCCTGCTCCCGGCACCGTTCCTGTTGGCGCAGGCCGCGGTTGCTCGGGCCACGCTGACCATTTCGGTCGATGCCGCGGGCGAGGTGTCTGCTGCGTCCATGGCCGAGAGCACGGGCAGCGCGGCCGTTGATGCCGCACTGCCGGGGGCGGTGTTGAAGTGCAAGTTCTCTCCTGCCTTTGAGATCGATGCGTCTGCGCCTGCACGGAAGGTCGTGGCTGAGCAGCGGACACTGGATCTAGCCTGGCTCCCGTCCGCGCCGGCGTACAGCCCGCACCGCTGCATCAGCCCGGAATATCCTCATGCAGCGAGACGAGCTGAAGAGACGGGACGCATCGTCGTCTTGTTCCGCAGGGATGTAGCGGCCGGAAAGATCGTGAGCCAACTGCAGGCTGATTCGCCGCCGCTTCGGACGTTGAGGGCGCTGACATTGAACGCCGTTGCAGCCTGCATGGCGCACGACGAAGTCAGCACGGCCGTTCCAGCAGACAAGGTGTTCTCGGTCATGTACGACTGGCGTCTGCAGTAACGTTGCCGCCAAGCTCTGTTCTGATGCGTCTAAACCAGCGTTTGCTCGCCACAGCGCAACGTCAAACCATTCAAATCATGCAACTGCCCAGAGCCCTTTTTGTGTTGCTCATGCTGTCTTGGGCGACAGCGTCGACCGCCTGCTCGCCGGCTGACGAGCAGGCCGCTTTGAGAGTGGCCGGCGGCCAGAAGTCTTGGCCTGCGCTGCATCGAAGCTTTGCTCGATACGGCCACTGCGATGACGGGGCAGTTGCTGAAGGTTTCAGCGAGTCCGTCACGGGTACCTTGGCCAATAGATGGCGCGACACGCCAGTGCTCGCCACGCTCGGTCGAAAGGATCCGGCCTTCCTGAGGTTCGTCATTCACCACATTGACGCCACAGCCAGCGCGGAGCGTTTGAAGCGTATCGATCACCTGTCTTCAAGGAGCTGCGCTCCATCCCTGGCGAAGGTGTGCACCGACATTCACGAGGCGGCCGCGAATGCGCTCCAACCAGAAAGCCAAGCACGCTGATGACATCTCCTGAAGCCTCCCAAACCGTCGGCGTAGGCGTTGGTGTTCTCGTTGTGCGCGACGGCATGGTCCTGCTCGGCAAGCGGCTTGGCTCGCACGGGGCAGGCACTTGGGCGGGTCCAGGTGGGCGGCTCGAATTTGGCGAGTCCGTTGAGGAATGTGCCCGGCGCGAATTGCTGGAAGAGACCGGGCTTGAGCTCGGGCCTGTGACCGCAGGGCCGTATGCCAATGATGCTTTCCCTGAGCTGGGGCAGCAGCACGTCACGCTGTTTGTGGTGGCCAGGCAAACCGTGGGCGCCCCGGTCAATGTGGAGCCGCACAAGTGCGAGGGCTGGCACTGGTTCCCTTGGGGACGCCTGCCTTCGCCTTTGTTTGCGCCGGTGGAAACGCTCCTGAAATCTGGCTTTGTTGCCTGAAGATCTGCCCACCAAAACGGCTTACCGTGAATGACGCTGATCAGCAACGACACAGCGCAGACGGAGCGGATGGAGTCCTCTTCGGCCGCATCTATCGCCAAAGCTAGACTCCCTTCTTCATCAAGCAGCCAGGCAGGCATGGGGCCACAAGCAATGCGAAGTGCAGTGAACCAGGCAACGACCAAGACAGCGAACATGGCAACGCGCATCGCCAAGACTTTCACGTCGCACGCCATCACCGCGTTCATTACCGCGCTCTTTTCCACCATGGCCTCAGCCAGCTGCCCCGCCGACACCCTCGGCACCAGCCGCACCCTCACGCTGCCTCGTGCCGCTGCCGCCTACGGCACTGTGCAGCACCCGCCGCTGCCCTTGCAGCCCGGCGAAGTGCTGCTCACGTTTGATGACGGCCCGCGTGCGGAATCAACGCCGCTGGTGTTGCAGGCGTTGGCGCAGCACTGTGTGTTGGCCACGTTTTTCATGAACGGTGAGCCGCTGTTGCAGCAGCCAGCGCTGGCGAAGCAGGTGGCGGCTGCGGGCCACACGGTGGGCATGCATGGCTTCCAGCATCCGCACTTTGGTGAGTTGCCTGAAGCGGCCCAGCTGGCCGATTTGTCGGCCATGCAGGCGGCCTGGCGGCAGGTGTTTGGCGGGCAGCCTGCGGCCTACCGCTTTCCGTTTCTGGAAGAGACGCCGGCCTTGCGCGCGGCGTTGAAGGCACAGGCCATCACGGTGATGTCGGTGGATGCCGGCGCTGATGATTGGCTGCCGGATCAAACCCCGGCCATGCTCACCGAGCGGCTGCTGGCGCAGCTGCGTCCGAAGGGCAGCGGCATCATCTTGCTGCACGACGCGCAAGACCAGACCGCGCGCGCCTTGCCCACCATGCTGGCGGCCTTGAAGGCGCAGGGCTTGCGGGTGGTGCACCTGCGCTGGGCTGACGCGCCGTGAACCGGCGCCTCAGCCCTCTTTCAAGCGGGCGTCAGCCCAGCGTGCGCCCGAAGAAGCGCAGCGTGCGGTCCCAGGCCATTTGCGCCCAGGCGGCGTCGTACTGGGTAGAAGGCAGGCGGCCCGGGCCTTGCGCGGTTTCATTTGCGAAGGCGTGCTGGGCCAGGTAGCGGTGGCCCTCATACGCCACGCCGGCCGTGTTCAGCACCGCTTCCAGGGCGTCCACATCGGCAATGGCGAAGGCCTGGTCCTGCGTCGCCCAGTGGGCCATCAGCGGGGCGGTGATCTTGCTGGCGTCCACATAGGCCAGCGGCGGCAGACCGTACCAGACCACGCCGGCATCGGCCTCGGGCACCATGGTCATGGCCAGCACGGTCAGCGCGCCGCCCATGCAGTAGCCGGTCACGCCGACCTTGTCGGAGCCCGCCTTCATGTACTGCACGGCGCCGCGAATGTCTTGCGAGGCGGCCTGGCCAAAGTCCAGCCCGTCCATCAGGTGGTGGGCTTCTTCGGCTTCCACGGTGTGCTTGCCGCGGTACAGGTCAGGCACCAGCGCGCGGTAGCCGGCGGCGGCCAGGCGGTCAGCCACGCCGCGGATCTGGTCGTTCAGGCCCCACCATTCCTGGATCACCACGACGCCCGGGGCGTTGGTGGCGTTCGCGGGTTCGGCCAGATAGCCGCGCGCGGGTTGGCCGTCGGGGCGGGTGAAGGTGATGGTGTGGCCCATGGTGTCTCCTGAGGGTGTTGGCTGGCGATGATGCATTCTGGCCTGCCGGGCTATTCCTGCGTGCAGCAAGGTTGGCGGCTGCGGTGGGGCTACCAGGCGCCGTCTTCAGTGGCCCGGTGCGGCTCGAAGGTGCGCAGCAGGAAATCCACCAGGGCGCGTGTCTTGGCAGACAGATGATCTCGCGCCGGGAACACGGCGTGAATGTCCGCCGACGGCAGGCGCCAGTCGGGCAGCACGCGCTGCAGCTGGCCGGTACGCAGCAGTGGTGCCGCTTCCCAGAGTGAGCGCATCAGGATGCCGTGGTCGTCCAGCGCCCAGCCCAGCACGCACTCACCGTCGTTCGAGGCCAGCGGCCCGCGCACCTTCACGGTTTCGAGCTTGCTGCCGTTGCGCAGGTGCCAGCTGCCGAAGGTTTCATCGCTCTCGCGAATGAACAGGCAGGCGTGCTGCGCCAACTCACGCGGTGATGCCGGCATGCCGGCGCGCTGCAGGTAAGCCGGCGACGCGCACAGCACGCGCTGGTTGCGCGCCAACAGGCGGGCGGTCAGGCGGGCATCGGGCAAATCACCAAAGCGCAGTTGCAGATCAAACCCCTGCTCCACCAGGTTCACCGGCAGGTCGGTAAGGTGCAGTTGCAGGTCCACCTCCGGGCATTGCCGCGCGAAGGCCGACAGCGCAGGCGCCAGGTGCCGGCGGCCAAAGCCCAGCGTGGCGCATACGCGCATCAGGCCCTTGGGCACAGCGCGGCTGCCCGCCACGGTGCGCTCCAGCGCCTGCAGCTCTTCCAGCACCCGTGCGCCATCAACCAGGTAGGTTTCTCCCTCGGCCGTCAGGCTGATGCGCCGGGTGGTGCGCAGCAGCAGCCGCACGCCCAGGCGCCGCTCCAGCGCGGCCAGGCGCTTGCTGACCGCCGGGGGCGTGACGCCTAGCTGCTGCGCCGCCGCGGCCAGGCTGCCTTGCTTGACCACGACCGAGAAAAACGCGATGTCGGAAAACCCGTCCATTGATAACCTGAGCGACCTGAAGAGCTGCCTGAATCGACATTATGAGCAGCTGATTCACGCATACGATGGCCGCATCCGATCGGAAGCACCATGACCACGCCAGACCTGTTCCCCGGCTTCATCACCCACCACATCGAGACCGAGCCGAACCACCACATCCGCGTGCGGGTGGGCGGGCAGGGCGCGCCGCTGCTCTTGCTGCATGGGCATCCACAAACAAGCGCCATCTGGCACAAGGTGGCGCCGGTGCTGGCTCAGCACTTCACGCTGGTGCTGGCTGACCTGCGGGGGTATGGCGATTCATCCAAACCCAGCGGCGCGCCCGACCACGCCAACTACAGCAAGCGCGTGATGGCGCGCGACATGCTGCGCGTGATGCAGCACCTGGGCCATGCGCAGTTCAGCGTGCTGGCGCACGACCGCGGCGCCCGCGTGGCGCACCGCCTGGCGGTGGACCACCCCGCCGCCGTGCGCCGCATGGTGCTGCTGGACATTGCGCCCACGCTGGCGATGTACGAGCAAACCACCGAGGCCTTTGCGCGCGCCTACTGGCACTGGTTCTTCCTGATCCAGCCGTCGCCCCTGCCTGAGCGCCTGATCGAAGCCGACCCCGCCGCCTACCTGCGTGACGTGATGGGCGGGCGCAGCGCCGGCCTGTCGCCGTTTGATGCCCGGGCCTTCGCCGAGTACACGCGGGCGCTGTCACTGCCCGGCGCCGCCCACAGCATGTGTGAGGACTACCGCGCTGCCGCCAGCATTGACCTGGAGCACGACCGCCATGACCGCGACAACGGTGTGCGCGTCAGCGCGCCGCTGCTCATCCTGTGGGGCCGTGATGGTGTGGTGCAGCGCTGCTTCCAGCCGCTCGATGAATGGCGCCGCGTGGCCGACGACGTGCGCGGTGAAACCGTGCCCTGCGGCCACTACATTCCTGAAGAAGCGCCAGATGCGCTGCTGGCCCGCGCACTGCCGTTCCTCACCGCCCCCAACGTTTGAACGACGCTTCAACCATGACCCCCCGCACCCTGTACCGCAAGCTGGTGGACGCGCACACCGTGGCGCAGCTGGACGAGCACAACGTGCTGCTGTTCTGCGACCTGCACCTGATGAACGAATACACCAGCCCCCAGGCCTTTGCCGGGCTGTATGAGCAGGGCCGCACCGTGGCCATGCCTGGCCAGAACGTGGCGGTGGTGAGCCACATCATTCCCACGCACCCCACGGCCATCCGCGTGATTGCCGATGCGCCCTCGGCGCTGCAGGCCACCAACCTGAAGAAGAACTGCGAGCACTTCGGCATTCCGCTGTTCGACACCAACCACCCGCTGCAAGGCATCGAGCATGTGGTGGCGCCTGAGCTGGGCATGATCCGCCCGGGCATGGTGGTGATCTGCGGTGACAGCCACACCACCACCTACGGCGCCCTCGGCGCGCTGGGCTTTGGCATTGGCACCACCGAGGTCGAGCATGTGCTGGCCACGCAGACGCTGGCCTACCGCCCGGCGCGCGACATGCACATCCGCGTGGATGGCCTGCTGCCCACCGGCGTCACCGCCAAAGACCTGGTGCTGGCCATCATCGGCCGCATCGGCGCGCAAGGGGCCCGCGGCTTCGTGGTCGAGTTCAGCGGCACGGCCATCAGTGCCATGTCCATCGAAGCGCGCTTCACGCTATGCAACATGACGGTGGAAGCCGGCTCCCGCGGCGCACTCATCGCCCCCGATCAAACCGCCATCGACTACGTGCTGGCCCACGCCCCTGACATTGGCGCCGAGCACCTGAGCGCCGCACTGGCCGAGTGGCAAACACTGCGCACCGACGACGGCGCCGCCTTTGACGTGACGCACGTGTTTGACGCCGCCAGCATCGCCCCGCACGTGACCTGGGGCACCAGCCCCGACCAGGTGCTGCCCATTGATGGCCGCGTGCCGCGCTTGGCTGATTTGCCCGAGGGCCCCGTGCGCAGCAGCGCCCAGCGCGCGATGCACTACACCGGGCTGCCTGAAGACGCCGCCATTGAATGCACGCCCGTCCAGCATGTGTTCATCGGCTCGTGCACCAATGGCCGCATGGAAGACTTGCGCGCCGCCGCTGCGGTGGTGCGCGGCCGGCAGGTGGCGCCCGGCGTGCGGGCGATGGTGGTGCCCGGCTCTGGCGCGGTGAAGGCCGCAGCCGAGGCCGAAGGCCTGGACCGCGTGTTCATCAACGCCGGCTTCGAGTGGCGCAAGCCGGGGTGCTCGATGTGCCTGGCGATGAATGACGATGTGCTGGCCGACGGCGTGCGCTGCGCGTCCACCACCAACCGCAACTTTGAAGGGCGACAAGGCCGCGGCGCCATCACCCACCTGATGAGCCCGGCGATGGCTGCTGCCGCCGCCGTGACCGGCCGCATCACCGACGCCCGCCAACTGGAGACCCTGGCATGAGTGCCGCCAACACAGCCCCCACCTCAGCCCGCATCGAGGGCCGTGCCGCCGCCCTGCGCATCGAGAACCTCGATACCGACCAGATCATGCCCAAGCAGTTCCTGCGCGGCATCGACAAGGCTGGCCTGAAAGACGGCTTGCTGCATGACCTGCGCTTTGATGCTCAAGGCCAACCGCGGCCGGCATGCGTGCTGAACCAGGCGGCCTATGCCGGCACCAACATCCTGATCGGCGGCTCGAACTTCGGTTGCGGCTCCAGTCGCGAACACGCGGTCTGGGGCTTGCAGCAGTTCGGCATCCAGGCAGTGGTGGCCTCCAGCTACGGCGAAATCTTCTACTCGAACGCGATGAACAACCGGCTGCTGCTGGTCACGCTCACACCGGAAGACATTGCCCGGTTGATGGATGATGCCGATGACCCGCAAGGCGCGCCCGTGTCGATCGACGTCAGCGCGCAAACCCTGCGCAGCCGGCAGGTGAACGCGCATTTCGAGTTGATGCCGCGCCACCGCCGCATGTTCCTCGAAGGCCTCGACAGCATCGGCCTGTCGCTCACCTACCAGGCCCGGATTGAGTCATTCGCGCAGGCGCACTGGGTCCGCCAGCCGTGGTTGAAAGACGTGGCGGCAACGGCGCACGCGCGGGTGGGCTGACAGCGGGGATTAGAGCCCGGTAAAGCGGTGGCACGTAGACTGCCGGGCATGGTTCTTCATTCACCCCACGCCGTGGCCCGCCTGCGCAGCAGCAGCCTGGCCAACAGCAGCACCCGCCCGCGCCTGGACCGCGGCGAGCCGCGCAAGCCACGCTGCGTGAATTGCCGGCTGGCGCCCAGCCACTGCATGTGCAGCCTGCGGCCGGTGGTGCCCACGCGGGCCGGCATCTGCCTGTTGATGGCCGAGTTCGAAGCGCTCAAGCCCAGCAACACCGGCTGGCTGGTGGCCGATGTGGTGCCTGAGACGTTTGCGTTTTCCTGGTCGCGGCTGCAGGTGGCGCCTGAATTGCTGGCGCTGCTGGCCGATCCGCAATGGCAGCCCTGGGTGGTGTTCCCGGGCGAGTTTGCCGAGCCAGGCAGAGTGCATGAATCGCTGGAGCTGGCTCAGCCGCTGAGCCCGTCGCGCCGGCCGCTGTTCGTGCTGCTGGACGGCACGTGGTCAGAGGCGCGCAAGATGTTCCGCAAGAGCTCTTACCTGGCGGCGCTGCCGGTGCTCAGCCTGAACCCCGGGCAGCTCTCACGCTACCGGCTGCGGCGCTCCATCCACGAGCATCACTTCTGCACGTCGGAAGTGGCGGCGCTGTGCCTGGCCATGGCCGGCGACGAGCACGCCGCGCAAACGCTGGAGGCCTACCTCGATGTCTTCAGCCACCGGTACCTGCGGGCCCGCCAGAGCGTGTCGGCTGACCCGCAGGATGAGGCGCACCAGCGCCTGCAGGCGCTGATGGCTGGCTGAGCGTTCAAGCGTGCTGGCTCACTGCGCCTGAGGCAGCAGCAGGTACAGGCGGCTGTCAGATCCCACCGCCGTGATCATGCCCTTGTCGTTCACGCGCTGGGCGTTGGTCAGCACCACGCCGGGCGCCAGGCCGGTGGTCACGGTGTTCAGGTTGGTGAATGTGGTGCACTCACCGGCGCAGCTGAAGGCGATGTTGGTGCTGGTGCTGGGGTCTTGGTAGGTGCCCACGATCACCCCTTGGTTGTTGATGCCGGTGGCGGTGGCAGGGCGGCCGGCCGGGGTGGGCAATTCGGTGATGGCGTTGGAGCCCACCTGGGCCTTGTAGGCGCGGCGCAGCTTGCTGACCGCCACCTGCGTGGAGCCGACGATGGTGCCTTGGTCATTGATGGCCTGGGCCGCGCTGTTGGGGCCACCCAGACTGTCCAGCATCACGGGCTTGTTGTACGGAGGGCGGCTATAGAACGCGCGGGTTTCGAGGTCGCCCGGCAGTTGGGACGATCCAATCACCACGCCCTTGAGGTTGGACGTGGTCAGCCGTGTAAAGCTGCCGCCCAGTGACTTGATGCGCACCAGCGCCGTCGTGCCGGGCTGGATCACGAAGCCGGCAAACACACTGCTGGCATCCACCTGCGAGAAGCCAACGATCAGGCCCTTGTTGTTGATGTCCACCGCGATGCTGTTGTCACCACCCAAAGTGCCCAGGTCGATCATCGCGCCGTCCGGCGTTTTGATCCAGCCGTGACTGATGGCGTCGCCCTCGATGGTGGCGTCGCCCACCATCACGCCTGCGTCGTTGATGCCGTTGGTCCAGCTCTGTGTGCCAGTGAGCAAGCCCACCGCGTTGGTGCGCTTGCCCTTGGCGGTCGTCGCATAAGCCGTGTAGCCACCGGTCTCTGCCGAGATGCACGCCCCCACCACCTGGCCCTTCTCGTTCACATCATTCAGGTAGCAGTTGTCTGCGGCCGGCGTGTCCAGCAACGTCGCCACGTAGGTGGGGGCCGCGTGTGCTGCCGCCGCCATCAGGCCGCTGAGGATCAAGGCCAGCAAGGTGGCGGGGCGGCGAAGGGGGGCAGGTTGGGTCATGGCGGGGGTGCAGAGGGTGGGGCCAAAGAAGCCGATCGTCATGCAGGCGCACAACGCAAAAAACTGCGCCGGAGCAAGGCCCCGGCGCAGTCCGATTGAGTTTAGGTTTTCAGCGCAGGAAAACGCGAGAAAGCGCGAGAAAGGAACCTGCGCCCCCCACAGGTATGGGGGGCACAGGCTTTACTCAGCGCAGATCAAACCGGTCCAGGTCCATCACCTTGGCCCAGGCCTTCACGAAGGCCTGCACGAAGTCACCTTGTGCGTCGCTGCTGGCGTACACCTCGGCCAGGCTGCGCAGTTGCGAGTTGGAGCCGAAGACCAGGTCCACCACCGTGGCCGTCCACTTGACCTGGCCGGTGCTGCGGTCGGTGCCTTCCAGCACGTCGGGTTGGCTGGCGGTACGTTGCCACTTCGTGCCCATGTCGAGCAGGTTCACGAAGAAGTCGTTGCTCAGCACTTGCGGGCGCTGGGTGAACACGCCGTGTGCGGTGCCGCCCACGTTGGCACCCAGCACACGCAGGCCGCCCACCAGCACCGTCATCTCCGGTGCGCTCAAGCTCAGCAGCTGGGCCTTGTCGATCAGCAACTCGGCGGCTGGCACGCGGGTGCCGGGGCGCAGGTAGTTGCGGAAGCCATCGGCCTGCGGCTCCAGCACGGCGAACGAAGCAACGTCCGTCTGTGCTTGCGTGGCATCGGTGCGGCCCGGATGGAACGGCACCACCACCACTTGGCCTGCGGCCTTGGCCGCTGCTTCAACGCCAGCGTGGCCACCCAGCACGATCAGGTCAGCCATGGACACACGCTTGCCCGTGGTTTGCGCCGCATTGAACTTGGCCTGCACAGCCTCGAACACCGGCAGCACCTGGGCCAGCTCGGCGGGCTGGTTCACGGCCCAATCCTTCTGCGGGGCCAGGCGGATGCGGGCACCGTTGGCGCCGCCGCGCTTGTCGCTGCCGCGGAAGGTGGAAGCCGAGGCCCAGGCCGTGCTCACCAGCTGGCTGATGCTCAGGCCCGAGGCCAGCAACTGCGCCTTCAGGGCAGCCTGGTCAGCGGCGTCGATCAGGGCGTGGTCAACCGCCGGCACCGGGTCTTGCCAGACCAGCACTTCGCTTGGCACCAGGGGGCCAAGGTAACGGGCCACCGGGCCCATGTCGCGGTGGGTCAGCTTGAACCAGGCGCGGGCGAAGGCATCGGCAAAGGCCTGCGGGTTCTGGTGGTAGTGGCGCGAGATCTTCTCGTAGGCCGGATCGATGCGCAGCGCCATGTCGGCGGTGGTCATCATCGGCGCGTGGCGCTTGGCGGGGTTGTGCGCATCGGGCACGGTGTTGGCGGCGGCCGCGTCCTTCGGCGTCCACTGGTGGGCACCGGCCGGGCTCTTCGTCAGCACCCACTCGTAGCCAAACAGGTTGTCGAAGTAGTTGTTGTCCCACTGGATCGGATTGGTCGTCCAGGCGCCTTCAATGCCGCTGGTGATGGTGTGCTCACCCTTGCCGCTGCCGAAGCTGTTGGCCCAGCCCAGGCCTTGCTCTTCCACGCTCGCGCCTTCGGGTTCGGGGCCGACATGGGCCGGGTCACCGGCGCCGTGGCTCTTGCCGAAGGTGTGGCCGCCGGCCACCAGGGCCACGGTCTCTTCGTCGTCCATCGCCATGCGGGCGAAGGTTTCGCGGATGTCGCGGGCCGACGCCAGCGGGTCCGGGTTGCCGTTCGGGCCTTCCGGGTTCACGTAGATCAGGCCCATCTGCACGGCGGCCAGCGGGTTGGCCAGGTCACGGTCACCGCTGTAACGCTCGTCGGCCAGCCACTTGCCTTCCGGGCCCCAGTAGATGTCTTCTTCCGGCTCGTAGATGTCGGCGCGGCCACCGGCAAAGCCGAAGGTCTCCAGGCCCATGCTGTCGATCGCCACGGTGCCTGCCAGCACCATCAGGTCGGCCCAGGAAAGGTTCCGGCCGTACTTCTGCTTGATCGGCCACAGCAGGCGGCGGGCCTTGTCGAGGTTGCCGTTGTCGGGCCAGCTGTTCAGCGGGGCGAAGCGCTGCGCGCCGGTGCCTGCACCGCCGCGGCCATCGGCCACGCGGTAGGTGCCGGCAGCGTGCCAGGCCATGCGCACGAAGAACGGGCCGTAGTGGCCGTAGTCGGCCGGCCACCAGTCTTGCGAATCGGTCATCAGCGCCTTCAGGTCAGCGACCACGGCGTTCAGGTCCAGCTGCTTGAAAGCGGCGGCGTAATCAAAGCCGGCGTCCATCGGGCTGGTGGCGGCGCCTTGCTGGTGAAGGATCTTCAGATTCAACTGGTTCGGCCACCAATCGGCATTGCCAGGGCCACCGGCGGTGGTGTGCTGGCGGGCAGCGCCGTGGGGGAAAGGGCATTTGGCTTCGTTCGACATGGCAGTCTCCTTGGTCGTCGGATGGGTGGCGAGTGAAGGCAGTCTAGGGACTGGTGCCAAATAGCGCAAAGCAATAAACCCAATTCAGCCGATAGGCGCGGTCAATCGGCTGGGGCATCCATTGCCCGGGCGTGTTCAGCCCAGCGCCATGCGCCGATGGCACCAAACACGAACGCAGCCATCTCGGGCACCAGCGGCAGCAGGGGCTCACCGCTGCGCGCCCGGGCCACCACCAGCCCGCCGATGGCGGTGTTCACCAGCTCGATGGTGGTGGGGCCGGTGTCGGGCAGTTCGGGGTGGGCGTGGCGCACGTCTTTCAGCCACTGGGCGAGGGCGTCTTCCAGCCGCTGGCGTGCGCTTGAGTACGCGCTGCGGATGGCCGGCGTGGCGCCTTCGGCTTCGCCGATGAAGGCGCTGGCCAGGCCGGCATCGGCGTCTACCCGCGCCATGTAGGCGTGCAGGGCGGCCAGCAGGCGGGTGGGGTGGGGCGCGGGTTCGGCCAGCGCGGCGGCCACGGTGTGGAAGTGGGCTTCTGCCAGCGCGTCGAAGCACCACAGGAAGCAGGCTTCCTTGTCCTTGAACAGTTGGTAGAACGTGGTGCGCGACACCCCAGCCAGCGCAATGATGTGCGCCACCGTGGTGTGGGCGTAGCCGTGCTGGGCCACCGCACGCGCGGTGCCTTCAATGATGCGGTTGCGCTGCGACACCACCACCACCTCGGCGGGCAGGCCGTGCTGGCCACGCGGCAACGGGCGCGGCGTCACCTCAGGCCCCCAGCAGCGACTGGCCGCACACCCGCAAGGTCTGGCCCGAGACACCGCTGGCATCGCCGCGTGCCAGGAAGGCGATCGCCTCGGCCACGTCACCCGGCTGCCCGCCTTGCGACAGCGCATTCAGGCGCCGGCCCGCTTCGCGGATCATCATCGGCATGCGGCCGGTCATCGCGGTTTCGATGAAGCCCGGCGCCACCGCATTCACGGTGATGCCTCGGGCCTGCAAGGCCACCGAGCGGGCCTGCACATAGCCGATCAGCGCCGCCTTGGACGCGCTGTAGTTGGTTTGGCCCGCATTGCCGGCAATGCCGCTGATGGAGGCCAGGCACACCTCGCGGGCGTTGGCGTTCAGGGCGCCAGCGGCGTCAAGTGCGCGGTCGATGTTGATCACGGCGCGCAGGTTCACGTTCATCACGCTGTGCCATTCGGCGTCGCTCATGCGCTGCAGCGTGCGGTCACGGGTGATGCCGGCGTTGTGGATCAGGATGTCGATCCCGGAGGTGGCCGCTGTGGTGGTGGCAGCCACCAGCTGTGCGCCGGCGTCGGCGGCGGTGATGTCGAGTGCCAGCGCCTGGCCATTCAACTCTGCAGCCAGGCTGCTCAGTGCCGCCTGGGCTTGCGGCACATCCACGCACAGCACGTGCGCGCCGTCGGCGGCCAGGCGCCGCGCCGTGGCCGCCCCAATGCCACCCGCCGCGCCGGTCACCACGGCCGTCTTGCCCGCAAACGCACCACCGGGCTGCACGGGCGATGCCAGGCCGCGGCCGGGCTGCAAGCGCAGTGCCTGGCCCGACACATACGCCGATCGGTCACTGCAGAAAAACGCCAGCGCACCCGTCAGATTGGCAGCGCTGCTCGCCACCTCGGCCGGCAGGTACAGCAGGTTGGCCGTGGCACCGCGCCGGCCCACTTCCTTGGCCAGCGCACGGGTGAAGCCTTCCACTGCGCGGGCGCCGGCAGCGGCTTCCACACCCGGCGCATCGGCGCTGGCCAGCAGCAGCACGCGGGCGCCAGCCGCCATTTGGCCGATGGCTGCGCGCGCCGTGCCGTGCAGGTAGTTCAGGTCGTCCACGCTGGCCAGGCCGGTCAGGTCGATCACCAAGGCGTGCAGGGGGCCGGTGGTGGCGGCTTGAGCGCCCAAGTCAGCCAGGGCGGCGCGGCAAGCTGCCTCGGCCAAACCACCCGGGGCAGCCAATAGCAGCGTGGCTCGGCCGGCCAACTCCTTCGGCAGGAATGCGCCCTGGCTGCGGCGCAGCACCTTCGGCTGGGGCAGGCCCAGCGCGCGCACCAAGGGGGCGCTGAAGGGGTGGTTGGCAAGTTGCAGCAGGGTGTCGGTCATGGGTGGGTAATTGTGTACGTTGTTGTTTATGACTGTACCGCCCAGCCCGTCTGGCGGCAATCGGGCCAACCCGCTGCCCTTCGTCTTGCGCCGCACCGACAACACGGGCAGGTGCCCTCAGGCTGCACGGGCAGGGTGGGTGCCATGTTGGTGCTGCGCGGCTGTCCGGAGTTCGCCTCATGTCCGCTGCCATTCCCTTTCCCGAACGACCCGCCTCATCGGCCGCTCCCCCAGCCGAAGATGCGGCCGAGAAGGCCAGCAACATCCCCGCAACGCCCCAGGGCCTGACCGCCGCCGAAGCCGCCTCGCGCCTGTCGCGTGACGGCCCCAACCTGCTGCCCGCCAACCAGCCCGCTTCACGCTGGGTGGTGGTGCGCAAGGTGCTGACCGAGCCGATGTTCCTCATGCTGCTCACCGCTGGTGGCATTTACCTGGTGCTGGGCAGCCGCGGTGAGGCGCTGTTCCTGTTGGCTTTCGTGCTGGCCGTGATCGCCCTGACGCTGGTGCAGGAAGGCCGCACCCAGCGGGCGCTGGAGGCGCTGCGTGATTTGTCTGCGCCCAAGGCGCTGGTGCAACGTGACGGCGTGGCCGTGCGCGTGCCCGGCACCGACGTGGTGGTGGGCGACTGGCTGGTGCTGCAGGAAGGTGACCGCGTCGCTGCAGATGCCGAGCTGTGTTCGGGCAGCGTGAGCCTGGATGAATCACTGCTCACCGGCGAAGCCTTGCCGGTGGAAAAGCAACCCGCCACCGGCCAGCCCGACGGCAAGGCCGACGCCCCCGTCGTGATGGTGTTTGCCAGCACCGTGGTCACGCGCGGCCACGGCGGTGCCCGCGTGACGGAGGTGGCCGCCAACACGGCCGTCGGCCGCATTGGCGGGGCCTTGAACGCCACGGTGGAGCCACCTTCGCAGCTGCAGCAGGCCTCGCGCAAGCTGGTGCGCCAGCTGGGTGTGGTGGCGGTGGGTCTGTCGGCGGCGCTGGTGCTGCTGGGCGTCTGGTGGGACGGCCGGCCGCTGCTCGACAGCCTGCTCTCGGGCATTGCGTTGGCCATGGCCATCCTGCCGGAAGAGATCCCGGTCATCCTGACGGTGTTCCTCGCTTTGGGTGCATGGCGGCTGGCGGGGCAGAAGGTGCTGACCCGCCGTTCCACCGCGGTCGAAGCGCTGGGCGCCATCACCGTGCTGGCCGTGGACAAGACCGGCACCCTGACCCGCAACCAGATGGCCGTGGTGGCCCTGGCCGCCGCCGGTGAGCCACTGCCGCTGACCGACGGTGCACCGCTGCCGCCTGACCTGGTGGCGGTGTTGCAGGCCGCGGTGCTGGCCACGCCGCCCCGCCCGTTTGACCCGATGGAGCAGGCCTTGCGTGCGTGCGGCTCAGCGCCTGCGCATGGCCTGCCCGCTTGGGTGAACGCCGCCGTGCCGCTGCACGCCTACGCGCTGGCCCCCGGCCTGCTGGCGATGACGCAGGTGCACCAGGGGCCGGATCAGCGCCAGTGGCTGGCCTGCAAGGGTGCGCCGGAAGCAGTGGCTGATTTGTGCCGCTTGACCGAACCCCAGCGCGTGCACTTGCGCTCGCAAGTGGCATCGATGGCCGGCCTGGGCTGGCGCGTGCTTGGCGTGGCGGGTGGGCACTGGCCGCCCGGGGAGGGCGCAGCATCCACGCCACCCGATTGGCCCGCCAGCCAGGCCGACCTGGGCCTGCAATGGCTTGGCCTCGTCGCCCTGGCTGACCCGCCCCGCGACGACGTGCCCGCCGCCCTGGCCGAATGCCGCGGTGCCGGCGTGCGCGTCATCATGCTGACGGGCGACCACCCCGCCACCGCCAGCGCCATTGCGACCCAGGTGGGCCTGACCGACCGGCCCGAGGTGCTGACCGGCGCACAGATCGACACGCTGTCTGATGCCGACCTCACCACCCGCATGGCGCGCACCGACGTGTGCGCGCGGCTGCAACCCGCCCACAAGCTGCGGCTGGTGCGCTGCCTGCAGGCCGGCGGCGCGGTGGTGGCCATGACGGGCGACGGCGTGAACGACGCCCCGGCGCTGAAGGCCGCCGATGTGGGCATCGCCATGGGCCTGCGCGGCACCGACGTGGCCCGGGAGGCCTCGGCGCTGGTGCTGTTGGACGACAGCTTCGCGCGCATCGTGGCGGCCATACGCCAGGGGCGCCGCATCTTCGACAACATCGACAAGGCCAGCCGCTTCACCTTTGCCGTGCACGTGCCCATTGTCGGTCTGGCCTTGCTGCCGGCGCTGATGCACTGGCCGGCGCTGCTGCTGCCTGCGCACATCGTGCTGCTGGAGTTGCTGATCGACCCCGCCTGCTCGGTGGTGTTTGAGGCCGAGCCCCCGGCCGACGGCGTGATGCAGCGCCCGCCCCGTGCGCCGGGCGTGTCGCCGTTTTCGTCCGGCAACCTGTGGGCCGGGGCCTTGCAGGGCAGTGGGCTGGCGCTGGTGCTGCTGGCCGGCTTTGCGGTGCTGCAAGGGCCGCTGGGCGTGCCGGAGGCCGCCAGCCGCGGCGCCGTGGTGGTGGCCCTGCTGAGCAGCGTGTGGCTGCTGGTGGTGGCCAACCGCCAGCCTGACCGCGGCTGGTGGCCCAGCCTGCGCGGCGGCAACCCCTGGCTGTGGCCGATGGCCGGTGCGGTGGTGGCCCTGCTGGTGCTGGCACTCAGCGTGCCCGTGCTGCGAGACCTGCTGCACCTGGCCCCGGTGACCCCCGTGGTGGCTGGCGCTGCGGCCTTGATGGTGGTTTTGAACTGTTTTTGTCTCGCTTTGACCCGGCTTTGGCGGCCATCGCCAGCACCCGCTGCGCCAATTCGACACACCGTCACCAGCGCAGTGCACGATGCACCAGCGTGATCTCAGGGTTTTTCGTGGCCTCGGCTTCCTGAAACTTTGTTGCAATCGATAGCAAGCTTTCAGGAATCAGGAATCTACGGGGCCATGAAAACAACCTTGATCGGCGGACCCTGCCACCTGCAGGTGGTGGAGGTGGCGCTGGCTGCACAGTCCTTCGAGTCGCTGGTGGGCGGCTTGCTGCAGCGCTACACCCGGCGCCTGTGGATGGATGGCAATGGCTCGGCCGTGAAGGCCTTCTACGTGCACGTCGATCTGTCAGACGGCGAAGCCGACGTGCTCATGATGATGCAGGCCGTGGCGGTGTGAATCCGCCTGCGCTGCTGGCCCCACCTGCGCCGCCCACACCGTCCGCGCGCAGCGTCTGCAGCAGCATCCGGTGCAGGCTGTCGACCGCCTTCGAGCCCGCGGACGCCCGGCTGCGATAAACCGCCACCTGCATCGGCTCCAGCGGCCCAAGGCCGTGCTCCATCCCCAGCACCTGCAAGTGCGCCGGTGTGCTGCACTGCGTGAGTGCAGCGACCGCCAAACCACTTTCTACCGCCGCAATCTGCCCCGCCAGGCTGGAGCTGTTGTAGACCACCTTGTAGGGCCGCCCCTGGGCCGCCAGCGAGTTGATGGCGCTGCGCCGCCCCAGGCTGGCCGCTTCATACACGGCAATCGGCAGCGGGTTGCGGTGCCACACATCAAACTGCGGTGAGCCCACCCACACCATCGGTTCATGGAACAGCAAGGTGCCGCGCCGGGCGTGGTCACGCGACACCAGCGCCAGGTCCAGGTCGCCACTGGCCACGCGTGGAATCAGCGAGGTGGATTGCTCGCAGTCGAGTTGAATCTCGACCCCGCCATGGCGCGGCGCGAAGCGCTTCAGCACCGGGGTGATGTAGCGGCTGGCGTAGTCGTCGGGCACGCCCAGCCGCACCAGGCCGGAAATGGCCTCGCCCTGCAGCGCCGCCTGGGCTTCGGCGTGCAGGTCCAGCATGCGGCGGGCATAGCCCAGCAGCACCTGCCCGTTGTGCGTGAGCTGCAACTGGCGCGGCCCGCGCAGCAGCAGCGTGCAGCCAGTCGCCTCTTCCAGCTTCTTCAGCTGCATGCTGATGGCCGACTGCGAGCGGTGCACCTCATGGGCCGCGCCCGACAGCGAGCCGGCATCCACCGCCGCCACGAAGCTCTTCATCCAGTCCAGCTGCAGGTCTTGCATGGTTTCGATAATCGAATGGCAGACAGCAGAATTATCCGCTTTCCAGCTGGCATGGCGCGCGGCACAGTGGTGCCATGACCTTGCAAACATCCACCCTGCAGCCGGCCTCTCCCGGCCCGCTTGATGCCCGCGCCGTGGCCGTGATGACGCTGCTGTGCGTGCTGTGGAGCCTGCAGCAAATCTCCCTGAAGGCCGTGGCCGGGCAGGCCAGCCCGATGCTGCTGGTGGCGCTGCGCTCGCTCATCGGCGTTGTGCTGCTGGCTGCATTGATGGCGCGCCGCGCCGAGGTGCCGGCGCGCAGCCGCTGGCCGGCCGGTGCCTTGGCCGGCGGGCTGTTTGCACTCGAATATCTGCTGGTGACGGCCGCCCTCAACCTCACCCAGGCCTCGCACGTCGTCGTGTTTCTCTACACCGCCCCGTTGTTTGCAGCCCTGGGCCTGCACTGGAAGCTGCCGGCCGAACGACTGAACGTGGTGCAGTGGTCCGGCATCGGCCTGGCCTTTGGCGGCATCACGCTGGCGTTTCTGGGGGGTGATGTGATGGCCGGTGTTCAAACCGGTTCACACGGTGGCGGGGCGGGCAGCGCCAGTGCCGCACAAAGCCTGCTGGGCGATGCGCTGGCGCTGCTGGCTGGCGCAGCCTGGGGCGCCACCACCATCACCATCCGCTGCTCGAACCTGGCCCAGGCGCCCGCCACTGAAACCCTGCTCTACCAATTGCTGGGCGCCTTCGTGCTGCTGCTGCCGGTGGCCGTGTTCACCGGGCAGGTGCACTTCGAGCACGTGCCGGTGGTGTGGGCCCACCTGGCCTTCCAGGCGCTCATCGTGTCGTTCGCCAGCTTCCTCGCGTGGTTCTGGCTGTTGCGCCGCTACCTGGCTTCACAGCTGGGCGTGTTCTCGTTCCTCACGCCGCTGTTCGGTGTGGTGCTGGGCGTGTGGTTGCTGGGTGAATCACTCACGCCGCCTTTCGTGGCCGGCAGCGCGTTGGTGCTGGGCGGCATTGCGCTGGTCAGTGCGCATGGGGCGGTAGGCGGAGTGGTGGGCCGTTTGCACAAACGGTGGCGGGACGGGGGCGGGGCCGCACAGGCCAATGGCCGCTAGTCGATCAGATCGATGGCCCACTCGAACGACGGACGGCCCACATCGTTGTGGGCCAGGTTGAAATCCTTGCGCTGGATGACCAGCCCGTCGTAAGCGCGGCTCTTGTAGCGCGCCTCGAAGGCCATCACATCGTCCGCATTCCCCGGCGCGTTGGCTGTGGTCAGGATCAGCTTCACGGGCAGGCGCGGGTTCGCGGCGAAGCGCACCGCTTCATCGTGGAGGTTGGTGTCGGTCAGCGCCCAAAACGAGCCGTCGAACAGCAGGTAGTTGCTGAAGAAGGGTTGATGGGCGTCTTCATGGCTCAACAGCACGGCGCCCAGCAGCGCGCCATAAGACGTGCCGACGAAGGTGCGCGGGCCAGTGGTGCGGTAATGCGCCTCGACCTGCGGCGCCAACTCCTCCCGCAGAAAGCGAGCGTAAGCCGGCGCCCCCTCGGGTGCGTAATCCACCTCACGCCGGTTCGGCCCACCTTGCTCGATGCTGATCAGGATCGCCGCCTTGCGCCGCTGGTCCAGCATCCGCGAGAACGACCTGAAACTCCACTGTCCATCGGTGGCATAGATCACCGGATAGCGCCGCCCGGAGCTGGCATAACCCTCGGGCAGGTAGACGTGATACGGGTAGCTGATGCCGGTGATGCGAGATGCGACAAGCTGGTTGCGTTCGACCGTGCCGGCGTAGACGTAGGTTGCGGCTGGGGGTGGGGGTGGGGGTGGGGTGAGCGGCGCGGGCGTGGCCGAATCACCAACCGCTGCGCAGGCGATGAGCAGGCAGCCCAGCAGGCAGGTCAGCAGAGCTTGCGGCAGGCGCAATGGGATGGCGAGGCGGCGAGGTATGGGGTGCGGTGCAGTTGGAGCGCGTCACGTTTGACAAGACCGCGCGCCTGCATTCTGGAGCACCTGCTTCGGCCAGCCAGCCGGGCGAATGCTGCGTCTTTCAGACGCAGCCAATGCGCAGGCGTATGATTCTTGAACTATTCACGAGAAATTCAAGTGAGCGCTGTCAACTCTCGATCAAAAGTCGAACTCTCTCAGGAGATCGAGCGTCAGCTTCAGTCTGGAGTTCGCAATGCTGCGCAACTCATTTCAGCGCTCGGCATCAGCCAGCCTACGCTCTCCCGAACTATTCAAGGTCTATCGCAGACGGTGACAAGTTTCCGTGTGACCGGGGTTCGCACGCCGATGTACGGGCTTCTGCGTCAGCTTCCATTGGGCCTGGGTGCGCGCCAGCGCATCCACCGCCACATGCGCGATGGCCACATTGCGCCGTTTGCCGAGCTTGAGTTCCTGGCTGGTGGCGCCACTGTCGAGCGGATCGGCGACGTGACGCGCCTCTATGAAGGCTTGCCGCCGTACATGCTCTTCGCCGCGCCCTCCGGCTTCCTGGGGCGGCAACTGGCACACGAGGCCGCGAGAAGCCAGCCCTTCCCGACCAGCCTCAGAGACTGGAACGACGACCACCGGGTGGCCTACCTTTTCACACAAGGCCTGAACCTGCCCGGCAACCTGATCTTTGGCAGTGCCCCCCTTGAAAGGGAGTTGGCCTTCCGGGCCATCCAGCCCACGCCGGCCGAACAGCGGCTCGATCACTACGTCGGGATGGCCACCGCTTTGAGGGGGGCTGCTTATGGCTCCAGTGCCGGTGGCGAGCAGCCCAAGTTCCTCTGGCTGACGGAGGGTGCCGGGCACGTCATCGTCAAGTTTGCCAAGCTCGGCAGCCGCATGGCCGAGCTCCTCCCGCTCGAGCACCTGGCGCTGCGCTCACTGGCCGACGTTGGCGTGCCCGCGAGCAGTACGCAGTTGCTTGCAGGAGGCGGCTATGTCTTTCTGGAAGTACAGCGCTTCGACCGCATCGGCTTGAATGGCCGGGTCGGCATGCTGTCAGCGGGCTCCGTCGACGACGAGTTCTTCGGGATGCGGGACTCCTGGTCCGAGTTCGCCGCACGTTGCGAACAAGCCCGCTACCTCACTGCCGAAGACGCCAGGAACATCGATGTCATGGCCGCCTTCAGCGAGCTCATCGGCAACAACGACCGACATTTCGAGAACATCTCGCTGCTCATCCGGGAAGACGGTGAGTACCAAGGCGTGGCGCCCGCGTACGACATCTTGCCGATGCGCTACGCCTCGCTGGGCGGTGGTGTGGACCCAGACCTGGCGCCCATCGAGCCCAAGGTCGGCACCATCGGCGCCCAACCCGAGGTGTGGGCCTGTGCGGCCAAGGCGGCTGAGCGGTTCTGGCTGGCTGCCATGAACGAGGATCTGCCAGCGCCGCTGTCGCCGGAAATGCGTCAGCTGGCCCACGAGAATCTGAAGGTCGGCAAGACGTTTGTGGCGCCACTCCTTCCCCGCTGACATCAGCGGGGAAGGGTGCACCAATCTCAACGCAAGGGGCGGTGCGACACCTGCGCATCGCTGCCCACGGCTGCGGGCATGGTCTGCCAATCTGCCGACAAGCCCTTACTCCGCTTGGCTCGCATATCGCTGGCGGGCCGCGCGCAGTTGTTGGGCCAGCGTGGCAGCCGGCACCGCATTCAGCAGCACCTGGCCGTAGGCAGCCGGCTGGCCACCTTCGCAATGCTGCTCGAAGGTGATGTCCAGCTTGGTGGGGTTGCCCGAGCTGTCGAACTTGAGCTGGTTCACGGTGAACTTGCCGCTCAGCGTGTTGCAACCCCGGCCGTCGCCGTACAGGCTCAGGCCAGGCGAGGTGGCGTCCTGGAACGGGAAGCGCTGGGCATTCTTGTAGGTGCCCCTTTTGTAGGACGTGCCGGTGGGGGTGGCGGTGTCGAAGTACCACCAGCTGTCACCCGACACCGATGCGCTCACGCCGCCGGAAAAATTGCGTGAGAACCCGATCGAGGCATTGTTGGGGCTGAACTTGTAGCTGCGGCCGCCGGTGATGTAGTCACCCTTGTCGCCATGGAAGCTGATCTCGGTGCGCGGGGCGTCCGGGCTTTGCACCACCACCACCACGTCATCGGTGGCCACCACGCCGACCTTGTCCGTCACCGTCAGCTGAAAGCGCAAACTGGCGCCCGACAGTGGCACGGTCGGGGCGGTGAAACTGGGTTGGCTGACGGTGGTGCTGCTGAGCGTCACGGCCGGGCCATCCAGCTGCGTCCATTGGTAGGTCAGGCGGCCCTTCTTGCGGCCGAACGACTGGCTGCCGTCCAGCGTGCCCACTTCGCCGGCGATCAGGCCAAAGTCAGCCCCTGCAATGGCGGCCACGTCGGGCACGGTCAGCGCGAATTTGCTGTTGTAGCGCACCGCACCATACAGCGGTGGGCCGCTGACCTCGCACTTCTGCAGGAAGTCGATCGCCAGTTTGGAGACCTTGCCGTCGCTGTCGCGCTGGTATTCCAGCACCTTGAACCAGCCCAGCAGCGTGTTGCAACCTCGGCCATTGCCGCTCATGCTCAGGCCCGATCCCAGCGGGGAGTTGAAGGGGTAACGGGCGGCGTTGGCATAGCTGCCGGGGGCCAGCTTGCCGCCAACGGGGGCGGCAAAGTCCAGGTACCACCAGTTGTTGGGGTCGGTCACGCTGAGGTGGGCGTCCCGCTCGCCGCCAGAGGCGGTGACGGTGGCAGCCGGGGCGGTCAGGGTCTGGCTCAGGCCCTGACCGATGTAGTCGCCGCTGGTGCTGATGTACTTCAGTCCGGTCGTGGCCGCCCACAGGGAAGGGGCTTGTGCGGCCAGCAGCAATGCCAGCCCCCAGGTTCTGAATCCGCGCATGGTGTTTTTCCTCCTGTTCATGTTTTCCACCACGGGCGTCACTGCGCGTCACTGCACGTCACTTCACCACGGCGGAATGCGCGGGCAGTCTACTGAGGCGAACTCCGATATCGCCGGCATGAGCAGGCGCCCCCCTAGTTTTGAGGGCAGTCACCGTCGTCGGGTGGCGCGCATTCGGCCAGACATGCGGCCAGACATGCGGCCACGCCTCAGCGCAGCCCCAGCCTCGCCAGCTTCTTGATCAAGCCGACCCGTGAGATGCCCAGCCTGCGCGCGGCCTCCGACTGGTTGCCGTGCGATGAGGCCATCGCATCGCGCAGCAGGCGGCGCTCCAGCTCGTTCACGGCTGCGTCCAGTGCGCCCATGCTGTCGTCGTCCGACGCAGCACTTGTTTCGTCACGCTGCAACAGGCCACCAGCATCCACACCCTCGGCAAAGGCCTCGCCACTGGCCAGGCGCATGAGCGCGGCATCCACCACGGCGTGGCCCGGCAGGATCAGCGCACCGGCCGACTCCACCACGGCGCGCAGCTCGCGCACATTGCCGGGCCAGCGCCGCGCCATCAACCAGGCGAGCGCGTCTGGCGCGAAGCCGGCATCCGGGGCGACGCGCTGCAGGAATCGCGACGCCAGCACCGGCACGTCGGCCGGGCGTTCTTCGAGGCCGGGCGTGCGCAGCACGACACCCTTCAGGCGATAGAACAGGTCTTCGCGAAAGGTGCCTTCGCGCACCATCGCTTCGAGGTCGCGGTGGGTGGCCCCGATCACCCGCGTGCGGGCCTGCTTCTGCTGTCGGCCGCCCACGGGAACGAAGGTGCCTTCCTGCAGGAAGCGCAGCAGCTTGACCTGCATCGACAGCGGCATCTCGCCGATCTCGTCGAGGAACAGGGTGCCACCGTCGGCGGCTTCCACCAGGCCCGGTTGGTCGCGGTAGGCGCCGGTGAAGCTGCCGCGCAGATGGCCAAACAGCTCGCTCTCAAGCAGCTCGGCCGACAGCGCGCCGCAATGGATCGCCACGAACGGCCCGTCTGCGCAGCGGCTGCAGGCGTGCAATGCCCGCGCAACCAGCTCTTTGCCCGTGCCGGTGGGGCCAAGCACGAGCACGCTGACCTGCGTCGGCCCGACGCGCCGCACCATCGCCCGCAGCCCGTTGATGGCGGCGCTCTGGCCGACCATGCCGAGGTCGTCGACCGACGCTGCCGCACGCAGCCTGCGCACCTCGGCATCAAGCCGGCTCTTGCGCAGCGCCCGCGCGATGACGACGCGCAGCATGTCGGGGTCCATCGGCTTGGTGAGGAAGTCCCACGCACCGGCCTCGATGGCGCGGAGCGCCAACTCATGGTCGCCATGCCCGGTCAGCACGACGACCGGCACGGCAGCAAAGCGCGTGATCAGCGCCAGGCCGGCCTCGGGGTCCATGGTCGGCGGCATGGCCAGGTCCAGCAGCACCAGCTCAGGCCGGCGGCGCTCGAACGCGGCCCAGGCCTGTTCGCCGTCACCGGCCACCGTGACCACGTGGCCCAGACCCCGCAGGTAGTTGCCACCGAGGCGCTGAAAGGCGGGCTCGTCGTCGACGAGCAGGAGATCCCCGGTCTCGGTGGCGGACGGATCAGGCGCGGTCGCGGGTGGGGCGGCGGTCATGGCGAGGGGGCGGGGAAGGTGAGCGTGAAGCAGGTGGACCAGGGCGCACGCGCCGTCAGCGCTGCGGTGCCGCCATGGGCTGCCAGGATGCGCGCGACGATCGCCAGGCCCAGCCCCGTGCCACCCGGGCTGCGCGAGGCGAAGGGCTCAAACAGGCGGGCCCGAATCTCGTCTGGCACGCCAGGGCCGTCGTCACACACGTGCAGGCGAACAGTGCCCGGCGATTCGGCCGAGCCCTGGTCCGCATCGATGAAGACATGCACCGCCGTCGACGCGTTCGCGTTCTCGAGCAAGTTGGTGAGAGCCTGGTCGACACGACGACCATCGGCCACGATCCACAAAGGCGCATCCAGCCCCGGGCCGAGCTCAACGGCGGGCCAGCGCAGGGCGAGTGCGCGGACGCGTGCGCCCAGGTCGATGCGCGTCGGCGTGATCTTCCAGGGCTTGGCGTAGTCGAGCAGGTCGGACGTCAGGTGCGAGATGCGCCCGACTTGCTCGGCCACCTCGCGCCGCGTTTCGGTGGGGGTGCCGGCCACGGCCATCGCGATGATGTTCAGTGGATTGCGGATGTCATGTGCCACGGTGGCCGCCAGCGAGCCGAGTTCGGCGAGTCGGGCCTGCAGCTGGCGTTCGCGCTCGCGCGCCGACAGTGCGGCGAGCTGTTCCACGCGTGCGGCGGCATCAGCCAGCACGGTGCCGAACATCTCGGCAGCCTGCCGGGGGCCGGGCGGTGCGGCGTCCCAGCCGCGCAGTTCGCACCGCCAGCTGGCGGGCCCGCGCAGGCAATGCAGCGCAGGCGCGGCATCGCCGGTGGCGCTCAGCGTTGAGACGGTGGGCTCACCGATCGCCACGCTCACCTCCAGCCCGACGCGTGTGCCGATCAGCTGGCTGGCGAGGCGCGCGAGCTCGTCCGGTGTTTCGGCGGGCTGCAAGGCCTCACGCCAGTGGGCCAGATCGCTCGCCGACACCTCGCCGCCCGGGAAGATCAAACGCTCGGCAACCCGGCGCACCGGCCCGTTCAAGGCCAGGCATGCCGCCGCCACCGCCAGCCCGCCGAGCCAGCGCGATTCAAACGGCAAGGGCAGCAGCGGCAGCAGCGCCACAACGACCAGGCCAAGCGCCAGCAGCAGCGTCCACGCCAGCGCTCGGCGCGCCCAGGCGTTCACCACGAACACGCGGTAGCGCAGGATGCCGTAGACCAGGATCAGCAGGTAGGCCGGCAGCCCGAACAAGGGCCACGGCGTCATCGGCAATTGCAGGGCCGCCATCAGGTAGCCGGTCAGGCACAGCGCGCCCCAGACGCACGAGGCCGTGACGGCCGCGATCTGGCTGCGATCGGGCTCGCGAGCGCGCAGGAACGCATGCAGCAGCACGGCGATGCCTGCGATGCCCAGCACGACCCAGGCCACGCTGGCGATCAGACCCACGGTGGTCGGCACGGCCACCCAGCCGAAGTGCGGCGCATTGATCAGGTAGCCCGGTGAGCGCACCCAGGCGAGACCCGTGGAAACAGCGCCCAGCGCATACGCCGCTGCAACCGCTGATCGGGAGACAGGCACGCGGCAGAACACCACGCAGAAGTGCACGAAGACCGCGGAGACCACCGGCGCCGTGGAGATCAGCGCGATCGAGAGCCGCTCGACCTGCGGCCCGACCCAGTTGGGCAGCTCGTTGCCCACGACCCAGACGCCCACCCCCAGGAGGAAGGTCACCAGCAGTCGGGCACCCGCGACACGGTCCGCCCACACGCTGAGCACGACCGCCAGAGCGAGCGTCTCGAACAGCGCGAAGGCAAGCACGGCGTGGAGAAGCATTGGCGGGAACTGTATACGACGTTGACAGGTGGCCGGAAATACCTGTATCCGGCGTATGCAGGTCACGACTGGTTTCCCAATGAAATCAAGGGCTTGGCAACGTTCAGGCGCCGGGCCTGGAACCTGCGATGAGAGAGGCATCCCCGGACTCACCGCCATCGCCACCATGCCGCTCCTCTCACCCACCTTGCCCGCGCAGGCCCATGCACATGCCACCGCCGCCGATGCGGCAGCGCCGCTCGACATCCGCGCGCTGATGGGCGACGCCGCGTGGTTCCGTCTTCCGGCTGCCGTGCGCCACCGGTTTGCGGTCCGCCATGCAGACGCGGTTTACGAGGGCCGGATGGCGAAGCTGGAATGCTCGTGGGTGGGCCTGTGCTTCGCGGCCCTGTCGCGCCTCGTGGGCGCGCCGCTGACCGCCATGCGTGCCCATGACGTGCCGGCCGTGGTCCGGGTCAGCGACGACGGCCACGGCGGTGTGATCTGGGAGCGGCATTTCGAAGCGCCGGGCCGCGAGGCCTCGCTGGTCCGATCGACGAAGGAGCTAGGCCCCGACGGCATGCTGTTCGAGCGCACCGACGGTGGCCTCGGCATGGCGCTGGCCGTGTTCGAGCAGGACGGCGCCCTGGTGTTCGAGAGCCGTCGCTACGAGCTGGTGCTCGGTGGCCGCCGCTTCGTGGTTCCGGCGTTCCTCACGCCCGGCATCTGCCGGGTCACCCACACCGACCTCGGCGCCGGCAGCTTCCGCTTCACGCTGACGATGGACCACCCGCTCTGGGGCCGCACCTTCCATCAAACCGGCGACTTCGTCGATCCACCCGCCTGTGACGGCGGCGGAAGTCGCATCTGAACATTCACCTTGGAGCCATCAAGATGTCCCTCACCCTGATCCTCGTTCTCACCACGCAGGCCCTGCTCGGCGCCTTCGACAATCTCTGGCACCACGAGCTGGAGGCCCGTCTGCCGCAGCGCTTCGGTGCCCGTTACGAGCTTGCGCTGCATGCGGCGCGCGAGGCCATCTACGCGGTCGTCTTCATCGTGGTGGCCTGGCTGGAGTGCCACGGCGCGTGGGCGCTGGTGCTGGGCGCGCTGCTGGTGGCTGAGCTGGTGATCACGCTCGCCGATTTCCTCGAAGAAGACCGCACGCGCCGCCTGCCTCCGCTGGAGCGCCTGCTGCACACCGTGCTCACCGCGATGTACGGTGCCTTTCTCTGTCTGGTGACGCCGGTGCTGGCCGACTGGGTGCAAGAGCCCACGGCGCTGGTGCTGGTGTCGCGCGGACCTGTCTCGTGGGTCTTCACCGCTTTCGCCTTGGGCGTGTTCGCCTGGTCGGTGCGCAACGTGCTGGCCTTGCGGGCCACGCGGGCCCCGGCCGCCGAGGCCGCCGCTCGCGCCCGGCTGCGCGCCGCTTCCGGCGTGATGCCCCTGCCGGCCGATGCACGACCCACGGTGCTCGTCACTGGCGGCACCGGCTTCGTCGGCCGCGCGCTGGTGGCCAGCCTGGTGCGCGACGGACGGCGCGTGTTCGTGCTCTCAAGAGACCTGCTGAGCGCACGCGGCCTGCTCGGCCCTGAGGTGACGGTGATCGACCACCTCGACACCATCCCCGCCGAGACCCGGATCGACGCGATCGTCCACCTGGCCGGTGCACGCGTGCTCGGCCTGCCGTGGACCCCCTCGCGCCGGCAGACCTTGATCAACAGCCGCGTGCAGCTCACCACCGCACTGGTGGCGTTGATGCGCCGGCTTCAGCGGCGCCCGACGACCTTCGTGGCCGCCTCGGCCGTTGGTTGGTATGGCGTGCCTGAGCAGCAGGCATCGATGAGCGGCGCAGGTGCGGTGCCGCTCGACGAAACGGCGCCACCGCGCCCCGGGCAGTTCGGCTCAGACCTGTGCATCGCCGTGGAACATGAGGCGTGCCGCGCCGAGGGCCTCGGCGTGCGCGTGGTGCGCTTGCGCCTGGGCGTGGTGCTGGGCCGGGGCGACGGCGCCTGGCCCCTGCAGGCATTCGCGGCGCGGCTGGGCTTCGCCGCGATTCTGGGCACGGGCCGCCAGCCAGCGCCATGGTTGCACCTGGACGACGCCGTCGGCCTCATCCGCCACAGCCTGAGCACCAGCGCGCTCACCGGTGCCGTCAATGCCGTCGCGCCGCAGTGCCCCACCCAGCAGACGTTTGCCACCTCGCTCGCTGCCGCTTACGGCCGCCGCGCCTGGCTGCGTGTGCCGGCGGCCCCGCTGCGCTGGCTGGGCGGCGAGATGCTGTCGCTGATGCTCGAAGGTCAGGCGGTCACCCCTGCGGCCGCGCTCTCAACCGGCTACCAGTTCCGGCATCCGGGCCTCGACGGCGCGTGCGTGTCGCTGGCGACGGATTGATGTCTTCTTCGCCAACTGCCAAGGCCATGCACGCGGGCATGGCCCCAGGGCTCAAGAGTTGTCGTTACCGGCCGATACAGATGTTTGATCGGCCTTGCCGCCCGCTGCAAGCCGTCAACCCATCCAGTTCCAAGGTGATTGCCATGTCCGCTGATGCCACGATTCACGCCTTGAATATCCAGATCCCGACGCAGCCGAAAGCCATCCAGGAACTGACGAGTCTGCTGGCCAATCCCGCGCACCAGGCAGCGGATGTCAGCGCCATCATCGAGTCAGACCTGGGCCTGGCGGCGTCCGTCCTTCGAGTGGTCAATTCTTCGCTGTTCGGGTTCGCGGGCAACGTCCAGACCGTGCGGCATGCGCTGACCTACCTCGGCACCCAAGAGGTGGCCGCGCTCACCTTGCAGATGGGCTTGCGCGCGGCCTTCCCGCGGTCGGTTGCACTCGATGCGCTGTGGGAAAGTTCCTCTGCCCGGGCCAGGGCCATGACCCAACTGGGCGGCACCTTGTGTGTGGACCCCTGGGTCGCGCATTCGGCCGGCTTGTTCGAGGAATGCGGCAAGGCGATCTTCCTGCGCCATGCACCTGAGCGTTATGGCGCACTCTTGGCCTCGGTCGAAGACGATCAAGCCCTGATCTTCCGAGAGCACGAGATGTTTGGTGTGGGCCACGATGCCCTGGGCGCCGCCATGTGCGAGACCTGGGGGCTGGCGCCGGCGGCGGTGCACAGTGTTCGCCATCATGTGGCGGCCCAGATGGAATGGCGGCTTCCGGCGCACCGGGCCCACCGACCCATCCTGGCCTTGTCGGTGCTGGCCAAGGCCGTCACGGCCGGTCCTGTCCGGCTCACCGAGGTCGTCAACACCGTGGCGGCCCAGATGGGTTGGCCCGTTGAGGCTGTGTTGTCAGCGCTTCAGTGCGCCGAGACCAGCCGCGCAGCCGCCACGCAGGCGGCCTAGCCCGTTTTGCCGACCGGGGCCTTCCCGGTCCAGGCTGCGCGCTTGAGCGACCTGCTCGGTCGGCTCAGGACGCCGGCACCAGGGCTTCCTGGATCAGCATGTCGATGGGCTCCGGGCGGTGGATCAGGTAGCCCTGGGCGTAGTCCACACCGATCTGTCGCAGTCGCGCCAGCACGTCGGGTTGTTCGACAAATTCGGCGACCGTCTTGACGCCCACCACCCTCGCCACATCGGTGAAGCAGCGCACGGCGGCGTCGTCCAGCGGGTCTTGCGTCAGGTCGCGGATGAACTGGCCGTCGATCTTGAGGTAGTCCACCGGCAGGGTCTTCAGATAACCGAAGGACGAGGCGCCCGCGCCGAAGTCATCGAGCGCCACCTTGACGCCTGCAGCCCGAACGGCGGCGATGAAGATGGCCGCGTCGGCCAGGTTCGTGACCGTGGCCGTCTCGGTGATCTCCAGGCAAAGCCGTGAGCAGACGTCGGAGCCGGCCTGCAGCAGCATGGTTTTGGCCCAGGCATGAAACGCCCGGTCGCCCACGGACTGGCCCGAGAGGTTGACGCTCAGCGTGTCGATGATGCTGATGTCCGGGAGTGCCGCCATCCAGTCCACCGCCTGTTTCAGCACCCAGCGGTCAACGCGCGAGACGAGATGGAACCGTTCCGCCGCAGGCAGGAAGGCGCCCGGCTGGGTCAGGGTGCCGTCCTCATTCTTCATGCGCAGCAGCACCTCGGCATGCAGGCCCTCCTGCGCCGTTGTCAGGCCCTGCATGCGCTGTGCGAACAGCACGAAGCCGTCATCGTCCAGCGCACGCTCGATGCGTGACGTCCATTGCATCTCGAACTGGCGGGCGCGCATGGCCACGTCGGTATCAAACCAGACATGCACGCGGTTGCGGCCAGCCTCCTTGGCGGCGTAGCAGGAGGTGTCCGCCGCCTGCAGGATGGCGGCAATGCTGGCCCAACGCTTGTCCACGGGCACCAGCCCGATGCTCGCGCCGATGCGGAACCGGCGGTCGTCGTGGATGAACCGGAAGTCGTCCATGCGGTCGCAGATCTTCTGGGCCACCTGGGCCGCCTGATCCGCCGTGCAATGCTCAAGAATGATCGCGAACTCGTCGCCGCCCAGCCGCGCCAGGGTGTCGCGCGTGCGCACGGTTTCGCCAAACAGCTTGCCCATCTGCTGCAGCAGTTGATCGCCGATGGCGTGGCCGCAGGCGTCGTTGACGAGCTTGAACTGGTCCAGATCGACGTACAGCAGTGCATGTTCACTCTGCTCTTCATGCGACTTGTGCAGCAGACGCAGCAGCCGGACCTCGAACTCGGCCCGGTTCACCAGGCCGGTCAAGGCGTCGTGCGTGGCGCGGTAGGTCATCTCGCCTGACATGCGCCGCTGCTCTGACACGTCGTGGAAGACCAGCACGACGCCCAGCATGTCGCCGGCGGCGTTGCGGATCGGCGCTGCCGAGTCTTCGATGCCGAACTCGGTGCCGTCGCGCGAGATCAGCAGCGTGTGGTTGGCCAGGCCGACGATCTTTCCCTGCGCCAGGCAGGTCGTGACCGGGTTCTCCGTCAGGGCGCGGGTTTCTTCGTTGACGATGTGGAAGACCTGCGTCAGCGGCCGCCCCTTGGCCTCGCTGACCAGCCAGCCGGTCATGCGTTCCGCAACGGGGTTCAGCCAGGTCACGCTGCCGGAGGCATCGGTCGTGATGACCGCATCACCAATGGATTGCAGGGTGACGCGCATCAACTCGTGCTGCTCGCTCAGCTCTGCGCTGAGTCGCTGCAGGGCTTCGTCGCGTTGCTTGCGTTCCGTGATGTCGACGTGGATGCCGAACATCCACTCCGGCCGGCCGTCAGCTGTGCGGGTGATGAGGCGGCCGCGGTCTTCCAGCCAGATCCAGTGGCCATCACGGTGTCGCAGGCGCACCTCGGCCACGTAGGCGTCGCTGCGTCCGGCGAAATGCTCGCGCAGCAGGCGGCGTGAATCCTCCACCTCGTCGGGGTGGGCGATGTCCGCACGGAACTGGTTGGTCACCACACCCAGGTCGCTCACGCTCCAGCCGAGGATCTCGCCCCAGCGCGGGTTGACGATCACCTCACCGGTCTGGACATTCCATTCCCAGGTCCCGGCGTTGGTGCCTTCAATCAGGTTGCGCAGGCGCTCGTGTTCACGGGCCAGTTCACGCTCTGCGCGCAGGCGGGCCGTCACGTCGGTCATCACCGACAGGCTGCGCACGGGCTGACCATGCAGGTCACGCTCCATCAACGCCGACAGCAAGATGTCCACGATCTCGCCGTCGCGCGTCACCAGCTGGTAGGGCACGTTGTCAACCCGACCGGTGGCAAACAGGGCTGGCAGCGCCTGCTCGCGGGCCCGCTGGCGCGATGCTTCAGTCAGGAAATCCACCGACGGGCGGCCAATGACGTCTTCACGCCGGTATCCCAGGCGAGCCAGCCAGGCATCGCTGACATGCAGCAGGCGGCCCTCGGCGTCGATCGAATGCAGCAGGGCCGGCGTCTGCTCGTACATCACCCGCAAGCGGTCGTGCGCCACTTCGAGGGCCTGCTGTTCTTTCCGGCGTTGCGTGACCTCCTGGAGCGTGCCGCGCAGGCCCGTGATGCGTCCCGCGGCATCGCAGACGGCTTCACCCCGGGCTTCAACCCACCCCTCGTGCCCGTCCGGACGCTGGTAGTGCAGGTCCAGCGTGTAGGCCCCGCCGGTTGCCAGTGCCTTGCCAACGGTTTCCTGCAGGCGGGCAAAGCTGTCGGGCTTGTATAGGCGGGCTTGCTGTGCGAACGACGGCGCGCCCTGTGCCGGGTCGCAGCCGAAGATGCGGAAAAGTTCGGCCGACCACTCCACCTCGTCGGCGGAGACCTGCCAGGACCAGCTGCCAATGGCGCCCAGTTGCTGGGCACGGGCCAGCTCGGCAGAGCTGGTCAACAGCAGCTCATGCGCACGCGCGGTCTCAGCCATCTCGAGACGCAAGGCGTCTTCGGTAGATTTGAGCGAGGTGACATCGGCGATATGGACCAGCAGCCCGCAGGTCTTGCCGTCGACCACATCGGGGACGTACTGGGCCAGGCTCCAGCGGCTCGTGCCAGAGGGCCCCGTCATCTTGCGCTCGAAGCTCTGCACCTGGCCTTGCAGGGCTGCCTCGAGGTAGGGTCGGTTCAATTCATAGAGCGCCGGTCCCAGCAACTCGCTGATGTGCTTGCCGACCAGCTGGTCGGGGGCCACGCCAAACCAGACCTGGTAGGCCGGGTTGGCGAAACGGCAGGTCAGGTCGGCGTTCCAGTAGGCGATCATCGCCGGCACGTTCTCGACCACCAGGCGCAGGTCCTTCTCGACGGCGGCGGCGGCCTGCGCGGCGGCAGCATGTTCACGCAGCGCCAGACGGCCTTCCAGCAGCTTGGTGGCCGCCACTGACAGCTGGCGCAGCACATCTCTCTGCTGATCGGTCAACTTGCGTGGCTCGCGGTCGATCACGCACAGCGTGCCCACCGTCTCACCCCCGCTGAGGGTGAGTGGTGCGCCGGCGTAGAAGCGGATGTCGGGCTGGCCGACGACCAGCGGGTTGTCGGCAAAACGCGGGTCCTTCGTGGCGTCTTCAACCTCGAACAGGTCGTTGCCCAGCACGGCATGTGCGCAGAACGCGTACTCGCGCGGCGTCTCATCGACCCCGGGCAAGCCGACATTGGCCTTGAACCACTGCCGTTCCGTGTCGATCAGGCTGATGAGCGAGATGGGGACGCCGCAGATGGAGGAGGCGACCTGGACCAGGGCGTCGAACTCGGCCTCGGGCGCAGAGTCGAGGACCTGCAAGCGCCTGAGCGCCGCCATGCTGCTGGCTTCATCGCCTCGGGCGGGTGCGGACATCGTCATGGTTCCGAAGTGATTCGTCAAAGCGTGGCATACCCGCCGATTCTGATTTGAGCAGCCGAGTGCTGAACCGCTGGAATGGCGCCAAATGATCGATGTTATCTGCGCTTGTCCATGGTCGGCAACTTAGGCCATGTCGCTGGAAGGCCGCCTTCACAGGCGGCAGCGCGCACTTCAGGCCGGTGTGGCCGGCGTCTTCATCGGCAGGTCTGCGAAGTCACCCAGCTTGTCGGCCACCAGCTCGATGAACGCGGACACGGCCGAGGGCAGATGCCGGCGGCTGGCGTAGACCAGGTGCACGCCGTGCCCCATGCGGTGGAGGTGGGGCAGCACCGGTACCAGCAGGCCGGCACGCAGCTCCCGCCGCGTCATCGTGGCAGGCAGCAGCGCAATGCCCATCCCCGCCAGCGCAGCTTTCCGCAAGACCTGCACGGTATTGCCGCAAAGCCGGCCGGCCACCTGCACCTCGACGTCGGTGCCATCGGGCCCTGACAGGCGCCAGGTTGCTCGTCCGCTGGGGTGCGCGAAAGTCAGGCAATCGTGGTCATCCAGGTCCTGCAAGGACGCGGGCATGCCACGCGCCGCGATGTACGCCGGGCTCGCCACCAGGCCGTCCAGCCCGGCGTCAAGCACGCGGCGAGCGAAGAGACCGGAGTCTTCCAGCACACCGCCGCGGATGGCGACATCTATGCGGTCGGCAATCAGGTCTGCGCGCGCATCGCTGAGCACGAAGTCCACCCGAACCTGCGGGTGCTCGGCCAGGAAGTGTGCGAGCCATTCCATCGGGAAGAAGTCGAAGAAGTCGGCCGGCGCCGCCACGCGCACTAGCCCGCTGGGTATGTCGTTGCGCGAGAGCAGGGACTGGCCCGCGTCGACCAGGCCCTCCACCGCGTCGGCGCAGCGGTCGTGGAACTCTTGCCCCGCGCTGGTGAGCGACAGCTTGCGGGTGGATCGCTGCATCAGCCGGGTACCCAGCTGCGTTTCGAGTTGCTGCACCCGGCGACTCAAGGTGTTGGGCGGGATGCCCAGCTGGCGGGCTGCCGCGGCAAAGCTGCCATGGCGCACCACCTGCACGAAGACAGCGACGTCGTTGAGATCGAGCATGGTCGATTGGGTGCTTTTATGGACGAGTTCAATCCGATTGTGCCGTCTAGTCAATCAAACACCGGCTTTTTATGCTTCGGTCATCGAATCGAGGCACCCCAACACCAGGTCTTCCCAGCCTCTCCCTTGCACCCAACTCAACGAAAGACGACATCATGAACATCGGCATCATCGGCTCCGGCGCACTCGGCAGCAACGTGGCTCGTGCCCTCGCCAACAAGGGCATCGCAGCCACCATTTCGACCCGCCGTGGCCCGGAGTCACTGGCCCCGCTGGTCGCGGAACTTGGCGGCCGCATCACCGCCGGCACCGTGGCAGAAGCCGCCTCGGCCGACATTGTGCTCATCGCGGTGCGCTGGACCGACCTCGGCACCGCACTGTCGAACCTGCCCGCCTGGAACAACCGCATCGTCATCGACGGCACCAACCCCGTCGAGTTCCTGGACCCCAACTCGCCGGACGCCCAGGACCCGAGCAACCCGCTTGCCGCCTACGGCATCAAGGCCATCGATCTGGGTGGCCGCTCGTCGAGCGAAGTGGTTCGCGACCTGCTGCCGGGCGCCCGCGTCGTCAAGGCGTTGAACCACCTCGACGTGAACGTGCTGGCGCAGCCCGAAGTGTCTGGCGGCCAACGGGTGCAGTTCTATGCCGGCGACGACGCAGATGCCAAGCAGGCTGTTCGCCAGGTGCTGGAAGCCATCGGCTACTTCCCGGTCGACCTTGGCTCGCTGGCCACGGGTGGGCGTCTCTCGCAACTGCCTTTCGGCAGCCTGTCCGCCACCAACTTCATCAAGGTCTGAGCTGGCACGGCTGAGTTGATGCTCGGCTGCACGCTTCGCTCATCGCGCCCTTCACCGCCCTCACGACTTCCACGGATTCATCCATGAACAGGCCACTCAACGCACACCGGGACCAGACCATCGCCCACCGCACCGGTCGGCGGCAGCTGGTGGCCGCAGCAACGCTCGCGATGGCCGCGATCGCTGCGCCCGCACAAGCCCAGGTCGTCAGCAAAAACATGACGGCCACGCAACTGCTCAAGCGCAGCCTGGACACCTTCCTGGCCAAGGACATGAAGGGCTGGGCAGACCTGTGCGACGAGAACGTCGTCGTCGAATTCCCGTTCTCGCCAGACCCGGCGGCCAGGAAGCTGGTCGGCCGCGCAGCCATCTACGCCTACCTCAAGGACTATCCGAAGGCCATCGACGTCAAGACCATTCCGACGCTGAAGATTCACGCCTCCGAAGACCCCGACGTCGCCATCGCCGAATGGAGCGCATCCGGCCGCGTGATCAGCAACGGCAACCCCTACGAGATGAGCTACGCCACCGTGGTGACGTTTCGCCACGGCTTGATCGTCAACTACCGCGAGTACTGGAACCCGATGGCCTTCATGGCGGCCATGAGCGGCGCCAAGTTCTGAGGTCTTGAAGCACGACCGCCGAGACACTCGTCGGCGATGCGCCGTGCAGCACCTGCATGCGGCACAAAAAAATGGGCGCGGAGCATTGCCCCACGCCCATCACGCAAGGCCGGTCAACCGGCCCTGCAGATCACAACGCCTCCGCTTCCCTGTCCTGCATCAGCCCCTCCGCTGCCTTGCGCCCGAACACCCAGAACATCGCTGGCGTCAGGAAGGTGTCCAGCAGGGTGGCGCTGATCAGGCCGGAGAAGATCACCACGGCCACCGGGTGCAGCACTTCGGTGCCGGGTTGCTCGGCTTCAAACAGCAGCGGTGCCAGCGCAAACGCGGTCACCAGCGCGGTCATCAGCACCGGGCTCAGGCGTTCGAGTGAGCCGCGCACGATGAGTTCCGGGCTGAACGCTTCGCCCTCGAAGCGCATCAGGTTGATGTAGTGGCTGACCTTCAGGATGCCGTTGCGCACCGAGATGCCCGCCAGCGTGATGAAGCCCACCAGCGCTGCCACTGACAGCGGCTGTCCCGACAGCCACAGGCCGGCCACCGCACCCACCAAGGCCAGCGGAATGTTCACCATGATGAGCGCTGACAGCACCGCCGATTTGTAGCGGCTGTACAGCACCACGAACATCAGCACCAGCGACACCACCGAGAGCATGCCCACCAGCCGTGAGGCTTCTTCCTGCGCCTGGAACTGCCCGCCCAGGGTGATGAAGTAACCGTCGGGCAGGCGGGTGTCGGCCACCACCCGGCGGATGTCGGCGACGATGTCCGAGAGCGCACGGCCCGATGCATTGGCCGAGAGCACGATGCGCCGCTTGCCGTCGTCGCGGCTGATCTGGTTCGGCCCGTCGCCGTCTTCGATCGTGGCGATGCTCGACAGCGGCACGCGGCCACTCGGCGTGTCGATCAGGATCTGGCCCAGGCCCTCGATGGAGCGTGCCGATTCAGGCAGCCGCATCACCAGCGCGAAGCGCCGTCCGCCCTCGACGATCTGCGTCACCTTCTCGCCTTCGACCATGGCCTGCAGCGTGGCCAGCACCTGGGGTGCGGGCACGCCGTATTGGGCGGCGGCCTCGTGGTTGATGCGCACCTTGATCTGCGGCGCCAGCACCTGCTTTTCCACGGCCAAGTCGGCAATGCCCGGGATGCTGGCTAGCCTGCTTTGCAGGGCGTCGGCCTGGCCACGCAGCGCGTCCAGGTCTTCGCCGAAGATCTTGATGGCGATCTGCGAGCGCACGCCGGAGAGCATGTGGTCAATGCGGTGCGAGATGGGCTGGCCGATCTCCAGCGCCGCCGGCAGGTTCACCAGCCGCGCCCGGATGTCGGCCCGGATCTCGTCCATGCTGCGCGTGAGTTGCGCGGTGGGCAGCAGGCCCACGTCCAGCTCGCTCACATGCACGCCTTCGGCATGTTCATCCAGCTCGGCGCGGCCGCTGCGGCGCCCCACGTGCGTCACCTCGGGCACCTGGCTGACCAGCACCTCGGCCTGTCGGGCCAGGGCAGAGGTTTCCGCCAGCGTCACGCCGGGGTTCAGGCGCAGGCCGATGAGCAGCGTGCCTTCGTTGAAAGGCGGCAGGAAGGTGGTCGGGAAAAACGGCACGGAAGCCCCCGCCACCAGCACCGCCACACCAGCCGCCGCCATCGCGGCCTTGGGCGCCTGCAGCACGCGTTGCAGGCTGCTGCGGTAGCGCGCCTTCAGCCAGGCCAGCACGCGCGTGTCGTCGTGCTCCAGGTGCTTCATGCGTGGCAGCAGGTAGAAGCTGAGCACCGGCGTGATCGTCACCGACACCATCAGCGAGGCCAGCGTCGAGACGATGAACGCGATGCCCAGCGGCACGAAGAGCTTGCCCTCCAGCCCCGGCAGTGCAAACAGCGGGATGAACACCAGCACGATGATGATGGTGGCGTAGAGGATGGCCGATCGCACTTCCATCGTCGCGCGCGCCACCACCTCGATCGGGTGCAGGCGCTGGCCCGGCGCGTGGGCACGCTCTGCCTTCAGCCGGCGCAGTACGTTTTCCACGCCCACCACCGCGTCGTCCACCAGCCCGCCAATGGCAATGGCCAGGCCGCCCAGCGTCATCGTGTTGATCGACAGGCCGAAATGCCTGAACACCAGTGCGGTGATGAAGATCGACACCGGGATGGCCGTGAGCGCGATCACCGTGGGCCGCAGCGTGCCGAGAAAGAAGAACAGGATCACCGCGACGAACACCGAGGCGCCGATCAACTTGCCTTGCAGCGTGGTGATCGAGGCCTCGATGAAGCTGGCCTGGCGGAAGGTGACACGCGGCTCGGCCATGCCCGCCGGCAGCGAGGACTTCAAGCCACCCAACGCCTCTTCAATCGACCGGGTCAGTGCGATGGTGTCGGCCGTGGGCTGCTTCTGGATGCCGAGAATCACGGCGGGCTGGCCTTCAAAGCCGGCATCACCGCGTTGCGGGGCCGCTGCAAAAGTCACCTCGGCCACCTGGCGCAGCAGCACGGGCTGGCCGGCCTTGGCGGTGATCGCCAAGTCGCGCAGGTCGTCCAAGCGTGAGGTGCGGCCGATGTGGCGGATCAGGTATTCGCGCCCGTTCAGCGCCAGAAAGCCGCCCGAGGTGTTCGACGAAAACCCCTTCAACGCTTCTTCGACTTGCGCGTGGGTGATGCCGAGTGTGGCCATGCGCGCCGTGTCGGGCTGCACCTGGAACTGCCGCACTTCACCGCCGATCGGTACCACCTGCGCCACGCCGGAGATCGCCAGCAGGCGCGGGCGCAAGACCCAGTCGGCGTACTCGCGCACGGCCATCGGGCTGATCTTCTGCGTGTCCACCGGAATGGCGATCTGCATGATCTCGCCCATGATCGAGCTGATCGGCCCCATGCGCGGCACCACGCCTTCGGCCAGGCCTTCTTCCATCGACGACAGCCGCTCGGACACGAGCTGGCGGGCGCGGTAGATGTCGGTGTCCCAGTTGAAGGTGACGTACAGGAATGACAAGCCGGCCGACGAGGTGGAACGCACCGACGCCACACCGGGCAGGCCGTTCATCGTGGTTTCCAGCGGGAAGGTGATGAGCTGCTCCACCTCTTCAGCGGCCATGCCGCCGGCCTCCGTCATGATGGTGACGGTGGGTTTGTTGAGGTCGGGGAACACGTCGACCGAGGTGTGCGCCAGCGTGAACGCGCCCCAGGCCATCAACACCAGGCTTGCGATGATGACGAGCAGGCGGTTGGCCAGGCTGTTGTCCAGCAAGAGTTTGAACATGTCAGCGCACCTGGTTGATCAGCGCGGCACCGGTGGTGGCCACGCGGTCACTAGCGGTGAGGCCGGCCGTCACGGCCACGCTCACGCCGTCCAGCGCCTCGGTTGACACCACCCGCGGCTCGAAGCGCTCGGCGGCTGTCTTGACCCAGACGATGGTCTGGTTGGCCGGGTTCTTCATCAGGGCGGCGGCAGGCACGGCGATGCCCTTCACGCGTTGCTTCGTCTGCACGAACACGCGCACGGGTTGGCCCACGGCCAGGCCTTGCAGCGCGGTTTGCACACCGGTACCTTGAACTGAAAACCCCATCGGCAGCGCTTGCTCACGCAGGCTGCGCGCCGCGCCGGTGAAGACCAGCGGCAAGCGCTGCTCACCCACGGCCAGGCTGGCGCTGGCCACGTTGGCGGCCAGGGCGGGGTCGAAGCTCAGCGCCTCGATGCGCAGGCGCGCGGGGTCGATCACCTCGAACAGCAACTCGCGGGCGTCCACCACCTGCCCGGCCACCACATGGGCCGAGGCGATCACACCCGAGACGGGGGCCGTCAACGCTTCGCGGGCGGCCAGGCCACCGCTGATGGCGGCGATGCGCCCGCCCAGGCTGGCGGCCTCGCTCTCAGCCGTTTCGATGTCTTTGGCTGGCACGGTGTCGGCCAGCTCCTTCAGGCGCGCCAGGCGCTTGTCGGCCAGTGATCTGGCGGCGCGCAACTCTGCCAATTGCGCGGCCTGGCTGGCCAGCTCCACTGGCGCGGTGGCGGGCGCCAGATAGGCCAGCACCTCGCCCTTCTGCACGCGCTGGCCCAGGGCGGGCAGCCCGCGTGGCCCGGCGGTGATGCGACCGGCGTTCATCGGCTGCACCTTGCCCCCAGCGTTGGGGTCCATCACCACGGTGCCGTTCAAGGCGACGGAGCGTGGCAGCTCCGCCTGCACCGCCAGGAGTGTGCGCACGCCCAGCTGGCGCTGCGCGGGCTTGGGCAGGAAGACGCTTCCGTCAGGCTGGCGTTGCGGGCCGCTGGTGGATTGCACGGACGGTGCTTCGCCGTGGTCATGGCCTTCGTCGGCGCGGGTTACGCCGGCGGACATCAGCAAGGCGCAGGCGAGGCTGGTGGCGGCGAGCTTGAATTGGAATGCGCGCTTCATGCTGCGTCTCCGGTGCGTGCTTGGTGGCTGGGCTGTCGGCTGGCTCGTCGATTGAGCCACCAGCGTCGCCCCGCAAGTGCCAGCAGACCCAGCAGGCCCAGCACCACGGCTGCGCCCGCGCCCCAGGCGAGCTTGTTGGGCGCGTGCGATTCCTCGTGGTCGTGGCCATCACCGTCGCCATGTGCGCCTTCAATACCGTGCACGTCCAGATCGCCCTTGAGCTCACTGGTCAGCGCGCCGACTGTCACCTTGGCGGTTACTGGCCATTCGCCGGCATTGGGCGCTTGGGCCAGCGTCACCTCATAGGTGTCCTCACCGTGCTTCTGCGCTTCCAGCTTCTCGCCGGCGAGAGAGAGTTCGATTCGGGCATCGCGCACCGGTTGGTTGTCTGCGAACCCGTCGAGGTAGAGCGTCACGTCCTTGCCGTTGATCACGCCGACCAGCTCGAACTGCTCGGACGTGGCGGTGAAGCGCGGCAGGGCAGGGCCGCTGGCGGCTGCGGGGGCCTCACCGTGGTCATGGCCCTCGCCAGCGACAGCCGGCAACTGGGTGGCGAGCAAGGTGCTGCCGAGGACGGTGGCCAAGGCGAGCTTGGTCAGGGTGGGGGTGAATGTCATGAATGGGAATCCTGAAGGGGGTGTGTACTTTGAGCCGGGCTGGTGCAGCCGTGAGGTCCTGGTCAAGGTCATGGCAGCAGCCCCAGCGCCTGGCGCCACGCCGAGATGGCGGCGGCCAGGTCGATGCGGGCGCGTGCGGCCTGTCGCTCTGCGTCGGCGGCGTCGGCCTCGATGCGCAGGCGGGTGGGCAGGTCGGTTTCACCCAGGCGGAACGACTTTTCGAAGAAGCCGCGGGTCTCAACAGCCAGCTGTGCGCGCCGCTGGGCAGCCGCCAGCTGCGCACGGGCGGCGTCGGTGCGTGCTTGCGCTGCAGCGCGTTCAGCACTCAGGCGCTGGCGCTCCAGCGCTACCAGGGCCTGCTGCTCCAGCGCGTCGGCGCGGGCGTTGGCCTGCCGGGCTGATTGGGCCGCGCCGCCGCCAAACGGCCAGCGCACGCCCAGCGTCCAGGTTTGCTGGGTGGGCTCACCCGCGGCGCCCCGGCTGCGGGTGGTGGCCAGCTTCAACTCCGGGCTGGCGCCTTGCTGTGTTGCGGCCAGCAGGGCGGCGGCTTCAGACGCGGTGGCGCTGTCTTGCCGGGCCAGCAGCGTTGCGTGCTCGGGCTCGCTCGTGTCTGCTGGGGGCGGCTCACTATCGGCATCACCAATGGCTTGCTGGGCGTCGGTCAAGCGGCTGGTGTTCAGTCCACTCAATGCGGCCAGCTGCTGCAAGGCGCTAGTCCAGGCCGCACTGGCTTGGGCGACCAGGCCTTCAGCCGCGGCCACTGCGCTATCCGCCTGATGCTGGTCGGCACGGGCCAGCTCGCCGGCTTTCACCCGCTTGCTTGCATCGGTGGCCGTGGTACGCGCGGTGCGCAATTGCGCCTGGGCGGCGTCAAGCTCTGCAGTGGCGCGCTGCCAGGCCCACCAGGCTTCGCGCACCGTGCCGGCGAGCTTCAGCCGGGCGGCGGCGGTGCGGCTGTCGAGCGCGCGTTGCTGCGCCGCGGCCAGCGTCTGGCTGCGGCCGCGTTCACCCGGCAGCCACAGCGGCACGCTGACGCCGAGCTCCAGCTCCTGCATGCCGACGTTGCGGTTCAGGCGGTCGGTCTGGTTCGACAGCTCCACCGCTGCTGGCCCGGCTGTCCAGGCGTTGGCGGCTTGCTGCTCCGCGCTGGCGGCGGCCTGGCGGGTGGCCAGTGCCACCGCCTCGGGCTGCATCGCCCAGGCGGCGTCGAACACCTGGCGCAAGGGGCTCGTCTGTGCTTGTGCTGAAGCCACACACAGGTGACTGGCCACCGCCGTGATGCAGGCCAACTTCAGCCAGCTTGGGCGGTGTGGGTGGTGGGTGCGCAGCTGCGCGCCCACAAGTGGGAATGGGGTTCGGGTCATCCGATGCTCCTGGATTGAAAAGACAAGCCACGGGAGATCGGCGAGGTGCGTCCGCTTGGGCACCGTCAGCGCAAGACAGCGGCGCTGAAGACGCAGGCGTCAGTCAGCGCGCACCACGGCGCAACGGGCTTCGTGGAAGCGGAGTCGGGGGAGAGAAAACTGGAGAAACAGCCCCGCCTCGCCGATCAGGCGAGGGCGCGCCACTGAGGGCGTTCAGGGGGGCTTTGGGCGCGGGTGCGCAGCGCGTCTTGCGACGAGGCTACCCAGGGCGCAGCGCCTGCAGCGGGCACCATCGGCTCGGGTGGCACGGCCACGCTGGCGCAGGTGCCGTGGCAATGGCCGCAGTCGAAATCAAAGCCTGCGGTGCTGCCTGAGTCGGCGGTCTTGCTGCTGCCTGCGTGTGCGCTGTTTGCGGCGTCGTCGCTTGCATGCTGGTGCTCATGGTGGCCCAGATGCTGCGCCGGCTTGTTGCCTTCGTGCCCGCAATACGCAGCCACTGCCGCCCAGCTGAACTGGAGCGGCAGCAGGCAAAGCAGGAGGATGGCAAACCAGCGGCGCATGTCAAAAGTTTAGCAGGCGGCTGGCTGCTGACCCGCGGAACAGACGGCGCACCGGCGCGCAATTGGATGCTTCAGACCGGCGGGTCGCCAACTGCCTGTCCGCAGGCTGCGGGCCGTTTGGTGCATCAGATGTGGGCTCGCCTCAGAACCCCGCCGGGTAGGTGGCCGCGGTCGTCATGGTGATGGGCGCGCCCACGCCGGCACCGTACTGCTGCACGTTGATCATCGGGAACAGCAGCTTCTCGGCGGCGGTGTAGCCGTAGGCGGCCACCTGGGCGCTGGCGCTGGCGGTGTAGGCGACGCCCCACAGGTCGAACACCGGGCGCATGTCGCGGCCGATGATGCGCGAGGTGGCGATCACCATGAAGTCGTTGCCGTCTATGCTGCTGGGGTAGGCGGCGTAGGTGCCGAAGCCCAGACCGGCTGCGCTGGCGGCCCAGGTGGATTGCGCGGCGCCCATGTTGCGGTCCATCAGGTAGAGCAGGGTGTACAGCTCCCAGCCGTCATTGAAGGTGCCGCTGCGATGGATGCGGGCGTACTCCACCAGCTGGCGATAGAACATCAGGCGAACGGCTCCGTTGGCGCCGTAGCTGCTGTCGGTCCACATGGCGGCCTTCATCGACGCGATCGGGTCGGACGTGGCCAGGGCGGTCTTCATCAGGTCGAACGGCGCCTTGGCGCTGCCGCTGCGCGACAGCGGCGATGCCGGCAGCGTGTTCTTGTTGAACATCATCTGCTTGTGGATCGGGAAGATGTTGTTCGACACCTCCGTCGACAGGCCGCCGTAGATGTTCAGGCGCGAACGCTGCAGGTTGTGGCCGATCTCGTGGCTCTCGCCCCAGCCCAGCGGCTCCAGCGCCCAGCTCTGGTCGTACGGGTTACCCGAGCAGCCGGCGCCGCAGGCCGCGTAGTTGTCAGAGATGAGGTGCTGCATCACGTCGCGGCGATGCTGCGTGCCGGTGCAGTCCCAGCCCTGCGCGGTGCAGAACGCGCTGACCTTGGGGGCGAGCGTGAAGGTGCCTGCGGTGGCCGAGTTGAAGCCGGCCAGCTCGTAGGTGTCCTTGATGGTGTACGTCCACAGGTTGCTCACCAGCTTGGCCATGTCGTCGTTGTACGTGGCCAGGGTCTTGCGGAAGTTGGTGAGGTTGGAATGCACCGTCAGGAAGTCGGTCGTCAGGCCCACCCAGTTGGTGGGCGTGCTGGCAATCTCGGCCTTGAACGCGGCCACTTCAGCCGCGTTGTCGGGGTTGCGCAGCACCGGGTGGGTGATCACGCCGTCGATCTGCACGGTGACGGCTGGCGCGTCCGTGGCCGAGCTGAGGAACAGGTACACCGGGCCGCCGAACGGGCTGGTCAGCGTCACTGTCTTGCCGGCCACCAGTGGCACGCGCGGGCTGGCCAATTGGGTCGGGCGGTCGTAGGTGTCGTAGACGTGCGTGGTGTCACGCAGCATGTTCAGGCCCACGGTCACGCCCTGCGTGCCGGTGTCGGTGCGTTGCAGCGTCACGGTGCGGCCGGGCATCACGTACAGGCCGGTCATGTATTCGCGCGAACCGGTCTCGGGCGAGTTCGTGCTCACCAGTTTCGAGATGGTGGGCGTGGTGGCTGCAAACAGGCCCGAGAAGTTGCCCAGGTTGCGGGCAACAGCGTTGGCCGGGCGGTTGATGTAGGCCGTGAAGTCGGAGAAGTAGGCCTGGAAAAACGCCTGGCGATCCGCCGTGCGCGTCATCGGGTAGCTCACGGATTCGCGATACTTGTCGCCCAGCAGCACCATGCGTTTTTCAAGCGCATAACCCGGCTGCGAGAACAGCGCCACGCCCTGGGCGTCGAGTGCGCGCAGCTGGCTGCGCAGGGCCTTGCCGGGCGCCGTGAATTCGCTGATCAAGGCGGCGCTGCCGGAGGTGGTGCCGTTGGCTTCACACAGCGTGCGGCCCAGGTCGTTGAAGCAGCCAGTCCAGTCGGTGGTGAAGTTGTTGGCTTCCAGGCGTTGCACCAGGGCCAGCCAATCCGCGGGCGTGGCCGGTGTGTTGGGCTGCGTGGCCGGATCAAACGTCTTCAGGCCTTCCTTCGACCAGTAGTTGTTCGACACGCTCAGGCCGAAGTACTCCAGCAGGCGGGCGGCCAGGGTGTTGGCATCGCGGTAGTGGTGCAGGTAGAGCACCGGAATGCCGCGGGCCTGCGCCGCCGTCACGGCGCTCATCACGGTGTCGGCGTTGTAGCCGGCAGGGAAGACATCGTCACCGCTCACGTTCGGGCCTTGCTGGCGGCCGATGATGAGCAGGTTGGCGCCTTGCAGGCAGGCGTTCAGCTTGTCGCCGTCGCAGCTGTCATCGGTGGCGGCCGTGGCTGCCACGCCGTTGATGATCACGCCCGGGAACTGCGTGTTCAGCCAGGTGCGCACCTTGCCTTCATGCGGCCACCAGTAGGTCTTGTCGCCGGGCAGGTGGGCAGTCACCACCTTGAAGTTGTCGAAGCTGGTGCGGCCGGTCAGCCAGCCGATGGTGTTGCGCACGGCGCTGTCCATCGCGGCATTGCCGGGTACGCCCATCGGGTTGCCGCCGAACGCGGCATACCGCGCGCCGGTGGTGGGGGCGGTGCCTGCCACGGCCAGCGCCTTGGCGGTGCCCGCGGCGTTGTCGGTGTAGCGCCAGTTGCTCGGCATGAAGACGTGGTTGCGACCCTGGTCGAGCACGTTCAGCGTGGTCGAGTCGTGCGTGGGGTTCCAGTCGATGGCGCCCAGGCTGTTGGCGTTGGCGCTGCCGTCTGCGTTCAGGCCGTACACCGACTGGCGCACTGCGCCGTAGGCGGCGATCACCGACTTGAGTTCAGTCTGCATCGAGGCAGATACCGTGGCCAGCGTCACATCCTTCGCATTGCCGCTGCTCAGGGCAGCTGACAGGGCCGTGACTTGCGGGTCCACCACCACCGGGGGCGTGGTGTCGCCGCCGCCCGTCTCACCACCGCCGCCCCCGCCACCGCAGGCGGCCAGGGCCAGCCCCAGGGCCATGGCAGGCCACAGTGGCAGCTTGGGCCGGCGCTGCGCGTCGAGATTGATCGAGCGATGTACGGGCGTGTTTTTCATTCTTCAAACTTCATGGGCGAGCGGTGCGGCCGGCGATTCTGCCCGCGCCTCCTCGGCCCATCTGTAACGAAGTGCTGTGCGCGGGCCCCGTCGCGCGGGCAGCCCGATATCGGCACGATCAACGCTGATATGAGCGCGACCGGCGCCTGCTCACCAACTACCGGGGCCAGCGGTGCGCACACGCGTTGCACGAGGGCGTCGGCCTGGTTTTGAAGTGCTCGCCACCACCCCGGTACAAGGCGATGAAGTTGTGAGCATTTGAAAAAGTGGCGTGCTGCCCACGCCTTCAACACGGGCTGCCAGGGTGGCGGTGCAGCCTCAACGTCGCTTCATTGGCTCACTTCAGTGGCTCGCCGCAATGCGCTCGGCCGCAAGCTGCACAAGCTTGGCCGAGGCGTTGTTCGCCAACGTCTTCAGGTGCGCGGCAAACTCGGTCGGGCGGCCCAGGTAGGCGCCCGTGGTCAAGCGTTTGAACTGGCCGCACGCTTCCACCACGAAGCTCGGGTAGCCCGGTGCACCGAGCTTTTCCATCAAGCCCCGGCTGGCCTGCATGTGTCGCTGCACCATCGGCCCGCTCAACTGCCGGAGTGTTTTGCGAAAGCGCTCGCCCGGCAGGCCCAGCTGGCCGGCCAGGCTCACCAGCACAGCTTCGCTGGCGATGTGCAGGCCGTCCACGTAGTGGGCCTTCTGCAGTTGCAGCAGCATGTCCAGGCCGCGCCCACCCAGCTCGTCGGCGGCCAGCATGGCGGTGATCGGTGGCGCTGAATCGAGGATGGCGGTGCGGTCATTCAACAGCCCCTGCGTGTAAGCGCTGCCGAACGGCTGCCCGGTGATCTGCGCGATGCGCGCGTCGTGCTGCATCGACATGGCTTGCCAGGCATCGCTGACGGGCTGGGCCATCGGGCCGATGCGCAGCCCCCCGGCATGCCACTGCACGTGCATTACCGGTCTGGCTGCTTCGACCAGGGGGGCGGCGCCGTGGCACCAGGCGCAGAGGGGGTCGACAAAGCAGTGCAGAACGGCATCACGGGGCATCGGGAACACCTGAAAAAGCCAGCATCAGCCCCTGAAGCACGGGGTGTGCGTCTGACTCTAGGTGCGACCAATCGCGCGATAAACCTCGATTCAGTAGACAGTTTGTTGCACTGATCGATCAGGTTGGCTTGTGGGCCTTGGTGATCTTGGTCAACTTGCGCGCCGTGCCGGGCTTGGCAGTTGTTGTGGCAGCGATGGCCTGGTCCCACGGCGCCACGTCACCGCCGAATCGCTGTGCCAGGAAGTCCAGCATCAGGCGAAGCAACTGCGGCTGGTGCTGCCGTGACAGGTACACGGCCTGGATGGCCAGCACCTCGGGCTCCCAGTCGGTCAGCAAGGGGATGAGGCGGCCGTCCCGGATGGCTTCGCTGGCGTAGTAGGTGGGCAGCAGGGCAATGCCGCCACCGGCCAGCGTGGCATTGAGCGTCACGCCGGCTTCGTTGCTGCTGAGCTGGCCGCGCACCGGCACCTTCACGGTGTGGCCGTCGCGGCGCATCACGAATTCATGCCGGCCCACATAGGTGTGGGTGATGCAGCGGTGCTGTTTCAGATCGTCCGGCACGGCGGGTGTGCCATGCGCCTTCAGATAGGCCGGGGCCGCACACACCACCGAGCGGCATTCGGCCAGCTTGCGCGCCACCAGGGTGTCGTCGATGCGGTTGCTGATGCGCACGGCCAGGTCGATGCGCTCTTCAACCAGGTTCACCGCCCGCTCCAGCACGATCAGCTCGACGCGGGCCTGTGGATGCAGGTTCAGGAAATCAGCCACCGCGGCGGCCATGTGCGCTTCGGCGAAGGAGGTGGCGGTGGTGATGCGCAAGGAGCCACTGGGCGCACTGCGGCGATCGCCGGCCACACTTTGCACGTCATCGGCCAGTTCCAGCATCTGGCGGCAGCGTTCCAGTGCCTCCGAGCCTGCGTCCGTCAGGCTGACCCGGCGGGTGGTGCGGTGCAGCACCCGCACGCCCAGCCAGTGCTCCAGGCTTTCCAGATAGCGCGACACCATGGCCCGCGACATGTTCAGCACGGTCGCGGTGTCGGTCAGGCTGCCGCGCTCGGCGACTTCCACAAACACCTGCATGGCCTTGAGGCGATCCATGATTGATCCGATCTGGTTGACGAATTGGCGCCAAGTTTACGGTTCTGTGATGTTTCCTGAATCAATGTCGGGGTTGCCGTCCTTCGAAACATCCCGGCAAAGCCTGAATTGCACCGGATTGCGCCAGCTTCAAACCACGCTGCGCCAGCGCCTGGCCGTGCACAGTCGTGTCACCGTTGTCTTGTGCCCAGACATCGTGCCGGAGGCATGGGCGCAACGCGCGCCAGACACCATGATCCGGAGACATCCATGAGCCAACTCACCATTGCCCAGCGCTTGACCATCGGCTTCGGCCTCGTGCTCGGCCTGCTGGCCGCCATCACCGTCACGGCCCTGCTGCATCTGAACAGCTCGGCCACGCACATGCAGTCGATGATGGAGGTGCCGCTTACCAAGGAGCGCCTGGTCAGTGACTGGTATGCCAACGTCAATGCCGGCGTGCGCCGCACCGGGGCGATCGCCCGCAGTGCCGACCCCTCACTGGTTGAGTTTTTCGCGGATGACGTGAAGGCGGCCAGCAAGACCTCGGGCACGCTGCAGAAGCAGATCGAGGAGCTGCTGGCCAGTGACCGCGAGCGCGAGGTGTTCAAGGGCCTGAGCGAAGCGCGCAAGACCTTCATCCGCGTGCGCGACGACATCGCCGAGCTGAAAAAAGGCGGGCAGTCGGATGCTGCCCTGGCCAAGCTCGACAAGGAATTCCGGCCCGCTGCCGAGGCTTACCTGGCTGGCATGCTGAGCCTGCAGGCCCTGCAGCGCGAATCGATAGACCAGCTCGCAGCCGAGCTGCGCGCCGAGAACGAAGCCGGTACCCGTTTGCTGGCTGCCTTGGGTGTGTTCGCCGGCCTGGTGGGCGCGGCGGCGGCCTGGGCGATTGCCCGCAGCATCACCGTGCCGCTGGCCCGTGCCGTGACCGCCGCCAAGCTGGTGGCCGAGGGCGACCTGACCCAGCGCCTGACGGCGCGCGGGCGCGACGAAGTGGCACAACTGCTGGCCGCACTGGGCCACATGCGTGACCGGCTGGCGGCCGTGGTGGGCCATGTGCGCAGCGGCGCCGAGGGCGTGGCGAATGCGTCGCGCGAGATCGCCCAAGGCAACCAGGATTTGAGCCAGCGCACTGAGCAGCAGGCCGCGCACCTTCAACAGACCGCATCGACGATGGAGCAGCTGGGCAGCACCACGCGCTCCACCGCCGACCACGCCGCGCAAGCCAGCGACCTGGCGCGCAACGCCTGCGATGTGGCGGCGCGCGGTGGTGCCGTGGTTGACCGGGTGGTGCAGACCATGCAGTCCATCCACGGCAGCTCACAGCAGATCGGCGAGATCACCGGCGTGATCGACGGCCTGTCCTTCCAGACCAACATCCTCGCGCTGAACGCGGCGGTGGAAGCTGCGCGTGCCGGTGAGCACGGCCGCGGCTTTGCCGTGGTGGCTGGCGAGGTGCGCAGCCTCGCCCAGCGCAGTGCGCAGGCGGCCCGGGAGATCCGGCAGCTGATCACGGCCAGCGTCAGCACGGTGGCCGAAGGTGCCGCGCTGGTGAACGAGGCCGGCACGACGATGCGCGAAGTGGTGTCGTCGATCCAGTCGGTCAGCCAGATCGTCGGCGAGATCAGCGTGGCCAGCCGAGAGCAAAGCGGCGGCGTGGGCCAGATCGGGCACACCATCACCGAGATGGACCACGTGACCCAGCAGAACGCCGCGCTGGTGGAAGAGGCCGCAGCGGCTGCATCCAGCCTGGAGAGCCAGTCGCGTGATCTGGTGGCGGCCGTGGCGGTGTTCCGGCTGGAAGGTGGACAGACTCAGGCGAGCCTGCCGGCTTGATCGGCTTGAGGCAACAGCGCCTGCTCGAAGCGCACGAGCTCTTCCGCCAGCGTGCCGCGGCTGCGGAAGTGCTGGCCAGCCTGCTCGTACCAGTACTGCGCGTCCTCCAGGTCGCCCTCCTGGATGTGCACGATGCCGTGCAACCAGTTCGCCATCGCTGAGGCTTCGCGCTGCACCAGATCGTGCGCCTGCGTCCAGGCGTTGGCGCGCAGGTGCTGCACCACCTGCATCAGGTGATCGCGGGTGGCCGGGGTGACGGCGGGCTCTGAATCAACCGGGGGCGGGTTCATGGTGTGCATCCGTCAATGCCGCAGAACGGCGGGTAGATGTCGGTGGTGGCTTGCTCGCGCGGGCCGGTGCCGGGTACCTGGGCCAGACGGGCCTGCCAGGCTTCAGGTTGGCCCAGATAGGCGCCCATCTCCAGCACCGTGAGTTTGCCAGCCTGCTCCAGCACAAAGGTCGGAAAACCACCGCCGCCCACGCGTGAGAGCAGCGACAGGCTTTCAGCGATATGGGCTTGCGTGGCGGCGCCTTCCAGCTCGTCGAACCTGGCGTTGAAGGCGTCGGTATCGAGCCCGATGGCTGCGGCCAGCGCGCTCAGCGTGTCCCGGTCAGCGATGCGCCGGCCTTCCACGTAATGGGCCTGCTGGATGCGCGACAGCATGTCCAGGCCAGCATCGGTGCCGGCCAGGGCCTGTGCGGCCAGCACCGCGGTGATGGGCGGGCCGGAGTCCAGCATCACCGTGGTGTCGTTCAGCAAGCCGTCGGTATAGGCCTCACCAAAGGGCTGGCCGCTGACCTGCGCGATGCGCCTGTCATGGGGCAGCACGAACTGGCGCCACGACGGGCTGATCTGGCGGCGGGCCGCACCGGTCATCATGCCGCCCGCATGGGGCTGCACCGTCATCATCGAGCGGGCCACACGCACCAGCGGCGCAGCACCGTAGCACCAGCCGCACAGCGGGTCGTGGATGTAGTGCAGGGTGGGGGCGGTCATGGCGGTGTCCTTCAAGGGTGGCGGTGTTGAGGACTGAACTTTATGGATTCGGCTTGGTTTGATAAACAGCGCAGATGACAAAAGATTGATGCACGGATCGAGCGGCTGGTGGCTACGCAAGCGCCTGCTGATCCGGGCTCGCCCAGCGAGGTGGAGTAACGTCAGGCCCGCTGCCGATGCTGGCAGCGCCTTGTTGTTGCGCCCGCCATGCATCCCGATACCGCCACGCTGCGTTCGTTCAGTCAAAGCCTGTTGACCTTGGCCGAAGTGGCCCGGCGGGCGCCCCCTGACCGGCTGATGAACGATGCCCTGATGGCGCTGCGCCAGCTGGTGCCCTTCCGCTCGGCCTGGTGGGGGGAATGTTCGGATTCGGGCACGCCCCTGCCGCGCAAGAACTGGCTGCATGGCCGCATCAACCTCAGTGCCTCTTTTGCCCGCGAGTGGAACGAGCTGGCCGATGACGACGTGTTCGCGAGCGACTCGATGCGTGAGCTGGGCACGGTCATCCGCGCCAGCGGCCATGACGACCTGCCGCCCGACGTGGAGGCCTTTTCGCGGCGGCATGCGCTGGACCATGCCATGGCCATCACGCTGGAAATGCCGGACAGCGGGATGATGTTTTTCGTCTCGCTCTACCGCAGCGAGGCCGAGCCCGCCTTCGACGATGACGAGGCCGAGCGCTTTGCGCAGTTCACCATGCACCTGCTGCAGCACTGGCGCTTCCGGGTTCAAGACCTGCTGCTGGACGCGTCTTCAGGCGCCTCTGACGGCTTTGCCCTGGCGGATACCCGGGGTGGTTTGCTCTACCTGGGTGCACGGCTGGGCCAGGTGCTGCACGGCCGGTACCCGGAGTGGGTTGATTCACCGTTGCCGCTGGAGGTGAGCGCGATGCTAGCCAAGGCGCCGTGCGCGCTGGCACTGGGGCCCGAGCGCCTGACCCTGCAGCCCTGCGGCGAGCTGGTGGTGATTGCGCTGGACCGTGGTGGCCGCTCGTCCATGCTGCCCCCGCGTGAGCGCAGCGCGGCCATGCTGTATGCCCAGGGCCACTCCTACAAGGAAATCGCCCGCCTGCTGCAGCTCAGCCCGGCCACCGTGCGCACCTACCTGCGCAGCGTCTACCTGCACCTGGGCGTGCGCAACAAGGTCGAATTGCTGGGCGCACTCGGCCACGGCACCTGAGCTGCGCGGGCGTACCGCCGCCGACCGGGAATTGCCCGGCCCCCTTCGCATTTGCAGGGGGCTGCAGGCCCCCCCCGCCAGATATCGTGGTTTGACCCACAAAAATCTGGAGTGCCCACATGAACTGGAAACATGCTTCGGCTGCGTCTGCCGCAGCCCTGGCGGCCGTCGTTGCCTTCATCACCGGCTGCGGCGGACAGGACGACCGCACCGCCGACACCGTGCTGCGCAATGGCGTGGTGGCCACCATGGACGCCAACGACAGCCTGCAGCAGGCCGTGGCGCTGCGCGACGGCAAGATCGTCTACGTTGGCACCAACACGGGTGTCGCGCCCTACATCACCAGCTCGACCAAGGTCATCGATCTCGGTGGCCGCATGCTGATGCCCGGCTTCATCGACGCCCACCTGCATTCGCTGGCCGGCGGCCGTGCGCTGCTGGTGTGCGATCTGGCCTATGCGCCGCTGAGCCATGTCCAGCTGGTGGGCAAGCTGCAGGCCTGCCTTGACGCCAGCCCGGGCGGTGAACCTGATGCCTGGCTGGAGGCCGTCAACTGGGACCGCCAGGCCACCTCGGGCCTGGACGGTGACCCGACCAAGGTGCTGCTTGATGGCTTGAAGACCAGCCGCCCGATCGCCATCACCTCCAGCGATTTCCATGCCGTGCTCGGCAACTCCCGCGCGCTGGCGCTGGGCGGCATCACCAAAGCCACGCCAGACCCGGCAGGCGGCTCCTTCCTGCGTGACGCCACCGGTGCGCCCAACGGCATGTGCATTGATGCGGCCGGCTTCGAGCTCAAGGCGGCCATTCCGCCGGACTCCGACGCCGACCTGCTCAAGCAGGGCCGTGCTGCGCTGGCCGCATTGCGCGAACAGGGCATCACCTCGTTCATGGACGCGGCGGCCGGCGAGTCGCACGGCAAGACCTTCCTGGCCTTGCAGAAGGCGGGTGAGCTGACCGCGCGTGTCAACCTCGCCATCAACATGTCGCCGGACGCGGCTGCCGCCGACCCGGTGAAGGCCGTGGCCGATGCCAAGACACTGGGCAATACGTTCGACCAGGGCACGCCGGGCGTGTCGCCGGGTGTGCGGGCAAGGGTGCTCAAGCTGTTCATCGACGGCGTGGTCAATGCGCCGGCCGACAACGGTGCGTTGCTCTCGCCGTACTTCACCAACGCCGGCACCGAGGCCGCGCCGAACTGGGTGCCGGGCACGAACTTGGGTGTCGTGTATTACCCGCCCGAAGTGCTGAAGCCATTGCTACTGGCCGCGGCCGATGCCGGCCTGGACGTGCATGCCCACGCCACCGGTGATCGCGCCGTGCGCCAGACGCTGGACGCCGTGGCGCATGTACGCACTCAGCGCCCCGCCAGCAATTTCCGCCCCTCCATCGCCCATGCGGAAACCGTGGCCGTGGCCGACTACCCGCGCTTTGCGGCGCTCGACGTGATGGCCACGATGTCGCATCAGTGGGCGCAGCGCGCGTCCTACTCGATCGGCGACACACAGAACCACCTCGGGCCAGAGCGCTTCGCCCGCATGGAGCCTTCGGGCAGCTTGCGTCTGGCTGGTGCGCGCGTCGTGCACGGCAGCGACTGGCCGATCGACCCGTTCGACACCTTCCTGGCGCTGAAGGTCGGCGTCACCCGGTCGGGCGACCCGACCAACCCGCACAGCGCCGCCAGCCTGTCGCCGGTGTTTGAAGGGCGCATCAACGCTGACCCGGGCCTGAGCCGCGCGGACGTGCTGCACGGCATTACCCGCAACGCGGCGCGTCAGCTGCGTCTGGATGATGTGGTGGGCTCGATCGAGGTGGGCAAGTTCGCCGACCTGATCGTGCTGGAACGCAACTTCCTGCAGGTGCCCGAAGAGGAGCTGGGCCGCAACAAGGTGCTGCTGACGATGGTGGGCGGCAAGGCCGTGATGGCCAAGGACGCCTTCGCTGGCCTGGTGGCCACCGCTCAGGCGGCCACGAACCGGCGGGCTCAGGTATTGAGCCTCAACGGCTCCACTGGCCACAGCATTCCCGCTGCGCTCAAGGGCGCGCCGCACGGCGACGGGCATCGGCACTGAGCAAAGACGGGGGGGCTCACAGAGTCTATTGCATCGATTTGGTTGACAAACATTAGCTCATGTCACGGTTTATCTTCAGGGCGGGCATCAATAAAGTCTCGTTCATCGACAGGCAGCCCGCCGGTCGAAGCTCTGACGGAGACCACCATGAACAGCCCCCTGAACAAGACCCTCACCACCCTGGCCGTTGCCGCCGCTGCCACTCTGGGCCAAGCCCACGCCGCCCCGCTGAAGCTGGAGGTGTACAACGCCGATGCCAACAGCTTCAGCGTCACCTCCACGCTGGTGACGGGCGAGAAAGAAGCCATGGTGATCGACGCCGGCTTCACCCGTGCCGATGCCCTGCGCATTGCTGCCAAGGTGCTCGACAGCGGCAAGCAACTCACCACCATCTACGTCAGCCAGGCTGACCCCGACTATTACTTCGGTGTGGAAACGCTGAAGCAGGTGTTCCCCGATGCCAAGGTGCTGACCACCTCGGCCGTGCTGGCCAAGATCAATGCCAAGCTGGCCGCCAAGATGGCGTTCTGGCCGCAGCGCATGGGCGCCAATGCACCGCGCAAGCCTGTGCTGCCGGAGGCTTTCACCGGCAACACCCTGACGGTGGACGGCGAGCGCGTTGAGCTGCGCGGCCTGCAAGGCGTGCTGGCGCATCGTCCGTATGCCTGGATCCCGTCGGCGCAGGCCATCGTGGGCAATGTGGGTGTGTTTGGCCAGGTGCACGTGTGGACCGCTGACACGCAGAGCGCCGCCGAGCGCCAGGCCTGGGTGCAGCAGCTCGACGAGATGGCCGCGCTGCAGCCCAAGGTGGTGGTGCCCGGCCACATGGTGGCTGGCACGCCGATGGACGCCAGTGCCATCGCCTACACCCGCAGCTACCTGACCGACTGGGAAAAGGCCGTGCCGGCCGCGCGTGACAGCGCCGAGCTGATCGCCCGCACCAAGGCGGCTTACCCGAAGGCCGTGGGCGAGCTGAACCTGGGCATCGGCGCCAAGGTGGCGAAGGGCGAAATGGCCTGGTAACGGGCTGAACCCGGCCCGCCAGCGCGCATGCTGGCGGGCCTGCGTGACGGACTACCGCGCATCAGCATGCGCAACCAACGGGCAACAAAGCAGCAACGGAGCGGCTCCAAAGTGCAGCCTGCACATTTGATGCTTATCAAGAGGAGCCCCGTTCATGTTTGCCCGCACCCTTGCCTGGTTGTGCAGTGTCCTGATGTTGAGCCTGGTCGCCGCCTGCGGCGGCAGCAGCAGCTCAACGGACGACACCTCAACCACCACCACCTCCGGCACCGCGCCGTCCATCACCACCCAACCCGCCTCGCTGACCGTGGTGGCTGGTGGCAGTGCCACCTTCAGCGTGGTGGCCAGCGGCAGCGGCACGCTCAGTTACCAGTGGCGCAAGGGCGGCACGGCCATCAGTGGTGCCACCGTGGCGAGCCACACCATCGCGGTCACCTCGGCTGACGATGCCGCCAGTTACGACGTCGTGGTTACCAACAGTGCCGGCAGCGTCACCAGCTCGGCCGCCACGCTGACCGTCACCACCACAGACGGCAGCACCGTGCCCACCATCAGCAGCCAGCCGGCTTCCCTGTCGGTGGCGGCTGGTGCGTCGGCCAGCTTCAGTGTCACGGCCACGGGCAGCGGCACCCTGGCCTACCAGTGGTTCAAGGACGGCACCGCCATCAGTGGCGCCACCGCCGCCACGTACAGCGTATCGAGCACCACCTCGTCGGACGCCGGCAGCTACACGGTGACCGTGAGCAACAGCGCAGGCTCGGTCACCAGCTCGGCCGCGGTGTTGACGGTGACCGTCACCACGTCGTCGTCGAGCGCACTGGCCGCCGATGCCACGACGGCGGCACAGGCCTTCATCGCCACGCTGAGCAGCAGCCAGCAGTCCAGCGTTCAACTCAGCTGGAACCTGACCACGGCGCGGCAATGGTCGAACCTGCCTGCATCGATGGTCAGCCGCAACGGCCTGGCCTGGAAGAGCCTGAGTACCGCGCAGCAGACGGCCGCCCGCGCCCTGATTGCCACCGCGCTGAGCAGCTCGGGCAACACGCTGCACCAAGGCATGCAGGCCGCGGATGATGCGCTGGTCAGCCTGTACGGCGCCAGCAGCAGCACCTACGGCAGCGGCAACTACTACATCGCTTTCGTGGGCACGCCCTCGGCCACGGGCTACTGGCTGCTGCAGCTGACCGGCCACCACCTGACCTACAACATCGCCTTCAATGGCACGGTGAAGTCGCCCACGCCGCTGTTCCTGGGTGTGGAGCCCAAGGGCTCGTTCACCCTGAACGGCACCACCTGGGATCCGATGCTGGCGCAACGCACGGCGGTGTCCGAGCTGGGTGCCGTGCTCACCTCGTACAGCGGCGCCCTGCTGAGCGGCACCTACAGCGACCTGCTGTTCGGCGCCAACGGCAGCGGCGGCATCGACGGCACCTACCCGAAGAGCTACCCGACCACCAACCGTGGCCTGGCCTACAGCAGCCTGTCGGCGGCGGACCAGGCCAAGGTGCAGGCGGTGATCACCGCCTACGTCAACACGCAGGCCACCGAGTATGCCGATGACCTGCTGGGCGCCTACCTCAGCAGCACTGCGCTGGCGCAGACCTACGTGGCCTACAGCGGCACGGGCACGGTCACCAGCAACGGCAACTATTTCCGCATCGACGGGCCGCGGGTCTGGATCGAGTTCTCGGTGCAGCGTGGCGTGATCATCAGCAGCGACATCCACTTCCACACGATCTGGCGTGACAAGACCGGGGACTACGGTGGCAAGTGCTGCTCCTGATCGTGCGCCGGGCCAGCGGGCTCAAACGATGAGCCAGCGTTTCGCAAACCGCCTGCGCTGGCTGGCTGAGGGCCTGCTGTTCGTGCTGCTGGTGCTGGTGGGGGCGCATGCGATGGCGCACCCGATGCCCGAGAGCCGGGTGTGGGTTGACACGACAGAGGCCGGCGTGAACCTCACGCTGCAGCTGCCGCTGAATCGGCTGGAGCTGGCCTACGGCCGGTCACTGTCGGATGCCCCGCAGGCGGTGCTGGCCAGCCATGCGGACGACCTGGCGCTGTACCTGCTGCAGCACGTGGGTGCGCGCAGCGGGCTGCAGGGCGAAGGCGCCGGCTGGACGGTGCTGAGGCCCAGGCTGCATGTCGAGGGCGAAGACGGCAGCGCGGAGCTGGTGGCGGAGATGGCGCTCGTGGCACCTGAGGGGGCTGACCGCCGCCGCCTCATGCTGCTGCTGGATGTCATCACCCATGAAGTGAAAACCCACCGGGTGCAGGTCTTCCTGCGCCATGACTGGGAAGGTGGCCTGGCGGGTGGGGCGCCGCTGCCGCTGGGTGAGTTGAACAGCGAAGTCACCCAGCTGCCCGTGCCGCTGCAGGCCATTGCCAGAGGGGCCAGCCAGTGGCGACTGCTGCAGGACGGCGCCCGGCACATTCTTGAAGGCACCGACCACCTGATGTTCCTGTTCCTGCTGCTGGTGGTGGCGCCGCTCACCGCTTCGGCGGGCCGCTGGGGGGAGGCGCGGCCGGTGGCGGCTGCCTTGCGCCGCGCCGCGCTGGTGGTGAGTGCGTTCACCGTGGGGCACTCCATCACCTTGCTGCTGGGCAGCACCGGCGTGCTGCGCGTGCCCGCACAGCCGGTGGAGGTGGCCGTGGCCCTGACCGTGCTGCTGGCCGCCGTGCAGGCCTGGCGGCCGCTGTTGGCGCGCGGCGAGGTGTGGATGGCGGCGGGTTTCGGGCTGATCCATGGCCTGGCGTTTTCCGCCAGCCTCAGCGGCGCGGGCCTGACGGCCTGGCAGCACGCGCAGGCCTTGCTGGCGTTCAACGTCGGCATCGAGCTGATGCAGCTGGCGCTGGTGGCCCTGGTGCTGCCCGCCTTGCTGCTGGTGGCCGCCAAGGCGCCTGGCCAGTACTGCTGGTTGCAACGCCTGAGCGCGTTGGCCGGCAGCTTTGCCGCCGGTTTCTGGCTGGTGGAAAGGCTGGCCTGAAGGTCTCCGGCTGATTTACTCGAAAGTTCGCCAAATCAGTGTTTGTCCCGCATTAGTAAGTTCATCGAGCGAACTAAATTGCGGCACCGGTCGTGACACGAACCGGTCAGGGCGCCGGCCACGCATGTCGGGCGTCTGCCGCAACAAACGGAGACAACATGAAACTGGCTTTTTCGAGCATGACGCTGCTGGCTGCGGCCATCGGCTGGTCCATCACCCCGCAGGCCCAGGCGCAAACCTGCACCGCCACCACCATCACGCCGTACGTGAAGGTGGGCACCGGCGCCTGGACCGCCACGGCGGCTGCGTCCACCACCGCCGGCACCGCCGCGTCCTTCGGCCCGCAGCCCAACACCGGAGGCTCGTGGAAGTGGTCGGGCTGCGGTGCCAGCAGCACCGCACGTGAATCGAGCCTGACCGCCAAGGCCAGCTGCACCGCCGTGGCCACCTACACCAATGCCTGCGGCGCGAAGTCGACCAAGAACTTCACCGTTACCGTGGCCGGCATGCGTGATCTGACCTCGGTGCAACTCTCGCGCCTGATGGGCGCCGGCTGGAACCTGGGCAACTCGCTCGAGGCCATCGGCGGGGAAACCGCCTGGGGCAACCCGGCCACCACGCAGGCCACGATCAACGCCGTCAAGGCCGCGGGCTTCAAGAGCATCCGCATTCCGGTGTCTTGGAAGCAGTACGCCGATGCCAACGACAACATCAGCGCGAGCTGGATGGCGCGTGTGACCCAGGTGGTGAACTACGCCCGCACAGCCGGCCTCTACACCGTCATCAACGTGCACTGGGACGGCGGCTGGATGCAGCCCACCTACGCGCAGCAGGCCACGGTGAACACACGCCTCACCAAGTTCTGGACGCAGATCGCCAACAACTTCAAGGGCTACGACGACACATTGCTGTTCGCCGGCACCAACGAGGTGATGAAGGACGGCGACTACGGCACGCCGACGGTCGAGTACTACTCGGTGCAGAACAGCTTCAACCAGACCTTCGTGAACGCGGTGCGCGCCACGGGTGGCAACAACCTGGCCCGCCATCTGGTGGTGCAGGGCTTCAACACCAACATCGACCACACGGTGAGCTTCGCCACCGTGCCGAGCGATTCGGTGGCCAGCCGACTGTCGATGGAAGTGCATTTCTACGACCCCTACAACTTCACGCTCAACGCCGACAGCAGCATCTGGCAATGGGGCGCTGGCGCCACCAGCGCGGCCAACACCGAAACCTGGGCCAACGAGGCCTTCGTGGACGCCCAGTTCCAGCGCATGAAGTCGCGTTTCGTGGACAACGGCGTGGCCGTCATCCTCGGTGAGTTCGGCGCCATCCGTCGCACCGAGTACAGCGGTGCCGAGGCCTACCGCACCGCCTGGAACCAGTACGTGGCCCGCTCCGCCTGGCTGCACGGCATGGTGCCGATGTACTGGGACGCCGGCGCCACCGACAACCACGGCACCGGCCTGTTCGTGCGCTCTTCCGGCGCGAACGCCTTCCCGGCGATCACCAACGCCATCGTGAACGCAGCGAAGTGACCGTGACCCGGGCGGCTGCCTCGTGCGCCACCCGGGTCATTGCGCCGACCCTTTCCGCTGCTGACCCTTTCCCCTCCGCTTCCTGATCTTTCACTGCCCCGATGTTGATGTCTTCACTCTGGCGCCATGCCCGCCTTCTGCCCTTGCTTCTCGCCGCAGTGCTGACCAGCTGCGGCTCCGGGGGCGCCGATTCCGCCACAGCCGCCGGGGGCAGCTCAGGGGGCAGTTCAGGCGCTGGCTCAAGTGGTGGTGGATCCATCACCAGCCGCTACCCCGACTACAACACCCGCCCGCTGGCCGCAGACGCCACCGGCATGGCCGACACCGCCGTGCAGATCGCACCGAAGATTCGCATCGGCCTGAACATCGGCAACACGCTGGAGGCGGTGGGCGGCAAGTCGGAAACCTCCTGGGGCAATCCGAAGATCACCCGCGAGTTCGTGCTGGCCACCAAGGCCGCCGGCTTCACCGCCATCCGCCTGCCCGTTTCGTGGGACCAGTACGCCGATGCCACCACCGCGAAGATCGACGCTGCCTGGCTCGACCGTGTGAAGGAGGTGGTGGGCTGGTGCATCGACGCTGACCTGCGCGTCATCGTCAACATCCACTGGGACGGTGGCTGGCTGGAAGAGAACGTCACGCCTGAGCGCCAGGCCGCCAACGTCGACAAGCAGCGCGCCTTCTGGCAGCAGATCGCCACCCACCTGCGGGACGTGGATGGCCGCCTGATGTTCGCCGGCGCCAATGAGCCGAACGTGAAGACGGCGGAACAGATGGCCGTGCTGATGCGCTATCACCAGACCTTCATCGATGCGGTGCGCGCCACCGGCGGCCGCAACGCCTGGCGCACGCTCATCGTGCAGGGGCCGAGCACCGATGTGCAGCTCACCAGCACCCTGATGACCGGCTGGCCCACCGACACCGTGGCCGGCCGCCTGATGGCCGAGGTGCACTACTACACGCCCTGGGGCTTTGCAGGCCAGCTCAAGGACGAAAGCTGGGGCAACGCTTTCTACTACTGGGGCGCCGGCAACCATTCAGCCACCGACACGGCCCACAACCCGACCTGGGGCGAGGAAGCCACCGTTGACGAGATGTTTGGCCTGATGAAGCAGCGCTTCGTCGACAAGGGCATCCCGGTGATCGTGGGCGAGTTCGGCGCCGTCAGCCGCACCGAGCTGACTGGCGAGGCGCTGCAGTTGCATCTGGCCAGCCGCGCTGCTTACTTCAAGGTGGTGACCCAGCGCGCGCTGGCCCATGGCCTGGTGCCGTTCTACTGGGACACCGGCAGCCTGATCGACCGCACGCTGAACACCGTGAAAGACCAGCAGGCGCTGGACGCCCTGATGGCCGGCGCGGCCGCGCCCTGATCACTGTGCGCCCGGCGGCCCGCCTTGCCGCATAAAATCCGCCACCCCTGACCCGGCACGTCGCCAAGGGCCGGGGGCACGTACACAAGGAAGCGGCAGCCATGGGCGCGCAGTGGAAAGCAAAGCACAAGGACCTGGCCGCCAACGCCAAGGGTCGTCTGTTCGGCAAACTCGCCAAGGACATCATGATCGCCGCCCGTCACGGCGCTGACCCAGCTGCCAATTCGCGTCTGCGTCTGGTGGTGGAACAGGCCCGCAAGGTGTCGATGCCCAAGGACACGCTGGAGCGCGCCATCAAGAAGGGCGCTGGCCTGACTGGCGAGGCGGTGCACTTCGAGCACGCCGTCTACGAAGGTTTTGCGCCGCACCGCGTGCCGGTGATGGTGGAGTGTCTGACCGACAACGTGAACCGCGCGGCTTCCGAGATGCGCGTGCTGTTCCGCAAGGGGCAGCTGGGCACGTCGGGTTCGGTGTCGTGGGACTTTGACCACGTCGGCCTCATCGAAGCCGAGCCCACCGCCCCGGGCGCGGACCCGGAAGTCGCCGCCATCGAAGCCGGCGCCCAGGATTTCGAGCCCGCCGACGACGGCGCCACGCTCTTCCTGACCGACCCGACCGACCTGGACCTGGTGAGCCGCGCGCTGCAGGGACAGGGCTTCACCGTGCTGTCGGCCAAGCTGGGCTACCGCCCGAAGAACCCGGTGGATGCTTCCACCCTGAATGCCGAGCAGCTGGAGGAGGTGGAAACCTTCCTGGCTGCGCTGGACGCCAACGAAGACGTGCAGAACGTGTTCGCCGGCCTGCAAGGCTGATTGGCCCAACCCCCTTTGAATTCGACCATGACCGACACCAACAACGCACCCGACACCACCAACGCTGCAGCCGCGCCCGCAGCCGCCCGCCCCGATCTGCCCGATCACCTGTCGGTGGACCCGCGCAGCCCCTTCCATGTGGCCGCCATCTTCGAGCACGACATCGGCATCCGCTTCAACGACAAGCAGCGCTTTGACGTCGAGGAATACTGCATCAGCGAAGGCTGGATCAAGGTGCCGGTGGGCAAGTCGGTCGACCGCAGGGGCCGTCCGCTGACCGTCAAGATCAAGGGCAAGGTCGAGGCCTTCTACCTGTGAGCCCACGGGCTGGCCGGGCTTTGCGCGTTGCCGTTGCATCCGCCGCGGCGGGCCTGATGGCGCTGCCGCTGGCTGCGCTGGCCAGCCACCACGGTGAGCCCGGCGCCGGCCCGGCCTTGCCAAAAGACGTTCGTGCCTACCTGGAACGCCGCGAAGCCTGCGAGCACTGGCGCGGCGAGGAAGGCTACGACGCTGCCCGGCGCCGCGAGATCGAGGCGGCCGTCTGCGAGACCTGCCCGAACCTGCTTTCCACCTGGGTGCGCCTGATGCGCACCTACGAGGCCCGGCCCGAGGTGCGCGAGGCCTTGTTTGACCAGCGCGACGATCGGGAGATCATCACCGCTGCGCGCGAAGCCGAGCTCTGCCGCCAGCCCGCCAAGACACGCGGCAAACCGGCCACCGGTCAGCACGGTTAAGCTGCGGGCTCCTCCACCCCGTCAGCGGGCCTTTGCTGGCCACGCGCACCGCATGAAATCAAACCACCGTCGGCCTGCCGCCCATGTTGTCCTGGCTGCTCTGATCGCGTTCGGCGCGGGTGTTGCCCGGGCAGAGTCTCAGGACGCTGCCAATGCGCCGGCCAAGCCCGGCATCGGCATGGCGCTGAAGGTCGAGACGGAGGGCCTGCTGGGCCTCACCGTGGCCAAGGTCGTGGTGAGCGAGGTGAAGCCGGGCTCGCAGGCGGAAGCTGCCGGCGTGCTGGCGGGCGATCAGATTGTTCGCGTTGAGGGCCAGCAGGTGCCGGGTGGCAATGCGCTGTCACTGCGCCCGCACATGAACTTCGTGCCGGGCGAGCCCAAGAAGATCGTCTTCCGGCACCCGTCGGGCACCGAGTTCGAGGTCACGCTCGTCAAGCCCAAGACCTGACGGGCGCGCCTCTGTGTTGATCACTTCACCGTGATCGAGATGACACCGGAGCCGCTCAGGCCGCGGGCGTCCTTGCCCGCTACCGTCACCTTGTAGCTGCCCTTCACGGTCTTGGCCCACTTCACTTCACCGGTGGTGCTGATCGTCATGCCCGAGGGCATGCCGGTGGCGCTGTAGGTGATGGCGTCGCCGTCCGGGTCGACCCCGACCACGCGCAGCGTCCACGACACACCGATCGGCACGGTCACGCTGGCCGTGGGCAGCACCGGGGCGCGGTTGGGCGTGGTGACCGTGATGGTCACGGTGCCTTCAGTCACACCGCCGTTGGTGTCGCTCACCCGCACCAGTGTGGTGTAGGTGCCGCCGACCGGATTGGGCCAGCTGATCAGGCCGGTGGCGCTCATCGTCATGCCGCTGGGGGCATTGGTGCCCAGCGCATAGCTCAGGGCCAGGCCTGCCGCGCTGGTGCCCTTGAGTTGCAATGTGAAGGCCACGCCGGTGCTGGCGTTGGCATTGACGCTGACGAACACCGGCGCTGCGGTCACCTTGTTGATGACCAGGCTGACCGTGCCGTTCACCTGCTGGCCGCTGCTGGACGTGACCGTGACCTTGAAGCTGTAAGTGCCCGCCACCGGGGTGGCCCAGTTCAGCACGCCGCCCGTGGTGGCGGTGAGGCCGGCGGGCGCGCCGCTGATGGTGTACGTCAGCGGGTTGCCCAGGCTGTCTGTCGCGGCCCAGGTGGCCGTCCAGGCGGTGGCGGCCCGGCCGGTGGGCAGGGTGGCGGCCGGCAGCGGCGGCGTGGGCACGGCGGCGCCACTCAACTGCGCCAGCAGCGCGGCGGCTTGTGGCGTGCCCAGGCCGGTCGGCGCATCAAAGCCGGTGCGTGCCGAGCAGGCTGCGCAACCGCCGTTGTTGCCGGTGTTCACGTCATAGAAGGCGCTGGCGTAGGTGCTGGCATTGGCGGCAATGCCGGTGTAGAGCGCGGTGTTCACCTGGCCCAGGGTGCCCTTGCCGGCGGCGGCGCGCTTGGCATTGGCCACGGCCAGCAGGCCCGCCCATTGCGGCGCTGCCACGCTGGTGCCGCCGTAAGAGTAGAAGGTGGCGCTGGTGGCCGTGGGCGACATGATGGCCGTGTACTGGCCGGTGTTCGGGTCGGCATTGAAGCTGACGTCGGCCACGCCGCGCATCTTGGTGGCGGTTTGCCCCGGGATGGTGACGCCAGACTGGTAGGAAGGCATCGCCACATAGGCGCTCAGGCCGCCACCCGCGCCCGACCAGGCGGCTTCGCTGCGGGCCGTGGTGCCGTCATAGCTCAGCGAGGTGCCCCCCACCGCCAGCACCTTGCTGGAGACCGCGGGCCAGTTCGCCTCGTAGCCCGAATCGCCGGTGGAGGCGACGTAGCTCATGCCGCTGCCACCGAAGGCCGAGTCCCAGGTGCTCGTGTAGCTCGATTCGGCGCCGCCGAAGCTCATCGACACCACGCCCGGGCCCATCGCGTTGGCCAGTTGCACGGCGCCCAGCAAGTCGTTGTTGTTGGCGCTGGCCGCCTCGATCAGCACGATGCGCGCCTTCGGGGCGATGGCATGCGCCCATTGCACGTCGAGCGCAATTTCACCCGCCCAGCCGGCGTTGTAGGCCGGGGCGGTGGCCGTCATCTTGCCGGCCGCGGTGGCATACACCTTCGAGAAGGTGCAGCCCGTGGTGGGCGCGGCTGCCAGTGGCAGCGTGGCATTGGCGGCAATCGCCACGTTGGTGCAGACCGGCAGGCCGAACTTGGTGTTGAAGGCGGCGAGCTCGGCTTCGATCTTCGGGTCGTTGTAGGCATCGACGATGTAGATCGTCTGGCCTGCACCCAGCTCGGCGGCGGTAGCCGTGAGCGCCGGCAGGCCGTAGGCCGCGCGGATCTGTGCCGGGGTGTAGACCGTGTTGACCTTAGGGGTGGTGGCCAGCGCCGAGGCGCCGAGCGCGCGTGAGCGGCCGAGCGCGTCGGTCAGCTCGTCGGGCGTCAGGCGCAGCGTGCTGACGCGTGCGGCTTCAGGGCTGAGCAGGTGCTGCTGCGGTGCGCGCAGGGCACTGCTCTCGGCGCCGTCGGCGTCGATGTCATCGGGCTGCACTGGCACCAGCGGCGCCATGTGGAAAGTCGGGTTGACGCTCTGGGTGCGTGCGGCTTCGGCTGCGGCCCGGTCGGCGGACGTCTCGGCCACCGTCACCGTATTGCCGGCGGCCGAGACGGTGCTGTCCTGGCTCCCGCCGCCACAGGCGGCCAACAACAAGGTGGCTGAGCCCAGGGCCAGCAGGGTGGCGGGGCGAAGGTGGCGGGTCAGCAGGGCAGGGCGCATGGGTGCAGGCTTTCTGGGCAGGCCTGACGCACGACATGGCACACCCCACCGGCGGCAAACGCAGCCCGGGGCCTGGCACGCCAGCACGCCGGACTCAGCCGTGTGTGGACAACCGGCATCCTCATCCTGGTGGGGCGAGGCGCCGGCCGGCGCTGTTGGGCCGGTCAGGGCCAGAGCAGCGAGTGCATGCGGCGCCTTGCAGCGCCGCCGGAAATGCGGTGATCAAACACCTCATTTCACGACATTGATTGTCCTGCTGAAGTGCTTCCAACACACCGGCCTGCGCCGTGCAAGCCACAGCGCCAGGCTCACTAGTTAACGATTCGGGCCTGCTTGTGGGCCGTCAATCCACCATCGAGAACGTCAGGCCGGCGTGGGCTTCCAGGCGCTTGACCAGGGTCAGGCCCATCGCCGCACCGGCGGTCCACACACCGCCGGGTGTCATGCGCTGGTCCACGTCCTGCAGCAGGCACAAGGCGCTTTCGCTGATCATCTTGCAGGTGGAACCGTAGCCCGGATCGCGGTCGCCGGTGACCTTCGCGGTGAGCTTGCGCCCGTCGGCCGTGCGGCCCATGAACAGCACCTCGTAGCGACCGGTTTCCCGCTGATGCTGGTTGGGGCCCTGGCCCGGCTTGGGCAGCAGGAAGCGCTGCATCAGGCCACGCACCGGGCCGATGCCCAGCAGGCGGGTCTGCAGCTTCGATTGCCGCGCCAGGCTGCGGGCGCGGCTTTCATCTCGGCTGAGCATGCGCTCGTCGTAGACGAACTGCGTGCCCCAGGGGTGGCCGCGCAGGGCGTTGGTGCGGTGCACGTTCTTGGTGTTGATCGGTGCCATCACGAACGGGCCGGTCCAGGCGCCGGCCAGCTCGTCGTAGGCGGCGTCATCACCCGCGGGTTGCGGTGGGCCGGAGAAGCCGGGCGTCAGCGCGAACGGGTTGGCCATGGTGCGGGCCAGTGCCGGGTCTTTGCCCATGGCTTCGATGGTGGCCAGCGCGCTGGCGAGCGTGCCGCCCGACATGCCGCCCTTCATCACCTTCACGCGGCCGTGCACCTGGGCCAGCGGTGCACCGGTCAGCTGGGTGGCGGCGTGCTGCAGGTACAGCACGCCCAGGTCGAACGGCACCGAATCGAAGCCGCAGGAAAACACGATGCGCGCGCCGCTGTCGGCCGCCGGGCCTTGCAGCAGCGGAATCATCTTCGCCATCCAGGCAGGCTCGCCGCACAGGTCGACATAGTCGGTGCCGGCCCGGGCGCAGGCCATCACCAGGGCTTCACCGTGGCGCTGGTAAGGCCCGACGGTGGTGATCACCACGCGGGCTCGCGCCACGAGTTGGGTCATCGCGCCGGCGTCACCTGCATCGGCTTCGATCAGGGGCAGCGTGTGCGCGGCGCCGAGTTCGCTGCGCAGCGCTTCCAGCTTCGGCAGGTTGCGGCCGGCCATGGCCCAGCGCAGGGTCTGGCCTTGGTCGCCGAAGCGGGCCAGCAGGTATTCAGCCACCAGCCGGCCGGTGAAGCCGGTGGCGCCGAACAGGATCATGTCGAAAGGACGATCGGTGGATCGATCAGACGGGCGGGTGGGGGCGGTGCTCATGGGCGCGGATGATCACATGCAGCGGGGCTGGCGCCCCTGCGGGTTCACCAGGGGGTGTTCATCAGGCTGCGCTCACCGTCCAGCCAGTGCTGAACGGCGGCGGGCATGGCGGCGGCCAGCGGCGGCATGCCGAGCGCGGCATAAGACTCCTCGTTCGATACCAGGCCGCCCTTGCCCACCGCCGCGCCCTTGGTGTAGCCGGCAGCGCACAGGCGGTCGCCATCAACGAACTCGAAGCGCATGTAGTTCCAGCTCCGGTCGCTGGCCTCCAGACGGAAGCGCAGGGTGTAGCGCTGGAAGGGCTGCAGGCCGCGGCGATAGGTGATGAACGAGCCGCCCGCCATCGGCCGCCAGCCGCGCTTGAACATCACGCGGGCGAAGCCAATGCGCACGAAGTACTCGATCAGCATCAGGTCGATCAGCGTGAGGTAGCGGCCATTGTTCATGTGGCCGTTGGCGTCGAGGTCGTTCGGCAACACGCGGAATTCGCGCTCCAGGGTCTGGCCGATCACCAGGGGTGGCAGGCGGCGGGCCCGCAGCAGGGTCCAGAGCAGGCGCAGGTAGAGGTTCATTCTGGCGTTACAGTTGGTTCAATTCAGAACAGTCTAGTTCAATATTGAACTTCATGTGGAGCACCCGATGCCCAAGCCGATGCTCAAACCGATGGCCCAGAAAGCCACCTTGCCCGCCGGCACCCGTGCCCGCAGCCGCAAAGCCGCCAGCGTCAGCGCCCCGGCCATGCAGGCCTGGTTGAGCGTGGTGCGCACCTACCACCTGTGTGATGCGGTGATGACCCAGCGCCTGGCCGGGCTGGGCCTGCGCCTGCCCGAGCACGAGGTGCTGGTGTACCTGCTGACCACGCCGGGCATGAGCCAGCAGCAGTTGGCAGAGCGCTGTTTTGTGGCGAAGAGCGGCGTCAGCATGCTGGTGAGCCGGCTGGTGGCCCAGGGCTGGCTGCAGCGTGAGGCCGATGCGCTGGACGCCCGCGTCTGGCGCCTGAGCCTGACGCCCGAAGGCGAAGCGCTGGCCACGCAGGCCCGCCAGATGCAGGCCGAGGTGGTGTCTGCCATGACCAGCGCTAGCTCAGCCGCCGAGCTGCAGGCCTTGTCTGCCGCCATGGGCCAGGCCGGGCAGACGCTGGAGGCGATGCTGGCGTGAGCGGCATCCCACCTTCGTCGCTTTCACCCGCCTCTGACCGACCTTTTCCCGCATCATGCGGGCAACGTTGAACATCGCCACGCCGCGCCATGACCATCGACTGGATCCACTTCACCCCTTGGGCTTCCCTGCTGGGCGGCCTGCTGCTGGCGCTGGCCGCCGGCCTGTACCTGTTCGGCCATGGCCGCATCGCCGGCATTGCGGGCATCGTGGCCGGGCCGATCAACGCGCTGCTGGCGCGCACCGGCCTGCGGGCCGAGGCACACCGCGTGGCCTTTGTGGGCGGCCTGCTGCTGGCGCCTTGGCTGTGGCGGATGGTTTCGCCTTTGCCGCCGGTGGCGGTGGATGTGGGCGCACCCGCGCTGGTGCTGGCGGGCCTGCTGGTGGGTGTGGGCGCGCGCGTGGGCAACGGCTGCACCAGTGGCCACGGCGTGTGCGGCTTGAGCCGTCTCTCGCTGCGCTCGTTGGTGAACGTGGCGGCCTTCATGGGCGCGGGCTTCGTTACCGTGTTCGTGCTGCGGCACGTGGTTTGAGGAGCGCACCATGGGCTCACTCATCGGCTTTGCCAGCGGCCTGTTGTTTGGTCTGGGCTTGATCCTGGCTGGCATGACCAACCCGGCGAAGGTGAAAGCCTTCCTCGATCTGACCGGCGCCTGGGACCCCAGCCTGGCCTTGGTGATGGGTGGCGCGATTGCGCTGGGCATCGTGCTGTTCGCCCGCGCAGCCCGGCGCCGCGTGGCCTGGAGCGGCGCACCGATGGAAATACCCACCGACCGCACCATCGACCGCCGCCTGGTGTTGGGCGGTGTGCTGTTCGGCATCGGCTGGGGCATTGGCGGCTTCTGCCCGGGCCCGGCCCTGGTGGCGCTGGGGGCCGAGCTGGGAGCCGCGCAGAACAACGGCCTGGGCTCGGCGGCCATCTTCGTGGCGGCCATGGTCGCGGGCATGGTGCTGCATGACAAGTTTCTCGTGAAAGGCTGAGCATGCTGGTCTTCCGACAACTCTTTGACGCGACCTCGTCCACCTACACCTACCTGCTGGGCGATCTGCCGTCGGGCGAGGCGGTGCTGATCGACCCCGTGTATGACAACGAGCGGCGCGACCTGGCCCTGGTGCGCGAATGTGGCTTGCGCCTGGTGGCCACGCTCGACACCCATGTGCATGCCGACCACGTCACCGCAGCCTGGTTGCTGAAGCAGCGCTGCGGCAGCGAGATCTTGCTGTCCCGTGCTGCGGGCGCAGCCAACGTCGACCGCGCCTTGCAGCATGGCGACCGCGTGAGCTTCGGTAATCGCCACCTGGAGGTGCGTGCCACCCCCGGCCATACCAACGGCTGCCTCAGCTATGTGCTGGACGACCACAGCATGGCCTTCACCGGCGACAGCCTGTTGATTCGGGGTTGCGGCCGCACGGATTTCCAGCAGGGCTCTGCCGCCACGCTGTACCGCTCGGTCCGTGAGCAGATCCTGTCGTTGCCGCCCGGGTGTTTGCTGTACCCCGGCCATGACTACCGCGGCGTCACCGTCACCAGCGTGGCTGAAGAGCTGCGCTTCAACCCGCGGCTGGGTGGTGATGCGAGCGAGGCCGACTTCACCGGCTACATGCAGCACCTCGGCCTGCCGCATCCGAAGCAGATGGCGGTGGCCGTGCCGGCGAACCTGCAGTGCGGCCGGCCCGAGGGCACAGGCGCCTTGCCTGTTCAGCCTGACTGGGCGCCGCTGACCTTCACCTTTGGTGGCCTGTGGGAAATTCGGTCGGTGGCGCTCGAAGACATGCTGGCGACGCAAACGCCGGGCACGCTGCAGTTGATTGATGTGCGCGAGACACATGAATTCAATGACCGCTTCGGCCACATTCCAGGCGCGCTGTCTTTGCCCCTGCCCGAGCTGTTGGCCAGGGTGGGTGAGCTCGATCCTGCTCGCCCGTTGATCGCGGTGTGCCGATCGGGCGCGCGCTCGGCCCAGGCGGTGGTGCTGTTGCAGAAGGCCGGCTTCACGCAGGTGGCCAACCTGGGCGGCGGCATGCTGCGCTGGATGGCGGAGCTGCTGCCGGTTGAGGTGTCACCCGGGCAGGCGCAATAGCCTCTCATCGAGGCTGACCGAACGGTGCGAGTAGGGCCTCAGGGTCAGTACTTGTCCGACACGGGTGCCTGTGCGCGGTAACCCTCAGCAGCCAGCAAGGCCTCGAACTCCGGCAGGCCTGCATAGGCTTTCCACTGCACGAACGGGTAAAGCAGCTTCGCTCCCCACAGGCCAACGCCCGCGAAGGCCAGCACTGAGCCGATGAACTTGCCGAGCACGGCGCCTGCCAGCATCGCTGCACCGACGCAGAGGTAGCCGCCAACCACGGCGAAGATCGCGAAGGCCATGGTGTTGATCTTCATCACCTGGTACGACGTCGACAGCTCACGGGTGAAGGACTTGATCAGGTCCGTGGCTTCATCGAGGTACAGCAGCTTCCGGCCTTCTGTCTCCAGAGCCAGCAAGCAGCCCACCATGCCCTTCTTGCCGCGAAACCGCAGGATGATGAAGTGCATCGGCTTGTTCAAAGTGATCTGGTCATCCAGCCGTTTCGGAATGATCAGTGCCTGGAAGTGCAACTGCTCGCCTTGCTCATCCACGATCGTGACGGCGGTGTAGGGGCGCGAGTTCACTGCGCTGGCGTCGTACTCGCCGCGGGCCACGATGGCGCCCGATACCTTGATGTACTTCAGTTCTTTCTTTTTTCCGAACATGGGGGATGCTGTGTGAAGTTTTGCGGATGTGCCGCAGCACGATACCTCCGTTGACGCGGGCGGGCGGCTGGCGCCGGCGAAGGGGATGCGGCGGTGGCGATGTTGCAGTGGCGATGTATCGTGTGGCAGACGCGTGCCGCGTCAACCTTCACTGCCTGGATCGCCATGCCCCATCTGTCTGCCTCCGCTCCCGCCCCGTACCCCGTCGGCACCCCCGGCCAGCCTTGGGCTGCCCCTGAGCGAGCCGCCTGGCTGGCCCGACAGCCGCTGCGCCGCAGCTACCAGGACGAGGTGCTGGCGCCGCTGCGGGCGAGCGTGCCGGGTGAGGCCGAGTTGTTCTCGTACGGTGAGCTGGACTACACCCGCCTGGGCCTGGGCACCTACCCGCTGATGGCCGTGCGCAGCCGCGACTGGCGTGACGACTTGCCCACGGTGCTGGTGACCGGCGGCGTGCATGGCTACGAAACCAGCGGCGTGCAGGGCGCGCTGCAGTGGATCCGCCAGGAGTTCGCCCGGCATGTGGGCCTGGTCAACCTGCTGGTGCTGCCGTGCATCAGCCCGTGGGGCTACGAAACCATCAACCGCTGGAACCCCGATGCGCTGGACCCGAACCGCCAGTTCCGCACCGACAGCCCGGCGGGTGAGGCGTCGCTGGCCATGGCCTGCGTGGCCGCCCATGCGCCCCGGGTGGACTTGCATGTGGACCTGCACGAAACCACCGACACCGACAACAGCGAATTCGGCCCGGCCAAAGCTGCGCGCGACGGCAACACCTTTGTGCCGCATCCCATCCCCGATGGCTTCTACCTGGTGGGCGATACCCCGCGCCCGGAGCCCGAATTCCAGGGCGCGCTGATCAAGGCGGTGCGCGAGGTCACGCACATCGCCGAGCCCGATGCCGACGGTTGCCTGATTGGCTCACCCATGAAGCAGCCCGGTGTCATCCATTACAACAAGCGCCCGCTGGGCCTGTGCGGTGGCCTCACCGATGCCCGCTTCGTCACGACGACCGAGGTCTACCCGGACAGCCCGCGTGCCACACCCGCCCAGTGCAATGAAGCGCAGATGGTGACGGTGTCTGCGGCGATGGCGTGGTTGCTGGCTCAAGGCGCTTGAAGCATTGCGCGCGCGGGGCGCTGAGACGATTTGCAGCAGCGTGGCCGAGCCTCAGTCGAACCCTGCGAAATAGCTTCGTAGACCGTCGACGTGCTGGACGGACAGATGGCCCCCCGCATCGTCCATGGTCACCACCCGGCAGGTGTTTGAACCCGGGCCGACATCGACGTAGTCGAAGCAGACGCTCCAGCCGCCCGGACTATTGAGGCTGCCTCGTCGTATGCCGACGGCTTTCGGGTTCAGCGTGTTGAAGCGCTGGGCCAGTCGCTTCGCCCGGTCGTTGGTCCATTCCAGTGACTCGGGTGTCAAGGTTGGGCTGACCTGCTCAGGGAGAGCGTGGGTGTAGCCATTGCTGACCACGAATTGCTCGGCCTTGGCAACGGCATCAGCCTTGGTCAACTGGCTCGTGACCTGAGCCATCGCGGAGCCAGCCCCGCCAAGCAAGACAGCGGCGATCAGCAGGCGACGGGCAAGGTGAAGTCGGGTCACGGACAGCTTCCTTCCGTTTCAGGGGGCTGGTGCGCCTGTGCTGAAGCCGGCAGTCCGAACACCCGGTCAAAGACCCAGGTGAAGCCGATGGCGTAGAAGAAGAAAAACGCCAGCAGGCCGAGGTTGGCCAAGAAGGCCTGCAGCGGGGTGATGTGCAGCCACACCGACATCACAGGGATCAGCATCACCACCAGCCCGCCCTCGAAGCCGATGCCGTGCGCCAGCCGCCGCGCCAATGAGCGGCCCTTGGTGGTCTGGCGGGTTTCCCAGCGCTCGAAAAGGGCGTTGAAGACGTAGTTCCAGGCCAGCGCCACGGTGGACATCACCACCGCCAGGCCGAGGGTGGAGCTGGCCGGCTCATCGAAGGCCAGGCTCAGCAGCGGCCCCACCACGGCGATCGCCACGGCTTCGTACAGCACGGCTTGAAGAATGCGTCGGGTGATGGGTTTCATCGAGGGTGCTTCATCGGGATGTGGCCTGGCCAGGTGGCGGAGGCTGTTTGTCGCTGCGCGCCAGGGCGGTGTCGAGACAGGCCCACGCCGGTGCACTGGCGGCCCAGATGTTGGCCGTGGGCTGAATGGCCGAGGGGTCGTCCAGTGTGCCGAGGCGTACCACCGTCATGCCCGGTCGGCCGGAGGAATCCGCGAACAGGTGGCTGCCGCAGGCCGGGCAGAAGCGCCGCAGCAACTCATTGCCGCTGTCAGCCGTGCTGGTGAACGCGCTGGTGGAGCCGGTGATGTGCAAGCCTTCGGTCGGGAAGATGGCGTTGGCCGTGCCGTTGGCGGCCAGTTTCTGGCAATCGCGGCACCAGCACACCCGCGAGGCCACCGGCTCGGCGTTGAGGCTGAATCGCACCTGGCCGCACAAACAGCCGCCTTGATAGCTCGCCATGTTGTCTCCTTGTCCTGAAGGCGTTGATTCTGCTTGAGGCCCCGCGGGCGATCAGCGGAAAGCTCGCCAGCGGGTTTGCAGCGTATCGAGGTCCACCGTCACGAAGCCGGGCTCGGTGTATTGCTTCGGCTCCGACTTGTTCGGAATGAACAGGCCGCTGCCACCGCCGCCGTAGGGGTGCCGCTTGCCGTCGCCGCCGTCTTCAATGCTGTAGAGGAAAGTGGTGGTGCTGGTACCGGCAATGCCGCAGATCAGCACGGAGGCGTTGAGGGTGTTGGCCAGGTGGTGCAGTGACTCGGTCCAGTAGGGCTCGGTCAGCATCGCGCCGAAGGAGCTGACGATGATGGGCACGCCCGGCCCGGCCCCGGCGGCGCGCGCCCGCCTTACCAGCGAGGCCATGAAATCGGCCTCGGGGCCGGCGTCAGCGTCGGCACAGATCAGGGGCAGGCAGCGGTGTGCGCCCCACGCGAACAGCTTGACGATCTGGCCGGGGCAGAACTGCTCGTTCTGGAACACCACCTGCTTGTCATAGGTGTCCACGACATGGCCGCCATGCACCAGGTAGCTGCGATTGCGCAGGATGCGCGTGCTGTCATGGCCCTCATCGGCCACATAGCCGCCGGCAATGAAGCTGCGCTCGGGGTGTTGCTGCGCAGCTGCCTCCAGGCGCGCGATGGCGGTGCGGTGGTTGATGCCGGCGCTCCGCCAGAAGGGGTAGCTTTCCGGGAAGACCACCAGGTCGGCGGGCGGCGCTTGGGCCAGCCAGTCGGCGAGCTCTTCATGCCGCCAGTCAGTGCCGGCGTCCAGTTGTACGAGGGTAACTTTCATTCAGCGTGTTCCGTAGCAAAGAGGGAGGGTGTCGCACTGGCTTCGGCGCCTGCCAGCCACAGCGGCCACCAGCAGGAGAGCAGGGGCTCGGTGATGCTGCCCAGCTGGCGCGGCTTGGGCAGGTGCTGCAGGCGCCTCCGCAGCAGTGGCAGGTTGGTGAGCCGCACTGCCAGGGCCCGGCAGGTCCAGGTTTGAAGGATGTGGTCGGCGAGTTTGCCCTGGGGCAGCAGCCCGCGGTGGTTGACAGGCGCGTCAGGAGCCAGGCCCATCTCGGCCGCGCAGGCCCGGCGCCAAGCCAGAGGCCAGCCTTCGAACTCCGCGCTTTGAAAGGTGCCGGCGGCGTGGGTCACCGTGACGCGGGTGGCTGGCAGCAGGCCGGCTGGCAGCGCCGGGTCTTCAGGGGCCGGTGTCGCGTCGCGGCGCCATGTCACAGCGCCGTCCCGGGCGGTGCCGAAGTGCACCTGGAGGCGATCGTCGCAGGCCTGCAGCAGACCGGTGTGCCCGTCTTGTTCGATGTGGCTGAGATGCAGGGCAGCCCCACCGCCAAGCGGCTGCATGGGGATTGCCGACACGGCCTCAACGCTCCCCATGGCCGCGAGGGTGTTGCGCCAATCGCCCAGGCGAAGTCGCCAGCTTTCAAGGTCCATCACGCTCCAGCACAGGCGCTGTCTTGTCTGGTTGTTCGGCCGAATGCCCAGGCGGCCCATGCGCGCGGGGGACCACACCACGACCACACCCTCGGCGCACTCCACGGCCAAGGCGCCACAGTGGCCGGCTGACGCCGCTTCAGTACCCCGTGTGGTGTCCATCAGCCGCAGCTGACGCACGCTACCGAGCGCCCGCAAAGCCCCGTGTTGCCTGAGTCTGTGATCGTGCATCGTCGTCGAACTGGTTGTTGGAATGCCTCCACGGTAAGTGGCTGTTTGGCCGTCGGCAAGTACGAAATAACTTTGGCCCACAGCGCGATGGGGTGTGCACTTTTCGCTACGCACCGACCCATCAAAGCCGAACTGGCGGACCGGGTGGTGATCGTTTGAAACCGAAAAGGCCAAACAATAACCATTCGGTATAGTAAGTTAATCAAGCGATTGATTAACTTCGGTATGCTGCCGCACCATGCCCACTCGCCCGTCCACCGATTCCGCGTCGCCCGCCCCGGCCACACTCCCTCGCGCCGACGGCGAAGCCAGCCGCGCGCGCTTGATGGAAGCCGGCTTGCGGCTCTTCGCCGAGCAGGGCTATGCCCGCACCTCCACCCGTGATCTGGCCCAGGCTGCCGAGGTGAACGTGGCGGCCATCCGCTATTACTTCGGTGACAAGGCGGGGCTGTACAAGGCGGTGTTCTTCGAGCCGCTGACCACGCCCGAGGAAGACATGGCTCGCTTCGGCGGTGCCGATCTGTCGCTCGACGAAGTGCTGGCCGGCTTCTACGAGTGCTTCCTGATGCCCTTGATGGACGGCGACACCGGCCGCTGGTGCATCAAGCTGCGCATGCGCGAAATGCTGGAGCCCACGGGCCTGTGGGCCGAGGAAGTGCAGCACGGCATCCAGCCGATGCACAACCTGCTGGCGCAGGCCATGTGCCGTCATCTGGGCGTGGCCGAGGTGGACGATGACATTCACCGCCTGGTCATTGCCCTGTCGGCGCTGGGCGTGCACTTGCATGTGGGCCACGACGTGATTGCAGCCGTGGCGCCGCAGCTCAACCAGGGCGACGGGCATGTGGCGCGCTGGGGGGAGACGCTGGTGCGGTTTGCCAAGGCGCTGGTGGCGCATGAGGCTGAGCGGCGTGCTGCAGCGCCTGTGCCAACGCGACGCTGCAAGCCGGCACTGACGCCCACATCCAGCCCCACATCCACCGCAACGACCACCTCCCGGGAGTGACCGCCTTGTCTGTCCTTCGCTCAATCTTCCAAAGCCAGGCGCCGCTGCGCGCAGCCTGTGCCCGGACCGCGGTGGCGCTGGCTGCCAGCGTGGTGACAACCAGCGCGCTGGCGGCCAGCGCTGACATGGCAACACCCACTGCGCCGGCAGCCAACTGGCAAGCGCCGCTGCCGCACGGCGGCACACTCGCGTCGCTCACCCAGTGGTGGCAGCAGTTTGATGACCCGCTGCTGGCCAGCCTGGTGGCGGCCGCACAGCAGGCCAGCCCCGACATCGCCAGCGCTGGCAGCCGCCTCGCTCAGGCGCGGGCCAATGGCGTGGCGGCCGGGGCTGCATTGCTGCCCTCGGTAGACGCTTCCGCCCAGGTGCTGCGCACGCGGGCCGACCTGGCCAGCCCTATCGTCAGCACCGGCAGCGCGGGCTTGTCCGCCAGCTGGGAGATTGATCTGTTCGGCGCCGGCCGTGCCGCGCGCAACGCCGCGCAGGCACGCGCCGACGGGGCCCATGCCGATTGGCACGACGCCCGCGTGGCGGTGGCCGCTGAAACCGCCAACAGCTACCTCGATCTGCGGGCCTGCGAAGCCCAGGCCGCGAGCGAGCAGCAAGATGCGCAGTCGCGTGCCACCACGGCGCGCCTGTCCGCGTTGCTCACCAGCGCCGGGTTTGAATCCAGCAGCGCGCAGTCGCTGATGGAGGCGGCAGCGGCCAGCGCATCAGCCCAGGCAGACGCGCGACAGACGCAGTGCGCCCAGTCGATCAAGGCGCTGGCTGCGCTCACCGCGCTCGATGAAGCCGACTTGCGGCAGCGCCTGCAGGCGCGCACCGCGGTGCTGCCAACGCCGGCGCAGTGGCAGGTCAACACCGTGCCGGCTGCCTTGCTGCAGCAACGGCCTGACCTCTACAGCAGCGCCCGCGCGCTGGAAGCGGCTGCGGCCGATGTGCAGGGCAGTGAGGCCCAGCGCTGGCCGCGCATCAGCTTGGCCGGCTCACTCAGCCGTGCGCAAACCCGTTTTGAAGGGGCCAGCCTCACTGGCAATTTGTGGACGGTCGGGCCGCTGCAGGTGTCGGTGCCGTTGTTTGATGCCGGCCGGCGCAGCGCCAACATCGATGCCGCACGCGTCGCTTACGAGGCCGCCACGCTGACCTACCAGCATCAACTGCGCAAGGCCGTGCGCGAGGTGGAAGATGCCTTGTTGCGCCTGGACAGTGGCACGCGCCGCCAGGCCGACCTGCAACGTGCGGCCACCGGCTTCGAGCGCGTCATGCAGGCCACCCGCAGCCGCCAGATGGCCGGTCTGGCCAGCGCGCTGGACGCTGAAGACGCGCGCCGCAACTGGCTGCAGGCCCAGCGTGCCCATCTGGATGCGCAGCGTGAACAGGCCGCGGCCTGGATCGCCCTGTACCGCGCGCTGGGCGGTGGCTGGTCTGCCGAGACCGCGCCGAACGCCAGCGCAAGTGCCGCACCACTGAACATGAACACCGCGTCAACAGGCTCTGCCCTGTGACCGCCCACCGAACACCGTCGACCGCACCTCGAGCCACGACCATGAAGCCACGCCTGTCCACCTTCACCACGACCTCGCTGCGCGCCCTGGAGCAGCACCGGGGCCTGTCGCCCCGCTTGTTGTCGCTCACCCTGGGCGCGGCCGGTGTGCTGGCGTTGATGCTGCTGGCGGAAGCCAGTGATGCCCAGACGCCGGCCGCAGCCAACGGCGCCTCGGCACCCGCCAAGGCCGCGCTGACGGTGAGCGTGGTGCAGCCCGCGTCCACGCAGGTGCCGGCCGTGCTCTCTGCCAACGGCAACATCACGGCCTGGCAAGAAGCGCTGATTGGCGCCGAGGTGAACGGCCTGCGGCTGGCCGAGCTGAAGGCCGACGTGGGCGACCGGGTGCGCCGCGGCCAGGTGCTGGCCACCTTCCAGGCTGAGACGGTGCGGGCCGAGTTGCAACAGTCACAGGCCGCGCTGGCTGAGGCCGAGGCCACGGCCGCCGAGGCCATCGCCAACGCGGACCGCGCCCGCAGCTTGAAAGACAGTGGCGCCCTCAGCGCCCAGCAGATCCAGCAATACCTGACGGCCGAGCTCACCGCCCGCGCCCGTGCAGCGTCGGCCAAGGCCAACGCCCAGGCAGCCCAGCTGCGCCTGAACCAGACGCAGGTGCTGGCGCCGGACGACGGCATCATCAGCGCCCGCCCGGCCACGGTGGGCATGGTGGCCGGTGCTGGGGTCGAGCTGTTCAAGATGATCCGCGGTGGCCGGCTGGAGTGGCGCGCCGAAGTGCCTGCCGCCGATCTGGTGCGCATCAAGCCCGGCCAGAAGGCCACGTTGATCACGCCGTCGGGCCGCACCGTGGCCGGCACGGTGCGCAAGGTGGCGCCCACGGTGGACGCCGCCACCCGCAGCGGCCTGGTCTACGTTGATTTGCAAGCGGCAGCTGACAGCGACGCGCGCCCCGGCATGTTCGCGCGCGGCGAGTTCACCTTCGATACCCGCCAGGCCCTGACGCTGCCCGCTTCCGCCGTGCTGCTGCGCGACGGTTATGCGGTGGTGATGCGCGTGGGCGGCAACCAGCGCGTCAGCCAGGTCAAGGTGCAGGTGATCTCGCGCGATGCCGACCGCGTGGCGGTGAGCGGTGTGCCCGCCGATGCTCGCATCGTGCAGCGCGGTGCCGCCTTCCTCAGCGACGGTGACACGGTGCGCGTGGTGAATGACCCGGCGCCCTCGGCCTCGGCGCCGGCTGCCGCCAAGTGATGCCCTCGACCCGTTTGTGAAAGTCTTGCCATGAACGTTTCCGCCTGGTCGATACGCAATCCCATCCCGGCCGTCATGCTCTTCGTGCTGCTGACGCTGGCCGGGCTGATGAGCTACAACAGCATGAAGGTGCAGCAGTTCCCGGACCTGGAGCTGCCCACGGTCTCCGTCACCGCTTCGCTGCCTGGCTCGTCGCCGTCGCAGATGGAAACCGAGGTGGCGCGCAAGCTTGAGAACTCGCTCGCCACGCTGCAAGGCGTCAAGCACATCACCACCAAGGTGCAAGACGGCAGCGTGACCATCACGGTGGAGTTCCGTCTGGAAAAGCCGACCCAGGAAGCGGTGGACGACGTGCGCGATGCGGTGAACCGCGTGCGCTCTGACCTGCCGGCAGACCTGCGTGATCCGCAGATCAGCAAGCTCAACCTGTCGGGCGCCCCCATCCTCACCTACACCGTGGCTTCGCCGCGCATGGACGACGAGGCGCTGAGCTGGTTCGTCGACAACGACATCACCAAGGCGCTGCTCAACATCAACGGCGTGGGTTCGGTGGCGCGTGTGGGCGGCGTCACGCGGGAGGTGCGGGTAGAGCTGGACCCGGCCCGCCTGCTGGCGCTGGGCGCCACGGCGTCGGATGTCTCGCGGCAATTGCGAGCGGTGCAGCAGGAAGCCGGTGGTGGCCGCACTGATTTTGGTGGTGCGGAGCAAACCGTGCGCACCATCGCCACGGTGCAATCGGCCGAGCAACTGGCGCAGCTGGATGTGCCCTTGAGTGACGGCCGGCGCATTCGGCTGTCGCAGGTGGCCACTGTGAGTGACACCGTGGCTGAGCGCCGCAGCGCAGCGCTGCTGAACGGCAAGCCGGTGGTGGGTTTCGAGATCACCCGCAGCCGTGGCGCTGGTGAGCTGGACGTGAACGCCGGTGTGCTGCGGGTGCTTGACCAGCTGCGCGCGGCCCATCCGGATGTGGCGTTCAGCCAAGCCTTCAACACGGTTGATCAGGTGGCGGATGACTACGAAGGCTCGCTGACGCTGCTGTACGAAGGCGCCATCCTGGCCGTGATCGTGGTGTTCCTCTTCCTGCGCGACTGGCGGGCCACGCTGGTGGCAGCCACGGCGCTGCCGCTGTCGGTGGTGCCGGCCTTCATCGGCATGGCGTGGCTGGGGTTCTCGGTGAACACCGTGACGCTGCTCAGCTTGTCGCTGGTGGTGGGCATTCTGGTGGACGACGCCATCGTCGAGATCGAGAACATCGTGCGCCACCTGCGCATGGGCAAGACGCCGTACCAGGCCGCGATGGAAGCCGCTGACGAAATCGGCCTGGCCGTGATCGCCACCACCTTCACGCTGATCGCCGTGTTCCTGCCCACCGCCTTCATGAGCGGCATTCCTGGCAAGTTCTTCAAGCAGTTCGGCTGGACGGCGGCGCTGGCGGTGTTCGCCTCGCTCGTGGTGGCCCGGGTGCTGACACCCATGATGGCGGCCTATCTGCTCAAACCCATCAGCGGTGGCGAGCCGCCGGACGGCTGGGTGATGACGCGCTACATGCGCGCCGTGCGCTGGTGCGCCAGCCACCGCCGCACCACGGTGCTGGCTGCGGCGGTGTTCTTCGCCGGCTCGATTGCGCTGGTGCCGCTGCTGCCCACGGGCTTCCTGCCGGCCGATGACTACGGCCAGAGCCAGGTCAGCATCGAGCTGCCGCCGGGCAGCACCTTCCGCGACACGCTGCAGGCTGCTGAGCAGGCGCGCGCCCTGGTGCAGCAGAACCCGCATGTGAAGCAGGTGTACACGGCCGTGGGTGGCGGTGCTTCGGGCAGTGACCCGTTTGCCGGTGGCGGCGCATCGGAAGTGCGCAAGGCCACGTTGACGCTGACGCTCACCCCGCGCGCAGAGCGCCCCGGCCTGCGCAAGCAGGCCATCGAGGCCGACCTGCGCACCCGCATGCAGCAGCTGCCCGGTGCCCGCGTGAAGGTGGGCCTGGGTGGCTCAGGCGAGGCGTATGTGCTGGTGCTGTCAGGCGATGACGGCGTGGCGCTGGCCGAGGCCGCCAAGGCCGTGGAGCGTGACCTGCGCACTATTCCGGGCTTGGGCAACATTGCCTCTACCGCCAGCCTGGTTCGGCCAGAGCTGGTGGTGCGGCCGGACGCCGCCCGCGCCGCCGATGCCGGCGTGACGACCGCCGCGATGGCCGACACGCTGCGCATTGCCACCTCTGGCGACTACGACAGCAGCCTGCCCAAGCTGAACCTGGCGCAGCGCCAGGTGCCCATCGTGGTGAAGTTGAACGAAGCCGCGCGCCAAGACCCGGCGCTCATCGGCCAGCTCACCGTGCCCGGCAAGCAGGGGCCGGTGGCGTTGTCGACGGTGGCCAAGCTGGGCCTGGAAAGCGGCCCGGCGCAGATCGACCGTTATGACCGACAGCGCAACATCAACTTCGACATCGAGCTGAACAACCAGCCGCTGGGCGATGTGGCTGCGGCCGTGCAGAAGCTGCCCAGCCTGCAGCAACTGCCCGCCGGTGTGCGCCAGGCCACGCTGGGCGATGCGGAAGTGATGGAAGAGCTGTTCGCCAGCTTCGGGCTGGCCATGCTCACGGGCGTGCTGTGCATCTACATCGTGCTGGTGCTGCTCTTCAAGGGCTTCATGCAGCCGGCCACGATTCTGGCGGCGCTGCCGCTCTCTCTCGGTGGTGCGTTCGTGGCATTGCTGCTGACCAAGAGCGCGTTCTCGATGCCCTCGCTCATCGGCCTGATCATGCTGATGGGCATTGCCACCAAGAACTCCATCCTGCTGGTGGACTACGCCATCATTGCCCGCGCCGGTGGCATGAGCCGCTGGGACGCGGTGATGGACGCCTGCCACAAGCGCGCCCGCCCGATCGTGATGACCACCATCGCCATGGGCGCCGGCATGATGCCGATTGCGCTGGGGCTGGGCAGCGATCCGAGCTTCCGCCAGCCGATGGCGGTGGCGGTGATCGGCGGGCTCATCACCTCCACCTTCCTCAGTCTGCTGGTCATCCCGGTGATCTTCACCTACGTCGATGATCTGGTGCAGTTCAGCGCACGCCAATGGCGCCGCTGGGTGCCCACTTCCCGGAGCACTTCATGAAGCCTGTTCGAACCTTGACGACCCCACGCCTGACGCGTCGCCGCCTGCTGGCACTCACCGGGGGCGTGGCGCTGGGCAGCCTGGCGCTGGGCCGGGTGTGTGCGCAAGATGCTGCCGGCGGTGTGGTGGCCGGTGTTGAAGCGCCGCCCGCCTTCCGCATCATCGACATGGACTGGGCCGACGCCACCCGCGACCGCGCCGTGCCTGTTCGGCTGTATCTGCCTGATGCGAGCCAGCCTCAAGCGAGCCAGCCTGTGCCACTGGTGGTGTTTTCGCACGGCATCGGCGGGTCCAGGCTGGGCTACAGCTACCTCGGCAAGCACCTCGCGGCCAATGGCATCGCCTGCCTGCACTTGCAGCATGTGGGCAGTGACCGCAACCTGTGGTTCGGCAACCCGTTCACGCTGGTGGGGCGCCTGCAGAAAGCGGCCGATGAAGTGGAAGCCCGTGCCCGTGCTGCCGACCTGCACTTTGCATTGACCACCTTGCTGGCGCAGCCCGAACTGGCCCAGCGCATCGATGCGTCTCGCATTGCCGCAGGCGGCCACTCTTACGGCGCCAACACCACCATGCTGGCGGCCGGTGCGCGCGTGCAGCGCGGCGGTGAGGTGCTGCAGCTGGCTGAGCCCTTGCTGAAGGGCGCGCTGCTGTTGTCGTCACCGCCGTTTTATGGCGAGCGTGATCTGAGCCGCATCCTCGGCCCCATCACCCTGCCCACGCTGCACATCACCACCACCGAAGACGTGATCAACGTGCCCGGCTATCACAGCCCGGTGGAAGACCGCCTGGCGGTGTACCAGGCGATGGGCAGCCGGCAGAAGGCGCTGGCGGTGTTTGAAGGCGGCTCGCACAGCATCTTCACCGACCGCACCGGCCCAGGCGGCCCGGAGCTGAACGCCCGGGTGAAACAGGCCACGCAAGACTTCGCGCTGGCCTTTCTGCAGTCGCTGTTCAATGGCTCAGTGCAGGCGCCTGGCGTGAGCTTCACGGCAGTGCGGGACAAGCACGCCGCCCTCATCCATCGCTTCGATAGCGTGGCCTGACGGTTGCGTGAAGTTGTGCGCGCTCCGGCTCGGGGCGTGCACCGCTGGTTTCAAAAGACGCAGCATTGGCAGGCGCTGGCAAGCCTGTTGCTTGACGCTGCAAGGTGGCCGCCGAGACAGTCCATCCGTTCCACTCAACGGATTGATCGCGTGCCCAATGCCCAAATCCAACTGCTCGATCGAATCCATTCGCTGCCTGAAGCGATCGAGCTGACCTCATCGACCGTGCAGGCGCTTTACAGCGCGCTGCAGGTTCACCCCGACCTGGACGCGTCCAGCCGCCTGCAGGCTGAATGGCTGCTGGCGCGGCGCTTGTCTGACACCGGCCACGTCAGTGCAGTGATGCAGATGTGGCACGGCGTGCAGCGCACGGCGCGCCTGGCGGATGCGGCTGATGTGTGGCGCGTGGCGGGATGCCAGTTGGCGCGCTGTGAATCGCTGGCGGGCAACCACGTCACGGCGGTCAGCCATTTCATCGCGGCCTTGTCGGTGGTGCCGAAAGCCCCGCAGTTGCCGATGAGCGACCCGCGGGTGCTGTGTGATCTGGCCTTTCTGCTCGACGGACTGGGCGAGCATGACGCGGCCCAGCGCATCTTTGAAACGGCCCGGGGGCAGTCCGTCAGGCTGGCGGAGGTGGGCTGGATCTGGTGGCCGTTCAGCTTGGTGCGGCGCATTCAGGCGCTCGGGCATTTGCTGCCGTTTGATCTGCCGATGAGCCCGGTGATGGAAAACAGCGCGTCGCAACACAAAGCGCTTTGCGGCAACTTGCAGGCGGTGCTGAAGGTGCTGGCCCCGGTGCAGCCGGTGCCTGGGGGCGTGGCCGACGAGCGTCTGACGCGTGGCCTGCGGCTGGTGGAGCGCGTGGTGGCCACGGGTGCCTTGTCGCCGTTGCTGGCGCTGCGGCTCGACAACGCGGTGTGGGCCCGCGCCAGTGATCACTGGGCGCCGCAGATGCTCAACAGTGCCACCGTGACGGCACACATGCTGGCCGGCCACCATGACCAGGCCCTGGCGGTGGCGCGCCACACCATGGGCTGGGTGGCGAGCCGGGGCCATGCCTCCGGTTATGCGGAATGGCTGCTGGACCTGGTGCGTGCGCATTGGGGCCAGGGAGACCACCACACCGCGCAGGCAGTGTTCAAGCGGCAGCGCAGCGTTGAGCAGGCCCGCGCCCGCGAGCGCATCGAGGCCGTGCGCCTGCTGCGCGAGTTTCTGCAAGGGGTGACAGGCATGGCTCACTGGCTGAGCCCGCCACCGGCATCCGGTGAGCACATCGCCTCGGAGCCGACGCCTGGCTCAGCGCGGCCCACCTCGGTGCTGCATGCCCGGGCCATCGAACGCGCGGTGGTGTTGATGTCGCAGCACTTGGAGAACCCCTTGTCATTGGAGGAGCTGTGCCGGCGTGCGGGGGCGTCAGAGCGGTCGCTGCAGCATGCCTTCCAGCGGGTCTACAACCAGGCCCCCACGGCCTATTACCGGCGCCTGCGGATCGACGGCTTTCGGCGAGCCTTGATGGCACAGGGCGGGCACATACCCATTCACCAGCTGGCGGCGCAGTTCGGCTTCAACCATGCCGCTACCCTGGTGCGCGTCTACCGGCAGGCGTTCGGCGAGCTGCCTTCTGACACCTTGCGTGAGGCCATGCTGCGCCCCGGGGCAACTGGTGGGCGCAAAGACGCGGAGTGAGGGCGGATGGACGCGGCCGCGTCAGCCCTCTTGAGCAAGCGCATCAAGGGGGCTGCGCACCGCACCGCCGCCCATCTTCAGCACATGGGTGTAGATCATCGTCGTGCCGACATCTGAATGCCCGAGCAACTCCTGCACGGTGCGGATGTCGGTGCCGCTCTGCAGCAGGTGAGTTGCGAAGCAATGCCTCAGGGTGTGTGGCGTGGCCGGCTTGGCGAGACCTGTGGCTTGAACGGCGCGCTTGAACGCCCGCTGGAAGGTCTGGTCGTAGAGGTGATGTCGGCGGATCACGCCGCTGACCGGATCAGTTGAATGGTGGTCTTGAGGGAACACCCAGAACCACGGCCAGCTTGACCCCATGCGCGGGTATTTGCGCTCCAGTGCATGTGGCATTTCAACCCCCGCGGTACCGGCCTCCACGTCTGCAGCCCACAAGGAACGCGCCAGGCCCAGCTGAGCGCGCAGTGCCGGCACCAATGACTGCGGCAGCATCACCACACGGTCCTTCGCTCCCTTGCCCTCTCGCACGATCAACGCGCGCTGGCCGAAGTCCACATCCTTGACGCGCAACTGCAGCGCTTCGGTGATCCGCAGACCGCAGCCGTACAGCAGCTGTGCGAGGAGCTGATGCTCGCCAACCATGGCGCGCAGCACCTGGCGCACTTCCTCAACGGTCAGCACCACGGGCAGCCGGCGTTGCCGCTTGGGGTGCCCGATTTCCTTCAGCCAGGGCAGTTGCTGGCCCAGCACCTTGCCGTAGAAGAAGAGCAGGGCAGACAGCGCCTGACTGTGGGTGGCGGGCGCCACTGATCGTTCATCTGCCAGGTGCGTGAGAAACGCCTCCACGTCGGAGCCGCCCATCTCGGCGGGATGCCGCAAGCCATGAAAGCGGATGAAGGCCTTGACCCAGTAGACGTACGCCTCCTCGGTTCGGAGGCTGTAGTGCATGAAGCGCAACCGTTCACGAAGCTGCGCCAACAGGCGCGGTGACTTTAGCGGTGGCAGGGGTTGACCGAGCCGTTCGGGGCGCAGAGTTTTGCGTGGCGGCAGTGCGGGTACAGCGGGAAAGGTGACTGGCATCATGGCCTCCCGGTGCACGCTGGGCCCTCATCGAGAACTTGTAACCGCGTGCTGCTTTTGTCGAAATTTTAATGCTGGATGAATATACAGTTGTTGATGGAATAGTGTCTATGCGACAGGTACTTAGTTGCCCTCGGCTCGCCCGTTTTAGGGAGACAGCCGGTCTGCTTAGGTGGCGTATGCTGTCTGTATAGAACACGTTATGCAGCAGGGCCATTGGCAGATTGAGATGAAGTCGCGCGAAGCTCAGGTTGCTGGTGGCGCCGCGCGACGAACGGAAGGCGGCGAGGCGAAGGTTTGGAGCTCGCGCGCTGGGTCTGTTGCTGTTGCGGTTCGCGCCAGGCATCTGCATCCCAGAAGCTTTGAGCCTGGGCAAGGCAGTTCGGGTGTGCAAGCGCAAAGGTCATTGGCGTCGGCCGGCCGCCCTGTCGCAGTTGGCGCTGTGCCGATGAAGAGGCAGTCAAAAGCGCATCTCGTTGCAGCCTTCGGTGCCTTCGTCGATTACGCTCTGCATAACCATTCGCTCCAGCGGACGGCTTCGCCGCCCGCTGAGCTCAAACGTTAGAGCGCACCAGCAGATGAACTTGTTTCGCGACCTCTTTCCGGCAATCATGTCCGGTGCGGCGCTCGGGGCCTTCGCTGGCATGTACGCAGGCTACTCAGGCGGCACCGCATTCACGCGAGGTCTCGGGCTTTTTCTTATTGGGTGGTCGCTCTTGGTGGTTTCGCGCGGTCTGCCTGCGGTATTCATTCTTCCGTTTGTTCTCCTCGAGGTCGTAATAGGGGGCTTCTTGCCGTTCGCGATCGCCTACCCATGTTTTAGATGGCTCGGAGTAGCAATCGGAAGACGAACGTCGATGGCCGATACAGATGGTGGCGACCAAGCAGGAAAGAACTCTTGAAGTCCGGAAAGTGCGCCCTAACCTGTCAATCGACGCGGACCCACAACAACACAATGCGGCTTCGCCGCGAATTGTCGTGGGCCGGTCATCTTCACGTTATGCAGCAGGGCCATTGGCAGTTTGAAATGAAGTCGGGCGAAGCGCAGGTTGCAGGTGGCGCCGCGCGGCGAATGGTCGCCGGCGAATCGAAGGTATGGAGCGCGCGCGCTGGCTCTGTTGCTGTTGCGGTTCGCGCCAGGCATCTGCATCCCAGAAGCTTTGAGCCTGGGCAAGGCAGTTCGGCTGTGCAAGCGCAAAGGTCATTGGCGTCGGCCGGCCGCCCTGTCGCAGTTGGCGCTGTGCCAATGAAGAGGCAGTCAAAAGCGCATCGCGCTGCGGCCTTCGGTGCCTTCGTCGATTACGCTCTGCATAACCATTCGCTCCAGCGGACCGCCTGCGGCGCCCGCTGAGCTCAAACGTTAGGCCGCACCTTGAGCACTGACGCAGAGATCATCGAGGCAGTAAGACGGGCTTTCTCTCGGATCGAGAGGCCGGAGCACTTCACGGATCATCTTCACTGCGAGGAATGCGCGGAACACGACGAAACGCTTCGCTGCAGAGATCCGAGCACGCTTGTGGTCGATGACATCAACAACCCCGGCTGGGACCCAATCAGTTTTTGCTCGCCTCAAGGCAAGGCGTATTACATGCCAGCCCTGGTTGCCTTTGCACTGAGCAATGACTCGGCGTTTCCGTATTGGCAGCAACTACTGGTTCACCTTGAAGGCAATGGTCCCAACCACGATCTAATTGCTTACTGTTCAGAATCTCAGCGAGGGGCAATTTCCCGTTTCCTTGAGCATCTGATCGAAAGCCGATCCAAAGACATTGAAGCGTTTGGCTCTACAGATGAAGTCCTCAAAACTCATGGTTACTGGTCGGCGAGTGCGGCCTAACCCTTCCATCGAGAGGACGTGGAGCTTGTTTTAGTTTTGTGGACACTCCGACCTAACCGAAAGGGAAACCATGGGAATGCCAGGTCCGCAGAAGGTGAATCGGTACGGAGTGGAGTTCAAACTGAATGCCGTGGCGTTGAGCCACGCGCCCGGGGTGCAGGTCAAGGACGTCGCGGAATCCTTGTGCATTC
>NKIH01000004.1 GCA_002255925.1 Burkholderiales bacterium PBB6 | reverse complement strand
CCGGCGGCGGCACGAAGGACGGCGGCGGAGGCATGTTCTTCGGCGGCGGCGGCAGGTTCTCTGGCGGCGGCGGGGGCGGCGGCTTGATCTCTTCGATGATCTTCGTCTCGATCGGCGCCTTCACCACCTCGACGATCTTGCGCGCCAGGCCATTGACCAGCGCCCAGCCCAGCACCACGTGCAGGCCGGCCACGATCAACAGGCCCGTGGCCTTGTTCTTCTTCTCTAGTGGATTGTCGGAATAGTTCATTCGGCTGGGTCTTGTCAGGCCTGGGTGTTCAACTCGGCGATGAAGTCATAAGTGTCGCCTCGGTAGAAAGACTGCGACAGCTCGACGGCGCGGCCGTCGCGAAGGTAGCCCAGCCGCTCGACCAGCAAACCGGCATCACCGGGCTGGGCTTGCAGCAGGGCCGCCTGTTCCTCGTTCAGCAACAGGGCCCGCAAGCGTTGCAAGGCCCGTACCGGGCGAAAGCCGGCGTGCTCCAGGGCGTCATACAGCGAGGCCTGCACCGCGTCGAGCGACGGCAGCACGGACGCCAGCACCGTGGCGTACTCCAGCGCCATCGGCGCGTTGTCGGCGTACCGCAGGCGGTGGAAGCGATACACCAGCGTGCCCGGGCTCAGCGCCATCTTGATGGCTTCCTCCGGCGACACGGTGCCCTCGGTGCGGCGCAGCCATTCACTGCGCGGCGTGCGGCCGCGGGCGCGCATGTCTTCAGAGAAGGACGTGAGCTTCGAGAAATTCTTGTCGATGCGCGCATTGACGAAATTGCCCGAGCCCTGCCGGCTCACCAGCAGGCCCTCACCGGCCAAACCATCAATCGCCTTGCGCACGGTGATGCGCGACACGCCCAGGTCCAGCGCCAGTTGCCGCTCGGACGGCAGCGCGTCATCCGGCCCGAGCACATGCTGCTCGATGGCGTCGCGCAGGGCCCGCTGCAGCTGCTGATACAGCGGCTGGCTGCTGCCGGCGTCCAGGGCGGACAAGAGTCTCTCCACCAGGGGCGTGGTCATGTTGAAAGGAGTCTCCGGGGTCTTGCGGGTTTGAGGTAACCGAGGCCTGAAACCTCTAGTACCACTAGCATACCAGAGGACTCGCAATTTCCGCATCCGGCCTCACCCGAAGTGCTGTCCACATTGGTGCACCACCTGCACCACCCCGGGGACGCGTCACGAAACAGACACATCAGGGACATTCCCTAGCAACAAGTGGTAGCCAACTGGTTCTCTTTGGTAGTACATTGGTATTCATCGATCGACCACCCAAGCCCATCCACCGAGGAGCCCATGAAACTGCAACTCACCCCCGTCGCCACCGCCGCAGCCCTGCTGGTGTTGAGCACGTCCGCCCTGTCGCAAGCCACCCCGGCTGCCGCCCCCGCCGCCTCTGATGTCCAGACCATTGAAGTGACGGGCATCCGCGCTTCGATGCAGAAGTCGCTGCAAGCCAAGCGCAATGCTGAATCGCTGGTGGAGGTGATCACCGCCGAAGACGTGGGCAAGATGCCGGACAAGAACGTCGCTGACTCGCTGCAGCGCGTGCCTGGCGTGACGACCACCAGCGCCGGCTCGGCCGAAGGCTCTTTCGGTGAAAACGAACATGTGCAGATGCGCGGCCTGAGCTCGCAGCTGACCCTGACCACGCTGAACGGCCACCTGGTGTCGACCGGTGACTGGTACGGCCCGAACATCGCCGCGGGTGGCCGCAGCGTCACCTTCACGCTGCTGCCGTCCGACCTGATCGGCCGCGTGGTGGTGCACAAGTCGTCGCAGGCTGACCTGCCTGAAGGCGGCGCCGCCGGCACGGTCGACATCGAAACCCGCCATCCGCTGGACTTCAAGGCCCCGTTCAGCGGCGTGGTCAGCGTGGAAGCCGCCTACTCGGCCGCTGCCCGCAAGACCGATCCGTCCGTCAGCGCCCTGCTGAACTGGAAGAACGACGACAACACCTTCGGCCTGCTGGGCCAGGTGTTCTCGCAAGCCCGCCACCTGCAGCGTGCAGGCTCGGAAGGCGTGTGGTGGGACAAGACCCCCGCCACCTACCCGAACGCGGCCATGGCCGGCAAGAACATCAGCCTGCTGAGCGGCGCCGTGCTGTTCGAGCAGGAACGCAAGCGCGAAGGCGGCTACGTTGAAGCCCAGTTCAAGCCGAACAGCCAGTTGATGTTCAACCTGTCGGGCTTCTACTCGACGGTGAAGGCCAAGAACTTCAACACCAACTACATGGCCGACGTGATCAACCCGGTCAACGGCCCGGGCTGGAACGGCAAGGCCGTCGGCCCCACCGGCACCCCCGTGGTGAGCGGCAACACCGTCACCAGCGTGTTCTATGACAAGAACGCCTTCAACGCCGTTGGCGGCTCGGCTGGCGCCTGGTCGGTGGTGGAAGACGTGGCTGCACGCCCTGACGCCAAGACCGACTCCAAGTTCCTGAACCTGGACGGCAAGTGGGTCATCAATGACGACCTGACCCTGACCGGCAAGGTCGGCCGCACCAGCGGCGGCGGCCGTACCAAGGACGTCGGCTTTGAAGTGCTGAGCGCCTGGAACAACGGCGCCGGCTACACCCTGAGCCCGGAAGGCATCTTCATCCTGAACGTGCCGGGCGGCGACAAGTTCGTCAAGGGCGGCGCAGGCATCGGCGGCTGGGGCGGCTACACCTCCTCGACCGACAGCGAAACCTACGCCCAGGTCGACGGCACGCTGAAGCTGACCTCGGACCTGACCCCGTCGGTCAAGTTCGGTGCCCGCAGCACCCAGCACCGCCGCACCCTGACCAAGCTCGGCATGACGCTCGGCGCTGGCGCCTCTGACGAAGCCAACATCCCGGATTCGGCCGTCGGCAACTTCGCCGCAGGCTGGTACGGCAACCTGCCGGTCAACCCGACGCCGGGCTTCCTGCCGTTCAAGATCAGCAAGGAGTTCGTGGAGCAGTGGGTCGCCAAGTACGCCACCTTCACCACCCACGCCACGCAGCAGGAATTCGACATCAAGGAGAAGACCAACGCCGCTTATGCGATGGTGAACCTGCAGCCGACCGACGCCGTCTCCGGCAACGTGGGTGTGCGTCTGGTGCGTACCAGCGAAGACATCGCCGCGTTCCTGCCGGGTGGCGTGCCGAGCTATCAGCAAAACTTCACCGATGTGCTGCCGAGCCTGAACCTGCGCGCTGACCTGGCCAAGGACCTGGTGGGTCGCCTGGCGATGAACCGCGGCATGTCGCGCCCTGACTTCGGTCAGCTCGCCGGCAATGACCTGCGCGACACGCAGAAGAACGGTGTGGGCTCGAACCCCTACCTGACGCCGATCCGCAGCAACAACGTCGATGTGTCGGCCGAGTACTACTACGCGCCGAAGTCGGCGGTGTCGGTGGGTGCCTTCGCCAGCCAGCTGAACGGCGTGATCGCCTACGGCCATTCGATGCTGCCCTACGCCAACCAGGCCAACGGCGGCAAGATCGAGCTGTATGACGTGTCGAGCCCGGTGAACACCAAGGGCCGCATGACGGGCATCGAGCTGATGCTGCAACATGCCCTGGCCGCCGGCTTCGGTGTGGAAGCAAACTACACCCACGCCAACGGCAAGCAGACCACCCAGCTGGCCACCGGCACCTGCAACGGCTCGGCCACTCAAGACTGCTCGCTGTACGGCACCTCGAAGGACGTCTACAACCTGGGCGCCTACTACGAAGATGAGCGCATGAGCGTGCGTCTGGCCTACAACCACCGCTCGACCTACAAGCTGGGCAACCGTGGCGGCAAGGACTACTTCCAGAGCGCCAACGGCCAGCTGAACCTCGCGTTCAACTACAACGTGAACGACAAGGTCACCCTGACCTTCGAAGCGCAGAACCTGACCGACCCGCTGCTGACCGTCTACCAGACGGACCAGACGCAGATCGCCGGTGTCTACAAGGCTGGCAAGATGTACTTTGCCGGTGCCCGCGTGAAGTTCTGATTGAGCGCCTGTGAGGGCTGTCGGCTTCAACCACCTTTGAGCCGCCAGCCCCACCCCTTTGCCTTCAGCGGCCCGGCGTCACAACCGGGCCGCTTTTTTGTGGCTGACACCACCATGACCCACTTCTTTCCGAACCGCATGGCTCTGGCCCTGGGCCTGGCAGCAGCCCTGAGCACGCTGGCCTGCGCACAAGCCGCCCCGGCCGCCGCGGCTGAGCCCACCCTGCCCTACGTGCCCTACAAGGACGTGACCCAGGGCTTTGATGCCACCACCCATGTACTGCGCAGCGTGGCGGGTGATGCCCCGGCCAAGCCGCTGGTGGCTCAAGGCCTGAGCCAGCTGCCGGCCCGCACCCGCCAGGTGATGTGGGCCTTTGCCAGCGGTGAATGTGGCGAGGAAACCTGGGGGCCGGGCATCGACGCCGACCGGCTGGTGGCCGTGAATGCCCCGGCCTTTGCCCAGGCGGGCCTGCGCTTCGTGGTGTCCACCGGCGGTGAAGCCGGTGTGTTCACCTGCGGCACCGAGGCCGGCATGGCCCGCTTTGCTGCACGCTACGCCCATCCGGCGCTGGCTGGTTTCGACTTCGACATCGAAGGCCGCCAAACCCCGCAGCAGATCGACGACCTGGTGCGCCTGGCCCAGCAATTGGCTCAGCGCCAGCCCGCCCTGCAGATCAGCTTCACGGTGGCCACGCTGGCCGCCAGTGACGGCCAGGCCGGCGGCGTGAATGCCACCGGCGCCGCCGTGATGGCGGCTCTGAAGAAATACCGCTTCGATCAGGCGGTGGTGAACCTGATGGTGATGAACTATGGCCCGGCCAGCACTGCCAACTGCGTGCTGCAGGCCAACAGCCAGCCGGCCCGCTGCGACATGGGCGCCTCGGGCGCGCAGGCCGCGCGCAACCTGCACCAGCGCTTCGGCTGGCCGCTGTCGCGCATCGCGCTCACCGGCATGCTGGGCCGCAACGATGTGGCGGAGAACGTCTTCAGCATCGACGACGCGCGGCGCATGCAGGCGGATGCCAGCCGCCTGGGCCTGGCGGGGCTGTACGTGTGGTCGCTGGACCGTGACGCGGCCTGTGCACACGACAACGCGCCGCTGTCACCGCGCTGCCATCATCTGCCGCAGGTGCCCGCAGGCGCCTTCCTGGCCCTGCCCTGATCAGTCGTTGCAGAAGTCGTAGGGGCCGCCACGCTGCAGGGCGCGCTGGTAAGCGGGCCGGGCGTGGATGGTCTTGAGCCAGGCCATCAGCTTCGGGCGGCTGGCGTCCAGCCCGGCACGCTGGGCAGCAGCTTCCACCGGGAAGCTCATCTGGATGTCGGCCGCGCTGAACGCCTCACCGGCGAACCAGGGCTGGCGGCTCAGCGTGGCTTCCATGAAGTCGAGCTGGTTCTTCAGGTTGGGCTCGACGAAGCTGCTCAGCACCTGCCTGGCAATGCCACGCGCCACCGGCTTGACGAAGAACGGCATCGGCGCGGTCTGGATGCGGCCGAACACCAGCTTCATCAGCAGCGGCGGCATGGCCGAGCCTTCGGCGAAATGCAGCCAGTAGGTCCAGTCGCGCCGCTGCGGCGTGCCGGCGGCCGGGCGCAGGCGGCCCTCGCCGTAGGTCTCCACCAGGTATTCGATGATGGCGCCGCTCTCGGCCACCGTGATGTCGCCATCGGTGATCACCGGCGACTTGCCCAGCGGATGCACCTGCCGCAGCTCGGGCGGGGCCAGCATGGTGGTGGCGTCGCGCTGGTAAGGGCGAATCTCGTAGGGCAGGCCCAACTCCTCCAGCAGCCAGAGCACGCGCTGCGAGCGGGAATTGTTGAGGTGGTGAACGGTGATCATGGTGGTGAGCGTAGTAATGGGCGGCAACCGCAGACCATTTCATTGTGGCAGCGGCTTCAAGCCGGCGTTCACCCCGCTGTTTCACCCTTGGCCCGGCACGGGTGGCCAACAGAATCAAGGGGCAGTCGCCGCGTTGGCGTTCAACGCCCTCTACACCCCCCACCGCCGTGAGCCAAGCTCCCTCTGTTTCCAGCTTCCTGACGCCCGCCATCCGCTTGATGCGCAGCCTCAGCCTGCCCGTGAAGATGGCCTTCATCGCCTCGCTGGTGGCCGTGCCCCTCGCCATCCTAACGGCCCGCAGCCTGAGTGACACCTCCAGCCAGCTGTCGTTCACCCGGGAAGAGCTCGCGGGCTCCGAGGTGGTGCAGCAGTTGATGGCCGTGGCGGTGCTGGCCCAGACACACCGCGGGCAGACCAACCTCGCGATGTCGGGCAATGCCGCCGCCGAACAGCAGTTGCCCGCCACGCGCGAGAAGCTCAAGGCCGCGCTGGCCAGTGCCGGCACCGCCGTTCAGGCACAGCCGCACTGGAGCGTGGCCGCCAGCTGGAAAACCACGCATGACGGTCTGCTGGCCCTGGCCAACGGCCAGCGCGACGGCGACCGCGCTGCGGTCTTCAAGAGCCACACCGCCCTCGTGTCCTCACTCCGGCAGCTGGTGTCGCGCGTCGGCGAAGACTCGCAATTGCTGTTCGACCCCGAGGCCGCGTCCTTCTTCCTGATGGACCTGGTGGTCGAGCGCATGCTGCCCTTCACCGAAGGCGCCGGCCTGCTGCGCGGACAAGGCGCCGGCCTGATCGCCAAGGGCGAAGCCAGCCCGCAGGACATCGCCACGCTCTATGGCCGCATCGCCGGTCTGGAAGACCAGGCCCGCACCATCGAGGAGCGGATCGCCGCACTGGGCCGCGCGGGTGAGCCTGCACCGGCCGGCCATGAGGCGATGCTGGAGAAGACTCGCAGCTTTGCCGCCCTGGCCCGCAGCTCATTCGCGAGTGGGCAGCCGGCCGGCGACGCCGCGGCCTACTTCAAGGCCGGCACCGACGCCATTGGCGCGATGGTGAGCTTCTCGCAAGCCGCCAATGCCCGCCTGACCGAGCTGCTTCACGAGCGCAACCAGCGCCTGACGATGCAGCGCAACCTGGCCTTTGGCGGTGCTTTGCTGGGTGTGCTGGCCCTGCTGTACTTCGCGGCCGGCTTTTACCGCAGCACCATGCAGGCCCTGCACCAGGTGATCACCGCCGCGCGCGCCGGGGCGGCGGGTGATCTGACCGTGCGTGCCCGCGTGGAAGGCCGCGACGAGCTGGCGCAGATGGGCCGGGAGATCGACACCATGACGACCCAGCTGGCTGACATGGTTCACCAGATCCGTCAGAACGCCAGGGCCGTGGCGGCCACGGGCGACGACATCGCCGGCAGCAGTGAAGAGCTGGCCAGCCGCACGGCCCAGCAGGCCGCCAGCGTGGAAGAGTCAGCGGCCACGCTGACCCAGGTGGCGCACACCGTGCGCAACAACGCCAACCACGTGAACCAGGTCGACGAGCTGTTCCTGACCGTGCGCAGCACCGGCGAAGACGGCAATGCCCGGATGCAGGTGGCGGTGACCACCATCGAAGGCATCGAGGCCACCAGCCGCCGCGTGGGCGAGATCGTCAGCGTGATCGACGGCATCGCCTTCCAGACCAACATCCTCGCGCTGAATGCCGCGGTGGAAGCCGCGCGGGCCGGCGAATCCGGCCGCGGCTTTGCCGTGGTGGCCAGCGAAGTGCGCAGCCTGGCCCAGCGCTGCGCCAAGGCCGCGGCAGAAATCCGCGGGCTGATCCAGACCTCGGCCAATCAGGTGGCTCAAGGCGTGGGCCAGATCCACAGTGCCCGCGACAGCATGGGCCGCATGCTGGAACAGGTCAGCCACGTCAGCGTGGCGATGACCGAGCTGTCGGGCTCGACCCGGGCGCAGACCACCGCCGTCGAGCAGGTGAGCCTGGCGGTGCGGCAGATCGGTGATGTGACGGCCAACAACGTGAGCAGTGTTCAGCAGGCGTCCAACGCCGCGGCCGAGCTGCAGCGCACGGCGCTGGATCTGTCGCAGCTGGTGCACCGCCTGCGGGTGACCAAAGCCGAAGCCGCCTGAGCGGCGAGCGACATGCTCCCGGTGCCGCCTCAGGCCTCGGCCGGTGCCCCTGCCAGGCGCGCCGCCAGCCCCCGGGCGGCCACCACCGCACTGGCAAAACAGGCGCTGAGCAGGTAGCCGCCTGTCGGGGCTTCCCAGTCCAGCATTTCACCGGCCACGGCCACACCCGGCCAGGCTTGCACCTGTAGCTGCGCATCCAGCGCGCCCAGGCGCACGCCACCGGCGGTGCTGATGGCCTCGTCCATCGGACGTGGCGCGGTCAACGTCACGGGCAGCGCCTTGATGCGCCCGGCCAGCCAGGCCGCATCGCCGCTGTGGCGCGACCAGGTCGGCGCATCCACGCCTTCGCGCAGCAAGCCGGCCTTCACACCCGACAAGCTCAGCTGTTCGCGCAGGTGGTTGGCCAAGGAGCGGGCACCACGGCCGCGGGCGATGGCCTGCGTGACAGCGTCCAGCGGTTGGTCGGGCAGCAAGTCGAGGTGCACGGTGACCGGGCCACGAGCAGCGATCTGGTCGCGGATGCAGGCCGAGGCGGCGTACACCAGACTGCCCTCCAGCCCGCCCTCGGTGAGCACACATTCGCCCTTGCGGCGGAAGAGCTCGGCGCCATCCAGGTCTGCCACGCACAGCGCCACGTTCTTCAGGGCGGCACCGGCATGCTTCTCGCGCAGGTGCGGGCTCCACTCGGCATCAAAGCCGCAGTTGGCCGCCTGCAGCGGCGCCACATCCAGGCCCGCGGCCTGCAGCGGGGCCACCCAGGCGCCGTCCGAGCCCAATCGGGCCCAGCTGCCGCCGCCCAGCGCCAGCAACACGCCGCGCGCCTGCACGGTGCTGCGGCCGGCCGGGTGATCAAATTCGAGGGTGTGCACGCCGTTCACCGGCGCCAGCGACGCCGGCACCCAGCGGTGGCGCATGTGAAAGCGCACGCCCGATTGGCGCAGGCGGTGTAGCCAGGCGCGCAGCAGCGGCGCAGCCTTCATCTCGGTCGGGAACACCCGGCCGGAGCTGCCCACGAAGGTGTCCACGCCCAGGGCCTGCGCCCAGTCACGCAGGGCTTGCGGGCTGAAAGTGTCGAGCCAGCCGTCCACGGCCGGGGCTTGTGCGCCGTAGCGGCCGGCGAACTGCGGCTTGGCCTCGCTGTGCGTCAGGTTCAGGCCGCCCTTGCCGGCCAGCAGAAACTTGCGGCCCACCGAGGGCATGGCGTCATACAACGCAACCGGCAGGCCGGCAGCGACAAGCACTTCGGCGGCCATCAGGCCAGCCGGGCCGCCACCCACGATCACCACGGGCGCGCCCCCAGCCTCCGGGGTCAGCGTGTCAGGGGCCGCGGCGTCTGCGGGCGAATTCGAGGGGGTGGTGTCTGGCATGAGGGGGCGAAGTCTAGTGCAAAGCCCCTGCCCCCGCCTGCCTGCCGGCCCACCCGGGCCCGTCAGATCGACATCATGTCGCGCACACCGCGACTTTCCATCTCGTGGCCACGGCCCTGGGCAATCACCTCGCCGCGCTCCATCACCAGGTACTGGTCGGCCAGTTCAGCCGCAAAGTCGTAGTACTGCTCGACCAGCACGATGGCCATGGTCTTGCGGTCAGCGAGCATGCGGATGACGCGGCCGATGTCCTTGATGATGCTGGGCTGGATGCCCTCGGTCGGCTCATCGAGTATCAGCAGCTTCGGGCCGGCGGCCAGCGCGCGGGCAATCGCCAGCTGCTGCTGCTGCCCGCCCGACAAGTCACCGCCACGCCGCTGCAGCATCTGCTTGAGCACCGGGAACAGCTCGAACAGCTCGGCCGGAATGGGCTCGCTGCCCGGTCGGGTGGCCATGCCCATGCGCAGGTTGTCTTCCACCGTCAGGCGGCCGAAGATTTCGCGGCCCTGCGGCACGTAGCCCACGCCCTGGCGCACGCGCTCATAGGGCGTGTCGTGGGTGATGTTGGTGCTGCCGAGCGTGACCTGCCCGCTCTTGACCGGCACCACGCCCATCAGGCTCTTGAGCAGCGTGGTCTTGCCCACACCATTGCGGCCGAGCACCACGGTGACCTCGCCCAGCGCGGCCTCGAACGAGACGCCGCGCAGGATGTGCGAGCCGCCGTAGTACTGGTGGAGTTGATCTACTTTCAGCATGAATGAACCTTGTGCTGCGGCGCTGGCTCAGCGCCCCAGATAAACCTCGACCACCTTCGGATTGGCCTGCACTTCTGACAGCGGGCCTTCGGCCAGCACGCTGCCTTCATGCAGCACGGTGACCTTCTTCCAGCCCTCGGTGAGCTGGTCGACGAACTTCATGTCGTGCTCGACCACCACCAGCGAGTGCTTGCCCTCCAGGCTCAGGAACAGCTCGGCCGTGCGCTCGGTCTCTTCGTCGGTCATGCCGGCCACCGGCTCGTCGAGCAGCAGCAGCTTGGGCTCCTGCATCAGCAGCATGCCGATCTCCAGCCACTGCTTCTGGCCATGGCTGAGCAGGCCGGCGGTGCGCTGCGCCTCGGGCAGCAGGTGGATGAGCTGCAGGGTCTCGCCGATGCGGTCGAGCTGCGCGCCGGTCAAGCGCGAGAACAGGCTGGCCCGGGCACGGCGGTCGGCCTTCAGCGCCAGCTCCAGGTTCTCGAACACGCTGAGCTGTTCCACCACCGTGGGTTTCTGGAACTTGCGGCCGATGCCGATCTGGGCGATCTCGTTTTCGCGCAGGCGCAGCAGGTCGATGTTCGAGCCGAACGATGCGGTGCCGGCATCGGGCCGGGTCTTGCCGGTGATGACGTCCATCATCGTCGTCTTGCCCGCGCCGTTGGGGCCGATGATGCAGCGCAGCTCACCGACGTTGATGGCCAGGCTCAGCGCATTGAGGGCGCGGAAGCCATCAAACGTGACGGTGATGTCGTCGAGGTACAGCGCCACGCCGTGGGCGAAATCGGGCTCGGCGCCCAGCACGCGGCCGTAGCCGGCGCTGCGGTCACCGGAGGTCTGGCCTTCAGCCGACTTGGCGGCGAATTCAGCCAGCTTGGCGGCGCCGGCCTGTTGCAGTTCGGGGGTCATGCGCGCTCCTCGGGGCGTTGCTTCTTGCTGAACTTGCGGGCCAGGCCCACCAGGCCATCAGGCAGGTACAGCGTGACGGCGATGAACAGGGCGCCCAGGAAATACAGCCAGAACTCGGGGACCATCTGGGTGAACCAGCTCTTCGCCCCGTTGACGAAGAAGGCACCCACGATCGGGCCGATCAGGCTGGCGCGGCCCCCCACGGCTGTCCAGATGGCGATCTCGATCGATGCTGCGGCGCTCATCTCACCGGGGTTGATGATGCCGACCTGCGGCACATACAGCGCACCGGCCACGCCGCACATCACCGCCGACAGCACCCAGATCGCCAGCTTGTACGACAGCGGGTCGTAGCCGGTGAACATGACGCGGCTCTCCGCATCACGGATCGCCTGCAGCACCCGGCCGAACTTGCTGTTCACGATGGCGCGGGCCATCAGGTAGAAGCCGATCAGCGTGAGGCCGGTCAGCACGAACAGCACCGTGCGGGTGGACGGCTGCGCCAGCGGCACGCCGAGGATGCGCTTGAAATCGGTGAAGCCGTTGTTGCCGCCGAAGCCGGTTTCATTGCGGAAGAACAGCAGCATCGCGGCGAAGGTCATCGCCTGCGTGATGATCGAGAAATACACGCCCTTGATGCGGCTGCGGAAGGCGAAGTAGCCGAACACCAGCGCCAGCAGCCCCGGCACCGCCACCACCAGCAGCATCTGCAGCGCGAAGCTGTCGCTCCAGGCCCATTGCCACGGCAACTCCTTCCAGTCGAGGAAGACCATGAAGTCGGGCAAGTCGCTCTTGTAGTTGCCCTCGCGGCCGATCTCGCGCATCAGCGTCATGCCCATCGCATAACCACCCAGCGCGAAGAACAGGCCGTGGCCCAGACTGAGGATGCCGGTGTAGCCCCAGATCAGGTCCATGGCCAGCGCACAGATGGCGTAGCACATGATCTTGCCGATCAGCGCCACGCTGTACTCGCTCATGTGGAACATGCTGTCGGCCGGCACCAGCAGGTGCAGCACGGGCACCAGCACGGTCACCACCAGCAGCGCGGCGGCCACGGCCAGCCAGCCGGAGCGGTTCAACAGCAGCCCGCGGCGTGGCGTGGGCAAGGCAAATTCGACACGGGTGGCGCTCATGGCGGGCTTCACGGCTTCAGTGAGAGGTGGTTGGGTGCTCATGCGTCACGCCCTTTCATGGCGAACAGGCCTTGCGGGCGCTTCTGGATGAACACGACGATGAACACCAGCACCATGATCTTGGCCAGCACCGCACCGGCCCAGCCTTCGAGGAACTTGTTCAGCACGCCCAGACCGAGGGCGGCGTAGACGGTGCCGGCGAGCTGGCCCACACCGCCCAGCACCACCACCATGAAGCTGTCGACGATGTAGTTCTGGCCGAGGTCAGGCCCCACATTGCCCACCTGGCTGAGCGCGCAGCCGGCCAGGCCTGCAATGCCTGCGCCGAGGCCAAACGCCAGGGTGTCGATGCGGGCGGTATCAATGCCCACGCAGGCCGCCATGCGGCGGTTCTGGGTGACGCCGCGCACGAACAGACCGAGGCGGGTGCGGGCGATCAGCAGCGCCACACCGGCCAGCACGGCGAAGGCAAAACCGATGATGGCGATGCGGTTGTAGGGCAACACCAGGTTGCTCATGACGGCCACGCCGCCCGAGAGCCACGCGGGGTTTTCCACCGGCACGTTCTGCGCGCCGAACAGGCTGCGCACGGCCTGCATCAGCACCAGCGAGATGCCCCAGGTGGCCAGCAGCGTTTCCAGCGGACGGCCGTACAGCCAGCGCAGCACCAGCCGTTCGAGCACCGCGCCCACCAGCGCCGAGGCCAGAAAGGATGCGGGAATGGCCAGCCAGATGTAATGGTCGAACGCCGACGGCGCGTAGGTGCGGAACAGGTTCTGCACGAGGTAGGTGGCGTAGGCGCCGATCATCATCAGCTCGCCGTGGGCCATGTTGATCACGCCCATCAGGCCGTAGGTGATGGCCAGGCCCAGCGCCACCAGCAGCAGGATGCTGCCCAGGCTGATGCCGGTGAACATCACGCCCAGGCGCTCGCCCCAGGCCAGCTTCGCAGAGACCTTGTCGATGGAGGCGATGAGGGCACCGCGCACTTCGGCGTCGATTTCGGGGCCGCCGGTCTTGGCGTCGCCCAGGCGTTCCTGCAGCAGGCTGCGCACCTGGCTCTGGCCGCTCTCGCCCAGTGCACGGGCGGCGTCGAGGCGCTGCGCCCGGTCAGGCGAGGCAATCAGGATGGCGGCGCGCATCAGGCTCAGGCGCTCTTTCAGGGCCGAGTCGGTTTCAGCACCCAGCGCCTTGTCGATGAGGGGCAGCTGGGCGGCTTCCAGCGTTTCCTTGCCCAGCTCAGCCACCGCCGACTGGCGCACGGCCAGATCGGGCGACAGGAGCTTCAGGGCAGCTTGCGCGGCCTGCAAGGCGCCACGCATGCGGTTGTTGTTGACGACGTCTTCAGCGTCGTCCGGCAGCGTGGCCGCCTGCCCGGTGGCGGCGTCCAGCACCTTGTCACCGTCGATCACCAGCACCTGCTTCGGCGTCAGCTTCACGGCGTCGTCCAGCAGCGCCTGCACCAGGCGGGGCAGGCCTTCGTCGGCACGGGCCGCGGCGGCTGCCAGTGCGGCGATGCGGGCATCGGTGTCGCCGGCCGCGATGGCGCGCGCCTCGTCAGGGGCCAGCGCTTGGGCTGGCAGCGAAGCCAGGCCCACGAAGGCGGCAAACAGCAGGGAAGTCAGGCGGCGCAAGTGCATGGTGGCAGGCTGGCGATGGTGGTGAGGGGTGGCCACGAGGACGTGGCGCAGCACGCGCTTCAAGCACAGCGGGCCGGCCGCTGCCGGCCGGCCCGCTGGGAAAGTGCAGTGGCAAGGTGCGCTGTCCGGCTGGTCAGCGCAGCCTCACGACATCACTTCTTTTCAGGCACGTTCTTCTTGCCCTTGTTCTCGGCGATGAAGTCGCTCCACGGGTCGGCAACCACCGGGCCCGGGGTCTTCCAGACCACGTTGAACTGGCCGTCGGCCTTCACTTCGCCGATGAACACCGGCTTGTGCAGGTGGTGGTTTTCCTTGTCCATCGTGGACATGAAACCGCCCGGTGCCTTGAAGGTCTGGCCGGCCATCGCGGCGATCACCTTGTCGGTGTCGGTCGACTTGGCCTTGGCCACGGCCTGGGCCCACATGTGGATGCCGATGTAGGTGGCTTCCATCGGATCATTGGTCAGCGGCTTGTCCTTGTGGCCTGGGATGTTCTTGGCCTTGGCGTAGTCGCTCCACTGCTTGATGAAGGCGGTGTTGGTCGGGTTCTTCACCGACATGAAGTAGTTCCAGGCAGCCAGGTGGCCGACCAGCGGCTTGGTGTCCACGCCGCGCAGCTCTTCTTCACCCACCGAGAAGGCCACCACCGGCACGTCGGTGGCCTTCAGGCCCTGGTTGCCCAGTTCCTTGTAGAAGGGCACGTTCGAGTCACCGTTGATGGTGGAGATCACGGCCGTCTTCTTGCCCTCGGAAGCGAACTTCTTGATCTTGGCAATGATGCTCTGGTAGTCGGAGTGACCGAACGGGGTGTACTCCTCGATGATGTCGGCTTCAGCCACGCCCTTGGACTTCAGGAAGGCGCGCAGGATCTTGTTGGTGGTGCGGGGGTAGACGTAGTCGGTGCCCAGCAGCACGAAGCGCTTGGCCGAGCCGCCGTCCTTGCTCATCAGGTATTCCACGGCGGGAATGGCCTGCTGGTTCGGTGCTGCGCCCGTGTAGAACACGTTCTTGCTCAGCTCTTCACCCTCGTACTGCACGGGGTAGAACAGCAGCGAATTCTTTTCTTCGAAGACCGGCAGCACCGACTTGCGGCTGACCGAGGTCCAGCAGCCGAACACGGCAGCGACCTTGTCCTGGTCGATCAGCTGCTTGGCCTTTTCGGCGAACAGCGGCCAGTTGGACGCAGGGTCGACCACGACAGGCTCGAGCTTCTTGCCGAGCACGCCGCCCTTGGCGTTGATTTCCTCGATGGTCATCAGGGCCACGTCCTTCAGGACGGTTTCCGAGATGGCCATGGTGCCCGACAGCGAGTGCAGGATGCCGACCTTGATGGTGTCGGCGGCCTGGGCCAGCGAGCTGAAACCGAGCACGCAGGCAGTGGCTGCCAGCGCGGTGATCGAACGACGTGAGATCTTCATGGGTGGGGGCTCCGTGGGACGTTGCTGAAAACCGCATCGCTGCGGACTGAGTGCAGTCTCCGCCCGGAGCCCCTGCGCACCTATACGCAAGGTGGCGTAGTGGCTCAGTCGCCCGAGCCGCCGCGCACGCGCGTCAGGGCCAGGCCAGCCGCTGCTGTGCGCGTCTCCACGCCCAGCTTTTCGAAAACGTGTTCGAGGTGCTTGTGCACGGTACGTGGGCTGGTGCCGAGGATGTCGCCGATGTCGCGGTTCGTCTTGCCCTGGATGACCCAGTACAGCACCTCAGATTCGCGCGCGGTGAGACTCGGAAACGACAAGGCCAGGCTCTCCAGCAGCGCGGTTTCTGATTCCTCGCGCAGCACCAGCAGCCACTCGCCCTCGGCGCCCTGGTCGTCGGCCATCGGATGCAGCGTGAAGTTGATGCGCTGGGCGCCGCGCGCAATCGTCAGCGTGAGCGGGTCGGCCCCCGCGCGGCGGCGCAGCGATTCACGCGCCACCCAGGCCATCAGCTCGGGCGGCGTGGCCACCTCGGGCGCATCCGGGAAGTACTGCGCCATCAGGCGTCGGGCCAGCGCGGTCTGCCACACCCGGCGGCCGTCGCGCTCACGCACCACCAATGTCGCATGGCCGAAGGCGTCGAGCGCGTGCCGGGCCTGGCGCTGCGCCCGTGCGCTGTTCAGGTGGGCGGCGATGCGGGCCAGCACCTCCCGCGGGCGCAGGGGCTTGGTGACGTAATCAATGCCACCGGCACCAAAGGCCGCCACCACATGCTCGGTGTCGGTCAGGCCGGTCATGAAGACGATCGGGATGGCGGCGGTGGCGGGGTTCGCCTTGAGGCGGCGCGCCACCTCGAAGCCGTCCATGCCGGGCATCACGGCGTCGAGCAACACGATGTCCGGGCGGGCCTGCTCGGCGCGTTGCAGCGCGGTTTCACCGTTGGTGGCCACCAGCACGGTGTAGCCGGATTCGTCGAGTGCGTCATGCAGCACGGCGAGGTTGTCGGGCACGTCGTCCACGATCAGCACCACGTCGGTGGCGCCGCCGTCGAGGTGGGCATCAAGGGGCGCGGTGGTCATCAAGGGCTTTCGTCAAGGTCTGGGTCATGGCGTCCAGCTGGAACTGGCGCGCCTGGGTTTGAAGGCGGGCAAGAAACGCCTGGGCCTGCGGATGGGCTTGCTGGAGCTGCTCCAGCTGCTTCTGCACGCCCTTCACGTAGCCCAGGCCCACCAGCTCGGACAGGGCTTGCAGGGCTGCACGGGGGGGCAGCGTGGTGGTGTCGCCCTCGCCTGCCTGCTGGTCTGGGGCGTCGGGGTTCGGGGTGGCGTTGGTGGCTGCTGCGGGCAACCAGCTCAGGTTCAATCGCTGCCCCAGCCAGTCCAGCAGGTCGGCCACGCGCACGGGCTTCACCAGAAAGTCCGAAGGCGGCAAGCCGACGATGTTTTCCAGCCCCTTGTCGAACGCATTGGCCGAAACCACCGCCACGGGCGCCTCGCTCAAGCCCAGGGCGCGCAGGCGCCGGATGGTTTCCCAGCCGTCGATGCCGGGCATCGCCAGGTCCATGAAGATGGCGTCGGGCTGCAGGCTCGCCAGGCGTTGCAGGCCCTCTTCGCCCGATGCAGCCTGCTCAATCTCGAAGCCCAGCGGCTGCAGCAGGTCGACCAGCAATTGCCGGTCGGCCTCTTCGTTGTCGACCACCAGGATGCAGCGCTGCGGGCCCGCATAGCCCACGCGCGGGGTGCGGGGCAGCGCGCGCTCGGCCAGCTCCGGCCGCACCTCGGGCAGGAACAGGCGCACGCTGAAGGTGCTGCCCTCGCCCGGCTGGCTGCGCACGGTGAGTTCACCACCCATCAGGTCGGTCAGCATCTTGCTGATGGTCAGCCCCAGCCCGGTGCCACCCGCCGACGCCGTGCCGGCCGCCGAGCCGCGCTCGAAGGGCTCGAACACCCGCGCCAGCTCGGTCTGGGTCATGCCCGGGCCGGAATCGATGATGTCGAAGCGGGCCATCTCACGCTGGTGCAGCACCCGCAGCGTCACCTGGCCGGTGCGGGTGAACTTCACCGCATTGCCCAGCAGGTTGATGAGGATCTGGCGCAGCCGGCGCTCGTCGGCCCGCACCACCTCGGGCAGGGCCTCGCCGCCGTCCAGCACGAAGCCGATGCCCTTGGCCGCAGCCTGCAGCTCGAACATGCGGGCGAGCTCGAGCACGCATTCGCGAAAGCGCATGGGCCGCACATCGAGCGTGACCTTGCCGCCTTCGATGCGCGCCACGTCCAGCGTGCCTTCGATCAGGCTCAGCAGGTGGTCGCCGCCGCGCCGGATGACGCTCACGGCCTGGCGGCGGTGCGCGGGCATCGCCGGGTCTTCCTCCAGCAGCTGCGCATAACCGAGGATGCTGTTGAGCGGCGTGCGCAGCTCGTGGCTGATGGCGGTGATGTAGCGGGTCTTGGCCTGGTTGGCGGCGTCGGCCACGCGCTTGGCTTCCTGCAACTGCAGGTCGGTCTGGGCGTGTGAATCAATTTCGCGCACCAGCGCCTCGGTCTGCCGCGAGATTTCTTCCTGCGCCACTTCGCGGCTCTTGTGCGCCAGCACCAGCCACCAGGCCACCACACCCGCCACCAGCAGCAGGGCCGCATAGGCCTTCACGAAGCCGGCTTGCAGCACCGGGGCCAGCTGCGCCGTGAGATCGGGGCCGCCGCGCCGCTCGATCGCCTGCAGCTCCTGGTGATAGAGCAAGCCGAACAAGGCGCCGAGCGCCGGCACGATCAAGCCCATCAGCAGCAGGTAGTGGCCCAGACCGGTGTCGATGCGGCCAGCCAGCCGCTGCGGCAGCACGCGCTTGAGCAGCCGCTGCCACGGGCCCCACAGCTGGTCGGCCAGGCGGGGCTGGGGCTTGCAGCGGTCGCCGCAGCGCGCGTCCAGCGTGCAGCAGAGCGAGCAGATGGCGCCACCATAGGCCGGGCAGCCGGCCATGTCTTCGGCCTCGTAGGCGCCCTCGCACACCACGCAGCGCTGTACGCTGCCCGGCGGGCCCCAGCGCAGGTAGCGGCCGGCGTCGTCGTCGGGTGATCGGGCGAGGTAGAACCGCCCGCCAGTGCCCCAGGCGATCAGCGGTGCCGCCACCAGGGCCGTGACCGCCGCCACCGCCGCCGAAAAGGCCTGCGCCAGCGGGCCGAACGCGCCGAGGTGCGCCGCCACCGACAGCACCGACGCCAGCCCCATCGCGCCCACGCCCACCGGGTTCACGTCGTGCAGATAGGCGCGGCGGAACTCGATGCCCGGCGGGCTCCAGCCCAGCGGCTTGTTGATGACCAGGTCGGCCACCACGGCCATGATCCAGGAGATGGCGATGTTCGAGAACAGGCCCAGTACCTCGCCCATGGCCTGGAACACGTCCAGTTCCATCAGCATCAGCGCGATCAGGGTGTTGAACACCATCCACACCACGCGGCCCGGGTGGCTGTGGGTCAGCCGCGAGAAGAAGTTGCTCCAGGCGAGTGAGCCGGCATAGGCGTTGGTGACGTTGATCTTCAGCTGCGAGACGATGACGAACAGGGCCGTGGCCGCCACCGCCCAGCCGTAGTGGCCGAACAGGGTTTCGTAGGCGGCCAGGTACATCTGGTTCGGGTCCACAGCGCGGTCGGCTGGCACCATGTGGCCCAGCGCCAGCCAGGCCAGCAAGGCGCCGCCCAGCATCTTCAGCACGCCGGGCAGCACCCAGCCCGGGCCGCCCACCAGCACGCCGAACCACCAGCGGCCGCGGTTGCGCGGTGTGCGCTCGGGCATGAAGCGCAGGTAGTCAACCTGCTCACCCAGCTGCGTGATGAGCGCGATGCCCACCGTGGTGGCCGCCCCGAACAGCAGCACATTGAACTGCCCGCCCTGCCCGTTTTCACCGGCATAACCCGCCAGCTCACCGAGCACGCCGGGGTGCTGCCAGAACACCGCGATATAGGGCAGCACCAGCATCGCCAGCCACAACGGCTGCGTCCACACCTGCAGGCGGCTGATGGCGGTGACGCCGTAGGTGACCAGCGGGATCACCGCCAGCGCGCACAGCAGGTAGCCCCAGGCGGGCGGAATGTCGAAGGCCAGCTCCAGCGCGTAGGCCATCACGGCGGCTTCGAGCGCAAAGAAGATGAAGGTGAAGCTGGCGTAGATGAGCGAGGTGAGCGTCGAGCCGAGGTAGCCAAAGCCGGCGCCGCGGGTGAGCAGGTCCATGTCGACGCCGTGGCGGGCGGCATAGATGCTGATGGGCAGGCCCGCCAGGAAAATCACCAGCCCGGTGACCAGGATGGCCCAGAAGGCGTTGATGAAGCCGTATTGCACCAGCAGGGTGGCGCCCACGGCCTCCAGCACCAGAAAGGACGCCGCACCAAATGCGGTGTTGGCCACCCGCCACTCCGACCACTTGCGGAAAGAGCGCGGGGTGAAACGCAGCGCGTAGTCTTCCAGCGATTCCGCACCGACCCAGGCGTTGTAGTCGCGGCGGATCTTCACCACGCGCTGCTGCGCGGCGGGCGCAGGCGCGGCAGGGTCAGGCCGGGCGGTGTTGATGGAAGAAGCGGCGGGCGTTGTCATGAACGGGCAGGTCAAGGGGCCTACCCTGTTCATTCAAGAAGCGCACCACCTTTGCGCCATGAACCGACGCCGTTTCGCACTGTTGCAGGGCGAAATCAGGGCGCAAACCAACGCTTTGCGCCCGGCGGGTGCTCAAGACGCACCCACATGGTGCCAACGCTCAGTCCCAGGGCGCCGTGGTGGTGTCGGGGCTGGCCGCGGCTGCGGGGGCAGCGGTGGCTGCTGCAGCAGGGGCCGGCGCAACAGCGGTGCCGGTGAGTTCCGCCGGCATCGCGCCGGGCTGCAGCTCGCCATCCAGCGCGTTGATCAGGTCCGGAATCAGCTGGCAGAGCTCGCCGGTCGAGATCGCCGCGTCGGCATCAAAGGCTTCCTCCGGCGTCGACTTCGAGCCCTTGGTGCTTTCAAACACCACGTCATCAAAGGCCAGGCGCTTGATCTGAAGCAGGTCGGTCAGCACGAAGGACACGCGGCCGGCCCAGGTCAGCGCCAGGCGGGTCGGCTGCTTGCCCAGGGTGATGTGCGCGCGCACCTCATCGATGTCGAGGTTGTGTCGGGCATAACGCACCACCGACTTCATCTCGTCAGCCGACTTCAGCTCGCACTCGCGGTCTACCGTGAAGCCCTGCGGCGGCTCACCGGTCGACAACCAGTGCGACATCGCCACAGCCGGGCTCATCGTGGTCTGCAGTGGCTGCACGGCAAAGCCCGGCATCGCCTTGACCAGTTCGGTCACCACGTCTTCGGCACGCTTGGCACTGGTGGCATCCACCATCAGCAAACGGGCTTCCGGGTCGATCCAGATGCGCACCGCCGCCTGGCGGGTGAAGGCCTGGGGCAGCAGCTCCAGCAGCGCCTGCTCCTTCAACTCCTTGGTTTGCTTCTTGCCCGGCTTGCGGCCGGTGGTCAGCTCGATGTGGGCGGCAATCTCTTCGGTGCGACGGCGCACCACCGAGCCCGGCACCATCTTCTGCTCGACCATCAGCTTGAGCAGCCACTGGCCGGCGATCATCTCGATCAGCGGTGCATTCGCCACGCCGCGTGGCTCAACCCAGCCCAGCGACATCGGCTGGCTGGCACCACACTCGACAAAACGGCCCTTGTCGAGCGCTTCGAGGGCGGCCAGCAGATCCGGCGTCCAGTCCGGGCCGATGCGGTAAACGATCAGATTCTTGAACACGTGTGACCTCGTGAAAGCAACACCCCGCCGAACTTGCGTTGCGGCGGGGCGGTGGAAAGGGTTGGATCGTCGCCCACCACAAGCTCAAGCGATGAGCCTGTGGCGATGCGACGAGAAGCAGATCAGCTCAGACGACCGTGGCAGGCCTTGTACTTCTTGCCGCTGCCGCATGGGCAGGGGTCGTTGCGACCCACTTGCGGCACGGACGCAACCTGGGTCGCCGGGTCGGCTTCCTGGGTGACGCTGCCGTCTTCGTTCGGGTGCGTGTAGGTGACGTTGCGCACCTGCTCAGCCCGCTCCTCGATGGCCTCGGCGGCTTCCGCCACCTGCTCCTGGCTCTGGATGCGCACGGTCATCAGCACGCGCGTGACTTCCATCTTCACCACATCAAGCAGCTGCGAGAACAGATCAAACGCTTCGCGCTTGTATTCCTGCTTCGGGTTCTTCTGGGCGTAGCCGCGCAGGTGGATGCCCTGGCGCAGGTAGTCGAGCGCAGCCAGGTGTTCACGCCAGTGCGAGTCGATGGACTGCAGCAGCACCATGCGCATGAACGGCGTGAACTGCTCGCCGCCCACCAGTTCGAGCTTGGCGTTGAAGGCGTCATCGGCCGCCTTCAGGGCCACGACCAGCACGTCTTCGTCGGTGATGCTGTCGCTCTTGGCGACCATGTCCTGCAGCGGCACCTCGAGTTGCCACTCGTCGCGCAGCGTCTTCTCCAGGGTCGGCAGGTCCCACTGCTCTTCCAGGGTTTCCGCCGGCACGTAGGTGCGCACCACGTCGGTCATCGTGGCCTGGCGCAGGTGGCCGATCTGCTCGACCAGCGTCTGCGCTTCGAGGATCTCGCTGCGCTGCTGGTAGATGACCTTGCGCTGGTCGTTCGACACGTCGTCGTACTCCAGCAGCTGCTTGCGCACGTCGAAGTTGCGGGCCTCCACCTTGCGCTGAGCCGACTCGATCGAGCGGGTCACGATGCCGGCTTCAATCGCTTCGCCCTCAGGCATCTTCAAGCGGTCCATGATGGCCCGCACGCGGTCGCCCGCGAAGATGCGCATCAGGGAGTCGTCGAGCGACAGGTAGAAGCGCGAAGCGCCCGGGTCACCCTGGCGGCCTGAGCGGCCACGCAGCTGGTTGTCGATGCGGCGCGATTCATGGCGTTCGGTGGCGATGATGCGCAGGCCGCCAGCGGCCTTCACCTGGGCGTTCAGCGCCGTGGCTTCGTCCTTCAGCGCCTGGACGCGCTGGGCCTTGTCAGCCTCGGACAGCGACTCATCGGCTTCCACCGCCTGCACCTGCTTCTCGACGTTGCCGCCGAGCACGATGTCGGTACCGCGACCGGCCATGTTGGTCGCGATGGTGATCACGCCCGGACGACCGGCCTGGGCCACGATCTCGGCTTCACGCGCATGCTGCTTGGCGTTCAGCACCTGGTGCGGCAGCTTGGCGGCCGTCAGCAGGTTGGAGATCAGCTCGGAGTTCTCGATCGAGGTGGTACCCACCAGCACCGGCTGACCACGCTCGTGGCAGCTGCGGATGTCCTCGATCACGGCATTGAACTTCTCGCGGCTGGTCTTGTAGATCAGGTCGAGTTCGTCCTTGCGGATGGTCGGACGGTTCGGCGGGATCACCACGGTTTCGAGACCGTAGATTTCCTGGAATTCGTAGGCTTCGGTGTCGGCCGTGCCGGTCATGCCACCGAGCTTGCCGTAGAGGCGGAAGTAGTTCTGGAAGGTGATCGAGGCGAGCGTCTGGTTCTCGCTCTGGATCTGCACGCCTTCCTTGGCCTCGACAGCCTGGTGCAGGCCATCCGACCAGCGGCGGCCCGACATCAGGCGGCCGGTGAATTCGTCAACGATGACCACCTCGCCGTCCTGCACCACATAGTGCTGGTCACGGTGGTAGAGGTTGTTGGCACGCAGGGCTGCGTACACATGGTGCATCAGAGAGATGTTGGCCGGGTCATACAGGCTCGCGCCTTCGACCAGCAAGCCGGCTTCAGCCAGGATGCGCTCGGCGTTTTCATGGCCGTCTTCGGTCAGGAAAACCTGGTGGGTCTTTTCATCGACGGTGAAGTCACCGGCCTCGATGACACCTTCGCCGGTGCGCGGATCGGCTTCACCGATCTGCTTCTTCAGGCGCGGCACGACGCTGTTGATGCGCACGTACATCTCGGTGTGATCTTCGGCCTGGCCCGAGATGATCAGCGGGGTGCGGGCTTCGTCGATCAGGATCGAGTCCACTTCGTCGACGATGGCGTAGGCCTGGCCGCGCTGGACGCGGTCGCCCAGCTCGTAGACCATGTTGTCGCGCAGGTAGTCGAAGCCGAATTCGTTGTTCGTGCCGTAGGTGATGTCGGCGCGGTAGGCGGCCTGCTTCTCGGCGCGGTCCATGCCGGGCACGTTCACGCCCACGCTCAGACCCAGGAAGTTGTAGAGGCGGCCCATCCACTCGGCGTCACGCCGGGCGAGGTAGTCGTTCACCGTCACCACATGCACGCCCTTGGCAGGCAGCGCATTCAGGTAGACCGGCAGCGTGGCCATCAGCGTCTTGCCCTCGCCGGTGCGCATTTCAGCGACCTTGCCCGAGTGCAGCGTCATGCCGCCAATCAGCTGCACATCGAAGTGCCGCATCTTCAGCACGCGCTTGCCGGCTTCACGCACGGTGGCAAAAGCTTCGGGCAACAGCGTGTCCAGGCTTTCGCCCTTCTCCAGGCGGGCGCGGAATTCTTCGGTCTTGGCCTTCAGAGCCGCATCGTCGAGCCGCTCGAACTGGGCTTCCAGCGCGTTGATCGTCTCGACCGTGCGGCGAAAGCCTTTGAGCAGCCGGTCATTGCGACTGCCGAAAATCTGGGTAAGGAGCTTGGGCAACATGCAGCGTCAGGGCCTGAAAACAAGTGGCGACGCGCCCGCAGCGGCAGGCGTGCCAGCGGTCAGGCGCAGACGTTTGCCAGGCTTGGCAATCGCCGTCCACCCGATATGGGGACGGCTGCCTGTCCTGCAAGCGCCCTATGCGTCGCAAAGCGTCAAAGTTTAGCATCCGGCACACCCATGGCCGAGCGACGACGACCTGGGCCTACCGGGGGAATGCCCGCGTACGACGCGGGCCGTGCGCGCAGGTCAGCGAGCGAGCGCGCCGGCGGACGGCTCGCCGGCGGGCGCTGGCACCACTCGACCCACGTTGGGGGCGGCGAGCTGAGGCGACATGGCCGGGTTCACGCGCGCTGGCGCGTTGGCAGCCACAGGCCCGTTGGCCGGTGCTGGCTGACCGCCATTGGCCAGGAACCGTGCCGGGTTTTGCGGCACGCCATCCAGCAGCACCTCGAAGTGCAGGTGCGGCCCGGTGGACCGTCCCGTGCTGCCGACCAGGGCCACTTCCTGGCCCCGCTTGATCAGATCCCCCGTCTTCACGAGGATGCGCGAGGTGTGCGCGTACCGGGTGACGAGGCCGTTGCCGTGGTCGATTTCCAGCAGCTGGCCGTACTGCGGGTGCATTTCAATTGAAGACACCACGCCACCGGCAGCGGACACGATGGTGGCCCCGACATCGGCCGCGAAATCCATGCCGGTGTGCAGTGCAGGTCGGCCGGTGAACGGGTCAGCCCGGAAACCGAAGCCCGAGCCCAGCGGCGCATTCACCGGACGGGTGTTGGGCACCATCAGGGCCGTCAGGCGGCTCTCGAACAGGCGCGATTCGGCCAGGGTGAAGACGTCACCGCGCAGATCGGCTTGTTGCTCCAGCACCTGAAGCGCCTGGTTCAGCAATTCGGTGGTGGGGTGGTCCAGCGGGATGAACGGGCCGCCCTTGCCGCCTACCCCCGTGGCGGTGGCGCCACCTGCGGGCTGCAGCGCCTTGAGGTCATCGGCCTTCACGCCCGCCAGGCCCGACAGGCGTTCGCCCATCACTTCCAGCTTGATCATGCGGGCCTGTAGATCGCCGACCTTGTTGGCCATGGCATCGAGGTTGTCGCGCATGAACCGGTCGCGCTGCGCGAACTCGTCGCGCACCACCAGCTTGACCAGCTGGCTGACGACTGGCCAGCCTTCCTGGGCTGCCTTCAGAAAGACAAAGTGATACACCGTGCCCGACAAAAGCAGCAGCGTGGCAACCACAGTGGCTGCGAGCATGGCCAGTTGCGGACGACTGAAAGTCAGCGTGCGTGTCTTCGACAGTCCGCTGTGGGTGATCATGATCTGCATCGCTACACTCCCTGCATGTCCAAGCCCGCCCGCCAGCAGCCGTACACACGCCCCATCACCGAAGCCCTCGGTGCGAACGCGATGCTGGGCCAGTTGCTGGCACGGCTGCGCGAATCGCAGGAACGGTTTGCGGCGGTGCAGCCGGTGCTGTCACCGGCCATGCGGCGGCATGTACGCCCTGGCTCCATCGACGAGGAAGGCTGGAACCTGCTGGTGCCCAACGGTGCGGTCGGAGCCAAGTTGCGGCAGAGCCTGCCCTTGATCGAGCAGGTCCTGACGGACCAGGGCTGGCCTACATTGCCGGTGCGGGTCAAGGTTCAAGCCACCCAGGCCTGATCGAGCGCGCGGACGGCGGTGGTGCCGGCTATCCGAATCGAACGGATGACCTACCGCTTACAAGGCGGTTGCTCTACCAACTGAGCTAAGCCGGCACGTGAAAAAAGTCATTCTAGAGCCTGTGGCGCTGTCTTCCTGACGCGCCGGCCCCGGAAGAGGCAACAGGCAAGCCGAACCGGTTACAGCGCTTACTTGACGCGCTTGAGTGCGGGTCGCGGGCTGGCCGGAGGCGGGTTGTCGTCACCACCATCATCAGGAGCCGGGACATCAGCGGCCGAAGACTCACCGGCGTCAGAGGCCAGGCGCAAACCGGGGCCGGGTACCGGCCGGGCTGCGTTCAAGTCAGCGGCCACCTCGTCGATCACCTCGACGGCTTCCGGCGTCTCGCCAGCAGCGGCGTCAGGCGCCGGCATGGGGAAGGCCATGCCCTGCCCGTTTTCACGGGCGTAGATGGCGACCACATGGTCGACGGGCACCACGATTTCGCGGGGCACGCCACCAAAACGGGCCTTGAACTCGATGAACTCATTGCCGAGCTTCATGCCACTCGTGGCTTCGAAGCCCACGTTCAGCACGATCTCGTTGTTCTTCACATACTCCATCGGCACCTGGACACCACGGCCCACCGCCACCGCGAGGTAAGGGGTGAAGCCGTTGTCGGTGCACCAGTCGTGCAACGCACGGATCAGGTACGGCCGGGTGGAGGTTCCCTGCGCGTCTGCAGGAGGCGTGATCGAGTTCATGGCGGCCCGTCGCGCTTACTTGCGCATCACCTTCTCGGAAGGCGTCAGTGCTTCGATGTAGGCCGGGCGCGAGAAGATGCGCTCGGCGTACTTCAGCAGCGGAGCTGCGTTCTTCGACAGGTCGATGCCGTAGTAATCCAGACGCCACAGCAGCGGCGCGATGGCCACGTCGAGCATCGAGAAGTCGTCGCCCAGCATGTACTTGTTCTTCAGGAAGATCGGGGCGAGCTGGGTCAGGCGATCACGGATCTGCGCCCGGGCCTTTTCCAGTTGCTTGTCGTTGCCCTTGATGCCGCGGCTTTCGAGAATGTTCACGTTGGCGAACAGTTCCTTCTCGAAATTGAACAGGAACAGGCGAACGCGCGCACGAGCGACCGGGTCTCCGGGCATCAGCTGCGGGTGCGGGAAGCGCTCATCAATGTACTCATTGATGATGTGCGATTCGTACAGGATGAGGTCGCGCTCAACGAGGATAGGCACCTCGTTGTACGGGTTCATCAGCGCGATGTCTTCGGGCTTGGCAAACAGGTCGACGTCGCGGATTTCGAAGTCCATGCCCTTTTCGAACAGGACAAAGCGGCAACGGTGCGAATAGGGGCAGGTCGTTCCGGAGTAAAGCACCATCATGGTGGGAAGCTCCCTTCAGAAGCAGTTCACTGGCGCACGCGAGGCGCGCACAAAACAGAAAAACGCAGTGGGCCTGAGCGGCACACACTGCGCGAGGTGCCCAGCCGCCTCAGCGGCCGGGCCGGGGATCACTTGATGTCTTTCCAGAAAGACGCGTTCAGTCGCCAGGCGATGACCATGAACACGCCCAGGAACATGATGACGATCACGCCCAGACGGTAGCGCTGGTGCTGGGCCGGCTCGCCCATCCACTGCAGGAAAGCCACCAGATCACCAATGGCGCTGTTGTATTCCTGGGTGGTCATCGTGCCCTTGGTCAGGGGGGTGAAGCCCGTCATGTGGTGCTCGGTCTTGGACGGATCATGCGCGTCCTTGACTTCCTCGAACACCGGCGCCTGCTGGCCCTGCAGCTGCCAGAGCACGTGCGGCATGCCGACGCCCGGGAAAGCGGTGTTGTTCCAGCCGGTAGGACGGGTGTCGTCACGGTAGAAACCACGCAGGTAGGTGTAGAGGTAGTCGGCACCAGTGCCCTGCGAGCCAGCACGCGAACGCGCGATGACGGTCAGGTCAGGCGGCACGCCACCGAAAAAGGCCTTGGCTTCCTTCGGATCCAGCGAAACCTTCATGGTGTCGCCGACCTTTTCGGTGGCGAACATCAGGTTCTGCTTGATCTGCTCTTCGGTCAGACCGATGTCGCGCATGCGGTTGTAGCGCATGTACGCCGCGCTGTGGCAGTTCAGGCAGTAGTTGACGAACAGCTTGGCACCGTTTTGCAGTGACGAGACGTCGGTCATCTTCTCCGTCGGGAACTTGTCCCACGGAGCGCCGCCCGAATTGGCCTGTGCACCCGAAATCAGGCACAGCGTTGCGGCGAGGCCAGCAATGAATTTCTTGATCATGGTTGTGCTCCTGCCGTCGGTGTCAGTGCGGGTGGAAGTTCACGCGATCCGGCACTTGCTTGAAGGTGCCGATCTGGCTCCACCACGGCATCAGCAGGAAGAAACCGAAGTAGAACAGGGTACCGACCTGCGACACGATCGTGCCGACGGTCGATGGCGCCTGGATACCCAGGTAGCCCAGCACCACGAAGATCACGACAAACACGCCGTACAGCACCTTGTGCCACTGCGGACGGTAGCGGATGGACTTCACCGGGCTGTAGTCGAGCCAAGGCAGGAAGAACAGGATGATGACTGCACCACCCATCACCACCACGCCCCAGAACTTCGCGTCGAAGGTCTTGAGCAGCAGGATGGCGACGAGCGCAGCACCCACCACCAGGCCCTTGGCGATCAGGTTCAGGCGGCCCTTCAGCAGAGCACCCACCGCAGCCAGGCCGAGGATGACGCACAGCACGTTGACCATCACGTCGGTCGTGGCACGCAGCATCGAGTAGAACGGCGTGAAGTACCAGACCGGGGCGATGTGCAGCGGCGTCTTCAGCGGGTCAGCCGGGATGAAGTTGTTGTACTCGAGGAAGTACCCACCCAGCTCAGGCGCGAAGAAGATGATCGAGCAGAACACCAGCAGGAAGCCGCTGACACCCAGGATGTCGTGCACCGTGTAGTACGGGTGGAACGGGATGCCGTCCAGCGGGTGACCTTGCGCATCCTTCGGAGCGTTCGGGCCCTTGATCTCGACGCCGTCCGGGTTGTTCGAACCCACTTCGTGCAGCGCGATGATGTGCGCGACCACCAGGCCCAGCAGCACCAGCGGCACGGCAATGACGTGGAAGCTGAAGAAGCGGTTCAGGGTGGCGTCGCCGACGACGTAGTCACCGCGGATCAGCAGCGCCAGGTCCGGGCCGACAAACGGCACGGCAGCGAACAGATTCACGATCACCTGGGCGCCCCAGAAGGACATCTGGCCCCACGGCAGCAGGTAGCCCATGAAGGCTTCAGCCATCAGCGCCAGGAAGATGGCGCAACCGAAGATCCAGACCAGCTCGCGCGGCTTGCGGTACGAGCCGTAGATCAGGCCACGGAACATGTGCATGTACACGACCACGAAGAACGCCGAGGCGCCGGTCGAGTGCATGTAGCGGATCAGCCAGCCCCAGGGCACATCACGCATGATGTATTCCACCGAGGCGAACGCCAGGCTGGCGTCCGGCTTGTAATGCATCACCAGGAAGATGCCGGTGACGATCTGGATCACCAGCACCAGCAGTGCCAGCGAACCGAAGAAATAGAAGAAGTTGAAGTTCTTCGGCGCGTAGTACTCGGAGAGGTGCTCCTTGTACAGCTTCGACGCGGGGAAACGGTTGTCCACCCAGGTCAGCAGCTTCTCGCCTGCGGTGGCGTTAGCCGGCGCGACTTTGAATTCAGCCATGATTGCCTTTCGTCTTGTCTTGGGCGCCGGGGTCAGGCCTTCTTGTCCTCACCGATCAGCACCTTGCTGTCGGAGAGGAACATGTGGGGCGGGACTTCCAGGTTGTCAGGCGCGGGCATGTTCTTGAACACGCGGCCGGCCATGTCGAAGATCGAACCGTGGCAAGGGCACAGGAAGCCACCTTGCCAATCGTCCGGCAGCGACGGCTGCGGGCCGGCCACGAACTTGTCCGACGGCGAGCAACCCAGGTGGGTGCACACGCCGATGACGATCAGGAACTCTTCCTTGATCGAACGGCCAGCGTTCTTGGCGTATTCAGGGATCGGGTACGCCGTGCGCTCGGAAGCTGGGTCAACCAGCTTGGGCGTCAGGGTCTTGAGCGCTGCCACCTGCTCGGGCGTGCGACGCACGACCCAGACAGGCTTGCCGCGCCATTCAACGGTCAGCTTTTCACCGGGTTTGATACCGCTGATATCAACCTCGACGGCCGCACCGGCCGCTTTGGCGCGCTCCGAAGGCGCAAAAGTGCTGACAAAGGGCACGGCTACGGCCACGCCACCCACGGCACCAGCACAACTCGAGGCGATCAGCCACGTGCGCTTGCCTTGGTCCACCGCGTTATCACTCATGGGGGTCCTTCTTGGAGCTCTGGGAAGACGACAAAAACTGCAGAGTTTGGTTCTCGGCCAATCGCGCATTTTAGCGGACAAGCAACGCTGTTCCTACGTCTGTGTGCAAGCTTGCTCGTTAAACACGACAAAAGTATTGGCCTGAGCGGCTTATGCCGCAATACTGCCGACCGGCTGGAGCGAGCTATTCGAGGTCGTTTCCGCGCCACAAGTAGATCAAGCAGGAGTAGAGAACATGAGTTTTGGATCCGAATTCAAGGAATTCGCCATGAAGGGCAATGTCGTCGACCTCGCGGTCGGCGTCATCATCGGCGGTGCATTCGGCAAGATCGTTGATTCGGTGGTGGCCGATCTGATCATGCCCTTCGTCGGCGTGCTGTTTGGCGGCCTCGACTTCAGCAACTACTTCATCCCGCTGGCAGGCCAGACGGCCACCACGCTGGTGGAAGCCAAGAAGGCCGGCGCAGTGTTTGCCTATGGCAGCTTCATCACGGTGGCACTGAACTTCGTCATCCTCGCTTTCATCATCTTCATGATGATCAAGCAGATCAATCGCATGAAGAAGTCGGAAGCTGCAGCTCCGGTCGAGCCGGCAGCACCGGCCCCGACGCCGGAAGATGTGTTGCTGCTGCGCGAAATCCGCGACGCCCTGGCCAAGCGCTGAGACGCTTGAAGCCGACGCTCAAGGTGTCGGCTCCTGGGTGAGCCCCCGGCCCGCCGTTTGTGCAGACAGACGGCGGGCCATTTTCATGGCGGCCACCAAACTGGCCGGGTCGGCCCGGCCGGTGCCGGCAATGTCAAACGCCGTGCCGTGATCCGGGCTGGTGCGCACCAGCGGCAGGCCGAGTGTCACGTTCACGCCCTGCTCCACGCCCAGGTACTTCACCGGAATCAGCCCGTGGTCATGCGTCATGGCCAGCACGAAGTCGAACTCGCCCGGATGACCGGGTGCGTGCCGGGCGCGCATGAACACGGTGTCCGGCGCGAACGGGCCGGTGGCGTTGATGCCCTCGGCGCGCGCAGCGTCGATGGCGGGCTGGATGATGTGGATCTCCTCATCACCGAACAAGCCGCCCTCCCCGGCGTGCGGGTTCAAGCCAGCCACGGCGATGCGCGGCGCAGGCAACCCAGCGCGCAGCCCGGCCTCATGCGTGATGCGCAGGGTTTCGAGGATGCCCGGTGTGTCGAGCGCATCAATCGCGCGCCGCAGCGAGAGGTGGATGGTGACCAGCACCACCCGCAACTCCTCGTTCGCCAGCATCATGCGGACCGCCAGTGGCCGCCCCACATGGGCCGCCGCTGCCGCCTGCAGCATTTCGGTGTGCCCCGGGAACGGCACACCCGCCGCACCCAGGGCCTCCTTGTGGATCGGGGCGGTGACCATGGCCGCCGCCCGGCCCTGCAGCGTCAGTGCTGACGCGACGTCGATGCAGGCAGCGGCTGCGCGGCCCGCATCGGGATGCACCTGGCCCCAGGGCAACGCTGCCAGACCTGACGGCAAGCCTGCTGGCGCCAGCACCCGCAAGTGCGCCTTTGACCCAACCCACTGATGTGGCCACGCGGCCGGCCATTCAGCCAGCACATCCATGTCAACGCACAAGCCCAGCACCTCGGCGGCACGCTGGATCACCGCCGGATCACCCACCACCACCGCGTCATCACACTCACCCGCCGCCCAGGCCTTGAGGATGATTTCAGGGCCGATACCGCAGGGGTCGCCCATGGTCAGCAGCAGCGGCAATACAGACGCTGCGCTCATGCCGGGTTGCCGATCTCGATGAACTGATGCTCCAGGCCAAAGTGGCTGGCCAGATGCGCGCCCACCGCCGGAGCGCCATAACGCTCGGTTGCATGGTGGCCGCAGGCGAGGAACGCCACCCCGGTTTCACGGGACAAGTGGGCCTGCGGCTCTGAAATTTCACCGGTCAGGAAGACATCCACGCCAGCGGCGATTGCGCCCTCGAAGTAGCCTTGGGCACCACCGGTGCACCAGGCGGCGCGCCGCAGCGGTCGGCCATCGCCCGGCAGCACCACAGGCACGCGCTGCAGGCGCTCAGACACCAAGGCGGCGAGCGCGTCCGAGGTCATCATTTGCGGCAGTTCACCGAGAAAGCCCAGGTCTTGTTCGCCGAAACGGCCGGTTGCGCTCCAGCCGAGTACCCGGGCGAGTTGGGCGTTGTTGCCCAGCTCTGCATGGGCATCCAGCGGCAGGTGATAGGCAAACAGGTTGATGCCGTGCGCCATCAACTTTTCCACACGCGCCTTCAACCAGCCCGTCAGCCGGCCGTCCTGGCCGCGCCAGAACAAGCCGTGGTGAACGAGGATGGCATCTGCCCGGGCCTCAATGGCGGCGTCGATGAGCGCGAGGCTCGCGGTGACACCGCTGACCACCTTGCAAATCTGTGCTTTGCCCTCCACTTGCAAACCGTTCGGCCCATAATCCTTGAAACGGTCGGCTGCCAGCAATTGATTGAGGTAGGCCTCGATGGGGGCTCGTGCAGTCATCCGGTCAACCTCCTCGTTGTGTCATGCGCAGAATCTGGCTCGTATTCTCCCAGACCGTCACCGTGGTGGTGGCAGTCCTCTTCGTGGTCGGCACCTTCAAGCCCCTGTGGCTGAATGGGTCGTCAAGCGGGTCACCGCTGGCGGGTCTGGTGCCCGTCACCGTCGCCACGCACGACGCGGCCGTGCCCGCCCAGCCCTTCACGGTAGCGGCCCGGCTGGCTGCACCGGCCATCGTCAGCGTGATCGCCAGCAAGGCGCCGCGCGCTGAAGCCAACACCCAGAACCTCGACCCCTGGCTGCGTCACTTCTTTGGCCAGCGCGCCGCGCCGCAGAATGCCGAGCCGCAAGTCGGTCTGGGCTCGGGCGTGATCGTGTCGACGGAAGGCTACCTGCTGACCAACAACCACGTCATTGCAGGCGCCGACGAGATCCGCGTGCAACTGGCCGATGGCCGCGAGGCCGACGCCAAACTGGTGGGTACCGACCCCGACACCGACGTGGCCGTGCTGAAGATCGACCTGCCGCGCCTGCCGGCCGTCACGCTGGGCGACATCGAGCGCCTGCAGGTGGGTGATGCGGTGCTGGCCATCGGCAACCCGTTCAACGTGGGCCAGACCGTGACCTCCGGCATCGTCAGTGCGCTCGGCCGCAATGGCCTGGGCCTCTCAACCTTCGAAAACTTCATCCAGACCGATGCAGCCATCAACCCCGGCAACTCGGGCGGCGCACTGGTGGACGTGAACGGCAACCTGATCGGCATCAACACTGCGATCTACTCGCGATCGGGTGGCAGCATGGGCATCGGCTTTGCCATCCCGATCGACGTGGCACGGCAGGTGATGGACAGCCTCGTGAAGGACGGCCAGGTCACCCGCGGCTGGATCGGCGTGCAGCCGCGCGACCTCGACGCGGAACTGGCGCAGAACTTCAAGCTGCCGGTGAACGAAGGCGTGCTGATCACCGGCGTGCTGCAAGACGGCCCGGCCAGCCAGGCGGGCATCAAGCCCGGTGACGTGGTGCTGAAGATCGCCGGCAAGGCGGTGCACAACACGTCGCAGCTGATGAACTCGGTGGCGGCGCTGAAGCCGCAGGCCGAAGCCGTGATCACGGTTCAGCGGGGCGACAAGACGATTGATGTGCCGGTGAAGGTCGGCTTGCGACCCAAGACCGCGCAGCGCCCGTCGACTGACGAGTAAACGAAGCAGACGGGGCGGCGCTCAGTTGCCGACCTCGGTCATCACTCCCGGCCATCACTCCCAGTCGATAGGCCGGGAGGACGGACGTCAGTCTTCGCCGTCCGGGGCCTTGGTGTACCGGACGAAGTACTTGGCGCAGAAGATGCCCAGCTCGTAGAGCAGCACCATCGGAATCGCCAGCGCCAACTGCGACACCACGTCCGGCGGCGTCAGCACGGCGGCGATGATGAAGGCCAGCACCACGAAGTAGCCGCGGAATTCACGCAGCTTTTCGAGGCTGACCACACCCATGCGCACCAGCACCACCACCACCACCGGCACCTCGAAGGCCGCGCCGAAGGCGATGAACATGCTCATCGCGAAGCCCAGGTAGGCCTCGATGTCCGGCGCAGCCGTGATGCTCTTGGGCGCAAAGCCCTGGATGAAGGCAAACACCTTGCCGAACACGAAGAAGTAGCAGAACGCCACACCGATCAGGAAGAGCACTGTGCTCGACACCACCAGCGGCAGCACCAAGCGCTTCTCGTGGGCATACAGGCCCGGCGCCACGAAGGCCCAGACCTGATAAAGCACATAAGGCAGCGCCACCAGGAAGGCCGCCAGCAAAGTGATCTTCAGCGGCACCATGAACGGCGAGATCACGTTGGTCGCGATCATCGTTGCCCCGGACGGCAAGGTGGCCACCATGGGCTGCGCGAGCAGGTCATACAGGCCCGCCGGCGTCGGGTAGATCGACAAGGCGATGAAGACCACCGCCAAGGCAATCACCACACGCACCAGGCGATCACGCAGCTCGATCAGGTGGGAAACAAAGGGCGCTTCCGTGCCCGCCAGTTCATCCGGCTTTTCTTCTTGGCTCATGCCTTGTTCCCATGGCCGGGCGGACGAAAGCGTGCCACCCGCGCAGCACCTGACTGCACATGCGTGCGAACGCCGGCGCGCTGCTTGAACCAGCGCGGCACGGCCGCCCGCTTGACGCGGAAATTCTTGCGCGGAGGCTCGTAGGCCGGCGGCGCAGGTGTCCAGGCCGAGCTGTCAGCGCCCGCACCTTCCAGCGCCGAGCCAGCTTCAGACCAGGCCGACGCCACGCTCGACGACGCCGAGTTGACTTCCCGGTGCACCGTCTGCTCAACGTCGCGCGCTGCGGTTTCGAACTGGGACTTCATCTTCTGAAGCTCCTCGAGTTCGATCGAGCGATTGACCTCGGCCTTCACATCAGCCACGTAGCGCTGCGCCTTGCCCACGAAGTGGCCCACGGTGCGGGCCACGCGCGGCAGCTTCTCGGGGCCGATGACGATCAACGCCACCGCTCCGATCAAGGCCAGCTTGTCGAAACCGAAATCAATCATGTCGAAAATGAGAAGCCGCCACGCAAGCGGGCGGCTGTGTCAAAGGCACCGGGCGGCCGGGCAGGTTTGCCGGCCAGCGCGGATCAGGACTTGGTCTTCGCCTCGACGTCGACGGTGTTGGCGTCGACCTTGCTGGTCGTGACCTGCTGCGGCGGCACGTCGGCAGACTCGGCGCCGCCCTTCATGCCATCCTTGAAGCCCTTGACGGCCGAGCCGAGGTCAGAGCCGACGTTCTTCAGCTTCTTGGTGCCAAAAACCAGCACCACCACCAACAGCACGATCAGCCAATGCCAAATGCTGAACGATCCCATGACGTTTCTCCAGTAAACAGTTGCTTTGATTCTACGGGCAGGTCCATGACCCTGCTGCGACAGTCGGGCAGATGCTTGTCAGCCCTTCAACCACGGACGGGGGCCGCCCATCACATGCATGTGCACGTGATAGACCTCCTGCCCGCCGTCCGGGCCGGTGTTGATGACCTGGCGGAAGCCGCCCGTCACACCCAGCTCGGCCATCAGGCGCGGCGCCAGCACCATCATCTTGCCCAGCACGGCCTGGTCTTCCGGCGTCACATCGACCATCGAGGCGATGTGGCGCTTCGGCACCAGCAGGATATGCACCGGGGCCCACGGATTGATGTCGTGGAATGCCAGCACATCGCCATCCTCGAAGACCTTCTTCGAAGGAATCTGGCCGGCGATGATCTTGCAGAAGATGCAGTTCGGATCGTGACTCATGTCGCTCACTCAATCTGTCGGTCGGGCAATCAATTGGTCGATGAGGCCGACACGGGCATGGGCTTGCCGTCATTGCAGTTCAGGATGCCCTTGACGATGCGGTAGATCACCCAGATCGAATCGATCACCAGGATGACCACGCCCACGCCGATGATCAGCGTGACGAAGCCGATCACCGCCCACAGCAGCGACCACCAGAAGGTGCGGATCTGCCAGGTGAAGTGGCTCTCGTAGATCGTGCCCGCCGTCTCTTCGCGCTTGATGTAGTTGATGATGATCGCCGCCAGCCCGGTGATGCCAATGAAGGCGCTCAGGGCGTAGAGGATGTAGATGATCATCGTCAGCTGCTTCAGCTGCGCCGACTTGACGGCGAGCTGCACGTCAGTGGCGTTCACGGGGTCGTTCATGGAGCCTCCTGTTGATCACGGGCCTGCGCCTTGCGGGCAGCGAATTCTTCGAGGCCCGACAGGCCTTCGCGGCGCTCTAGCTCACGCAGCACATCGGCCGGCGACAGGTCGAACTGCGCCAGCGCGATCATCGAGTGGAACCAGAGGTCCGCCACTTCGTAGACGATCTTCTCGCGGTCGCCATCCTTGGCGGCCATCACCGTCTCGGTGGCCTCTTCGCCGATCTTTTTCAGGATGGCGTCGGTGCCCTTGTGGAACAGGCGCGCGACGTAACTCTTGTCGGGGTCGCCCGCGCGGCGTGAGGCAATCACGTCGGCCAGCCGCTGCAGGGTGTCGTTCGAGCTCATCGGGTTCACTTGTAGATGTGTTCGGGGTCTTTGAGCACCGGGTCCACGGCCTGCCACTGCTCACCGTCCAGGCGCTCAAAGAAGCAGCTGTGGCGACCGGTGTGGCAGGCAATGCCGGGCTCGTGGCCGTGCTGCGTGATCTTCAGCAGCACCACGTCCTGGTCGCAATCGAGGCGAATTTCGTGCACCTGCTGGAAGTGCCCGGACTCTTCACCCTTGTGCCACAGACGCTGGCGCGAGCGGCTGAAATACACCGCCTGCTTCAGCTCGGCCGTGCGTGCGAGCGCCTCGCGGTTCATCCACGCAAACATCAGCACGTCGCCGCTGCCTGCCTCCTGCGCAATGACGGGCACGAGGCCGTCCTTGTCCCACCTGATGTGATCCAGCCAACTCATGGCCGCAGTGTAACGAACGGGGCGCTGTGGCCACTCAGCCGCGGTGCGTAACTTCCGCAAAACCACGCTCGGCCGCCAGCCACCGCAGCACGGGGATGGTGCCGGGCAGGACGGGCATGGACGACACCGGCAGGCGCTCCCAGGCCATGCTCTGCTGCTCGCGCATCTCGAACTCGCCGGTCCACTCGAACACCTTGTGGAAATGCAGCCGCACCTTGGCGTGCGGGTACTCCATCACCAGCTCTTGCCAGGGCTGGCTGCCACCGATGGTGATGCCGAGCTCTTCCTGCAACTCGCGGCGCAGGGCCTGCTCCACCGTTTCGCCCGCCTCCAGCTTGCCGCCCGGAAACTCCCAGTAGCCGGCGTACACCTTGCCTTCAGGGCGAGAGGTCAACAGGAAGTCAGCCTCGTGGCCTTCGGCATCACGGCGCACCAGCACGCCCACAGCCACGTCCACTGGCACCCGGTTGGTCGGTGCATGCGGATCGGCGCTCATGCCGCACCGCCGATCACATTGCCGCCGGCCATGTCACCTGCGCCTGCCACCAAGCGGCGGCCGGCCATATCGCGGGCAAACTGCCACGCCACCCGGCCCGAGCGCGAGCCGCGCTCCAGCGCAAACACCAGCGCCTCACCCCGCACAGCCTCGATGGCCGCAGCGTCAAAACCCGCCTGCCGCAGCCATTGCGCCACGATGGCCAGGTACTCGTCCTGGCTGAACGGGTAGAAGCTGATCCACAAGCCGAAGCGCTCGGACAGCGAAATCTTTTCCTCGATGACCTCGCCCGGATGCACCTCACCATCCTCGGTGTGGGTGTAGCTGAGGTTGTCCTTCATGTACTCGGGCAACAGGTGCCGGCGGTTGCTGGTAGCGCAGATCAGCACGTTGTCGCTGGCCGCAGACACCGACCCGTCGAGGATCGACTTCAGCGCCTTGTAGCCGGGCTCGCCGTCTTCAAAGCTCAGGTCGTCACAGAAGATGATGAAGCGCTCGGCGCGCTCGCCCACCAAGTCGACGATGTCCGGCAGATCAACCATGTCGGACTTGTCCACCTCGATGAGGCGCAGGCCGCGGTCAGCGTATTCGTTCAGGCAGGCCTTGATCAGCGAGCTCTTGCCCGTGCCACGCGCACCGGTCAGCAGCACGTTGTTGGCAGGTGCGCCCGCCACGAACTGCGCCATGTTGCGCACCAGACGATCACGCTGGCCGTCGATCTCCTGCAGATCAGACAGCCGGATGCCGCCAACGTGGCGCACCGGATCGAGCAAGGCCGCATGGGCGCGGCGGCGATAACGGAAGGCCACGGAGGCGTCCCAATCAGGCGCTTCCAGCGGACGAGGCAAGGTGGATTCAAGCCGGGCCAGCACACGCTCCGCGCGCGCCAGCAGCGCTTCCAAGGCAGGGTTCACAGTCATGCCGCCAGTGTAGTCAAGGCGTGCTGCCTGCACAGGCCGGCACGCGGCCAGCTGAGCTTGTCGATTCAGGTCAGCAGCGCCAGCGCCACGTCGAGCTGCTCGGTGGGACTGCGGCGAAAGCCCGAGCGCGCGAAGCGCTGCAGGCGGCCGATGATGAAGGCGGTCAGTGCCGAGGCCTGGCCGTTGGCCGTGACGGTGGGCGTGGCCGAGCCGGCGGCATCTGCGCTGGCCTTGAGGCTCTGGCGCAGCTGCGACTCGATGCGGTCGAAGAACTGGTTCATGCGCACGCTGAGTCGGTCGTTCTCGAAGACCAGCGCATCGCCCACCATCACCCGGGCCATGCCGGGGTTCTTCTCGCCAAACTGCAGCAGCATCTGGGTGATGCGCTGTGCTTGAACGGCCCCGCTGGTTTCACGCTCGGCGATCTGGTTGATCAGGCTGAAGACGGTGGATTCGATGAACTCGATCAAGCCCTCGAACATCTGCGCCTTGCTGGCGAAATGCCGGTACAGCGCGGCTTCGCTCACCTCCAGCTTGGCCGCCAGGGCCGCGGTGGTGATGCGATCAGCGCCAGGCTGCTGGAGCATTTCCGCCAGCGTCTGCAGGATCTGCACACGGCGCTCACCGGGCCGAGGGCGCTTGCGCGCAGGCGGCGCGGCAGCGGCCACCGCGGTGGCGGTGTCCGGGGCAGCGGCATCGACATCGCTGGATGTCCCGGCGAGCGGTAGCGCTTCGTCCGGCATGGGCACTTCAGGCAAATCTGACATCACAGGGCGCGGTGCAACTGGTTGAGCGAGTTGATTCTGGCACACACGTATGCCGGCTTCCGGTGGAGATAAACACCGAGCTCGGGACCGTGGCTGCCAAGCTTCACCCAGCGCTGCATCCACACGCAACGCATGCCAACGCTGCGTGCGGCCTTCTGGTGCGCCAGGGTGTCTTCCACCAGCACGCAGCGGCCGGGAGGCACGCCCAGCTTCACTGCCAGCGTGCGGAACATGCGCGCGTCCGGCTTGGGCCTGAGCTCGCCGAACATGGTCATCTGCTCGATGCTGATGATGCCGTCGAACAGACCGCGCATCTTCAGCGCGCCCAGCACCCGCTCGGTGTAAGCGAGTGGTGCATTGGTGAGGATGTATTTGCGCCCGGCCAGGCGACGCACGGCCGCCACATCGTGGGCATGGGTGACGACGTCTTGTTCCAGCGTCGGCAACACATGCGTGTGGTGCAGGAAGTGGTCGATTTTCACGCCGTGGTGGCGGATCAGGCCCAGCAGCGTGGCGCCGTAACGGTGCCAGTAATGCGCCCGCAGGTGGTTGGCCTGCTCGGCGCTCACGCCCACGTGGCGCTCGATGTAGCTGTTCATCGAGCGGTCGAGGTGCTTGAACGCCGAGACCGATGCGTTGTGCAGCGTGTTGTCGAGGTCAAACAGCCACACGGTGCCTGGGTCTCGGGCCAGGCGCCCACGCTCGGTCATGCCGGCCCACCCGCACTCAGTGCGAACGGATCATCGTGCCGAAGGCCTGCTCGGTCAGGATTTCCAGCAGCAGCGCGTGCGGCACGCGGCCGTCGATGATGTGCACGGCGTTCACGCCGCTCTTGGCCGCGTCCAGCGCGCCGGCGATCTTCGGCAGCATGCCGCCGCTGATGGTGCCGTCGGCAAACAGCTCGTCGATGCGGCGGGCCGTCAGGTCGGTCAGCAACTCACCTTGCTTGTCGAGCACACCGCTGATGTTGGTCAGCATCAGCAGCTTCTCGGCCTTCAGGATGGTGGCCAGCTTGGCCGCCACCACGTCGGCGTTGATGTTGTAGCTCTCGTTGTTCTCGCCGAAGCCGATCGGGCTGATGACGGGAATGAAGGCGTCGTCCTGCAGCGCCTTCACCACGCTCGGGTCGATCGACTCGATCTCGCCGACCTGGCCCACATCGTGTTCCTTCGACGGGTCGTCCTTGTCGAGCATCTTGAGCTTGCGGGCGCGGATCATGCCGCCGTCGCGGCCGGTCAGGCCCACGGCCTTGCCGCCGGCGGCGTTGATCAGGCCGACGATGTCCTGCTGAACCTCGCCGCCCAGCACCCACTCCACCACTTCCATGGTTTCTTCGTCGGTGACGCGCATGCCCTGGATGAAGGTGCCCTTCTTGCCCAGGCGGTTCAGGGCTTCATCGATCTGCGGGCCGCCGCCGTGCACCACCACCGGGTTCATGCCCACCAGCTTCAGCAGCACGATGTCTTCGGCGAAGTCTTGCTGCAGGGCCGGGTCGGTCATGGCGTTGCCGCCGTACTTGATGACCAGCGTCTTGCCGTGGTACTTGCGGATGTAGGGCAGCGCCTGCGCAAGGATCTCAGCCTTCTCGCGAGGCTGGATGTGGTCAAGCGAAGGTTGGATGTCGGCTTGGCTCATGGCGATGTGGGGCCCGGGCTGGCGTGAAAGGTTGGAAGAAGCTGCCGGAGATCCCGGCGTCGATGCCTGCATTTTAGAGAGCAAGCTGGGCCCGCCCGAGGGCGAAGCGGGAACTTTGTGTGCGGGCATGTCGTCCACCTTGATAAGCTGTCCGTTGTTGGAGTACCCAAGGAGAATTCGATGCGCCACACCTCTGTCACTTCTGCCCCGCACACCCGCTGGCTGACCGCCCCGCTGACCGGCGCGCTGGTGGCGTTGACGCTGCTGGCAGCCGCCGTGTCGGCCCACGCGGCAGACGGCGAAGTGCGCAAGATCGACAAGGCGCAGGCCAAGGTCACGCTGAAGCACGGCGAGATCAAGAACCTCGACATGCCGCCGATGACCATGGTGTTCCGCGCCCAACCCGCCACGCTGCTCGACGGCCTGGCCGAAGGTGACGCCGTGACCTTCACGGCCGACAAGGTCGGTGGCCAGTACGTGGTCACCGAGATCCGCAAGCGCTGATACCGCCCGGCGCTCAGGCGCCGCGGTGCACCGCCCCCCGGTGGGTGGCCGCGGCCTCCAGCCCCATGTCACCAATCGCCTGCACCACGCCGCAGGCGTCCGTAGGGCCGGCACAGCAGCTGGCCCGCAAGGCCAGCAGCCGGCTTTCCAGCGACTGCAGCGCCGCCAGCCGCTCGCGCACATGCGCCAGGTGCTCGTCGATCACCTCGTGCGCGGCGTGGTCGCCCGGGGCGGCCTCATGGGCCAGCAGTGAGCGCACTTCGTCCAGGCTCATGTCCAGCGCACGGCACTGGGCGATGAACTGCAGGCGCTTCAGGGCCTCCAGCCCGTACAAACGGTAGTTGTTCGCCAGCCTCACGGGCGGCGGCAGCAGGCCTTGCTGCTCATAAAACCGGATGCTGGCCGTGCTCAGGCCGGTGTGACGCGACAGCTCGCCGATGCGCAGCGCCGCGCCAGTGGTGTGGTCAGGCGCTTGACCTTCAAGTGGCTTCATGGTTTTCAATGATGCCTCAGAAGGAAATTCCATGCCTCACCACCACGCCGATCCACACGCTGATCACGCCGATCACCATACCCACCATCACCCCGCCCCGGCGGCTGGCCACACCTGCAGCCACGGCCATGACCACGGCGGGCATGACCACGACCACGGCGCCAGCTTCGCCAGCAATCCGGCCCTGCGCAAGGTGCTGTGGTGGGCACTGGCCTTGAACGGCGGCATGTTCCTGCTCGAAGTGGGCCTGGGCGTGCGCAGCGGCTCAGTGGCCTTGTGGGCCGACGCCCTCGACTTCGCGGGGGACGCAGCCAGCTACGCCATCTCCTTGATGGTGCTGGGCTGGGCCGCCGTGTGGCGCGCACGCGCCGCGCTGCTGAAGGCCGCCGCGATGGCGAGCTTCGGCGTGCTGGTGCTGGCCCGGGTGGTGTGGGCCGTGATGAACGGCGCGCCGCCTGAGCCCATGACGATGGGCCTGACCGGCGCCCTGGCGCTGGCCGTCAACCTCGGCGTGGCGCTGATGCTCTACGCCTACCGTGACGGTGACGCCAACATGCGCAGCGTGTGGCTGTGCAGCCGCAACGACGCCATCGGCAATGTGGCGGTGATGCTGGCTGCCGTCGGCGTGTTCGGCACCGGCACGGTCTGGCCTGATCTGGCCGTGGCCGGGCTGATGGCCGGCCTGGGGCTGAACGCCGCCCTGCGGGTGTTGCCACACGCCAGGGCGGAGTTGCAGCAAGCTCAGAAGTGAATGCCGCGCATCATCTGCTGGAACGCCACGGCTTCCGGTGACAACTTGGGGCGATCCAGCTTGTCACCCTTGGCCGCCTCGGAGTCAGGGAACATGCGGAAGCTGGTGTTCATCATGATCTGCGCCACGCGCGGCACCAGCGCATGCATCACCTGGCCGGTGATGCCCAGGCGGGTGGCGATGCGCACCGGCTTGTCGATGCAGGCCTGGGCGATCATGTCGGCGGCCTCTTCCGGCGACAGCGTCGGCACGTTGTTGTAGATCTTCGTGGGCGCGATCATCGGCGTGCGCACCAGCGGCATGTTGATGGTGGTGAAGGTCACGCCCTGGTCAGCAAACTCGCTGGAGGCGCAACGCGTCCAGGCATCCAGCGCGGCCTTGCTGGCCACGTAGGCCGAGAAGCGCGGTGCATTGGTCAGCACACCGATCGAGCTGATGTTCACCACATGGCCGCGGCGCTTGCGCACCATGCCGGGCAGCAGGCCCATCGTCACCCGCAGACAGCCGAAGTAGTTCAGCTGCATCGTGCGTTCGTAATCGTGAAAGCGCTCGTAGCTGCTCTCGATGGCGCGGCGGATAGAACGGCCGGCGTTGTTGATCAGGAAGTCCACGCCGCCGAACTGGCTCTCGATGGTCGCAAGCATCGCCCCGCAGCTTTCCTCGCTGGCGATGTCGGCCGCGATGCTGTGCACCTGCGCGTCCTTGCCAGCGTGCTCGCGGATGAGCGTCACCGCTTCCTGCAGCTTGATTTCATCGCGCGCGCAGATCACGGTGATGGCGCCCGCCTCGGCGAACTTCATCGCCGCGGCCAAGCCAATGCCGGACGAGCCGCCAGTGACCAGCACCACCTTGCCACCCACCGTGCCCTTCAGCGTGCGGTCGATGAACAGCGCCGGGTCGAGATGACGCTCCCAGTAGTCCCACAGGCGCCAGGCGTAGTCGTGCAGGTTCGGGCAAGTAATGCCCGAGCCCTTCAGTGCAGCCTGGGTTTCGCGGCAGTCAAAGCGCGTCGGGTAGTTGATGAAGGTGAGGATGTCCTCGGGCAGGCCCAGGTCCTTCATCACCGCGTTGCGCACGCGGCGCACCGGTGCCAGCGCCAGCAGACCCTTGGTCACGCTGCGCGGAATGAAGCCCAGCAGCGCGGCGTTGACGAACAGGTTCATCTTCGGGGCGTGCGCCGCCTTGCTGAAGATGTCGAGCACGTCGCCCACGCGGTAGCCGGTCGGGTCGACCAGATGGAAGCACTTGCCCTTCAGCGGCTGCTTCGAATGGCTGATGTGGTCGAGCGCCGCCACCACGAAGTCGACTGGCACGATGTTGATGCGGCCACCTTCCAGGCCGACCGCAGGCATCCACGGCGGCAGGATCTGACGCATGCGCTGGATCAGCTTGAAGAAGTAATACGGGCCGTCGATCTTGTCCATCTCGCCGGTGGTGGAGTCGCCCACCACCATCGCCGGTCGGTACACCGTCCACGGCACCTTCGATTCGGTGCGCACGATCTTCTCGGACTCGTGCTTGGTCATGAAATACGGGTGATCGAGGTTCTCAGCCTCGGAGAACATGTCTTCGCGGAACACGCCCTCGTACAGCCCGGCCGCAGCGATCGAGCTCACATGGTGCAGGTGGCCGGCGTCGATCGCCTTGGCGAACTCGACGACGTTGCGGGTACCTTCCACATTGACATGCACCTGCGCTTCTTCGTCGGCGCCCAGGTCGTAGACGGCGGCCAGGTGATAGACGGCGTCGATCTGGCCCTTCAGGCCCTTGATCACGTCGGCGGCCACGCCGAGCTTGCGCTGTGTCAGGTCACCGCTCACGGCGATCGCGCGCTGGCGGCTCACACCCCAGTCTTTCAGCAAGGCCGCTGCCTTGTCTTCGCTGCCCGGCCGAACCAGGAAATACACGGTGCTGCCACGACGCGACAGCAGTTGACGCACCAGTCGTTTGCCGATGAAGCCGGTCGCGCCGGTCACGAAATACTGCATGCGATCCTCCAGAACCAAGAGTGACGTGAAGAGAAAACAGACAATCGATTCTCGGACAGCTCGCGCGGCCTCCGGCTGAGCGCTAACCCGGGATAGGGGCCGGCCCCTAGGGAATTAGGATGTTGGCTCCAGAGCGTCCTCCTACACTCAATTCAAGACGGACGACCGCATGGTGGCATGGCGGTTCACGCACCGATTGTTGATGCCACGACATTGAAGGAATCACCCATGGTCAAGAAGCTGAAGAAGATGGCTGAGCAGAAAGCTGCTTCCCCCGCAGGCCTGCTGGACAGCCAGCTCGCCGGTGCCGTGAAGGCGTCCGCCCAGCAGATCTGGCTGGCCGGCATGGGTGCCTTTGCCAAGGCCCAGGAAGAAGGCGGCAAGGTGTTTGAAGCGCTGGTGAAAGAAGGCGTGAGCCTGCAGCGCAAGACCCAGGCCGTGGCCGAAGAGCGCCTGGGCGACGTGACCGGCAAGGTCAGCGCCATGGCCGGCGAAGTGACCAACAAGGCCGGTGCCTCGTGGGACAAGCTGGAATCGATTTTTGAATCGCGCACGGCCAAGGCCATGGGCAAGCTGGGCGTGCCGACCGCCGCTGATGTGGCCAGCCTGTCGGCTCGCCTGGCGGCCATCGAAGCGGCCCTGGGCCTGAACGCCCCGAAGGCAGCTGCGAAGAAGAAGCCGGCTGCCAAGGCTGCGGCTCCTGCCAAGGCAGCCACCAAGGCCGTGACCAAGACCGCCGCGAAGCCGGCTGCCAAGGCTGCTGCGCCGAAGAAGGCTGCTGCCAAGGTGGCTGTGAAGGCTGCACCGGCTGCACCAGCCAAGAAGGCTCTTGCGACCAAGGCTGCTGCCAAGAAGGCGCCGGCCAAGGCGGCCAAGGTGGTGGCACCCGCGGCCGCCGCTGCACCCGCACCGGCCGAAGGCTGATCACATCACCGGGCGCTTCGCCCGGCCCCCTCAGGCGCCGAGATAGCGCGTCTGCAGGTGGGCCTTGAAATGCGCCGGGTTGAGCGTTTCGCCGCTCGCCCGCAGCGCCAGCTCATCGGTGGTCCAGCGGCTGCCCGCTGACCAGATGTGCTGCGACAGCCAGTCGAACACCACGCCCAGATCACCCTGGGCGATGCGCGCATCCACGTCAGGGTGTGCCCGGCGGATGGCTGCGAACCACTGCGCGGCGTACATCGCCCCGAGCGAGTAACACGGGAAGTAGCCAAACAGGCCGGCCGGCCAGTGCACGTCCTGCATCGGGCCGTCCTTGAAGTTGCCGCGGGTGTCGATGCCCAGCAGCTCCTGCATGCGCTCGTCCCACAAGGCCGGAATGTCTTCCGCTTCCGCCTGGCCTTCGATCAGCGCGCGCTCGATCTCGTACCGCAGGATGACGTGCGCCGGGTAGGTCACCTCGTCCGCGTCCACACGGATCAGGCCGGGCTTCACCCGCGTGATGAGGCGGTTCAGGTTCTGCGCTGAAAACGCAGGTTGATCACCAAACGCCTGCTGGACCAGCGGCGCGAGCAAACCGGCAAAGCCCGGGTGACCACCCAGCTGCATCTCGAACGACAGGCTCTGGCTTTCATGGATGGCCATCGAGCGGGCACGCGCCATCGGCTGGCCCAGCCAGTGACGCGGCAGGTTCTGCTCATAGCGGCCGTGGCCGGTTTCGTGCAGCGTGCCCATCAGGCTGGTCAGGAACTCATGGTCCGAGAACCGGGTGGTCAGACGAACGTCTTCCGGCATACCGCCCGAAAACGGGTGCGTGCTGACATCCAGCCGACCGGCCTCGAAATTGAACTGCATCAGGCGCATCGACTGCTCACACAGCGCGCGCTGGGCGGGCACCGGGAACGGCCCCTGCGGCGCCAGCACCTCTTCCGTCGATTGGCGAGCGATCACGTCGCGGATCAAGCCCGGCAACCAGGTGCGCACCTCACCAAACACCCGCGACACCACGTCGCTGCGCATGCCAGGCTCGAACCGATCCATCAGTGCGTCGTAGGGCGCCACGCCCAGCCGCTCGGACAGGCGCTGGGCCTCTTCGCGGGCCACGCTCAGCACTTCCTTCAGGTTGGGCAGGAAACCGGCCCAGTCATTGGCCGGGCGCTGCTTGCGCCAGGCGTGCTCACACCGCGACGTGGCCATCGAGCCCCGCTCCACCAGCGCTTCGGGCAGGCCATTGACCTCCGCCCAATCGCGGCGCATTTCGCGCAGGTTGGCGCGCTGGGTGTCGTCCAGGCTTTCGCCGCCGGCACGCTCCAGGGCCGCAGCCAGGGCGGGGTCGGTACGCAGTCGGTGCAGCAGCGCTGCCATCTCGGTCATCGCAGCGGCTCGGGCCTCATTGCCGCCGGGCGGCATGTTCACGGCCTGGTCCCAGGACGCCATGCTTTGCAGGTGGCCGAGGTTGTAGAGACGCTGGAAATCGCGCGTCAGCGCGTCATAGGCAGGGGTAGACATCAGGAGATTGTCGGCGCGACATCGCAATTCCCGCCTCGCTGAAACCCGGGGGAAGGTCCTCCGTTTGGGGGGATCTGCGCAACTTTTTGCCGGAACTCAAGGGACGAAGCTACCCGGGAACCACCACAGCAGGGCAGATGTCATCGTCACGTATCTCAGAAATTTACCCAACGCCATCCACGCCAAACAGGGCCAGAAGGGCAGGCGCAGCCAGCCGGCCAGCAGGCACAGCGGGTCTCCCACCACGGGCAGCCAGCTCAGCACGCAGGTGATCGGGCCGAAGCGTTCCAGCCAGCGCAGCACCGCCAGCTCGCGCGGCGGGCGCTGCCGCACCTGCTCATAGGCCCGCTCAGCACCAAAACCCATCCACCAGCTGATGGCCCCGCCCAGGGTGTTGCCGGCGGTGGCCACAAACATGGCTGGCCAGAACAGGCCAGGGTCGAGCTTGACGAGGCCGAACACCACCGGCTCCGAGCCCAGCGGCAGCAGCGTCGCCGACACCAGTGACACCAAAAACAAGGTGCTGAGACCGAACTGGGGCAGCGCCAGCCAGGCCAACACGGAAGTCATCCACATGTCCATGGGCATCATTTCACCAGAACCACCCAAGCACCACCCTCAATGGGGGACGGACGGCTATACTCCTGCCTCCTTTTTCAGCAGTCCCAACCCCCTCCTCCCCATGCACATCGGCCCTTACGCGCTGCCGAACAACCTGTTCGTCGCCCCGATGGCCGGGGTGACTGATCGGCCGTTCCGGATGCTGTGCAAGCAGTTGGGCGCCGGCTATGCGGTGAGCGAGATGGTGACCTCGCGCAAAGACCTGTGGAACTCGCTGAAAACCTCGCGCCGGGCCAACCACGAAGGTGAATCTGCGCCCATCGCGGTGCAGATTGCCGGCACCGAGGGGCCGATGATGGCCGAGGCCGCCGCCTACAACATCGACCGCGGCGCACAGATCATCGACATCAACATGGGTTGCCCCGCCAAGAAGGTGTGCAACAAATGGGCCGGCTCTGCGCTGATGCGCGATGAAGCCGGCGCGTTGGCGATTGTTGAAGCCGTGGTGGCCGCCTGCGCTGCCAAGGGCGTGCCGGTGACACTGAAGATGCGCACCGGCTGGTGCGACACCGAACGCAACGCCCTGCGCCTGGCCCGGGACTTCGAGAACGCCGGCATCGCGATGCTGACCATCCATGGCCGCACCCGCGAGCAAGGCTACAAGGGCTACGCCGAGCACGACACCGTGGCCGCCGTGAAGGCAGCGCTGCGCATTCCGGTGGTGGCCAACGGCGACATCGATTCGCCGCAGAAGGCCGCCGAGGTGCTGCGCTACACCGGCGCCGACGCGCTGATGATCGGCCGCGCCGCCCAGGGGCGCCCCTGGATCTTTCGGGAGATCGCGCATTTCCTCGCCACCGGCGAGATACTGCCGCCACCCGCCACCCGCGACGTGCAGCGTTGGCTGACCGACCACCTGCATGAGCACTACACGCTCTACGGCGAAGATGCCGGCGTGCGCAGCGCACGCAAGCACATCGGCTGGGCCGTGCGTGCGCTGCCGGGCGGCGAAGCCTTCCGCGGCGTGATGAACACCCTGGACGACTGCGACGCGCAACTGCGGGCAGTCCATACCTTCTTTGACCACCTCGCCGAGGACCACGTGCTGCTGCCAGCCGACCTGGGCGCGGCCAACCAGGACACCATCGCGCTTCAAGCCTGAACCAGGCCCGACGGACCACCCTGCCGGGTGACCGGCGGGTCGCTTTCCCCGAGTGCCGCGCGCCTGATGCGCCGGGCTCCCCTGATCCCGAGAAGATGAGCAAGAAAAACATTGAGGAGTGCGTCCGCGAGACGCTGGACCAGTATTTCAAGGACCTGCACGGCGCCGAACCGCATTCGCTGCACGACATGGTGATCCGCACGGTCGAGAAGCCGCTGCTGGACGTCGTGATGCAGCAGGCTGACGGCAACCAGAGCAAGGCCGCCGAATGGCTGGGCATCAACCGCAACACCCTGCGCCGCAAGCTGGTTGAACACAAGCTGCTGAAGTAATCCAACGCCCGGCATCAATGCGCCGGGCTTCCCACATTCATTCATCCATTCCGATCGCACCATGGCCCAACTCACTGCCCTGCTGTCCGTCTCCGACAAGACCGGCATCGTCGAATTTGCCCAGAGCCTGCATGCCCACGGCATCAAGCTGCTGTCCACCGGCGGCACCGCCAAGCTGCTGGCCGGCGCCGGCCTGCCGGTCACCGAAGTCTCGGAGATCACCGGCTTTCCGGAAATGCTCGATGGCCGCGTGAAGACGCTGCACCCGCGCGTGCATGGCGGCCTGCTGGCCCGCCGTGATGTGCCCGAGCACATGGCCGCGCTGAAGGAACATGGCATCAACACCATCGACCTGCTGATCATCAACCTGTACCCGTTCGCCCAAGCCACCGCCAAGGCCGACTGCACGCTGGAAGACGCGATCGAGAACATCGACATCGGCGGCCCGGCCATGCTGCGCGCAGCGGCCAAGAACTGGCAGGACGTGGGCGTGGTGATCGACCCCACCGACTACCCGCAAGTGCTGGCCGAACTCACCGCCTCCGGCGGCGCCAGCCTGACCCGCGCCACCAAGTTCATGCTGGCCAAGAAGGTGTTCTCGCACACCGCAGCCTACGACGGCATGATCAGCAACTACCTGACCGCGCTGGAAGCAGGCTCGGAAGACAAGACCGAAGCCGTGCCTGCCCGCGAGCAGTACCCCGCCGTCTTCAACCTGCAGCTGCACAAGGTGCAGGGCATGCGTTACGGCGAGAACCCGCACCAGTCGGCCGCCTTCTACCGCGAAGCGCAGCCGGCCGAAGGCCTGCTGGCCGGCTGGCAGCAGATCCAGGGCAAGGAGCTGTCGTTCAACAACATCGCTGATGCCGACGCCGCCTGGGAATGCGTGAAGGCGTTTGACCTGCCGGCCTGCGTCATCGTCAAGCATGCGAACCCTTGCGGCGTGGCCGTGGGCGCAACGCCGCTCGAGGCTTACCAGAAGGCCCTGAAGACCGATCCGACCAGCGCGTTCGGCGGCATCATGGCCTTCAACCGCCCGGTCGACGCGGACGTGGTCGAGGCCATCAACGCCAACAAGCAGTTCGTGGAAGTGGCCATCGCGCCGGCCTTCACGCCTGCCGCTCGCACGGCCTACGCCGGCAAGCAGAACGTGCGCCTGCTGGAAGTGCCGGTGAGCAAGCTGAGCAACGCGCTCGACTTCAAGCGCGTCGGCGGCGGCATGCTGCTGCAATCGGCTGACAACATCGACCTGGTGGGCGACGTGAAGGTCGTGACCAAGGTGCAGCCGACGGCCCAGCAGATGGCCGACCTGCTGTTCTCGTGGACCGTGGCCCGCTTCGTCAAGAGCAACGCCATCGTGTTCTGCAAGGACGGCATGACGATGGGTGTGGGCGCCGGCCAGATGAGCCGCCTCGATTCCGCCCGCATCGCCAGCATCAAGGCCGGCCACGCTGGTCTGACGCTGCAGGGCACCGCCGTGGCCAGCGACGCCTTCTTCCCGTTCCGGGACGGCCTGGACGTGGTGGTCGACGCCGGTGCCACCTGCGTCATCCACCCGGGTGGCTCGATGCGTGACGACGAAGTGATTGCCGCGGCCGACGAGCGCGGCATCGCGATGGTGCTGACCGGCACCCGCCACTTCCGCCACTGATCGATGGCGAGGCAGGCCTTCGGGCCTGCGGAAAACCAGATGCGGCCGGAGCCCTGAAACAGGCCTCCGGCCGCTTACCATCCGGGGATGAATCCCGCAGATCTGATGGGCAAGTTGCTGGCCTTCATCGCGCGCCTGATCACCGGCGCGCAAGGCCACTGGCAAGGTTGCCCCCCTGAAGCGCTGCAGCGCATCTATTTCGCCAATCACCAGAGCCACCTCGACTGGGTGCTGATCTGGGCCTCCTTGCCCGGAGAGTTGCGCAGCACCACGCGGCCGATTGCCGCGAAAGACTACTGGACGGCGACCCCGCTGAAGCACTGGATCACCCGCGAGGTGTTCAACGCGGTCTACGTGAACCGCACCCGCACCGACGACCAGGACCCGCTCGAGCCCCTGCAGCAGGCATTGGCGGCCGGCGATTCGCTGGTCATCTTTCCGGAAGGTACGCGCTCGAACAAGGGCGAGCCGCAGGCCTTCAAGAGCGGGCTGTATCACCTGGCCGAGCAATTCCCGGGGGTGCAGCTGGTGCCCGCCTGGATCTCGAATGTGCAGCGCGTGATGCCCAAGGGCGAAGTGGTGCCGGTGCCGATCCTGTGCACCGTCACCTTCGGTGCGCCGATGCACCTGCAGGACGGTGAAGACAAACGCGCTTTCCTGGAACGGGCGCGCGCCGCCGTGATGGCCTTGCGGCCGGTGGGAGGCTGAACATGGGCTTCCTTCGTCGCATGAGCACCGAACACCAGATCGCGCTGCTCTTTGTCATCGTCTTCGGCATGCTGGTGCTGGTCACCGCCGTGGCCATCCTGCGCAGCCTGCGCGACATCACCCCGGAGCACCGTCAGCGGGATGAGCGCTTCAAGCGTGACCTGCGCGCGGTATGGATCGGCATGACCACGTTCTGGCTGGCCTGGGTCTCCGGGCCACTCGGCGCCACGCTGCTGTTCGGCATCTTCTCGTTCCTGGCCCTGCGTGAGTACATCACCTTGATGCACACGCGCCGCAGCGACCACCGCAGCCTGATCGCCGCTTTCTTCGTGGTGCTGCCGCTGCAGTACGCGCTGGTGGGCTGGCGCACCTTCGATCTGTTTTCGGTGTTCATCCCGGTCTATGTGTTCATCGCCATCCCGGTGATCAGCGCGCTGGCGGGTGATCCGGAGCGCTTCCTGGAGCGCAACGCCAAGATCCAGTGGGGCATCATGGTCTGCGTGTTCGGGCTGTCGCACGCCCCTGCCCTGCTGCTGCTCGATTTCCGCGGCCAGGAAGGCCGGGGCGCTTTCCTCGTGTTCTTCCTGGTCATCGTCGCCGGCGTCGGCCAGGTGGTGCAGGAAGCCATGAGCCGCTGGCTGCGTCGTCGGCCCGTGGCCCGCGCCATCAGCCGGTCGTTCTCTTACCGCGCCTGGTGGTGCGGCTCGCTGGCGGGTGCACTGGCCGGCACCGCGCTGTACTGGATCACCCCGTTCAAGCCCTGGCAGGCCTTCTGCATGGCGGCCATTGCCTGCGCTGCGGGCACGCTGGGTGAACTCGTCACCAAGGCCCTGAAGAAGGACGCCGGTGTGCAGTACTGGGGCAACCAGGCCTCGGTCACGGGCGCGGTCGGTCTGCTCGACCGCATTGCGCCGCTGGCCTTTGCCGCACCGGTCTTTTTCCACTCGGTCCGCTGGTACTTCAAGCTCACCCCATGACGACACGCGTCCTCGGCATTGACCCCGGCCTGCAATGCACCGGCTTCGGCGTGGTGGAGCAGGAAGGCTCCAAGCTCCACTACGTGGCCAGCGGCACCATCCGCACCACCTCGGGCATTCAACTGGGCAACCTGCCCGGCCGCCTGAAGATGATCTACGAAGGCATCTGTGAAGTGGCCCAGCGCTACCAGCCCACGGCCGCCGCCTGCGAAATCGTCTTCGTGAACGTGAACCCGCAATCAACGCTGCTGCTGGGACAGGCGCGTGGTGCTGCGCTCACGGCGCTGGTGATGTCGGGCCTGACGGTGTCGGAATACACCGCCCTGCAGATGAAGAAGTCGGTGGTGGGCCACGGCCACGCCAAGAAGGACCAGATCCAGGAGATGGTGATGCGGCTGCTGAACCTGCCCGGCCTGCCCGGCAAGGACGCCGCCGACGCCCTCGGCATCGCCATCACCCACGCCCATGCAGGCGGCTCGTTCGCCGCGATGGCCCAGGCCACCGACCTGAACCGCCGCACCCACGCGCAGTTCAAGGGCGGCCGCACCTATTGAGCCCTGCAAGGGTCGCACCGCCATGTCGCCAACATCGCCACAAGCCGTTCCGCACACCCGCTGGCTGACGCTGGACACCCAGAACGCCACTGCCGCCAACGACGCCACAACGGCCGCCCCCTTCACCGGCTACCTGGCCTTGCCACCCGGCGGACGCGGCCCGGGCCTGTTGCTGCTGCAGGAAATCTTCGGCGTGAACGAACACATCCAGGCGGTGGCCCGGCAGTGGGCGCTGCACGGCTTCGTGGTGCTGGCCCCCGACCTGTTCTGGCGCCAGCAGCGCCAGGTGGCCCTGGGCTATGAGGGCGCTGACCGCGAACAAGCCGTGGCCCTGATGAAGGCCCTGACACCCGCACAAGCCGGGCACGACATGCACACCGCCATCGCCGCGCTGAAGGCCCTGCCCGAGTGCAACGGCCGCGTTGCAGCGCTGGGCTTCTGCATGGGTGGACGACTGGCCTGGCAGGCCGCCGCCGCAGGCGGTGTGGACGCGGCCGTGGCCTGGTACGGCGGCGGCATCCAGCAGCAATTGCAGCTGGCTGACCAGATCAAGGTGCCGGTGCAGTTCCACTACGCCGAACACGACGACCACATCCCCTTGAGCGCCGTGGCCGAGGTGCAGGCCGCGATGGCCGGCAAGCCGCATGAGTGCCATGTCTACCCGGGCTCGAAGCACGGCTTCAATTGCTGGGCGCGCGCCTCGTGGCACCCGGCCAGCGCCGCCCTGGCCAACAGCCGAAGCCTGGGCTTCTTGAGCCACCTGTTCTAAGGGGCCAAGTACCGGCCCACCATGAAAAAACCCGCCACGGTGGGCGGGTTCTGCTGGGGCACTTCAGGCTCAGCGCTGCTGGCGGGCTTCGTCGCCGCCCAGCGCCTTGTACAGCGCCATGCGGTTGAGCAGCTCGGCCAGCTTCACCTGCACCAGCGCCTGTTCGGCACTGGCCAGTGAACGCTCGGTTTCCAGCGTTTCCAGCAGGCTGGCACTGCCCACCTGCAGGCGCAGACGGGTCAGGCGCGTGCGCTCACGCTCAGCGGCCACCAGTTGCTGCTGGGCTTGCACCTGCTGCGCCCAGCTGCCCTGCGACACCAGCGCATCAGCCGCTTCACGGAAGGCCGTCTGCACCGCCTTTTCGTACTGCGCCACGGCGATGTCGCGGTTCACCTCGGACACCTTGATGTTGGCCTGGTTGCGGCCGGCATCAAACAGCGTCATGGCGGCGTTGGCCGTCATGCTCCAGGCGAAGTGGCCACCATCAAACAAGGTGGACAAACTGCTGCTGACCTGACCGGCACTGCCCGACAGCACGATGCGCGGGAACATGGCCGCACGCGCCGCACCGATGTTGGCATTGGCGGCTGCGAGTTGCTGCTCAGCCTGGATGACGTCCGGGCGGCTCAGCAAGGCGTCGGACGACACACCGGCCTGCACCGGGGCCAGCCAGTCGCGGCTGGTCAGCGCGGCCGTGGGCAGCAGCTCTGCCGGCACGCCCTTGCCCACCACCAGGTCTAGCGCCAGCTTGTCCTGCGCCTTCTGGCGCTCCAGCTGCAGCGCGCTCGCTTTGGCCGCAGCCACCAGCGACTGTGCCGACTGCAGGTCGAGCGCAGAGGCGGCGCCCACGCGTTCACGCAGGGCCGTCAGGCGCAGCGTTTCTTCGCGGGCCACCAGCTGTTGCCTGACGCGGATCAGCTGCTCCTCGTCGGCGGCCAGCGTCAGCCAGGCGCCCACGGTCTGGCTGACCAGCGCCAGCCGGGCGCTGCGCGCAGCGGCTTCGGTGCCCATCAGGCTGGCCGAGGCAGCGTCGCTGGCATTGCGCAGGCGGCCCAGCAGATCGATCTCGTAGCTGCTGAGCTGCAGGCCGGCCTGCAAGGTGGTGGCTTGCACACCCTCGCTGTTGGGCGCACGTTGACCAATCAAGGCCGCCGACAGCGTGGGCCAGCGGTCGGCGTCGGTCAGCCGCAGCTGGGCCTGGGCCCGCTGCACGTTCAGCAGCGAGACCTTCAGGTCGCGGTTGTTGGCCAGTGCCAGCTCAACCACCTGGCTCAGGTTGGCGTCTTGCACCACCGATTGCCAGGTGGGCTGGGCCACGGCGCCAGCCGCAGCGCCGTCCGCTGCGGGCAACTGGGCCGGCACGGGCAGCGCCGGGCGCTCCAGCGTCGGTGCCAGGTTCACGCAGCCGGTCAGCCACAGGGCGGCCACCAGCGGGGTGGCGCGTATCAGGTTATGGAGCCGGTTCATGCCTGGCCCTCCTTCGAGTTCTTCAGAGCTTCAGTCGCGGCAGCGTCTGTTGCGGGTGAGGACAGCGGCGTGCCGTGTGGCAACTCATGGCCACCCGGGAACAGCTTGCGCACCACGACATAGAACACCGGCACCAGCAGCACGGCCAGGAACGTGGCCGTCAGCATGCCCGCCACCACACCCGTGCCGATGGCACGTTGGCTGGCCGAGCCGGCACCACTGGCGATGGCCAGCGGCATCACGCCGAGGATGAAGGCGAACGAGGTCATGATGATCGGGCGGAAGCGCAGGTGGCAGGCTTCCAGCGTGGCTTCCAGCAGGCCCTTGCCTTCGGCTTGCAGGTCCTTCGCGAACTCGATGATCAGGATCGCGTTCTTCGCCGACAAGCCGATGATGGTGATCAGGCCGACCTTGAAGTACACGTCGTTCGGCATGCCGCGGAACCACACGCCCATCAGCGAGCCCAGGATGCCGAGCGGCACCACCAGCAGCACGGCCACTGGAATGCTCCAGCTTTCGTACAGCGCGGACAGGCACAGGAACACGGCCAGCATCGAGAACGCCAGCAGGATGGTGGCCTGCGAGCCGGAGAGCTTCTCCTCACGCGTCTGGCCGGTCCACTCGAAGCCGAAGCCCGGCGGCAGCTGCGACACCAGCTTTTCCATCTCGATGACGGCGTCACCAGTGGAGAAACCCGCCGCAGCGTCACCGCTGATCTTCATCGCCGGATAGCCGTTGTAGCGCACCGTCTGGATCGGGCCGGTCACCCAGCGGGTGCTGGCGAACGACGACAGCGGCACCAGCTGACCACGGCTGTTCGGCACCTGCAGCTTCAACACGTCTTCCGGCTGCATGCGGGCGCTGGCTTCCGCCTGCACCACCACGCGCTGCAGGCGACCTGCATTCGGGAAGTCGTTCACATAGCTCGAGCCCAGCGCCGTGCCCAGCACGTTGCCGATCGTGTCGAAGGACACGCCGAGTGCGGCGGCCTTGTCGCGGTCGATGTCGAGCTGCAGCTGTGGCGCATCTTCCAGGCCGTCAGGGCGCACGCCCTGCAGCACCTTGCTCTGGCTCGCCATGCCCAGCAACTGGTTGCGTGCGGCCAGCAGCGCGGCATGGCCCTGGCCGGAGCGGTCTTGCAGGCGGAAGCTGAAGCCGGTGGCCGTGCCCAGTTCAGGGATCGGCGGCGGGCTGAGCGGGAAGGTGAAGGCATCGCGGATGCCCATCAACGCGCCAAACGCACGGCCGGCCAGCGCCTGCGCACTGTGCTCGGCGCCCTTGCGCTCATCCCACGGCTTGAGCGGCACGAAGGCCAGCGCGGCATTCTGGCCAGAGCCGGAGAAGCTGAAGCCCAGCACGCCAACGACCTTGTCCACCTCAGGCTGGGCCAGGAAGAAGCCTTCGACCTGCTGCATCACGGCTTCCGTGCGCGACTGTGCGGCGCCCGGGGGCAACTGCACGTTGACGATCAGGTAACCCTGGTCTTCGTTCGGCAGGAACGACGTCGGCAGGCGCTGGTACATCACCGCCACCGCAGCCAGGATGGCGGCGTAGATCAGCAGGAAGCGACCGGCGCGCGGCAGGATGCGGCTGACCATCGATTCATAGCGCACGGTGCTGCGCTTGAAGCCGCGGTTGAACCAGCCGAAGAAGCCCTTCTTGTCGTGATGACCCGGAGGAATCGGCTTGAGCAGCGTGGCGCACAGCGCCGGCGTCAGCGACAGCGCCATCAGCGCCGAGAACAGCATCGACGACACCATGGCCAGCGAGAACTGGCGGTAGATGTTGCCGACCGAGCCGCTGAAGAAGGCCATCGGCACGAACACCGAGACCAGCACCACGGTGATGCCGATGATGGCGCCGGTGATCTGGCCCATGGCCTTGACGGTGGCGTCGCGCGGCGACAGCCCTTCCTCGGCCATGATGCGCTCGACGTTTTCCACCACCACGATGGCATCGTCCACCAGGATACCGATGGCCAGCACCATGCCGAACAAGGTCAGCACGTTGATCGAGAAGCCCAGCGTCAGCATCACCGCGAAGGTGCCCATCAGGGCCACCGGCACGACGATGGTCGGGATCAGCGTGTAGCGGATGTTCTGCAGGAACACCAGCATCACGATGAACACCAGCGCGATGCCTTCGATCAGCGTCTTGACGACTTCCTCGATGGATATCTTCACGAACTTGGAGCTGTCGTACGGCACGTCGTAGCTCACGCCTTCGGGCATGAACTTCTGCAGCTCGGCCATCCGTTCCTTGACCGCCGTGGCCGTGGCCAGCGCGTTGCCACCCGGCGACTGCTGGATGCCCACGCCGGTGGCGGTGACACCATTCAGGCGCGAGGAGCTGGCGTAGCTCTGGCCGCCCAGCTCGAGGCGGGCGACGTCCTTCAGACGCACGGCAGAGCCGTCGGCGTTGGCGCGGATGACGATGTTGCCGAACTGCTCGATGCTGCTGAGCTGGCCGTTCACGGTGATCGACGCATACAGCGTCTGCTCGGCCGTGTTGGGCATGCCGCCGATGCTGCCCGCAGAGATCTGCAGGTTCTGCGCACGGATGGCGGCATTCACGTCAGCCGTGGACAGGCCGAAACCCACCAGCTTGGCCGGATCAACCCAGACGCGCATCGCACGCTCGGTGCCGAACAGCTGCGCCTGGCCCACGCCCTGGATGCGCAGCAGTTCAGGCACGATGTTGCGGGCCGCGTAGTCACCCAGCGCCACGGGGTCGTAGGCCGGGTTCTTCGAGGTCAGCATCACGAACAGCAGGAAGTTCGAGCGGGACTTGTCGACCCGCACGCCCTGCTGCGTCACCGCGCTGGGCAGGCGCGGCGTGGCGCGGCTCAGGCGGTTCTGCACTTCGATCTGGGCAATGGACACGTCCGTGCCCGGCTCGAAGGTGACGGTGATGGTGCCGGAGCCGGTCGCTTCAGCGCTCGACTCCATGTAGATCATGCCCGGCGCGCCATTGAGCTCCTGCTCGATGACGGCCAGCACGCTGTCTTCCAGCACCTGCGCTGAGGCACCCGGGTAGGCCGCGCTGATGACGATGGCGGGCGGCGCCACCGTCGGGTACTGGGCGATGGGCAGCTTGGTGATGGCGGCTGCGCCCAGGATCACGACGAAGAACGCGATGACCCACGCGAAGATGGGCCTGTCGATGAAAAAACGGGAATTCATGCGGATGCTCCCGGGCTCAGCGGCTGGCGGCCGAGGCTGGTGCGGCGGCCGACGCTGGCGCAGCGGCTGATGCCGGCGCCGAAGCTGCGACCGGCGACCACGGCACCGGGTTCACCGGGGCCTTCGGACGGATCTTCTGGAAGCCGTCGACCACCACCTGCTCGCCGGCCTTCAAGCCACCCAGCACGACCCACTGGCCGTTGCGTGAGCCGCCCAGTTGCACGGTGCGGTTCGAGGTCGTCTTGTCGGCGCCCACCACCAGCACGGTGTCACCGGCGGTGCCGCGGGTCACAGCCTGCTGGGGCAGCAGGATGGCGCTGTCGCTGCGGGCCGCGTCGATGCGCACCTTCACATACAGGCCCGGCAGCAGCTCGCCCTTGGGGTTGGGCAGCTCGGCGCGCAGGGTGACCTGGCCGGTGCCGCTGTCCACCTGCAGGTCGCTGAACAGCAGCTTGCCGGTCTGGGCATATTCGCTGCCGTCTTCCAGCACCACACGCACGGCGGCCGAACCGCTGGCCTTGAGCTTGCCGGCTTCCACCGCGCGCTTCAGCGCCAGGGCTTCGCTGGCGGACTGCGTGAAGTTCACGTAGAGCTTGTCGGTTTGCTGGATGGTGGCCATCAGCGTGGCTTCACCGGCGCTCACCAGCGCGCCTTCCGACACCGTCGCGCGGCCGATGCGGCCACTGATCGGTGCGGCCACGCCAGCGTAGTCGACGTTCAGGCGGGCCTGCGTCACGGCGGCACGCGCCGCGGCGACATCGGCCTGGGCCTGCTTGTGAGCGGCCTGGGTGGCCACCCAGTCCTGCTGGCTGATCGCCTTGGCTTCAGCCAGCGGGCGGTTTCGCTCCAGCGTGGCGGCGGCCTGGGCCAGCACGGCTTCGCCCTTGGCCAGGCTGGCCTGGGCGCTGTCGAGCGAGGCGCGGTACGGCGCTGCATCGATGTCGAACAGGCGCTGGCCGCTCTGGACCAGGGCGCCTTCGGTGAACAGGCGCTTGTTCACGACGCCCGTGACACGCGCCCGGACCTGGGCCGTGCGGAAGGCTTCCAGCCGGCCCGGCAGCTCGGTGGTGAGGTTCACGCCACTTGGCTGAACAGTCACCACGCCGACGGGCGTGGGTGGCATCTGCGGCGCGCCACCAGCGGCGTTGTCGCCCTTGCTGCAGGCGGCCAGCACGGCCAGGGTGGTCGCCGCGAACGCGAGGCGAAGGCCGGCACGTGCCGGGTTGGAAACGATGACAGTGGCGGTCGTCTGGTCAGACATGGGCTTCCTTTGGTGGCCACGCAAGCTCAGTGCGGCTTGCAGGTGCGCCACGAACGCGCGGCAAAGAGGGTGATTGCACGAAGTGGCGAAGTATACATACAATCAAGAATGTATTTAATGACACAAGGGCTTTCCCTTTGTGTACAAAGACCATGGCCCGCAAAACAAAAGCAGAGGCGCAAGAGACACGCCAGCAGATCCTCGACGCCGCCGAGCAGGTGTTCGCCACCCGGGGCGTGGCGCGCACGTCCCTGCAAGATATCGCGGGGGCCGCCGGCGTCACGCGTGGCGCCGTCTACTGGCATTTTCAGGACAAGGCCGATCTGTTCGAAGCCATGTTGAACCGTGTGGTCATGCCCTGCGAGTCGGCGCTGGAGCAGGCCTTGGCCAACCCGCCGGAAAGCACGCTGAGCAGCCTGCTGGACATGGTGCTGGTGCCGTTTGAGGCGCTGTCGACGAACGCGCAAACCCAGCGCGTCTTCACGGTGGCCATGCACTACACCGAATACACCGGCGACATGGCAATCGCCCAGCAGCGACACAACGATTCACTGGCGGGATTCATCGAGCAGATGCACAGCGTGATGTTGCGCGGCCAGGCTGCCGGGCAGATCCGCACCGATCTTGACGTCAAGGGCGCGGCCATCGGCCTGTTCGCGCTGGTGGACGGCCTGATGCGCCAATGGACGCTGGCACCCGACAGCTTTGACTTGATGAAGGTGGGCCGCCAGGCTACCCTGGGCTACCTCTCAGGCCTGCAGCCGTGAGCGTCAGAGCATCACGGCCAGCCGCTCAAGAAACACCACGGCGAAAAAGCCCAGGCCGGCCAGCACCGTCCATTTGACGAGCACCACGCCGCGGGCGCGCCAGCGGGCGTCGCGCGTCACCACATAAACGCCGAAGCAGAGGATGCCGGCCAGCAGCAGCAGGCCGAACACGAGTCGGAAAATCAGCATCGCAGCCTCCCGGTGCCTTGGGTTACCAGGCCGGCGCGAGTTGCGCGAACCCGGCCGGTGCACGGGCTTCATCGTCGAAGCTCACCAGCTCCCAGGCTTCCTTGTCGGCCAGCAGCACGCGCAGCAGCTTGTTGTTCAGTGCGTGCCCGCCCTTGAACGAGGTGTAGGCCGCCAGCAAGGGGTGGCCGGCGATGTAGAGGTCGCCGATCGCATCAAGGATCTTGTGCTTGGCGAACTCGTCGTCATAACGCAGGCCGTCGTGGTTGAGCACGCGGTAGTCGTCGATCACGATGGCGTTGTCCATCGAGCCACCCAGCGTCAGCCCGCGTGAGCGCATGGCTTCGACATCCTTGGTGAAGCCGAAGGTGCGCGCCCGGGCGATCTCCTGCTTGTAGGTGCCGCTGCCCATGTCGAAGGTGACCTGCTGGCCCGTGGCGTCAAGGGCCGGATGGTTGAAGTCGATCTCGAAGGTCAGCTTGTAGCCGTGGAAGGGCTCGAGGCGCGCCCACATCAGGCGGCTGCCCTCGCCTTCACGCACCTCGACGGTCTTCTTCACACGCAGGAATTTCTTCGGCGCGTTCTGCAGCTCGATACCGGCGCTCTGCAGCAGGAAGACAAAGCTGGCGGATGAGCCATCGAGGATGGGCACTTCATCAGCCGTGATGTCGACATACAGGTTGTCGAGCCCGAGGCCGGCACAGGCCGACATCAGATGTTCGATGGTCTGCACGCGCGGGCCGTCCGGCACGCCGCCAGGGGTGATGGTCGAGGCCATCCGCGTGTCGCTGACCGAATCAAAGCGCACGGGAATATCCACCGGCTGCGGCAGATCAACCCGACGGAAGACGATGCCGGTGTCGGGCGCCGCCGGCCGCAGGGTCAACTCCACCCGCTGGCCGCTGTGCAGGCCCACGCCGACGGCGCGGGTCAGGGACTTGAGGGTGCGTTGCTGGAGCATGTGAAAGCGGTGATGGTGGCCGGAAAAACGACCGGGGCAGGCACGCCCTCGGCCGGTGAAGACGAGTCGGGATTGTCTGCGATACCGGCAAATCTTGCAGGGCGCTGGTCTATGGCGGGCGCTGACCGCCGCACCACACACCCTATTTTTGAAAACAGCCGCCAGGTTTTGAGCATCGGCACAAACCCCTGCCGCCTCGGCAAATCGGCGAAAGGTGCAAACCCGCGCCGCCTGTGGACAACCGGGATTTGCAATATTCAGCCTGTGGAAAAGGTGTGAAAAACTCGCGGCCATGAAAAAGGGGCCCCGAAGGGCCCCTGAAACATGCAATCGAAACTGGCGGGCTCAATCTGCCTGCTTGCGCAGGAAAGCCGGAATCTCGATTTCGTCCATGCCGTTTGAGCTCAGGGCTTCGACCTTGGCTGCTGCCTGGGTGCGACCCGTGCGCCAGACGCTTGGCGTGGCCATGGAACTGAAATCTTGCTGCGGCATGGCGGCCGAAACCACCGGGGCTGCCGACATACCACCTGCCGCAGCCATCGGCTGGGTCATGATGGGCATATTGTCGGTACCGGTGCGCAGCACCTGGTGGGTTTGAATCACGGTCAGCGGTGCAGCAGCACGACGGGCCGACGACAAACCGGTGGCAATCACGGTCACGCGGAGCTGGTCGCCCAGGCTGTCGTCATAAGCCGTGCCATAAATGACGTGCGCGTCTTCAGCGGCGTAGCGACGGATGGTATTCATCGCGTTCTTGCTTTCAGCCAGCTTGAAGGTCGAGCGCGCTGCGGCGATCAACACCAGCACGCCACGGGCGCCAGACAGGTCGATGCCTTCCAGCAGCGGGCAAGCCACGGCTTGCTCAGCGGCCTTGGTGGCGCGGTCCGGGCCAGAGGCCATGGCCGTGCCCATCATCGCCTTGCCAGGCTCGCTCATCACGGTCTTGACGTCTTCGAAGTCGACGTTCACCAGGCCCGGGATGTGAATGATGTCCGAGATGCCGCCAACGGCGTTCTTCAGCACGTCATTGGCATGCGCGAAGGCTTGATCCTGGGTGACGTCGTCGCCCATGACTTCCAGCAGCTTCTCGTTGAGCACCACGATCAACGAATCAACGTTGGCTTCGAGTTCCGACACGCCCAGATCGGCTTGCTTGCTGCGGCGACCGCCTTCGAAGTCGAAGGGCTTGGTCACGACACCCACCGTCAGGATGCCCATTTCCTTGGCCACGCGGGCAATCACGGGGGCAGCGCCGGTACCGGTGCCGCCGCCCATGCCGGCGGTGATGAACAGCATGTGCGCGCCGGCGATGGCGTCGCGGATGCGGCCTTCGGCTTCTTCGGCGGCTTGCTTGCCCACGTCAGGCTTGGAGCCTGCGCCCAGACCCGTCGCGCCCAGCTGGACCAGCTGTGCGGCGGCGCTGCGGTTCAGCGCCTGGGCATCGGTGTTGGCGCAGATGAATTCCACGCCCTGGACACCCTGGGTGATCATGTGGTCGACGGCATTGCCACCGCCACCACCCACGCCGATCACCTTGATCTGGGTGCCTTGGTCAAATTCCTCGATCATCTCGATGGGCATGTGGAACCTCCTAAGTCTCGATTGCAGTTGCCGTGTCTGGACCAGAACTCAAAAAAACGCTGGAATTTCGGTCGAATTCCTGAGTTCGTATTGTCGCTAGAAATTACCCAAAAACCAGTCCCTGGCCTTACCAAATAACGTTTTTACTGAGCCGGCTTGTTGCGCCGCCTTGTGGCCACGGGTGTGTGCGACCCGGGCTTCCTCCAACAAACCCATCACGGTGGCCGACCGGGGATTGGCGACCATGTCGAAAAGCGGGCCGGAATACGTCGGCAATCCCTTGCGCACAGGCTTGAGGAAAATATCCTCGCCCAACTCCACCATGCCCGGCATGACGGCCGTTCCACCGGTGATGACAATGCCCGACGAGAGCAATTCCTCGTAGCCAGATTCCCGAATCACCTGGTGCACCAGCGAATAGATTTCCTCGACCCGCGGCTCAATCACGCCGGCCAAAGCCTGTCGACTGAGCATCCGGGGTACCCGGTCACCCAGGCCGGGCACTTCCACCTGTTCGTTGGGATCTGCCAACAGTTGTTTGGCGACCCCATATTCCACCTTGATCTCTTCGGCGTCCTTGGTGGGGGTGCGCAAGGCCATCGCGATATCGCTGGTGATCAGATCGCCGGCAATTGGAATCACCGCAGTATGGCGAATCGACCCACCGGTGAAGATCGAGACGTCGGTGGTGCCGGCGCCGATGTCGACCACCGCGACACCCAGGTCCTTCTCGTCATCGGTCAGCACGGCGGCAGCGGCAGCCGTGGGTGACAGGCACAGCTGCTCCACTTCCAGGCCGCAGCGGCGCACGCACTTGACGATGTTCTCGGCGGCGCTCTGGGCGCCGGTGGCGATGTGCACCTTGACTTCCAGGCGGCTGCCGCTCATGCCGATGGGCTCTTTCACCTCATGGCCGTCGATGACAAATTCCTGGGATTCCACCAGCAGCAGGCGCTGGTCATTCGGAATGTTGATGGCCTTGGCGGTTTCGATGACGCGGGCCACGTCGGTCGGCGTCACCTCGCGGTTGTCGCGCACGATGACCATGCCGGTCGAGTTCTGGCCGCGGATGTGGCTGCCGGTGATGCCGGTGTAGACGCGCTCGATCTTGCAGGCGGCCATCATCTCGGCCTCCTTCAGGGCCTGCTGGATGCTCTGCACCGTGGCGTCGATGTTCACCACCACACCGCGCTTCAGACCATGCGACGAGGCGACGCCCAGGCCGGCCACCCGCAATTCACCCCCGACGACCTCGGCCACCACCGCCATCACCTTGGCGGTGCCGATGTCTAGCCCGACGACGAGATCCTTGTAATCCTTGGCCATGTCTTCCTCAATTCAAAGCTGTGGCGCCATTGGCAGCCGGGGTGACAGGGCCTTTCAACCGCAGCGCGTAGCCGTCGGCATGGCGCAGGTCGGCGTGGTCCCAGGCCCGGCGCTGACGCGCTGCCACCTGTGTCACCGTTCGGACAAAGCGGGCCATGCGGGCCAGCACTTCTTCATCACTGCCCCGACCCAGCGCCAGTTGCGCGCCGGTGTCGAGTTCCACATCCCACGATCCGCGGCCTGACAGGCTGATGCGCACCGGGGTGGCGTCGAGAGGCCCGAGCAGCGGCACCAGACGGCGGTACATCGCCAGCATCTGGGCAGCCTCTTCTTCGGGCCCGTGAAATTCGGGCAGGCGGTCGTCGTCCACATCGCCCAGATTGGCTTCGAAGATTTCCCCGAAGCTGTTCACCAGGCGATCGTTGCCTTCGTCGCCCTTCCAGACCGCTGCAGGCCGGTGCTCTTCCAGCTTCACCACCAGGCGATTCGGCCAGACGCGGTGCACCACCGCATGGCGCACCCAAGGCACCGACTCGAAGGCCGACCGCGTCTTGCGCAAGTCCAGCGTGAAGTAGTTGCCGGCCAGCTTCGGTGCGGCGTTGGCGCGCACCGTGGCCACGCTGTTGCGGCTCACCTCGCCTTCCAGCCGGATGCTGGCGATGGCGAACTTCGGCTGGCGTGTCACCCACGCTGCGCCTGCCGCCAGCAGCACGCAGCCGCTCAGCGCCAGCACCGCCACGGCGGTGGCGTTCATCACGCGGACATCAGGGGGCAGCGACACGGCCATGTGGTTCAGTCTTGCGCAGCGCGGGTGCTGTCGAGGCGGGCGCCGGCCAGCAGGTGCAGGCACAGGTCTTCGTAGCTCAGGCCGGCGGCCCGGGCCGACATCGGCACCAGCGAGTGACCGGTCATGCCCGGCGAGGTGTTCATTTCCAGCAGGAAGGGCTTGCGGTCGCTGGCGCGGATCATCAGATCGGCGCGGCCCCAGCCGCGGCAGCCCAGCAGGCGATACGCCGCCACCACGATGCGCTGGATGTTGAGTTCCTCTTCCGCGGGCAGACCGCTCGGGCAGAGGTAACGGGTGTCATCCGAATGGTATTTGTGCTCGAAGTCGTAGTTGCCGTCGGGCGCCTGGATGCGGATGACCGGCAGAGCGACGGCGTCGTCCCCGTCTCCCAGCACCGGGCAGGTCACTTCTTCGCCATCGATGAATTCTTCGCACAGCACGTCGGGGTCGTATTGTGCCGCGTGGGTCACGGCTTCCAGCATCCCGGAATACCCCGCCACCTTGGTCACGCCGAAGGACGAACCCTCACGCGCCGGCTTGACGATCAACGGCAGGCCGAGTGCATCGGGCACGTTGCGCACCACGGTGGCGCCATGCTGGCCGAGGGGCAGCAAGCGCCACTGCGGGGTCGGCAGGCCTTCGGCCACCCAGACGCGCTTGGTCATCACCTTGTCCATGGCCACGGCCGAGGCCATGACGCCCGAGCCGGTATACGGGATGCCCATCAGCTCGAGGGCGCCCTGCACCGTGCCGTCTTCACCGTGGCGGCCATGCAGCGCCACGAAGCAGCGGCTGAAGCCTTCGGACTTCAGGTCTTCGAGCGGACGTTGCGAGGGGTCGAACGCATGCGCATCCACGCCCTTGGACAGCAGCGCCTTGAGCACGCCATCGCCCGACATCAGCGACACCGGCCGCTCGGCCGAATCACCACCCATCAGCACGGCGACCTTGCCGAGTGCCGCCACGTTCACATTGCGTTGCTTGATGTTCATGCTGCTTGTCCTGCCAATTCCACGATGCGGCCCGGCACCGCGCCGATCGAGCCTGCGCCCATGGCGATCACCACGTCGCCCGGCCGCACGAAGTCGAGCACTTGCTGTGCCAGCTCACCCACGTCGTCCACGAACACCGGATCGACCTTGCCGGCCACGCGCAGGGCGCGGGTCATGGCGCGGCCGTCGGCGGCCACGATGGGCGACTCGCCGGCGGCGTACACCTCGGTCAGCAGCACGGCGTCGGCCTGGCCCATCACCTTGACGAAGTCTTCGAAGCAATCGCGGGTGCGGGTGTAGCGGTGCGGCTGGAAGGCCAGCACCAGGCGACGGCCCGGGAAGGCGCCACGGGCCGCGGAAATCACCGCTGCCATTTCCACCGGGTGGTGGCCGTAGTCATCGACCAGCGTGAACTGGCCATCCGCGCAAGGCACTTCGCCCCAGCGCTGGAAGCGACGACCCACGCCGCCGAACTTCATCAGCGCCTGCACGATGGGCTCGTCAGGCAGCTCCAGCTCGGTGGCCACCGCGATGGCCGCGAGCGCGTTCTTCACGTTGTGCTCGCCGGGCAGGTTCAGCGTGATGTCGATGTCGGGCATCACCACGCCATTGCGGCGCTGGCAGGTGAAGCGCATCTGGCCGCCTTCCAGCGCCTGCACGTTCACGGCGCGCACCTGGTTGCCTTCGTCGAAGCCGTAGGTCACCACCGGGCGCGACACCATCGGAATGATGCTTTTCACGCCGGGGTCGTCGCCGCAAATGATGGCCGCGCCGTAGAACGGCATGCGGTGCAGGAAGTCGACAAACGCCGACTTCAGCCGCGCGAAATCATGGCCGTAGGTGTCCATGTGGTCGGCGTCGATGTTCGTCACGACCGACAGGATGGGCATCAGGTTCAGGAAGGACGCATCCGACTCGTCTGCCTCGACCACGATGAAGTCACCCGAGCCCAGGCGCGAGTTGGCACCGGCCGAGTTCAGCTTGCCGCCGATCACGAAGGTCGGGTCGACACCGGCTTCCGCCAGCACGCTGGTCACCAGCGAGGTGGTGGTCGTCTTGCCGTGCGTGCCGGCAATCGCGATACCGCGCTTCAGGCGCATCAGCTCGGCCAACATCACCGCACGCGGCACCACCGGGATGCGCTTGTTGCGCGCCGCGATGACTTCCGGGTTGTCGCCCTTCACCGCGGTGGAGGTGACCACGGCTTCGGCGCCGCTGATGTGCGCGGCGTCATGGCCGATGTGGATGCGGATGCCGAGCTCGGCGAGGCGACGCGTCACCGCGCCATCGGCCTGGTCAGAGCCCGACACCACGTAGCCGAGGTTGTGCAGGATCTCGGCGATGCCGCTCATGCCGGCGCCACCAACGCCCACGAAATGGATGTGCTTGACGGCGTGCTTCATGGTTTCACCATCTTCTCGATTTGATCGGCCACCGCAGCGGCAGCCTTGGGACGCGCCAGCCCACGTGCGGCCTGGGCCATGGCCAGCAGCTGCTCACGCGTCATCTGTTGCAGCAGCTGCGCGAGCTGCTGCGGGTTCATTTCAGCCTGCGGCAGATGGCGGGCGGCGCCACGCTCGGCCATCCAGGCGGCGTTGTCACGCTGGTGCGAGGTGGTCGACACCACCAGCGGCACCAGCACGCTGGCCACGCCAGCGGCGCACAGCTCGCTCACGGTGATGGCGCCTGCGCGGCAGACGATCACGTCGCAGTCCGCCAGGCGCTGGTCCATGTTGTCGATGAACGGCAGGATCTCGGCCTGCACACCCAGCGTGGCGTAGCGCGCACGCACGTCATCGAGGTGGGCCATGCCGGTCTGGTGCGTCACCAGCGGGCGTTGGTCTGCGGGCATCTGGGCCAGCGCGGCGGGCAGCGTTTCGTTCAGCACCTTGGCGCCCAGACTGCCGCCCACCACCAGCAGGCGCAGCGGGCCACTGCGGCCTTCAAAGCGCTGGGCGGGTTGGGCCATCTGTTCGATCTCGGCGCGCACCGGGTTGCCAGTCACCAGCGACTGGCGAACGCGCGCCACCGCCGGACCATCAAAACCGAAGGCCACCTTGTCGGCCACCGGCAGCAGCGCCTTGTTGCTCATCAGCAGCGCGGCGTCGGCGTTCACCAGCATCAGCGGGCGGCCCATCAGCTTGGCCACCAGGCCACCCGGGAAGCACACATAACCGCCCATGCCCAGCACGGCATCGGCGCGGCGCGCGCGCAGCACGCGGGCGCTGTCCCAGAAGGCCTTCAGCAAGCGGAAGCCGCCTGAGATGGTGTGCGTCAGGCCCTTGCCACGCAGCCCCGAAAAACCGAGGCGGTCGAGCGGAATGCCGGTCGGCGGCACCAGCCGGTTTTCCATGCCACCTTCGGTGCCGAGCCAGCTCACGGTCCAGCCGCGCGCCTGCATCTCACGGGCCACGGCCAGGCCGGGAATCACGTGGCCGCCGGTGCCGGCCGCCATCACCACCAAATGCCGGCTCATGCGCGGCCTCCCCGCATCAGTTGCCGGTTTTCCTGGTCCACGCGCAGCACGATGGCCAGCGCCACCAGGTTCATCAGGATGCCGGAGCCGCCGTAGCTCAACAGCGGCAAAGTCAGACCCTTGGTCGGCAGCACGCCGAGGTTCACGCCCATGTTGATGAAGCTCTGCCCGCCAAACCAGATGCCGATGCCCTGGCTCATCAGGCCTGCGAACACGCGGTCGAGTGCAATGGCCTGGCGGCCGATCACGAAGATGCGACGGGTCAGCCAGAAGAAGGCGACGATCACGCCGACCACCGCGACAAAGCCGAGCTCCTCGCCGATCACCGCCAGCAGAAAGTCGGTGTGGGCTTCAGGCAGGTAATGCAGCTTCTCGATCGATGAGCCCAGGCCCTGACCAAACAACTCGCCCCGGCCAAACGCGATGAGCGAGTGGGTGAGCTGGTAGGCCTTGCCCTGGGCGTATTCAGGGTTCCAGGGGTCGAGGTAGGCAAAGATGCGCTGGCGACGGAATTCGCTGAACACGATCATCAGCACGAAGGCGCCCACCAGCACCGCCACGCTCAGGAAGAACATGCGGCCGTTCACGCCACCGAGGAACAGGATGGCCAGCGCCACCGCGGCGATCACCATGAAGGCACCCATGTCGGGCTCGGCCAGCAGCAGCACGCCGATCACCATCAAGGCCACGGCCATCGGCCACACTGCCTTGAAGAAGTTTTCCTTCACGTCCATCTTGCGGACCATGTAACTGGCGGCATACATGGCCATGGCCAGCTTGGCCAGCTCACTCGGCTGGAAGTTCATGATGCCCAGCGGCACCCAGCGGCGCGCGCCGTTCACACCCTTGCCGATGAAGGGCACGAGCACGACGATCAGCATCGCGAGCGAGGCCGCGAACAGCCACGGCGCCCACTTCTCCCAGACGCCGATCGGGATCTGCAGGGTCACCAGCGCCGCCACGAAAGACACGCCGATGAACATCGCCTGGCGGTTCAGGAAATAGGTGGCCGAGTACTTGGCGAACTTCGGGTTGTCGGGCAGCGCCACAGACGCTGAGTACACCATCACCAGGCCCAGGGCCAGCAGGCACATCACGACCCAGACCAGCGCCATGTCGAAGCCAGCCACCGCGGTGGGCTTGCCGCTTCCGGTGTTGACCCAGTCGCGCACCGGCACCGCACTGGCGTTTTCTTCGCTGCGCCCCAGCAGGCCACGCAGGCGCGACCAGCTGCCTTGCAGGCTGTCGCGCCAGGCGGATGCGGCGGTGGACACGCTCATGCCAGCAGCTCCCCGCGCTCAGCGGCCAGCGCATGCACCGCGTCCACGAAGACCTGCGCACGGTGCGCATAGTTGCGGAACATGTCGAGGCTGGCGCACGCCGGGCTGAGCAGCACGGCGTCGTGCCCTTGCGCCTGCGCGAAGCACCAAGGCACCGCGGCTTCGAGCGTGTCGTGACGCTGGATGATCACGCCGGTGCCGGCCAGCGCTGCTTCGATCGCGGCGGCGTCACGGCCGATGGTGGCCACGGCGCGCACATGCCGCGAGACAGGCTCGGCCAGCGGCGCGAAATCCTGCCCCTTGCCGTCGCCACCAAGGATGACGATGAGCTTGGAGGTCAGCTTGTCAGCACCCAGGCCGTTCAGCGCCGCCACGGTGGCGCCCACGTTCGTGCCCTTGGAATCGTCAAAGGCTTCGATGCCGCTGACCTGGCCGATGAGCTCAACCCGGTGCGGCTCACCGCGGTATTCACGCAGGCCGTGCAGCATCGGCGCCAGCGGGCAGCCGATGGCGGTGGCCAGTGCCAACGCGGCCAGCGCATTGCTGGCGTTGTGGCGGCCGCGGATGCGCAGCGCGTCGGCCGGCATCATGCGTTGCAGGTGAATTTCCTCGACCTCATCCTTGCGGCGCTTGATGGTCTCATCAGCCGGCAAGGCGCGCACCAGCCAGGCCATGCCGGCTTCGGTCACCAAGCCAAAGTCACCCGGCCGCTGCGGTGCATCGAGGCCAAATCGAGCAACCGCCCGACCCACCGCCTTGCTCGGACGACCACGGCCGCCCTTCACCATCACCGGGGCCGGGATCATCGCCTCGACCATCGCGTCATCGCGGTTCACCACCATCAAGCCGTGCTGGCCAAAGATGCGAGCCTTGGCTGCCTTGTAGGCGGCCAGGTCACCGTGCCAATCGAGGTGGTCCTGCGAGATGTTCAGCACCGTCGCGGCGCTGGGCTCGAAGCCTTGCACCTCGTCCAGCTGGAAGCTCGACAGCTCCAGCACCCAGACTTCGGGCAGGGCTGAAAACACGGCGGCCTTCGGTGGCGGCGGGGCCAGCTTCACGGGCTCCGCTGCGGTGGCGTCGTCGTCGGCTTCGATGGGCAAAGCCGCTTCAGTGGGTTCAGCGGCTGAAACGTCTGAAGCGGCCTCAACGGCCTCGCTCGCCACGCCAGCCTCAGCTTGCGCCTCATCATCAGCAGCCTGCGCAGCCGCCTCACCTTCGTGGGCCGCGGCGGCATCTTCCGCCACAGTCTCCAGGTCATGCGCCTGCGCATCGGCGTCAGCCACCGGCGCCTCGTTATCGGCCGTCGGCCAGGTCTCGGCACTCAGCGCGTCGCTCAGCGTGTCGAGCAAGGTCGGGCCGATGTTGCCAGCCACGGCCACGCGGCGGCCACAGCGCTCCACCAGCATCGCCGTCAGCGAGGTGGTCGTCGTCTTGCCGTTGGTGCCGGTGATGGCCAGCACCTTCGGCTCGTACCGGCGCTCTGCGGTCAGGTCCTTCAGGGCGCGGCTGAACAGGTCCAGCTCACCTGCGACGGCGATGCCGGCAGCCCGGGCGGCGTTCAGCAAGGGCAGCAACCGCTCATCCAGCGGCGACAGGCCCGGGCTCTTCAGCACCAGGCGGGTCGTACCCAGGGTCTCTGCGGTAAGCGCACCGCTGAAGAACTCCGCGCCCGGCACTTCGGCGGCCAGGGCCACGGCCTGCGGCGGCGTGGCACGCGAATCCCACACGCGGATCTGCGCCGCCCCGTGGCGGGCGCACCAGCGGGCCATCGCCAGGCCGGAATCGCCCAGGCCCAGAATCAGAACGTGCAGATCGCGCAGGTGGTTCACGGTGCTCTCTCAGCGCAACTTCAGGCTGGCCAGGCCAATCAGGCACAGCAGCATGGTGATGATCCAGAAGCGGATGACCACCTGTGTTTCGTTCCAGCCCGACTTCTCGAAGTGGTGATGCAGCGGCGCCATCTTCAGGATGCGGCGGCCCTCGCCGTACTTCTTCTTCGTGTACTTGAACCAGCCGACCTGCACCATCACCGACAGCGCTTCAGCAACGAACACACCGCCCATGATGCCCAGCAGGATTTCCTGGCGGGTGATGACCGCCACGGTGCCGAGCGCGCCACCGAGCGACAGCGCGCCGACGTCGCCCATGAACACCTGCGCCGGATGCGCGTTGAACCACAGGAAAGCCAGACCGGCGCCGCACATGGCCGCGCAGAAAATCATCAGCTCACCGGCGCCCGGGATGTAGGGGAACAGCAGGTACTTCGAATAAACCGCGTTGCCGACCACGTACGAAAAGATCGCCAGGGCGCCAGACACCAGCACCACCGGCATGATGGCGAGGCCATCGAGGCCGTCGGTCAGGTTCACCGCATTGCTGGCGCCAACGATGACGAAGTAGGTCAGGCCGATGAAGCCGAACACACCCAGCGGGTAGCTGACCGACTTGAAGAACGGCAGCATCAGACCGGCCTTGGGCGGCAGGTCGTTCGAGAAGCCGCTCTGCACCCAGCGCAGGAACAATTCCAGCACGCGCAGGTTCGAGGTTTCCGACACGCTGAAGGCCAGGTAGAGCGCCGCGACCAACCCGATCAGCGACTGCCACAGGAACTTCTCCTTCGAGGCCATGCCTTCCGGGTTCTTGTCGACCACCTTGCGCCAGTCGTCGGTCCAGCCGATCGCGCCGAAGCCGAAGGTGACGATCATGACGATCCACACGAAGCGGTTGCTCCAGTCGCTCCAGAGCAGCGTGGCCACCCCGATGCCGATCAGGATGAGCGCACCACCCATCGTCGGCGTGCCACGCTTGGCCAAGTGGCTCTGCATGCCGTATTCACGGATGGGCTGGCCGATCTTCAGCTCGGTCAGGCGGCGGATCACCCACGGCCCGAAGGCCAGGCCGATCAGCAGCGCCGTCATCGCCGCGAACACCGCGCGGAACGTGAGGTACTGGAAGACGCGCAAGAACCCGAATTGCTCGGGGTACAGGCCTTGCAGCCATTGGGCCAGGCTCAGCAGCATCCCGTATTCTCCTTGGTTGGCGCCGCGCGCAGGGCAGCGACCACCTTTTCCATGGCCATGAAGCGCGAGCCCTTGACCAGCACCGCCTTGAAGGCAGGCTCGTTGGTCAGAGCGGCGATGACGGCCGTGTTGTCCGCAAAATGTTGTGCGCCGGCGCCATAGGCGCGGGCCGCATCAGCCGCCAGCACGCCGGCACACCAGACATGCTCGATGCCGCGTGCGCGGGCATAGTTACCCACTTCCGCGTGGAAGGCCGGGCCCTGATCGCCCACCTCGCCCATGTCGCCCAGCACCAGCCAGCGCGGTGCCGGCAAGGCGGCCAGCACGTCGATGGCGGCGCGCACGGAATCCGGGTTGGCGTTGTAGCTGTCGTCGATCAGCGTGACCGGCACACCTGCGCGCGTCAGCGGCTGCACTTGCGAGCGGCCCTTGACCGGCTCGAAGGCCGTCAAGCCCGCCACCACGGCGTCGAGGCTGATGCCGGCACCCAGTGCGCTGGCGGCAGCGGCCAGGGCGTTCTTCACGTTGTGCAGGCCGGCAATGCGCAGGGCCAGCGTGGCCGCACCGGCCGGGGTGCGCAGTTGCACCTGCCAGTGGTCAGCCACCCAGTCGGCGTCGGCGGTCACATCAGTACCGGCGTCATTGCCCAGCGCAAAGGTGATGACGCGGCGGCCTGCCGCCAGCTCGCGCCACAGCGCGGTGTAGGTGTCGTCGGCCGGAAACACCGCCACGCCATCGGCGGGCAGCGCACTCAGCACGGCCCCGTTTTCGCGGGCCACGGCTTCCACCGTCTGCATGAATTCCTGGTGCTCGCGCTGGGCGTTGTTCACCAGCGCCACCGTGGGCAGCGCGATGGCGGCCAGCTCGGCGATCTCACCCGAGTGGTTCATGCCCAGCTCGATCACCGCGACGGCATGCGCGTTCAGGCGCAGCACCGTCAGCGGCACACCGATGTGGTTGTTCAGGTTGCCCGCCGTGGCCAGGGCCGCATCGCCGTGCGCCGCGCGCAGGATGCTGGCAATCATCTGGGTCACGGTGGTCTTGCCATTGCTGCCGGTCACACCAATCACCGGCAGCGCCTGCGTGGCGCGCCAGGCGGTGGCCAGTTGCTGCATCGCCAGCAAGGTGTCGGGCACTTCCAGGCCGCTCAGGCCAGCCTGGGCCAGGCCGTGGTGGGCCAGGGCTGCCGCCGCTCCGGCATCACGCGCCTGCGGCAGAAAGTCATTGGCGTCGAACTTCTCGCCCTTCAAGGCGACGAACAGGTCACCGGCCTTCAGGCTGCGGGTGTCGGTGTGCACGCGGGCAAACGCCAGCGCGCCATCGCCCACCAGCACCGCGCCGGGGATCATCGCCTGCGCCTGGGCCAGCGTCATCAACGAAGACATGCCGATACCGCTCACTGCACACCTCGGGCTTGCAGCGCAGCCAGGGCTTCAGTCACATCCGAGAACGGGTGACGCACGCCCTGCACTTCCTGGTAATCCTCGTGGCCCTTGCCGGCCACCAGGATGACGTCGCGCGCCTCGGCTGCCGCCACGCTTTGATGAATGGCCAGTTGCCGGTCCACCTGCTGGCTCACATGCGCGGCCGCATCGGCAGGCACGCCGGCCGCAAGTTGCGCCAGGATCTGCTCGGGCGCTTCGGTACGCGGGTTGTCGCTGGTGATCACCACCTGCTGCGCCAGCCGGGCCGCAATGCCGCCCATCAGCGGCCGCTTGGTGTTGTCGCGGTCACCGCCGCAGCCAAACACGCACCACAGGCGACCACCGCGGCTGGCGGCCAGCGGCACCAGCGCGCGCAGGGCCTTCTCCAGCGCGTCCGGCGTGTGGGCGTAGTCCACCACCACTTCGGGGCCGGCGGCAGTGTCAGCCACGCGTTGCATGCGGCCGGGCACGGGCGTGACGCCGGCTGCGGCCTGCACGGCCTCCAGCAGCGGCACGCCCAGGGCGCGCAAGCCGCCAATCACCACCAGCAGGTTGCTGACGTTGTAGTCACCGATCAAGCCGGTTTCGATGGCGGCTTCGACGGTGCCTTCCATCACGCTGAAGGCCAGGCCGCCGTGGCGGTAACCCACGTTCACGGCGCGCAGACGGGCTTCGTCGTTCACCGACACGGTCCACAGGTCGAGGCCCTTGCCGGCCAGCTCGCCCACCAGTGCAGCGCCTTGCGGATCATCCACATTGATGACCGCGCTCTTCAGGCCGGGCCAGGCGAACAGCTCACGCTTGGCCGCCCAGTAGGCGTCCATGCTGCCGTGGTAGTCGAGGTGGTCCTGGGTGAAGTTGGTGAACAGCGCCACATCGATCTGCGTGCCCACCAGCCGCTGCTCGACGATGCCGATGGACGAGGCTTCCATGGCGCAGGCCTTGAAGCCCTGGTCCAGCATGCCGCGCAGGCCGGCTTGCAGTACCACGGGGTCCGGGGTGGTGAGGCCGGTGTAGCGGATGTTGCCTTCGGTGATGCCCGGCCGGGGCGGTTCGCCCACGCCCAGCGTGCCGACCACGCCGCAGCGCTGGCCCAGCTCGCTCATGGCCTGAGCCACCCACCACGCGGTGGACGTCTTGCCGTTGGTGCCGGTGGTGGCCACCACGCGCAGCGCCTGGCTCGGGTGCGCGTAGTAGGCGTCAGCGATGCGGCCCGTGGCGGCCTTCAAGCCGGGCAGCGTGGCGATGCGCGCGTCTTCAAATCCGAACTCGCCGACACCGTCGTCTTCCACCAGGCAGGTGGCTGCACCTGCAGCCAGCGCGGCCTGCACGAAGCGGCGGCCATCGGTGCCGTAACCGGGCCAGGCAATGAACGCATCGCCGGGTTGCACCTGGCGGCTGTCGGTGCGCAGGGCGCCGGTGACCCACGAGGTCAGCCAGCGGGCTGCGGCGTCGGAACTCTTCAGACGGGTGAGCGGCATGTCAGTGCTGCGCCTTGATGGCGGCGGGCGTGGCTTGCGCCATCACCTGCGGCTTGATTTCGAGATCTGGCGGTTCACCGAGCGAGCGCAGGGCCTGCTCCACCACCACCTTGAAGACGGGCGCGGCCACCAGGCCGCCGTAGTAGACGCCCGTGGGCTCGTCCACCATCACCGCCACCACAACCCGCGGCTTGCCAATCGGCGCAAAGCCGGCAAACCACGCGCGGTACTTGTTGCTGTTGTAGCCGCGGCCTTCCATCTTCTCGGCCGTGCCGGTCTTGCCGCCAGCCGAGTAGCCCACCGGCTGCGCCAGCGGTGCGGTGCCGTCCTTGCTGACGGTGCCGCGCATCATCTGGCGCATCTTCACGGCCGTCTGCGGCTCGAAGATGTGGGCGCCGGCCAGGGGCTCGCTGCCCTTCACCAGGGTGATCGGGGCCATCTCGCCGTCACGTGCGAGCGCCGTGTAGGCCCGGGCGATCTGCAGCAGCGAGGCCGACAGGCCGTAGCCATAAGCCATCGTGGCCTTCTCGACCGGCTTCCAGGTTTTCCAGGGGCGCAGGCGGCCGGTGGCGGCACCGGGGAAGCCGATTTGCGGCTTCTGGCCAAACCCCAGCTGGGCATACAGCTCGCCCATCGTGCGGTCATCCAGCTTCTGGGCGATCTTCACCGTGCCGACGTTGCTCGACTTCTGCACCACCTGCGACACCGTCAGCGACGGGTGGCCGTGCTCGCCGTCATTCACCGTCAGCGGGCCGACCTTGAACGGACGCGTGTCCATCACCATGTCCGGGTTGATCATGCCCAGCTCCAGCGCCTTGGCCACCACGAAGGGCTTGACCGTGGAGCCCGGCTCGAACACGTCGGTGATGGCGCGGTTGCGCAGCTGCGCACCGGTCAGGTGCTTGCGCTCTGCCGGCACATAACTCGGGTAGTTGGCCAGCGCCAGGATGTCGCCGGTCTGCGCGTCGAGCACCACCACGCTGCCGGCCTTGGCCTTGTGGTCGACCACGGCATCACGAATGCGCTGGTAGGCCAGCGCCTGCACCTTGGAATCGATGGTCAGCTGTACATCGCGGCCGTCGTGCGGGTCCACCGGCTCGCCCAGCTCTTCCACCACGCGGCCCAGACGGTCCTTCACCACTTCGCGTGAACCACCGCGGCCTTGCAGCATGCGCTGGTAGGTCAGCTCGATGCCTTCCTGGCCAAAGTCGAGGATGTCGGTGAAGCCGACCACGTGGGCAGCGGCTTCGTTTTCAGGATAGCGGCGCAGGTAGCCCGGCTCCAGCGTCAGGCCCTTGATGCGCAGGGCGCGGATCTGCTGCGCGATGCCGTCGTCGATCTGGCGACGCAGCACGGTGTAGGCGCCGCCATCGGCCAGGCGCTGCTCCAGCTCTTTCGGCTTGAGCTTGAGCAGGTTCGACAGCTCGCGCTTGTTCTCGTCGGTGGTCTTGAACTGCTGCGGGTTGATCGACACCGTCGGCGCGTTCACGCTGATCGCGAGGATCTGCCCGTTGCGGTCGAGGATGCGGCCGCGGCTGGCCGACAAGGTCAGCGTGGAGGCATAACGCTCCTCGCCCTTCTTCTGGAAGAAGTCGGCTTGCAGCACCTGCACATACAGGGCGCGGCCGATCAGCAGCGCAAATGCGGCGCCGACCAGAAACACCAGGAAGCGGCTGCGCCAGGGCGGCGTCTTCGAGGCCAGCAGCGGGCTGGTCGAGTAATTCACGCCGCGCACCGACTGGGCGGCTGCGCTTTGGCGACGCGGGAACAGGCTCACGGCTGGCTTCCTGATGCGGCGCCACGCGCCTCGGACACATACACCGTCGTTTCGGGGCTGGCCATGCGCATCTGCAGTCGCTGGCGTGCATCGCGCTCCACGCGCAGCGACGTGCCTTCGCTGCGGCGCTCGGCTTCCAGGCGCTTGGTGTCGGCCTGCAGTTGCAGCTCGTCCGCCTTGGCGCGTTCAATCTCGACAAACAGGCGGCGCGCCTCGTAGCTGGTGTTGACGAGCGCGAGCCCGCTGCCCACCAGCACGATCATCATGAGGAGCGCCAGACGGTTCATTCAAGCCGCTCCGCCACACGCAGCACCGCCGAGCGTGAGCGCGGGTTGGCGCGAATCTCACCTTCACTCGGCTTGATGCGGCCGAGTGCCGCCAGACGCAGCGGCTTGACCGGCGGCGCAAACGGCGCGCGACGGTCCACCTCCGCCTTGCTTTCGCGGGCGATGAAGGTCTTGACGATCCGGTCTTCCAGCGAATGGAAGCTGATCACGGCCAGGTGGCCGCCGGTGCCCAGCAATTCCAGCGCTGCGCTCAGCCCTTGCTCCAGCTCTTCAAGTTCGGCGTTGACGAAAATCCGTAGAGCTTGAAAGGTGCGCGTGGCGGGGTTTTGCCCCGCTTCGCGGGTCTTGACGACACCAGCCACGAGTTCGGATAGCTCAGCGGTGGTGCGAGGGGTGCGTCCTGCCTCACGGCGAGCAACAACCGCCTTTGCAATCTGGAAAGCAAACCGCTCTTCTCCATAGTCGCGTATCACCTGTGTGAGAAGGCGCTCATCGGCGCGGGCCAGAAAGTCCGCGGCACTTTCGCCGCGGGTGGTGTCCATGCGCATGTCCAGCGGGCCGTCGAAACGGAAGCTGAACCCGCGCTCGGGGTTGTCGATCTGTGGCGAGCTCACGCCCAGGTCCAGCAGCACGCCGGCCAGCGGCGGGCAGCCCTCGGCGCGCAGCACCTCGGCCATGCGCGCGAAGCTGGCATGGCGGATGGAGAAGCGCGGGTCGGTGATGGCGGTGTCGCCGGTGGTGGCCGCAGCCACGGCCTCGGGGTCTTTGTCGAAGGCGATCAGGCGACCCTTCGGCCCCAGCTTGGCGAGCAAGGCGCGTGCATGACCGCCGCGGCCGAAGGTGCCGTCGACATAAACGCCATCGGGGTCGCTCAGGGCGCCGTCGACGGTTTCGTCGAGCAGCACGGTGACATGGGAAAAACTCATGGCGAAGGCCTCACATCACCATGTTGCGCAGGCCATCAGGCATGGGCTGCGACAGGGTCAGGTTCTCATTGGCGAGATAGCGCTCGCGATCCCAGATTTCCATCCGGCTGCCCATGCCCACCAGCATGAGATCTTTGCCCAGCCCGGCCCAGGCGCGCAGCTCGGGCGAGAGCAGCACGCGCGAGCCGGCGTCGATGTCGACGTCCATCGCGCTGCCCAGGAACAGGCGGCGCCAGGCTTCGGCGTCCATCGGCAACTGCAACAGCTTGCTTCGGAACTCAACCCAGGCGGGGCGCGGAAACAGCAGCAGGCAGCGGCCAGGGTGCTTGGTCACGGTCATCTGACCGGTGCACAGGGCGTTCAGGTCGTCGCGGAACCGAGCTGGCACGGTGACCCGCCCCTTCCCGTCCAGCGTCAACGCTGATTCGCCCTGAAACACAAAATCTGACACGTGACCCCACAAAAGTGCACTTTCCCCCACTTTAGCGCACGAGGTTTGTAACGTCAATGAACAGGATTGGAAAAAATCAATGAAATCAAATACTTACGCCCGGTTTGAAATAATCATTCCGGAAAATAAGCTTTAAAAGCAAAGACTTGCGGAGGGCTTCAAAAGTGAACCCTCAACAGCTCACCGGGATTCAGGCGCATTTGGCCTGTCCGCAGGGTGGCTGGGCGGGCCCGGGAGGGCCGCCGATGAAACCCGTTCGGGCGCAGCTTGTGATTGTCGCTTACAACTTGCCGGGCGCCGGTTTCAGCGCTTGAGCACGAACACCACCGCCGTGCGGGCCGGCACGCTCAGCTGGCCGGTGTTGTCCAGCACCGCCTCACGGGCGCGGGCATCAGCCGCGCCAGCCGCCAGATGCACCGGGTGCAACTGCCACGGCAACCCGGCCAGGGCCGGCAGCGCCAGGCGCTGGGTTTGCTGGTCCACATTGATGACGTACACCAGCTGCTCGAAGCCGGCACCCGCACCTCCACCCGTTTCGAGCGGCAAGCCGGCGCCATCCAGTTGCCCCACCAGCACGGTGGCTTGCTGGCTAGGGCCGACGTTCAGGAAGCGCAGACGGCGCTGCACCTCGTCCGCCGTGCGCAGGCGGAACAGCGTCGAGCTGGCCCTGATGGCGAGCAGGTCACGGAAAGCGTCGCGGGCAAAGGCGATGTCGGCCGGGGTGGGCGCAATGCCGGGGTCGGCCAGCAGCGGCTGCATCAGCGGCCAGTCGTTCCGGTTGTCGTCGGCCGACGGCAGGCCGGTGCCGAAATGGTTGGTCTGGTAGCTCCAGTCAAGGCGGTTGAACCAGTCGCCCGAGTTGAAGCTGTTCCGGTCGAGCGACTTGCTGCGCAGGATGTCTTGACCCGCATGGAAGTACGCCACGCCCTGGCTGAAGGCATTGATGGCCGAAGCCAGCGCCTGCACCCGGGCGCGGTCGTGGCGCGAGGTGCCGCGCGGCAGCTTCATCACGTTGTTGTCGAACAGGGTCTGGTTGTCGTGGTTCTCGACGTAGCTCACCACCTCGGCGGGCTGGCTGGCGTAACCGGCGGGCTGGCCCGCGTAGTCGATCTGCGAGAGCGGCTTCACCGTGCCGTCCCAGGTGGTCATGCGGTAGTCGCGCAGCGCGCCGGCCAAGCCCACGCGCACCAGGTCGGCGGTGCGCATCAGGTCGGCCATCGTCGCCGGCGCGGCGCGGTCGTTGGGGTCGTAGTGCTGGCCGTTCACATAGCCCTGGCGGGCGATCATCGCCACGCCGCCATCACCGGCGCCGCCGCCACGCACGGCGTCGCGCGCACGGTCGCTGAAGGTGCCGATGCCGGTGCCGTTGAGCGACAGCTGCGAGGCCTGCACGAAGCGCGCGCCATTCGCCACTTCGCCGAAGTTCCAGCCCTCGCCGATGAAGGGCACGTCGCGGCCCAGCTCGCGCTTCAGGCGCGCCTGCATCGCCACCATCGCAGCACGCGGCTGGTGGCCCATCAGGTCGAAGCGGAAAGAATCGATGTGGTGGTCACGCGCCCACAGCAGCACCGAATCGCTCATCAGGCGGCCCATCATGCGGTGCTCGGTGGCGGTGTTGTCGCAGCAGGTGGAACGCTCGATCACGCCTTCGCCGTTCAGGCGGTGGTAGTAGCCCGGCACGATGCGGTCGAGCACCGACTTTTCATGCTGACCGGCAGCGAAGGTGTGGTTGTAGACCACGTCCATGCCCACGCGCAGACCGGCGCGGTGCAGCGCCATCACCATCTGGCGCAACTCGCGCACCCGCACGGCACCGTCGTCGGGGTCGGTGGCGTAGCTGCCTTCCGGCGCGTTGTAGTGAAAGGGGTCGTAGCCCCAGTTGAAGCAGTCTTCTTCCTTCACCGCCTGCACCGCCGCCTGCTGGCTGGTGGCATCAGGCGCCCCGGCGGGTTGGGGCACGGCGCAGCCGCGTTCCGGCACCGAGCCGATGTCATAGACGGGCAGCAGGTGCACGTCGGTCATGCCGGCGGCGGCCAGCGCGCGCAGGTGGCGCATGCCGCGTGAATCACCCTGGGTGAAGGCGAGGTACTTGCCGCGATGGGCGGCGGGCACGCTGTCGTCGGTGGCGGAAAAGTCGCGCACATGCAGCTCGTACACCGACATGTCGGTGGGGGCCTTCACCGTGGCGGGGGCCCGGTCAGTGCGCCAGCCTTCCGGCTGCAACGCGGGCGCATCGGCACGGGTGATGTAGGTGCGGCGGCTGTCGGTGTTGACGCTGAAGGCATACGGATCCGTCACCCGGTTGCGCACCAGGCCCACACCCGGCACCACCACATCCACCAGCCAGGTGGTGCTGGCGCCTTGCAGGTCACGGCCCTCGCGGGCCTGCCAAATGCCGGTGGCGGCATCCATCTTCGCGGCCAGCAGGGCCGACGCTTTCTGGCGGCCATCGGGGTACACGCACGCGGACACCGACTGCGCCGTGGGCGCCCACACGCGGAAGGTGGTGCGGCCAGCGGCCGGCACCACGCCCAGCTCGGGCACCTGTTCGGCGGCGGCGTAGCGGTCGTCCAGCGCACCCGGCAGTTGCAACGCGGTGGCCCGCAGCACCTGGCCTTGAGCGCTTTCTTCCAGCAGCCACACCTGACTGCGCCACAGCGCGGGCAGGCGGGCCTGATCGGCCAGGCTGGCGCGCAGGCGCACGCCGGCCGGCACGAACTTGAATCGCTCGGCCACCTCGGGAGGCAAGGTGGACGCATCCGGCGTCAGGCGCACCGATGCATCAACCCCCTGCACCGCCCCGCCCGGCTGCAGCTTCAGCTGAGCCTGCGCCGACGACACCAGGCGCCACCGGCTGCCGGCTGACGCCTGCACACCCGGCCACTGAATGCGTGAACGGTCTAGCCAATAGGCCTGCGCAGGCAAGGCGGGCGCAGCAGCGGGCACCAGCACCTGCTGATGGCTGGGTGCGTCGCACGCCGCCAGTGTGGCCGCGGGCACCGAAGTGGCGCCTGCCGAGGTGGCACCGATGGCAACAGTCGTCCACGCGCCCAGGCAAGCCGCCCCCACGACGCTCAGCCAAACACCCCGAACCGCACCACTTTTCAACGCCGCCATGGCTCCACCATCATCCAAGATTGACCCCTCAAATGTAATCAAACTACAAATTCAAGACACACAGGAATTCCCCACTGACTGCGCAATCAGCCTGATGATGCAATGGTCATAGGCCAAATCGGCCGGAATTAGGTATTCAAATTACAGAATGAAAACTGCACCCGGCGCGCTAACCACCCCAACTTGCAAGCCCCGCACCAGTCGCCCGTTCACGGCCACGCCGTGGTCGGTGGCCGTTGCTCTGGCGCTGGCCCTGCCTTTGAGCGCCTGCGGCGGTGGCGGTGGCAGCGGCGTGGACACCCCTGCCCCGCCCCAAGCCACCGGCCCCGCACTGCCGGCCGTGGATGTGAGCACGGTAGCCGCCCAAGATACCGGCAGCCCGCTGGCCGCCGACTGGCACCGCGGCGCCTTCATGCAGATTTTCGTGCGCAGCTACCAGGACAGCGACGGCGACGGCAAGGGCGATCTGCAAGGCCTGATCAGCCGCCTCGACTATTTGAAAGACCTGGGCGTGACCGGCCTGTGGCTGATGCCCGTGGCGCGCAGCCAGGACCACGACCACGGTTACGCGGTAACCGACTACCGGAACATCGAGGCCGATTACGGCAGCCTGGTAGACATGGACGCGCTGATCGCCCAAGCCCACGCCCGCGGCATCGGCGTGGTGCTTGATTACGTGATGAACCACAGCGCTGCCCAACACCCGCTGTTCACCAACGCCAGCAGCGCCCGCACCAATGCCTGGCGTGATTGGTATGTATGGCAAGACAGCGTGCCGGCCGGCTGGTCGGTGTGGGGCGGCAACCCGTGGCGGCCGCAGGCCACCGGCGCCTACTACGCGCCGTTCTGGGACCAGATGCCAGACTTCAACCTGCGCTCGGCCGCGGTGGAAAACTGGCACGCCAGCAACCTGCGCTTCTGGCTGAACCGGGGGGTGGACGGCTTCCGCTTCGACGCGGTGGGCGTGCTGATCGAAAACGGCCCCGATGCCTGGAACAACCAGCCCGAGAACAAGGCGCTGATGAACCGGATGCAGGCCGTGGTGCAGTCGTACACGCGGCGCACCATGGTCTGCGAGGCACCCGATGACCCGCTCGGCTTTGCGGCCAGCACCGGCTGCGGCAACGCCTTCGCGTTTGATCTGGCGCCCAAGCTGCTGAACGCGGCGCGTGGCAACACCACGGCCATGCAGGCGGTGCTTGATTACGCCAGCAGCGCGCCGGCCGGCATGGCCACCTTCCTGTCGAACCACGACGGTTTTGCAGGCAGCCGCGTGTGGCAGCAGCTTGGCGGCAACGTGCCGCAGTACAAGCTGGCTGCGGCCATTCACCTGATGCTGCCGGGCACGCCGTATGTGTATTACGGCGAAGAGATCGGCCTGGGGCTGGGCCAGGGCCTGAGCGGTGACGCGGCCCTGCGCAGCCCGATGAGCTGGACGGCCGACACCACGCGCGGCGGCTTCACCACCGGCCAGCCCTACCGGGCGCTGGCCGCTAATGTGGCCAGCCAGAACGTGGCGGCCCAAACGGCTGACAGCCAATCGCTGCTCAACCACTACAAGGCCTTGCTGAACCTGCGCAAGGATCGAGCCTCCTTGCGCACCGGCGCCTTCAGCAATGCGCTGGTCAGCGGCAACGTGATGCAGTGGCAACGCACCCAGGGCACCCAGCGCAGCCTGGTGCTGATCAACACCGGCACCACCGCCAGCACCGTGAGTGTGGCCAGCCTCGGCGCCAACGCCGTGCTGACCGCACTGCAAAACCCGGCCGGCGCCAGCACGCCGGCCACCGCCAGCGCCAGCGGCACCGCCAGCATCACCGTGCCCGCCCAGAGCCTTTTGCTGCTGGATGTGGCACAACCCTGACTGGACCCACGAATGACCCAACACACCCGCCATCGCTCGACCAGCACCATGGACAACTTCACAACGCCCTTGCTGACGCGCCTGTGCCTGGCCACCCTGCTGGCCCTGAGCGGCGCTGGCCTGGCCCAGGCTGCTGACAGTGCGGCAACGCCTGCAGCAGCAGCAGCAGCAGCAACCGTAACCGCAACCGCAACCGCAACCGCAGCCGCAACCGCAGCCGCAACCGCAGCCGCAACTGCCACCACAACCCCGCTGGTACCCGCAGCCGCCCCCCGCCTGGCCGATATCGACATCAGCCCGGTGCCCGCCCGGCGCAGCACCAGCCCCTTGAAGGCCGGCTGGGAAAAGGGCGCGTTCATGGAGATCTTCGTGCGCGCCTTTGCGGACGGCGATGGCGACGGCGTGGGTGACCTCAAAGGCCTGACCCAGCGCCTGGACGAGCTGAAAGACCTGGGCGTGACGGGCCTGTGGCTGATGCCCATCACCCGCAACGCCGACGGCGACCACGGTTACGCCACCTCGGACTACCGCAGCATCGCGCCCGAGTACGGCACGCTGGCCGACTTCGACGAGCTGATCAAGCAGGCGCATGCACGCGGCATCGGCGTGGTGATGGACTACGTGGTGAACCACAGCGCGGCGCAGTTCCCGCCCTTCATGGACGCCGCCAAGAACCCGGCCAGCCCCTGGCGCAAATGGTTCGTGTTTTCGGACACCGAGCCCAAGGGCTGGGACATCTGGGGCAAGAACCCCTGGTACCTGACCGCGGCCGAACACTGGAACAGCAAGCTGGAGCCGAAAGACCTGCCGCCCGCACCAGCTGGCTCGCGTGACTTCTACTTCGGCACCTTCGGCCCGCACATGCCGGACTTCAACCTGCGCAACCCGGCCGTGGTGGCGTACCACGAAGACAGCCTGCGCTTCTGGCTGAACCGGGGCCTGGACGGCTTCCGCCTTGATGCCGTGCCTCACCTGATCGAGCGCGACGCCGTGGCCTGGAACGACCAGCCGGAAAGCCGCGCGCTCACGCTGCGCCTGGCCAAGCTGATCCGCAGCTACGACAAGCGCTGGGTGGTGTGCGAGGCCACCGCCAAACCCGAGAGCTGGGCCGCGCCCAACGTGTGCGGCAGCGCCTTCGCCTTCGGCTATGTCGAGAACTATGTGAAGGCAGCCAAGGGTGACACCGCCGCGGTCGAAAAACTGGCCAGCTTCTGGCGCACGGCCCCCGAGGGCATGTCGACCATGGTGCACAACCACGACATCTTTGCCGGCGACCGCCTGTGGGACCAGCTGCAAGGCGACGAGGCCCGCTACAAGCTGGTGGCCGCCACCTACCTGCTGCAACCCGGCACGCCCTTCATCTACTTCGGTGAAGACATCGGCCTGGCCGGCGCCCTGGGTGTGACGGGCGACTTGCCCCTGCGCAGCCCGATGAGCTGGACCAGCGACCCGCGCACCGCCGGCTTCACCACCGGCACGCCGTTCCGCCCGCTGGCACCGAACCTGGCCAGGCAGAACGTGGCCAGCCAGAAGGCCGACCCCGACTCGATCCGTAGCTTCTACAAAGCCATGCTGAGCCTGCGCAATGGCCACCCCAGCATCGCGCGGGGCAGCTTCGAGCACAGCTTTGCCAAGGGCAACGTGCTGGGCTTCCAGCGCGCGCTGGGCAAGGAGCGCACGCTGGTGGTCATCAACTACGGCGCGTCCACCACGGTGAAGGTGCCGGGGCTGTCAGGAAAGGCTCAGTTGGTGAGCCTGTTCCCGGCAGTGGGCAGCGCTGAGACGGCGTCTAAAGCCACCGGCTCGATCGACTTGCCGGCCCAGTCGGTACAGGTGTGGCGGGTGAAGTAATCCCGACAGCACCCACCATGAACAAGGGCCGCATCAGCGGCCCTTGTCATGTCTGAAGACGCCTCGCTCAGCCCGGCTGGCCCGGCAGGTTCAGCAGCTTGAACGGGCCACGGCCGCTGGCGGCGGTGATCACGCCCAGCACGCGGCCGGGCTCGCTGCCCACCATGTGCCAATCAAAGCGCCAGGCCCAGTTGCCCTCCACCGAACCAGGCAGGTTCATGCGGTGGCTGCCGTCCAGGCCCAGCACGTCCTGCAGCGGGAAGATCGCCATGCTGGCCACCGAATTGGCGGCGGCGCGGATCATGCCCCAATGCACATCGTGCTCGCCACACGCCAGGTAGGTGCCGGCGTAGATACGCTCGCGCTCAGGCGCGTTGTGCCACCAGCCGCGCACGGTTTCGTTGTCGTGCGTGCCGGTGTAGACCACGGTGTGCGGCACGTAGTTGTGCGGCAGGAATTCCTGGTCGCCGTCCGCACCAAACGCGAACTGCAGGATGCGCATGCCGGGGAAGTTGCAGCCGTCACGCAGCGCCACCACGTCCGGCGTGATCACGCCCAGGTCTTCCGCGATGATGGGCAGGCTGCCCAGCTCGCGCTCAATGGCCTCGAAAAGAGCCTGGCCCGGGCCGGGCACCCATTCGCCGGTGGCCGCCGTGGGCGCACTGGCCGGCACTTCCCAGTAACCGGCAAAGCCGCGGAAGTGGTCGATGCGGAACACATCGGCCTGCTCCAGCGCGCGGCAGACGCGGGCCGTCCACCAGGCGAAGTTTTCTTCGGCCATGCGGTCCCAGCGGTAAAGCGGGTTGCCCCAGCGCTGGCCGTCCACCGAGAACACATCGGGCGGCACGCCGGCCACCACCGTGGGCTGGCAGTTGTCGTCGAGGAAGTACAGATCCGGGCGGGCCCAGCAATCAGCGCTGTGGTGGGCGATGAAGATCGGCAGGTCACCGACGATGCCAATGCCGCGCTCGTTCGCATAGGCCTTCACGGCGGCGCACTGGGTGTCGAAGCACCACTGCACGAATTCCCAGAAACGGATCTCGGCGGCGTGCGTGCGGCGGGCGGCCTTCATCTGCGCGGCGTCGCGGTCGCGCAGCTTGGGTGCCCAGGTCCACCAGGGCTGGCCGCCATGCACGGTTTCCAGCGCCATGAACAGGCCGTAGTCATCCAGCCAGGAACGCTGCGCATCCGCCCAGGTTTCGAAGGCCTTGTGGTCGGCCTTGCTGCCGCGTGCGAAGAATCCCTCGGCTGCCAGGCGCAGCTGCGCCATGCGCCACGGCACCACCTTCTCGTACTCGACGCGGTAGACGTTGAAGCCGCCGTCCGGCAGTTGCGGCGCGCTCATCCAGCCCTTGGCCACCAGCGGCTCGAACGCCACCATCAGCGGGCTGCCGGCAAAGGCCGACACGCTCTGGTAGGGCGAGTTGGCCGGGCCGATCGGCGTGGTGGGCAACAGCTGCCACAGGCTCTGGCCGGCTGATTGCAGCCAGTCGACGAAGTGGTAGGCGCCGGGGCCGAAGTCGCCGATGCCGTGCGGGCTGGGCAATGACGTGACGTGCAGCAGGACGCCCGAGGTGCGCGGAGGAAGGTGCATGAGGGTCTCCGGATCGTGTTGTTGGGTGAGAAAAATCGGAACGAGAGGGCGGAAATGGGTCTTGATGGCGTGTGTCGGACGCGTGTTCGGCCGGGCCCGTCAGGCCTGCGCCCGCAACACCACCAGCGCATGCGAGGGCACCATCAGCACGTGTGACTCCGCCGGCAGCGGCCCGCGCAGCAATTCGCCGCTGCTGTCGAACACCAGCTCCCAGGCGCAGGCGCCCAGCGTGAAGCGCGTGGGCAGGCTGTCAGGGTTGAAGGCCAGCATCAGGCGCGGGCTGCCGGGGCAGTCAACGTCACAGGTCAGGTCATCGGCCGGCCCGGCGATCAGGTGGCAGGCAAAGGCATGCTGGCTGCCGTCATGCCAGTCGTTCACCTGCATCTCGCGGCCGGCCGGCGTGAACCATTGGAGGCCGCGCTGGCCCTGCTCACCCGGCTGCGGGTGGAACCAGTGGTCGTAGCGCAGTGAAGGCTCGGCGCGGCGCAGCGCCAGCAGCTCACCCACCAGCGCGGTCAGGCGCAGGTCGGCCTGCGGCCAGCCCAGCCAGCCGGTGGCGTTGTCCTGGCAATAGGCGTTGTTGTTGCCAGCCTGGGTGTTGCCGATCTCGTCGCCCGCGCACAGCATCGGCGTGCCCTGGGCCAGCAGCAAGGTGGCCAGCATGGCGCGCCGCACGCGGTCACGGGCCAGCACGATGCCGGCCTCCTCGGTCGGGCCTTCCACACCGAAGTTGTGGCTGGGCTCGCCATCGCGGCCGTCGCGGTTGCCTTCGCCGTTGGCCTCGTTGTGCTTGTGCTGGTAGGTGACGAGGTCGGTCAGCGTGTAGCCGTCGTGGGCGGTGATGAAGTTCACCGACGCACTGGGCCGCCGCTGGCCGTGGTGGAACAAATCACTCGACGCGGTGAAGCGCCGCGCCAGCTCGCCTCGGCCCACGGCGCGGTGCAGCCAGTAGCGGCGCACGGTGTCGCGGAACTTGTCGTTCCATTCCACCCAGCGGCCGGGGAAGCGGCCTACCTGGTAGCCGTCGTACGAGGCATCCCAGGGCTCGGCGATCAGGTGCACCTGCGCCAGCAGCGGGTCTTGCCGCATCGCCACGAAGAAGGCGGCGTTGGGGTCAAACCCGTGGCGAGTGCGGCCCAGCACGGGCGCCAGGTCAAACCGGAAGCCGTCGACGCCCATCTCCTGCACCCAGAAGCGCAGGGAATCGAGCACGAACTGGGTGACGCGCGGGTGCGCCACGTTCAGCGTATTGCCGCAGCCGGTGAAGTTCTCGTTGCGGCTGGGGTCGTCCGGCGCCAGGCGGTACCAGCTGGCGTTGTCCAGGCCCCGGAAGCTGAGCGTGGCACCGGCTTCGCTGCCTTCGGGCGTGTGGTTGTAGACCACGTCCAGCACCACCTCCAGGCCGGCGGCGTGCAGGTCAGCCACCATCTGGCGGAACTCCGCACGCACCAGCGCCGGATCTTGCCGGTGGTCGGGCAGCGCGTAGCGCGGGTCCGCCGCAAAGAAGCCCAGGGTGTTGTAGCCCCAGTAGTTGGTCTGGCCACGTTCCACCAGCCCCGGCTCATCGAGGTGGAACTGCACCGGCAGCAGCGCCAGCGTGGTGATGCCCAGCGCCTTGAAATGCGCAATGGCCGCCGGGTGGGCCAGCGCCGCATAGCTGCCGCGAAGCTCGGGTGGAATGCCCGGGTGCAGCTGGCTGAAGCCCTTGACGTGCACCTCGTACAGCACGGTACGCGACACCGGCACCCGCGGCGCATTCAGAAAGCCCGGCGCCGTGCCGATGGGCTCGGCCACGCGGGCCTTCAGCGCATGCGCGGCGTTGTCGCGGCGATCAAATGAGCGCGTGCCCTCGGGGTGGCCGATCTCGTAGCCGTGGTGCTCGGGCAGCCAGCGGTGGTGGCCGACGATGTCGCGGGCGTACGGGTCCAGCAGCAGCTTGTTCGGGTTGAAGCGGTGGCCGGCTTCGGGCTGGTACGGGCCGTGCGCGCGCAGGCCGTAGACCAGGCCCTCACCCACGCCGGGCAGGAAGCCGTGGAAGACCTGGTCGTGCGGGCCGTGCAGCTCGTAGCGACGCAGCTCACGGCTGCCGGAGGCGTCGAACACGCACAGCTCCATGCGCTGGGCATGCTGCGAGAACACGGCGAAGTTCACGCCATTGTCGCGGGCCAGCGAGCCCAGGGGCGCGCTGCGGCCTTCCTGCAGCGCGGCAGGCAGTCGGGTGGTGATGCTCATGCCGGTGCCGTGAGCAAGGTTCGGGCCGCGCGCATCATGCCGGCACCAGGAACACGGTGGACAGCGGCGGCAGCGTCACCACCACCGACTGCGCACGGTCATGCGCCACCACGTTTTCAGTCGCCAGCACGGCGCCGGCATTGCCCATGTTCGAGCCGCCGTAGATCGCCGAATCGGTGTTGAGCACCTCACGCCAGCCGGCGGCACCGGCGGGCACACCCAGCCGGTAACCGTCTCGCGGCACCGGCGTCATGTTGCACAGCACGATGACCTGCTGGCCCGTGCCGTCGCGACGCACCCAGGCGAACACCGAGGTTTGCGCCTCGGTGCTGACGAGCCATTCGAAGCCTTCCGGCTGGCAGTCCATCGCATGCAGCGCAGGCAGGCTGGCGTAGAGGCGGTTCAAGTCGCCCACCAGCTGCATCACGCCGGCGTGCTGGGGCTGCTGCAGCAAATCCCAGGGCAGCTCGACGTCGTGGTTCCACTCGGTCGGTTGCGCAAATTCCTGGCCCATGAACAGCAGCTTCTTGCCCGGGTGGCCCCACATGAAACCGTAATAGGCGCGCAGGTTGGCGAACTGCTGCCACTCGTCGCCCGGCATCTTCTTCAGCAACGAGCCCTTGCCGTGCACCACCTCGTCATGCGAGAGCGGCAGCACGAAGTTCTCGCTGTAGGCGTAGACCATGCCGAAGGTCATCTTGTCGTGGTGCCAGCGGCGGTGCACCGGGTCCTGGCTCATGTACTCGAGCGTGTCGTGCATCCAGCCCATGTTCCACTTGTAGTGGAAGCCCAGGCCACCCGCAAACGTCGGCGCCGACACCCCCGGGAACGACGTCGACTCTTCCGCCAGCGTGATGGCGCCGGGCGCTTCCGCCCCCAGCACCTCATTGGTCCGGCGCAGCAGCGAAATGGCTTCGAGGTTCTCGCGGCCGCCGTGCACGTTGGGCAGCCATTCGCCTTCGGGGCGGCTGTAGTCGCGGTACAGCATCGAGGCCACGGCGTCCACGCGCAGGCCGTCCACACCAAACGCCTCGACCCAGTACAGCGCATTGCCCACCAGGAAGTTGCGCACTTCGGTGCGGCCGAAGTTGTAGATCAGCGTGTTCCAGTCGCGGTGGAAGCCTTCCTTCGGATCGGCGTATTCATACAGCGCCGTGCCATCAAACTGGCCCATGCCGTGGGCATCAACCGGGAAGTGCGCTGGCACCCAGTCGAGCAGCACGCCGATGCCGCGCTGCTGGCAGGCCTCGACAAACCGGGTGAAGCCATCGGGCGAGCCGAAGCGCGACGTGGGCGCATACAGACCCAGCGTCTGGTAGCCCCAGGAGCCATCAAACGGATGCTCGCTGATGGGCATCAGCTCGACGTGGGTGAAGCCCAGCGCCTGCACGTGGTCAGGCAGCGTCTGGGCCAGCGTGTCCCAGTCGTTGTAGGTGCCGTCGGGGCGGCGCTGCCACGAACCCAGGTGCACCTCGTAGATGCTGACCGGGGCCTGGCGGCTGTTGGCGCCGGTGCGGCCACCCGGCCGGGCGCGGCGCGGGCGGGCCGCGGCCACGATGCTGGCCGTGCCGGGGCGGAACTCGGCAGCGCGGGCATAGGGATCGGCCTTCAGCGGCAGCAGGCTGCCGTCGCCGGCAATGATCTCGAACTTGTAGTGGTCACCGACCGTGACATGGGGAACGAAGATTTCCCAGATGCCGGAGGCGCCGCGGTGGCGCATCGGGTGGCGTCGGCCGTCCCAGTTGTTGAAGTTGCCCACCACGCTGACGCGGCGGGCGTTGGGTGCCCACACGGCAAAGCGCACACCGGCCACGGCCGCCGCGCCTTCACCCAGCGTCATCGGCATGGCGCCCAGCACCTGCCAGGGGCGCAGGTGGCTGCCCTCGGCCAGGTAGTGCAGATCGGCGTCGTGCAGCAGCGGGCCGAACTCGTAGGCATCGGCCAGCTCGGTGGTTTCGCCGTGCGGCCAGCTCACGCGCAGCCGGTAGTCGAAACGCTGCTTGCGGCGCGACAGCTTGCCTTCAAAGAAGCCAGCCGGGTGACGCCGCGTGAGCGTGGCCACCTGGCGGCCGTTGGTGGCGTCCAGCACGCTCACGTCAAGGGCATCGGGCAACAAGGCCCGCACCCACAAGGCGCCGTCGGCGTCGGCATGCTGGCCCAGCGCCGCGAACGGATCTGGATGAGAAGCCCCGATCAGGGCGGTCACTTCTGCGTCGGTCAACAACAGACCACCTGCTCTTTTCCTGCTACCCAAGGGAACGCAACGATCGGGACACGGCTTCAGCGCTTGGCCGGCGCCGCCCAGACCTGCTGCACGTACTCGCCGATGGTACGGTCAGTGCTGAAGAAACCCATGCCTGCGATGTTGCGAAGTGCGCGCTCTGCCCAGGCGGTGGGCTCGTCATACAACGCGTCCACGGTCTTCTGGCACTCCACGTAGGCGGCGAAGTCGGCCATCAGCAGGTACGGATCATGTTGCAGCAGCGGCTGCACCAGCGCGCGGTAGCGGTCCGGGTCGCCCCAGCTGAACACGCCGCCGGTGATGGCGTCGAGCACGGCCTTGAGCTGGCGGTTCTCTTCCACGTACAGGCGCGGGTCGTAGCCCAGGGCCTTGATGCGGGCGACTTCCTCGGTCAGCAGGCCGAAGACGAACATGTTGCTGGCGCCGTCCTTGCGCGGGCTGACCGCGTCCATGCCTTCGGCCATCTCGATGTTCGCGCCGTCCCAGGTGCCGATGGTGCAGGCGCCGTTGAGTGCGAACTTCATGTTGCCGGTGCCCGATGCCTCGGTGCCGGCGGTGGAGATCTGCTCGCTCAAATCAGCGGCCGGCAGGATGATCTGGGCCAGGCTGACGCTGTAGTTCGGCAGGAACACGACCTTGAGCTTGTCGCCCACGCGCGGGTCACTGTTCACCACACGGGCCACGTCGTGGATCAGCTGGATGACCAGCTTCGCGGCGCGGTAGGCCGAAGCCGCCTTGCCCGCAAAGATCACGGTGCGCGGCGTCCAGTGGGCGCTCGGGTTGGCGATGATGGCCTGGTAGCGCGCCACCACATGCAGCACGTTCAGCAGCTGGCGCTTGTATTCGTGGATGCGCTTGATCTGCACGTCGAACAGGCTGTGCGGATCGACGTTGATGCCCAGCTCCCGGCGGATGTGGTCAGCCAGGCGCTGCTTGTTGGCCAGCTTGACCTTCATGAACTCCTGGCCCAGACGCTTCTGGCCGGCCTTGGCGCCCAGCTCGGACAGCTGCGACAGGTCAGCACGCCAGCCGTCGCCGATGGTCTTGTCGAGCAGCGCGCTCAGGCCCGGGTTGGCCTGTTCCAGCCAGCGACGCGGCGTGACGCCGTTGGTCACGTTGATGAAACGCTGCGGCCAGAGCTTGGCGTAGTCGGCGAAGATGGTTTCCACCATCAGGCGTGAATGCAGGGCCGACACGCCGTTGACCTTGTGCGAGGCCACGATGGCCAGCGCGGCCATGCGCACGCGGCGCTCACCGCCATGCGCGCCTTCGTCGATCAGCGACACGCGGGCGGCCATGGCGTCGTCACCCGGGAAGCGCGCACGCACCTCGTCGAGGAAGCGACGGTTGATCTCATAAGCGATTTCAAGGTGACGCGGCAGCAGCGCCTCGAACAGGCTGACCGGCCAGGTTTCCAGGGCCTCGGGCATCAGCGTGTGGTTGGTGTAGCTGACGGCCTGGGAGGTGATCTTCCAGGCTTCGTCCCAGCCCAGGCCGTGCTCATCGAGCAGCAGGCGCATCAGCTCGGCCGGGGCCATGGCCGGGTGGGTGTCGTTCAGGTGCACCGCGTTGAGGCGGCCGTAGCTGTGCACGTCACCAAACTCGCGCAGGTGGCGGGCCAGGGTGTCTTGCAGCGAGGCCGACACCAGCAGGAATTCCTGCTTCAGGCGCAGTTCGCGGCCGGCCGGGGTGCTGTCGTCGGGGTAGAGCACCCAGTTCAGGGCTTCGGCTTCCTGCAGGTGCGCGCCGGCAGAGGCGAACTCGCCGCGGCAGAAGGTGGGGAAGTCGATCGGGCGGGCGGCTTCGGCCTGCCACTGGCGCAGGGTCGACACACGCTCGGTGCCGTGGCCCGGCACGATGAAGTCAACGGCCTGGGCCACCACAGCCTGAGCCGGCACCCAGCGGCGCTGGCCACCTTCGTTCACCACCGTGCCGCCGAAACCGACGGGGTAGCGCAGTTCATGGCGCGGCAGCTCCCAGGCGCTGCCGTGGCGCAGCCACTCGTCGGGCTGCTCCACCTGGCGGCCGTCTTGAATGTGCTGGGCAAACATGCCGTGCTTGTAGCGCAGGCCATAACCGAAAGACGGCAGGCCGAGCGAGGCAAACGAGTCGAGGAAGCAGGCAGCCAGGCGGCCCAGGCCACCATTGCCCAGTGCGGCATCGGGCTCGTGCTCCAGCACTTCACCCAGGGCCGGTGCGCCTTCGGGCAGCGCGGCTTCCACCTGCTCATGCATGCCGATGGCGGCCAGGGCATTGCCCAGCGCACGACCCATCAGGAACTCCATCGACAGGTAGTGCACGCGGCGCACGCCTTTGCGGCGGGCATCGGCTTGCTGGGTAAGAGCCCAGCGGTCGGCCAGCAGGGTGCGGCTGGCGATGGCCACGGCGTTTAGGCAGGCCTCGGCGCTGTGGCCGTCGCTGCGTTGGGCCAGGGCACGAGCGGCCAGCTGGCGGAAATCAGCCGCGGCGTCATGGCTGCGCGACTTGGCGGCGGCTGCGGGGCGGGAAGAGGCCGGCGCGGCAGCGCGGGCGGTGGACGTCTTGGTCATGGCAGGGTCTCCTGTCAAAGCCGGAAGAACGCCACCACGGCGACCCGGCACAGACGCAAGTATCGCCTGATGAACTTGTTTTGTGTAGTTCTACTACATCAAGAAAACCACTAGAGGCGCAAAAAATGTTGATTTACATAGGTAAGACCCAGTGAAACCCCCAACGCCTCCGGGTAGAAACCCGGCGTAGTTGAATGTATATTATCTACATCCAAAGGGGCCCGAAAGCGCCCTGACTTGACCCAACACCCCCGAGACAAGGCCACATTGGTGGCCAGAAGGACAACACCGTGGCAGATGTTCGACTGGTAAAGGTTCAGAAGGCCTATGGCGAAGCCCAGGTCCTCAAAAACATCGACCTGGAAGTGCGCGACGGTGAGTTCATGGTGTTCGTCGGCCCGTCGGGCTGCGGCAAGTCCACCCTGCTGCGCACCATCGCGGGCCTGGAAGACATCACCGGCGGCACGCTGAGCATCGGCGGCAAGGTGGTGAACGATGTGCCGCCGGCCGAGCGCGGCGTGGCCATGGTGTTCCAGTCGTATGCGCTGTACCCGCACATGGATCTCTACGAGAACATGGCGTTCGGCCTGAAGCTGGCCAAGATGCCGAAGGACGAGATCGACCGCCTGGTGCACCACGCCGCCAAGATCCTCAACATCGAGCATCTGCTGAAGCGCAAGCCGAAAGACCTGTCCGGCGGCCAGCGCCAGCGCGTCGCCATCGGCCGGGCCATCGTGCGCAAGCCGGCGGTGTTCCTGTTCGACGAGCCACTGTCGAACCTCGACACCGCGCTGCGCGTGAAGATGCGCTATGAGTTCGCCAAGCTGCACGAAGATCTCAAGACCACGATGATCTACGTGACCCACGACCAGGTGGAGGCCATGACCCTGGCCGACCGCATCGTCGTGCTCTCGGCCGGCCAGATCGAACAGGTGGGCTCGCCGCTTGATCTGTACGAGCACCCCGACAACCTGTTCGTGGCTGGCTTCATCGGCTCACCCGCGATGAACTTCATGCCCGCCACGGTGGTGGAAGCGAACGGCACGCAGGCGGTGGTGAAGCTCTCGACAGGCGAGGTCGTGCGCTGCGAGGTAGACGCCAGCCGCGCCAAGCCCGGTGACGCCGTGACGCTGGGCATCCGGCCCGAGCATTTCCAGGTGAACGACGGCGACAACCGCCTGCAGGCCACCGTCACTTTCGTGGAGCAACTCGGCAGCGCCACCTTCGCCTACGGCACCCTGCCCGGCACCGACACCACCCTCACCTGCGAGCTGCCCGGCCACCTGCGCCTGAAGAGCGGCTCTGCCCTGACGCTGGGTGTGGCCTCGGCCGCCTGCTACCTGTTTGACGCCGCCGGCCTGGCCTTCCGCCGCCTGGCCGTGCCCGCACACCACCTCGACAGCCAAGCGGCCTGACACCATGCCGATGCTGTTTCAAAGGTCCGGGCGTTTGAGTCTGGCCGCGGCTGCCATCGCCGCCTTGTGCACCTCTTCCGCCCTCGCCCAATCCGCACCGCCCAAGCTGCTGGTCTGGATCAATGGCGACAAGGGCTACAACGGCCTGCAGAAGGTCGGTGATGCCTTCACCCGCGCCACTGGCGTGCCGGTGGTGGTGCAGCACCCGGAAGGCGCGCCCGACAAGTTCCAGTCGGCCGCTGGCGCCGGCAAGGGCCCCGACATCTTCTGCTGGCCACACGACCGCGTGGGCGAATGGGCCAAGTCCGGCCTGATCGTGCCCGTGACACCCGGCAAAGCCGTGCGCGAGGCGATCGACGATGCCGCCTGGAAGGCCTTCGGCTACAAGGGCCGCACCTGGGGCTACCCGCTGGCCATCGAAGCCGTGGGCCTGATCATCAACAAGGCGCTGGTGAAGACGCCGCCGGCCACGTTCGACGATGTCATCCGCATCGACAAGGCCCTGTCTGCGCAAGGCAAGAAGGCCCTGCTGTGGGACTACAACAAGACCTTCTTCACCTGGCCGATGCTGGCCGGTGCCGGCGGCGAAGTGTTCGCCCGTGGCCCGAATGGTGACCTGGACCCCGCCCGCGTGGGCGTGAACTCCCCCGGCGCCCTGGCTGGCGCACAGATGCTGGCGAAGCTCATCAACGACGGCCACATGCCGCGGGGTGCGCGTTACGCCGAAATGGAAGCCGGCTTCGCCCGCGGCGAGGTGGCGATGATGATCTCCGGCCCCTGGGCCTGGGACAACGCCCGCAAGGCCGGCATTGATTTTGAAGTGGCGCCCATCCCGGCAGTGGTGGCGGGCAAGCCGAGCAAGCCGTTTGTGGGCGTGTTGGGTTGCATGGTGGCCGCACCCAGCCAGAACAAGGACATCGCCCGCGAGTTCATCGAACAGCACCTGCTGAAGATCGAGAGCCTCAAGACCATCTCGGCGGATGTGCCGCTGGGCACGCCGGCCAACAAGGCGTATTACGCCGAACTCTCATCGGACGTGAACATCCGCGCCACCTTCAACAACGCGCGGGCCGGTGAGCCCCTGCCCAACATCCCTGAAACCGGGCGCTTCTGGCCCGCGATGGACGCCGCCCTGGAGGCCATCTCGCAGGGCCGGCAGACCCCGAAGGAAGCGCTGGACGGCGCAGCAGCCCGGATGCTGGCGAAATGAGCATGAACAACAACAACGCATCCTCGTCGGCCGCCAAAGACCCAAGCCCCACCGGTTTGCTGGGCCGCGCACTCGCCACGGCGGCCGTGCTGGCCCTGCTGTGGGTGGTGTACGGCATGGTGGCCGCCGGCAACCCGCTGTGGGCGGTGGCGGCATTGGTGATTGGTGGCCTGGCCATCTGGGTCTACACGGCATCCACGTCGCTGGCCTGGCGCTACCTGTTCCCGGGTGTGGCGGCGATGATCATCTTCATCGCCTTCCCGCTGCTCTACACGGTGCAGATCGGCTTCACCAACTACTCGGCCAGCAACCTGCTGACCGAAGACCGCGCCCGCGCCTACCTGCTCGACCAGGCCGACATTGATGAAGCTCATGCGATGAGCTACACGGTGCACCGTGCCGGCACGCAGGTGCGGCTGGCATTGCAGTCAGACGGTGAAAGTGGTGCCCAACGCTGGGTGTCCCCGCCGCTGGATTTGAGCAAGCCACTGCCCGCAGATGCCACCGCCGATGCCGCCGCCGTGGCGCTGGCCCCAGCCAATGCGGGCACCGACGCCGAACTCGGCGAAGCCCTCGACATCCGCGGCGTGATCGCCCTGCGTGACGGCCTGCGCAGCCTGAAGCTGCAAGTGCCCGGCGGCGCCGTGCTGGCCTATGCCGGCCTGCGTGAGTTCGGCCCCTTCACCCCCGTGTGGCAAGCCCAGCCTGATGGCGGCCTGAAGCAGGTGGCCACCGGCCTGATCTTCACGCCTGACCACAACACCGGCTACTTCACCAACGCCCAGGCCGGCCGCCTGCAGCCGGGCTTCAAGGTGGGCGTGGGCCTGGCGAACTACACCCGGCTGTTTGGTGACCCCGACATGCGCGGCCCCTTCGCGTCCATCTTCATCTGGACCGTGGTGTTTGCCGGCCTGACGGTCGTGTTCTCCACCGCCATCGGCATGACGCTGGCCGTGCTGCTGAACTGGGAAGCGCTGAAGTACCGCACGCTCTACCGCACGCTGCTGTTCCTGCCGTACGCCGTGCCGGGCTTCATCTCCATCCTGGTGTTCAAGGGTTTGTTCAACCAGAACTTCGGCGAGATCAACGCCATCCTCGACGCCGCCTTCGGCATCAAGCCCGCCTGGTTCGCTGATCCGACGCTGGCCAAGTCGATGCTGCTGATCGTCAACACCTGGCTGGGCTACCCGTACTTCCTGGTGCTGTGCACCGGCCTGATCAAGGCGATCCCGGCGGACCTGTACGAAGCCTCGGCCATTGCCGGCGCCAAGCCGCTGACCAACTTCTTCAAGATCACCGCGCCGCTGATCGTGAAGCCGCTGACGCCGCTGCTCATCAGCGCGTTCGCCTTCAACTTCAACAACTTCGTGCTGATCAGCCTGCTCACCGACGGCCGGCCTGACTACCTCAACACCAAGTTGCCCGCCGGCACCACCGACATCCTGGTCAGCTACACCTACCGCATCGCCTTCACCGACGCCGGTGCGAACTTCGGCCTGGCTGCTGCCATCTCGACCGTCATCTTCTTCCTCGTGGCCCTGCTCTCGCTGGCCAACCTGAAGCTGACCCAGTCCAACGACCAACGGAAGGCGTGACACCATGGCCATCGTGACCGGAAAGAGCCAGCGCTGGCGCATTCTTGGCGCCCACCTGGGCTTGTGGCTGCTGATCGGCGTGACGCTGTTCCCGCTGCTCGCCATCATCAGCATCTCGCTGCGACCGGGCAATTTCGCCACCGGCTCGCTCATCCCCAGCACCATCAGCCTGGAGCACTGGAAGCTGGCGCTCGGCATCCCCGTGACGCTGCCCGATGGCACGGTGAAAGTGCCGCCGTTCCCGGTGCTGCTGTGGTTGTGGAACTCGATCAAGATCGCCACCATTTCGGCGCTGCTGATCGTGGCGCTCTCCACCACCGCGGCCTACGGCTTCGCGCGTCTGCAGTTCCGCTTCAAGAACGGCATTCTCAACAGCATGCTGCTGCTGCAGATGTTCCCGGTGGCCGTGGCCCTGGTGGCCATCTACGCCATCTTCGAAGGCATCGGCCGCTACGTGCCGTGGCTGGGTGTTGAAACCCACGGCGGCCTGATCGTGGCCTACCTCGGCGGCATCGGCATGCACATCTGGACGATCAAGGGCTACTTCGACACGGTGCCCACCGAGATCGAGGAATGCGCCAAAGTCGACGGCGCCACCAGCTGGCAAGCCTTCTGGCGCGTGCTGCTGCCGATGGCCGTGCCCATCCTGATGGTGGTGTTCGTGCTGGCCTTCATCGGCACGATCATCGAGTACCCGGTGGCCTCGGTGCTGCTGCGTGAAGAGCCCAACCTCACGCTGGCCGTGGGCTCGAAGTACTACCTCTACGAGCAGCGTTACCTGTGGGGCGATTTCGCGGCGGCTGCCGTGCTGTCGGGCCTGCCGATCACGCTGGTGTTCCTCGCTGCCCAACGCTGGATCGTGTCTGGCCTGACCGCCGGCGGCGTCAAAGGCTGACCATGACAACCACCCCCTCATCGCGCCGCGGTGTCGCCTCGGTGCTGGCTTCGCTCGCCCTGGCTGGAACCACCATGACCCATGCTGCGCCCGCTGCCTCTGCTTCCCCTGCTGCCTCCGGCAGCTCGGTGTACACCGCCCGCGAAGCCGACTGGCGCGTTGGCCCGGTGGTTTACCAGGTGTGGGTCGACCGCTATGCCCCACCGGCTGACCGCGCCGCACAGCAAGCCCTGCTGCCACCGCCCAAGCGCCTGCGTGAATGGCATGAGCTGCCCACCACCGGCACCTACCTGCCAGACGCCAAGGTGTGGAGCCACGAGATCGACTTCTGGGGCGGCAACCTGGCCAGCCTGCGCACGCGCCTCGGCCATGTGCAAACGCTGGGCGCAGACGTGCTCTACCTGAACCCGATCCACCTGGCCTACACCAACCACAAGTACGACGCGCTCGACTACCAGCAGGTGTCGCCTGAATACGGCACGCGCGCTGATGTGAAGGCGCTGGCCGGTGACCTGCACCAGCGCGGCATGAAGCTGGTGCTTGACGGTGTGTTCAACCACATGGGCCGCAACTCTGCCGCGTTCCGCTCGGCCGAGGCCAACCCGCAAAGCCCGTACCGCAGCTGGTTCTACATCGGCCCTGAGTTTGCTGCCACCGGCAATGCGCGCGTGTGGTGGGGCGCGGTGAACCTGCCCGAGCTGAACCTGGAGAACCCGGCCGTTCGCGCGCACCTGTACCAAGAGCGCGATTCGGTGGTGCGCAGCTGGCTGCGTGACGGCGTGGACGGCTGGCGCCTTGACACCGCCTTCGAGCTGGGCACCACCTACCTGACCGACCTGACCCGCGCGGCCCACGCCGAGCGCAAAGACTCATTGGTGATCGGTGAGATCGTCAACTACCCCGCGCAATGGGTGGGCACCGACGGCCCGCTCGACGGGGTGATGAACTTCACCTGGCGCCGCGTTCTGCTCGACATGGCCGAGCGCAAGCTGAGCCCCGCACTGGCCCAGCGCATGATCGAGCGCACGATTGCCGACACCGGCATCGAGCCCCTGCTGCGCAGCTGGACCCTGCTCGACAACCACGACCTGCCCCGCCTGGCCAGCCGCCTGCCTGATGAGCGCCAGCGCCGCCTGGCCCAGGTGCTGCAGTTCACCCTGCCCGGTGCGCCCAACCTGTGGCAAGGCGGCGAGATTGACACCCTGGGCGACGGCGACCCGCAGCAACGCGCCCCGATGCGCTGGGACGTCATCGACGCCGGCCACCCCACCCTCACCTGGACGCGCCAGCTCATCGGCCTGCGCAAAACCCACCGCGCCCTGCGCGTGGGTGACTACCGCGCGGTGGTGGCCGAGCAGCTGTTCGCCTTCGAGCGACACACCGACCGCGCACTCGACAGCGTCATCGTGCTGGCCAACCCGCACGCCCACGACGTGACCGAAACCGTGCTGCTCACCAACCGTTCACTGATGAACGCGACGCAGTTCAAGGACCTGGTGGGCACCCCGCCGGCCAGCGAAACCCAGCGCCCCTCACTGGACGCCGGCTTGCTGCGCGTGCTGGTGCCCGCCGGCGGCGTGCGCGTGCTGCAACCCGTGTTCGAGCCACTCAACGGTTATTCGCCCTACAAGCGCACTCCATGAAACATCGTCTGCTCATGTCCTTGATCTCGTCTGCCTTGTCTGGCGCAGCGCCGCTGGCTTCGGCCGCTGATGCCCGCTGCACGCCCGCCCCGCTGGGCACCACCGAGCTGTATGTGCGCGGCACGATGAACAACTGGGGGGCGATGGACGACTACGCCTTCCAGTACCAGTGCGACGCCTACTACCTGAACATCGATCTGAAGGGCCGGCATGAGTTCAAGGTGGCCGATGCCGCCTGGACCGATGCCACCACCTTCGGCAACGGCAGCCACACCGTCAACCATGTGATGGTGTTTGACGGCGAGCACACCCTGCGCCTGCAAGTAACCGGCGCCGGCCAACCCGCCACGCTCACCCTCGGCCCGCGCAGCTTTGTGGACCCGCACGCCGCGCCCATCACCAACCCGGTGGCGCTGAGCCTGCGTTTTGACTCGCGCCATGCCGCCTACAAGAAGCCCTTTGGCGCGGCCCCCAAGGGCAGCCAGATCGACTTCAGCGTGACCGCCCTGCCGGGGGTGAGCAAGGTGACGCTGGTGATCGAGCGCCGCCGCCTGGAAGGTAACCAGGAAGTGCTGGAGTACACCGAAGCCCAACGCGTGCCGCTGAAGCGCGGTGCCTCAACCAAGGCGGGCGAAGAGCGCTTCACCGCCAGCCACCGCTTCGACGAGATCGGCGTGTGGGGCTACTGGTTTGATGTGGAGATTGACGGCCGCCACTACGCGCTGCAGAACAACCGCGACACCATCCACTGGACGCGTGAGCGCGGCTCGATGGGCGCAGCCACGGTGGAACGCCAGCCCGAAGCGCTGCGCCGCGTGCGCCGCTTCCGCCAGACCATTCACGCGGCTGATTTCAAGGTGCCCGAGTGGGCGGCCGATGTGGTTTGGTACTACATCTTCCCGGAGCGCTTCCGCAATGGCGACAAGCGCAACGACCCCCAGCCCGACGTGGCCCGCTACCAGAACAAGGCCGTGGAAAAGCACCCGAGCTGGATTGGCAAGCCCTATGTGCCGGGCAGCGGTGACGGCTCGGACGACACCTACAACAACGACTTCTTTGGTGGTGACCTCGAAGGCATCATCCAGAAGCTCGACTACATCCGCGAGCTGGGCGCCAACACCATCTACATGACGCCGGTGTTCCGCGCGGCCAGCAACCACAAGTACGACACCGCCGACTACCACCAGATCGACCCCGCCTTTGGCAGCAACGCCGACTTCGAGCGCCTGTGCGCCGAGGCCGCCAAGCGCGGCATCCGGGTGGTGCCAGACACCTCGCTGAACCATGTGGGCAGTGACTCGGTGTACTTCAACCGCTTCGGCAACTTCCCGGCCGGTGGTGCGTTTGACGGCGCCCGCGCCAACACCGCCTCACGCTGGGCCGACTGGTTCAGCCTCGACCCCTCACAAACCAACCCCGACCTGCAATACAAGGGCTGGGTGGGCGTGAAGGACCTGCCGGAAATCAACAAGCAGTCGCCCGACTTCCGCAAGTTTGCCTACGGCGCCAAGACCGGCCTGATGCAAACCTGGCTGGACCGCGGCGCCTCTGGCTGGCGCATGGACGTGGCCCCTTGGGTGCCCGACGACTTCTGGCGTGAGTGGCGCGCCGCCATCAAGGCCCACAAGCCGGATGCGCTGACGGTTGCGGAAACCTGGTTCGATTCATCGAAGTACTTCCTGGGCGACAGCTTCGACTCGACCATGAACTACATCTTCCGCAACGCGCTGCTGGAATGGGCCAATGGCGGCGAAAGCCGTGCGCTGGTGGCCAACCTGGAGCTGATGCGCGAAGCCTATCCGCCGCAGGCCTTCCATGCGCTGATGAACCTGCTTTCAAGCCACGACCAGGCGCGCTCGGTGCACCACTTCGGCTGGCACAAAGACAGTGACGATGCCGCCGTGGTGCGCACCGCCAAGCAGAAGCAATCGCTGGCCTGGCTGTTCCAGATGAGCTACCCCGGTGCCCCCACCATCTACTACGGTGACGAAGTGGGCCTGGCCGGCGGCGACGACCCCGACAACCGCCGCCCCTACCCCTGGGCCGACGAAGGTGGCCAGCCTGACGTGGCCCTGCTGGCGCAGATGAAGCAACTCACCGCCATGCGCCACGCCCACCCCGTGTTGCGCCGCGGCACGCTGCTGGCACCGCTGCAGGTGGGCACGCACACCCTGGTGCTGGGCCGCCAGCTGGGCAAAGACTGGGCCATCACCGCCTTCAACAACGCCGACCACGCCATCGACGTGCAAGTGGACGTGCCCGCCGGTGCGCCGCAAGCCTGGAAGGACGCGCTGGGCGGTGCCGCCGTGAAGGCCAAGAACGGCCGACTGACGCTGACGCTGCCCGCGCGGTTTGGGGTGGTGTTGACGGGGCGCTGAGGTGCGTTGAGCTGCGGCTTGGCGGGCCTGCAACCAGCCGTGGTGCGCCCGCTGAGCGCGAGCGCCACGCACGGCCGGCCCACCGGGCTCAGCGGCGGCTGCTGACGGCTGCCGTGCTCAGCACCTTGGGCGACTGGCAGGACCAGTTCTCAGCGCGCTCCACATCGCCGTTGCCCTTGTAACGTGCCACTTGCGGGAAGGGGCACAGCGGGCGGGTGCGGTCAGCAGCCCAGCTGGCAGGCACATCGGCATTGACGCCACCGGCGTTGCCGGCGCCACGTGCCGTGGCCACCAGGGCCTGGGGCGCCACGCCCTGCTCCACCCAAGCCACCAACGGGCTGAGGAAGTCCACCTGATCGGTGGCGGGGCCACCCGAGCAGTGGCCCATGCCGGGCACGCGGTACAGACGCGCAAAGGCCGAGGTCTTGCCGCCAGAGCTGCTCAGCAGATGGCGGTACCAGGCTTCGGTGTCCGTCACCGAGAAGATGGGGTCGCTCACGCCGTGATAGACCATGATCTTTCCACCGCGGTCACGCAGCTCACCCAGGTCCTTGTCGCTGGGCGGGGTCATGAAGTCCATGGCCGACTCGGTGTAGGTGGCGTTGGTGGCGTAAAGCTCAGCCAGCGCCTGGTCCACGTCCAGCGTCATCGAGAAGGTTGGGCCGTCGCTCAGTGCCAGCGCGCTTGGCGGCACCTTGAAGATCGCACCCACGGCGCCCGAATCACGGGTCAGCGGCGCGCCAAATTCCCAAGAGGCGATACCCGATGCGCCCGTGCCCCCGTCATACGGGAAGCCAGCGTAGAACGGTGTGCCGCTCTTGGTGGTGGCGCCCTTGAAGATCGAGGCCACGACCGACTTCTGGTCTTTGGTCAGGCAGCTGCCATCGCGGCCGGTGGCGGCGGTGCAGGTGGGCACGTCTTGCCGCAGCCGGAAGACCTTCTGGCAGGCAGCGGTGTCTTGCACCATGCCGTCGGCTGCGCCGTCCAGCGCGTCACAGCGGGCGACCACCGCGTTGGCGACGAGGCTGCGCTCGGCCGAGGTGAAGGCGGTTTCCAGACCGGCTGCCGTCTTGGTGTCACCGGTGGCCACGGTGGCATAGCGCTGCGCCCCCCAGATGTTGGCCAGTGCGGCCAGCGGCAGGCGGTAGCCCGGCGCACCAGCCAGGAAGCCGTCGTACTCTTGCGCCGCACGCGCGGCGGCCACCAAAGCGTGGCGCCCGCCGTTGGAGCAGCCGCCAAAGTAGCTGCTGTCCGGCCCCTTCGCATAGGCGGCGGTGATCAGCTGCTTGGCCATCGGCGTGAGCGAGCGCACCGCCTGGTAGCCGTAGTCCAGCCGCGCCTGGGGGTCCAGACCAAAGGCCGGGCCGCCCTGGGCCAGGGTGTGGCCGGCGTCCGACGAAAGCACGGCAAAGCCCTGCATCAACGCCCCGGTGCGCGGGCCACCACCCAATGCGCCAGTGGCGGTGACGACCGCGCCGTCGATGCCGCCATTGCCCTGGTGGAAGAAGCGGCCGTTCCAGCCCTTCGGCAGGCGCATCTCGAAGGCGATGGCGTAGGTCTTGCCATCCACCGGACTGACGCGTGTGTTCATGGCGCCGGTCACACGGCAGTGCTCGGCCACCGGCTGACCCGCCAGCTGCAGCGCGCCGGCGGCCACGGTGGTGCTGGCCGTGATGACCGTGTTGGCCAGGCCGGTCAGGCGTGCGGGCAGGTCTTCGCAAGCGCCCTGGAAGGTGGCGGGCTGGGCGGGTGCTGCATGAGCCGCCGCGCTCAGGGCGCAGCAAGCCAGCGCGGCGATACTTGTCCGTCGGGCGGGGAAGCGGTGTGCGTGCATGGAGTCTCCTCGTGTCGTGTCGTGTGTGCCGGGGCGCCCTGATGTCAGGCGAGGCGAAACCGGCTAATAGTTATTCTGCTTATCTATTTCAGATCGATATACCGGGCTTTCACTGAGCAAAAGCACACCAACTAAGTCAATCACTGAACCGAATACGCACCTTCATGCCCCGCAAAGCCCTTTCCTCCAGCCCGGACCAGACACCGCGAGGCCACCTCGCCGAGCCGGAGCTGCACAACATCCTGGGCTATCAGCTGGCGCAGGCCACCGTGGTGACCAACCACATCTTCAAGCGCCTGGTGGCCACACCCGAGAGCCTGAGCAAGGTGGAGTTCAGCCTGCTGTCGCTGGTGCGCAGCAACCCCGACGTGAGCGCCAAGCAGCTTGCGCAAGCGCTGGCGATGACGCCGCCCAACATTGCCATGTGGCTGGACAAGCTGGAGGCGCGTGGCTGGGTGGCACGCACCCGCAGCACCCAAGACGCACGCGTGCAGTTGCTGCGCCTGACCGACGAGGGCCAGGCTGCCGTGGCCCGGTGTGTTGCCGCGCTGCACGCGGCCGAACAAGAGGCCATCGACACCCTGAGTGGTGCTGAGCGGGCCATGCTGATTGAACTGCTGCACAAAGTGGCCCGCGCTCGCAAGGCCGGCCGGTGAAGCTGGTGCGCTGATTTGCAAGACCTCGCCAGAGATCGCCTGAGTCGAAGCCTGCAGAGCCAACCGCCCACCCCGTCACCGCCCACATGCAGCAGCCGCCGGCCCCAGCGTTCCCATTCCGCCCGCGCATCAGCCCTGCCGCCGCCCTGTGGGGCGTGATTGGGCTGGGGCTGCTGTTCGCGGCGATGCGCGTGGTGGGCACCTTGGGGCCTGCTGCCTGGCGCGCCCTGCTGCCACTGAGCTTCGTGCTCATGGTCATCACGCCGTGGGTGCTGCTGAGCAAAGACGGCCGCGCGCAAATCGGACTCAAAGCGCCTTCGCGGCCACTCAACAGCTACGGCTGGGCGTTGGCGTTTGGCATCAGCGCCGCCACCGCCTGCTTCCTGCTCGGCATGGCCCTGTTCGGCACCACGGCAGACAACTGGATCGTCAGCGTAGCGGCCAGCTACCAGCGCGCGATGAACACCACGGGCTTCTCACTGCCCATGCTGCACCTGGCGTTCACCCTGCCCGCCGCCCTGTTCAGCCCCATCGGCGAAGAGATCTTCTTCAGAGGGGTGCTGCGGCGCACGCTTGAAATGCGGCTGAGTGAGAGGGCGAGCACCGCATGGGAATGCGGTGCGTTTGGGGTGGTGCACCTTTGCCACCACGGCTTGTTCTGGGGTTCAACCGGCCTGGGCGTTCACGTGCTGTCAGGGGCGATTTGGGTGGGGCTGATGGCGGCGACTGCTTGGGGGTTTGCGGTGATCCGCAAGCGCAGCGGGTCGGTGTTTCCGGCGGTGGTGGCGCATGCGGCGTTCAATGTGGCGATGAATGTTGGGATATTTGGGGCGCTTTGGTTTTGAGTTGTGTCGATACCCGATGCGAAGGTTTCGGAGGTCCGGTTACGAGCGACCTCTACAGCCCAAAATGGGGCCGCTACTGCCATGTAACGGCTGATTTTTCCGTGCGCGGATGCTAAATGCACTGTTAAATGCTAAAGGCTCACAATACGTCGAACTTGCGAAAAAATGCCGCCTGGAGATCAGGCTCCTTTGGCAGCCTTGCCCCATATTCTGCGATGTATTGAAGTAACGCGGCTTGAAAGCTGTCTCGGTTGACGACCTTGTTAGCTACATCAGCGATTTGTCCTTTGAGCGCCGTCCTGCCCCATATGCGCCAGCCGTTATGAGTGCGTGCCTCATGGAGCAACCCGCAGCGTATGCCTTCGTAGAAGCTCGTTGCTGCCTCCTCGTCGAAACAATCCGAAAAAGGCCGCCGCCTCGTCAGAAACGACTTGAAAATCTCTCCGCTTCGCGAATACTGGAAAAGCGTTGGATCGGGCTTGCGGTGGACATAGTTGATGCCTTGCTCGGTTGACTCCAAGAACTCGATCAGCGTGCACTGCAGGGCAGCAATGGCGAATCCTTCGCCCTCTAAGGCGCCAAGCTGTTGGATGGCCATGATCGGGCGCAGGTAGCGGCTCTCAAGTCGCTGCCTGTAGAAATCATTGAAGGCCTCATCCCAGTGTGCCTCACCTTGAGCAAGGCGCCCCCTGAGCGCCTGCCAGTCGGCACGGGTCTTCCGGCCTGCGATGCTCGCGTCAACGGTGAGTTCGACGCAAGCGCTGGTGGGTGTGTTCATGGCGAAGCGTAAAGGTCAGTAGTAGTAGCCCCGGAACTAGCGGATCCATCTCCAGTTTTCACCGTAGATTTGCCTGCATCTATGTGCGCGCACCTCGTAGGAGCGTCCGGGCTTGAGACAAGGCCCTAGCAGCTTTGGTTGTTCAAGGGGGTTCTGCAAAGGCTGCCTAGCGCTGCAAAGGCGAGTCAGTTGGACGCCTTCACGCAAGCAGTAGCCGCCAAGCACTTCGTGCGAAGTTAGGCCTCGGCCTTACCGGATCTTTAGGGCTCAAGTCGGTTCACCTAAATCCACGATTTGGTGACCAATTCCCCGTGTCGTCGTAGTACAAGCATTGCTCAATTCCAAAGCATTGCCACAGCATGTCAAGGAGAGGCTTTACGACGTCGTCGACGCGGAAGTCGTCGATATTTTCAACCCAGCGCTCTGGCAATATAAGGTGCCGTCTATCAGCTATCGCCTTGTAGCGCATGTTGAATGTCTGCCCCACTCCAAGTACATGGCCTTCAACCTCCAATAGTGAGATGCCTAGGTATGCGCCGCCAGATATGCCGAACTTAGCTGGTGTCGCGAGCGCTTTGCCAATCGCCTCGTGCAAGAAAGTCGCCAAGTCTTGCGAGGGGATGAAGGTCTGGTCACCCCGCTCCATCGCAAAAGGCGACCCATAGATCTCCACGGCGCCTGACCGATAGAGCTGCAGATAGTTATACAACTCTTCTCGGCCGGTTGTCTGATAGACGAACAACCCATCCAGATTCAGGGTGCTACCAAAGCTTCCGAAAGTACTGAGGGCCAGCTCTAGGTACCTCTTCTTAGCTGAAAGGATGTCGACTTCTTCCTGACCGCTCATACTTGCGAGTGGCATCACATGCACTACAACTGCAGTCCCGCCAGCAACATTCTTTCCGCCGCGGCCATCTTCGATGGCTTTAACAGGCTTGGCTCTAAAATCGCGCGCGCGCTCTGAGAGAGTCGCTGTACGGTCAAAGGCAGCACGCAGTTGCTCGTAGCTCATATCGCTCACGTGGGTTTCGTTTCGAATCGGGAAACGGATCTGGCTTTGATGGCTGTAACGGTGCGGGCCGATTTGAGATTTAGGTATTCGCAGCACCAGCACATACCCATCTGTTCCGATTTCTACTATATGGAATCGGCAGCCTCGGAGGCGAGGCTCAACGCAAGCATCTAGCAGCTGGCCCAGTCTGCGCTTGGCGGCGTCTCCGGCTTCGCCCGTGATCGGCGCCAAGGCCACGGCCGACCCGTCATGTTCATCTACCCCATAGACAATGTCGCCGCCAACGGAATTGGCCATCGCACACACGTCCTTCAAGAACTCGCGCTTGTCGCCGTCACTGGTTCCCGGTAGCGCGCGCTTGAACTCAAGCGACTTGGACTCGGGGGTCTTGTTGCTGGTCAGCTCTTGAACAAGTACAGCACCAATCTTATCGATGTGTTCGAGTATCACTATCACTCCTGCGCCCGTGGCAAATACGTGCGTACTGTAGCTTGCGCGCCCTACTTTGCGGCGGGAGCAGTCAAGCTGGACGAGGGGCCCAGGGGTCGCAGTCGCTACACAGCTGCCCGCAAATTTCGGCGGGCAGCTTCGGACGCATCGCTGCAGTTCGCAGCTCGAGTGCAAAAGGCGGTGATCTTGCCGCTGCCGAGAACAGAATAGATGTAGGCAAGCAACGATGTAGCATTGCATCAAAGTGAACGTGCAGCACGGGTGGTGCAGTCTGATTCGCCAAGCCGAGCCGCCAATCGATGTTATCCACAGCGAGTTCGTTGCACCGAAGCCTGAAGTTCGAGCCTGTAAGGGAGAGCATCAAAGTCAAATGCGCCATGGCAATTTGACGATATAACGCCCCTTTCTTGCGCTTTCACTTGCGGCCTTCGGGTATACTGAAATTGGGCTTAGTGGCAGATTTTTTGCCATGTTTCGTGGCATGTGAAAGCAATGTCTGGAGCTATGCTCCTCGACTATCTCCTCTACAGTGATTCCTTGAGGATCTCTGCGTCTCGCGAGAGAGTGCCACTAGGTCCACCTCCATCGGTTCAAGATGTCGCAACTGACAGCGCTCAAATCTGCAAGCACGTTGCACGACGTTGCAGCCATCCTTGGATTCAAGCCCTCTGCGCTGTCCTACCTGCTCTACGTCTGTTCCGAAGCTACCAAGTACAGGACGTTCGACATACCGAAGAGATCTGGCGGTACCCGCCAGATCGCCGCTCCCGTAGGCCCGCTAAAGCTGCTGCAGCGGCGGCTCGCCGACGTGCTTCAGAACTGCGTCGACGAAATCAACAGAACCAACAAGCGCAGCGACGACGACAAGCAGCCTGATTGCATCGCGCACGGTTTCAAGCGCAAGCGCTCGATCATCACGAATGCCCGTCAGCATCGGAACAAGAGGTTTGTCTTTAACCTCGACCTCGAAGATTTCTTCGGCACGATTAACTTTGGGCGCGTGCGCGGCTTCTTCCTGAAAGATAAGAACTTTGCGTTGCAGCCGAAAGTTGCAACCATACTGGCGCAGATTGCCTGCTACCAGAGAGCGCTTCCGCAAGGTAGCCCATGCTCCCCAGTCATCTCGAACCTGATAGGGCACGTGCTCGATATTCATCTAGTGCGCCTTGCGACGTTAACAGGTTGCACGTACACGCGCTATGCCGACGATCTAACATTCTCGACGAACAAGCAAGCGTTCCCTAGTATGGTGGCAAGAAGTGCGGTCGGGAACGAACACGTCTGGGAACCCGGCAAGGAACTGGGACGGCTAGTGACAAAGTCAGGCTTCGCGATCAATACGAATAAGACGCGCATGCAGTACCGTGACTCACGCCAAGAGGTCACGGGACTCGTTGTCAACAGCAAGGTCAATGTCCGCCAAGAGTACCGGCACACTGTGCGCGCCATGGTCCATCGTCTGCTTTCGACCGGGAGCTTTGATTTCGAATATACGACCACAGATTCCGCGGGTGTTAAGTCGACAATTAAGACGCTCGGCAGGCTGACGCAGCTTCACGGCATGCTGGCATTCATCGACGGAGTTGACCTCTCCAATAAGAGCGTTTTACCCAAGGCATCTGGAATCTCGCTGACGAGCAAGGAGCTGATGTACCGGCGCTTCCTGCTCTACAAGGATTTCTACGCAGCGACTACCCCGATCGTGATGTGCGAAGGCAAGACCGACAACGTTTACATCGCGCATGCGATCCGTAGTCTCGCAACGCTCTATCCAAAACTGGCAACGGTTGGTTCCTCCGGAAAGATCACATTGACAATCCGCCGGTTCAAGTACCCAGGCAAGAAGACTCGAAAGCATCAGTCTAGGAACGCTGGCAACAGCACAGGTCGCATACTGGGTGTAAACGGCGGAAGCAATGACGTAGGGAACTTCATGCGTACCTATGCGGCGGAAATCGGGCGCTTCAGAGCACCAGGCAAGTTACATCCGATCATCGTGCTGATCGACAATGACAGCGGAGCCGCTCCTGTTTACAACACGATTCAGCGACTTACCGGCACCAAGCCGACGGGAACAGAACCATTCATTCACATCATCGGCAACTTGTACGTCGTCCCGACACCTCTACTGACAACTAAAGCGTCGATGATCGAAGACTTTTTCGATTCGGCCACGCGAGCGATCCAGTACAAAGGCAAGCCTTTCGACCCTTCGAACAAGTTTGACTCGAAAACGCATTACGGCAAGGCAGACTTCGCCTACAAAGTCGTCCAGCCCAATGCAGACAAGATTGATTTCAACGGTTTCAAGGCCATCCTCGACCGGTTTTCGGACGTGATCGACCAGCATGCGAAAACGCACAATGCTGTGCCACTTTCGATTCCCGCAGTGGCTGCGGCGGCAGCGCCGTAAGTACATTGCAACCTAATTGCCCTCCGCGTTCAGCCCTACGGCAATAGATCCAACAGAGGGCGAGCTGATGCCCTTCACCGCATCGGACTGAACGCGTTTGAAGCCTTCTCAGGCCTCGACGACTTTTGATTTGCGCAGTGGCCAGTCAATACTTCGAACGTCGAACTCGGTCGCCCAAAGTGGGAGCATCGGCTCCTCGGACTGTGGGGGGCAGGTTTGAGGTCGGGCGGTTCAGCGGACATACGGGCGCCTTGGCGGACCGGTGGCGAACTCGCCTTGGAGGCGCATTGCATGTTGGCGAAACCATCTCGGACGGAACGCCTGTGCAAGAACGACCATTCAGATCGCGGCGGCGGTCATCGCGGTCTCACGCGAAAGACGGTAACCACTGCACACGCGAAATCGAGTCGTCGACGTCGACGACGACGACGACTTCGACCGAAGGGTAGCAGTCCGCCGTGCAGTCGTCATTCGGTGCGCGCGCGGCAAACGCAGCATTCGCCGCCTTGCAGTCGGTCAACGTGCACCAATCGAACGCTATCGCCTTTCGTGGGCCTAGAGTTGCGGCGTCAAGCGCGCCGCTCTCACCAGTCAGCACGCCAAAACTGGCGCCCGCCGATTACCCACACCATTACAGGCGCTTAAGCCGCACCAACTTCCCCTTCAACCCCGGCAACACCACCCCCTGCCCCACCCCCGGCATCAACCGCTGGTCATGCGCATACCCCGCCTCTGGCACCACCTGCCAGCCTCGGCCAGCCGCCTTTCCCAGCGCCTCAGCCACCTGCGCGAAGTTCCAGCCGTCCTGCGCGTTGCTGTCCAGGTGAATCAAGCCCGCAGGGGTGTGCGGTGAAGGGCTGGCGCCGTCCAGGCGCAGGCATTGCGCCAGTGCGGCCACGGTGTCGTCCATGAACGAGCAGGCGGGGCGCCACAGGGTGCTGGCGCCGATGCGGCCGTCGCGGGCTTGCCAGTCGTCCAGCGCGCGCAGCATGTTGTTGCCGGTGGCCGTCAGGTCTATCTGCCAGCCAATGCGGGCCACCACGGCGTGTGGGTGGGCCTGCAGCACGGCTTGTTCGCACAGCGCCTTGCCGCGGCCGTAGTCGTCTTGCGCGGTGGTGGCGTCGCCCACCTGGTGCGGGCCGTCGGGCTCGTGGTGAAACACCATGGCCGTGCTGGTGAAGACAAACGGCAGCCCGCGTTGCGCAGCCCACCACGCCATCCAGCCGGCCCAGTGCGCATCACCCATGGCCAGGTGCGCCACGGCTTGCACGCCTTGTGCGTCCAGCCAGTCGCGGCCGGCGGCTTCGTTGTTCACGTCCAGCATGTCACGTTGCCAGGCCAGCACCTCGTGGCCTTGGTGGCGCAGCAGCGCCGCCAGCTTGGGCGCCAGGGTGCCGTTCAGTCCAGTCACCAGTACCTTCATGCGGGGGCTCCGTTGGGGGTGGCTGCTTCGGCCTTGCTCGGGGCCAGCGGCCACACCGTCAACGCACTGTGCCGCACGTTGCCGCCGTGGGCATACAGCTGCACGCCGCGGCTGGCGTCATCAGGAAAGATCAGCTCGGTCAGCGAGGCTGCGCCGTCGCCGGTGAACACCTCCACAGAGCAGCGGTCCAGCAGCACGCGCAGGCGCAGCGGGCCGGTGGGCAGCGGGGCTTCGCGGGCACCGGCCCAGCGGGTTTCATCGGGCACGGCGCCTGACATGGATCGGTCAATGAACAGCACGTTGCGGCTGCGGTCCACGCCCACCACGGTGTGCTGGCCGGGGCCGCAGCGCACGCGCAGGCCGAACTGCGTGGCATCGGCCGCGCTGATGTCCCATTGCAGCTCGATGCTGCGGCCGTCCAGCCCGCCCAGGTCAACCTCCTGCACGCTGCCGTCGCCCGCGTCATCGGCGGTGTGGTTCAGGCTGATCTGCGGCCAGGTGCGGGGCTCACCACGCAGCGCGGCCAGGCCGGGCCAGGGGCGCTGGCCCACGCGCGGGCCGCGCGGCGTGTCACGCAGGAAGAACTCGCGCGGCACCGTCATCGCCCCGCGCCAGGGCGCCGTGGGCGTGTGCTTGGCGTAGGCGTGGTTGTTCATCCAGCCCACCCACACGGGCGCGCCGTGGGTTGCGGGCAGGTCAGCCCAGCTGAGCGCGGCGTAGAAGTCGCAGCCGTGGTCTACCCACAGGCCGTGGGGCTCGGTGGGTGCTTCGGCGGTGAAGCGTTCACCATCAAAGTGGCCGATGAACACCTGCGCGCCGGTGCCGCCCGGGTGGCCGGCAAAGGTGTCGACTTTCAGCACCCAGCGGCGCGGCTCGTCAGTGCGGCCAGCAGGCATTTCGATCAGGTCCGGGCATTCCCAGATGCCGCCCACTTCACCGGCCGGCCCGAAATCACTCAGGTGTTGCCAATGCTTCAGGTTGGGCGATGCGTAGAAGCTCACCTGGTGGTCGTCGGGCCGCACCACGGCCATCACCCAGCGGGCGGTGGGCTCGTGCCAGAACACTTTCGGGTCTCGAAAATCTCGCAGGCCGATGTCAAGCACCGGGTTGCCGGCGTACTTCTGCCAGGTGCGGCCACGGTCGGTGCTGTAGGCCAGCTCCTGGCCCTGCCCGCCTTCGGGCACGCGCTTGCAGCCGGTGTAGATGGCCACCAGCACGGGCTGGCTGGGCGCACCGCCAAAGCCGCTGGTGTTGTGCGCATCAAGCACCACGCTGCCTGAGTAGATCGACACGCGTTCATCTTCCGGAATGGCCAGCGGCAGGTGCTGCCAGTGCAGCAAGTCGGTGCTCACCGCATGGCCCCAGCTCATGTGGCCCCACTGGTCACCAAAGGGGTTGTGCTGGTAGAACAGGTGGTACTCGCCGTCCAGCCAGATCAGGCCGTTGGGGTCGTTGATCCAGTTCGTGGGCGCGGTGAAGTGCCACAGGGGGCGGTAGGCATCGAGCATGGCTGGCACGCTCATGCCGTAGTGGCGACGGTCGTGGTATCGGTCGTGATATGCCACTGCCAGGCATCCAGCTTGGCAGCGCCAGCAACGCCCAGAAACGCCTGCGCTTGCCCACTGCAGTTCACCACCACGCTGACGCTGTTGCCAGCCAGCGCGCGGCGGAAGGCAAACACCTGTGCATTGCTGGTGTTCAGCACCTCCACCGGGGCGCCGTATTGGCCGTTGGCCAGCGCCGCATTGTGGTGCTTCAGGGCCAGCAGCTCGGCATAAAACGCCTGGTGCTCAAAGCTGCCCCAGTCCATGGTGTCTTTCTCGAAGAAGGCCAGGCGCTTGTTCAGGCCGCTCTCTTGCCCACCCAGAATCAACGGCATGCCGGGCAGCGTGAAGGCCAGCACCGTCATCGCCTTCCAGGCCGGGCCATACAGCTCGGCGTCGGTGCCATGCCACGAGTTGATGTCGTGGTTGTTCGTGAAGCGCATGCGATAGGCCGACTTTGGAAATGCCTTCGGCGGCTGCGCCACCCAGGCCGCCAGCGCACTTGCGTCAGCGGTGCCCTTGGCCACCTTCTGCAGCACGTCGCTCAGGTCCCAGCCGTAGGTCATGTCGAAGGCCTGCTCATGCAGGTCAGGCTCGGCCCATTCGGCCAGCATGAACATCGGCTTCATCTTGTCCAGCTCTTGCCTGGCCTGATTCCAGAACGGCGTGGGCACGAGGCCGGCCACGTCACACCGGAAGCCGTCCAGATCGACCTGCGCCACCCAGAAGCGCATCGCATCGATCATGGCGCGCCACAGCGCCTTGTTGTCGTAGTTCAGCGCCACCACGTCGGTCCAGTACTCCACCTGCGGCGTGCCGGCATTGAAGGTGACGGGGAAGACATTGCCCTGAGCATCGAGCTTGTACCAATCGGTGTGGGCGCTGGTCCAGGGGTGGTCCCAGGCGGTGTGGTTGGCCACCCAGTCGAGGATGACCTTCAGCCCCAGCGCATGCGCCTGCGCCACCAGCGCGCGCACGTCGTCGAGCGTGCCGAACTCGGGGTTCACGGCGGTGTAGTCGCTGATCGAGTAGTAGCTGCCCAGCGTGCCTTTGCGCTCGATCTTGCCGATGGGCTGGATCGGCATCAGCCAGAGGATGTCGACGCCCATGGCCTTCAGGCGCGGCAGGTGCGCGCTGAAGGCCTTGATGGTGCCTTCGGGCGTGTACTGGCGAATGTTGACTTCGTAGATGTTGGCCTGGCGTGACCAGGGCACATGGGCGAAGTCATCAGACAAGGGCGTGGCGGCAGCAGCGGTTGGCGAGTTCATGGCAGCAGCAGTGAAGAAGGCCGGCGCAAGCGCACAGCCGATGTTGAAGTGACGACGTTGCATGGCGGCTTCCGGTTGCGGGTGGCTCAGCCCTTGACACCGCCAGCCGCCAGGCCCGCGATGAGCCAGCGCTGGGCCAGCAGGAAGACCGCCGTGATGGGCAGGCCCGAGAGGATGGCCGCCGCAGCGAAATCACCCCACCGGAAATTGTGTTCGTGGACAAACAGTTTGGCGCCCACGGCCAGCGTGAGCTGGTCTTGCTGGCTGAGCAGCACCGAGGCCACCGGGTACTCGATGATGGCGCCGATGAAGGCCAGCAGGAAGACCACCGCCAGGATGGGCAAGGCCATCGGCAGCAGCACGCGCCAGAAGGTTTGCCAGGGCGTGGCGCCGTCCACGCGGGCGGCTTCTTCCACCTCCACCGGCAGGGTGTCGTAGTAGCCCTTCAGCGTCCACACATGCATGGCAATGCCACCGGAATAGGCCAGCACCAGCGAGGCATGCGTGTTCAACCCGATGGCCGGCACCACGCTGCCCAGGCGGTCAAAGATGGCGTAGATGGCCACCAGCGCCAGCACCGCCGGGAACATCTGCATCAGCATCAGCCCGGTCAGCAATTGGCGCCGCCCACGGAAGCGCAGACGGGCCAGCGCGTAGGCTGCGGTGGTGCTCAGCAGCAGTGTCACCAGTCCTGACACCGTGGCCACCTTGATGGAGTTCCACAGCCAGCGCAGTACGGGCAAATCCGGCGTGATCATCGTGCCGTCTGGCCCGGCCACCGGCATGCCCAGCACGTAGCGCCAGTGCTCGAAGCTGATGGCTTCTGGAATGAGCGAGCCGGCCGCAAAGTTGCCCGGCCGCAGCGACACCGAAATGACGATGAGGAAGGGGAACAGCACCGTGGCGCACAGCGCCAGCAGAAACAGGTGGGCCGCCAGCTTGCGCCAGCGTTGGGCCTTGGAATGCACGATGGCCATGGGCAGCTCCTTCAGGCTTGGCGCGGCGGCACGGGGGTGTCAGGGGCGCGCATCGTCATTGATGCGGGTGGTGCGCATCTGCACCAGCGTGATGGCCGCCACGATCAGGAAGATGACGGTGGAGATGGCCGCAGCCAGGCCGAACTGCTGGCCCGAATCCTGGAAGGCGATGCGCCAGGTGTAGCTGACGAGGATGTCGGTGGTGCCGGCCGGCAGCGCGGTGTCGAGCTGGTCGGGCGCGCCGCCGGTCAGCAGGCTGATCAGCACGAAGTTGTTGAAGTTGAATGCGAAGGCGCTGATGAGCAGCGGCGTGAGCGGCTTGAGGATCAGCGGCATGGTGATGCGGCTGAAGTTCACCCACGGGCCGGCGCCGGCCACGGCCGAGGCTTCATACAGATCCGCCGGAATGGATTTGATGAGGCCCGAGCACAGCACCATCATGTACGGGAAGCCCAGCCAGATGTTGACGATGAGCAGCATCGTCTTGGCCAGCAGCGGGTCAGAGAACCACGCGGGCTTGATGCCGAACAGGCCGTTGAGGATGAGGTTGATCTCGCCGAGGTTCTGGTTGAACAGGCCCTTGAACACGAGGATGGAAATGAAGCCCGGCACGGCATACGGCAGGAACAGCACCAGCCGGTAGGCGGGGCGGCATTCCAGCGCGTCCCAGTTCAGCAACACGGCCAGCAGCAGGCCGAGTGCGGTGGCGCCCACCACGGTGAGTGCCGAGAACACCACCGTCCACATGAACACGCTGGCGAAGGGTTCGCGGAAGCGCTCGTCGCTGAAGATGCGCAGGTAATGGCGCAGGCCCACGTTCACGCGGAAGCCGGGTTGCAGCTGCTCACCCGACGCGCTGGTGAAGAAGCCTTCGGATTCATCAGGCAGGTAGACCGTGCCGGTGACACGGTCACGCAGGCCGCCTTCGGGCGTGCTGTCGTACAGCGGCTGGGTCTGGGCGAACTCGCGCAGGGAGCTGAGGCGCAGCAGGGTGGGCGGCTGCTGTTGTGGCGGCTGTTGCGGCTGTATTTGAAGCTGCAACGCGCGCAAGGCAGGCAGCTTGTCCACATGCTCACGCAGCGGTGCGGCGGGTGCCAAGGCGGCCAGGTCAGCCTCGGTGGCGGGCACCATGGCCAGCACCAGCGGGGCATCACCCTGCAGCGGCACGGCGGCGCTCAGCAGCGTGGTTGCGGGGGCGGCGCTATCGGCCGCAGGCGCCAGGCGCACACGCCAGCCACTGCCCGCCGCATGCAGGCTGAAGGCCCGCTGCGAGCCCGCCACCTGCAGGCTTTCTTCACGCAGCTGGGCCTGTGCGCGGTCACGCTCCAGCAGGTTGCGGGCGCTGTAGTTGGTGAAGCTCAACCCGAAGGTGTAGAGCATCGGGAAGATCACGAAGATGAGCGCGGTGGCAATGCCCGGCAGCAGGTAGCGCAAGGCACCACTGCGGCTGGACTGGTACGTCCACACCGCCAGCCCGCCCACCGCCAGCAGCACCATCGCCAGCAGGCTCTGCCCCGCTGCGTGCACCGCCACCACGCCCCACAGCACCAGCGCGCTCCACAGCACGCCCAGCACCGGGCGCTGCCAGGTTTGCCAACGGCCGATCAGCCCGCTCATGAGGCCTCCCGGATGCGGCGGGCCGCGGCAGCCAGGGCCTCGGCCGGGCTCTGGCGAGATTCACTCAGGTTGGTCAAGGACGATTTCATCGACGACCAGAACCGGCCCATCTCGGGGATGCACGGCGTGAGCACGCCGTCGCGGGCCGAGGCCATGATGCCGGCCACCTTGGGGCCCACATCGGGCCGGGCCAGCAGCTCGGCATAAAACGCCTTGCTGGCCGGTGCGCCCAGCGGCTCGGCCTGGTCAATGGAACGCAGCCCGGCCTGGCTCAGCAGGCAGTGCTCGATGAACTCCACCGCCACCTCGCGCTGGCGCGTGGCCCGGTTGATGATGAAGCCGCGAATGCCGGTGAACGGCCGTGCGGCCTGCCCACCCACGGCCGGAATGCGCGCCACACCGAAGTTGATGCCGGCGCGCTTCAGGTTCACCCAGGCCCAGGGGCCGTTGATCATCATGGCCACCCTGCCCTGCGCCATTGCGGCTTCCATTTCTGGGTAGCCGGCGCCCACGGGCATCACGCCTTCGCGCAGCAGGCGGGCCAGCAGCTCGGCCCCGGCGCGTGCACCGGCGTTGTCCACACCAATGTCGGTGGGGTCGTAGCGGCCGTCGGGCAGGCGCTTGAAGCTGTAGCCGCCTTGCGCGGCCATCAGGGGCCAGGTGAAGTAGGCGTTGGTGTAGTCCCACAGCAGGGCGTGCCGGCCTTGGCGAACCAGACGCTGCTCCAGCTCGAACACCTGCTCGAAGGTGGTGGGCGGCTGGCTGACCAATGCCTTGTTGTAGATGAGCGTGACCGCGTCCAGCGCATACGGATAGGCCCAGGTGCGGCCGCGCCATTCGAAGCCTTGCCAGGCCAGCGGGTCGATGTCGTCAAACACTGCGCGGCTGGGGTTCACGGCGTGCATCAGGCCGCCGGCCACCCACTCACCGATGCGGTCGTGGGCCACGGTGCAAACGTCCGGGCCTTTGCCGGCCGCGGCGGCCTGCTGGTATTTGGCCGGGATGCCGTCGGGCGTTTCCACCACCACCGGCACACCGGTGGCTGCCGTGAACGACTCCGCCGCGCGGCGGATGCCGGCCGCACCTTCCACGCTGTACCAGACCACCAGCGGCTCACGCCCCGAGGCGCTGCCCGCCAGGGCGGAACGGCCGGCCCCCGCTGCCAGTGACAGCCCGCCCAAGGTGATGCGCCTGCGGAGTCGGTTCATGCTCTGAAAAGTAGTTCAACTACATTTTGGCATCGATTGCAAAACCGGCGCCTACAGGTTTATGCCTAGGCTGATTCGGGCGGTTCAGCGCAACTTGCCGCACCTGACGGCGCCTCATCACCTTGACACCCGCGCCGCCGATGCTTGTACTAAAACTACTTCGTGCCGATGTGCTGCGCCAGGAAGCCGTCCACCTGCGTCCAGAAGTCGATCTGGGTGGGCGGGTCAAACCAGCCGTGGCCGGCTTCGGGGTAGACGATCCAGCGCACATCGCGGTTGTGCGCCTTCAGGGCGTCGCGCATCTTTTCGCCGTGCACCAGCGGCACGCGCTGGTCCTTCGCGCCGTAGGCCATCAGCACCGGCACCTTGAAGCGCGCAGCCTGGGCCAGCGGGGAGTTGGCCTCGAACTGCGCCGCGTCGGCCTTCGGGTCGCCCATCAGGCGGGGCAGCACCCAGCCCTTCACGTCTTTTCCGAAGTCGCTCCAATGCACGCTGAACATCAGGCTCTGGTCGGTCACGCCCACCCAGTTCACGGCGCAGCGGTACAGCTCGGGGTGCTTGATCGGGCCCATCATGGCGGCATAACCGCCGTAGCTGGCACCGGCGATGCACACGCGCTTGGGGTCCGCCACGCCCTTGTCCACGGCCCAGCGCACGGCGTCGGCCAGGTCGTCCTGCATGGCCAGGCCCCACTGCTTCAGGCCCGCGCGGAAGTGCTTGTCGCCAAAGCCGGCGCTGCCGCGGAATTCCGGTTGCAGCACGGCATAACCCCGGCTGGCCAGGAACTGCACCTCGGGGTTCCAGCCCCACTGCGCACCACGCACCCACGGGCCGCCGTGCACCCACAGCACCAGCGGCAGGTTCTTGCCGTCAGAGCCCGGTGGCAGCGTCAGCCAGGCGGGCACGGGCAGGCCGTCGCGGGCGGTCACGCGCACCAGGTCCATCGCACCCATCGGCACACCCTTCAAATCCGGGCGCAGCTGGCCCAGGCGGCTGAGCTTGCGGGTCTCGCTGTTGTAGAGCAGGCTGAGGCCCGGCTCCTTGTCGCTGAAGGCGTTCACCAGCACCCATGGCGAATCACCATGGCGCGCCACGGCCAGCTCGTTCACCGTGTTGGGCAGGGCCTTGTCCATGCTGGCCTGCAAGGCCTTGCGGCGCTCGTCGAACCATTGCGTCACGTGCGCGTCGCTCACGTAGCGCACGCCCGCCAGGTTCTGCCCGGCCCACACGGGCGCGGCGCTCAGGTCGTAATCGGGCGAAGCCACCAGGGCCGGCAGCTGCGGTGCGTTGGTGGCCATGTCCCACACGTACACACCCATCTTGTCGCCACCCGCCCGCGTGTTCACCAGCAGGCGGCCCTGGCCGTCCACCAACAACGGTGAGAACGCGGCGTCCAGCACGTCGGCTTCGGCCAGCGTCTTCCAGCTGCCATCGGTTTGCTTGAACAGCATGGCGCGGCGTTGGCCCTTGCTGGTCAGCACGGCGCGCAGTTCACCGGCCGGGTCAAACGCGAACTCGACGCTGTCTTTGGGCGCGTCCACATCCACCGTGCGGCCAGTGAGCGTATTCAGGCGTTGCAGCAGAAAGTCGCTGGGCGCGGCCTTGTCGAAGGTTTGCGGCCGCACCACCCAGATGTCGTCGCTTTGCTTCAAGCCGACACCCGGCAGAGGCCAGGTGGATTGCGGCAGCAGCTTGCTGTTTTCTCCGCTCTTGACGAAGGCGCCCAAGGTTTCAACCAGCTGGCGGAACTGGCTGCCGTCCGCGTTCACCGCGAACAGGCCCGGGTTGAAGCGACGGTCTTCGGGTGGCAACTCCCACACGCCCAGGTTGTAGGCCAGGCGCTGGTTGTTGATCCAGAAGATCTCGCCGATGTCGGCATCTTCGGCCGACGCCACGATGCTCGGCTTCATGGTGTCGAGCTCCATCACGGCCAGGCGCGAGAACTGCCCCTTCACCGCCGTGCGGAACGCCACGCGCCGGCCATCGGGCGACAACACCGCGCCACCAAACACCGGCTTCTGGAAGATGGCTTCAGCCGTTTCGCGGCCGGTGCGTGCCGGGGTGGTGTCAGCAGCTGCGGCTGACACCGGCGCGGTGGCGGCCACCAGCAGTGCGCTGGCCTGCAGCAACAACGTGGCGCCCATGGCGGCGCGCAGAACACGCCGCACCACGCCGCCGGCCTGGCGCTTGTCCATCGTCTTCATGCTTGTCTCCCTGTGCCTGTACGGCTGTTTTTTTGGGTGCCTCGGGCACCTTGCCCGGTGAGATCGCTGCTCAACGCTCCGAGCAGATGTGCGACACCACCTCGGCATGCGTGGGCATCACTTCCACGCACTTGGCGATGGTGCCACTGACGTTGTCCAGATACTGTTTCAAAGCGTCATCGTCGAGGTTGTCCACCAGCGGGTGGTAGCTGCCGGCATGCACGCCCTGGCCGTGCATCACCTGCAGCCAGCTCACATGCGTGAACATCTCGGTGCTCTCGCGGAAGATGCGGCCGCTGCTGCGGTACAGGTCGAGCTTGGCCTGCAGCGTGTCCGGAATCGGCATGGTGCGCACGTAGTTCCAGAAGGCCGAATCGGTGCGTCGCGTCTGCTGGTAATGCAGGATCAGGAAGTCGCGGATGCGCTCGAATTCAAAGTCCGCCTGGCGGTTGAATTCGTCGATGTCGGCCTGTGCAAAACCGCGGTCCGGGAAGAACGTGGCGATGCGCGCAATCTGCGACTGGATCAGGTGGATGCTGGTCGATTCCAGCGGCTCCATGAAGCCGCTCGCCAGGCCCACCGCAATCACGTTCTTGTTCCAGAACTTCTTGCGCTTGCCGGTGACGAACTTCAGCGTGCGCGGCTCGGCCAGCTTCGGGCCGTCGAGGTTGGCCAGCAGGATGCTGGTGGCCTCGTCTTCGCTCATGAACTTGCTGGAGAACACATGGCCATTGCCGATGCGGTGCTGCAGCGGAATGCGCCACTGCCAGCCCGCCGCATGGGCGGTGGAGCGCGTGTAGGGCAGCAGCGGCGTGCTGCCGTGCTCGCAGGGCACGGCCACCGCGCGGTCGCAGGGCAGCCAGTGCGTCCAGTCGTCGTAGCCGGTTTGCAGCGCCTGCTCGATCAGCAAGCCACGGAAGCCCGAGCAGTCGATGAACAAGTCACCTTCGACCCGCTCACCGCTGTCGAGCACCAGCGCTTCGATGAAGCCATCTGCGCTGCGCTGGATTGTTTGCGCCACGATGCCTTCGGTGCGGTGCACACCGCGGGCCACGGCGAAGTCCCGCAGGAAGCGGGCATACAGCGCGGCGTCGAAGTGGAAGGCGTAGGCAATGTCGGCCAGCGGTGAGTTGGCCAGGTCATGGCGGGCGCGCATGAACTTGTTGTCATGGCAGGCCGCGGTGTTGATGGAGTAGTCCTCCAGCGGCCGGGCCAGGCCACGCTGGTGCTGCTTCAACCAGTAGTGGTAGAAGCTGACCATGCCTTCGTCTTGGCCGATCTTGCCGAAGCCGTGGATGTAGCGCTCACCCACCTGGCCCCAGTTGACGAACTCGATGCCCAGCTTGAAGGTGCCGCGCGTCTGGCGGATGAACTCGTCTTCATCAATGCCCAGCGACGAGTTGAAGAAACGGATCATCGGGATCGTGGCTTCGCCCACGCCCACGGTGCCGATGTCGTCCGACTCGATCAGGCGCACCTTGCGCCAGGGCGGCAGCAGCTTGGACAGCGCCGCGGCGGTCATCCAGCCGGCGGTGCCCCCGCCCACGATGACGATGTTGCGCACCGAATCAGGTGCGGCATGAATGTCTTGTTGCATGGCGTTGAACTTCGGGTGAATCAGAACTTGATGGACGGCGCGCGGCAATGCTCGGCGATGAAGGCGGCGTGGCTGGGCATCACGTCCAGGCACTTGCCCACCACGTCACGGATGTTGCCGAGGAACTCGGTGATCTCGGCCTGCGGCACCACGTCCACCAGCGGGTGGTAACGCGTGGCCTTCAGGCCCTGCCCGTCCATCACCTGCAGCCAGCTCACCTCGGAGAACAGCTCGTTGTTCTCACGCGTGATGCGGCCGTGGCTGCGGTAGAGGTTCATGCGGCGCTGCAGGCCCTCGGGGATGTCCATGTCGCGGCAGTGGCGCCAGAACGGCGTGTCGTCGCGCAGCGTCTGCTTGTAGTGCAGGATGAGGAAGTCGCGGATGCGCTCGTACTCGAAGCGCACCTGGTCGTTGAACTCGTCCACGTCGGCCTGCGCAAAGTCGCGGTCCGGGAAGAAGCTCACGATGCGCGCCACCATGGTTTGAATCAAGTGGATGCTGGTCGATTCCAGCGGCTCCATGAAGCCGCTCGCCAGGCCCACCGCAATCACGTTCTTGTTCCAGGCCTTGCGGCGCATGCCGGTGACGAACTTCAGCGGGCGCGGCTCTGCCAGCGGCTCGCCGTCGAGGTTGCGCAGCAGCACCGCCGTGGCTTCGTCGTCGCTGATGAAGCGGCTGCAATACACATGGCCATTGCCGGTGCGGTGCTGCAGCGGAATGCGCCACTGCCAGCCCGCCTCACGCGCCGATGACTTGGTATAGGGAATGGGATCACCGACCTTGGCACACGGCACCGCCATGGCGCGGTCGCAGGGCAGCCAGTGCGACCAGTCTTCGTAGCCGGTCTTCAGCGCCTGCTCGATCAGCAGGCCACGGAAGCCGGAGCAATCGATGAACAGGTCACCCGTGATGCGGTCGCCGTTGTCGAGCAGCAGCGAATCGACATGGCCGTCGGACGAGCGCAGCGTCACGTCCAGCACCTTGCCTTCGGTGCGCACCACGCCGCGGGCCTCGCTGTACTTGCGCAGGTAGCGGGCGTACAGACCGGCATCGAAATGGAAGGCGTAGGCAATGTCGGCCAGCGGCGTACCGGGCAGATCACTCGCCGTGCGCATGAACTTGCCGGCGTACGCCGCGCGCTGGGTGATGGAGTACTCGCCCAGCGGGCCCGCCAGGCCGGCCTGCGACATCTTCTGCCAGTACTGGTCAAACGGCAGCGTGCCGAGGTCTTGGCCCAGGCGGCCGAAGCCGTGCATGTAGGACTCACCGAGGCGGCCCCAGTCGTTGAATTCGATGCCGAGCTTGAAGGTGCCCTGGGTCTCGCGCAGGAACTCGTCCTGGTCGATCTCGAGCGCAGTGTTGAAGCGCTGGATCATCGGAATGGTGGCTTCGCCCACACCCACGGTGCCGATCTCGTCGGACTCGACCACGCGGATGCGGCTCTTGCCGCCCAGCAGCTTGGCCAGCGCCGCGGCGGTCATCCAGCCGGAGGTGCCGCCGCCCACAACCACGATCTGACGGATGGCTCGGTCTTTCATGCTCGGTGCTTTCAACGCTGCTTGTTGCTGATGATTGTGCATGGCCCGATGGGGGCCGTGGCTCAGGGAAGAGCCGATGAAATTGCCCATTAAAAAACCCCCTGCCCGGGCTGGCCCGGGAGGGGGTTTTCAGTCACACCCGGGTGATCAGAACTTGTAGTTCACGCCCGCCAGGATGGTCTTGCCGTACTTGATTTCCTTGTTGATGGAAGTCGGCTTCTTGTAGGCACCGCGGTACTCGACGTATTTCGCGTCGGTCAGGTTGTTGACCTGCAGCAGCAGGCCCAGACCCTTGGCCGGACCGCTCTGGATTTCATAACCCAGTTGCAGGTCGACCACGGTCTCGCCCTTGATGTAGGTCAGCTGACGCTGTGCGAAGTTGTCGGCGATCTCACCCACGAAGTCCGAACGCTCACGACCGGCCACACGGGCCGAGAAGCCGTTCTTCTCGTAGTACACGGTCAGGCCGTACACGTCACGCGACAGACCCGGCAGCGGCATGGAAGCGCCGCTGTTGTTGCCGGTGGTGTCAGGCAGCGAAATCGAGCTGGTGGTGCCCGAGTAGCTGGCCTGGATACCGAAGCCGTCCAGGAAACCGGCGACTTGCTTCAGCGGCAGCGAAGCCGACAGTTCCACGCCGTCGATCGAACCACCCTTGCCGTTGATCGGGCTGGTGAAGGTACCGATGGTGTCGGTGACCTTGCCAGCGGCGATCGCGGCAGCCAGGTAGTCGGCCGAGACGAAGTTCTTGAAGTCGAAGGCGCGGTTCGTGTAGTTCACGACGTAGCTCGACAGGTCCTTGTGGAAGGCAGCCACACCGACGTAGGCGGCGTTGCCGAAGTACTTCTCGAAGGACACGTCGATGGCCGTGGCACGGAACGGCTTCAGATCAGGCGTACCACCGCTGCCGGTGAAGCGACCTGCATCCTGGCCAGAGCTGCCGATGCTGACGGCACGTGCCGAGCGCATGTCGTTCATGGTCGGGCGAGCCATCTGCTTGCCCAGGCCCAGACGCATGGTGTAGCCGTTGCCCAGGTCACCGATCAGGTTCATGCTCGGGAGCACGTCGGTGTAGGTGGTGCCAGAGGTGTACGACACCGGCAGGCCAGCCAGCTTGTCATCACCGCTCAGGACGCGGTTGGTGGTGAAGGCGGTCGAGCTCTGGTCGGTACCCACCATCTGCACGCCGACATTGCCCCGCAGCGGCAGCGAGCCAGCGGTGGTGTCGATGTCCAGCTTGGCGTAGGCGGTGGTCATCTTCTCCTTGACCTGCCACGACTTGTTGACGATGTCCGGGGTCGAACGGCCGCCCACTTCGAAGACGCTGCCCAGAGCGGCCAGCACGTCAAACGTTGCGATCTGCAGACCGGTGCCGCCAGCGATGCCAACGCCCGAGCCGGGCATTTCACCGTTCTGGTACAGGGCGCCGTTGGTGCCCTTCAGCCACAGGTAGCCTTCCAGGGTGTCCTTGGTCTTCTGACGGTCGCTCAGGTTCAGGCCAACGCTCAGGTCGCTGAAGATGCCGCCTTCAGGCAGGGCGTACTTGCCGTCCAGGCGAGCGGCCTTGATGTCGTCGCGGATCGTCGGCAGCTTGGAGTAGCCAGGCTGCTCGTCGCCGCAGCAGGACCAGCCTTGCACGTCGGTCAGCTTGACGATGCTGCGGTCAGCGTAGTTCAGGCTCGAATCGAGCTTGAAGCTGCCTTGCGTGTACGTGATGTTGCCCACCAGCGGGGTGGTGCCCGGGCCGTTGGTGGCCGTGCCGGCGTACGACTCAAGGTTGAACGCGTCGCGCTTGGCCTTCGAGTAGCTCAGGTCAGCAATCAGCTGCAGCTTCTCGGTGGCTTGCCACTTCGTGTTCCAGCCGATCGACGCGGTCTTGTCCTTGTTGCCCAGCGCTTCGTTGCGCACCACGGCGCGCACGTTGTTGAACGTGCCGGTGGTCACCGTGCCGTTGTTCACGGTGGCGTTGATCAGGCTGCCCGGACGGTCGCGGAAGCTGTCGTTGGCCACCCACGAGTCGTTCAGACCCATTTCGATGCCGTAGCTCTTCTGGTTCTGGTCGAACTTGGAATAGAAGATGTCCACGGTGCTGGACAGGTTCTTGTTCGGCTTGAACTGGAACGACGCCATGGCGCCGTCACGCTTCTGCTTGGTCTGGCGGGTGTAGCCCTTGAAACCGTTGATGACGTTGACGGTTTCGCCGTTGTAGGTGGTGGTGCCACCGCCCCAGTCGCCGTTGTCCTGAATGGCGCCGCCGGTTTCATCCAGGCGGGCAAAGCCCAGGGCCACGCCGATGGTGCGGTCAGCAAACTGGTCGATGTAAGACAGGCTGAAACGCGAGCCGGTGCCGGTCACGTCGGTGCCAACGCCCAGACGCTGCTTGCGGGCATTGATGGCCACGGTGCGGGCGCTGAAGTCCAGCGGGCGCACGGTGCGCAGGTCGATCGTGCCTGCCAGGCCTTGGCCGATCAGGCCGGCGTCAGGGGTCTTGTAGACCACGGCGCCGCTCAGCAGCTCCGACGGGTACTGGTCGAATTCGACGCCACGGCTGTCGCCGGTGCTGACCTGCTCACGGCCATTCAGCGTAGCGGTGGAGAAATCAGGCGACAGGCCACGGATGCTGATGGCGCTGGCGCGGCCACCGGCGGTGCGCTGTGCCGACACGCCGGGCAGGCGGGCGAGCGATTCAGCGATCGAGGTGTCCGGCAGCTTGCCGATGTCTTCCGCCGAGACCGCTTCAACGATCTGGTCGGAGTTCTTCTTCACCGAGATCGCGTCTTCGATGCCCTTGCGGATACCGGTCACGGTCACGGTCTGGGCTTCTTGAGCCATCACGTTGACGGAGGCCACGAGCAGCACCGCACAAGCGGCGCCCACCGGGCTCAGCGCGAACGCACCCTTTTGCTTCTTGATCGAAATATTCACCAGATGTCTCCTAGTGCACTGAGGAACAACCTATGCCCCGCTTGCGGCCACATCCGCGCACAGAGCCCCACTCTTTCAGTTCCCACGGCGAGTTTGTACCAAAACTAGCTTCTATCATTTCCTGCCGTAAACCCTAGGGAGGTCGTAATTGCAACAACTTTTCCCACACTCTCCATAGGTAAACGAGCCAGTTTCGCGTCAGGATCGCTAGACTTCAGTCGCAAAGCAGCAACACGTTTTGTAGTCCAACTACAAAGATTCGCCAGAGCGACAACATCCTTCCCCAGGCAGCCATGGCATCGGCATGGCGCGCACTGAGGTGATAGGGCGTTACCCTCGCCAGCGCGCAACGCACCCCGCCACCATGAGCCAACCGCCACTGATTCACCCCCGATGGACCGCCCTGGCGCTGGGCGCGTTGCTGGCAATCGCTGCGCCTTCTGCCACGGCTGCGCCCGGCAAAACGGGACTCAAGCTGCATGTGCCCTCACCCGACTGGCGCGACCAAGTCATCTATTTCCTGATGACCGACCGCTTCGATGACGGCAACCCGGCGAACAACGACCAGGGCGCGGGCGAGTTCAAGCCGGGCAGCGGCGCGCACTGGCAAGGCGGCGATTTGGCCGGTGTGACGCGGCGCTTGAGCTACATCAAGGGCCTGGGCGCCACCGCCGTGTGGATCACCCCGCCGGTAGCCAACCAGTGGTGGAACGGCGGCATCCACATCGGTGGTTACCACGGCTACTGGGCAGAACACTTCACCCAGGTCGACAAGCACTTGGGCAACCTGGCGGACTACCAGCGGCTCTCACATGAGCTGCACAGCGCCGGCATGTACCTGGTGCAGGACGTGGTTCTGAACCACACCGGCGACTATTTCCACTACGCCGGCCCGTGGCAGGCCAACGACCCGGCCAAGCACTGGACGGCCACCCCTGACTCCCGCCCGTCACCCCGCCCCACGCAGTGGCCGTTCAGCCTGAACGACCCGCGCGACCCGGCCCAGCGACAGGCCAGCATCTACCACTGGACGCCCGACGTGGTGGATTACGGCCAGCGTGAGCAAGTGCTGAATTGGCAGATGGCCGGGCTGGACGACCTGAACACGGACAACCCCGTGGTGAAGCGCGCCCTGCGCCAGAGTTACGCGCACTGGATTCGCGAAGTGGGCGTGGACGCCTTCCGCGTGGACACCGCGTTCTACGTGCCGCCGTCGCTGTTCACCGACTTCCTGCATGCCCGCGACGCCAAGGCGCCGGGCATCAACCAGGTGGCCCGGCAAACCGGCCGTCGCGACTTCTTCGTGTTCGGCGAAGGCTTCGGCATTGACCGGCCGGGCGAGCGTGCCGAATCAGACCGCATCGAGCAGTACATGGGCCGCACGCGCATGGGCGGCATGCTGAACTTCCCGCTGTATGGCGCGATGATGGACGCCTTTGCGCGCGGCCGGCCCACGGCCGAGCTGGGCCAGCGCATCATGCAGATGCAGCAGATTCACCCGCGCCTGCACTGGATGCCGAGCTTCATCGACAACCACGACGTCGACCGCTTTCTGGCCGGCGGCCAGGTGCGTGGCCTGGAGCAGGCGCTGCTGGCGATGATGACGCTGCCCGGCATCCCCACCTTGTATTACGGCACCGAGCAAGGCTTTGTGGACCAGCGCGCGTCGATGTTTGCGGCGGGTGTGGGCTCGGAGGGCCGAGACCACTTCAACACCCAGGCACCGCTGTACCGCCGGGTGGCTGAGCTGACGGGCCTGCGGCATGCGAACCGGCTGTTTTCACGCGGGCGGCCCACCGTGCTGGCGGGGCATGCACTCGGCCCGGGCGCGCTGGCCTGGCGCACGGACCACGCAGGGCAATCGGCGCTGGTGGTGGTCAACACGGCCGATCAGCCGATGCTGCTCGACCGCCTGCCAACCGGCTTGAAACCCGGTGCGGTGCTGCGCGGCCTTTACGGCCTGGACGGCACACCCGCCGCGCTGAAGGTGGGCACCGAAGGCCAGGTGACGCTGGAGTTGCCGGCACGAGCCGGGCTGGTGTGGCTGGCGGAACGCGGCGCAGCCGGCCAGCACACCAAGCCAACGACCAAGTTGCCAGCGGCAGTGTCGACCTCCATCGCCCCCACACTGAACGCCGTGCCACCCGTGCTGGCGCAGGAGCAAACCCTGCTCAGCGGCCAGAGTGATCCCCGCCTCGGGGCCGTGCAGGTGGTGCTCGACGGCCAACTCGCCAGCGCCGTGAGCGCCATGCCTGACGCCCAAGGGCACTGGCAAGCCCTGCTCGATACCAGCAGCCTGGCCGACCCCGCCGCGCAGCACCGCGTGGCGGTGTGGCGGCCCGCCGACCGGCAAACCTCTGCCCCGGCCGGCTTCCGCATTCAACGTGACTGGCAGGTGCGCGCCCGGGTGAGTGACCCAATCAGCGACGACCGCGGCCCGGCTGGCCGGTATGTGATGCCCACCGACCCGCTGTATGCGCAGGGCGCCATGGACATCCGCGAAGTGACCGCCTCGGTGGCGGGCAAGGCGCTGCAGGTGCAGGTGGAGCTGGGTGCGCACAGCACCTTGTGGAACCCGCCGAACGGGTTCGATCACCTGGCCCTGACGCTGTTCATCGAGCTGCCCGGTGAACCCGGCGGCGCCCGCGTGATGCCGCTGCAGAACGCCACGCTGCCGGGCGACATGCGCTGGCACCGGCGCCTGCGCGTGCATGGCTGGAGCAATGCGCTGTTCGGCCCGGAAGGCGCCAGTGCGCAGAACGAAGGCCGGTCCATCACGCCGTCCGCCGGCTTGAGCGTGGACGCCGCGCGCAAGCACATCACGTTCACGCTGCCGGCGTCCGCACTGGGCGCAGCCACGCTGTCAGGTGCGCGGCTGTATCTGAACAGCTGGGACTGGGACGGCGGTTATCGGCCCGTGCTGGCCACGCCCGGTGGGCAAAACCTCGGTGGCGGTGCGCCCGGCGATGCACTGATCGCCGACGACACGGCCATCATCACCCTGCCCTGATTCAGCTCGCCCGGGTGGCCCGCAAATGCCGCCGGGTGGCGCGGGCGAACGGCACCCAGCGCAGGGTGGTCCAGCGGCGCCACATCAGCAGGCCGCGCAGCCATTCATCGGCTGCATAGGCAGCCCACAAACCGGCCAGCCCCCAGCCCAGGTGCAAGCCGAACCACCAGCTGCCGCCGGCCAGCACCAGCACCATCGAGGCAGCGCCCGCCATCACCGGAAAGCGTGCGTCACCGGTGGCGCGCAGCGCATTGATGACCACCAGGTTGAAGGTGCGGCCAGACTCGATCAGCACCGTGATCCACAGCAGCAAGGCGCCGGTGGCGATGATGCCGGCGTCTTTCGTGAACAGACCCACCAGCGTCGGGCCGGCCAGAGCCACCAGCAGCGCCAGCCCGGTGGACACGCCCAGACAGGCAAACAAGGACTTGCGCACCAGCCGGTTGGCTTCATGCAGGTGGCCGGCGCCGATCAAATGGCCGACCACGATTTCCACCGCCACGCCGGACGCCGCACCGAACAGCAGCACGCCGTGCATGATCTGCGTGACGTAGGCATGGGTGGCCAGAGCCGCCGCGCCGAGTGAGGCCGCCACCGACACGCTGACCATGTAGCAAAGCCGCCAGGCGATGTTCTCGGCCGCGCCGGGCAGGCCGATGTGCAGCAGCGCCACCATCTCGGTGTGCGGCAGGCGCCACCAGTCTGACCAGCGTGGCACCAGGCCCAGGCGCCAGCGCCACAGCCACAGATGCAGCGCGCAGCCCAGCACGCGGCTGCCACCCAGCGCCAGCGGAAAGCCCAGCAGGCCCAGACCCGGCCAGTCGCCCACGCCACCCATCAGCGGCACCATCAAGGCCAGGTGCGACAGGTGCATGGCAACGATGACCATCAGCGTGTCGCGTGCATGCAGGTGCGAGCGCATCACGCTGGCCATCGAGGCATTCCACGCGTCCAGCATCTGCACGGGGCCCAGCCACATCAGCAGCGGAATCGCCAGCGGCAGCACTTCGGGTGGGGTGTTCAGCAGGCGCAGCAGCGGCCCGGCAAAGAGCATGGCGCCCAGCCCGGCGATGCCGCCAATCCAGGTGCTGGCGCCCAGGGTGGCGCGCGCCACGGCATCGGCCTGGTCACGGCGGCCGCCACCCAGGCGCTGGGTCAGCACCACGCTGGCGCCGGCACCGATGATGCGGAACAGCACGAAGAGCGTGGCGCCCAGCTGGCTGGCCAGCGCAAAGGCAGCGCCGCTGGTGTCGGAGACCCGCGCGGCCATGCCGGTGCCGATCATGCCGACACCGATGCCCAACCAGAGTTCAAGATACAGCGGCCAGACCAGCGGCAACAGCCGAGGCCGGGCCGCGGGCGCCGCCGACGTTGCCGGCACCGCGGAGGCCGAAACACCCATCGGTCAGGCGTCGCGCTGTTCGATGGCCAGGGCCGCGCCCGTCAGGGCCGCCAGCGTGTCGGTGATCAGGGCCGTGGGGATGGCCGCCAGGTAGGGCTCGAAACGGCCCTTGGCCTCGAACCGCGCACGGAACTGCGAGGTGAAGAAGCGCTCGCCCAGCCGCGGCACGATGCCGCCGCCGATGTACACACCGCCACGCGCACCCAAGGTCAGCGCCACGCTGCCGGCAAAGCTGCCGAGCAAGGCGCAGAACTGGTCCACCGTGCGGCTGCAGGCGGCGTCGGTGCCGGCCAGGCCGGCCTGCACGATGGCTTCGGTGGTGAGCTCAGCAGGCGCCACACCCAGCACGCCCGCCACACCGCGGTACAGCGTGGGCATGCCGATGCCCGACAGCAAGCGCTCGGCCGAGACATGCGGGAATTCGCCGCGCACATGGCGCAGCAATTCGCTTTCGAAATCATCAGCCGGCGCCAGCGTGGCATGGCCACCCTCACCCGGCAGGGCGAGCCAACCGTGGCGGGTCTGCGTAACGCCCGCCACACCCAGGCCGGTGCCCGGGCCGATCACGGCCAGCGTGCCGGCCGCTTGCGGCAGGGCGCCGTGGGCGCGCAGCTGGCCCGCACCCAGGCGCGGCAGCGACAGGGCCAGGGCTTCAAAATCGTTCAGCACCTGCAGGCTGTCCAGCCCGAGCTGCGCCTGCAGGCCGGTGCGCGAGAAACGCCAGTGGCTGTTCGTGAACGCCACTTCATCACCCGCCACGGCGGTGGCCACGGCAATCGCCGCGCGACGCGGCGCGCGCCAGGCCGCGCCCTGCTCGGCGGCCAGCGTGGCCAGGTAGGCCTGGATGGCGTCAGCCGGCGTGGCGTAGGCGGCCACGGGCAGCGTGCGCACGCACGACACGGCAGCGCCCTCGGCGCCCACCCAGGCCATGCGGGCATTGGTGCCGCCAATGTCGGCGACCAGCCACGGGCCGTCGTTCCAGGATTCCGGTTGCGCGCCGGGCGCCGCTGCTTGCTGCATCAAAACATTCGTCTCGTTCACACCCATGATCATTCAACCCAGGTGCAATGTTGGAAATTTTTTATCAAAACTACAAAACCAGAACCGGTTCCCGATCAGCATTTGCGGAATGCAGGGCGGCAGAAATCGCCTGCGCAGCGCGCAATTTGCCTCTCAAAACCCGGAAATTGCAGCTATGGGTCATATTAGCCGACACCCGGTTTCAGGCTGGGTACAAATTGGGTACACCGCGCGTCAATGTAGTGAAGTTACGCGCCAACGTCATCGTTGACAACCCGTAGCCTGACCACCACTGCCCGCCCCTCCAGCCCCCGCCGCCTGAGTGACAATTGCACAGGCGCCCAACTTGCAAGAGTCGGGCCATGTTCATCGACTGTTCTGCCCGAGCCGCTCCGGATGACCCCTTTCGATCACCCTCGCCTGATCGCCGACATCGGCGGCACCTATGCCCGTTTCGCACTGGAAACCGGGCCGGGGCATTTTGAACACGCAGCCTCCCTGCGCTGCGCCGAGCACGCTGATTTCCACGCGGCCATCACCGCCTACCTGGCCGGCCTGCCCGCCTCACCCTGGATCCAGCACGCGGCCATCGCGATTGCCTATCCGGTGGAAGGCGACCAGGTGCGGATGACGAACTACCACTGGCAGTTCTCGATCGAGCAGATGCGCGAGCGCCTGGGCTTCGACACCCTGGTGGTGGTGAACGACTTCACCGCACTCGCCATGGCGCTGCCCAAGCTGCGGCAAGACCAGCGCCGCCAGGTGGGCGGCGGCACCCCGCGTGAGCCGAGCGTGGTGGGCCTGCTGGGCGCCGGCAGCGGCCTGGGTGTGTCAGGTTTGATTCCAGCCGCCGACGGCTGGATTGCCCTGGGCACGGAAGGTGGCCACGCCAGCTTCGCGCCGCATGACGAGCGCGAGGTCGCCATCCTGCGCCATGCCTGGAAGCAGTTCCCGCACGTGTCGTTCGAGCGTTTGCTGTCGGGCTCGGGCATCGAGCTGATGTACCGCGCATTGGCTGACCACGCGGGCCGCCCGGCCGAACGCCTGGCCGCGCCGGAAATCACCCAACGCGCCCTGGCCGGCACCGACCCGCTGTGCAAGGAAACGCTGGACGTGTTCTGCGGCCTGCTGGGCACCGCCGCCGGCAACCTGGCGGTGACGCTGGGTGCGTTTGGCGGCCTGTACATCGGTGGCGGCATCGTGCCGCGCCTGGGCGAGTATTTCGACCGCTCACCGTTCCGCGCCCGCTTTGAAGACAAGGGCCGTTTCAGCGGCTACGTCAGCGCCATTCCGACCTACGTGATCACTGCGCCTGACGCCACGTTTGTCGGCGCCTCGGGCATTCTGGAAGCGCAACTGCGCACGCTGGACACCTCACCGGCCAGCGCCATCCTGGAGCAGATCCGGCGGGTGCAGGACCAGCTCTCGCCGGCTGAGCGCCGCGTGGCCGCCCATGTGCTGGCCCACCCCCGCGCAGCATTGAACGACCCGATCGCCGAGATCGCCCGCCAGGCCGAAGTGAGCCAGCCGACGGTGATTCGTTTCTGCCGCACGCTGGGCTGCGAAGGCCTGTCTGACTTCAAGCTGCGGCTGGCCTCGGGCCTGACCGGCACCATCCCGGTCAGCCACACGCAGGTGACGGACGACGACTCGATGGTGGAGCTGGGCGCCAAGGTGCTGGGCAATACCGCCTCGGCGATTTTGCAGGTGCGTGACCAGCTCAACCGCGACAGCATCGACCGCGCCATCAACCTGCTCGACAGCGCCAGCCGCATCGAGTTCCACGCCACCGGCCATTACGGCCCCGTGGCGCAAGACGCGCAATTCAAGTTCCTGCGCTTCGGCATCTCGTGCACCGCCTGCACCGACCCGCGCCTGCAGGTGCTCTCGGCCGCGGTGCTGGGCGCACGTGACGTGGTGGTGGTCATCAGCAATTCCGGCAAGGTGCCTGAGCTGCTGGAAGTGGTGGAGCGCGCGCATGAGCGCGGCGCCAAGGTGGTGGCCATCACGGCCAGCCAGTCGCCGCTGGCCCGCAAGGCCGATGCCGTGCTGATCGTCGACCACGAGGAAGACGTGTCGACCCACGTGCCCATGGTCAGCCGCATCCTGCACCTGCTGGTGATCGACATCTTGGCGGTGGGTGTGGCGATGCGCCGCAGTGGTGACGGCGAACGTGCCGCGCCCATCCTCTCAGCCGGCAGCAAGCGCCGCGCCACGCCGGGTGTGGCCACGGCCGTGCCGCTGGCCACGCTCACCTCGCACAGCCGCTGAAAAAGCAGAAAGGCCGGGTGGGTACCCGGCCTTGGATGTGGTCATGCCGCGTCAGTGATGAAGCGGCATGACAACCTCAAGCGCGACGGTTGCGACGACCGCGCCAGCCCAGCGCGCCCAGGCCCGCCAGCATCAGCGCGATCGACGAAGGTTCCGGCACCGGCGAGATCTGCACGCTGGACAAGCCTACGCGCGAATCAGCGGTGAAGTCACCCAGGTCAACCACACCGAAGCTCACCCGGTGCTGTCCCGCGCCAAGTGCCAGGTTGAAGCTCTGCCAGCCGGTGTTGCCATCGGCCACCGAAGCCAGGCGGTGCAGATTGCCGTCCACCACCACGAAGGCGTAGTCGTGGAAGGCGGCATCGGCACCAGCGTCTTCCTGGGTGCCGAACTGCCAACTGAAGCGCAATTGGCCCGCGGCCTGGGTGCTGAAGCTCTGCGTCAGCAGCGAGCCCTCATAGGCCTCGCCCGCCGCCGTGTCGAGCGCCAATGCACCCGACAGGCCCGCGGCCGAAGCCAGGCTGCCGGCATCCACCGCGAGCGGATCCACCGTGTCCAGCCAGAGCTGGTTGCCATTGAGGCTGGCACTGCCCAGCACCGACCAGCCGTTCAGGCCGTCGCTGAAGTTGCCGTTCACCACGTCAGCCTGAGCCTGGCCACACAGGCCGGCGGCCGCCATCAACAGCACCAGGCTGCGCTTGATAATGTTGTTTGTCGTTTTGGTCATGGGGAATCTCACTTCTTCTTGCGTTCGGCAAAGACGGTGGTGCGTTGCACCAGGTCGCGGCTCACCACCAGCTGGCTGGCGCTCACGCCGCGCAGGGTGACCAGGGTGCGGAAGGCCGCGGTGCCGGTCGGGCCGTCGGTGTCGATCTGCACGGCGCAGCCAGCCGCCACGTCCTGCAGGCGCACCAGGCCATCGGTCACGGCGTCGGTGCCCGTCCAGCCGAGGCTGGCCAGCAGGTTGCGCAGGTCGATCAGGTCTTTGCCCGGCGCGAAGTCGGTGATGGTGTCGCCGGCATCGCGGATGCTGTTGTAGACGTAGGTGTTGACGCCTGCGCCGCCGGTCAGCGTGTCAGCGCCTTCACCGCCGATGATGGTGTCGTCACCCGCCGAGCCGGTCAGCGTGTCGCGGCCCGACGTGCCTTGAATCACCTTGCTGAGTTGCAGGCCCAGCACCACCGGGTCGTGGTCCGACGAGCGGTACGGCGTGGCGGTGTAGTAGTCGGGGCCGCAGGTGGCACAGGCGGGCTGCTTGAACTCGGTGTTGTAGTCGATGATGGCGGGCTCATCGGCGTTGATGTGCCACTCCACGGCCCGGGTCACCTTGGCGCTCATGCTGGCGGTGGTCAGGGCGTGGTCGAGGCGGCCGGCGGCGCCGTCAAACACGTACGAGTAGCCGAAGCTGTTGTAACGGCCGATCTGGTCAACGAAGCCGGTGCTGGTGAGCGCGTTGATCGGGTCTTCCTGCGCATAGGCATTGAAGTCACCCACCATCAGCGCGTCAGGCGCACCCGCGGTGGCGGTGGCCAGCCAGGTGGCCAGGCGCTGGGCCTGGGCCACGCGCTGGGCGTTCCAGCAACCTTGGCCGTCGCCGGCGTCGGTATTGCCTGCAGCATCAGCGTCACCCGCCGCCGGGCAGCTGCCCTTCGACTTCAGGTGGTTGACCACCAGGGTGAACTTCTCGCCGTTCGCGGCTGCGAAGGTCTGGGCCAGCGGCGGACGGTTGTTGATCGCCGCGGCGTCGCTCTGCGAGGCACCGACGCGCGTCAGCTTGCCCGGCTTGTAGATCATCGCCACCTTGATGGCGTCGGTGCCCGTGCCGGCGGCCGGATCAGGCACGGCCGCATAGGTGCCGGCGCCCACGCGGGCGTTCAGGCCATCCACCAGGTTCTGAACTGCCGTGCTGCCGTTGTTCTGGATCTCCATCAGGCCCAGTGCATCGGCGTCGATGGCGGCCATCGCTTCGATGATCTTGCTGCGCTGGCGGTTGAACTCAGCCAGGTTGCTGGCGCCGCGGCAGTTGCTGGCCGCGTTGCTGTTGCCCAGCGTGCAGCCCTGGCCGGTCTGGCCAGTGGCGGTGCTGCCGTTGGTGAAGGTGGTGAAGTAGTTCAGCACATTGAAGCTGCCGAGCTTGAGGTTGCCGCCTACCTTCGGCGGCACCACGGTACGCGCATTGGCGCGGCTGAACGTGCCGACCTGCACCGGCTGGATCTTCCAGTCACCCGGCTCGGTGTTGGTGCTGCTGGCCAGACCGAAGTCGACCACGCCCGTCACGCTCGACAGCGTATCGCCGGCACGCACGGTGTTGTCACCGGCCAGCCACGGCGTGGGGTTCGGGTTCTGCAGCGAGGTGGCGTCGTCCAGCATCACGCGGCTGCGGGCGTTCAGGGCAGCCAGCGCCAGGGCCTGGCTGCTGCCCGGGCGGTGCTTGTTGGTCGGGGTTTCCAGACGACCGGCCGACAGCGTCAGCTGGCCGAATCGACCCAGGAAATAGTTCTGCGACACGGTCAGCGGGCCGGCGATGTTGACGAGCATGCCTTCAACGCGCTCGAAGTCATCGCGCGAGGCGAGCGGCAGCGTCAAGCTCACCGGGGTGATGCTGTAGCCGGTGCCCAGCACCTGCAGCTGGCTGATGGTGGTGAGCTGGGTCACGGTGTTGGCCACCGTGTCGGCGTTACCCGCGGCACCGGTGTTGAACTCAGCCACGGTGCCCACCAGCGAGACCAGCTGGCCGGCGGCCACGGTCGGCTTCGTGCTCGTGAAGACCAGGATGCCGTCAGACGTGGCGGGATTGCCGTCACCCACCAGGTCTTGCATGTAGAAGCTGTTGTTGGTGACCAGCGTGACCACGCCTTGGGTGCGAACCGACCGGCCTGCATAGGCGCTGGCGCGGCCCGTGCCCTGGATCTGCGGAATGCTCAGTGAGACGGTGGTGTCGCTGCCGCCGCCACCGCCACCGCCACCACCGCCACCGCCACCGCCACCGCCGCCACCACCACCGCTGCCGGCGCAGGCGGTGTAGCTGGTGGCCGAGTTGCGCGGAATGGCGTCAACGGCCGTGAAGTCGGCCTTGTTGTCGTTGGTGTCGGTGCAGCCGGCGGCGGCGCGCACATCGGCCAGCGTGGCCGACGGCGCAGGGGCCGGGCCGGTGCTGCCCTCAAAGGCGTTGGCGGTGGTGCCGTAGCCGACCAGGTCTTCCAGCGTGGTGCCGGTCGGACTGGTGCCGGTCAGGGCCGTGGTGCTGGTAACCAGCGCCACCTTGCCCGCCGTGGCGCTCATGGTGAAGGTGCCGGTGGCGTCAGCCGTGGGCAGGTTGGTGGTGCCGCCGCTGCCTGTGGATTGCTGCACCAGGTAGTACTGGCCCGGCTGCAAGGTGACGTTGCTCAGCGCCGTGACACCCCAGCTGCTGCCGGCGGCCGACGCGTACTGCACGGACCACCCGTTGAGCGACACCGGTGCCGAGCCCGCATTGCGTAGCTCGATGAAATCGCTCTTGTAGACGGAGCCGGTGTTGCCGCCGCCGCCGTACACCTGGCTGATGACCACGCCACTGGTGGATGCGAATGCCAGGGGGGCACAAAACGCCAGCAGCAATGCCGCCGACAAGGGTGTCTGTCTCATGGATGAACCTGCGTGTGAGTGAATCTTCCCGGGCTCGTGGCCCGGTGGATCGCGCAGGATCGCCGCTGCTGATGACGCGGCAGTGTCAGTCAGATGACACGAAATGAGATCAGTTCGAGTCCTTGATCAGGCGGCCGGAGTTTGGCTGGATCGGACGGGCGTTCATCGGATAGAGCCGCGCGAAGATGCCGATCTGGTCGAGCGACAACTGCACCGGCTGCTTCATCACCAGCCACAGCACCCCTTCGCTGCAGGGCGGCGTGGTGAGCGAGCCCATGTAGGTGTAGTAGCGCTTGTCTTCGGGCAGCAGCTGGTTGAGGTCGATCGCCACCGGCGACGCCAGCTCTTCGCCCTTTTCCAGCGGCAAGGAATTCCACACCGCCTGGATCACGCCTTGCGCACTGCCGCGCTCCAGCAGCACCGCCACCACGGCCAGGCGGCCTTCGGGGTCCTTGTGCACGAGGTGGGCGACCATGTCGAACTGCTTGCCATTCACACGCTCTTCAGACGGGCGGTGGAAGTGGAACTGCAGCAGGTCATAACGACGGCCATTCACCGTGATCGCGTTGCCGGCAGGCAGGTTGACCTGCACCGTGTGGCCGTTGTCGATGACGCTGAAACCGCTGGTGTGATAGTCGAACTGGATAGCCGGCAGCTGCACCTGGATGCCACCGCGGATGTCGATCGGGCTCTGACGCTGGCCGATGGCGCAGGTCTTGAATTCGGGCTTCATCTTGCCCCAGCTCTCGGGGCCGGTTTCACCGCCGTAGGCCCAGTGGGCAGCGTGGTTGTGGCCGGGCTCAGGCACGGCAGCGGGCTTGGCAGCAGCAGCCGCCTTGGGGGCACCGCCGTGGCCCGAACCACCGCCATTTCCGCCACCACTGCCACCACCGCCTTCGGCCTTGTTGGGCACGCGCATCACGGCGCCGCTCTTGTTCTCAGGCGATTTGGTGGCGCCGAGCCGTTCAGCCAGCTTCTGGCGCAGCACTTCCATGGAGTCACCACTGGCGGCAGGTGCGGCAGGGGCTTCCTTGGGTGCTGCCTTCTCGGCCGGCTTGCGCTCCGGTGCGCCATGGCCGTCACCGCTGGCATGCGCAGGCTGCACCGCCAGGGGCAGCGCCAGGCTCAAGGCGGCCAGCACGGGCCAGAGGGCAAACGGGGACGAGCGGGTCATGAGGGCTCCACAGCGATGTCTTGGGGGTTCGCCATGGATATCGGCCGCCCGCTGCGGCGCTTGAGAGTTGCCCGCTGGTGGCCCGCTGCTCGATCAGGCCGGCTCAGCCTGAGTCACGACTCAGGAACTGGTGACCATCTGCGGCTTGACCCAGCGCCAGGACAGCAAGCCGATGCTCAGCATGCAGAGCGACGCCACTGCCAGCGCCACGGTGGAGTGCATCACCAGCGGCGCGATGACGCCCGCCACGAAGGCGTTGGCCACGCTGCCGATGCAGGCCTGCAATGACGAGGCCATGCCGCGCCGGTCAGGGGCTTCATCCAGCACCATCAGCGTCACCACCGGCACCATCAAGGCCCAGCCGAAGGCGAAGAAGGCGATCAGCGGCAAGGCCCAGAACGGGTTCGGCGGCAGCAGCAGGTTCAGCGCCACGTTCAGCAGCGCCACCGTCACCATCACCCGGAAGCCCCGGCGGATTTGCCGCTGCGGCGGCAACTGACCCGCCAGCCGGCCCGACCACCAGGCACCGCCCATGATGCCGACGATGGTGAGCATGAAGAACCAGAAGAACTGCGTGGGGCCCAGGTGCATGTGTTCACCCAGGAACACCGGCGCCGACAGCACGTAGAGAAACACCCCGTTGAACGGAATGCCCGATGCAAATGCCAGCGCCAGAAAGCGCGGGCTGGAGGTCATCTGCCAGTAGCCGGCCAGCAGGTGGCGGGCGTTGAAGGGCTGCACCTGCGAGGGGTGCAAGGACTCGGGCAGCATGCGCCACATCGTCAGCCACAGCACGGAGCCGACGATGGCCAGGAACCAGAAGATCGAGTGCCAGTCGGCATGCACGAACAGGAAGCCACCGATCATCGGCGCGATGGCTGGGGCCACGCCGAAGTAGATCGTGACCTGCGACATCACCTTCTGCGCCTGCTCGGGCGGGAACATGTCGCGGATGATGGCGCGTGACACCACCACGCCAGCCCCGGCTGACATGCCCTGCACCGCCCGGAAGAACACCAGCGCGCCGATCGACTGGCTGAGGGCGCAGCCCACCGAGGCCAGCGTGAACAGCGCCACACCGGCCAGCACCACCGGCTTGCGGCCGAAGCTGTCGGCCAGCGCACCGTGGAACAGGTTCATCACCGCAAAGCCGAGCAGGTAGGCCGACAGCGTTTGCTGCATCTCCACCGGCGTGGCGTGCAGCGCCTGGGCAATGCCGGAAAACGCCGGCAGGTAGGTATCAATCGAGAACGGACCCAGCATGCCGAGGCAGGCCAGCAAGGCCGCCAACAGCCAGCGGGGGCCTCGCCAGATGGTCGATGCGTCGGGGTTCATGCGTGTGGGAAAAGTGAAAAGTGTGAAGTCAGCCGATAGGCCGGATTCTGTGCGACCCGGGCAACTTGCGCTGCCAGGGCCGTGACCGCCATTCCTCTGGGCTGGGATGTTGCCACCCCTGCTCGATGCCACCTACCCGCCAGCTCAGCGAGCCGCTTCAATGCTGGCCTATTTGGTGTTGCTGCGCGTAAAGATTGCCGCGTTTCACTCCGGACTGAACCGGCTCGTCTCTGTGGCTCTGATTCGCACCTCGCGGTGGACGGGCATTACCCGCTACGCTGCTCTATGCAGTCCGGACCTTCCTCCAGTGCCACCTTTCGATGCTTGCACCAGCGGCGGTCTGGCCGACTTCACGGCTGCATTGTCCCACGGCTTGGGCGGGCGGCGCCGTCGGGCGGGCCTCATAACCAAAAGCAGGAAGCTTCTGGGCGACAAGCGCCGGGCTTTGGGGCAACATCGCCGCCACTCGCGCCCGTGTGCGCACCCTGTTTTTCGTAGGAGACGCCTGCATGAAAGCCACCAACGTTCTGGCCACCATCGGCAACACGCCGCACATCCGCATCAACCGCCTGTTCGGCAGCCAGGCGCAAGTCTGGGTCAAGTCCGAGCGCAGCAACCCCGGTGGCTCGATCAAGGACCGCATCGCGCTGGCCATGATCGAAGCCGCCGAAGCCGACGGCCACCTGAAGCCGGGCGGCACCATCATCGAGCCGACCTCGGGCAATACCGGCGTCGGCCTGGCCATGGTGGCCGCGGTGAAGGGCTACAAGCTGGTGCTGGTGATGCCCGACTCGATGAGCGTGGAACGCCGCCGCCTGATGCTGGCCTACGGCGCCAGCTTCGTGCTGACCCCGCGCGCCCAAGGCATGAAGGGCGCGATTGCCAAGGCGCAGGAGCTGATTGCGGAAACCCCGGGCAGCTGGATGCCGCAGCAGTTCGAGAACCCGGCCAACATCGCCGTGCACGTGCGCACCACCGCCGAAGAGATTGCCGCTGACTTCCCTGAAGGCCTCGACGCCATCATCACCGGCGTAGGCACGGGCGGCCACCTGTCTGGCGTGGCCCAGGTGTTGAAGGCCCGCTGGCCGAACCTGAAGGTGTTTGCCGTGGAGCCAAGCGCATCGCCGGTGATCTCCGGTGGCGCGCCCTCGCCCCACCCGATCCAGGGCATCGGCGCCGGCTTCGTGCCGAAGAACCTGCTGACCGAACTGCTGGACGGCGTGATCCAGGTGGAAGCCGAAGCCGCCAAGGAATACGCCCGCCGCAGCGCCGCCGAAGAAGGCCTGCTGGTGGGTATCTCCAGCGGCGCCACCCTGGCCGCCATCGCCCAGAAGCTGCCCGAACTGCCGGCCGACGCGCGGGTGCTGGGTTTCAACTACGACACCGGCGAGCGCTACCTGTCGATCGAAGGCTTCCTGCCGTCGGAGACGGTTTGAGCGTTTGAGGGCTGATCGCCTTCAGGGGCGGTGAGGAAAGGGCCGGTGCTTGCACTGGCCCTTTTTTGTTGACGGCCCCCCTGCCGCCCATCAAGGCAACAAATCCGCCACCTGGTTCCACGCTCCAGGCGGAATGCGGCCCTGGAAGGTAGCGGCCACCTTGCCGTCGCGGTCGATGATGAGCGTGTGGGGCAAGCGGTCGGCCGTGCGCCAGGCGGCCGGCAGTTGCACCTCGCCCTGCCAGAAGCTGTAGACGGACTGCTCGCCCGGGGCCACCTGTCGTCGCAGGCGCTCGTAGGTCTGCGCGTCTGACTTGCTGGTGTCGAGGTTGATGAGCACCAGATCTAACGGTGCGGTCTTCCACCCTTGCGCATTGGCGCGCAGCTCCGGCAGCTTGTCGATGCAGACCGGGCAATCGCTGCGCCACAGCACCGCCATCACCACGCGGCCGCGTCGCGCGCCCAGGTCGTAGCGCTGGCCTTCGAGTGTGGTGCCTGCGAAGGTGGGCGCTGCCACCGGCTCAGCGGCGTGAGCGATGGTGGCCGGGGCGGTGGCGGTGGCGATGGCGATGAGCAGCAGCGCAGCCAGAAGCAGATGGGGTTTCATGCTGCATTGGTCGTGGCAGCCGCCTGCAAATTACACTTTGCCGGCAATAAATCGACGCCTCGACCGCCATGCACCCCGCTCCCTTCACCCTCGAAGTCCGCCGCATCGCGCATGCTGCCGAGCTGTTCGAGGTGCTACGTGACCCGCGGCTGTACGAGTTCCTCGATGAGGACCCGCCGGCTTCGGTGCAGGTGCTGGCAGACAAGCTGGCTCGCAGCGAGTCGCGGCAGTCGCCAGACGGCAAGGAGCACTGGTTGAACTGGGTGGTGCGCACTGCCTCGGGCGCCATCGCCGGCTATGTGCAAGCCACGGTGGAGGAAGACAAAGCCACCAACGTAGCCTATGTGTTTTCGCCCGCTCACCAGGGCCAGGGCATTGCCACGGCAGCCGTGGCGCGCATGCTGGAGCTGGTGGCGGCGGATTACCAGCCCGCCATGTTCTTCATCGTGGCGGATGCCGGCAACGTGCGTTCGCTGAAGGTGGCCCATCGGCTGGGCTTCAGCCCGGCGCCGGCCGAGGTGGCCGCCACGCGGCCGACCAGCCCCAATGATGTCGTGTACTGGCGGAACGCGGCCCCGACCTGAACCTCACGCGCCTCGCCTGCCCTGCTCAGGTTCAGTCCGCCAGGCGCCAGTTCAGCGTTTCACCGGCGCACAGCGGCTTCAGGCTGGCTTCGCCGAAGGGCAGGCTGTCGGGCAGGGTCCAGGGCTCGCGCTTCAGGGTGATGCTGCCGGCGTTGCGCGGCAGGCCGTAGAAGGCCGGGCCGTGGTGGCTGGCAAAACCTTCCAGCTGGGCCAGTGCGCCCGCGTCTTCAAACGCCTGGGCATACAGCTCGATGGCGCTCAGCGCGGTGTAGCAACCCGCGCAGGCCGCAGCGTGCTCCTTCAGGTGCGCCGGGTGCGGGGCGCTGTCGGTGCCGAGGAAGAAGCGGTCTGAGCCCGACGTGGCCGCGGCCACCAGGGCCAGGCGGTGCACCTCGCGCTTCAGCACGGGCAGGCAGTAGTAATGCGGGCGCAGGCCACCCTGGAAGATGGCGTTGCGGTTGTAGAGCAGGTGGTGCGCGGTGATGGTGGCGGCCGTGTGGCTGCCGGCCTCGGCCACGTACTCGGTGGCCTCCTTGGTGGTGATGTGTTCAAACACCACCTTCAGTTCCGGGAAGTCGCGGCGCAGCGGCACCATCACCTGGTCGATGAAGGTGGCTTCGCGGTCAAACACGTCGATCGCCTGGTCCGTCACTTCACCGTGCACCAGCAGCAGCAGGCCTTCGCGCTGCATGGCTTCGAGCGTGGGGTAGCACTTGCGGATGTCGGTCACGCCGGCGTCGCTGTTGGTGGTGGCACCGGCCGGGTACAGCTTCAGGGCGACCACGCCGGCGGCCTTGGCACGGACAATCTCTTCGGGCGGGGTGTTGTCCGTCAGGTACAGCACCATCAGGGGCTCGAAGTTCGCGCCTGCGGGCACGGCCGCCTGGATGCGGCTGCGGTAGGCCAGCGCCTGTTCCGCGGTGGTCACCGGGGGGCGCAGGTTGGGCATGATGATCGCGCGGCCGAACTGGCGAGCGGTGTGCGGCACCACGGCGGCCAGGGCGGCGCCGTCGCGCACATGCAGGTGCCAGTCGTCCGGGCGGGTCAGGGTCAGCGAGGTGATCGGGGAGTTGGGCGTGCTCATGCCCCGATTCTCCCAAAACCCGGAGGGGCTGTGCTCAGCCCGGGGCTTCGCCGCTCTGCAGCCAGGCCCACAGCTCGTGCGCCGCGGGCTTGGCATGGCGGGCCAGCTCGGGGCGTTCGCGGTACATGCGCACTTCCATCGTCAGCTCATAGTCGCTCGGGCCGGCAGCCACCAAGCGGCGCGCGCGCAGTTCCTTGCGCACCGAGCTGGCCGGCAGGAAGGCCAGGCCGTGGCCCTCGAGCGCCATCGCCTTCAGGCCCTCGGCCATGTCGGTTTCGTAGATGGGATCAAGGTGCAGCGTGGTGGGCGCGTGCTTGATGATCTGCTCCACCAGACGGGCCATGTAGGCGCCGGGCGCATAGCTGAGGAACGGCACCGGCGCGCCGGGCTTGCCGGGCAGGCGAAACAGCGGTTGGCCGTCGGTGCCGGCCTTGGCGTAGGGCGCCAGGGTTTCCTGGCCCAGGCTCAGCATCTCGTAGCGGTCAGAGCTGAGCTGCAGCGGCTGAGTGGCATGGTGGTAGCTGATCAGCAGGTCGCAGCTGCCTTCGGTCAGGCGCATCACGGCGTCGTGCACGTTCAAGGCCGAGAGCCGGCTCTTCACGTCGCCAAAGCGCTGGCGCAGGTCCATCAGCCAATGCGGGAAGAAGGTGAAGGCCATGGTGTGCGGCACCGCAAACTCCACCATGTCCTGGCCGCTGGCCTGGTGGCTGCGCATCATGTTGCGCGTGGCCTGCAATGAACCAATGATTTCCAGCGCCTGGGCGTGGAAGGTTTCACCGGCGGGCGTGAGGCGCGTGGGGTAGGCGCTGCGGTCGACCAGGTCGATGCCAGCCCAGGCTTCGAGCGCCTGGATGCGGCGTGAAAACGCCGGCTGCGTCACGTGGCGCAACTGGGCCGAGCGCGAAAAGCTGCGGGTTTCGGCCAGGCTGACGAAGTCTTCAAGCCACTTGGTGTCCATCGGTTCAGTTCTCCTCGGGGCTGCTGTTGGCGCCGCCCCGCTCACCCGCATTTTGCAGGCGCCACATGTGGGCATAACGCCCGTCTTGCGCCAGCAGCGCGGCATGGGCACCGCGCTCGATGATGCGGCCCGCCTCCATCACCAGGATCTCGTGGGCGTCCACAACGGTCGACAGGCGGTGCGCAATCACCAGCGTGGTCTTGCCCGCCGAGGCACTGGCCAGCTCGGCCTGAATCGCCCGCTCATTGGCTGAATCCAGCGCCGAGGTGGCTTCGTCGAAGATCAGCACGGGCGGGTCTTTCAGCAGCGTGCGGGCAATCGCCACGCGCTGCTTCTCGCCGCCTGAAAGCTTCAGGCCGCGCTCGCCCACCATGGTGTCGTAGCCCTTGGGCTGGGCCTGGATGAAGTCGTGGATGTGCGCCGCGCGGGCCGCGCCTTCGATGCTGGCCTGGTCAGCACCGGTGCGGCCATAGCCGATGTTGTAGGCCACGGTGTCGTTGAAGAGCACGGTGTCTTGCGGCACGATGCCGATGGCGCGGCGAAGGCTGTCTTGCTGCACCACGCGGATGTCCTGGCCATCAATCGTGATGCGGCCTTGCTGCACGTCATAGAAGCGGTACAGCAGTCTCGCCAGCGTGCTCTTGCCGGCGCCGCTGGCACCCACCACCGCCACCGTCTTGCCGGCCGGAATCTCGAAGCTGAGGTCACGCAGGATGGGCCGCGCTGGGTCGTACGCAAAACCCACGCCTTCAAAGCGCACGACGCCTTCAGACACCTTCAGAGCCGGCGCGCCGGGTGGGTCGGCCACTTCGCGCTCACGCTCCAGCAGGCTGAACATCTTGTCGAGGTCGGTCAGGCTTTGCTTGACCTCGCGGTACAGCACGCCGAGGAAGTTCATCGGAATGTAGAGCTGGATCAGCAAGGCGTTGATCAGCACCAGATCACCCAGACTCAAGCGCCCTTCCACCACGCCGGTGGTGGCGCGCCACAGCATGGCCAGCAGCGAAAGCGCAATGATCAGCTGCTGCCCGGTGTTGAGCAGCGACAGCGAGGTTTGCGACTGGATCTGCGCCTGGCGGTAGGCGTCCAGGCCCACGTCGTAGCGCTGGGCCTCGAACTCTTCGTTGTTGAAGTACTTCACCGTCTCGTAGTTCAGCAGCGCGTCCACCGCACGGCTGTGGGCCTTGCTGTCGAGCTCGTTCATCCGGCGCCGGAACTGCGTGCGCCACTCGGTGACGGTGATGGTGAACACCACGTAGGCCACCAGTGCCGCCAGCGTGATGAACACGAAGCCCATGTCGAACTGGGTGCCCAGCAGCACCATGGCCAGCGTCAGCTCCACCACCGTGGGCAGGATGGTGTAGAGCGAATACGAGATCAGCGACTGCAGCGCGCGGGTGCCGCGCTCGATGTCGCGCGTCATGCCGCCGGTCTGGCGCTCGAGGTGGAAACGCAGGCTCAAGGCATGCAGGTGGCGGAAGGTTTCCAGCGCAATCTGCCGCGCGGCACCGTGGGTGGCCTTGGCAAACACCAGTTCACGCAGCTCGGTGAACACCGAGGTCGACAGGCGCAGCGCCGCATAGGCCAGCAGCAAGCCGGCCGGCACCACCACCAGCGCGCGGGCATCCACCGGGCCGGGGGCGAAGTGGTCTACCAGCTGGCGCAGCAGCAGCGGCACGCCCAGGTTGGCTGCCTTGGCCGCCACCAGAAACACCAGCGCCGCCGCGACCCGCCAGCGATACACCCACAGGTACGGCAGCAGGCGCTTCAAGGTGCCCCAGTCAGAGCGCGCGGGCGGCGTACCTGCGGCGGCAGCAGCCGCCTCATCCGTGGGCGGTGAAAAACGTCGCATCGTGGAACAATCCGATCAATCCAATTTTCCGGGCCTCTCCAGGGCAACCCACCATGAGCGATTCCCTCTCAGCCAATGCCGCCAGTGTGCCCGACACGCTGCGCCGCAGCCTGCCGACCGACAAAGAGCTCGTGATGCGCGTCATGCCGATGCCGGCCGATGCCAACGGCAATGGCGACATCTTCGGCGGCTGGATCATGGCCCAGGTCGACCTGGCCGGTGCCGTGCTGCCGGCGCGCGTGGCCCGCGGCCGCATCACCACCGTGGCTGTCAACGAGTTCATCTTCAAGCAGCCCGTCTCGGTGGGTGACCTGCTGAGCTTCTATGCCACCGTCACCCGCGTGGGCAACACCTCCGTCACCGTGAAGGTGGAGGTGTACGCCGAGCGCAACCCGGCCGACCTGCATGTGGTGAAGGTGACCGAGGCCAGCCTGACCTATGTGGCCATCGACCGCGACGGCAAGCCGCGTCCGATTCCGAAGAACCCGGCCACCCCCGCCGCTGCCACCCCCACCCAAGGCTGATCATGTTCAAGAGCTTGCGGGTGCCCGAGCGTGTCTTCGCGCTGGTGATGTGGATTGTCTCGTTCCTGTTCGCCGGCTTCCTGATCGGCCTGGGCGGCAAGCTCATCGGTGATTTGCCCAAGGTGGAAGACCGGCTGACGGTGGAGCAGTTCGCCCCCGAAGGCGCCGTGGCGGCCGAGCGCCAGCAGCTCATCGACCTGACGGAGCGCGAACGCGAGCTGCGCGAGCAGATCGAGCAGGCCCGCCTGGCACTGGCCACAACAGGCCAAGACCACCGCAGCGCCGCCGAGGCCTACCGCAACTGGCTGGCCAGCCGCACCGCCACCGGCAACCCGGCGCAAGACCCGGAGGTGCTGCAACGCACCCGCGGGCTGGACGCCCTGCTGGCGGCCGAGCGGAAAGCCAACGCCCGCGTGGAGCAGTTGAACCAGCAGATGCTGGACACCCAGCAGGCCCACAGCGCGCATGAGCGCCGTCAGCAAGACCTGCTGGACGGCGCGCAAACCGCCTACCAGCAGGCGCAGTTCCACCAGGAGCTGCGTGTGTTCGGCTTCCGCCTGGCGCTCACGCTGCCGTTGCTGGTGATTGCCGGCTGGCTGATTGCCAAGCACCGCCGCAGCGACCATTGGCCGCTGATGCGCGGCTTCGTGCTGTTCGCTGCCTTTGCCTTCTTCTTCGAGCTGGTGCCGTATCTGCCCAGCTACGGCGGCTATGTGCGCTATGCGGTCGGCATCGTGCTCACCGGCCTGGGCGGGCATTGGACGGTGAAGGCGATGCGCCGCTACCTGGCCAAGCGCGCTGAGGTGGAGCAGCAGACCGAAACCCAGCGCCGCCAATCACTGACGACCGAGGAAGCGCTGAAGAAGATGGCCGCCAACGTGTGCCCCGGCTGCGAACGCGCGCTGATGAGCACCGGCGAGGTGAAGCCCGACTTTTGCGTGCATTGCGGTCTGAAGCTGTTTGACCACTGCGGCCACTGCAGCACGCGCAAGAACGTGTTCTTCCGCTACTGCATGCAGTGCGGCACGGGCGCTCAGGGCTGAGGCTGCACGGGCGGCATCAAGGCCGCGAGCTGCGCATCCAGCGCAGCCACCCAGGCCCGGTAGCCCAGCAGACCGGGATGAAAACCATCTGCGGCGATCCAGCCGGGCTCGGCCTCATCGGCTGAGCCTGTAATGGGGCCGGCATGGTGACCAGACACCGGCAGCATCGGCAGCTCCGGCAACGGCACATGGTGACGATGCACTGAGCCTGCCACATGCGCCCGCAGCGCAGCATCCAGCGCACGCGCATCGCGGCCCAGCACCTGGCGCAGCGGCGTGGGCAGCAAAGGGAATCGGCCCACCGGCGGCAGGCCGCTGTGCAGCGTCAGGCGCACACCGCAGCGGGCCACGGCTTGCGCATGCAACTCGTCCAGCGTGCGCAGCCAGGCGCGCGGGCGGGTCTGGCCCACCGCGTCGTTCACACCCAGCGCCAGCACCAGCACATCGGCCGGCGCCAGCTCGGAACTGCTCGCCGCCTTGTTGAAGGCCGCCAGCGCATCGGCAGCCGTGTGGCCGCTGGTGGCCAGCAATTGCCAGCTCACGGCCGCGCCAAGGCGCGCGGCACGCGCACGTGCCAGCGGCTCAGCCAGCGCTTCTGCCTGCGTGGCCACGCCCACACCGGCACCCGACGAATCGCCCACCACCAGCAGGCGCAACACCGGGGTGCCCTCACCAGCCACGCCAGCGCGCGGCCCGGCAGCTTCGGGCAGGCGCAGCGCATCACGCCGCACCTGCCGGCCCTGCACCAGCAGCACGGGCGCCAGCGCCAGCTTGGCCAGCGCCCCGAGCATCAGGAGAACTTCGAGAAGTCGGGCTTGCGCTTCTGGAAGAAGGCCTGGAAGGCTTCCATGGCTTCGGGGCTGCGCAGGCGCTGGCCGAAGATCTCGCCTTCAGTGGCGATGGTGGCGCGCACCAGCTCACGCTGGCCAGCCTTCATCAGCTTCTTGCTTTCACGCACGGCGCTGGGCGGCAGGCCGTTGAAGCGCTCGGCCATGCGGCGAGCGTGGTTCAGCACTTCGGTGCCCGGCAGCACGGCGTTGGCCAGGCCGGCCTCCACCGCCTGCTCACCGGTAAACGGGTCACCCAGCAGCAGCTTCTCGGCGGCCTTCAGGTGGCCCATGCGCTGCGGCACCAGCAGGCTCGACGCGTACTCGGGCACCAGGCCCAGGCTGACAAACGGCATGGCCAGGCGGGCTTCGTCCGACACATAAACCAGGTCGCAATGCAGCAGCAGCGTCGTGCCAATGCCCACGGCGGCGCCGGTCACGGCGGCCACCACCGGCTTCTCGCAGGCTTCCAGCGCGGCCATGAAGCGGAACACCGGCGAATCCATGCCCTGCGGCGGGCGCTGCATGAAGTCTTCCAGGTCGTTGCCCGAGGTGAAGATGCCGGGCTGGCCGGTGATCAGCACCGCGCGCACGGCCGGGTCGGCGTCGGCAGCCACGATGGCGTCGGCCATCGCCTGGTACATCACCTGGGTCAGCGCGTTCTTCTTTTCAGGGCGCGCAATTTCGATGGTGGCCACGCCATTCAGGGTGGCGGTCTTGATGCTCATGGATGTCTCCGGGTGAGGAATGCTGGGGGCCAGATACAGGAAGAGCCGACCACGGGATCACCACGGTCGGCTCAGGGTGTCGACCCGGCACCGGATCAGCGGTGTGGATCGGCCATTTTCAATGACAACGGGTCAGCGGTCAGACGGCCTCGAAGATGCCGGCGGCGCCTTGGCCGGTGCCGATGCACATCGTCACCATGCCGTACTTCAGCTGGTGGCGGCGCAGGGCGTGCACCACGGTGGCTGCGCGGATGGCACCGGTGGCACCCAGCGGGTGGCCCAGGGCAATCGCGCCACCCATCGGATTCAGCACGTCGGGGTTCAGGCCCAGGGTGCGGATCACGGCGAGTGCCTGTGCGGCGAACGCTTCGTTCAGCTCGATCCAGCCCATGTCTTCATGCTTCAGGCCAGCGTACTTCAACGCGGCCGGAATGGCTTCGATCGGGCCGATGCCCATGATTTCCGGACGCACGCCGCGGGCGGCGAAGCTGCGGAACTTGGCCAGCGGGGTCAGACCGAACTGCTTCACGGCCTTTTCCGAAGCCAGGATCAGCGCGCCGGCGCCGTCGCTGGTCTGCGAGCTGTTGCCAGCCGTGACGCTGCCCTTGGCGGCGAACACCGGGCGCAGCTTGGCCAGGCCTTCGAGCGAGGTGTCAGGGCGTGCGCCTTCGTCCAGCGAGACGGTGCGGATGCGCGTCGACACTTCACCCGTTTCCAGGTTCGGGAAACGCTCAACCACGTCGACCGGGCAGATTTCGTTGGCGAACTCGCCAGCCTGCTGCGCCTTGATGGCCTTCTGGTGCGAAGCCAGCGCGAAGGCGTCCTGGTCTTCGCGGCTGACCTTCCACTGCTCAGCCACGCGCTCGGCCGTCAGGCCCATGCCGTAGGCAATGCCGATGTTCTCGTTGCTGCTGAACACTTCCGGGTTGAACGACGGCTTGTTGCCGCCCATCGGCACCAGGCTCATCGATTCAGCACCACCGGCGATCATCACGTCGGCTTCGCCGATGCGGATGCGGTCGGCGGCCATCTGGATGGCCGTCAGGCCGGAGGCGCAGAAACGGTTGACGGTGACGCCACCCACGGTGTGCGGCAGGCCAGCCAGGGCCACCGCGATGCGGGCCATGTTCATGCCCTGCTCACCTTCGGGGAACGAGCAGCCGATCACGGCGTCTTCAATGGCGCCCGGATCCAGCGTCGGCACCTGGGCCAGGGCGCTTTGAATGGCGCGCACCAGCAGGTCGTCGGAACGGGTGTTGCGGAAGAAGCCACGACCGGACTTGCCGATCGGGGTACGACTGGCCGCAACGATATAGGCCTCTTGCACTTGCTTGCTCATCTGAATCTCCTTGTCCAGCGCCCTCATTCAGGGCGTGGACCTTGCATTTACCAGGCGGACGCAGCCGCAGAGGATGGGGTCAGTTCCGCACCGGCTTGCCGGTTTGCAGCATGCCCATGATGCGTTCCTGCGTCTTCGGGTGCTCCAGCAGGCCGCAGAAGTGCTTGCGCTCCAGGGCCATCAGGTACTCCTCGGAAACCAGCGTGCCGGCATCCACGTCACCACCGCACACCACGTCAGCGATCAGGCTGGCGATGTGGAAGTCGTGGGCGCTGATGAAGCCGCCGTCACGCATGCCCACCAGGCTGGCCTTGATGGTGGCCAGTGCGCTGCGACCCGCCACCGGGAACAGCGTCTTGGCTGGAGCACGGTAGCCGGCATTGAACATCGCCTTGGCCTGGTTGATGGCGACGAAAAGCAGCTCGTCCTTGTTCGGCACGATCACGTCGCTGTCGAGCAGGTAGCCCAGCTTGCGCGATTCCAGCGCGCTGGTGCCCACGGTGGCCATGGCCGCAGCCTGGAAACCGTCCTTGGCGAAGTTCAGCAGGTCGACCGTCGGGGTGGCTGCACCCTTCTCGGCCGCACGGCGTGCGATGTAGGTCAGACCACCACCGCCCGGCACCAGGCCGACACCCACTTCGACCAGGCCGACGTAGGTTTCCATCGCGGCGACGCGCTGGCTGCAATGCACGGCCAGCTCGCAACCACCGCCCAGTGCGATGCCGCGCATGGCAGCGATCGTCGGCACGGTGGCGTAGCGCACGCGCAGCATCATGTCCTGCAGCTTCTTCTCTTCCGGCGCGATGCCCTTGGCACCCGACTTCATGAAGACAGGCATCAGAGCTTCGAGGTTGGCGCCTGCGGAGAACACGTCATCCGGCGACCACACCACCAGGCCCTTGTAGCCGGCTTCGGCCAGCTCGACGGCCTTCAGCAGACCTTCGGTGACGGTCGGGCTGATCAGGTGCAGCTTGGCGGTGATCGAGGCGATCACGACTTCGCCGTCCAGCGTCCAGACGCGCACTTCGTCGTTCTTGAACAGCTCGGTGCCGCTGGTCAGCGGGTTCACGGCGCCACTGCCCAGCACGCTCTCGGGGAAGTGCTGACGCTGGTAGACCGGCAGGCTGGAGCGCGGCAGGTAGGTGCCTTGCGCAGCCGACCACGAACCTTCCGGCGTGTGCACGCCGTCACGACCGTCAAACACCCAGGCCGGCAGCGGTGCATTGCACAGGGCCTTGCCGGCGTCGATGTCTTCCTTGATCCAGGTGGCGACTTGCTGCCAGCCAGCTTCCTGCCACAGCTCGAACGGACCCTGCTTGCTGCCGAAGCCCCAACGCATCGCGAAGTCGATTTCGCGGGCGGAGTCGGCGATGTCAGCCAGGTGCACGGCCACGTAATGGAACGCGTCGCGCAGGATGGCCCACAGGAACTGGGCTTGCGGGTTGGTGGATTCGCGCAGCAGCTTGATGCGCTCGGCCGCCGGCTTCTTCAGGATGCGGTCAACCAGGGCGTCAGCCTTGCCGCCACCAGCCACATAGCTGGCGGTGGCCGGGTCCAGGCGAAGGATGTTCTTGCCTTCCTTCTTGTAGAAGCCCGCGCCGGTCTTCTGGCCCAGCGCGCCCTTCTCGATCAGCGCGGCAAGCACCTTCGGCGTGGCGTAGCTGGGGAAGAACGGATCAGCGGCCAGGTTGTCCTGCAGCGTCTTGATGACGTGGGCCATCGTGTCCAGGCCCACCACGTCGGCGGTGCGGAAGGTGCCTGAGCTTGCGCGGCCGAACTTCTTGCCGGTCAGGTCGTCGACCACGTCGTACGACAGGCCGAACTTCTCGGCTTCATGGATGGTGGCCAGCATGCCGGCGATGCCGACGCGGTTGGCGATGAAGTTCGGGGTGTCCTTGGCGCGCACGACGCCCTTGCCGACCGTGCTGGTGACAAAGCCTTCGAGCTGGTCGAGGTATGCCGCTTCGGTCGTCGGGGTGGGAATCAGCTCCACCAGGTACATGTAGCGCGGCGGGTTGAAGAAGTGGATGCCGCAGAAGCGCGGTTTGATTTCTTCCGGCAGCGCCTCGCTGAGCTTGGTGATGCTCAGACCCGAGGTGTTGGACGCCACGATAGCGTGAGGAGCAATGAAGGGCGCGATCTTGTTGTAGAGATCGAGCTTCCAGTCCATGCGCTCGGCGATGGCTTCGATGATCAGGTCGCAGCCCTTCAGCAACTCGAGGTGTTCCTCGTAGTTGGCCGGCTGGATGCGCGAAGCCAGGTCCGGCGTGCCCAGGGGGGCCGGCTTGAGCTTCTTGAGGTTGTCAATCGCCTTCAGCGCGATGCCGCTCTTCGGGCCTTCTTTGGCCGGCAGGTCAAACAGCACGACCGGCACATTGACGTTGACCAGATGGGCGGCGATCTGCGCCCCCATCACGCCGGCGCCCAGAACGGCGACCTTGCGAACCTGGAATCGACTCATTGCTTCTCCTTGTGTGTCTTACTCGACACGAATCCATGTCTGGGTGCGGCCGAACATCGGAGCACCGATGTAGCCACGCATTTCCAACTTCTTGCCGCCATCGATCGGCTTCAGCCTGGCCTTGTAGACCTTGCCGTTGTTGGGGTCGAGGATGTCGCCACCCTCGAAGACACCCTTGTCGTCCTTGTCTTCACGGATGTTGCGCAGGATGACCATGCCGACCACCGGCTTGTCCTTGCGCTCATCGGTGCACTTCTCGCACACCGCGTTGGCCTTCGTCGGATCCGACAGCTTCTCGATCTTGCCGCTGTACACGCCACCGGCTTCGGTGATGCGGACCAGCGACTTTTCCTGCTTGGTCTCGTCGTCGATGGTCTTCCACAGGCCAGCCGGGGTCGACTGGGCCAGGGCGGTGCCGCAGGCGGCAACGAGGCTGAGGACAATCAAGGCAGTTTTCATGGTGTCTCCGTACTGAAAAAAGGCCGAACTGGGTGCGGGGTGGCTGGTCTGTGCCAGCCGAGCCCCGTTGGGTGCCGAGAGTCTGAAACGCGAATGTGTCAGAACAGTGCTTCGTCCATCGCCATCAGCGGCTGCAGGCCCGAGCGTGCATTGCGGATCAGCGTTGCGGTTTCAGGCAGCAGCTTGGCGAAGTAGAAGCGGATGGTGTGCAGCTTGGCGGTGTAGAACGGATCACCGCTGTTCTGCTTGTCCAGCGCAATCTTGGCCTGCTGGGCAAACAGGTAGGCGAAGGTCAGGTGGCCGACCACGCGCAGGTAATCCACGGCAGCAGCGCCGACTTCGTCGGGGTTGCCCATGGCCTTCATGCCGATTTCCATCGTCAGCTTGGTGACCTTCTCGCCCAGGTCCGCCAGCGGGTTGATGAACTCCTGCATGTCTTCGCGGGTGCCTTCTTCTTCCACGAACTCGGCGACCTTCTTGCCGAACTTCTTCAGCTTCTTGCCGTTGTCGCCCAGCACCTTGCGGCCCAGCAGGTCCAGCGACTGGATGGTGTTGGTGCCTTCATAGATCATGTTGATGCGCGCGTCACGCACATACTGCTCCATGCCCCACTCGTGGATGTAGCCGTGGCCGCCGAACACCTGCATGCAGTGCGAGGTGGCGAGCCAGCCGTTGTCGGTGATGAAGGCCTTGATGATCGGGGTCAGCAGGGCGACTTCGTCAGCGGCTTCGGCACGCACTTCCTCGTCGGGGTGGTTCAGTTCCTTGTCCAGGCCGATCACGGTGTAGATGGCGAGGGCGCGGCCACCTTCAGCAAAGGCGCGGGCGGTCAGCAGCATCTTGCGCACGTCCGGGTGCACGATGATCGGATCGGCCGGCTTGTCCAGGGCCTTCGGGCCGGACAGGGCACGCATCTGGATGCGGTCCTTGGCGTAGGCCACGGCGTTCTGGTAGGCCACTTCGGTCAGGCCGAGCGACTGGTTGCCGACGCCCAGGCGGGCGGCGTTCATCATCACGAACATGGCAGCCAGGCCCTTGTTCGGCTGGCCCACCAGGGTGCCAACGGCGTCTTCCAGCACCATCTGGGCGGTGGCGTTGCCGTGGATGCCCATCTTGTGCTCCAGCGCGCCGCAATGGATGCCGTTGCGTGCACCCAGCGAGCCGTCGGCGTTCACCAGGAACTTCGGCACGATGAACAGCGAGATGCCCTTGGAGCCGGCCGGTGCGTCCGGCAGACGAGCCAGCACCAGGTGGACGATGTTGGCAGCCAAGTCGTGCTCGCCAGCCGAGATGAAGATCTTCTGGCCGGTGATCTTGTAGGTGCCGTCCGCTTGCGGTTCAGCCTTGGTGCGCAGCAGGCCCAGGTCGGTGCCGCAATGCGGCTCGGTCAGGCACATCGTGCCGGTCCACTCGCCGCTGGTCAGCTTGGGCAGGTAGGTCGACTTCTGCTCGTCGGTGCCGTGCGCATGCAGGGCTTCATAGGCGCCGTGCGACAGGCCCGGGTACATCGTCCAGGCCTGGTTGGCGCTGTTCAGCATTTCATAGAAGCACTGGTTCAGCGTGTGCGGCAGGCCCTGGCCGCCGTAGGCCGGGTCGCAGCTCAGCGCGGGCCAGCCGCCTTGAACGTACTGGGCGTAGGCTTCCTTGAAGCCGTCCGGTGCCTTCACCTCGTGGGTGACCTTGTCCAGCGTGCAGCCTTGCTTGTCGCCGCTGCTGTTGATCGGGAACAGCACTTCGGAGGCGAACTTGCCGCCCTCTTCCAGCACCGCATTGATGGTGTCGGCATCCATCTCGGCGTAGGCCGGGATCTCCTTGAAGGTGCTGGTCACATCGAACAGCTCGTGCAGCACGAATTGCATGTCGCGCAGCGGCGGGGTGTACTTGGCCATGGTGGACTCCTGAGAAGAGGAAACGGGAACGAAAGACAAGTTCAGCGCACGTGCGCTGGCGAGGGAAACGCCACCACCTTGGGGGCAGCGTAATACGACACGGTGCGCGCAAAACCGGCACGGGCGCGTTCAACGGCACCGGGGTTGCGCAGGAATCGGGCGTCGTGGTGCAGCGCCAGGATCAGGCCATGCACCTCGAACAACATTTGGGCCGGGTCGGTGTCATCACGCAAGTGACCCACATCAATACCCAGGCGGATGGCGCGCTCCATCGCGGCATGCCAGGCCTTGACCATGCCGGCCAGCGCATCGCGCACGGGGCCGGGCCGGTCGTCAAATTCGACGGCGCCGCTGATGTAGATGCAGCCAGAGTCGATTTCCACCGACACGCGCTTGACCCAGTTCTCGAACATCGCCTGCAGGCGCGGCAGGCCGCGGGGCTGGCGAATGGCCGGGAAGAACACCTCTTCCTCGAATTTGTTGTGATACTCGCGGATCACCGAGATCTGCAGCTCCTCGCGGGAGCCGAAGTGGGCGAACACGCCCGACTTGCTCATGTCGGTGACTTCGGCGAGCGTGCCGATGGACAAACCCTCCAGGCCCATGTGCGAGGCCAACCCGAGCGCAGCCTCGATGATGGCGGCGCGGGTCTGCTGCCCCTTCTGCAGGGTGCGGGCACTTGGGCGGCGGGTGGCTGGTTTGGTCGGCACGACGTGTTTTCGGTCAACTGGGGTTCGTTATGAAACGAACGGTCGTGCTATTTTGCAGAATTCAGCGCGGTATGCGGTGAATCACCCCGACTATTTCTAGGGTTGCTGTCCTAATGGTGCGGTGCACACTTGATTTCCCGGGGGTTTTCCCTTGAATTCTGGTGGTGCAGCCGGCCCAAGGAGTTCGCCGGACTGTCACTCAAGCGCGCTATGCTTCGAGTTGAAGGAGTCGCCGCAACATGGATGTGCTGCAGCTGGACATTTCAGGTCGCCCCCAGGCGTGGATGACGGTCAAGGAAGCCGCCACCCTTTACGCCAGCGACGCCATTGCCTGGACACTGGGCGACACCTGCGCCACGCTGCGGGGCGGCATCCAGCGCTCCACCGGCCTGCCCTCACGCATCGAGGTGCACTCGATCATCGCGGTGCGGGGCAGCATGCCCAGCCGGGCCTGGCGCACCACGCCGGCCATCACCAACCCCAAGCTCTTCTCACGCGACCGGCATGTGTGCGCCTACTGCGGCCACCGCTTCGCCAGCGATGACCTGACCCGCGAGCACATCATTCCGGTGTCACGCGGGGGCGCCGACAGCTGGATGAACTGCATCACGGCCTGCCGCGGCTGCAACGGCCACAAAGGCAGCCGCCTGCCCGAAGAAGCGCGCATGACGCTGATGTACCTGCCCTACGTGCCCAGCCTGCACGAGGACATGATCCTGCGCGGGCGGCGCATCCTGGTCGACCAGATGGAATTCCTGCTGGCCAGCGTGCCGCGTTCCAGCCGCCTGCACGACTGACCCCTACGTTCACGCATCTTTGCGCACCCGGCTGAACTTGTCGGGCGGCAACGCATCCAAAATGAACTGGTGCGTCAACCGGACTGCCCGACAGCCCGTTGACCAGATCTATACAGAACGGATAACCCCATGAAGCGTCTCGCACTCTCTCTCGCCATCATCGCCAGCCTGGCAGCCTGCTCCACGACCAGCCCGGACGTTGTCCAGCGCGGTGACGCGCAGCGCATGTCCACCGTCCAAGACGGCACCGTGCTGACGGTTCGCCCCGTCACTGTGGACGGCAGCCAGAGCGGTGTCGGCGGCGTGACCGGCGGCGTGGTGGGCGCCGTGGCCGGTGCGTCGGTGGGTGGTCACCGTGAATCGGTGGCGGTGGGCGTGCTGGGCGCTGTGGCCGGTGCCGTCATCGGCAACGCCATCGAGCGCAACGCCACCCGCGAAGAAGCCATTGAAGTGCTGGTGCAGCTGAAGAACGGCGACCGCCGCGCCATCGTCCAGGCCAAGGGCAGCGAAGTGCTGAACCCGGGCGACGCCGTCATCATCGTCACCACCGGCAACAAGGTGCGCGTCACCCGCGCACCGTACGGCGGCGCTCCGGCAGCGCCGCAAGCCCCGGCGCCGATCTACTCGCCGCGCTGATCTTCCGCGCTGGGGTCAGGCCGCAGCACGCGGCCCGACCAGCGCGAAGACCCCGCCTTGCGGGTCCAGGCCCTGCACGATCCAGAGGCCGCCCGGCACCTGCTCCGGGCCGAACAGCACCTGCCCGCCCTGGGCACCGATGGTGCACATCGCGGCATCCACATCGGCCACGTTGAAGTAATACAGCCAGGCCGGCCCGCCCGGGGTTTCCGGCAGGCGCGTCATCATGCCGCCGACCGCTTCGCCCGTGCCCGTGGCGAACATCTGGTACGAGCCGGCCGAACCCATGTCCAGCAGGTCCAGCGCCTGCCAGCCGAACTGCGTCGCATACCACTGCATGGCTGCGGCATGGTCATCGGTGCTGAGCTCATGCCAGCCGACATGGCCAGGTGCGGAGCTGTCAGCCGGCGCTTCGTCAACCAGCGGGCAGAAGAGATCAAACGCCGCGCCGTGCGGGTCAGCCACCACGGCAAATCGGCCGACGCCGGGAATGTCTTCGGGCGCGCGCATCACCTGCCCGCCACCTGCCGCCAGGCGCTCCGCGGCGGCGTCCACATCGGCCACGGCCACATAACCCACCCAACCCGGGCGGGCGCCTGCTGCACACGCCTCGTCGGGCAAGGCAAACAGGCCGGCCACCGCCGTATCGGCGGCTTGCAGCAAGGTGTAGTCCATGCCGGGCATGCCGGCATCCACCGGCGTCCAGCCCACGACGGCGCTGTAGAACGCCCGCGCTGCAGGCGCGTCGGTGGTCATCAGTTCGTACCAGACAAAGTGGGAAGCACCGGCCATGGCTGTGTCCTTGCAGAGTGGGTGGCCATGCTAGGACGCATCGCCACGCACTGCAAGCCGCACCGCTGGCGCGGTTTGTGGGGGGGCGCTTATTCCACGTTGATGATGTCTCGGTGCATCGGCGCCAGCTGGGCCAGCAGGCGGTTCTGCACGGCAAACGGAATCGCCTGCTCGTCCATCGCCTGCTGCAGCACCTGCACCAGCACGTTGAAGTCGGTGCGGCTGATGTCCATCGCGCTGTGGATCTTGCGGTTGTTGGCCTTGCGCTCACACGGCCCGCCACTGACCTGGCAGAACTGCAGGGCCAGCTGCTTGCGCGTCTCTGCGTGGTCGATCTTGGCGAAGAAGGGGTTCATGCGCTGGTCCGCCAGCAAGCCATTCATGAATCTGTCCACGAGGGTGTTCAGCCCCTGCTCACCGCCCAGTGCGCGATAAAGGGCGTCATTGGCCGGACGGGCCGGCACATAGGTGTCGGTCAGATCAGGCAGTTTGACCTCCTGGGCACGCGCCGAGGGCCAGGCCATCAGCGCCAGCAGGCTGGCGCACAGCAGCCAGCTCAGCACCCGGGCGGGCAAGCCGCGGCGCAGGCCGGATGCAAGGGGCAACCGACCGGGTCGGAGGGTCAGGGCAACAACAGACAGATTCATGGGGTGACTCCGCAAAACCGGGCCGAAAGGAGGAACGGCAGATGGATCAGGGGGTGAGCTGTGCCGAGAGGTACAGGCCGCGCTGACGGCGGGCGGTCACGGCAGGCACGACGCGCCCCAGGTCGACCCAGGCCGCCGTGAACGACATCTGCTTGCTCGGTGCCCAGGCCACGAAGACATCCTTCCAGTCGTCGGCCTTCAGGCCACCACCCAGCAAGGACGGGTTCAGGTTGTCCGGGTTGAAGCGGTATTCCAGGCCCACGGCCACGTTCTTCTGCAGCAGCCAGGCCACTGAAATTTCGGGTTGCAGCGCGTACGACCGGTGCCCCGTGCCGCCAAAACCGAGCAGGCCGTTCTGATTGGCGCGGGTCGCTCGCAGCGTGGCGTTCAGCAACAGACCTTGCCCGAGCAAGAGCTTGGTGGCGCTGACGTACACCTCGGTATCGCTGCGGTCGGCGCCGAGCGCATCCAGGGTCAGCGCCAGGCCACCGGCGTGCAGTTGCTTGTGCTGCACCCCCACGGCCACCTGGGGCATCAGGTTGTCGCTGTCGAGCACGGCCTCGCCCGCCACACGCACCTTCACGCCCAGCACATCGAGCTTGAGGTGCAGGCCCGGCAAGCCCAGCGCCGTGCCAGTGGCGCCGGTATCGAAGTCTTGACGGGCGAGCGACACCTCGACGCGGTCGTTCCAGCTGGCGGCCACACCGGCGGCCTGCAAGGTGTAGTCCCCCGTGGCCAGGCGGCTGTAGTGGCCGCTGGCGCCCCATTCACCCGGGCCGGCATAGGTGCCGGTCAAGGCCCACGGCGTGAGGCCGCCGCCGGCTGCGCCGTCGACCGAGGCCACGCCACCCGTCAACAGCAGCTTGCCGTGACGATCATCCACCGCCGAGGTTTGCGCCAGCGCGCTGGAAGCGGCCACCAGGCCACCACAGGCCAGGGCCAGCCATGCATTGAGTTTGAGTGCACGCATCGGACGTAACGCTCCATGGTTCTTGGCGTGTCGCAGCTCGGACTGAACATGACACATAGGCCCGATTTTTGAGGTGACGGCGCCCCTCCAAAGCCCGGAGCAAAGCGGTCAACCCCTCTCAATTCATGTCAATGCCGCGGTGCGACACTGGCGCGATGACACACGACGGCAATCAACAAGGCGGCGGCTGCGCCGTGGTGATCGGCGCGCAAGGCGGCATCGGTGCCGCGTTGATGGCGGCGCTGCAGGCCCGCCCCGATCAGTTCAGCCAGGTGCTGGGTTTTGGCCGCCACACTGAGCCCCCGCTCAACCTGCTCGACGAAACCAGCATCGCGCAGTGCGCAGCCCAGGTCGCGGGCACCGGCCTGCCGCTGCGCCTGGTGATCGACGCCACCGGCTTTCTGCACGGCCAGGGCTTCGAACCCGAAAAGACCATGCGGCAGATCGACCCGGCCCACATGGCGCATGCCTTCGCCATCAACGCCATCGGCCCGGCCCTGCTGATGAAACACTTCCTGCCGCTGATGCCGCGCCAGGGCGCCGCCTGCTTCGCCACCCTGAGCGCCAAGGTCGGCAGCATCGGCGACAACCGGCTGGGCGGCTGGTACAGCTACCGCGCAGCCAAGGCGGCGCTCAACCAGCTGGTGCGCACCGCCTCCGTTGAATTGCAGCGCCGCGCGCCACAGGCGGTGTGTGTGGCGCTGCACCCGGGCACGGTCGATACCGGCCTGTCGCAGCCCTTCGGCAAACAAGGCCTGAAGCTGCACACGCCGGCAGAATGCGCCGCCAATCTGCTGGCGGTGATCGACGGCTTCACGCCCGAGGCCACCGGCCGGTTCTGGTCATGGGACGGCGCCGAGCTGCCCTGGTGAGCGACCTATGATGCCGGCACCATGAACCTCAAGCAGCTGGAATACTTTGTCAGCGTGGCCGAGCTCGGCAGCTTCAGCAAGGCGGCTGAGGCGCTCGACATTGCCCAGCCGGCCTTGAGCCGCCAGGTGCGCGCGCTGGAAATCGACCTGCGCGAAACCCTGCTCAGCCGCAATGGCCGCGGGGTGAGCTTGACCGAAGCGGGCCGGCGCTTGTTCGAGCACAGCGTGGGCATCCTGCAGCAGGTGGCGCAGGCCCGTGAAGACATGGGCACGAGCCGCGACGAGCCGGTCGGCCAGATCACCATCGGCCTGCCGCCCAGCATGGGCCGGCAGCTGACCTTGCCGCTGATCGACGCCTTCCAGCGCCAGTTGCCCAAGGCGCGGCTGGCGATCGTGGAAGGCATGTCGGCGCACATCGCCGAATGGATTGCCTCCGGGCGGGTCGACATCGGCCTGCTCTACAACCCGGACGCCCAAGCCGCGCTGGACATCGCGCCGCTGCTCGACGAGCGGCTGTGCCTGGTGGAGCGGCAAGCCAACGGGCCGCGCACGCCCGTGCCGGTGCGTGAGCTGAAGCAATACCCGCTGGTACTTCCGGAGCGCCAGCACGTCATCCGGCGCCTGCTGGACGCCCAGGCCACGCTGGCCGGCTTGCAGCTCGACATCGCCTGGGAAGTTTCCAGCATCGCCGCCATCATTGACCTGGTGTGTGCGAGTTATGGCCGTGGCGTGCTCACGGCCAGCGCGGTGCGGGCCTCGGGCCGGGCAGACGAGCTGGCGGTACGCACCCTGGTGGAGCCCAGCCTGATCAGCGTGCTGTGCGTGGCCGTGGCCGCCCACAAGCGCCCCACGCCACTGATGCGCCAGGCCCGGCGCCTGCTGGAAGAGCTGGTGCGCGCCTTGCCCCAGGGCGCCGCAGCCCACTCGCAACCCGGATAAGGCTTCCGGGCTAAGATGAACTCCTCAGTTCAATTTCAGGACGCCACAGTATGAACCGCATGATTCAAGCCACCGTGCTCACTCCGCTGTTGGCGTGGGTGCTTTCCAGCGCCGCCCTGGCCCAAGCCACGCCGGCCGCCCCGCCCAAGCCCGCCACCCCGGCCGCCGCTGGCAGTTGCCCGGCCGTGCTGCAGCACAGCTTCAAGCGCCTGCAGGACGAAGCGCCCCAGAACATGTGCCAGTACGCCGGCAAGGTGGTGCTGGTGGTGAACACGGCCAGCTACTGCGGCTTCACCAAGCAGTACGAAGGGCTGGAGGCGCTGTACGCCAAGTACAGCGGCCAGGGCCTGGTGGTGCTGGGCTTTCCGTCGAACGACTTTGGCGGCCAGGAGCCCGGCAAGGACAAGGACATCGCCGAGTTCTGCTTCAACACCTATGGCGTGAAGTTCCCGATGCTGAGCAAGTCCAGCGTCAAGGGCTCGGCAGCCAACCCGATGTTCAAGCAGCTGGCCACGATGACCGGCGACACGCCGAGCTGGAACTTCCACAAGTACCTGATCGACCGCAGCGGCAACAAGGCCACCGCCTTCGGCAGCATGACCGAACCCGGCAGCAAGACCATGGTCAGCGCCATCGAAAAGGCCCTGGCCGAGCGCTGATCACCCGGCATGGCCATGGCGAGGCGGGAGCCCCGTCAGCCATGCCGCCTTGTTATAGCTGCTAGTTGATTCATGCCCTAGCAGGCATGGGAGCCGCCCTCCAGAATGCGCTCGTTCCACCCACGAGCCATTCATGACCACTCCTGCGATCCGCGGCATCTCCTCGATGGCCACCCGGCCCCTGCTGGCAGAGCTGACCGCCGCGCACACCGCGGCCACGGGTCAGGCCGTTGCCATCGAATCGGTGGGCGGTGTGGACGCCGCCAAGCGCGTGCAGGCCGGTGAAGCTTTCGATGTGGTGGTGCTCGCCTCCGACGCCATCAACAAGCTGATCGCCGCCGGCCACCTGCTGGCGGGCAGCAAGACCGACCTGGTGCATTCGGGCGTGGCCGTGGCCGTGCCGGCGGGTGCGCCATTGCCGGATCTGTCGAATGAAGCCGCCGTGCGCGCCGCCGTGCTCGCCGCGCCCAGCCTGAGTTATTCCACCGGCCCCAGCGGCGTGGCCCTGGCTGCGCTGTTCGAGCGCTGGGGCATTGCGGCAGAAATCAAACCGCGCCTGATCACCCCGCCGCCGGGCGTGCCGGTCGGCTCGCTGGTGGCCAAGGGCGAGGTGGCACTGGGCTTTCAACAGCTCAGTGAGCTGATCCACGTCGAGGGCATCACCATCGTCGGCCCCTTGCCTGACGACATCCAGATCACCACCACCTTCAGTGCAGCCATCGGCGTGTTGGCCAGCCAGCCCGACGCGGCCGCCGCCCTGCTCGCCTACCTGCATTCAGACGCCAGCGCGCCCGCCAAACAACGGCAAGGCATGACGCCGGCCTGAGCCCGTTCAGGCGCGCGCCACGCCAACCCACACAGACAAGCCCTTGAGGAGACACCCATGATCATCGACGTGCACGGCCACTACACCACCGCCCCGGCCGCCCTGGGCGCCTGGCGCGACCTGCAGATCGCCGGCCTGAAAGACCCGTCGAAGGCGCCGAGCGCGTCTTCGCTGAAGATCAGCGACGACGAGCTGCGCGAGACCATCGAGAACAACCAGCTCAAGCTGATGAAGGAACGCGGCAGCGACCTGACCATCTTCAGCCCGCGCGCCAGTTTCATGGCCCACCACATCGGCGACTTCAACACCTCTGCCACCTGGGCCGCCATCTGCAATGAGCTGTGCTTCCGCGTCAGCGAGCTGTTCCCCGACCACTTCATTCCGGCCGCGATGCTGCCGCAGTCGCCCGGCGTGGACCCGGCCACCTGCATCCCCGAGCTGGTGAAGTGCGTCGAGCAATACGGCAATGTCGGCATCAACCTGAACCCGGATCCGTCGGGCGGCCACTGGACCAGCCCGCCGCTGAGCGACCGCCACTGGTACCCCATCTACGAGAAGATGGTCGAGTACGACATCCCGGCGATGATCCACGTGAGCACCAGCTGCAACAGCTGCTTCCACACCACCGGCGCCCACTACCTGAATGCCGACACCACGGCCTTCATGCAGTGCCTGACCTCGGACCTGTTCAAGGACTTCCCGACGCTGAAGTTCCTGATCCCGCACGGCGGCGGCGCAGTGCCGTACCACTGGGGCCGCTTCCGTGGCCTGGCGCAAGAGCTCAAGAAGCCGCTGCTGCAGGACCACCTGCTGAACAACATCTTCTTCGACACCTGCGTGTACCACCAGCCCGGCATTGACCTGCTGACCAAGGTGATCCCGGTGAAGAACATCCTGTTCGCGTCGGAAATGATCGGCGCCGTGCGCGGCATCGACCCCGAAACCGGTCACTACTACGACGACACACGCCGCTACGTGGCGGCCACCGCCAACCTGACCGACGAAGAGCGCTTCCAGGTGTTCGAAGGCAATGCCCGCCGCGTCTTCCCGCGTCTGGACGCCGCCCTCAAGGCCAAGGGCCTCTGAGCGCCTGACCACCGCCACGTCGTCAACCATTCACCGCACAGCACCACCATGAACCTGCCCATGAACCAGCTCGGCATCGTCAAGCGCAACATCACCCGCGCCGATGCCGCCGCCGTTGAAAAGCTCTCGCGCTTCGGCGTGGCCACCATCCACGAGGCCATGGGCCGCGTCGGCCTGATGAAGCCCTACATGCGCCCGGTCTACAGCGGCGCCAAGATCTGCGGCACCGCCGTGACCGTGCTGCTGCAACCCGGCGACAACTGGATGATGCACGTGGCCGCCGAGCAACTGCAGCCCGGTGACGTGGCCGTGGCCGCCTGCACCACCGACAACGAAGACGGCTTCTTCGGCGACCTGCTGGCCACCAGCTTCCAGGCGCGCGGCGCCAAGGGCCTGATCATCGACGGCGGCGTGCGCGACGTGGAAGAGCTCGAGCGCATGGGCTTCCCGGTGTTCTCCAAGGCCATCAATGCCAAGGGCACGATCAAGGCCACGCTGGGCTCGGTGAACGTGCCCGTGGTGTGCGCCGGCGCGGTGGTCAACCCCGGCGACGTGGTGATTGCCGATGTTGACGGCGTGGTGGTGGTGCCCGCCGCCATCGCCCAGCAAGTGGCCGATGCGGCCGAACACCGCGAGAGCTTTGAAGGCGAGAAGCGCGCCAAGCTGGCGGCCGGCGTGCTGGGCCTCGACATGTACAAGATGCGCGAGCCGCTCGAAAAGGCCGGCCTGAAGTACATCGACTGATCAGCGCCAACGGCGCCGCAACGCCCCGAATCCATCAACCAGAACAAGAGGACGCCGACAGCCGCCAAGGCTGCCCGAGCTGCCCGCCAACAGGGGCCCTTCCCCGTTTCTTCCAGGAGACTCCATGAACACTCTCAAGACCCTGGCCGCCGCTGCGCTGGCCGCCCTCACCGTGCTGACCGGCACCGCCTCGGCGCAAACCGCCGCCACCTGGCCCGACAAGCCCGTGCGCATCATCACCCCCTTCCCGGCCGGTGCAGGCCCCGAAGCCGTGGTGCGCGTGCTGGCTGAAAAGCTGCAGAAGAAGTGGGGCAAGCCGGTCATCGTCGAGAACAAGCCGGGCGGCAATGGCTTCATCGCCATCGACGCCTTCAAGCGCGGCGACACCAACGGCTACGACCTGATCCAGCTCGACAACGTCCACCTGGTCGCCTACCCGCACCTGTTCAAGAAGCTGCCCTACGACCCGGTCAAGGACTTCGATCCGATCGCACCGCTCTTCCGCACCTACTTCTTCGTCGGCGTGGGCTCGGGCAGCAAGTACAAGACGGTCGGCGACATCCTCGCCGACGCCAAGGCCCACCCCGGCAAGCTGAACTACGGCTCGTGGTCGATCGGCAACCCGGTGCACCTGGGCTCGGCGCTGCTGGAGTCGATGACCAATACCGAGATGCTGCACATCGCCTACAAGGAAACGTCGATGCTGTACGCCGCCGTGGCCAACGGTGAGCTCGACTTCGCCCTCGGCAGCCTGGCCACCGCCGGCCCGCTGCAACGCTCGGGTCGCATCAAGTTCATCGCCGTGACCGCACCGAAGCGCCACCCGGCCTTCCCGGATGTGCCCACCGTCGCTGAATCGGGCGGCCCGGCCGGCTACGAGATGACCGGCTGGACCACCATCGCCGCACCCAAGGGCCTGCCCAAGGACGTGGCCGACAAGATCCAGAAGGACATCGACGCCGCATTGGCTGAGCCGGACATGAAGGAGCGTTATGCCACCTTCGGCTACGAAGCCTTCCCGGCCACGCGTGCGCAGTTCACTGCCTACATCGCTTCCGAATCCGTGAAGTACGCCGACGTCATCAAGCGCGCCAAGGCCTCGCTCGACTGACCCCCCACTGCATCCAGGACGCCTCCCCATGAGCCAAGACAACAACAAGCCCGTCAGCGGCGACTTCACCAAGACTGCCGGCTGGCTGGACTGGTACACCGGCCCGAGCAAGCCGCGCTTCCAGGTGCCCGCTGGTGCCGTTGATGCGCATTGCCATGTCTTCGGCCCCGGGGCGGCGTTCCCGTATGCACCTGAGCGCAAGTACACGCCGTGTGACGCCTCGCGCGAGCAGCTGTTCGCGCTGCGTGATCACCTCGGCTTCGACCGCAACGTGGTGGTGCAGGCCACCTGCCACGGCGCCGACAACCGCGCCCTGCTCGACGCGCTGGCGAACAGCAACGGCCGCGCCCGCGGCGTGGCCACCGTGCGCCGCAGCATCAGCGACACCGAGTTGCAGGCGATGCACGACGCCGGCGTGCGCGGTGTGCGCTTCAACTTCGTCAAGCGCCTGGTTGATTTCACGCCCAAGGACGAGCTGCTGGAAATCGCCAGCCGCATCGCCAAATGGGGCTGGCACGTGGTCATCTACTTTGAAGCGGTGGACCTGCCCGAGCTGTGGGACTTCTTCACCGCGCTGCCCACCACGGTGGTGGTCGACCACATGGGCCGTCCCGACACCAGCAAGCCGGTCGACGGTCCGGAGTTCGAGCTGTTCCTGAAGTTCATGCGCCAGCACCCGAACGTGTGGAGCAAGGTCAGCTGCCCGGAGCGCTTGTCTGTGACAGGCCCGAAGGCCCTGAACGGCGAGCAGAACGCCTACACCGACGTGATCCCGTTCGCCCGCCGCGTGGTGGAAGAATTCCCCGACCGCGTGCTGTGGGGCACCGACTGGCCGCACCCGAACCTGAAGGACCACATGCCCGACGACGGCCTGCTGGTCGACTTCATTCCGCACATCGCCACCACGGCAGAGCGGCAGCAACAGCTGCTGGTGAGCAACCCGCTGCGCCTGTACTGGCCAGAAGAACAGAAAGGCTGACCATGGCCCTCGACAAACCGTACCTCGACATCCCCGGCACCACGATTTTTGATGCCGAGCAGAGCCGCAAGGGCTACCACCTGAACCAGTTCTGCATGAGCCTGATGAAGGCGGAGAACCGCGAGCGCTTCAAGGCCGACGAGCGGGCCTACCTCGACGAATGGCCGATGACCGAAGAGCAGAAGCAAGGCGTGCTCACGCGTGACCTGAACCGCTGCATCGCGGCCGGCGGGAACATCTATTTCCTCGCCAAGATCGGCGCCACCGACGGCAAGAGCTTCCAGTACATGGCCGCCACGATGACCGGCATGACCCAGGAAGAGTACATGGCCATGATGCTGGCCGGCGGCCGCTCGATCGACGGCAACCGCTACCTCGGCGAAAACGGCGATGCCCAACCCCAGAACCAGCCGCAAGGCCAGGCCCGCAAGCTGAAAGACCACTGACATGGCGCGCATCACCGCATCCGTCTACACCTCGCACGTGCCGGCCATTGGCGCGGCCATTGACCTCGGCAAGGCCCACGAGCCCTACTGGCAACCGCTGTTCGCCGGCTACGAGCCGAGCAAGCAATGGCTGAAGGACAACAAGCCCGACGTGATCTTCCTGGTCTACAACGACCACGCCACGGCCTTCAGCCTGGAGCTGATCCCGACCTTCGCCATCGGCTGCGCCGCCGAGTTCAAGCCTGCCGACGAAGGCTGGGGCCCGCGCCCGGTGCCCGTGGTGCAAGGCCACCCCGAGCTGGCCGCGCACATCACCCAGTCCGTCATCCAGGACGACTTCGACCTGACCATCGTCAACAAGATGGACGTGGACCACGGCCTGACCGTGCCGCTGTCCTTGATGTGCGGCCAGCCTGAAGCCTGGCCCTGCCCGGTCATCCCCTTCGCCGTGAACGTGGTGCAGTACCCGGTGCCCAGCGGCAAGCGCTGCTTCCAGATCGGCCAGGCCATCCGCAAGGCGGTGGAATCATTCGACGCGGACCTGAACGTGCAGATCTGGGGCACGGGCGGCATGACGCACCAGCTGCAAGGCCCGCGCGCCGGCCTGATCAACCGCGACTGGGACAACGCCTGGCTCGACAAGCTGATCGACGACCCGGCCGCTGCAGCCGCCACCCCGCACATCGACTATGTGCGTGAAGCCGGCTCTGAAGGCATCGAGCTGGTGATGTGGCTGATTGCGCGTGGCGCGATGGCCGACGTGAACGGCGGGCCGAAGCCCACCGTGCGTCACCGCTTCTACCATGTGCCCGCCAGCAACACCGCCGTGGGACATCTGATTCTGGAGAACAACTGACATGAGCAAGCAACAAGCCCACCAAGGCCCGATCCGCGTGGCCCTGGCCGGCGCGGGTGCCTTCGGCATCAAGCACCTGGACGGCATCAAGAACATCGACGGCGTGGAAGTGGTCTCGCTGATCAGCCGCGATCTGGAAAAGACCCGCGAAGTGGCCGCCAAGTACGGCATCGGCCACGTGACGACCGACCTGGCCGATGCCCTGGCCCTGCCAGAAGTTGACGCGGTCATCCTGTGCACGCCCACGCAGATGCACGCCAGCCAGACCCTGGCCTGCCTGAAGGCTGGCAAGCATGTGCAGGTGGAAATTCCGCTGTGCGACGTGCTGGCCGACGGTGAAGAAGCCGTGAAGGTGGCGGCTGAAAGCGGCCTGGTGGCCATGTGCGGCCACACGCGCCGCTTCAACCCCAGCCACCAGCTGGTGCACAACAAGATCAAGGCTGGCGAATTCAACATCCAGCAGATGGATGTGCAGACCTACTTCTTCCGCCGCACCAACATGAATGCGCTGGGCCAGCCGCGCAGCTGGACCGACCACCTGCTGTGGCACCACGCTGCGCACACGGTCGACCTGTTCGCCTACCAGTGCGGCAGCCCGGTGGTGAAGGCCAACGCCATCGAAGGCCCGATCCACCCGACGCTGGGCATCGCGATGGACATGAGCATCCAGCTGAAGGCCGCGAACGGCGCGATCTGCACGCTGAGCCTGTCGTTCAACAACGATGGCCCGCTGGGCACCTTCTTCCGCTACATCGGCGACACCGCGACCTACATCGCCCGCTACGACGATCTGTTCACCGGCAAGGAAGAAAAGATCGACGTGTCGAACGTGGCCGTGTCGATGAACGGCATCGAGCTGCAGGACCGCGAGTTCTTCGCCGCCATCCGCGAAGGCCGCGAGCCCAACAGCAGCCTGGCCCAGGTGCTGCCGTGCTATCAGGTGCTGCACAGCCTTGAGCAGCAGCTCAACGCCTGAGCCAGCAGCCCCCGGAAGCAACACCCATGAGCAGCACCCGCACCCTCGGCCCGTTCCAGGTCAGCCCCATCGGGCTGGGCTGCATGAACCTCAGCCACGCCTACGGCCAGCCACCGGCCTTCGAGCAGGCCGAGCGGCTGCTGCTGCAAGCCCTGGATGCGGGCGTCACGCTGTTCGACACCGCCGCGCTCTACGGCTTCGGTGCGAACGAGACGCTGGTGGGCCAGGTGCTGGCCAAGCACCGGCAGAAGTTCGTGCTGGCCAGCAAGTGCGGCATGCAGGGCGTGCAGTTCAGTGACGGTGTTCGGCGCGTCATCGACGGCCGCCCGGCCACCCTGCGCGCCACCTGCGAAGACAGCCTGCGCCGCCTGCAGACCGACGTCATCGACCTGTACTACCTGCACCGCTGGGACAAGCAGGTGCCGATCGAGGAATCGGTGGGTGCGCTGGGTGATCTGGTGCATGCCGGCAAGATCCGCAGCGTGGGTTTGAGCGAGGTGTCGGCGGCCACGCTGCGCCGCGCGAATGCCGAGTTCCAGATCACGGCGCTGCAGACCGAGTATTCGCTGTGGACGCGCAACCCGGAAATTGCGGTGCTCGATGCCTGCCGTGAGCTGGGCGTGGCCTTCGTGGCCTTCAGCCCGCTGGCGCGCGGCTTTCTGCCGGGCACGCTCGGCAGCGTCGACGGCCTGGACGCGAAAGACATCCGCCGCGCCATGCCGCGCTTCACGCCGGGCAACCACGCCACCAACCTGGCGCTGCTGAACGGTCTGCGCGAAGTGGCGGCCGAGGCCGGCTGCAGCCTCGCCCAGCTCTCGCTGGCCTGGCTGCTGCACCGCGCGCCGCACATCATCCCGATCCCGGGCACGACCAGCGCGGCGCATCTCTCCGAGAACCTGGGCGCCTTGGCGGTGAATCTGTCGGCCGCCCACATGGCGAAGCTCGACGCGCTGATGCCGGCCAACGCCGCGGCCGGTGCGCGCTACAACAGCATCAATCAGACCGAAGTCGACACCGAAGACTTCTGAGTGTGTTGCTGATGCGATCCTGATGCCGACCTTGGTATCGTGGCCGCATGTCTTCAAGCACCACACTGAGCCATGTTGCAGGCCCGGGCCCATGGCGGGGTCTGCCGGCCTTGCTGGCCGCTGCGCTCTGGGCCCTGACCGCCGTGGCCCTGGCCGCGCTGGACGGCAATGTGGACATCGCCAACCTCGCCATGCTGGTGGTGCTGTGCTCGGCACTCAGCGCGCTGTGCCTGCCGCTGTGGGCGTCGATGCTGGCGAGTGCGGCGGCCATGGTGGCCTTCAACTGGGTGCTGGTGCCGCCGCGTGGCTCTTTCGGCGTGCAGTTGCCCCAGCACGGCGTGCTGCTCGGCGCCATGCTGGGCGTGAACCTGGTGATCGCCACCTTGCTGGCCAGCCTGCGCCGCCGCGCGCTGCAGGCCCAGCGTCTGGCCGACCATGCCGAGCAGGCGCGCGACTGGGCCACCGCCCTGCGTGACAGCCCGCCAGCCGACCTGGCCAGCCTGACCGAAGCCCTGCATGACCGCATCCGCGGCACGCTCGGGATTGAGGCGCGCATCAGCAGCATCCGCCTGCTGGGCACCCTGCCGCGCAACAACGATGACACCGGCCTGGACACCACCCACCTGCACCACCAGGAAGCCGACAGCCGCGAAGGCCTGTGGCTGTGCCTGCGCCAGTCGCGCGCCATGGGGCCGGGCACCGGCTGGCACGACGCCCAGCCCGCCTGGTACCTGCCGTGGCGCGCACGCCAACACAGCCACGGCGCCAGCCGCATCAGCCACCCGACACTGACCTTGCTGCCGCCGGCCGAGCAGGAAGCGCTGCGGGTGCACCTGCAAAGCCTGTGCGATCAGCTCGGCGCCCACCTGGCCCATGCCCAGGCCACCCAGGCGGAACAGCAGGCCCGTGAACAAGCCCAGTCGCAGAGCGTGCGCAACGCGCTGCTGGCCGCCATCTCGCACGATTACCGCACGCCGTTGGCCACCATCCTGGGCGCTGCGTCGTCGCTGATCGAGCAGGCCGACCGGCTCTCGCCCGGCCAGCGTCTGACCCTGGCCACCACCGTGCATGACCAGACCCGGCAGCTCGCCCGGCTGACCGACAACACCCTGCAACTGGCCCGGCTCGACCACCCCGGCGTGCAGTTGCGGCTGGACTGGGAAAGCGCCGAGGACATGGTGGGCGCCGCACTCAACCGCGTGCGCCAGCGTGACCCGCAACGTCGCGTGCGCGCCCGGCTGGAGCCAGGGCTGCCGCTGCTGCGCTGCGACGCCGTGCTGCTGGCCCAGTTGCTCGACAACCTGATCGACAACGCGCTGGCCTACAGCCCGTCGGAAGCGCCGGTGGAGCTGCTGGTGCGGCGGCAAGCCAACGAGCTGGTGCTGGCCGTGCGCGACCGCGGCCCCGGCGTGCCGCCGGCGCAACGCGACCAGATCTTCACCGTGTTCCAGCGGGGTGAGGCCGCGCAAGGCCGTGGCGCCGGCGTGGGCCTGGCGGTATGCCGCGCCATTGCCACCGCCCACGGCGGCGCACTCAAACTGCGGGCCCGCGCGCACGGCGGCAGCAGCTTCGAGGCCTGGTTGCCGGTGCCCGACACGCCAGCCCCGCCCAGCGCAGAAGCACACGCCGACACCGAGGGACCCGCATGAGCCTGCACGTGCTGCTGGTGGAAGACGACCCCGCGCTGGGCGCGATGCTGAAACACGCGCTGCAGGTGGAAGGCCATGAGGTGCGCACCGCCGCCAGCTTGTCTGAGGCGCGCGCGCTGCTTCAACACGCCGCGCTGCCCGACATGGTGGTGCTCGACCTCGGCCTGCCCGACGGCGACGGGCAATCGCTGCTGGTGTCGTTGCGCAAGCAGGTGGGCCTGCCGATCATCGTGATTTCAGCGCGGCAGGACGACGGCCAGAAGATCGGCCTGCTCGACGCCGGCGCCGACGACTACCTCGTCAAACCCTTCAGCGTGGGCGAATTGCTGGCGCGCATGCGCGTGGCCTGGCGCCACCGCGGACGCCAGCTGCAACCGGCCGTCACGCACTACGCGCAAGACGGCCTGGCGGTGGACCTGCCCAGCCACCGCGTGCTGCTGCACGGCGCGCCGCTGCACCTCACGCCCACCGAGTTCAAGCTGCTGGCCCGGCTGGTGCGCAGCGCCGGCCAGGTCGTGACGCACCGGCAGCTGCTGGCCGATGTGTGGGGACCCGACTGCACCGAGCAGACCCAGTACCTGCGGCTCTACATGGGCCAGCTGCGCGCCAAGCTGGAGGCCGACCCCACCGAGCCACGCCGCCTGCTGACCGAGCCGGGTGTGGGCTACCTGCTGGTGGCACCAGACTGACACCTCACTTATGCGTTCCTGATACCCGCTGCGGGAAGCTCCGGGCATCGTCACTGCCAGCAGGCACGCATGTCACACCTCGCCGCCACGGCTCCGTCCACACCGCTGCATAGCGCCACGGCCGTTCCCCATGACCACACCCCGCAAGGCGGCCTCGCCGCGCTGACACTGGCCGCCATCGGCGTGGTGTACGGCGACATCGGCACCAGCCCGCTCTACACGATGAAGGAAGTCTTCGCGCCGCACACCGGCGTGGCGCTGAACAGCGCCGGGCTGATCGGTGCGGTGTCGGCCATCTTCTGGGCCTTGATGCTGGTGGTCACGCTGAAGTACGTGCTGCTCATCCTGCGCGCCCACAACCACGGCGAAGGGGGCGGCCTGGCACTCACGGCGCTGGCGGCCCAGGCCGTGGGCAACCGCCCTGCCCTGCGCCGCGGCCTGCTGCTGCTGGGTGTGTTTGGCGCCACGCTGTTCTACGGCGACAGCATCATCACGCCGGCCGTGTCGGTGCTGGGTGCGGTGGAAGGCCTGCAGTTGCTGGCGCCGTCGCTGCAAAGCTGGGTCGTGCCCATCAGCGTGGTGGTGCTGGTGGCCCTGTTCGCGGTGCAGCGATTCGGCACGGCCGTGGTGGGCCGCGCCTTCGGCCCGATCATCGTGCTGTGGTTCCTGACGCTGGCCGTGACCGGCGTCTCGCACATCGTTGAAGAACCGGCCATCCTGGCTGCGCTGAACCCGCTGGAGGCCGCGCGCTTCCTGTACGCCCAGGGCAGCCATGTGCTGCTGGCGCTCGGCGCCATCGTGCTGGCCTTGACGGGCGCCGAGGCGCTGTATGCCGACATGGGCCACTTCGGCCGTCGCCCCATCCAGCTGGCCTGGATGGGCCTGGTGATGCCGGCGCTCGCCCTGAACTACCTGGGCCAGGGCGCCCTGCTGATGCGCAGCCCCGAAGCCATCGACAACCCCTTCTTCCGCATGTTCCCGGAGGCTGCCTTGCTGCCCGCCGTGGTGCTGGCAGCGCTCGCCGCCATCATCGCTTCGCAGGCCGTGATCTCCGGTGCCTACTCGATGACGCGCCAGGCCATCCAGCTGGGCTTCTTGCCGCGCATGCGGGTGCTGCACACCTCGGCGATGGCCTCGGGCCAGATCTATGTGCCGATGGTGAACCTGCTCTTGCTGGTGGGCGTGGTGGCGGCGGTGGTGGGCTTCGGCTCGTCGTCGGCCCTGGCATCGGCCTACGGCATTGCCGTGACGGTGACCATGCTGATCACCACGGTGCTGACCTTCTTCGTGGTGCGCCACGCCTGGAAGATGAGCCCGGTGGTGGCCTGGGGCGCCACGCTGTTCTTCGTGGCCATCGACCTGGCCCTGGTGGCCGGCTGCGCCGTGAAGTTCTTCGACGGTGGCTGGTTCCCGCTGGCCATGGGTGGCGCGCTGTTCCTGCTGATGAGCACCTGGGCCAAGGGCCGTCAGCTGGTGCTGGCCAGCATCCGTGAAGACGGGCTGGACCTGCCTGAATTTCTGGAGCAGATCTCGACCACGCAGATGAACCGGGCCGACCGCACCGCCGTGTACGCCGTGGCCGACCCCCACACCGTGCCCCAGGCGCTGCTGCACAACCTGAAGCACAACCAGGTGCTGCATGACCGCAACATTATCCTCACGGTGCGCTTTGCCAATACGCCCACAGTGCCGCCAGAGCGTCGTGCCGAGGTGCAGTCGCTGGCGCCTGGCTTCTGGCGCATCACGCTGCACTTCGGCTTCATGGAAACGCCGGACGTGCCCGAAGCGCTGGCCGGGTGTGAAGCCCAGGGCCTGCGTGTGCCGCTGTTCGAGACCAGCTACTTCCTGAGCCGCGAAAGCGTGGTGGCCACACCGGGCTCGGGCATGGCGGCCTGGCGTGAGCGGCTGTTCTCGGTGATGAGCCACAACGCCGGCAGCGTGGTGGCCTATTTCCGGCTGCCGGACAACGCGGTGGTGGAACTGGGCACCCGGGTGCAAATCTGACACGCCGTCGACACAAGATGCGGGTAGGCTGGCTGTTTCCAACCATGCCGTCCACCCGCCTTGGCCCAGCCCGCCGCAGCCACCGTCCTGCTGGACGCCCATGACCTGCCCAACCACCGGGCGCTGCTGCGCCTGGTGGAAGACGGCCAGCCGTGGATCGAACACCGGGTGCTGGGGCAGGTGCGCAGCGGGCAACGCCTGCTGCCGCTGCACGCTTTGCTGCTCGGCAACCCCGACCCGGCCTGCCCCGCTGTCGGCCTCTTTGGCGGCGTGCACGGCCTGGAGCGCATCGGCAGCGATGTGGTGATGTCCTTCATCGACAGCCTGGTGCAGCGCCTGCGCTGGGACCGCACGCTGCAAGACCTGCTGCAAGGCCTGCGGCTGGTGGTGATGCCGATGGTGAACCCGGGCGGCCTGCTGGCGGGCAGCCGCGCCAACCCGGCCGGTGTTGACCTGATGCGCAATGCCCCGGTGGAAGCCGGCGCCGGCGTGCCCTGGCTGGTGGGCGGACACCGCCTGTCAGCGCATCTGCCCTGGTACCGCGGCCCGCAGAAGGCGCCGATGCAGCCGGAAAGCGAAGCACTGTGCCGGCTGGTGGAAACCGAGCTGCTGCCGCGGCCCTTCACCATCACCGTCGATTGCCACTCCGGCTTCGGCTTGAACGACCGGGTGTGGTTCCCGTTCGCCCACACCGCGCGGCCGATCGAGCACCTGCCCGAGCTGCATGCGCTGGCCGAGGTGTTCGACCGCAGCCTGCCCCAGCACCCCTACGTGATGGAGCCGCAAAGCCGCCAGTACCTGACACACGGCGACCTGTGGGACCACCTGTACCTGGCCTCCCGCCAGCTGCCAGACCGCATCTTTCTGCCGCTGACACTGGAGATGGGCTCATGGTTGTGGGTGAAGAAAAACCCGCGCCAGATGTTCAGCCGCGACGGCATCTTCAACCCGCTGATCCAGCACCGCCAGCAGCGCGTGCTGCGTCGCCAGCACACGCTGCTCGACTTCATCCTGCGCGCCGCGCTCAGCCACGCGCAGTGGGTGCCGAAGGGTGCGGCCACGCGCGCCCGGCATCATGAGCAGGCGCTGGCCCGCTGGTACCGCATTCCACGCAGCGCCCGACCATGAATAACCCCGTCACTCCACCTTCAACCCAAGCCCCCTGCGTTCTGCTGCGCGGCCTGGCGCGTGGCAGCGGCCACTGGGGCCAGGGGCAAGGCGACTTTGCCGACCAGTTGACGCACAGCCTGGCACCCGGTGCCTTGCTGCTGCCCGACATGCCGGGCAACGGCATGCGGTGGAATGACACCAGCCCCACCCGCGTGGGCGCGATGACCGACGCATTGCGGCAGCAACTGGCGCCGACGTTGGAGCAAGGCCCGGTGCGCCTGGTGGCCATGTCGCTCGGGGCGATGGTGGCTCTCGACTGGGCGCACCGCTTTCCGGCTGAAGTTCAGAGCGCGGCGCTCATCAATACCAGCCTGCGCGGCTTGAGCCCGCCCTGGATGCGCTTGCGGCCCGCTGCGGCCCGCGCGGTGCTGGGCGCCTGGCTGCAAGCCGTGGTGGGTGTGGGCGATGTAGAGCAGCGTGAAGCCACCGTGCTGCGCCTGACCAGCCAGCTGGCTGCGCGCAACCCGGCCTTGGCTGCACGCACCGTGGCTCATTGGGTGAGCCTGCAGACACAGTACCCGGTGCAACCGGCCAACCTCATGCGACAGTTGTGGGCTGCGGCGCGCTTCAAGGCACCCAAAACGGCGCCCGACATGCCCGTGCTGGTGTTGAACGGCGCGGGTGACGCGCTGGTGCATCCAGCCTGCTCAGCCGCCGTGGCGCAAGCCTGGGGCACACCGATGTGCCAGCACCCCAGTGCCGGGCATGACCTGCCGCTGGACGACCCCGAGTGGGTGGCCGCCCAGCTCAGCCGCTGGTGGCGCGGGCTGGCTCCAGTGCCTGCTCAGCCTGACACACCGGCAGCCACAGCGTGACGGTGGTGCCCTCGCCCAGCACGCTGTCGAGCTGGACCTGGCCGCCATGCAGCTCGATGATTTCCTTCACCAGCGCCAGGCCCAGTCCAGTGCCGGGAATGGCGCCCGAGGTGTCCGCACGGAAGAAGCGCTCGAAGGCGCGCCGGGCGTGGCTGGGTGACATGCCGATGCCGCGGTCACGCACACTCACGCCCACCTGATCCTGCCCTTCGTGCTCGCGGCGCATCACGGTCAAGGTGATGCGGCCGCCCTCGGGCGAGTACTTGTAGGCGTTCGAGAGCACGTTGGTCAGCGCATGCTGGAACTTGGCACGGTCCACCCGCACGGGCGGAATCTGCGGCGGCAGCACCAGATCGATCTCGCGCGTGTCGCCCGGCACCATCAGCGCGTTCACGCCGGCGTCGATGACCTCGCGCACCTCGGTCACTTCCAGCTGGAAGTCCTTGCCCTTGCGGGCTTCGATGCGGGCGAGGTCCAGCAGCTCGTTGATCATGTCGGTCAGCCAGATCGACTGACGGTTGATGGTCTGCAGCACGTCGCGGGTGCGGGCTTCATCAAACTTGCGCATCAGGAGCAGGTCAGAGAAGCCGCGGATGCTGGCCATCGGGGTGCGCAGCTCGTGCGCGGCGGTTGAAAGGAACTCGCTCTTCATGCGGTCCACTTCGGTTTCGCGGCTGATGTCGCGCAGGTGCAGCACCTGGCGCACATTGGGTGCGTCACAGTCGCGCCGGCTGCACACCACCACCTTCTGTGGCAGGCCACGCAGCACCAGCACCTCGGCGTGCACGGCGCCGCCAGCGTCTTCCACGTCAGACAGCCAGTGGGCCATGCCGGGCGGGTCCCGCTGATCGATCACGTTCAGCAGCTGTGCATCGAACTCGTCGCTGGCCAAGCCCATCACCTCGCTGGTGGCGATACCGGTCAGGCGCTCGAACGCCGGGTTGGCCGACACCACGCGCCCCTCACCATCGAAGGACACGAAGCCGTCTGGGCTGAGCGCAAAGATGGTGTCGAGGCGGGCGAACTGATCACGCAGCAGCACCTCGGCCTTCAGCCGCGCCGTCACGTCGCTCAGCACGCCGATGTAGTGGGTGATCTCGCCGGTGGTTTCGTCGTGCACCGGCGCGATCGAGATGTCGTTGTCGAAGCGCGCGCCGTCTTTGCGGTAGTTGGTCAGCACCACGCGGCAAGGCTCGCCCAAGGCAATCGCCTGGCGGATGTCGTTGATGCCCGGCTGCTGGGTATTGCCGCCCTGCAGGAAACCACAAGAGCGGCCCAGCGCTTCTTCCGGGCTGTAGCCGGTGAGCCGGGTAAAGCCTTCATTGATGAAGACCATCGGGGCGCCCGGCTTGCGGATGTCGGTCAGCACGATACCGTTGCTGCTGGCGTCCACCGCGCGGTTGCGCAGTCGCAGGTCCGCCTCGGTTTCGCGCTGCTCGGTGATGTCGGTCAAGGTGCCGCTGAAGCCCACAGGCTGCCCGTCGTCATCACGCAGGCGCTGCACCTGCACCTGCATCCAGCACACGCCGCTGTCAGCCGTGCGGTAGCGCAGTTGCTGGCGCACTTCGTCCTTCTCACCGCGCAGCAGCGGCTCGACCAGGGCCTGGCCGCGCGCACGGTCATCCGGCCAGAGCGCATCGAGGAATGCGGTGCCCAGCATATCTGCCACTGGCCGGCCGGTGATGCGCTCCCAGGCGGGGTTCAGGTAGGTCCACACGCCCAGCGCATCGGTCTGGAAGATCACTTCGTTGATCGACTCGATGACGCGGCGGTGCAGCTCCTTCTGGCGGCGGCGTTCGGTCACATCGTCAATCACCAGCACCACATGGTGAACCCAGCGCCGCGCGCCCGGCAGGGTATCTTCGGGCGCGTCCATCATCGGGCTGATGGTGACCTCGCACCACATCAGCTCGCCGTCCTTGCGGCGCACGCGCGTGGTCATGCGCACATCGCGCAGCCCGAGCACGCACTCGCGCATGGCCTCGGACATGTCACCGCCCACCACGTGGTTCTGCAGGGTGATGGCATCGGATTGCAGCAGCTCATCGATCGGTGCGCCGGTGATGTGCGCCAGCGCCGGGTTGGCATACACGGCCTTGGCGCCACCCGGCTGCAAGGCCATGATGAGCACGCCGTTGCCGGTGGCCACCAGCGCGCGGTCACGCAGCTTCATGCCGGCCACGGCCTGTTCACGGGCCTGGCGCGCACGCACGGTGCTGGTGATGTCGGAGAGGATGCCGTCGATGCGGATGGGCTGGTCTGCGGCGTCGCGTACCACGGTCATCCGGTTCTCTATCCAGCGCGGGCCTTGGGCATCGCCGGGCAGCGAAAAGCTGGCCACCGCGGTGCCGTTGACCCAGGCCGCTTCGAAGGCCTGTTCCAGCTCCGCCAGGCCAACGGTGCTGAGCAGCCGCGCCATCGTGGCGCGCACCATGGGCAGGCGGTCAGCATCCAGGCCCAGCAGGCGCGCCACCGGCGGGCTGGCAAACAGCAGCTGGTCGCGGTCGATGCTCAGGGCATACACGCCGTCAGACAAGCTGGCCAGCGTGCTGTCCAGGCGCTGCTTGGCCTGCGCCAGCTCGTTGGTGCGGGCGGTCACCTGCTGCTCCAGCGAGGTCTGCGCGCCCAGCAGGCGCTGGAGCATGGCGCTGAAGCTTTGCGCCAGGCTCTGCACCTCGATGCCGCCGCCCTGGAAATCAGCCTGCAGCAACTGCGGCACGGCCTCGAGGCCATCCCGGGTGACGGTGGCCGCGGCGTCTCGCAGCGCCTGCAGCGGCTGCACGGCCTCACTCGACAGCGTGGCCATGCCGCGCCGCACGAAACGCAGCAGCAGCGCACCGAGCACGAGGTACGCGCCACCAATCCAGAACGCTGGCGCCATCGCGCGCAAAGCGCTTTCATGCACCGCCAGGGTGATGACGGGGAAACCTTCCACGCCCGGGCCGGTCAAGGGCAGCGGCGCCACGAGCGACAACTCGCGGCGACTAGCCGTGTCTGACGCCGCAAGTTGCGCATCGCCACTTTGAACCACGCCGCGATAGCCTTCCGGCAACTTGGCCAGGCCGGGCGCCAGCAAGGCACTCAGGTCGAGTTCACCCACCAGGGCGCCTTCCACCGTGCCCGTGCTGCCAAAGATCACCGGGTAGGCCACCAGCAGGCGCCAGCGCTCGCCGCGCCGCACCAGTTCCACCTGGTACTTCGATTCATCCACGCAGCGTCGCCCCAGTGCCAGTGCCGTCTGGTCCTGCATCTGGTCGTCGTCGACGATGTGGTTGTCGGCCAGGACCTGCCCCATGTGGTCGGTCAGCCAGAGTGCGCGCAAGCCCGGGTGGGCGCGGCGGTGCTCGGCGAGCGTGGGCATGATGTAGGCGGTGCGGCCGGTGGGGTCAACCAGCGCATTGCGCACCAGCGTGCGGCCAGACAGCTCATGCAGGCCATTGAGCTGGCCGCTGAGTTCGCTCGACATCTGCGCCTGCAGCTCACTGCTGACCCGGCTGAGCTGGGCGTCAGAGCGCTGCAGCAGCAGCCAGACAATCATCACCAGCGACAGGCTGCCGATCAGCAACGCGCCGGTCGTGACCAGGCGTTGGGCCCCCGCAGCCAGCCGATGGGCGAGGCTGTCAGGCGTGGGCTGCCGCGACCTGGTGTTCATGCCCGCGTCAGCCCTTGGGTTTCAAGGCACCGAGGCGGCCGTCGGCCCCCCAGCGGGCGAGCAGCACGTCGCTCTCGGCCAGCGCTTCGTGGCGATCACGGGTGAAGGCGGGGGCGTAGCGCCGCACCAGGCCGTCAATCGGATCGAGGTTTTCGAGGGCGTCGCGGATGACTTCGCGCCGGGTGCTGCGTGCACGGTCCAGCGCCCGCTGCAGGATGAGCACGCAGTCATACCCGTGGCCCAGGCCTACCAGCGAAGGCATGCGCAGCGGGTCAGTCAGGCCCATGCGCTGTGCGGCACGCGCCAGCACGCCTTGGCCACGCGGGGTGCGCTGGATGTTCAGGGCGGTGGTTTGCACCACGCGCAGGTCGATGTCGCGCAGGCCTTCGCCCACCAGCTTCGGAAAGTCACCGCCGGCAATGCCCCAGTGGCTGTAGATGGGCGGGCGCACGTTGGCGGGCAGCGCCAGCAGCTCCTTGCACAGCACAACGCCTTCCGGCTCGTTCGCCACCAGCAGCAAGGCCTGCATGCCGGCCTGCTTGAGCGCAGCCACATGCTCGACCATCGAGGTCTCGCCGCCCCAGTTGTACCAGCGCACCGGCAGCAGCTGAGCGCCCTTCAACTGGCCCATGCGCGCCTCGGTGGCCGCCAGGCAACTGCGGCCCCAGCCGGAGTTGGGGGCCAGCAGGCCCATGCGCTGGTGGCCGTCGGCCTGTGCGGCCTGCAGCAGCGCACTCATCGCCCAGGTGTCGTTCAGCGACACGCGGAAGGCCCAATCCGGCTGGCGTTTGGCGTCGAGCACCGTGTTCGCGGCAGCCCAGGGGCTGAACACCGGGCATTGCAAGGCGGCCGCTTGGTTGCCCATTTCCACCAGCACCGGGCTGAAGCGGCTGCCCAGCACGGCGATCAGGTCGGGCATGGCGGCCAGCTCGCGAAAGTTCTCAAGACCTCGGCTGGGCACGCTGCGGTCGTCGCGCAACTCCAGCTGCAAGGGCCGGCCACCGAGTACGCCGCCGGCGGCGTTGATGTCTTCAATGGCCAACTCCACCCCGAGCCGGATGGCGTCGTCGCTGGTGCTGCTGGCCATCTTCAGCTCGGCGGTCATGCCGATGCGCACGGGCGCACCCGTGGCCCAAACCTGGGCGGCCCAAGGCAGGCCCGCCACCGCAGCGGTGGCCCGGTGGAGGAAGGTGCGGCGGCGGCGGTCAGGTACGAAGCTCATGGCGATCTTCCGTGCTGCAGGTGCCGCGCAGGGCGCAGCAACCTTTGTCAGGTTCACGGAATATCGGCCTCGCAGGCCGTGCCTTAAGCCAGGGCAACCAGCGCCACAGGCAAAAAAAAACCGCCACACGAGGTGGCGGTTTCCGCGAGCCGGCCCGAAGGCCAGGCTGGGTGATTACACCGGGCGGATGTTGGCAGCTTGCGCGCCCTTCGGGCCTTGCTTGACCTCGAATTCAACGCGCTGGTTTTCTTGCAGGCTGCGGAAACCGCCGCCGTTCTTGATTTCGCTGTGGTGGGCGAACAGGTCCTTGGAACCGTCTTCAGGAGCGATGAAACCAAAGCCCTTGCCGTCGTCGAACCACTTCACGATGCCGAATTGCGTACTCATGGATGAATCCTTGTTGAGTGAAAAAGAAAAGCCACCAGACCGGCGCACACGCACCTGTCTGGACAGAGACACTCAAGAAAGTTCAAACCGGGGGAAGCAATCACCTGGGCCGACCAGCTGGGGCGTGCGTTGCACGCCGGCAGAAGGTGGAAGTAGAGCAAGACCTTGAGGAAACGGTCTTGTGCATGTCTGTGGGCGCAGTGTACGCCCCTCGCCCGGGCAGCGCCGGTTTTATTTTCCAAAGCCTTTCAAGGGGCTCTGGCCGGGCTGCGTTCAGCCGCGCCGGTTGCCGGCCTTGCGTTCCGGCGGCGCCATGCCACTGGCCTGCTCCAGCCAGAGCAGCGCGTCCACCTGGTTGAGCAGGTGTTCCAGGTAGCCGGGCGCGGTCTGGTTCATCAACGTCAGGGCCTGGTTGAGCAGGCGCTGGGTGTTGAGCGGGCCGGCGTTCTCAGGCACTTTGGCCAGGGCCTGCGACAAGCGCTGCTCGACCCCCAGGCGCGACCAGGTGCTGCGAAAGAGCTGCACGGTTTTCAGCTCGGGCAGGTGGACGGCCGGGTGGGAGGCGCGCGATGCCTGCGATGGCGCTGAGGCGCCGGATTGGGCGGCGGGCAATGCCACGTGATGCGCGGCTGCTTCTACCGAGGTGCCACCGGCCAAAGCAACCAGCAGCCCAGCCAATGGACTTTGCGGGCTGCTTGGGCGCAGTGGCTTGGCTGCGGCCGTGCTGCTGGCCGCGCCTTGCAAAGCAGGGTCAGGCAGGTCGTTCAGCAGCACATGCAGCCGTTGTGCGAGCAAGCGCTGCACCGAATCAGGCTGCGTGTGGGCGCGGCGCGTCATCGCGGTGATGAGGCGCCAGCGCACCGGGTCTGCCGTGGCAGCACCGGCCGCTTCCAGCGCGCTGATGCGATCAACCGCAATGGCCAGCGCAGGCACGAGCGGCACCGTGGGCGACACGGGCGCCGTCGGTTGCGCTGATGAGACCAGCATGTTCATGCCGGCTGCTGCCCCTTGGGCACGATGGGCTTCGGGGTGGGGGTGATCTCGACCCGGCGATTCATCGCCCGGCCCTTGGCATCGGCGTTCGACGCCACGGGCTGCTCAGAGCCGAAGGCCGCCGCGAACACCGACGACGATGGCAGGCCGGCGTCGATCAGCGCACGGGTCACGGTCAAGGCGCGGCGGGCGGAGAGCTCCCAGTTGTCGGCCATCTGCTTGCTGCCGTCGCGCACCAGGCGGTCATCGGTGAAGCCGCTGACCATCAGAATTTCGTCGCGCGCACCGAGGTAGGCGGTCAGCGGCGCAGCCAGGCTCTTGAGCAATTGCACGCCCTCGCCTTGCAGCTGGTCAGAGCCGGCCGCGAACAGCACGCTGTTGCTGATGCCGATGCGGCCATCGCGCAGCGTGACGCGACCATCGGCCAGCGGAATGGCCAGGGCCTTCTCCAGCGCGGTGCGGCGTTGCTCTTCCGCCTGGCGCTTGCTCACTTCGGCATCCAGCTCGGTGCTGAGCTGCAACTGCACGCCAAGCGAGCACGCCAGGATCAGCACGAAGGCGCCCAGCAGGCCCGCCATCAAATCCCCAAACACGGCCCAGACGGGCACGCCCGCCTCGCCGTTGTCGGCGCCGGCGTCCAGCTCGTCGATGCTCATGCTGCCGGGCCTGCGTTGGTGGCCACGGTACCTGCCGCGCGCTGCTGGCTGGCCATGCGCTGCAGGTCTTCCACCACCTGCTTCTGCGACATGATGCTGAGGTCGATCACCTCACGGGCCTGCGCCACGTAATAGGCCAGTTGCTCATCGCTGCGGGCCATCGATTGGCCCAGCGCCGTGTCCACACGTTCCAGGTGGCCCACCAGCTGCTGGCTGCCTTGCTGGAACACCTGCACCGCCACGCCAAAGGCCTCGCCCAGGCTGGCCACTTCCACGGCGCTGCCGGCCAGCTGCGCGGCCACGTTGTCGAGGCGCGTGGCCTCGGCATCGACCTGGCTGGCGAAACGGGTGGTGGCCAACGCCAGGCCGTCCGTCGTCGACTGCACGAGCGCATCGATCGCCTGGCGTTGCTCGGTGGAGGCGCGCTGCACGGCGCCAAGCAGTGTCGACAAGGTGGCCATCAAGCGGTTGCGCTCTTCCAGCATGGCTTGGTCACGCACCATGCTGTCTGACAATTTCTCGCGCAGCTCGGCCACCACTTCGGCGGCGGCGCGCGGGGCTTCAGCGGCCAGCGTCACCAGGCGCGACACCTCGCTGATGGTGCCTTGCGCATGGGCTTGCGCCTCGGCCGTGATGCTGCGTGCCGTGGCTTCCAGCGTCTGGCAGATCTGCTGCTGCTGGCTCAGGCCGGCCGCACCGGCCTGCTGCCACTCGCGTTGCAGGGAGCTGGCCATGGTTTCCAGCGATTGCTGCCAGGTGGCCAGGCGCTGGGTATCGCGCGCGGCCAGCTCGGTTTGCAGCTGTTCATGCGACTGCGCCAAGGCGCCCAGCAAGGCCCCCGACTGGCGATCGAAATGCGCGCCGGCATCGGCCTGCACACGTTGCACCTGCTGCAGCAGCTGTTCGCTGTTGCGCTCTTGCTGGGCCAGCGCGCCTTGCCAGGTGGTGGCCACACCGGCCACGGCCGCATCCAGCCGAGTGGCCACCGCCGACAGCTGCTCACCCACGCTGCCCGCCACACGCTCATGCAGCGTGGCGCTTTCTCGGGCCACGATGTCGGCGGCACCGACCAGGTCGGCCTGCAGCGCCAGATGGCTGCTGGCCACCCGTTCCACCAGCGCTGCGGCGCGCTCATCAAAGCGCGTAGAGATGCCCTCGATCTGGCGGCCCACCTGCTCGACGATGCGCTCATGCAGCGCGGCGGTTTCGCGGGTGATGCCGGCCATCGTGGCTTCAGCCACCGGCTGCAGCGTGGCGCTCACCTGCCGGGCGCTTTCGCCCAGGCTGGCCTGCAGCGACGTGCCCACCGATGCAGCCAGCGCCTGGTAGCTGTCAGCGGCCTGGGCATGGAAGCGGGTCTGCTCGGCGGCGAGTTGCTCGGCCGACTGGCGGGCCTGCGATTGCACCGTCGTCATCAGCGACTGCATCTCACCCAGCCACGACCGGGTCATGCCCTGCAGCTCAGTCTGCATCTGGTTGAGCAGCGCGGGCATCTGCGCCAGCAACTCAGGCATCTGCGCGGCCTGCTGCTGCATCAGCGCCAGCATCGCTTCACGCTGATGGGCGCGGCCAAACGGGCGCAGCGTGGTGGCAATCGCCGCGTCCAGCGCGGCCTGCGCGCGCTGGCGGTCACGCCGCACCAGCGCCGACATCAAGCCCAGCATGGCCGAGGTGGCCACACCCACCACCGAGGTACCAAAGGCCAGACCCAGGCCCTTGACGGGCGCGGCCAGCGCGTCTCGCATGGCCTTCAGATCGGTCGTGGCTTCAAGCGCAGCGCCCGTGCCACCCAGCGTGGCCACCATGCCCAGGAAAGTGCCCAGCATGCCCAGCAGCACCAGCAAGCCGACGAGAAACGGCGTCATCGACGGGCCGGGCAAGCCCACCCGCTCGCCTTCCACCCGCAGGCGCACGGCGTGGCGCAGCGAGGCCGGCACAGCCGCCAGCCAGGCGGCCAGGTCTTGCACCGGTGAACCTGCCAGCGCAAGGGCGCCGTCCAGCCGGGCGGTGTCGATCCAGGTGCTGCGCAGCTCCAGCGCGCCGACGCTGTAGAACACCACGATCAGCAGCGTCATGCCCAGCGCAAACGGCTGCCTGACGTAGCCGGCCGCCACCCACAGGGCCACCAGCGCGCCCAGGGCGTAGGCCACCAGCAAGGCCCAGCGCGTGGTGCGGCGGGCATCCACGGGTGCGCGGGGGGCTGGCGTGTCAGGCACCGGAGGGTTGTTCTTCTTTGCGTCGTTCATCTGTGTGTTGTTCTGGGTGTTGCAGGGCCTCCAGCAGGCCCTGCAGCGGCATCAGCCGCAATGCCAGTTCGGCGTGCAGCAAACGCTGCATGTCCTGGCGAAAAACCACGCCCCATCGGGCATCTTCAACAGCAGCCTCACTGCGTGCTGCGGCACTGCGCAGCCGGTCGAAGTGCCGCTCCACCAGCAGCGGCATCATCGACAGCAACTGGCGCTCATGCGCGCCGGCCACCTGCGCCATCACCGCGTCCAGCGCGGCCAGCCGGGCAGCCACGCCGCCCCGGTGCGCCAATGAGGCACGCAGCTGGCTGCGCAGCCCGTCCAGCGCCATGTCCATGTTCTGCTGGATGGCGGCATAACGCTGCCGATACGGCGCCACGTCGCTGTCATCCAGACGCAGCACGGCGGCCGAGGCCGGCAAGGCGCGCAGACCGGCCGGCTTCTGCCCCCCGCGCAGCAAAGGCTCGTCCCGGATCGACTGCTCGAACACCGCCTGCAGGCGCGACACGGCCTGGGCCGCTTTCGCCGCATCCAGCACCTTGGTGCCGGCCGGCGCAGGCTCCAGCCCGCCGTGAAGCGCGGCGAACAGGGCGCCCGCCTCCGTCCAGCCCAGCCACCGGCTCATGCCGTCGGCAAAGGAAGGGGCGGCCACCGAGGCGTCAAATAATGAAAGCTGCTTGAGCAGGCCCACCAGGGCCGAACCATTCAGGCTTGCGAGGGATGCGTCTTGCGCCATGGCGAAGGCAGGCTCCAGACGGAAAACCCGGCAGTCTAATACAGCGGGGGTGGCGGGCTTCGGGGGCCGGACTAGGCACCGTGTGGCTCATGTCACGCTGGGCGGAGATGAAAACGATGGGGTAGTTGGCACGATGTGGCCGGGTGCCGAGGGCACTTGGGGGGACTGCCAGCGCCGGTGCATCGGGCAGGCTGACTCCGCGACGAGCCCCGCGGAGAAAAGGCGGCGGGGGTACGCGCAGTGGGTACCCCTCAACCCTCCTGTTCACTTGGTAGGCCGTGTTGGACTTGAACCAACGACCAAAGGATTATGAGTCCTCCAGTTTAATGGTTGATCCAAGTTGAGCGCCGTTGCGAGTGCGCATCAAAACCATATAAATCAATCTATTGCGGAGATAAGCAACGATCCCGACGTTGATTGAAGTTGATTGCATGGCAGATCTTTTGGCTACACTGTGGCTACACAAGAAGCCCACCCAGGTGCCTGTCATGCCAAAGCTGATCGAGAAGACGCGACTGACCGCAGTCCGGGTTGCACAGTTCGCTTGCCCCACCGGCAAGCAGCAAACCTTCCTGCGCGACGCAGAAGTCGGATCCCTGGCTCTTCGAGCGACTGCCAATGGCGCGAAGTCCTACGTCTTCGAGAGCAAGCTGGGCGGCAAGACCGTGCGAATCACCATCGGCGATCCAGACACCTGGACTATCCCGCTTGCGCAAGCCGAGGCTCGGCGACTCCAAACTCTCGTAGACAGCGGTCGAGACCCTCGTGCAGAAAAAGCGGCAACCATCGCCCGCGAGCAGCAAGCTCGGACCGCAGAGGAGGCAGCAATCGCCCGCCAGCGGGTCATCGCTCGCGATGCGTGGGATGCCTACTGCCTGGAGGGCAAGACCAACGGCACCGGACGCAAGCCTTGGGGCGAGCTGCACATCCGAGACCATGCCGCCGTCTCAAGCCGAGGCGGAGAGAAGCTCAAGCGCGGTGACGGACTGACTCAGCCAGGCCTGTTGTCGAACCTGCTGGACCGTCCGCTCGTCGACCTCCAGCCAGACCTGATCGAAGCTTGGCTTGTGGCCGAACGGGCAACACGGCCTACCCGCACAAACCTTGCGTTCCGCCTGCTCAGGGGCTTCCTGAACTGGTGCGCTGATCAGCCCGCCTATCAAGATCTGACCAACACCAAGGCACACGAGTCGCGCAGCGTACGCAGCAAACTGCCTCCGACGAACGCCAAGAACGACAGCTTGCAACGATCCCAGTTGAAGCCGTGGTTCGCCGCAGTTTCCCGACGCGGGGGGCTGGTGACTTCAACGTACCTTCAATGCCTTCTGCTGACCGGCGCACGGACGAATGAACTCGCTGCGCTGCGCTGGACAGACGTAAGCTTCACCTGGAACACACTGGAGTTGCATGACAAGGTGGAAGGCAGCCGAACCGTGCCCCTCACACCCTACGTCAAAGCTCTACTGCTGAAGCTGCCAACGACCAAGAGCCCGTGGGTCTTCGCATCACGCTCGAAATCCGGGCACATCACAGACCCCAGCGACACACACAACCGCGCTCTGCGAGATGCAGGCATCGAAGGTCTAACTCTTCACGGCCTGCGAAGAAGCTTTGCCTCTCTGGCCGAATGGATCAAGCTGCCGCGTGGGGTGGTTGCACAAATCCAGGGGCACAAGCCCAGCGCCACAGCCGAGAAGCACTACATCGTACGGGAGCCAGACCTGCTCCTGCTCTGTCACAAGCGCATCGAGCGATGGATGCTGAAGACTGCAGACGTTCTGCAGCCGAATATGGACAACGACCGAGCGTCTTCAGCGGCCACCTAGACTTGACCAACGAGCCCCGTTCGCCAAAGCGCCAAAGAGAAATGCTCAATTTGCACTCGTAGACAAAAACCACTTCTCGACGTCTCGTGTTCCCACAGGATCATACTGTCGTTATTTACAGGCCCATGAGCGAAGTCGAACTGGTGAAGCTCACCAGTTGCGCCCCCGAGCGCTAAAATGGGCCGCATGAAAGCTACACAAAAACTCAGCGGACGGACGCCCGCCCACTTCTCCGGGCACGAGACGTTTCCCCTGCGGCAAATGTGGCTGAAGAAGGCCTTTGACCAAGCTATTAGCGGCAGCCTGATCACCAAATCCACCTTCACGGACGAGAACGCCATCGCCTCCTTTGGCGTCGGTAAGAACATGGTCGCATCGATCCGCCATTGGGCGTTGGCATGCGGAGTCATGCGTGAGGCTGACGATGGCTTTCGGGTCAGCAGCCTCGCGTCTGAGATCCTCCGAGACGGCGGCCTAGATCCCTACGCCGAAAACCCCTCGACCGCATGGCTCGCCCACTGGCAACTCGCCGGCCGATGTGTTCGCTCGACCACATGGCATTGGCTGTTCAACCATGTGACAGCGCCCACCTTCACCCGCCAAGAGCTCGAGGATCCTTTGGCTCGATATGCCCGCGAACTCGACCCGAAGCATCGCCTCTCCGCCTCAACCATCTCTCGCGATTTGGAGACTTGCCTACGCAGCTACGCCCCACGAGCGGCTGGCGGCTCTCCCGAGGACTTTGCCGAGCCGCTGCTTGGGGAGTTGGGACTTTTGCAAGAAGTTCACAAAGGGCAGTACGCCTTCCGCCGGGGGCCTAAGGCATCGCTGCACGACGGCGTCTTCGCTTATGCATTAGTCGACTTCTGGGATAGCGTTGCCGAAGGTCAAAGCTCGTTAGCTTTTGAAACTATTGCATACGCAGAGGGTTCTCCCGGCCGGGTTTTCAAGCTTGACGAAGAATCGATCGCCCAACGACTTATCGCCATATCCGACTTCACGAGACGCGTGCTTGAGTGGACAGACTCGGCAGGACTTCGACAGGTCCACCGCAAGCACATGGCTCGGGATGAAATCAAGAACATGATCAGGCGCGCCTATGACTGAGAAGAATCAACAGGCCCTATCTGACATCGTTCGGATTTCGCGCCAATACCAGCGCTCCATCCGCGTCGACGCAGACATCGGCCGAGCCGACGCCCTCTCCGGCTACATCTGCCATGCGACCGCGGCTTCGGTGATCGAGGGCATGTGCAGGCAAATCGCGCACACCAATCAGCGTTGCTTCACCTGGACGGGTCCGTTTGGTGGGGGCAAGAGTTCGCTGGCGGTGGCACTGGCGAGCGCGCTTCTCCCCGACAAGGTTCTGCGGGCGAAGGCTCGGCAAGCCCTGAATCTGGACTCCAAGCCCTACTTCGACAAAGCGTTCCCCGTTCAGAAGGGATGGTTGATCGTCCCGGCCGTAGGCCGACGCGGCAGTGTCGTGGCCGACCTCTATGCCGCCCTGCGCAAGGCGCAGGGCAAGACGGTCGACGGCCGCAGCAAGCCCACCTCGCAATCGCTCATCGCCGATCTGCTAGAAGAGGCTAAGAACCGCCCGCGCGATGGCGCGCTGGTGTTCATCGACGAGATGGGCAAGTTCTTGGAGGCCTCCGCCCTCGGATCCGGCGACGATGTCTATTTCTTTCAAGAGCTCGCCGAGGCCGCGGCTCGCTCCGAAGGCCGCCTGGTGGTCGTAGGCGTGCTGCATCAGTCCTTCGCGCAGTATTCAGCTCGCCTGGGCATCGACACCCGCGACGATTGGGCCAAGGTCCAAGGCCGCTATGTCGACTTGCCCTTCGTCGCTGCGAGCGACGAGGTTGTCGAGCTCATCGGCCGCGCGATCAAAGCGAACGTCACTCTTCAATGGATGCGCGACGCCTCCAAAGCCATCGCCGAAGCCATCCGATCGCGCCGCCCCGCGGTGGGTCAGAACTTTGCCGCCGCATTGGAGGCCTGCTGGCCACTGCACCCGGCCATGGCCGCCCTGCTGGGCCCGATCTCCAAGCGGCAATTCGGACAAAACGAGCGCAGCACCTTCGGCTTCTTGTCGTCGGTGGAGCCGCATGGCTTTCGCTCGTATCTGAACTCGACGCTGCGCGAGAACGCGAGCTGGTATCGCCCGAGCGACTACTGGGACTACCTCCGCGCGAACCTCGAGCCCGCGATCCTGGCCTCTCCCGATGGCCACCGCTGGTCGCAGGCGGTGGAGGCGGTGGAGCGCGCCGAAGCGAAGACCGGGGACGCCCTGCTTGTCTCGCTGATCAAGAACATCGCGGTCATCGACATGTTCCGCAACGGCTCAGGACTTGCGGCCGACGCCGCGGTGATCGGAGCTCTCTTTTACGACAAGACTCACGAGCAGCTCGACGAGGCCCTCAAAAGGCTCTCCGAGCTCAAGGTCGCCCTCTACAAGAGCTACACCGGCGCATGGTCGGTCTTCGAAGGTAGCGACTTCGACATCGACTCCGCCATCGCGCAGAGTTTGGCCGCCTCGCCGGGCATCGACTACGGTCGCTTGGCCCAACTCATGGGCATGCATCCGGTAGTGGCCAAGCGCCACTACCACGAGACCGGCTCCATGCGCTGGATGGAGCTCTCGCTGTGCAGCATCGAACAGGCCGAGAAGATGGCGGCTGACTACCGCCCCAAGAAGGGCGAATTCGGCGCCTTCATCCTCGCGCTGCCCAGCAAGGGCATGAAGCCCAGGGACGCGAGAAAGCGCGCGCAGGCCTGCGCGAAGCTTCGCCCATGGCCGGTGATGATCGGTATTCCTGACAACCACGCCCGCATCGCGGAGCTCTCCGCTGAGCTGGTGGCCCTCGAACAGGTCAAAGATCGCCACGAGCTCTCGGGCGACGCCGTGGCCCGCCGCGAGGTCGACGCTCGACTAGCGGCCACCCGCGCGGATCTGGAGGACCAACTGCAAGCGGCCGTATCGCAGGCGAAGTGGCATGACGGAAGCGAGCAGATCGTCGAGCCCGGCTCGAAGCTCTCGCCAGTGGCGTCGAGTTTGGCTGAAGACATGTTCTCCGACTCGCCCCCAGTGTGGAGCGAGCTGGTCAACCGCGATAGCGTGTCGAGCAACAGCGTCAAAGCTCGCCGCGACCTGCTGCATGCGATGATCAACGCAGAAGGCCAAGAGGCTTTGGGCTTCGAGGGCTTCCCGGCAGAGCGCGGCCTCTACGAGACCCTGCTAAAGAGAACCGGCCTTCACCGCCAAGACTCGTCCGGCGCATGGCGCTGCATGCCGCCTGGCGATGGCTTCGCCAAAGGCTTCGCGCCGCTGTGGGAGGTCACACGAACCCTCTTCTCGGATGCTGACGCCCGAGTCGGCGCCCACGAAATATATGAGCGGTGGAGTGCGCCACCCTTCGGTATGAAGCTCGGCATCCAGCCGGTGGTACTTACGGCGTTCCTGCTCGCCCATAAGGCCAACGTCGCCGTATACAAGGACGGGATGTTCCTGCCCCGGCTCACCGACTTCGACATCGACGAGTGCTTGCAGGACCCCGATCGCTTCTCGCTGCGTTGGGTAGCCATCGACGAGGACAAGAACCGTATCCTTGAAGGTATTTCTAAGCTCCTGGCCGAGATCGGCGAGAAGGCCGGCGCTGCGGACCCGCTCGAAGCGGCCCGCGGCTTGGTGGCCATGGTCTTCAACCTGCCCGAGTGGGCTCGCCGCACCTCGCGCTTGAGCAAGACTGCCCGGGAAATGCGCGATATGCTCCTTAAAGCCAGCGACCCGCACAAGGTGCTGTTCGTCGACCTCACATCCCTATTGGGCGCAGCCGACGGAAAGGCTTATGTGAAGGCGCTGCGCGCGCCGCTGCAGGAGCTCGCCGGCGCATACGGCAAGATGCTCGCGGAAGTCGAAGCGAAGATGCTCGCCGCGCTTGACGCCAACAGCGATGACTTGCAATCCCTGCGCGATCGGGCGAACTCTGTCTCCGGCATATCGGGCGATTACCAGATTGATGGTTTTGCGACGCGCCTGGCCAACTACGACGGCTCGCGCGCGGCCCTGGAAGGCATCTTGAGCATGGCGGCCGAGAAGCCTCCACGCGAGTGGGTGGACCGGCACATCGACGCCGCAATCTTGGAGCTGGCGAAATTCGCCCGGCGCTTCCGCGAGTCCGAGGCCTTCGCAGGCGTGCAAGGCCGTGCGGCGCGCAGTGAAGCGATCGCGTTGGTCATCGGCGCGGGCGCAGACACCAAGACAATCTCGCGCTCGTTCTCAATCCCTGATCGCCATCGTAAAACGGTGGAGGCCAAGGCCGACGAGCTCGCCTCGATGCTGGAGCGCCAAGGCCTGGGGACCGAGGTATTGCTCGCGATCCTGGCCAAGGCCGGGATGAAGCTGGCGTCATCCATCGACAAGGAGATATCCAATGGCTGAACGCCACGTTCTGGGGATTTCGGGCGGCAAAGACAGCGCTGCTCTAGCCGTCTACATGGCCACGAAGCATCCCGAGCTCGACATCGAATACTTCTACACCGACACCGGCGAAGAGCTGCCCGAGGTCTACGAATTCCTGTCCAAGCTTGAGGGCAAACTGCACAAGCCGATCCTGCGGCTGAACCCCAATCGGGACTTCAAGTTTTGGTTGCGCCAATACAACCACTTCCTGCCCAACCCCAACTCGCGCTGGTGCACGCGGAAGTTGAAGCTCGCGCCGTTCGAGGAGTGGGTTCGACCGATGCTGGCGGCCGGCGACAAGGTCACCTCCTACGTCGCCATCCGCGCCGATGAGGACTTCCGCGAGGGATACGCAGCGAAGGCCGAGAACCTCTTCGTCAAGTTGCCCTTCCGCGAGGCCGGTATCGACAAGGCGGGTGTCATCGACATCTTGGAGAACTCAGGCGTCGGCTACCCCAAGTATTACGAGTGGAGATCGCGCAGCGGCTGCACCTTCTGCTTCTTCCAGCAAAAGATCGAATGGGTACGGCTTCGCGAAAAGCATCCCGACGCGTATGAGGCTGCAAAGGCCTTGGAGAAGGACGCACTAGAGCACGGCTCACCCTTCACCTGGTCCAAAGGCGAATCACTCGCGGACATGGAGCGACCTGAACGAATCGCAGAGATCCAAGCCGAATACGGCATCCGCCGGGCCCGTCTGCTAAGAAGCATCCCCATCAATCCGCTTCGGCCTGTGAAGGCATTCCCGGACGACATCGACGACATCTACGGAGTAGACGAAGGCAACGGCTCATGCGCGGTTTGCCATAAGTGAAGTCGCTACTCCGCCCAGCCCTGGAAGCCTGCTGCCAATAGTGCGCCGCAAAACTCTGGGGCATGCTGCGGATCCTACTCAGCAGCCCTTCCGTTTGCGCAAGACATTGCTATGGATCTCCATCAATGCGAGGTAGGCCGCCCGGCAGGATTCCGCGCCGTTAATCGCTCGATGAGGATCAGGCTCTTTAGGAATATGAAAATATTCACATATTCCATTGAGTGAGTATTCTTTGACTTCACCGCTCAAGAACAATGGCCAAGCAAGAGACTCTGTACCTATCCAATGGTAATCCAGCCCCAACCGTTCAATCCCAACTGCAGCAGCAGCCAGGGTTACAAAGGAACGATCAAAACTTGGGTTGTGGGCAACTGGCACACAATTTTGAGACATCGCAGCAAACGATTCCCAAGCGTCCTCGGCTCGATCGGCAGTATCTAACCATTCAGACGCATTAAAACCATTTACTTCTTGCGCCCGAGGTGAAATCCGCTCCGGAAAGCTCGGCATCACTCGCACATTAAACCTTGCGATAATTATCTTGGCATCCGGGGTAGTTCGAACAGCGCCAATCTCGATCACCTCATGAAAACCGAATACTGCACCCGTGGTCTCTACATCAATGAAGCAGAGATCCTTCCCCAGAAGACTATTGTTAGGTTGGGTAGACACGTCTAGCCTCTCCGAAGAACTGCTCGTACTCACCCCGATATTGATCGAAAGTTCTCGGCGAAGTATCTTTTGCAAAGCACCACGCCAACGGAGCTGGATCTTGCGGGAGCTTCATGTCGAGCGGAACAAGAAATATCACGTCGTCCACGCGATAAAGGCTGTAGGTGATGCGCTGAGACGTTAGCGCTATCTGAAACTTAGCAGCAGGAGCGTCTGTGAGGTTTTTGATTGTGATCCCTCCCTCCTCATTGGGCTCAATATCGCACGGACCAAGAATGCCACGAATAGATTCGGCTAGTGCAGCCCTCATATAGGTACCATCACGATCATAAAACTTTCGGCGATACATTTCGACTAGCCCATCGTCCCAGACATTTGCGAAGCAAACGCGTAGACGTCGAGACGGATCCTTTCTAAATTCTGTTAGTACGCGCCTAAATTCACCGATGCGATAGCCGACCACAATGTCAATCTCGCGCGGAAACTGCTCCGTTACAAGACGAATCACGCCGTTATTCAAAACATCCCTAAAACTACCGACAAACGTTTGAATGGGCTCCACCGCCCTATCTGCACTTAGAAAAGATAGCTTGGAAGGGATTCGACGCCTAGCCCCTAGCGCCAGCAATTGTTCGCAAACATTCGTTAGGGTTTGGGGAAGCCCGGTTGAGGCAAGATCTACCTTATTGGTAGGCACTGGGAAGTAGTGAACCGTCAATCCACCCAAATCACTGGGCAGTGCAACACGTCGAGCCTCCGGGTCGTTTTTAGGGTATTGCGGAACAAGAAGTCGTGCACGGTCGCGACCATGGACCCCAAAAAACAGCCCCGCCTCAAAGGCGAGATTATCCCGAGGTTCGTGTCGCTCTGAATCGCGGTACCAAGTCCTATCGTCCGGAGTCATAAATAGTATCGCCGCATCCGTGTCTTCGACGAAGTTCTTCAGCTGCTCCAGCGGGTAATTTCCGCCCTGCCAAACAACCGTCCAAGGCACTGGCTCAATGGCACCCGCGTAGACTGCTCGAATCTGCGCGGTAATCCAATCCACATACGGACGTGCCTCAGTAGAGCTTCCAATAAAAACTCGCACTTCTACCTCCCTCAATAGTTAACTTGTAGGCGCCAGTGAGACACCTATTTATTCTTTAGTACCGTCGGCCGCAATAGCAACGACAGCAGCCTCGATGTCCTGATCCGATAGATAGGGAGCTTGCGCAAAGACCAAGCCCTGCTCACCATTGAGCTTTGCCGCCAAGTGCCCCCGGCCCAGCAGCAACTCCGCTCCTGGCCGATCCAATGCGATCTTGGATGTTGCCTCGCTAGAAACCTTCAGAATCAACCGGTTACCCAGGTTTTCGCGCAGCTGCATCGGCATCACGTCTTTGTCGGGGCGCTGAGCCGCAAAGATAAGGTGGATGCCTGCCGCGCGCGCCTTCACGCCCAGCCGCTGCACGGCCGCCCCCACCGCGCCCTTGTAGGCGTCGTCCAGCATCCAGTCTGCAAACTCGTCGTGGACCAAGAAGACCATCGGCAAACGCTCTTCGGCCGAGACCTTAGCGTTGAATGTGGGCAGATCTCGCGCGCGGGCCTTGGCGAACGCGCGGTAGCGCCCCTCCATCTCCTGCACCAGCGCTTCAAGGACTTCGGCGGCCTTCTCCTTGGTGGTGACGATCTCGTCGCGCATATGTGGCAAATCCGCCAGCGGGGCGTAGTCAACGCCCATCTTGGGGTCGATCAAGATGAGCTGGGCGAGGTCTTTGGAGTTCGTCGCAGCGATGTCCAAAATCAAAGCCTGGATCAGCACGGATTTGCCGCTGCCGGTCGCACCAGCCACCAGCGAATGCGGCTCGTGCGAGGAGAGCCCGCCAAACTCGGCCCCGAGGTTCAGATACAGCAACGCACCGTTGATCTCCTGGAGGCCCAAGAGGAAGGAGGTGTTGATGCCGGCGACATTGCGATTGAGCTCGCGGCGCGACCACAGCTCCCACAGCGACACGGCCTGCCGCTTGGAGCCGGCAACGGTCACCACGATCTCGCCGGGCTTGGGCTGAACCGTAACGAGGTTGATCGCATGCGTGGTCAGAAGCTGCGTACGCTTGTTTTCGATGTCCTCGACTCGCAGCTTGTCGGAGCCAGCCAGTCGCACCAGGCAGCCGTTGGGAGTCAGCCGCGTCCCTAGGATCGCTGCTTGCATCCCGTAGCTATTGAGGGCGGCCTTGAGCTTCTTGGTGACCTCCTGGGCCCACTCCTCCCGCTCGGCGTCAGATTGCAAGCCGCCGGCGAATTTAGCGGCGACCAGCTCGGAGAGCGCGGGCCCGAGGTTGGCGGATGGCGAGGACAGAAGCGCGGGGGCTTGGGCCAAAGCCAGCGGCGCAGCATCGGCTAGGGCCGGGCTGTGCGCAGGAGCAGCAGGCTCTTGCGCCGGGGCGCCGGGGTTGTCCGAAACTGGGGCGCCGTCCTCGGCAACCGCGCCGGGAGATTCGCCGGAGCCATTGGCGAGCTGGCCCATGGCCGCGAGCCATGGCACACGCGGCGCTGGCTTCTTGAAGCTGTGGCCAGACCAGGGCGCTTGAGGTCCGAGCCCAGCGCGCGCCTGCAGGCTTCCGGCATTCTTCGCATAGGCCTCGACAAGCTTTCGCAGATCTTCCCGGTCGAAGACCTCTTGCCAGGCCTTCACGCCGCTCTCATCGAGCAGAAGTTCTTGCTCAGAGGCAGAGCCAGAACCTGCGTCCGAGGTGTGAATGTAGACCTGCGAGTAACCTCGAAGCGAGATTTCCACGTCGCCCTCGCGAAGCTTCGAGCGGGCGCGCTCCAACAGGCCGGTCATGCCCGGTGGAATCTCTGCGTCGATGAGCATGTCAGCCAAGCGCGCCAACCACACGTCGCGGTCAAGCCGTCCCGGATCGCCGAACAGGGCCTCGCGGAATTTGTCCAGCGTCTGAAGCAGTTGGTCCTTGGAGCCGCGGCGGGCCGCGGCCAGTCCATCGGCCCCAACGTATTTCGATTCGACGATCGAGATGATGACGCGGATCCCGTCTTCCTTCTCCTCGACATTGATCGCGAGGATGTCGGCGATGCGGCTTTCGGGTTGCGAGAGCCAGCTCGCGTAGTCGTCGAGCAGGAAGTAGGCCGTCAACGTCTGGCCACCGCACACCTGCGCCTTGAACTCCTCGGCCAGCAGATGGCGGCTGAGAACAAGGCCAATCATTTCGCCCGCTGACACGCCGCGCTTGGCCGCCCGCAACACGATATCGCCGGAGACCGAGAGCGCATCTCGCTTGGCTTTGTCCGCGGCATCGGCAAGCTCTTCAACCGTGAGAGGGAGCTTCAACTCGTCGAGGCGGCGACGCACGAGAACTCCCAGCAATCGCAGCTCGGAAGTCGAGCTCACGATCATGTTGCGGCCGTTGGTCGACCCGCGGCGGTAGCGGACAACTGTGATGTTGTTGTGCTGGAGCTGGCGCTTGTCCAGCAGCTCGTCGTAAGTGGCGACCCATTCGGCCAGCTCGTGAGCGTCCTTGATCAGGGCCGCCAGATCCCGGCTCTGCAGCGAAATGCGCCGGGCCGGCAAGAACCGCTTCTCTTGCTCGATGTCCTTGGACATGCAAACGGAAGCAACTGACGTGACGTAGGACCACCCCGAGGCGGTCTGCCAAGGGCAGGTAAGGAACGTGGTCGATTTGAGCTCATCGTCGCCAGAGACGCTGCGATAGGACCAACGCGAAGGCGCGTGATCGAGGCTGGGGCGATCGTTGCTCCACGGTACCTCCAGCCACTCCTCGCGGGCTGAGCGGGCGACCACATCATGCAGGAATGCCACGTCGAAAGCTTTGAAGCCCTGCGCGCTCCCGCTGGGGGTCGACGAGATGGGGCTCACGGCGATCCGCAGCTTCGAAATGAAGTTGTCGCTGGTCTCGCTGACCACGGGAAGATCAGGATCGTCCCCAGCCTTGTTGACCAGTTCGCCGTAGACGCTCCGGAGCTTCGCCTGGTCGGCATGGCGCACCGACACGCTGCATTGGAACTTCCCATCCTCTTGGATCGAGGAGAGCTCGCGCACCGTGGCCAGCGGCAGCTCGGCCGCGTCGGCGTTGTAGAGCACCACACTGAGGTTCGAGGCCTCATGGGGCTGCAAGCCGACGTAGCGCTCCAACAGCTCGCGCGCCTGCTTGGCCGCGGCGGCCGGGTCCACGTCCGACATGGCATCTTCTTCGCCGCGGATGGGAGATTCGAAGAGGCTGTAGCCATTGACCGTGCTACTTTCGCTGACAAGTTTCGGCGAGCTGCCAGCATTCAAAACCGCAATCTCCGGGTAGAACGGGTGAGCGATCTCGTCGGCGAGCTCGCGCATAAAGATCTCGCGATCCCCATAAAGGATGCTGTTGCTCGAGAGCAAGTGCGTGGCGAAGGCGGCCACGCGACGCGACTTCACCGCCAGCGCCTTCATGCGCTCCGGGTGCCACGGAGGAATGATCAACGATGGGTTGTCGCCGGCCACGCGCACCGTCCCCACCGAGAGGACCTGGGAGACCAGCTTGGAGCGACAGATGTCACCGCGGGCCTGCGTCATCAGCGTGTTGAGCAGGGCGCCGAACGACTCAGCTTGACGCATGACTGCCTCGCCGTGCAACCCAAAGCTGATGAAGTCTTCCATCGCTTTGATGTAGTCCAACTCGAACAAATCCCAAGCGGCTCGTACCTCGTCGCGCTGGGACTTGTTGAGCCGACCGTCGTCCTCGAGCTGCTTGATCCGCTTCTTGATCTCCTGCCGCATGCTGCCGAGCTTGTTCGTCGCAGGCACCAACGAGCCAGCGTCGGTCGAATATGTCGCCTCAAGCGAGTTGATGTCGAGAAGCGATAGGTTCTGAACGCCACCCTTCTTGCTCACAAGCCGCCGATGCACTTCCGTGCATCCGACCGCGCCCTTCTCCAAGAGGCGGCGCATGTCCGCGACCATCGACAACCCGATCGCTCCGGGCTTGTAGCTCCAGACAAGCTGCGTCTTGTTGATCCGGGTCTCAGCGCCGCCGGAGACCTTGAGCAGTTCCACATCGAATTTGATTTGCAGCGCCGCGCGCCCGATTCCTGCGAAAGGCTTGAACTTCTTGTCGCGGCTCTCGGCGATCTCGCGCTCTTTGGCGATGAACTTATCGAAGTCGAATAGCGGATCGGGCAGATCGACCGTGGTCATCTTCTTGACTCTCCAATCCACCTTCGTTCCCATCAGCTCACGCAGGCCGCGGTACATGGCTGAGAAGTAGCTGCCGGCGTCTTGATTGAAGCGCTCGCGCCACTCGGTCCGACGTTTGTTGACGATGAAGCGCAGGATCCGCTCGCCGTTGGCGTCATCCAAACCTGCGTGCAGGTTGTTGACCACCCGCGCGAAGCCGTCGAAAAAGTCCACGCACTCGATCGGCTTGCCGAACAGAGCCTTTTCCCAGCGAGCCATCAGCTTGGAGTCGCGCTCGAGGAACCGGCGGTGCGAAGCGAAAAATTCCTCATCTTCGGGCGTGAATTCGCCGCGGCGCTCTCGCGTCTTCAGCTCTTCCAAATGCTTTCGCCCATCCTGGGATAGCGAATCCTCTTCTTCGCAATCGTGCTCGAAGAATCGAAGCGTCGTCTCAGCCAAGCCCTGAAGCTTTTCCTTCGGCTTGTCGAAGGCGAGATAGACCCCATCTACCTCCCACTCGAATTGAGCAAGCGCCGCGGCCGTGGTTTGGTCTCCGGCCGAGGCCGCAGCGAAGGCCAACAAGGCCTTGCGCGCACCCTCAACGATCTCGTCGACGTTCGCGTCGACCCGCTCTTGGATTTCATCGGGGTCTAGAGGTTGCCCGTTCTGGCGCAGTTTTTTCAGCAGAGGAGCGCGTTGGTCGAAGAGCTTCGCGAACGCCTTTTGCCAGGGGCCTCGCGCTGTGGTGTACGTCCTGGCGTTGGTGAAATAACCGCTGTCCTTGGGCAGTCCGACTATAGGCAGCGAATAACCCACGGCGTCCCGAATTGGCAAGCCGATCGTGGACATGGCCTCGACGACCTCTGAACAAAACTCGCCGAGCTGCACCAGAGAGAGTTCGGTGGAATTGAGCAAGCCGCCGATTGCAGCTTGGAAGACCGCGCGATCATCTGCCACCGGAGAGAGGCCGCCGGTGAAGAGGGCCGCGTCGACCCAGGGCTGCGCCTCCGCGCGCATCTCCTTGGCACCGATCGGCGTGACGTGCGCTAGCGTATCGGCAAGGTTTTGCTCGCTGCCACTGGCGGTGAGGATCGCCTCTTTCTCCGTGACGGCGTTGTTGCGCACGTAGCCTGCGTTCTCGGCGATCAAGATCTCTGGCGGCAGCCCCTGCCCGACTACCAGCGTCTCCGGGATCATCAGATCCATCCGGGCGAACAGATCCGTCTTGGTCATGACCGCGCGCGCCACGGCGGCGACTTGGCTGGACGAGAGCCTGTCGAGGCGGAACAGCGCGACGGTGTCGTCAGCTTCCACCGGTTTTGAGAGGCGCTTGGCGAGGATGTCCGCGCCGACGCGCCCGATGATGCGATCGGTCAGCATTTAGCCTCCACCTCAGACGCGAACGGGTTTTCAACAAAGGAGCAGGAGTCGGAAAGCCTGCGAACCAAGCCCAAACCGACAAGGCGGGCTTCAAGGTTGTCACGGTTTTCAGTGAGCTCTGATTCGTCGATAGCCTTGGTGTCCATCAAGCGGGCGCCTTCGACTTCGCCAATAACCAGCCCATAACGGCTCTTGGCCGCGGCCAGGAACTCATCAAACTGCATGCGCTCGCCGACCAGAGCGATGACGATGGATTTCAGCAGGCGATCGTTGGGCGCATAGCGGTAGCGGCGCGAGAGCCTGCGAGAGCTGAGACCGATCGCGCGCGACCATGACGCGTGGATCTTGCCGACGTGCTGAAAATGCCGAGTCAGCGCATCCTTAACAAGCTTGTCGATCAAATCGTCGGGCTTGCGGCTCGCAAGGCCTTCCTTGTCTTTGTCATCGGACGGCGGCCACTGGAAGGCCTCGCGCAACAGCTTAACGCGCTCAGCATCCGGGAATTCAGCCGAGTCCGCATCGATCCAAGCCTTCTCTCGTCGGATAGATTCAATGTGCGCGCGGATCGCCTTCTCAGGACAGCCCTGGTTCTGCAAGTAGTTGTCGCTCGACAGCGCCCGTACCTTTCGACCAACCTTGGAGACGATCTCGCAAACGAACTCGACAGGCTCGTCATTCCCGGCGACGCGCTTTGCGCGCTCGATGAAGTAGAGCAACATGTGGAGGCCTGTGATCGCGATCAGGTGCTCTAGGGCGTCATAGACCGGCATGTCCCTCGACAAGATCGCCAGCCAGTCCTCGCACATGAGATCAAAGCGCGGATTGGAGACTTCGGGCAGATATCCAGAAATCCGCGGGTCTTCTGGGAACTGAGGATCGCCCTGCAGTGCCCGGGTCAGCCGATTCATCGGGGCCGAGCGATCGAAAAGACGCTTGGCTAGGACGTCGCCGAGCTCGGCTCCCTTCTTGGCGCGGGTCAGCATCAAATAAAGCAGCTCGCCGGAGCGAGCGAAGAAGCGCCGGTCATTGCTCGGGCCGCCCTTCGCGTCGATCTTAAGATCCTCGAAGAGCGCATCAGGGCCGAAGGGAAACACGAACTTCGAGCTCCAACGCTTGTTGCTGCGGTCCTCGAACGAGGATGAGCGCAACAGCTCTATCGCCTTCGCGAAGTCGTCGAAGCTGGCGAAGGATTGGCGCAGGTAGGCCACATCCTCCTTCGAGTCGCTATTCCCGGTCTTACCCTGGTCGAACTTGTCGAGCCATTGGCGCCACTTCTCTTCGTCGGGCAGCCTGCTTTCGGCGATGGACTCAACGTAGGGGTTGTTGAAGAGCAGCCCTCGCAGGCGCATCTGCCGCTGCGGCTTGAACTTCACCGCTCCGTTGAGCCCCTCATGGGGACGAAGAGGTCTATCCAAATTCGACCCTAGCACACCCAGGAATTCGAGCGCGGTCAGATGAGGCACCTGCTCGTCGTAGAGGCGGTGGCCCCAGATGTTTTCGTCAACGCAGAAGTCGACGCTCTTGATGTAGGGGCGCTTAAAGACCTCGCTCATGCTGGGGCCCTCACCGTCACGGGGCGAACCAAGCCGCGCCCGCCGGGTTCAATGTCAATGAAGTCAAGGGTCATGGCCGAGTCTTGGCCACCCACCTCGTCGTCGTCCGCGGCCCCGTTGCGGCGGACGTTCTCAGCCTTGCGTAGGAGCTTGGCCTTGAAGGCCAGCAGGTCCTCCAAGCACTCGTTAGAGAAGCTGGCCGGAAGAGCTCCCTCCGCGACCCGGGCGAGGAACTCATGGCGAATCGGCGTGAGATCGAACTCCACGCGATTGGTTGCGCCCGCGGCGAGCTGAACCTCCAGATAGGGACGCCCCGTCAACTCATGGAGCTTGATTGCCATACCAAGGCCTTGCTGGCGCCGAGCGGTGGTCTCGTGGTCGCAAAGCACGCTCACCCTGCTCTGCGTGAAGCCGCCAGAGCTGGCGATGAAGATCCGGTCGGCGTTCTCGAGCAGAAGGCCCGTCAACACGCGATTGAGGCCCTTTGCGATCCGCGCTCGAACTGCCTCGCTGACTTGCGTCTTCTTCTCCGTCAACGTTTCGATGATGCCAAGGTAGTCGCCCGCAAAGCGGTAGACCGTCATCGACCAGCGCGCGTAGCTTGGTTCGTCGTTGGGAAGCGTGAAGTAGAGTCTGCGGCGCTGGCCTTCCAGCATCTCCATGAACTCCGCCGCCCCGCCGTCCACCCGGGCCACCTCGTGACCTTCGAGGTAGTTGTGTTGGGCTTCGAGGTAGTTCGCGGTGGCGCCGTAGACGGGGTCGCTGGCCACCAGCCGAGCGAAGTCGGACTGAAGCCGGGCGTCGTCCTTGCCGTAGACCAGCAAGCCATCGGCCCCGTTCGAGGTTTCGTCTCCAACTCCAAATGACGCCATGGCCTTGAAGACAGGGCCATCGAAAACCCGGCGCTTGGGAAGGTTCGCGCCGAACGCGTTGGCGTAGATGCTGGCCTTGCTGATGTGGCCAGCCTCTTGAATCCGGGCCACGTCAGCGCAGGTCATTAGGTTCTCTCTCGCCTCCTTGGCATCGGAGTATCCAAGGACCATGTTCGCGCACAGCGCGAGCAGATCTCGCACCGGCAGATGCAATCCGTTAAGCCTGGCGATCTCCACAAGGTCGCCAAGGCGACCGGCGAGTTGCCCGCCGTCGGTATCGCCGAGCAAGCGGCGGCGGTTCTCATCAATCGGGCAAACCTTGTCGCCCGCCTTCAACGGGCAGCGGGAGCAGTGGTTCCATTGAGGATGCCCTGCCACGGCTTTGGCGACTTCTTCGATGGTCTTGCGCGTGGTGGTGCGGCTGAGGTCGAACACCGCCAGGCGGTCAGGAGCTGGACCGGCTTGCACGAAGCACTCTTGGAGAGGCGTACGCAGCGGATGCCTGCCGCCTTGGCGCTTGCCGAGGATGCGCAGACGATCCAGGACTTGGCCATGGTTAGCCGCCAGGATGACAACTTCGGAGTCATCGCCTCCGAGAACGGACTTTTCGAGACGCTGCATGGACGCATCGCTCGACTCGCCCTCGAATTCCGAAAGGTCCTTGACGAACACGGCTCGGCGACCATCCGCCAGGGGCAGCTCCTTCACGTTGCCCTTGGACGCCCAAGCCTTGGCATCTCCGCCAAGGCGAGTCCATAAGGCCCGGCAGTGGTAAGTCTTGCCGTCTCCCGCTGTGCCGGCGATCAGCATCGACCCCGGAGCTCTTGACTCGATGTGCGCGACCATCGCTTCGAGCATTGGCGTCGAGAGCTTGATCGGCTCGACCTTGGCACGGCTGACCGCGGCAGCGACGTACTCGTCGAAGAGTGTCAGATTCTGCGGCGTCGGCCCGTAGCTACGCAGCAGTCGCACCCAAGCATAGGCTGGCGGAGCTCCGCCATCGCTCTGCCCTTGCGGGCTTGAATTCGTCATTTTTTTCTCCCTTTGAGACCCATTTTCCACGGCACGGGCTCTCTTCTTAGTAGAAGGACCCGGCCGGTGCTTTAGCAACCACTGGCCGTTACGTCTCGTCGCGCTGAGCCTTCTTCCTGGGTTCCGGCGGCTCAGACGGGATGTATTCGACAAGCTCGTGCAGCGTGCACCCCAGAAAGTGGCACAGCCTATCGATGTTGTCGGTCGTGATATTCGCCCCGGTGGGCCGGTTCATACGCGACAGAGTGGTCCGGTGGATGCCCGTGGCTGCAGCCACCTCGTCCAAGGTGATGCGTCGCTGCTGGCGGAAGCCCACGTCAGACAGCCGTTCTTGAAGGCGAAATCGAATCATTGCTACAGTCTAGTTGCTTTTTAACAACAATCAACGCATTTATCCAACATTCGTGGCGCGTATGTTTTTATGCTTATGTTGTCGCATATATCAATCGAAAGGACAACGTGAGCAAACGAATCAAGGTGTCGACGTGCCCAACCATGGCGCGGCTGCCGCAAAGCGAAGGACTGGCGTACGCAGCCGGGCTGTTTGACGGTGAAGCCTGCATTCACATCGCCAAACAGCGAAAGCGGCAAGCGCGGCGGGGCTACATCTACCGCTTGACGGTCACCGTTGCCCAAAACCATCTGGACACCTTGACGGACTTCCAACAGTTGTCTGGCGTTGAAGGCCGCATCTATTGGCGCCCCCGCCAGGGCACATCCAACCGAGACAACTTCGCGCTTGCATACGACGGAGATGCAGCAGCAGACCTGCTTGAACGCTTGCGACCCTTGCTGCGGCGCAAAAGGGACGAGGCTGATGTCGCCTTGCGCTTCCAGCGCGAAACGGACATTCATCGGCACTTCGGTCCACTGGGCTGTCCGGACGAGATCTGGAAGAAGCGCGATCTGCTTTACGCCAAACTGCGCAGCCTCAAGTGAACCGGAGCGGATGATGAACACAGGAACCGACGGCATGAACTTGTTCAACAGCAGCACCGAGGCACGCGACGCTGATCCATACTGCGCGCAAATGGCGAATCGCCTGCGTGCCTCCATCGAACGGCACAGTGCAAAGTTCGGTCCACTTCTCGGCGGGGCAAGCCAGTGCAGCAGCGTGCCCATGAAGCCGGGTCAGATCCTCCTCTTCGACGAGGCATCTTTGGACGCCCGCTTCGAAAGCGCTAAGTCGGGCGCCGAACGAATTCTCCAGAGCGAGTTGAAGCAGGCTCGCGCATTGGGGCCGATCCGCGACCTTGCAACCTGCCCGACGATGGCGGCATTCGATGCCTTGGAGGTGGACTTCCCACACTGCGCCGCGGTCATCAACCTGTTGCGCCAACGTTCCGCGCTTGCTTCGATCACTGCAGGGCGGGCTTTCGCCTTGCCACCGATCCTGCTCGCGGGTCCTGCAGGCGTTGGAAAAACAGCGTTCAGCGAAGCCGTGGCTCGACTTCTGAACGTGCCCACCCGCCGCATTGACATGGCTGCAGCAACAGCGAGCTTCGTACTTGCCGGCTCACATTCTTCGTGGTCGTCAGCGCGACCTGGAGCAATTTGGAGCCTGCTCCAGAGCCGATCGGCTTCGGGCTTGGTTCTGCTGGACGAGCTTGACAAGGCCAGCTCCGGAAACTACCCGGTAGTAGGCCCACTCTATGGGCTGCTCGAAAGTGTGTCCGCCAAGGCGTTCGCGGACGAGTACGTTGAGTTGGAAGTCGACGCGTCCCACATTTGCTGGGTAGCGACATGCAACAACCCGGAGAACATTGAGGCGGCCTTGAGATCGAGGTTCGTCCAGTTCGACGTGCCAGCTCCTACGCCCAACCAAATGCCAGCCATCGCGCGGAGTGTTTACAGAACCAAACGGGCACAGGCAACTTGGGGACCCGCGTTTCCAGAAGAACTGGAACCCACCGCGGCCGCGCAATTCGCGCTGTGCACACCACGGGAACTGAGCCGACTCATTGAAGCAGCTGCGGCTCATGCGGCATCCAGCTGCCGCAGCCAAATCCGTGATGTCGATGTAGTTGCAGCTCAAAGGGAAGCCGCCGGACAGTCTCGCCCAAAGCGATCAGTCGGCTTCATCTGAATACCAAGGGACGGTAAATGCGCATCAGCGAAGAACTTCTGAGCCAAGACAGCCATGGCCCCTGGAGCGTGATCGCAAAAAGCTGTGCGAGACGCTTCAAGCGAACAACCGGAAACAGCTTTGACGGAGAGTGGCTCGAAATTGCCGCTTACGCCGAGCACCGGCCGGACAGCATGGAGCGTGTCGAATGGGGATTTGCACGGCGAGCTGTGCAGCAAATGCGAACGACTTGTTCCGTTTGCGGGACATCAGCCAAGAGGTTGCCGAGTATCTACAGGGGCTCCGTGCGTTGTCCGGCATGCCAGCTTCCCGTTGACTTCCACCATGAGTTGGACTTCGTCCTGCGAGACGATGACGACCCATCCGGCGAACAACGCCTTCTTTGGATCGAGTCGCATGTTCCACCATTGGTGCGCATGGCTATCCCCGGCCACATCTGGCGGCGAATCGAACTGACGAAGGCCACACACCTTCGATACGTCGATGCACGCGATCTGCAGAGACTCGCGCCAGGTCTGGCACGCTTGGCTGCTCTTCTCGACGAAGACGCAGAAAGGCGCGCGGCTCGGCTTCGAACTCAGTTTGAGCTTGCGAGAGGACAAGCCAGGTCATGACACGCACGGCAGCGATTCATTCGATCGTCGACGTTGCGCGCGCACGCATCGGCAACACAACAGACGACGAAGCTCGGCGACGGCGCGTCGCCATGGAGGAACTTTTGTTGGCCTTCAAGCAGGGCGTTCTGGCGCAACACATCGCCGAACGAAGTCAGCATTTGGAGACCCTGCTGGCTCTCGGGCAGCGACCGGCAATGCTTGCTCTGGTGCGGCTAGCATCAGTCCACCCTTCTCCGATCCGCGACAGATTGCTGGACGTCATGTGGCGACTGGAAACTAGGCTGTAAACCCACGATCTGAACAGAGGAGACCGCAGGTCAGGGAGACACAACCCGCGCCGCCCCGGCGCGTGGAAAACGAACACTACTTGAGCTTTGGCGCAGGGTGCGTGCTCGCTTTGCTCGCACGCTCCTCAAACTCCTTTCGCGCGCGCTGGACCGTTCGCAGCGCATAGGCTCCAGTATCCAGGTGCCTGCCGCTTAGCGCAGGCGACGAACTCATCAAGCCCTCCATGGTCTCCGATTCAGTCCAACCATCCGCGAACATCACCATTGATGCTTGAAAGTCGACACGACTCTCATCCACCTTCCAACCAAAATCCGAGGCGGACTGGCGAACTGCCGCAGCGGCTTCATGGAAAGCCGCGGCACTAGAAACTGCACGACCCTCACGCGCTTGCCGACGAGCGTCCGCTGTGCGGACAGCGTCGGTCATTGCCTTGTCACTCAACAGCTGAATCCGCTTCCGACGAAGCTGATCCGCCAGCGCATCCGCCGCATCACGAAGTTGCGCAAGTCTCTCGCCAGCTTTTTTGCAAAGTCTCGGCACCGCCTCAATGATTCGCGTGAATGCGTTTGACCGTCCCGGCTTCTTGTTGCTGAAGCCAGCCATGCGAAACGGGTGAATGACGCCAGAGAACTTTTCGTCACCATGCGCTTTGTTGATCTCTTGAACAAGGCAATTGGCGAGAGATTGCTCGTCAAAGCGATGTGTCTTCGTCGTCTTCAGCACCGCCTGCTCATTCCGGGTGCTCGACGTTTGCACCAAGCATGGGGCGTAACCTAGCCGAGATAGCAGGCCCGAAGCACCAGGCTTCATGTCGTCAATCACCATGAAGTGATGCTGGTCGTCGATGGGCGTAACGTAAATGTCAAAGCCGGCTGCGTTCCTATGTCGCAGGTGTGGGATGAGTGCCTCCACGGCAGCTGGATCGAAAAACTTCTCGGCCTGTTGAGCGGAGCGGCCCTTGCCTAGATTGATCGCACGGCCTTGCGCACGCCCAACCCGTCCGACAAGAGTAATTCGGTAAGTCGGTGCGCCAAGAGCAGCGGCTTGTCGCCGCCATGCATCCACTTTGTATGCGTGGTCCCTGCTCAGCGCCTGTTGAACATCGATGGCTTTGCTGCCCACACTTGGCCGGGAAGAGCCGACAGTTCCGCCGAACTCGCGATCCGATCCCGAACCTTCGTCCCGTTCGAATCCTGCATCGCCCGAGGCAGCACCGAAACCACCTGCTCCAACAATCGCTCCATCCGCGTCAGGCGCGCCTCCTGTGCCCTCCCCTGCTCGACCAACTGGGTAATTACTGGCAAAACTGGCTCCATCAACGATCCAAGATCGATGGCTTGGCGCGCTTGGCTGTGGCTCAAGTCCCGAGACAGCTGTGCCCAAGTGTTCAGCGTCTGCGCCAAGGTCTGGAACTGGTTGTCCAGATTTACCAACTTCGCCTGCATCTCCTTCATGGCCCGCAGGCCCTCTGGCGGCGGCGCTGTATCGCTCCAACGCTTGACAGTCTCGATCTTGCTCATAGGTCACTCCTCGGCCCTGCAGGCCCTGCCACGAATACCGCTTGCCGAGCGATGAACCCTTTAGCATCACGCCATCAAGCTCGAACGCGAAGCCATTCAACACACCGGTGCTGGCCAGGTTTGCACGAACAATCACTCCCTCGGCTTCCAGTTGTTCCGCGAAGCTCACCACATCAAGGCCGTCCACGATGGCCTCGTCGATAAGCTTCTGCAAGCGCAGCTTTGGCGGCACGCTGCCCGACTGAATCGCCAATTCAATCTCCGCCTTCTTCAAGCGCGCAACCTGCGGCCCTTTTGGCTTGAGTGTGTGTGGCAAGGCGTCGGGATGCTGATACTCAGGCCCCTTGGTGATTTGCAAGCCAAATCGGCGCTCAAGCTCTTGGATATGTCGAGTGCTCGCCAAGTTTTCGTTCTTGCCGAGGTACAAGCTGCCATCAGCGGCGATGCGACAGGCGACGATGTGCACTGCTGATTCATCGTCGTGAGCCCAAATGCAGTACGGGTGTGCGGGCCCGAATCCCATGCGCTGCATGTAGTCGGCGACGATCTCGCACCATCGATCATCCTCGAGTCGGTCGCCTGGAGGCAGGCGTAGCGAGTTGTGCCAGGTTGCCTTCTCGATATCTGGTCGAATACGACGGACGCTGGTGAACTCACGCACCAACTCGCTGACCGCGCTGCAAGCCATGTTGCCGCCTATCAGCCGTCCATCGGCAACATCCTGCTTCGTACCCCGCCCTTCACAGTACTCCAACACAGCTTTGAACGACCAGCCGCGAATGATGCGATCCATGCCCTTCATGACTTCGGCTCAATCAGCGAAAGTCGAAGCTCACGGACCAGTTCAGCCATCCGCAGCAGCAGTTCTTGATCTTGCGACGACGCACGGCCAGCGTTGATTGCAGCCTGCCCTTGGTTGAGGTTCGCAGCCAGTTTGCCTAGTTCAGCATAGGCCTGCGCATTAAGCGCGGGAATGTGCGGTGGTAGCCGATCTAACGCCGCCATCCTCAGCCACTCGCCACGCTGAAAGCGCCCGCGAGCTCCGTCGAGCTTGGCCATCTCAGCCTCATTGAGGCGAACGCTGACGCAATGCTGGCGCTTCTCGGAAGGCTGCAGCGGCGACGGACCGCGCCGTGCCCTTCGCGAAGCTGATGCGCTGGGTTGGACAACACCGGCGCCGAGTTTGGCTGCAATAGAGCGGCGATTGAAAGGAGGCATGGCGAGCAAACGAAGTGCGGTGAGATTGGGGTCCAGGGGCGAAGCCCCAGGCAAGGAGATAACTCAAGCGAAGCGCGAGTTAGCCCTTGCACTCCGCGCGAAAACTAATGAATGAATGAATGAATGAACGTTATCGTTTTGGTACAAGGCTCGATCACGACTCGGTAGCGATACCGCCATCTACGGTGGTCCGATCTCGGTATGCAGCCTCGGAGCCGTTCTGGTCAGACACTGAATCTTGCGCTATAAAGCCAAATTGAAGAGCCCGAGATCGACCCGCTTCGTCACGTCAAGGCGCACTCATGGTGTTGTCCTTGCCAATGACGCTGGCCTCAAAGAGAGCGCCACCAGCCATGAGTCCATCAAGCTGGCCCTTCAGGTTTTCCTCGCGACGAAGACTTTCGTCCAACTGGGCTCTGAGGTGTTGCGACAGCTCAGTCGCTGATGTGAGCTCAGTCTCCAGCGTCATTTGCCTATCAACCTGCCGGTCGCGCTCTTGGCGTACCGTACTCAGTTCAACGCCGAATACTGTGATTTGGGTCTGGGCGCCGGTCAGAGCTACAACTACAGCCTTGAGCTGCTCGTCCAGCAGCGCGCACCTGCCATGAATTTGCGCGCACTTCTGCTCTGCGGTGTTTACGGCAGACCTCTGGCTCGCAAGCTCCTGTTCGAGTTGAAGCTTCTGCCGCTGCAGTTCCTGAATTTGAGCTTCGGATGCCTCAAAGGCAACTCGACACCGCTGCTGTGCTTCCACTTGGAGCTCTTGCGTATGCTGCGCCAACGCCTTCGCGAAGACCGGCCCAACCGTAACAGCGAGCGGTTGCTCAAACTGTTCTCTACGCCAGTCTTGCAAGTGTCGTTCGAGGTAATCGGCGCTGCCTCTACCTCCAAGTTCATTGTGAATCTTGAGGCCGGTCGGACTTGCACCCTTCGCAACCAAGGCATTAATGGCTGCATACACCTCATCCCTTGGGATTCCAGGGCGCCCGCGCTTCACATTCGCCTGTTCACTCATCATCAAATTCCAGGATGTCGCCCATGTCCACTCGGGACAGGCTGGCTAATAAATTTGAATTTCTACTTTTCTTCATAGAAATTCATGAATTCCGATCAGACGCGCCGAATCGGTCTTTTCCCCTTCGCTGAGATGGGGACGGCAACACGGTTGCCAAAGATCCGGCTGCGTCGTACCAAACGCGCTCAATGTCAGCGGATTCGGAAGTGAAAATGCGGTCACCGCTCCGATGCGGCAGAAGGCTGCTGCAACTGACGCAATTCACTCAGCGCTGACTTCGAGGGCCTTCCAGCAGTCGAATGGCATCATCCAGAGGCCAGAACAGACGTCCGTTAACAAGCCGCGGCTTTAATGGACCGTTCTCATAGGCTGCCCAACGACGCAGCGTCTGGGGCTTCCGGTTGAGGAGGATTGCCATTTCCGAAGTCGGGAGACCAACTCTTCCCTCGAACAGTTCATCAACTCGCACGCCACACTCTCCATGGACGCGTCGCGTTGAATTGCGAACCGCGCCTTTCTATTGAACATGGCGAGACGATCGTTCGGCAGGGCACCCTGCCGTCAAATGGCAGGGTGCGATTCGACCTCAAGACGTCAAGCTGCACCCCGGAACATGGGAGCTACGCTTTGACGAAATGGCAGGGATTGGGCAGGGAAGTGGCAACCCCGGCTGGTACCGCTGGTCACGTTCGGGGATCACGGTTAGGTAGTGAACCGGATACCAGCGCTGTGTCGAAACTGGGTTTCCGGTCGCAAGCCGCGGTTCAAAACAGAGCCACTCAGATCTGGATCGAGGGAAACAGCCCATGACTTGGAGCCAAAATCGCGAACTCCAGCTAAGCTCAGCCAGCCGACACGAGCGAACTGATGCGCAAGACACGCATCCCGGCTGAAGCCATCTCCCCAGCAGGATCGTCGGCACAGCTGAAGCGGTCAGGTCAGTTTCGCCCTATGACGTAATTGCGCAGGTATCTTGCGCGAGTCTGGTAGAAAATGCGTACTATCAAAGCTTTCCCATGCAGCCTGAAGACTAGGCCCACGCATTTGGGATTAATGTATTTTTGGACATGAGCAAAAAAAACCGAGCGTGGCGTGGGAAACCTAAGAAGTTGGACCTTGTTTGCCTGTTCGTCCCGGACTTTGTTAGCCTGAGGCGTCTGGACTGCGGCTCGACGGTTGGAGATGTTGGACGCGTGCTTGGGCCTGCTGGCCAACGCGCGATGGAACGGATGCTCGCCTCAACGTCCGGTGATATAACGTCTAGGCAATGGAAAACTCAGACAAATTTGCTGAGGCGATTGGTGCACGAATATCCGGATAGCTTGAATGCCAAGTTCGTAGCTTGGCTTGAGCCACTTTTGGATTTGGGCTGTGAAGCCAGGTTCGAGCAGCCAATTCTCTCTTGGGATCTGATTCGGCTGGCGCAGCCTAGTTGGGTAGGGGAGACCGAACGCCTACTTTATGACCATTGGGCATTACTGCAGCAAAGAGGCCAAATCTTGCTTGAGTCTCTGGACTTCGGCGCTAGATTAGCCGGTGGCAATGAGGTCAGCGCCCTTAGGGATCTTGCCACGGGAATTCGGACAGATCCTCTCCTGCTGCCTTACTGGAGTGAGGCGGCTTTGGAGCATATAGAAAACTCTGGTACCGCGGCCGCTCTTGATCTCGCCAGAGCTACCGCGTTTGTTCAGGGATTGGTGTCGCAGCTAGGCTTGGTGCAGGCTTTACAGGATGATGCAAAGCCACATATCCATGCGATGCTTGAACTGGACAGTGAGAGAGGGTTTTGTAACCCCGGGGGTGTGCTTCTTCAGGCTGTCCGCGAAGCGCTCAAATTGCCGACTGTGGAGTCGCTTGTAGAAATCGTGCAGTCTTCTGGCTGCAAAGGGCCAGATCGGTCGACGCTGATGGCGTGGAGCTCGGGCAGGCAGTTTCCTTCCAAAAAGCTGTGGTGCAACATGTCCGAGGCGTTACGGTCGCCGTCGGACCCGGAGTTTCGCGGTCTCCCCGGACCACTGCGGCGTGGCACGCTTGGTTGGGCGGCGCGCAGGATTCATGCATTGCGCCAGACCTTTGGTCAACACTGGGCTCAGTTGAAGCCATTCGTCGGTGAGGCCGATAGCTTGGCAGCCTGGCTGGGTCCGAGTGTTGACCGTTGGCATCATCACTGGGTGGCAAATCCTCTACCGCTCGTCGAACTGCCGATGCTGCCCTCAAGGGCACAGTGACGTTGAGTTGTGCCCTTACTTTTTCTGATTACCGCGTCCGCCACCGGACTGGTTGCCAGTCTTGCTCGGGTAGTTCGGGTTGCTCGGGTTGCTCGGTTTGTTCGTGACAGCGAAGGGGATGAAAGACGTAGCAGTCATGGAGATTTCCTAACAGTTGCACCCACAAGCGGGTGTGACCGAACTCTCTCCGATCGTCGGTGTCCTGTCAGTCTTGAATTTCCGACTGAATGAAGCGCCTAAACGATTCAGCCTCTCAGGCCCCATCCACGGCCGTGGTCTCAGATGCACAACGTCGAAAGACTAAGCCTTGTCGCGACTCAAACTCCACCAGGCATGGCACTGCGGGAAGACACAACGCCATGGCAAGGGCGGCGCTAGCGCTTTAAACAAATTTGGCTGACACGTCAGGCGCCTGAAGAAACGCGACTGCGCTGCCACTGTATTTGTGCTCAGTGCGACAGACGAAGCCCCGGGGCGGGTAAATCCGCTACAACGAACATCCGGCTACCAGTACATTTTTAGATTCCCAACCCGTGCCGACTAGAATATTTTGCGAACCACGGGATGATATACTAGGGAGAATTATGAATTGCGGTTTTAGGGATGCGCTAGTAGCAGCGGCAATTTTCCTATCCTCCACCGTTGCAAACGCTCAGCACGCGCATTCTCAATTATGCGTAGCCTCGCATTCAGGAGCAATCGGTGGTGTAACCTTGCTCGGCGCACTGGGTCTGCCAACCAAAGGATGCGCCACAGGTGTTTTACAAAACTCTGTACAACAAATAACTGAACACAATGGAGACCCCAATACTCCGAAAAGAAAATACACTTTCGATCGAATTGGGAACATCATTAGATATGACAACTATGAGTCTCGAGAATCTGAAATATACACATACGACGACGGGCAACTAGTCGGCATCCTGAACCGCGATGAGTCCGGTCGTCAAACCAACACCACGATTTCCTACGAAAGTCGTGAGTATCCCGTCAAGATTACGATGAGGTATTCTGAGGGCCCGGATATAAATTTGCGTATTGACTACAGAAGCAGAGAAGTCGGCGATCCGACGGCAATAGTTTATTCTGATCTAAATATTTATGCTGTTCTCGCCTTAACGGAGAACGGCACCGTTCGGGCATCTTGGTTTCGGCGCAATCCGTTCCTCACTGCCATGGAGGTCTCCCGCGGGGGCCTATTGGCGGTCCAACACTGGGGCGCCTTTGATTACGTGATCAACACTAGCACCGATAGCAAAAATAGTCTTATTGTGAATACATACGGTGGCGGCAAAATCGTTGCAGCTGACACATTTGACAGTGGAGACTATAAAGTACTAGCACGCGAGAACGAGTACATCAGTTGCCAGTATGAATACAAGGTTGACAAAGCAGGAAACTGGACCGAACGAATCCCTGCTTGCAATGAGAAGAAAATGGACCCTTGGGCAAATTCTTACATTTGGCCGGCAACAAAACGAGCTATCAAATATTGGGGAAAATGAAGCCCACTCTTATGGCAGAGATCCCTACTTGTAATATTGAAATCGCACACCACCCGGCACGCCCTATGGTTTACACCAGCACCTGAATTGGCCACAGTCTTTCCTGATTTAAATTCTGCTCCAATTTTCGAAATATAACTAGAGCAGCAAAATATGCCGATCCAGCCAGCTTTAATCGCCCTTGGTCGATTCAGGACTAAATCGTGACTCAAGAGGGAGGAGTGTGACCTACAGCAGCGCTCGTTTATCACTCTCCCTCCAGGCCGCAACACCCCGTCATTCAGACATCATTTTCAAGCGAATTCAGCCCAGAATGTTGAGGCGGCGCCGGCACAGATTTCAACAAGGCGCCCACGGTATAAAGTTCGCCCCAATGCTTCAAGGTCGGGACCTTCGAGGTGCCCACACTGCCAACAAGCTAGCCGGATGCGTCGCCACGTCCGACGTGTTCAATCTGTTCGATTCTTGGCCATCCGCTTGCTCTTTGATCGCTCGCGCAAGCCGTTCAGTCAAGGCTTGGCGGCTTACTCCCGTCAACCTGGATAACTCTGCAAGAGCACCTCGCCTACCGGGGTCACCGCCCTCAGATGCAAGCCTTCCACCGAGCTTTCGGAAACGATCTATCAGCCGCCGTCGTGCGTCGACTCCTTGTTGGAGTTCGTCAGCAGCTCGCGTCGTGTCGCCGGGTTCGCTAACCACGATCTGAACACCCAGCGCACTGCAGAAGTTGCGCAGATCATCGAGCGGCAACGCAGCTTGCAGGGAAGTGACCTCTGTGGGCAATCGAGTCTGTTGGTCGATGATGCGGGCACGCCCAGAGGCAATCCACTCGTGAAGTTCGAGCTCATGTGCGCGGGACACTTGCTCCAGCATCAAGAAGAGCTCCGTTGCCATGCGGCCAAACCAGGGGTCCAGCACAAAGGGAAGAGGCTGCTGATAGGCCTCGAAAGCGCTCAAGTACGGTTCAAAATCCGCCTCTCGGATCGGGAGGCGTAGTGGGGGCAGTGCCCTCCAAGCTTGTGCCAGCACCGCCCAGTCGCTTCTAGAGAGTTGGACCATTTGGGCATCCGCATCGGCCTTTGAAAGAGCGACGATAGCCGTCTCGTCAGAGCCTTCAATGAAGGATGGATCCTTCAGACGTGCAGCCAGCACGGCACTGGCTGTCTGAGCCGGCACCCAAGACACAGGGTACGGCTCATCCTCTTGGCGAACGCTAAGCACAAGAGGAGGGCCGGCCGCCACTGCTATGCAAGAGCCGGACTGATCATCTCGCGGATCACCGCCGGAGTGCTGGGGGCTACTTGGTGTTGGTGGCGACATGGCGATGCGCAAAATCCGGCTGCAAGTCAACGCCATTGCCACAAGCTTTGGCTACATGGTGGCTACATCAGTGATTTTTACCGGCTGATGAAAGCCTAAAGATGCGATCTAACTACCTATGGTAGGCCGTGTTGGACTTGAACCAACGACCAAAGGATTATGAGTCCTCTGCTCTAACCAACTGAGCTAACGGCCCTCCGTGAACAGCCGCGCATTATCAGGCATGCAGGGGGGTGGGCATGGGCAGGTCGACCCAGAAACAGCAACCTTCGCCGGGGACGGAGTTGACGCCGATATCGCCGCCCATGCGCTGCACCAGCTCACGGCTGATGTGCAGGCCCAGGCCGGTGCCTTGGTCGTGGCTGCTGTGCAGGCGGGTGAAGGGCTGGAAGAGTCGGTCCTGGGCACCTTCGGGCAAGCCGGTGCCGGTGTCACTCACGGCAATGCGGCAGCGCCCACCGGTTTGCCAGGCATGCACCTCGACATGACCGGGCGCGCGGTTGTGGCGCAGCGCGTTCGACAGCAGGTTGAGCAGAACCTGCTTCAGCCGGATGCCATCGGCCACCACGTTGACGGTGTCAGGCACATACATGAGCAGCGGGTGCCCTTCGGCCACGGGGCCCAGCATCTGGAAGCACTGGCTCACCTGCTGCGCCACATTCACGGGCTGCAGCTTGATGGGCAGGTGGCCGCTTTCAAGGCGGGCCACATCGAGCAGGTCGTTGGCCAGCGCCAGCATGTGGCGGCCGGCCCGAAGAATCTGCGCCATGTGCTCGCGCTGGCGGGCATCGGTCACCTGGTTCTCGACAAGGCTGGCGAAGGCCAGCACCGCGTGCAGCGGGGTGCGCAGCTCATGGCTGACCTGCGACAAGGCGCCCTGCCCGGCCCGCTGCGCCGCTTCGGCCCGCAGCGCGGCACGGCGCAGGTCTTCCAGCTGGGCGATGGCCTCGGTGTGGTCATGAAAACTCGCGAACACCATGCCTGGCTCGTGCCCGTGGGGCGGCAGGTGCTGCACCACGCCGTAGGCCATCAGCACAGAGCCATCGGCGCGCTTCAGCGGCATCACCGCATTGCGGGCGACCAGCGGATGCGCGGCGCCTGCCGCTTGAGCATCAACGCTTGCCGGCTGCCACCGCGCCTGCACGTCGGCCGTCATCAGGCTCCACAGCGACACGCCGTTCAAGGCGCCCGGCGCCCAGCCCAGCAACTGCTCGGCCGTGTGGTTGGCGTGGTGAATGCGCCCGTCCGGGCTGGCCAGCAGCATGCCTTCGGAGCCGGCCATGAAGGCGCGCGTCAGGCCACGCTCAATGCCGATGGCGGCTGTGTGGGCCGTCTCGGTGGTCGAAGAGGGACGGCGAACCGTGGGCTTCGCGGTTTCCGTGCTGACGTCGTCGGCCGGCAATTGCCCCACCAGGCGCTGCAGCGTCATCAACAGGCCATAGCGCCACAACTCGGTTTGCTGATGCCGCGGCACAACCAGGGCATGGCTCAGCAGGTCAGCCCCTTCGCGCATCGATGCGCTGCCTTGCTGCCTGAGCAGATCAGCCACCAGTTCCAGTTGCTGAACCACATGAAACGGGTCGCCCTGGGACGGCCCGACGGTGTCGATCAAGGCCATGGCGTGCTCGAGCGCGTTGCGCATCAAAGGCAGCGCGGTGTCCATGGCGAGCACCGGCGCGGTGCTGCTTTTCAAAAAACTCAACGACGACTCCTGCGATTCTGCGCAGCGCTGCCGGATCTCGGTCAGCATCAGCACCCGGAGCCTCTCTGTGTCGAGAAGTCACCGCCGAATCAGTTACGACTACCTGCCGGTTGGTCACTAGCGTACACACACGCTAGAAACTATTCAATTGCCATCCTTCAAAAGTGCGAGGTGTGGCAAGGCCGCGACGCTGAGCCACGTGCTTACCCGGGCACGCCGCCTGTTGTGCACGGGCCGTGTTCACAATGAGTCACATCTGCGCAGCGTCTCCTTCGATGTCAGCCCCTCACCCCGAGCCCATCAAACGAACCCGCCGCCGCTCCCTGGCCGACCAGGCGGAGTTTCGCCAGACCATCCTGAAGCTGGCCAACGCCATCTTTGCGGCGGAAGGTTACGACGCCCTGTCGATGCGCCGCCTGGCCAATGAGGCCGGCGTGCCGCCGATGACGCTGTATCGCTACTTCCCCAGCAAATACCACCTGCTGCGCCACATCTGGGACGACCTGCTGGTGGAAGCCGCCGCCAGTGCCAACGCGGCCAGCGCCAATGCCAGCGAGCCCACGACGGTGCTCACCACCTGGCTCGGCGGGTTCACCGACTACTGGCTCAATCACCGCGACCACTACCTGCTGGTATTCACGACCGGCCACGAAGGCAGCCGCGAAAGCCTGGGGCTGGCGCCCTATCTGGAAGCGTCGCCGGGCAAGATCGTGCTGGAACACCTGGGCAGCCTGCTGGACGCCTGCCTGCCGACAACTGGCTCGGCAGGGGCCTTGAGCGTTGAGGCCCGCCGCGCCTTGGGCGAATGGCTGATGTGCCGGCTGTTCGGCCTCTTGCACCCGGTGCTGTATTTGCCGACGTTTCCGTGGCGCAGCCCGGCGCTGCTGCGCGACGAGATGCTGGCCGAAGTGGCCGAAAAGATCAGCGCTGTGACAGGGCGTTGCCCACCAGCCGCGACGTGATGTCGACGATCTGGATCATGCGGTCGTAGGCCATGCGGGTCGGGCCGATCACGCCCAGCGTGCCCACGATGCGGCCGTCCACCTCGTAGGGCGCCGACACCACCGACAGCTCTTCATAGGGCACCACGCGGCTTTCGCCACCGATGAAGATGCGCACACCTTCGGCGCGGCTGGAGGTGTCCAGCAGGCGCATCAGCTGGGTCTTCTGCTCGAACAGATCAAACAGCTTGCGCAGTGATCCCATGTCGTTGCCAAAGTCCTGCACGCCGAGCAGGTTGCGCTCACCGCTGACGATGACCTGGTCCTGGTTTTCGGCCAGCGCATCGGTGCCGGCCTGCACGGCCGCCTGCATCAGGCCGGCGATTTCCACGCGCAGCACGTCAACTTCGTTCTTCAGCCGCCCGCGCACCTCGTCGATGCTCAGGCCCGCGTAGTTCGCGTTCAGGAAGTTGGAGGCCTCCACCAGCTCGCTCTGGGTGACGTCGGTGTTGGTGAAGATGACGCGGTTCTGCACGTCGCCATCCGGCGCCACCAGAATCACCAGCACGCGCTTGTCACCGAGCCGCAGGAATTCAATGTGGTGGAACACGCCCGCCTTCTTCGGCGCCGTGATGACGCCAACGAAGCTCGACATGTTCGACAGCAGCTGCGCCGCTTGCGCAATCACGCGCTGTGGCTGGTCGGGCTGCAACTGGCCCCGCGCCACGGCTTCGTCGCTGACCAGGCTGGCCGCGTCAAACGGACGGGCGGTGAGCATGGTGTCAACGAACAACCGGTAGCCGCGGGCCGTGGGCACGCGTCCGGCCGAGGTGTGCGGGCTGACGATCAACCCGAGGTCCTCGAGGTCGGACATCACGTTGCGGATGGTGGCTGGCGACAACTCCAGCCCCGAGGCCTTGGAAAGGGTTCGGGAACCCACGGGCTGGCCGTCCGCGATATAGCGTTCAACCAAGGTCTTCAACAGGGATCTGGATCGCTCGTCGAGCATGCTTTTCATTGTACGGACATGCGGGCTGACCACGCGGGCAGCACGGGGGCGTGTGGTGTAATTCCCGGCACGATGACCACTTCCCCGCAGCCCCGTTTCCGCCATGCCGCGCTGATCGGCAAATACCAGGCGCAGGGCATCCGGCCGCAGCTTGAAAGCATCGCTCAGTTTCTGTCGCGCCAGGGTCTGGAAGTGTCGGTTGACCGGGACACCGCGCTGAACACCGGCTGGTCAGATTTTGGTGCGCTCACGCCAGCTGAAATCGGCGAGCGCTGCGACCTGGCCGTGGTGGTGGGTGGTGACGGCACGATGCTCGGCATCGCCCGCGAGCTGGCCCGCTACAACGTGCCGCTGGTCGGCATCAACCAAGGCCGGCTGGGCTTCATCACCGACGTGCGTGCCGCCGACTGGGCCGAAGCCCTCGGCCCCATCGTGCAGGGCGACTACGAGGAAGAGCAGCGCTCCATGATCGAAGGCGGCGTGTGGCGTGATGGCCAACCCATCTTTGAAGGCCTGGCCCTGAATGACGTGGTGGTGGGCCGTGGCGCCACCTCCAGCATGGTGGAGCTGCGTGTGGACGTGGGCGGCGAGTTCGTCGCCAACATGCGCGCCGACGGCCTGATCGTGGCCTCGCCCACCGGCTCCACAGCCTATGCGCTGTCGGCCGGCGGGCCCATCCTGCACCCGTCGATTGGTGGCTGGGTGCTGGTGCCCATCGCCTCGCACACCTTGTCCAACCGGCCGATCGTGCTGCCCGACTCGCAAGAGGTGCAGATCACCATCGTCAACGGCAAGGACAGCAGTGCCAATTTCGATACCCACGGGCTGGCCAGCCTGCTGCACGGCGACCAGGTTCGCCTGCGCCGCTCGGCCCAGCGCGTGCGGTTCATCCATCCCCGCGGCTGGAGCTATTACGCCACGCTGCGCCGCAAACTTCGTTGGTACGAAGGCGTCGTCTGACGCCAGACCTTTGAGGGCCACATGCTCAAGCACCTGACCCTGCGTGACTTCGTGATCGTCAGCATGCTGGACGTCGACATCGACGCCGGCTTCTGCGTCTTGACCGGCGAAACCGGCGCCGGCAAATCGATCCTGATCGATGCCTTGCAGCTGGCGCTCGGTGCACGGGCCGACAGCCATGTGGTGCGCGAAGGCGCGGCCCGGGCCGAGATCACCGCCATCTTCGACCGGCCCGGCTCACTCAAACGCTGGCTGGAGGCCGCCGGTTTTGACGATGGCGACGAACTGCTGCTGCGCCGCGTGGTGGACAACCAGGGCAAGAGCCGGGGCTACATCAACGGCAGCCCAGCCACCGCCAGCCAGCTGCGCGAGGTGGCCGACCACCTGGTGGACATCCACGGCCAGCACGCCTGGCAAGGCCTGACCCGACCCGCTTCAGTGCGCGCGTTGCTCGACGAGCAAGCCGGCATCGACGCCACGCCGATGGCCGCCGCCTACGCCGCATGGCAGCAGGCCGTTGACCAGCTCGCGCAGGCCCGCGCACGGCAGACCGAGCTCGACAGCGAACGTGAACGCCTGCAATGGCAACTGGGCGAGCTGCAGAAGCTTTCCCCGAAGCGTGACGAGTGGCCGGAGCTGAACGCCGAACATGAACGGCTGTCGCACCGCCAGGCGTTGATGGACGCCACCGCCCAGGCCGCCGCCCAGGTGGCCGATGACGACAGCAGCGCGATGCGCAGCGTGAGCCGCGCCCTGAACGCGCTGGATGACGTGGCCACCTACGACACCCGGCTGGCCGACATCATCACCGCGCTGCACGGCGCCCAGGCCCAGCTTGAAGATGCCGCGCACAGCCTGCAGGCCTATGTCAGCCGCACCGAACTGGACCCCGAACGGCTGGGCGAGCTTGACGGCCGCATGTCGACCTGGATGGGCCTGGCCCGCCGCTTCCGGCGCTCACCGGAAGATTTGCCGACACTGCTGGAGGAATGGCAGGCCGCGCTGCGTGCGCTGGATGAAGCCGCCGATCTGGACGGCCTGGAGCGCAAGGTGGCGGCGGCCCTGGCCCAGTGGCGCAGCCTGGCACAAGCCGTGAGCGCCGCACGCCGCAAGGTCGCACAACCGCTGGCGCAGCGCGTGACTGACGCCATGCAGCAACTGGGCATGGCCGGCGGCCGCTTTGACGTGACCCTGGTGGCGCAAGAGCAGCCGCAAGCCTTTGGCCTGGAAAGTGCCGAATTCCTGGTGGCCGGCCACGCGGGCAGCACGCCGCGCCCCTTGGCCAAGGTGGCCTCGGGCGGTGAGCTGTCGCGGCTGGCCCTGGCCATCGCCGTGAGCACCGCCCAGGCCCGCGGCCCGCAACGCGACGATGAACCGGCGCCTGCCACATTGATCTTTGACGAGATCGACAGCGGCGTGGGCGGCACCGTGGCCGATGCCGTGGGCCGCCAGATGAAGGCGCTGGGCCGCAGCGCCCAGGTGCTGGCCGTGACCCACCTGGCGCAGGTGGCCGCCTGCGCCGATCGGCACTATGTGGTCGCCAAGGCCACCCAGGGCGGCCAGACACTGAGCCAGATCGCGCCGGTGGCCGGCGAGGCCCGGGTGGCCGAAGTGGCCCGCATGCTGGGCGGCGAGCGCAGCAGCGGCACCAGCCTGGCCCACGCCCAGGAACTGATCAACCATGCGCTGGCGGAGGTAGACGCCACCCCGCCGCGCACCAAGAAACAAACCACCGGACGCACGCGATGAGCAGTACAACCACAAGCGAGTTGCCGCCCGAGGGCACGCCGCCACCAGACACCCGCGAGGTGGTGCTGGTCACCGGCATTTCGGGTTCCGGCAAGTCGGTGGCACTGCATGCGCTGGAAGACGCCGGCTTCTTCTGCGTCGACAACCTGCCGCCCGAGTTGCTGCGCGACTTCATCCGCGTGGAAACCATGCACGGCGTGCGTCGCATGGCGATTGCGGTGGATGTGCGCACCGCCGGTTCACTGCCGCACCTGCTGCCGGTACTTGACCAGCTCAAGGCTGACGGCGTGCTGGTGCGCAGCATTTTCCTGAATGCCACGACGACGGCGCTGGTGCACCGCTTCTCTGAAACCCGCCGGCCGCACCCCTTGAGCAAACCCGGCGACATCACCGACCCGCATCGCGCGCTGGTGGATGCCATCGAGCTGGAGCGCAGCCTGCTCGCCGACCTGCGTGAACGCTCGACCGAATTCGACACCTCGCAGCTCCGCCCGGTGCAACTGCGGTCGTGGATCCGCGACCTGGTGGGTGCCACGGGCAGCCGCCTGACGCTGGTGTTCGAGTCCTTCGCCTTCAAGCACGGCGTGCCGCTGGACGCCGACCTGGTGTACGACGTGCGCGTGCTGCCGAACCCGTTTTACCTGCGCGAGCTGCGTCCGCTCACCGGCCGGGATGCCCCCGTGGCCGACTACCTGCGCGCGCAGCCCGAAGTCGAGGAAATGGCCAGCCAGATCGAAGCGTTTGTGCGGCGCTGGCTGCCGGCTTATGAAGACGATCACCGCAGCTACCTGACCGTGGCCATTGGCTGCACGGGCGGGCAACATCGCTCGGCCTATCTGGTGGAGACACTGGCGGCGCGTTTCGCGGGCACGGTGTCAACGCTGATTCGTCACCGCGAACTCGACGGCCGCTGAGCGGCCTGGGCGTACGCAGCGCGCGCTGCTAGTTCAGCGCAGCAGCTTGGCGACAGGCGCAGGCAAGCCATGGGCTGCCAGGTCTGCCAGCGCTACCCACTTGCCAGTGGGCCAGGTGCGCTGAAGGCGCTCCAGGCGCTTGGGGCCGGTGCGCTCCGGCAGTGTGTGCCGCAGCGGGCTCAGTTCCCAGTCGAAGTGCGTGAGCACATGGCGCACCACGGGCAGCGGCTGGCGCTCGCCGGGCCAATCACCCAGCCAGGCCTGTGCGGCCTCCAGATCCTCGAACTCCGGCATCGACCACAAACCGGCCCACACGCCGGTGTCGGGGCGCTGTACCAACCAGACGGCGTCGCCTTGCTGCAGCCATAGCAGCGCATTGGCCCTGCGGCTGCGCTTCACCTTGCGTGTCTTGACCGGAAACTGCTCGGTGCGGTCTTGCCGGTGCGCTTCACACAGGTCGCTCAGCGGGCAGCTGTTGCACAGCGGCTGGCGCATCGAGCACAGCGTGGCGCCCAGGTCCATCAAGCCCTGCGTGTAGGCCTCGATGCCCTGGTCTTGCGGCAACAACTGCTCAGCAATGGCCCACAGGCGTCGCTCATGGGTGGTGCTGGCGAGGTCGTCCTCGAAGGCCAGCACGCGGGTCAGCACGCGTTTGACATTGCCGTCGAGGATGGCGGTGCGCTCACCAAAGCAGAACGCCGCGATGGCTGCCGCGGTGGAGCGTCCGATGCCGGGCAGGCTCACCAAGTGAGCCGCACTGGGCGGGAACGCGCCACCAAACTCGCTCATCACCGCCTGCGCGCAGCGGTGCAGGTTGCGGGCGCGGCTGTAATAGCCCAGGCCCGCCCACAGCGCCAGCACATCGTCCAGCGGCGCTGCGGCCAGGCTGGCCACATCCGGAAAGCGCGCCAGGAAGCGGTCGTAGTAGCCCAGCACCGTGGCCACCTGGGTCTGCTGCAGCATGATTTCTGACAGCCACACCCGGTACGGATCACGGGTTTGCTGCCAGGGCAGCGCGTGGCGGCCGTGGCGCTTCTGCCAATCAATCAGCGGGGCCGCTATGCCCGGCAGTTCAACCTTCACGCGCAGTGCCTGATTGCCAACCGTCGGTGCTCACCAGGGGCATGCCTTCGGTCGGTGGGCCGCGCTCGTCCAGCTCGGTCACCGGGCCACGCTCAGCGCGTGTGCGCAGGGCCGATGCCAGCTCATAAGCCCGGTCCACCAGCTCCAGCAGGCGCGCGTCCTGCTGCTCCACCTCGGTCAGCCGGCGCTCCAGCTCACCGGTGGCCGATTGAATGCGCTCCAGCGATTCACGGCGGCGCTTGAAGCTGCGACGACGCTCGCGGAACTGGCCGTCCACCTGCGCCGTGGCCGCCTGATTCCAGGCTTCCACCTCAACACTGGCGCTTTCGAACACGACCCGCAACTTCGACACCAGCATGCGCTGGAACTGCTCGGCAAAGCCCGGCGAGTTCATCTTCATCACCTGGGTGACGCCGAAGTAGCGGCTGTAGCTGCGCTCGATCAGCGCCAGCTCGTCACGGTAGGTCTGCAGCACCGGCGGCTCGTTCAGACCCAGCGAAAAACCGAAATCGGCATTCAGCTGGCTGAACAGGGCCTGCAACATTTCATAGGCTTCATGGCACTGGCGCGAAGCCGTGTCGATCTGCGCCTGCAGGCCGGTGCACAGCTCGGCGAACGCAGCGCGTGCGCGCAGGTTGAACCAGCTGGAGCCGATGGTTTTCTGGAGTTCGGCCACGCCTTCGCGGATGCGGTCAGCGTCGAGTGCGCGCATGGCGCCGCGCTGCAGCTTGGCATGCACGGCACGCATCGCCATCAGGCGTGAATTGCAGCGCTCGAATTCTTCGGTGTCTTCGCGGACACGGTCCAGCATCTGCGACACCCGGCCAGAACTCTTGCCACGCAGGCCACGCAGCTCCAGCATCTGCTCGGCGTTGTGGCGGCGCTGGTCACGCAGGCGGCGGGTGGAATGCTCCAGCATCGACTGCACACCGGTGATGACTGCGCGCGACAGCACGCGCTGGCGCTGCGGCAGCAAATCGGCGTTCAGGGCAGACTCCAGCACCGGCAGGCGGCTGGCTTCCAGCAACTCGACGTCACCCGCCATGCGGGCCGTCAAGGCCATGCGGGCCGACACCGGGAACACGCGTTCACGCTGAATGCCGAGCGTACTGGCCGTGGCCACGCATTGGCGCTCGATCGTGGCCTTTTGCTCAGCCGGGGTGGCGAGCGGGTCGGCCAGGGTGTCCATCTTGTTGAGCACCACGAAGCACGCCAGGCCCTGGCCACCGAGGTGGTCTGACCAGATGTCGAGGTCAGAGCGGGTCACGCCGGTGTCGGCGCCCAGCACGAACAGGGCTGCATGGGCGCTGGGCAGCAGGCCCAGGGTCAACTCAGGCTCGGTGCCGATGGCGTTGAGGCCGGGCGTGTCTACCACCACCAGGCCGCGCTGCAACAGCGGGTGCGGGTAATTGATGACGGCGTGGCGCCAGGCCGGAATCTCGACCAGCCCGTCTTCGGTGGTCGGCGGGTTGTGGGTCGGGTGCGAGTCAGACCACAGCCCCAGCGCACGGGCCTGCTCGCGGCTGACCTTGCGGATCTGGGTCACTTCCTGCAGCGCCTGGGCCAGAGCCTCGGGGTCATCCGGTGTGAGCTGGATGCGACGCCAGTCCTCGCGGCGCTCGCGCCAGTCGGTCAGGGTCAGCGCGTCACTGCGGGTGGTGATCGGCAGCAGGTCGAGCGAGGGCAGCTCATTGGCGTCCCACGACAGCTCCACCGGGCACATCGTGGTGCGGCCAGCGGTGGCTGGCAGGATGCGTCGCCCGGCGTCGGCAAAGAAGATTGCGTTGATCAGCTCGCTCTTGCCGCGCGAAAACTCCGCCACGAAGGCCACGACCAGCTTGTCGGTCGACAGGCGCTGGCGCAGGGACCTGGACGCAGTCGAGGCGTGCGCGGCCAGCAAGTCGCTCTCGGAGAGAAACTCTTCAAGCGCGCCCAGTTCACGCTCCAGCGCCAGCCGCCAGTCGGCGAGCGCATCGAGACCGGGAACCAAGGTGGTCTGCATTTGCAGACGCTGGTCAGGGGTGGCGGCAGTCAACATCACGATACGAGTCATGCTAGCGTCATTCGGCGGAACAAATTGACAGCGATTGAAACTGTTCGCCCGGACGAACCCTGAATTGTGGCAGTCCGGCGACGCCCCTGCCGACTCACCGGTGTTGGCACCCTGCGCAGTAATAAGTGGCCCGCTGGCCCTGCACGATGCGTTTGATGCTGGCGCCGCAGCGCGAACAGGCCTGCCCCTCGCGCCCGTACACCCGCGCCTGGCCCTGGTATTGACCGACGCTGCCGTGCGCGTCGGTGAAGTCCCGCAAGGTAGATCCGCCCGCCTCGATCGCCTCGGCCAGCACCTTGCGAACGGCGCTCAGCAGCTTTTCTGCGCGGCCATAGGCGATGCGGCGGCATGGCGTGCGGGGGTCGATACCGGCTTCGAACAAGGCGTCGCTGGCGTAGATGTTCCCGGCGCCCACCACCATGTCGCCCGCCAGCAAGGCCTGCTTGATGGGCGTATTGCGCTTCTGCAAGGCCTGGTGGAAGTCGGTCGGCGTGTAGCTCAGATCGAAGGGCTCGGCCCCGAGGTTGGCCAGCATCTTCGAGGCGGGCAATGCCCCCAAGCCAGGTGACCAGACCACGGCACCGAAGCGGCGCGGGTCGGTCAGGCGCAGGGTGCCACGGTCGGTCACCAGGTCAGCATGGTCATGCTTGCCGGCCGGACCGGGCTCAGGCGTGAACTTCAAGGAGCCGGACATGCCCAGGTGCCAGAGCAGGCCGCCGGGGTCGCGGCCATCAGGCAGGCTCAGCGGCAGCCACAAGTATTTACCTCGCCGCTGGAACTCTCCGGCCGTGCAGCCGGTCAACTCATCGGGGCTCAGGCCCAGGGGCCAGCGCAGCGGCTTGCCCATGCGCAGCGCCAGCACCGTGGCGCCGGCCAGGCCCACCACGCTGCGGCGGGTGACTTCAACCTCTGGTAATTCAGGCATGGCCGGATTATCGATGGGCGACCGACACACACGTACCGCCCACTAGAATCGATCGGATCCAGGAGACACGATGACGACCCAAGGTCCAGAACGCCAGGCCCCGCTTTTCCCCGCCACCGGGTCGGCATGGCGCATCTTCCGCCTCGCCACCCTGGCCTTGGCCGTGCAGGCCGCATGGTTGCCTGCCCAGGCCCAGACCGCCCCAGCTGTCGAAACACCCGCAGCCCCTGCCGCCGAGCCCGTCGAAGCGGCGCCACCTGACAACTCGTCACTCGACGCGCCCATGTTCTACCAGTTGCTGGTGGGCGAAATGGAAGCGCAGAACGGCCGCCAGGGCGTGGCCTTCGAAGTGCTGCTGGACGCGGCCCGCCGCCTCCGTGACCCGACGCTGTACCAGCGCGCCATCGAGCTTGCCGTGCAAGGCCGCTCAGGCGACAAGGCACTGCAAGCGGTGCAAGCCTGGCGCCAGGGCGTTCCGGAATCACTCGATGCGGCGCGCACCCATGTGCAGTTGCTGGTGGCCCTGGACAAGCCCGCTGAACTTGCCGAGCCGCTGGGCACCTTGATTCGCCTGGTGCCTGCCGCTGAGCGCAGCGGCATGATCTCGGGCCTGCCCCGCTTTCTGGGCAATCTGAATAACAAGGCGGCCACGTACACGGCGGTGGAGCAGGCGTTTTCGCCCTGGCTGAATGCGCCGGCCACCCGCACTGCAGCGCGCACCACGCTGGGCCGCATGGCGCTGCTGGCCGACAAGCCGGATGTGGCCATGGCGCTGGCCCGCCGCGCCCATGCCGACGATGACGACGCCGCCGGGCCGATCGCCCTGGCCCTGGAACTGGCGCCCGGCGACACCGGCGCGGAAGCCGTGGTGCAGGGCTATCTGGCGCGTGCCAACGCCCCTGCCCAGCTGCGCCTGGCCTATGCCCGCATGCTGGAGAAGCAGCAGCGCATTGGCGATGCGGCCAACCAGGTTCGCCTGGCCGTGGCCAGCAAGCCGGAGCTGATTCCGCCGTGGTTGACGCTGGGCGCCTACCTGGTTGACCTGCGCGAGCCCGCCGAGGCGATCACCGCTCTGGAACGCTTCCTGGCCTTGCAGGCCCAGGCCCCGGAAGGCGACACCACCGACGACGACGAAAGCGGCATCCGCAGCCAGCGCGCGACCGACCTCGCCTGGCAGTTGTTGTCGCAAGCCCATGAGCAGCTCGGCCACACGCGGCAGGCGGCAGAGTGGCTGGAGCGCATCGACAGCGAACGCATGGATCTGTCGGTGCTGGCACGCCGCGCCAGCCTGATGGCCCGGAACGGCCAGCTCACCGCAGCCCGCGCGCTGCTGCGTGACGCGCCCGCTCAGGACAAGCCGGACGCCCGCGCCCGCCTGCTGGCTGAAGCCCAGCTGCTGCGCGACAACCGCGATTGGCAAGGCGCCCATGACCTGCTGCTGCAGGGCATGCGGGAATCGCCCGAAGACACCGTGCTGATCTACGAGCTGGCCATGGTGGCCGAGCGCCTGGCCAAGTTCGACGACATGGAAGCCCTGCTGCGCCGGGTGATGACGCTCAAGCCGGACGATGCGCATGCGTTCAATGCCTTGGGTTACTCGCTCACCGAACGCAACACCCGGCTGGATGAAGCACGCCTGCTGCTGCGCAAGGCCACCGCACTGGCACCGAACGACCCCTTCATCGTCGACAGCCTGGGCTGGGTTGAATTCCGGCTGGGCAACAAGACCGAAGCGCTGAAGTTGCTGCGCCAATCCTGGCTGTCACGCCCGCATGCCGAGGTGGCCGCTCACCTGGGCGAGGTGCTGTGGAGCCTGGACCAGCGCGACGAAGCGCTGAAGATCTTCCGCGAAGGCCTGCGCCGCGAAGCCGCCAATGAAGTGCTGGTTGAAACCATGAAGCGGCTGAAGGCCGTCCCGTGAACCTGGGCAGGACTGAGGCCGGGCGTTTCCCTGGCACCTTCCGGGCCGGTGCGTCTGCGCTGGCCCTGGCCTCGCTGATCTTGACCGGCCTGCAAGGCTGTGCAACTCGGCCTGCAATGGCACCTGCCAGCCTCACCGCTGAAGCCACCGAGCGCACCGGCCGGCTGCTGATCAAGGTGGACGCCCGCCCGGGGCAAGCGGCGCAAACCCTGAGCGCCAGCTTCGAGTTGTCAGGCGCGGTTGACCAAGGCCGCCTGCGCATCAACACGCCACTGGGCACACGCTTGGCCGAAGCCCATTGGCAATCAGGCAGCGTGCGCCTCATCACCGCTGATGGTGAACAAGCGTTTGACGATCTGCCCAGCCTGACCCGGGCCGCCCTGGGCGAAGAGATTCCGCTCGCCGCCCTGTTCGACTGGCTGAACGGGCGCCCCTGGGCCGGCGCGCCGACCGAGCCCACTGCTGCTGCCAGCGACAATCGCCAGCACTTCGCGCAACTGGGTTGGACCGTGGACGCGAGCCGCCTCAGCGCCGATGGCCTGCTGGAAGCCCGGCGCCCCACCACCACGGCTGATTTGCCGGCCGTGCTGTTGCGCGTTCGGCTGGACCGCTGATCCACATTTCCGCCCCCCTGATTTCCGTTGTCCGCCCACTCTTTGCCATGAGCCTGACTTCGCTGACCGACCTGCCGGCACCGGCCAAACTCAACCTGTTCCTGCATGTGGTGGGCAAGCGGGCCGACGGTTATCACCTGCTCGAATCGCTGTTCGTGCTGATCGACTGGGCCGACACGCTGCATCTTGAATTGCGCACTGATGGCCAGCTGTACCGGCATGACCTGGGGCCGGCACTGCCCGCCGACGATTTGTGCCTGCGCGCAGCGCGTGCGCTGCAAGCCGCCAGCGGCACCACGCTCGGCGTCGACATCAGCATCGACAAGCAGGTGCCCTGGGGCGCGGGCATGGGCGGCGGCAGCTCTGACGCGGCCACCGTGCTGCTCGGGCTCAACCGGCTGTGGGGGCTGAACTGGCCGCGCAGCCGCTTGCTGGCCATCGGCGAAAAGCTTGGCGCCGACGTCCCCTTCTTCATCGGCGGGCGCAATGCCTATGTCCAGGGCATCGGCGAAATCCTCACGCCGGTGAGCTGGCCGCGCCAGTGGCTGGCCGTGGTGAAGCCCCCCGTGGCGATTGCCACCAAGGAAATTTTTTCGAGCCCATTAATGACAACTCGAAAATCCGATGCTATAGTCATGGACTCAGTTGCTGACACGGCACTTGAGTTGCAAAAGCTTCTAGTTGAGCAATGCAGCGAAGGTGGCAATGACTTGCAAGCGGCTGCCGAAGCGCTCAGCGCCGAGGTGGAACAAGCAAGACATTGGCTGGTTCAGGCATTTGGCAATGGCCGGATGACAGGATCAGGTAGCGCAGTGTTCGCAGATGCAGGCACAGGAAATCATCCTGTTGCAGCTCTTCCTGAAGGCAAATTGCCAGCAGGTTGGGCCAGCAAGATGTGCCGCACTCTGGACCACCACCCGCTCGTCGGTTGGGCCAGCTGAAATGTGTTGCGGTTGCAGCGAAAGCTGTGACCTGTGTAGGGGAGTCGCCAAGTTGGTCAAGGCATCGGATTTTGATTCCGACATGCGAGGGTTCGAGTCCTTCCTCCCCTGCCAAATTCTTTGAAAGCCGTGGCAAGTTCACGGTTGTACCCGCACCGCGTCTCAGGACGCGGTTGCCGTTTCTGAGCCTCGCTGCTCTTCTCCTGTGAAGCCTGCATCCTCCGGAGTCACTGACGTGCTGTTCAACACCGTCCTCTTCACTGGCAATGCCAACCCGGTCCTTGCACAGGAAATCGCCACCCATCTGGGTGCCGAGCTCGGCAAGGCCTCTGTCGGCCGCTTCTCTGACGGTGAAGTCACCGTCGAAATCCAGCAGAACGTTCGCGCTCGCGACGTCTTCGTCGTGCAGTCCACCTGCGCCCCGACGAACGAAAACCTGATGGAACTGCTGATCATGGTTGATGCACTGAAGCGCTCCAGCGCTCGCCGCATCACCGCCGTGATCCCCTACTTCGGTTACGCCCGTCAGGACCGCCGCCCGCGTTCCACCCGCGTGCCGATCTCGGCGAAGGTCGTGGCCAACCTGCTGGAAACCGTGGGCGTCGAACGCGTGCTCACGATGGATCTGCACGCTGACCAGATCCAGGGCTTCTTCGACATCCCGGTCGACAACATCTATGCTTCGCCGGTGCTGCTCACCGACGTGAAGGCCCGCAACTACTCCGACCTCGTGGTCGTCAGCCCTGACGTGGGCGGTGTGGTGCGTGCCCGTGCGCTGGCCAAGCAGCTCGGCTGCGACCTGGCCATCATCGACAAGCGCCGCCCGAAGGCCAACGTCTCGGAAGTGATGCACGTCATCGGTGAAATCGACGGCCGCAACTGCGTGATCATGGACGACATGATCGACACGGCCGGCACGCTGGTGAAGGCCGCTGAAGTGCTGAAGGAGCGTGGCGCCAAGAGCGTGTACGCCTACTGCACGCACGCCGTGTTCTCGGGCCCGGCGATTGAGCGCATCAAGGCCTCGCACCTCGACGAAGTGGTCATCACCAACACCATTCCGCTGAGCGACGCCGGCAAGGCCTGCGGCAAGATCCGCCAGCTGTCGGTGGCCTTCCTGTTCGCCGAAACCATCCGCCGCATTTCGGACGGTGAATCGGTGACCTCGTTGTTCTCGGAACAGAACAACAACTTCTGATTTTTATCCGGGCCGCTTCTTGCGGCCCGTTCTACGGCGTGCCAGCCCTTCAGGTTGGTGCGCTTTTGCAAACGGGGCGATTCTGGTCGCGGACGCCCCGACTCACTGGAGAGTGTCATGGAATTTGTCGCTTATGAGCGCGCACTGCAGGGGACCGGAGCGAGCCGCCGCCTGCGCATTTCGGGCAAGGTGCCTGGTATCGTTTTTGGCGCGGGTGAACCGGCCATGATCGAGCTGGATCACAACGCCCTGTACTTCGCCCTGAAGAAGGAAGCGTTCCACTCGTCGATCCTCAGCATGACGCTGAACGGCAAGGTCGAGAAGGTTCTGCTGCGCGCATTCCAGGTTCACCCCTGGAAGCAGCAAGTGCTGCATTGCGACTTCCAGCGCGTGGACGAAACCACCCGCCTGCGCAAGAAGGTGCCTCTGCACTTCACCGGCGAAGAAAACTCGGTCGCCGTCAAGACCGACAAGTGCGTGGTCAGCCACGTCGCCACCGAAATCCAGATCGAATGCCTGGCCGTTCAGCTGCCGGAATTCATCGCCGTCGACCTGAGCGGCCTGGTGCGTGGCAAGAGCCTGCACGCTTCTGACCTCGTGCTGCCGGAAGGCATCAAGATCGTCAAGCACGGCACCCAGAACCCGGTCGTGGTGTCTGTGGCCGAGCCGAAGGTCGAAGAAGAAATCGTCGTTGTGGCCGCTCCGGCTGCTGACGACAAGAAGGGCAAGAAGAAGAAGTAATCTTCTCTTCAAGCTCACGCTGAAAACCCCGCCCTGGCGGGGTTTTTTATTGCCCGATCGCCAGGCACAGCAGAAGCGATTCCGCTTGAATGCCCGGATACATTAGCCCAGCTGATTACCGGAGCCGCCTTTGCACGCCCTTGATACCGCCGGCCTTGATTGCCTCGCCGCCCTCGCCGAAGCCGGCAGCTTCGACCGGGCCGCACAACTGCTGAACATCACGCAGTCGGCTGTCTCGCAGCGCCTGCGCTCGCTCGAATCCCAGGTGGGCCACCCTTTGGTGGTGCGGGCACGGCCGCTGCGGCTGACCGAGCCCGGCAAGGTGCTGCTGCGCTACGCGAGGCAAATTCAAGCCTTGCGGGCCGATGCCGCCCGCGAGCTGGGCAGCACGCTGGCGCGTGACGAGCGCTTACCGATAGCCGTCAATGCCGACAGCCTCGCCACCTGGGTGTTGCCCGCGCTCGATCCGCTGGTGCAGGCTGGCCAGCGCGAGGGTTACGGGCTGGAGCTGATCGTCGACGACCAGGATTTCACCCACGACTGGTTGCGCCAGGGCGATGTGCTGGGCTGCGTCAGCTCGGTCTCGCAGGCCTTGCGCGGCTGCCTGTGCCAGCCCCTGGGCCTGATGCGCTACATCGCCGTGGCTGCGCCGTCCTTCATCGAGCGCGCCATGCCCCAGGGCCTGACCCGCAGCAACTTCTCGCAACTGCCCTTCATCGTCTTCAACCGCAAGGACGACATGCAGGCGCAGTGGGTCTCGCGGGCCTTTGGTGTGCGTGAGCCGCGCCTGAAAGAGCGCTACGTGCCCAGCAGCGAGGCCGGCGCACGGGCCGCAGAGATGGGCTGGGGCGTGGCCGTGCTGCCTGAGCTGCTGGCCCGTCCGCATGTGGCCAGCGGCGCGTTGCTGCCCCTGCTGCCAGACGTGACCATCGACGTGGCGCTGCACTGGCACCAGTGGCGCTTGAGCGGGGATGACAGCGGCACCAATACAGCCGCCAACACAGCGGCCAGCACGCCCACCACCGGACCAGCCCGAACCGGCTTGATGGACCAGATCGGCGCCGCCGTGATCGCCGGCGCACGGGCTGCGCTCAGCGCCGTGCCGGCGGGATAATGCGGCCATGATTCGATTGATTGTCGGCCTGGGCAACCCGGGCCCCGAGTACGAGGCCACACGCCACAACGCCGGCTTCTGGTGGGTCGACGGCGCTGCACGTCAGCTGGGCGCCAACCTGCAGGTGGACCGCAACTATCACGGCCTGGTCGCACGGGTGAACCGTGGCTCACAGCCCATCTGGCTGCAGCAGCCGCTGACCTACATGAACCTCTCAGGCAAGGCAGTCGCCCCACTGGCCCGCTTCTTCAAGATCGCGCCGGAAGAGATCCTGGTCGTGCACGACGAGCTGGACTTGCCAGCGGGCCAGATGAAGCTGAAAAAGGGCGGCGGCAACGGTGGCCACAACGGCCTGAAAGACATCCAGGCGCAACTGGGCACGGGTGAATTCTGGCGCCTGCGCCTGGGCATCGGGCACCCCGGCATCAAGTCGGAAGTGGCCGCCTATGTGCTGCGCAAGCCGCCTGCCGACGAGCGTGACGCCATCGAGCGCAACATCGAAGATTCGCTCAAGACACTCCCTCTGATGCTGGATGGCGGCATGGACCAGGCGCTGCTGAAAATCCACGCCAAGCCCCCTCGGCCCAAGCCACCCCGCCCGCCCGCCGCGGACGGGGCCACACCATCGGCTGCTGCCCAGCCCCCCGGAGACCCTCGACCATGACCCTCTGCAGGCGGATGTTGTTGTGCCTCGGCGTAGTGACATTCATCTGCAACACCGGGATGGCCGTTGCGGCTGGCTCGTCAACGGTGTGGCGATGTGGGCAGACCTACCAGAACACGCCCTGCGCGCCTGGCGAGAGCGGACGCACCATCGAGGCCGCCGACCCGCGCGATGCCGAGCAGGTGCAGGCCGCCCGATCAGCCCAGCAGGCTGATGCCAGGCTGGCCAGCGCGTTGGTGAAGGAGCGGGAAGCGCGGGAACGTGAGCGCAAGCTGTCGCCTCAGGGTGGGCCTGCGCGCATCGGCCCTGCGAAGGCCCCACCAGTTGCCCCGGCGGCCATGGCGCCCATGCCGGCGGGCCCACAGCCCTGCAAGCCAAACAAGAAAAAGCTGCGCTGCGACGTGGAAGGCCTGCTGTATGTGCCGCCGCCGACACCGCCGGGCACCGAGGCCATGATGCCCAGACACCAGCCCAAGCGCTGACGCTGCCGGAGTAGCCGTCAGAGCGACGGCGTCTTGCCGCTCGCAATCATCAGCGTGCGGTACTTGTGTTCCAGCTGATCGCGGGTTTCGGTGTGCGCCGGGTCCACCGGAATGCACTCCACCGGGCAGACCTGCACGCACTGCGGCTCACCGAAGTGACCGACACATTCCGTGCATTTGGCCGGGTCGATCACGTAGATGAACTCACCCATCGAGATCGCCTCGTTGGGGCATTCGGGCTCGCAGACGTCGCAGTTGATGCACTCGTCGGTGATCGTCAGAGCCATCAGTCTTCCTTGGGGCCGGCCACGCGGGCCTTCAAGCGCGCCAGCACCGAGGGTGCGACGAACTTCGACACGTCGCCACCCAGGGTGGCGATTTCGCGCACGAAGGTGCCGCTGACGAACTGGTACTGGTCGCTCGGCGTGAGGAACATGGTTTCGACGTCGGGCATCAGCTGGCGGTTCATGCCGGCCATCTGGAATTCATAGTCGAAGTCACTCACGGCGCGCAGGCCGCGAACGACCACCGTGCCCTGGTGGCCCACCACAAAGTCACGCAGCAAGCCGGAGAACGGAATCACCTCGACATTGGGCAGCTCAGCGGCCAGCTCGGTGGCCATGGCCACACGCTCTTCCACCCCGAACAAGGTGCGCTTGTGGTGCCCCGCCGCCACCGCCAGGATGACGCGCGGGAACAGGCGACTGGCGCGGCGCATCAGGTCTTGATGGCCCAGCGTCATCGGGTCGAAGGTGCCGGGGTAAACGGCCGTCACAGGGCGAGTTGCACTCATGGCGTGTCTCTGGTCTGAAAACGCGGGTCAGGCCGGCTGTTCAGGTGTTGCGGCTCGCAACAGATGCGCATGCACCGTGCCTGCCTTCATGTGGCGATGCAGCTGCAAACCAGCCGGTGCTTCTTTGAGCTCGGCGCCGGTTTCCAGGTATACAAAGCCCCCAGGCACGACCAGCTTCGCGGCGGCTTCGAGCGACGGCAAAGCCAGCTCGCTGTCGAACGGCGGATCGATCAGCACCAGCTCGAAGCTCGCCATCGGCGCCGACTTCAACCAGGACAGCGCATCGGTGCGCTGCACGCGGATGGCCTCGGCCTTCAGGCGCGTCTTCGACTCACCCAGCGAGCGCACCAGGCCCGCGTCCTGCTCCAGCAGCAGCACGGCGGCGGCACCGCGCGAAGCGGCCTCAAAGCCCAGGGCGCCGGAGCCGGCGTAGGCATCCACCACGCGCCAGCCGTCGAGCTCATTGCCCAGCCAGTTGAACAGCGTCTCGCGGACACGGTCGGGCGTGGGGCGCAGGCCCGGCTTGTGGGCCACGGGCAGCATGCTGCGCTTCCACTGGCCACCGATGATGCGCACCTGCGCGGGCGCACCGCGCGGGGGCCCGCCTGCGGCCTTGGCAGCCGCAGCAGCGCGTGATTCCTTGGCCGCGGCGGCCAGGGCCTCCGCACGTTCTCGAATGGCTTTCATGAGCGTACCGGCACGCCGGCCTTTGCAAGTGCGGCCTTGGCCTGGCCGACGGTGTATTCGCCGTAATGGAAGATGCTGGCCGCGAGCACCGCGTCCGCACCACCGATCTGGATGCCTTCAACCAGATGCTCGAGCGTGCCCACCCCACCGGATGCGATGACGGGCACCGACACCGCGTCGCTCACGGCGCGGGTGAGTTCCAGGTCGAAGCCGGCCTTGGTGCCATCGCGGTCCATGCAGGTCAGCAGGATTTCCCCGGCGCCGTAGGCAGCCATCTGGCGCGCCCAGTCCACCGCATCGAGGTGCATGTTCTTGCGCCCACCGTGGGTGTAGATGTCCCAGCCGGGGCCTTTTGAAGCGAGGTCTTCGCCCACCCGGCGCTTGGCATCGATCGCCACCACGATGGCTTGCGAGCCGTACTTGTCGGAGGCATCCCGGATGACCTGCGGGTTCGACACCGCGGCGGAATTGAAGCTGACCTTGTCAGCACCGGCGTTCAGCAGGCGCCGCACGTCTTCGACGGCGCGCACGCCGCCGCCCACGGTCAAGGGGATGAACACCTGCGAGGCCACGGCCTCGATGATGTGCAGGATCAGGTCACGGCCGTCACTGGTGGCCGTGATGTCGAGGAAGGTGAGTTCGTCGGCGCCTTGGTCGTTGTAGCGGGCAGCGATTTCAACCGGATCACCGGCGTCGCGCAGTTCAACGAAGTTGACGCCTTTGACGACGCGACCACCGGTCACGTCGAGGCAGGGAATGATGCGTTTGGCTAGCATGCCCCGATTGTCGCAGTTGTGGGAGTAGCCACACCGGGTGTGCAACACCACCGTGGCGCATCCACAGAAAAGTCAGACCGGATGGCGAAATTAGGGGGAGGCCGACGGTCAGCGCAGCTAGCATGCGCAGCGTTGTGTGGCAGGCCTGAGGGCCACCACTGTTGCTCTGCTGGATTCCAAGGAGAAGTTGCCAATGTCATGGATGAATTGCCGCCGCGGTGTGGTGGCTCTGCTGGGTCTTGCAGCGCTGTGCACCCAGTTCGCCCGCGCAGCCGAAGGACAAGACCACCCGGCGGTGGCCGCCTACCCGAGCGCCAAGATCGAGAAATACGACTACAAGGAATACGAGGAAGCGCAGCTGCTGCTGAGCAAGCCGTACCTGGTCCACGGCAAGTACAAGGCCGACAAGGTATTGCCCGTGGAAGGCCAGGTGACCTACATCCACTACCGCATCCCGGGCTCAGCCTCGGCGCTGCAGGTACTGCGCAACTACCAAAGCTCGCTGCGCCGCAGTGGCTTCCAGGAACTGTTCGTGTGCGAACGCCCGTGCATCAACGACAACCTCGGCGACCTGCGTGAGCTGCTCAAGGCGCGTGATCTGTACCTGAACGGCCACCAGGACGTTCAGTACCTGGCGGCACAACGCGGCAACACCTACGTCTCGCTGGCGGTGAACACCTTTGGCAGCGGCGGCGACACCTATGCGTGGCTGTTCGTCATCGACAAGGGCTCGCTGGACGACGGCAAGATGGCCATCTCTGGCGAGAGCCCGATGGCCCTGGCGCTGGCCGCCAGCGGCAAGGTCGACGTCTATGGCTTCCAGTTCGACACCGGCAAGGCGCAACTGAAGAGCGGCTCTGACGCGACCCTGCGTGAGCTGGCCAAGGTGATGACGGACAACCCGGATCTGCGCATCGACGTGGTGGGCCACACCGACGACGTGGGCCAGGCCGACGCGAACCTCGCGCTCTCGCAGGCCCGCGCCCAGGCCGTGACAGCGGCCCTGACCCAGCAGCATGCCGTGGCCGCTGAGCGCATGGCGGCCACCGGCCAAGGCGCCAGCCAGCCAGTGGCGCCCAACACGAACGAAGCCGGCCGTGCAAAGAACCGCCGCGTGGAAATCATCGTGCGCGCACCTGCGGCCAACACCGCGGCGCCTGTGCAGCAACGCCAGCCGCGCATGCAGCGCGCACCGGTTGAAACACCGACGCCCACACCAAAGCCCGAAGAAAACAAGCCGACCGTGGGCGAGCGCACCCGCAGCGCCATCGACACCCTGAATTCGATCAAGGGGCTGTTCGGCCGCTGAGCCTGAGAACGGCGGGCCGCGCAGGCCCCAACAAAAAGCCCGCCAGGTTTTGCGCCTGGCGGGCTTTTTCAATTCAGGGGGCCACCGAGGCCCGGCAGCCAACTCAGTCGCCGTTCAACTCGTCGGCCCGTGCCTGGCCGGCTGCAAAGTCGAGGGCGCCGGTATAGATGGAGCGACCGCAGATCACGCCTTCAACGCCTTCGCTTTCAACGGCGCACAGGCGTTCGATGTCGGCGAGGTTCGACAGGCCACCCGATGCGATCACCGGGATGTGCAGCGCCTGGGCGAGCTTCACGGTGGCGTCGATGTTGATGCCGGTCAGCATGCCGTCGCGGCCGATGTCGGTGTAGATCACGCCTTCGACGCCGTAGTCCTCGAACTTCTTGGCGAGGTCGATGACTTCATGGCCGGTGAGCTTGCTCCAGCCGTCGGTGGCCACCTTGCCGTCCTTGGCGTCGAGGCCCACGATGATGTGGCCGCCAAAGGCCGTGCAGGCATCGCGCAGGAAGCCGGGGTTCTTCACCGCTGCGGTGCCGATGATGACGTAGCTGATGCCGTCATCAAGGTAGCGCTCGATGGTGTCCAGATCACGGATGCCGCCACCCAGCTGCACGGGGATGTCGTTGCCGACTTCGCGCAGGATGGCCTTGATGGCGCCTTCGTTCACCGGCTTGCCGGCAAACGCACCATTCAGGTCCACCAGATGCAGGCGTCGCGCACCGGCGTCAACCCAGCGGCGCGCCATGGCGGCCGGGTCTTCACCGAAGGTGGTGGACACATTCATGTCGCCTTGTTCGAGGCGGACACATTGACCATCTTTGAGGTCGATCGCAGGGATCAGCAGCATGGCTCGCGGAGCGCAATTGAGGAAGTTGGAGGAGTTACCCGGGTGCCTGACACAGGTGCCCGGAGCGAAAGCTCAAGGTTGCCAGTGCAGGAAGTTCCGGTAAAGGGCCAAACCGTGTTCAGCGCTCTTTTCCGGATGGAATTGCGTGGCAAAAATATTATCCCGGGCGATGGCGCAGGTAAAGGTATCCCCGTAGTCCGTCAAGCCGGCACTGTGGCGCGGGTCGGACGGCTGGGCATAGTAGCTGTGGACGAAATAGAAATAAGCCTCGTCCGGAACACCGGCCCAGATCGGGTGCACGGCGCCGTCATGGGCCACCTGCCGCACCCGGTTCCAGCCCATCTGGGGCACCTTGAAACGGCTGCCGTCCGGCTGCAGACGGCCGTCCAGCGCGAAGCGCTTCACGCGTCCACCGATCAGGCCGAGGCCGGGCGTGTCCTGCTCTTCAGAGTGGTCGAGCAACATCTGCATGCCGACGCACACACCCATGAGCGGCTTGCTCGCGGCGGCCTCCAGCACGGCCTCTTTCAGGCCGGAGTCGGCGAGCTCGCGCATGCAGTCACGCATCGCGCCCTGCCCTGGCAACACCACGCGCTCGGCGGCACGCACGTCTTCCGGACGCTGGGTCACGATGACCTCCACGCCCGAGCCGGCAGCCACATGCATCACGGCCTGCGAGACCGAGCGCAGGTTGCCCATGCCGTAGTCGACCACGGCCACGGTACGTTGACGCACCGACATCAGAGACTGCCCTTGGTAGACGGAATCACGCCGGCCGAGCGCGGATCAGGCGTCAGCGCCATGCGCACCGCACGGCCGAAGGCCTTGAAGATCGTCTCGCACTGGTGGTGGGCGTTGTGGCCCTTCAGGTTGTCGATGTGCAGGCTCACCAGCGCGTGGTTCACGAAGCCCTGGAAGAACTCATAAACCAGCTGGGTGTCGAGCGCGCCGATCATGCCGCTGGTGAACTTGACGTCCATCTCCAGGCCGGGCCGGCCGGAGAAGTCGATCACCACGCGCGACAAAGCTTCGTCGAGCGGCACATAACTGTGGCCGTAACGGGTGATGCCCTTCTTGTCGCCGATGGCCTGCGCCAACGCCTGGCCGAGCGTGATGCCCACGTCTTCCACCGTATGGTGGCCGTCGATGTGCAGGTCACCGTCGGCCTCGATCTCGATGTCGATCAGGCCGTGGCGGGCGATCTGGTCGAGCATGTGGTCAAAGAAGCCGATGCCGGTGGCCAGCTTCGATTGACCCGTGCCGTCCAGGTTGATGCGCACCCGGATCTTGGTCTCGTTGGTGTTGCGCTGGACTTCGGCGATGCGGGGTGAGCTCATGCTTGGGCTTCCTGGTTCAGATCGTTCAGGGCGGCCGTCAAGGCGGCCAGCATCTGGGTGTTTTCTTCCGGCGTGCCCACGGTGATGCGCAGACAGTTGGCCAGCAGCGGGTGCAGGCCGGAAACGTTCTTGATCAGCACCTTGCGGGCCTTCATGCCGGCAAACACGCGGGCGGCATCAGGCACACGCACCAGCACCATGTTGGCTTCGCTCGGGAAGGACGTCAGGCCGGGCAGCGCTGACAGCGCGGTGGTGATGCGGGTGCGCTCGGCGCGGATGATTTCCGCCTGGTGGGCGTATTCGTCGGCGTGCTCCAGCGCGAACAGCGCGGCTTCGCAGTTGAGCACGCTGATGTTGAACGGCGGGCGCAGCTTGTCGATCTCGGCGATCACGGCGTTGCGGCCGATCAGATAGCCGATGCGAACGCCGGCCAGGCCGAACTTGCTCATCGTGCGCATCAGAAGCACGTGGTCGTGGCGCTTGAGGCGATCGAGCGAATCGCGCGAGGCGAACGGCTGATAGGCCTCGTCCATCACCACCAGGCCCGGTGAGGCCTCGATGATGGCTTCGATCACGTCGTCGTCCCACAGGCTGGCCGTGGGGTTGTTCGGGAAGGCCAGCCAGACCAGCGCGGGCTGGTGCTCACGGATGGCAGCCAGCATGGCCGGGCCGTCGAGCTGGAAGTCGGCGGTGGTGGGCACGCCGACGAACTTCAGGCCCTGGAGCTTGGCGCTCATCTCGTACATCACGAAGCCCGGCAGCGGCGCCAGAACCACGTTGCCGGGCACGTCAGCGGCCAGCGTCAGCAGCGAGATCAGCTCGTCCGAGCCATTGCCCAGCATGATGTTGTTGCCGTCAGGCATCTGCGCATGGCGGGCCAGTTCGGCGCGCAGCACATCGCCGCGTTCAGCCGGATAGCGGTTCAGGGCCACGTCGGCCAGGCGCGTGCCCAGCTCGGCACGCAGGTGCTGCGGCAGCTGGAACGGGTTCTCCATGGTGTCCACCTTGACCATGCCGGCGCTGGGCTGCACGGCATAGCCATGCATGCCCTGCACATCGGCACGGAGAAAACGGGACATGCGGTCAGCCAGCGAGGTCATGGGCAATTCCGGAAGATTCAGGGCGGTGCAGAACAGGGCGAAGAGCGGCGATGCAGAGGTGCGGGCCGCTCAGCGCTTCAGGCGCATCTCGGCGGCCATGGCATGGCCCTGCAGGCCTTCGCCATAAGCCAGCTCGGCAGCGATCACGCCCAGCGTCTGCGCACCGGCTTCACTCACCTCGATCAGGCTGCTGCGCTTCTGGAAGTCATAGGTGCCCAGCGGTGAGCTGAAGCGGGCCGTGCCTGAGGTAGGCAGCACATGGTTCGGGCCGGCGCAGTAGTCGCCCAGGCTTTCGCTGGTGTACGCGCCGAGGAAGATGGCGCCGGCGTGCTTGAGCGCAGGCTCCCAGCGATGCGGCTCTTCACTGGACACTTCCAGGTGCTCGGGCGCGATGCGGTTGCTGATCTCGCAGGCCTCTTCCATCGACCGGGTCAGGATCAGCGCACCACGGCCTTCCAGCGAAGCCTTGATGACCGCCGCACGCGGCATGGTGGGCAGCAGGCGCTCGATCGAGGCACGCACCTGGGCCAGGTAGCCGGCGTCCGGGCACAGCAGAATGCTCTGCGCGAGCTCGTCGTGCTCGGCCTGGCTGAACAGGTCCATCGCCACCCAGTCGGGCGGCGTGGTGCCATCGGCCAGCACCAGAATCTCGCTCGGGCCGGCAATCATGTCGATGCCGACCTGGCCAAACACGCGGCGCTTGGCACTGGCCACGTAGGCATTGCCCGGGCCGGTGATCTTGTCGACTGGCGGCACCGTGGCCGTGCCGTAAGCCAGCGCGGCGACGGCCTGCGAGCCACCGATGGTGAAGGCACGCGTGACGCCCGCCACATAGGCGGCGGCCAGCACCAGCGCGTTTTTCTCGCCCTTCGGCGTGGGCACCACCATGATGATTTCACCGACCCCGGCCACGTGAGCGGGAATCGCGTTCATCAGCACACTGGATGGGTAAGCCGCCTTGCCACCCGGAACGTAGATGCCGACGCGGTCGAGCGGCGTGACCTTCTGGCCCAGCAAGGTGCCGTCTTCGTCGCGATAGCTCCAGCTCTGGCCGCTGGCTTGCAGCTGACGCTCGTGGTAGCTGCGCACGCGGCGGGCTGCGGCCTGCAGCGCATCACGCTGGGCCGGGGTGATGGCCTCGAACGCGGCCTTCAGCTCTTCGCGCGTCAGCTCGAGGGCCGCGACGCTGGGCGCCTGCAGGCCATCAAAACGCGCGGTGTATTCCAGCACGGCGGCATCGCCACGGGCCTGCACATCGGCCAGGATGTCTGCCACGCGCTGCTCGATGGCGGCGTCGGTGTCTGCAGCCCAATGGCGCAGGCGCTGGAATTCGGCTTCGAAATCAGCGGCGGCGGTATCGAGTTGGCGCAGGTTCAGGTCAGACATGGGTCGCGGGTTCAGACAATGGTTCAGGCCGGGATGGCGCTGGCAAAGGCGTCGATCATCGGACGCAAGGTGTCTCGCTTGAGCTTCAAGGCGGCCTGGTTCACCACCAGGCGCGACGAGATTTCCATGATGTGCTCCACCTCGACCAGGTGGTTGGCCACCAGCGTCTTGCCGGTGGACACCAGGTCGACGATAGCGTCGGCCAAGCCGGTCAGCGGTGCGAGCTCCATCGAGCCATACAGCTTGATGAGGTCCACGTGCACGCCCTTGTCGGCGAAGTGCTGGCGGGCCACGGTGGTGTACTTGGTAGCCACGCGGATGCGCGAGCCCTGGCGCACAGCCGCTTGGTAATCGAAGTCGTCGCGCACGGCCACGCTCATGCGGCACTTGGCGATGTTCAGGTCCAGCGGCTGGTACAGGCCTTCGCCGCCGTGTTCCAGCAGCACGTCCTTGCCGGCCACGCCCAGGTCGGCGCCGCCGTACTGCACGTAGGTCGGCACGTCGGTGGCGCGCACCAGCACCACACGCACATCAGGCCGGTTGGTGGCCAGGATGAGCTTGCGGCTCTTTTCGGGGTCTTCGGTCACCTCGATGCCGGCGGCCGCCAGCAGCGGCAGGGTCTCTTCGAAGATGCGGCCTTTGGAGAGTGCCAGCGTGATCATGCGGGCACCCGTTCGATGTCGGCACCGATGGCGCGCAGCTTGGCTTCCATGCGGTCGTAACCGCGGTCCAGGTGATAGATGCGGTCAACGGCGGTGTCGCCATCGGCCACCAGGCCGGCGATCACCAGGCTGGCAGACGCACGCAGGTCGGTGGCCATCACGGTCGCACCCGACAGGCGCTGCACGCCGGTCACCATGGCCGTGTGGCCGTCCACGTCAATCTTGGCGCCGAGGCGGATCAACTCGTTGACGTGCATGAAGCGGTTCTCGAAGATCGTCTCGCTGATCTTCGCCGTGCCTTCAGCCACGCAGTTCACGGCCATGAACTGGGCCTGCATGTCGGTCGGGAACGCCGGGTATTCGCTGGTGCGGAAGCTGATGGCCTTCGGGCGGCCGCTGGCCTGCACACGGATCCAGTCGTCGCCGCTGGTGATCGTCACACCGGCCTCGGTCAGCTTGTCGATGACCGCGTCGAGGTGGTCAGCGCGGGCACCGCGCAGGGTCACGTCACCGCCGGTGGCCGCCACGGCGCACAGGAAGGTGCCGGTCTCGATGCGGTCGGGGATGATGCGGTGGCCGTTCACCGGTGCGTGCAGGCGCTCGACGCCCTGGACGCGGATGCGGTGCGTGCCGTGGCCTTCGATCTTCGCGCCCATGGCGATCAGCATCTCGGCCAGGTCCGGGATTTCCGGTTCCTGGGCGGCGTTCTCGAGGATGGTTTCACCCTCGGCCAGCACGGCGGCCATCAGCAGGTTCTCGGTGCCGGTGACGGTGACCATGTCGGTGGTGATGCGGGCACCACGCAGACGGCGCTGGCCGGCGGCGTTCATCGGGGCCAGGGCCTGGATGTAGCCGTGCTCGACGACGATCTCCGCACCCATGGCCTGCAGGCCCTTGATGTGCTGGTCAACCGGGCGCGAGCCGATGGCGCAACCACCCGGCAGCGACACCGTGGCCGAGCCGAAGCGCGCCAGCAAGGGGCCGAGCACCAGGATGGAGGCGCGCATGGTCTTGACCAGCTCGTACGGGGCCACCGTGGTGTTCACCGGGCCGGCATTGATCACCACGCGGTCTTCCTGCGCCGCGTCGCGCTCAGCGGTGGCGCCCATGTGGCGCAGCAGCTTCAGCGTGGTCGACACGTCCTGCAGGCGGGGCACGTTGTTCAGCGTGACCGGCTCGGCGCTCAGCAAGGCGGCGCACAGCTCGGGCAGCGCGGCATTCTTGGCGCCGGAAATCAGCACTTCACCGCTCAGGGTGCGGCCGCCGCGGATGATGAGTTTGTCCATGTTCAGGGTGTCTCGTGGTTCAGTCAGGCGAGGCGCCGGGAGAACGAGGGGGCGGACTGCTCACTGGCGCCAGGCCATGCCACCACCCTGCCCTCCCGACCTCTGGGGCCGGAAGGCAGCGTCAATGGCGATGGGCGGCAGGTACCGGCAGGCTCGCGCCGGGTCCCGCAGCGGCCCATTCGGCCGGGGTAAGCGTTTTCATCGACAGCGCGTGGATTTCAGCGCGCATGCGGTCGCCCAGGGCGGCATACACGCGCTGGTGGCGGCGGATGCGGCTGAGGCCTTCAAATTCGGCAGCCACGATCGTGGCGTAGAAATGCTGGCCGTCCCCCTCGACTTCCAGGTGTTCGCACACCAGGCCGGCGGCGATGTAGTCGTGGAGCTGTGCGGGGGTTGGATTGGCCATGATGCGGGGATTATCGCCGAAGCGGCCACCCTCTCGGGCAGCCGGGTGAATCAGTGACGCAGCTTGTAGCCGGTCTTGAGCAGACGCAGCGTCAGACCGGCCACCACGGCGGTGGCGGCTGCCACCACACCGAGGCTGGTCCAGGGCGACACGTCGCTCACGCCGAAGAAGCCGTGGCGGAAGCCGTCGATCATGTAGAAGAACGGATTCAGGTGGCTGGCCGCCTGCCAGAACGGCGGCAAGGTCTTGATCGAATAGAACACGCCGGCGAGCATCGTCATCGGCATGACCAGGAAGTTCTGGAACGCCGCCATCTGGTCGAACTTCTCGGCCCACAGGCCGGCAATCAGGCCCAGGCTGCCCATCAGGGCCGAGCCCAGCAGCGCAAACGCCAGCACCCACAGCGGCTGCGCCAGCCCGGGTGGCGAGAACCACACCGTCACCAGCAGCACGCCCGTGCCCACCACCACGCCGCGCACCATGGCCGCGCCCACATAGGCCACGAACCAGGCCCAGTGCGACAGCGGCGACACCAGCAGGAACACCAGATTGCCGGTGATCTTGCTCTGGATGAGGCTCGACGAGGTGTTGGCAAAGCTGTTCTGCAACAGGCTCATCATCACCAGACCCGGAATCAGGAAGGCGGTGTAGCCGATCTGGCCATACACCTTGACGTGGTCCTCCAGCACATGGCCGAAGATGAGCAGATACAGCACGGCGGTCAGCACCGGTGCGCCCACCGTCTGGAAGCTGACCTTCCAGAACCGCAGCACTTCCTTGTAGAACAGCGTGCCAGCGCCCGACAGCGCGCCGCCCGGCTTGCGCTCAACGATCACGGGGGTGTTCATCGGGCCACCTCTGCCTTGCCGGCGTTTTGCATGATGCTCAGGAACACGTCTTCCAGGTCGGCGCGGCCGATTTCGAGGTCTTCAATGCGCACACCCGCTTCGCGGAGGCGAGCCAACGTGGCTTCCACGCCATTGGCGTCACGGGTGGCGATCTGGGCGATGCGGCCGGTGACCCGGGCCTGGCTGGCCAGGTCGGGCGGCAGGGCGTCGTCCGTCTTGAAGCGCAGCATGCTGCCCTTGGTGGCGGCCAGCAGGTTGGCGGTGCGGTCGAGGGCCACGATACGGCCCGACTTGAGCATGGCGATGCGGCCGCACAGGGCTTCCGCTTCTTCCAGGTAATGGGTGGTCAGCAGCACCGTGTGGCCCTTGCGGTTCAGGCCGGCGATGAATTGCCAGAGCGTCTGGCGCAATTCCACGTCAACGCCTGCGGTGGGCTCGTCCAGCACGATGACCGGCGGCTTGTGGACCAGCGCCTGCGCCACCAGCACGCGGCGCTTCATGCCGCCGGAGAGCTGCCGCATGTTGGCGCCCGCCTTGTCGGTCAGGCCGAGGCCGGCCAGCAGCTCGTCGATCCAGTCGTCGTTGTGGCGGATACCGAAGTAGCCGCTCTGGATGCGCAGCGCCTCACGCACGGTGAAAAACGGGTCGAACACCAGCTCCTGCGGCACGATGCCCAGGGCGTGGCGGGCCGCGGCGAAATCAATCGCCACGTCATGGCCCATCACCTTCACCCGGCCTTCACTGGCCTGCGCCAGACCGGCCAGGATGCTGATCAGCGTCGTCTTGCCGGCGCCGTTGGGGCCGAGCAGGCCAAAAAATTCACCGGGCTCGATGTCGAAGCTGACGCCATCAAGTGCGCGGAGCGCGCCTTTGGCACTGGGGTAGGTCTTGGCGACCCCCTGGAAGGAAACTGCTGGCATGGGCGGTCATTGTAGGGAGAGCCATCAAGCCCTGCAGGCCGAGGTGGTGCTAGATTCCACTGGAATTACGCGCTGCCCCGATGACCACCAAAAAACCACGCCGCACGGCTGAACGCATCCTGGATGTCACCCTCGACCTGTTCAACCGCTTCGGCGAGCCGAACGTCTCGACCACGCTGATCTCCGCGGAGCTCGGCATCAGCCCGGGCAACCTGTACTACCACTACCCGGCCAAAGACGAGCTCATCAACTCGCTCTTCGACCGGTTCGAGCGGGCCCTGAACGAGCTGCTGAACGCGGCCGACGACGTTCGCAACGTCGAAGACGCCTGGCTGTTTTTCCATATGCTCTTCGAGCTGATCTGGGACTACCGCTTCCTCTACCGCGACCTCAACGACCTGCTCAGCAAGAACCGCCGGCTGGAAACCCATTTCCAGTTCGTGCTCAAGCACAAGTCGCGCGCCATCGAAGCCGTGCTGGCGGGCCTGACCCGCGGCAGCGCGATGCGCATCGACCGCGTCGACAGCGGCGCCGTGGCCACCGCCATGGTGGTGGTGCTGACCTACTGGCTGAGCCACGAGTACGTGCGCGAACCCCGCAAGGCCCTGGAGCCCGAGAACGCCGCCACCACCCTGGCACGCGGCGCCTGGCATGTGCTGAGCCTGCTCAGCCCCTACCTGGAGCCCGAGGCACGCACCCACCTGCACACCCTGGCCGGCAAGTACCGCGAAGGCCCCTGAGCAGGCAGACCGACCAAGACAACAACACAGCCACCAGACGGAGACAAACAACATGGCCAAATGGACCGCCTACCCTTACGACACCGCCGAGTACCAGCGTGACGCCGCAACCCTGAAGAAGCACTGGGCCCGCCTGCACACCGGTGACGCGGAACCCTGGCCCAAGGACACCGCCGTGCAGGCCGCCTGGGCGCTGTTCCATGCAGGCCATTTCCAGCAGGCCGTGGAAGCCGGCTTGAAGGCGGGCGGGGCCGGCATCACGGTGGCCAACAAGGCCCAGGCCATCCATGCCAACTACCTGGAGAAGAGCGAGAAGAACAAGCTCGCCCTGTTCCTGGAAGTGGCCGAGCGGGCCGCGGCCCAGCAGGTGGAAGAGCCCGGCAACGCCAACGCGCATTACTGGCAGGCCTATGCCCTGGGCCGCTACAGCCAGGGCATCAGCGTGGCCAAGGCCCTGTCGCAAGGCCTGGGCAGCAAGGTGAAGACCGCGCTGGAAACCGCCATCAAGCTGCAGCCCAAGCATGCCGACGCCCACATCGCGCTGGGCGCCTTCCACGCCGAGGTCATCGACAAGGTGGGCAAGCTGCTCGGCAAGACCCAAGGCGCCGACGCCAGCACCGGCCTGAAGATGTTCCGCGAAGCACTCAAGCTGAACCCCACGAGCGCGATTGCGATGGTGGAGTACGCCAACGGCCTGGTGATGCTGGAGGGCGACAAGAAGATGGCCGAGGCGGAGCAGCTGTATGCCGACGCCGCAGCCGCCGAAGCGCAGGACGCCATGGAGCGCCTGGATGTGGAGATGGCCAAGGCCGAGCTCGAAGACTGAGCCCGACCTGGCGCGGCGGCGTCAGTCGGCGCTGCCGCTGCCGTCGCCCTCACCGTCGCCCCACGGCAGCATCATCGACAGATACAGCAGCTGCTCGAATTCCGGCTGGAAGCGCTCGACGATCTGGTCGGGGTCCGGGCACAACGTGTCGTCGGTGATCAGCCCGAACTGCACACCGCCGGCATAGCTGAGGATGCTCACGCCGACGCCGATATCGCCGCTCTGCGGCACCCAGAACATCACCTGCTTCACCGTGCGGTCGCAGAACTTCAGCGCCTCGCGCGGGCCGGGCACGTTGGTCATCACCGCCGTGGCCTTCTTGGCAAACAGGTTCAGCAGCGCATGCTGCATCGGCTTGATCAGCAGGCCGGCGACAGCCAGCAGCGCAAACGCCAGCAGGGGTTGGTAGCCGCCCTTCAAATCGTTCATGCGGGCACGCACTGCGGCCAGGCGCTCGACCGGGTTGGCAATGCCGATCGGCAGCACCAGCGGCACCAGGCCGAAGCGGTTGCCGAGCTTCCAGGCGTCTTCCAGCGGACGCAGGTTCACCGGCACCATCGCGCGGATCTCCTTGCCCGTCGGGTCTTCGCCCTTGCTGCGCAGGTAGCCGCCAATCGCACCGGCCACGCAGGTCAACAGCACGTCGTTGATGGACGCGCCAAGTGCCTGGCCCACGGCCTTCACGTCGTCCAGCGCCAGCGGCTCACCCCAGGCCACCACCTTGCCGGGCGTGGCCTTGCCCTTGAGGCGGGTGTGTGAGTCATCGGGCATCAGCGCCAGTGAAGCCGCGTCGCTGATGACCTGGTAGCCCACCTTGGCCGCCTCCAGACTGCCCACCAGCGGTTGCTCCGGGTGGGCCATCATTTCCATCGACTTGGCCACGCCGCCGCCCGTCAGGCCGATCGCCTTGATGGTGAGGTCGGCCATCGGCTTGATCAGCGCATCGCTCAGCCAGTCGTGCTCGACGTCTTCTGCCTTGTGCCGGCGCTTGCGCTCAGGCGGCGGCGCACCACCGTCAGTGATGGACAGCATCACCGAGATCAGTGCGATGCCGTCGCCGATGCAGTGGTGCACCCGCACGATGAACGCGCTCTGGCTGACGCCGGAGTCCGGGTCGAGTTGCTCGACCAGCTGGATCTGCCAGAGCGGCCGCTCGGGGTTCAGCGGGGTCATCGACAAGACACCCACCCGCGCCTTGAGCGCGTCCATGTGGGACTGTCCGCGGGCCGGATGGAGTTGCTCGGGCACCACGTGGGCATCGAGATCGAAAGACTTGTCCTCGACCCAGTGCGCGCCCATCGCGTCTTCCACCACACGCTGGCGGAAGCGGTCGTAGCGCAGCAGGCGCTCGGCAACGCGCTCGCGAAGGGCCGCGATGTCGAGGCCCGGCTCGATCAGCCACACCCCGACGATCATCATCAGGTTGGCCTCGTTGTCCATGCGCAGCCAGGCGGTGTCGACACGCGACATGCGTTCATTCACGGGTGCGGACATGGAGAAGAACCTCTAGGAAATACAGACTCGGATCGGCGACGATGCTGGTTAACATTCACAGCGTCAAGCCCTCGGTTTCACGCAGGGCACGCCTTGAAGGAGACACAACATGGCCGACTTGAAGACCCAATTTGAAACCGCCGTCGCCGAGAGCAAGCAGCTGCCGGAGAAGCCGGACAACATGACGCTGCTCAAGATCTACGCGCTCTACAAGCAGGCCAGCGCCGGTGATGTCGACGGCAAGCGCCCCGGCTTCACCGACATGGTTGGCCGCGCCAAGTACGACGCCTGGGACGCCCTGAAGGGCACCTCGGCCGACGACGCGATGCAGCAATACATCGACCTGATCGAAGACCTGAAGTAAGCCCTCCCGGGCCTGCGCGCCTGGGGCCTTCAGGCCTTGCGCGCAGCTTCCTTGGCCAGCGCAGCATCCAGCTGCTTGCTGGCCTCGGCCTCCACCTGGCTGGCGAAGGCCTTGAACAGGAAGCCGAGCTTGACCTCCATGTCGAAGTGATCGCCCGTGACGATCAAGGTGCCGCTGGCGCCTGAGCGCTTGAACTCCACCGTGTCGCTGGTGTCGCCTTCGATCAAGGTGCAGGTCATGTCGAGCTTCTTCTCGGCATGCTCGGCCCATTTCCACGCCACCTTGCGGGCGCGTTGCAGGCCCAGCTGGTGGTCTCGGCGGATGCGGATGTCAGACATGTTGTGGCGGATTCCAAAGGTGGCAGACAGGCCGCCAGTATCCCCGCAAACCAGCAAGCCACGCCACAGGGCGTCGCCCGAGGTCAGCCCCTCAGGGCGCGGCGGGCGCCGACGACAGCAACGCCGTCAGTGCGGCATCGCGGTCGGGCTTGGGCAGCATGGCCAGGGTCTGAACTGCGCGGTGGAATCGCGCGAAATCGCAACCCTCGCGGCGCCAGAGCGCCTCGAACGCCGGCACCCATTGCTGGTAAGCCGCCTGCACGCCGAGCGTCGCGTTGTTCATGCGCGCGAAGTAGGCGTCGTAGCCATTGAAGCCTTGCCACTGCTCGCGTTTCAGCGTGGCGTAGCCGGCCTGCAGTCGGGCTAGCACGTCAGCCTTGGCCTCGCGCTTTTGTGCCTCGCTGCGGCCGCTGGCATACACCGCTGCCAATTCGTCACGCGCCCCGTTCACCAGTACGCGCACTGCCTCGCGCCGGGCCTGCAGCACAGCCACCTGCTCGCGCGCGGCTGCATCGGCCTGCTCGTGCAACCAGCGGTCACCGCCCAGCCGCTCGACGGCCGTGGCGTAACTCTCGTTGAACATGGTGTCGCCCGGCACGTAGACCACCTGGTGCGACAGCTCATGGAAGATCATGCGCGCCAGCTCGCCTTCGGGCCAGGTGATGAAGGTGTTGAGCAGCGGATCACCGCCCAGCCAATCCGTGCGGCCCAGCGTGGAATACGCCGGCACCGGGTACACGCTCACCTCCAGGCCCGGCTCCTGGCGCAGTTCATCGGCCGCCGCGTTGGCCGCATCCAGGCTGTAGTAGCCCCGGTAGCCCACGCAGCCCACCACCGGAAAACACCAGGCGCGCAGCGCCAGCGACAACTCGGGCGCAGCCACCACGTTCCAGACCGCCGCGGGGCGCCCCAGATCGGCGTAGCTGCGGTAGCTGCGGTTGTCGGGCAGGTGCAGCGTGCTCACCGCCCAGTCGCGCATGCGCTGGCTCAGCAACAAGCGTTCACGCAAGGCCGCGGGCGTGGCGGCATCGGCCACCACCTCCGGCACCGGCCGGCCACTGCCCGCCATGGCCAGGTGGCCTGCGCCGGCCTGGGCCAGGTAGCCCACCGAGCTGCAACCGCTGCCCAGGCACAAGGCGCTCACCACCACGGCAGCCAGCGCCAGCGTGCCGCCCAGGCCCGCCATCAGCCAGCCTCGCCAACGCATCGTGTGCTCACAGAGCCGCCACTTCAACCAGGCAGTCGTAGAACGACGGCGCGTTGCCCAGGTCGGTCAGGTGCTGGTGGGTCAGCTCGTTCACGTTGGTGCCGTTGCGGCCCAGCTTGCGCCACCAGATGCCCAGGCCGTGCACCACACCGGCGCGAGCCCGGCGGCTCACGCGCAAGGTGCAGTGGTACTCGCCACGGTCATTGAAGACCCGCACGCCCTGCCCGTCCTGCAAGCCTCGGCTGGCGGCGTCGTCGGCGTGCATTTCCAGCAGTGGCTCGGACTCGATGTCGCGCAGGCTCTTGACGTTCACGAACGTCGAGTTGAGGAAGTTGCGGGCCGGCGGCGAAATCATCGCCAGCGGAAAGCGTTGCGCCAGCTCGGGCGTAGACGCTGCACTCTCATGGTTGGGCACATGGTCAGGCAGCTCCAGGCCCGGCCCGCAGGCGCGCGCCTTGCCGTTGGCCGTGGGGAAGCCGCCTTCTGCAAACGGTGCATCGGGCAAGGGCAGCTTGAACCAGCCCGTGGTGGCCAGGGCCTCGGCATCGACCAGGCTGGTGAAGGCCTGCCGCGCCAGGGTCTCGTCGCTGTCCCCGAAGCAGGGCTCGTCAAAGCCCATGCGTGCGGCCAGGCGGCGGAAGATCTCGCAGTTCGAGAGCGACTCGCCACGCGGCTCGATCGCCGGCTCGTTGATCAGCGCGTAGGTGTGCCCGTAACTGGTGTGCGCGTCCCAGTGCTCGAGCTGCGTGGTGGCAGGCAGCACGTAGTCGGCATGGTCAGCGGTATCGGTCAGGAAGTGCTCGAGCACCACGGTGAACAGGTCTTCACGCTGGAAGCCCGCCACCACCTTGCGAGACTCCGGCGCCACCGCCACCGGGTTGCTGTTGTAGACCACCACGGCTTCGATCTTCGGACCAAACGCCGTTGAGGCGGGGCGCAACAGGTCGTCGCCGATGGTGCTCATGTTGACGGTGCGCGGCTGACGGCCGGCCAGCAGCTGCGGCTGCTGCAGCCAGGCGTCGTTGCGGGCGGGCTTGAACCAGCCGGAGGCCGACAGCAGCAAGCCGCCAGCCGCCTCGCGCCAGGCGCCGGTCAGGCAGGGCAGCAAGGCAATCAGACGAACGGCGTTGCCGCCGCCACGCACACGCTGCATGCCGTAGTTCAGTCGAATCGCGGTGGGCCGCGTGGTGCCGTAATCACGGGCCAGGCCACACACCTCGTCCACTGTCAGGCCACACACCTCGGCCGTGCGTTCGGGCGGCCACTGCAGGGCACGTGCACGCAGTTCGGCCCAGCCCTCCACATGCTGCGCCAGGTAGTCGTGGTCCAGCCAGTCGTGGGTGATGAGCTGGTGCATCAGGCCCAGCGCCAAGGCGCCGTCGGTGCCGGGACGCAGGGCCAGGTGCTGGTGGCACTTTTCGGCGGTTTCGGTGCGGCGCGGGTCGATGGCGATCAGCTTGGCGCCGGCGCGTTTGGCCGCCTGCGCAAACGTCCAGAAGTGCAGGTTCGACGCGATCGAATTGCTGCCCCAGATGACAATCAGGCGGCTGTTGGCGAACTGCTCCAGGTGCATGCCCACCTTGCCGCCGTAGGTCTGCTGCAGCGCCTCACCACCGGCCGAGGCGCAGATGGTGCGCTCCAGCAAAGACGCGCCGAGCTTGTTGAAAAAGCGCGCCGCCATGCTCTCGCCCTGCACCAGGCCCATCGTGCCGGCGTAGCTGTAGGGCAGGATGGCTTGTGCATCGCGGGCGGCGATGTCAGACAGCCGGCGACTGATGTCGTCGAGCGCCTCGTCCCAGCTGACCGGCACGAACTGCCCTGCCCCCTTGGGGCCGACGCGCTTGAGCGGTTGCAGCACGCGTTCGGCGTGGTCGGTTCGCTCAGCGTAGCGCGACACCTTGGTACACAGCGCCCCGTGGGTGGTGGGGTGGTCGGGGTCGCCCTGGATGCGGACGATGCGCTGGCCTTCCACCGTGACGCGCATGGCGCAGGTGTCCGGGCAGTCATGGGGGCAGGCCGCGTGGATGGTGCGGCTGACGGCGTCTTGAATCATCTTCAAATGATGTCACAGACAGTTTCCAATGCAGGGGCTGCGCGACAAATTGTCGCGATTGAGGTGCTTTGAAATTAAGCAAGAATGCATTGGTGCCGACATACCCCGTAGGCACCGTACGCGGTCTCGTTCAGTCCGAATTTGCAGTTGTTGTACCCATGAGCTTGTTCTTGCCCCGCCGCACCGTGATCCGGTGCATGGCCGCCGCTACCGCCGCGCTGTCCTTGCCCGCGCGCAGCCAGAGTACCAAGCTGGTGCTGGGCCAGTCCGCCGCGTTCAGCGGGCCGGCCGCCCAGTTGGGCATCCAGATGAACCGCGGCGCCAAGCTGTGCTTTGACCAGGTCAATGCCAATGGCGGCGTGAACGGCGCCAGCATCGAGCTGCGCACGCTGGATGACGCCTACGACCCGGCCAAGTGCAAGGCCAACACCGACAAGTTCATCAGCGACGACGTGTTCGCGCTGTTTGGCTATGTGGGCACGCCGACGTCGCTCGCGGCCCTGCCCCTGGTGAAGGAAGCCAAGATCCCGTTTTTTGGACCGTTCACCGGCGCGATGGCGCTGCGCGACCCGTTCAACCGCTACGTGTTCCATGTGCGGGCGTCGTACGACGACGAGACCGCACTGATCGTCAAGAACCTGACCTCGCTGGGCCTGCGCCGCATCGCCGTGTTCCGGCAGAACGACAGCTACGGCCAGGCCGGCCTCGACGGCGTCGTGAAGGCCCTGCAGGCCCAGGGCCTGACGCCAGTGGCCGTGGCGACGGTCGAGCGGAACTCGGTCGACGTGACCGCCGCCGTGAAGGCCATCACCGCCGTCAAGCCGGACGCTGTCGTGCAGATCAGCGCCTACAAGAGCTGTGCCGCCTTCATCCGCGAGGCCCGCAAGGCCGGCTATGGCGGCACCTTCTACAACGTGTCCTTCGTGGGCACGCAGGCCCTGTCCGATGAGCTCGGCAAGGACGCTCGCGGCGTGGTGGTGAGCCAGGTCGTGCCCTTCCCGTTTGGCACCACGGTGGGCATCGTGCGGGACTATCACGAAGCTCTGAAGGCCGCCGGCGGTGAGCTGCGCCAGAACTACTCCAGCATGGAAGGCTACCTGGCGGCCCGCGTGTTCGTGGAAGGGCTGAAGCGCTCGCGCGGCTTTACCCGCGAAGGTCTGATCGGTGGCCTTGAATCGCTGCAGAACCAGAACTTCGGCGGCTTCAACCTGCAGTTCAGCTCGAAAGACCATGTGGCCTCGCGCTTCGTGGAGCTGTCGATGCTGACGGAAGACGGCGGCGTTCGTCGCTGAATCGCCCCATCCGCATTGCGGCTGTGGGCGTGGTGATCAAGGCCTCGGCGGCCGGCGGGTAACATCCGTTGCAGACCGAGGAGAGCCCCATGCCCGTGATCGAAGAACTGCAGGCCGAAGCGCCCGCCCTGACCGCCCTCCGACGAGACATCCACGCTCATCCGGAACTCTGCTTCCAGGAAGTGCGCACCGCCGACGTGGTGGCCAAGGCGCTCGAAGGCTGGGGCATTGAAGTGCACCGCGGCCTGGGCACCACCGGCGTCGTGGGCGTGTTGCGCAACGGCAGCAGCCCCCGCGCCATCGGCCTGCGCGCCGACATGGACGCGCTGCCGATGACCGAGCACAACACCTTCGCCCATGCCAGCAAGCATGTCGGCAAGATGCACGCCTGCGGCCACGATGGCCACACCGCCATGTTGCTCGCCGCCGCCCAGGAACTGGCCCGCACGCGCCGCTTTGATGGCACGGTTTATCTGGTGTTCCAGCCCGCCGAAGAAGGCGGTGGTGGCGCCCGCGAGATGATCAAGGACGGCCTGTTCGAGCGCTTCCCGATGGATGCGATCTACGGCATGCACAACTGGCCGGGTCTGCCTGAAGGCAGCTTCTCGGTGTGCAAGGGCCCGACCATGGCGTCGAGCAACGAATTCCGCATCACCATCACCGGCAAGGGCTCACATGCCGCCTTGCCGCACAACGGCATCGACCCGGTGCCGGTGGCCTGCCAGATGGTGCAGGCCTTCCAGACCATCGTCACGCGGAACAAGAAGCCGACCGACGCAGCCGTGATTTCGGTGACGATGATCCACACCGGCGAAGCCACCAACGTGGTGCCTGACGCCTGCGAAATCCAGGGCACCGTGCGCACCTTCACGCTCGACGTGCTGGACATGATCGAGCGCCGCATGGGCGAGATCACCCAGCACACGGCGGCCGCCTTTGGCGCCACGGCCAGGTTCGAGTTCCGCCGCAACTACCCGCCGACCATCAACCACGATGCCGAGGTGGATGTGCTGCGCGAGGTGATGCGTGAGGTGGTCGGCCCGGCGCAAACACTCGATTTCGACCCGACCATGGGCGCGGAGGACTTCAGCTTTTTCCTGCAGAAGAAGCCGGGCGCGTACTTCATGATCGGCAATGGCGACGGCGCGCACCGTGAGGCCTACGCCGGCCATGACCACGGCCATGGCCTCGGGCCGTGCACCCTGCACAACCCGAACTACGACTTCAACGACCGGCTCATCCCGGTGGGCGGCAGCCTGTGGGTGCGGCTGGCCGAGCGCTTCCTGGCGCCCGCCTGATCTTCAGCCACATCGAACGATGGCATCGAAGCCGGTGAATGATCGCCGGCTTCACCCTTCCCAGAATCCGGATTGCTGCACAGACGCCTGAGTGGTGTTGCCGCAGCATCCCGAATCACATCGCAAGGAAAGGTCCACCATGTCGTCGATCGTCATCGTTTTCCACAGCGGCTACGGCCACACCCAGAAAATCGCCCAAGCCGTGGCCGAAGCCTCGGGCGCCGGCCTGGTCGCCATCGACGCCGAGGGCAACCTGCCCGAAGGCGGCTGGGAACAGCTGGCCGCCGCCAAGACCATCGTCTTCGGCTCGCCCACCTACATGGGCAGCGTGAGCTGGCAGTTCAAGAAGTTCGCCGATGCCTCGTCCAAGGTCTGGTTCGGCCAGGGCTGGAAGGACAAGCTGTTCGCCGGTTTCACCAACTCGGCCTCGATGAACGGCGACAAGCTGTCGACGCTGCATTACATGTTCACCCTGGCCATGCAGCACAGCGGCGTGTGGGTGGGCACCGGCATGATGCCGAGCAACAGCAAGGCCGCCACCCGTGACGACATCAACTTCGTCGCCTCCAGCAGCGGCCTGATGACCGCCACGCCGTCCGACGCCGGTGTCGACGAAATGGTGGCGGGCGACCTGGCCACCGCCGCCGTCTTCGGCAAGCGCCTGGCCGACGTCACCGCACGCTTGGGCTGATGCCCGCACACCAATGTCCGGATTCGTCCGGCATTGGTCCACTTCCGGCCTATGCCGGAAGGTTTGCCTGAGCAAACATGGTGGCTTATCCTCTCAACCAGGTAGCCACCATGTCCGAAACTGTCTCCACCGCCCTCCTGCTGATCGACATCCAGGCCTCGTTCACGAGCCGGCCTTACTGGTCTGATGCCGAAGTGCCCGCCTTTCTGGCGGCCTGTAACACCTTGATCGACGGCTGCACCAGGCAGGGCGTGCCCATCGTCCAGGTGTTCCACACCGACGGCCCTGATGACAGCAACAACCCCTTCGCGGTGGCCAGCGGCCTCATCCGGCCGCTGGATGGCCTGCACAGCTACACACCCGCACTGTCCTTCCACAAGCACCGCCACAGTGCGCTGGTGGGCACCGGGCTGGCCGATTGGCTGAAAGGCCGAGGCGTCACCCGCCTGATCGTGGCCGGCATCCGCACCGAGCAGTGCTGCGAAACCACCACCCGCCACGCCAGCGATGAAGGCTGGGACGTCGACTACGTCACTGAAGCCACGCTGACCTTCGACATGCTCACCCCGGCCGGCACCGTGCTGACGGCTGCGGCCATCAAGGAGCGCACGGAGACCGTGCTCACCGAGCGCTTTGCCACCTTGTGCACGGTGCCTGATGCACTGGCACGCGCGCTGGCCCGCGCACAGGCCGCCGCATGACAGCACCCTTCCCAACCCCCGAGCACACCGCCACCGTCAGCGTCCTGATGCTGATGTTCAACGACGTGGAGCTGCTCGATTTCGCCGGCCCGTACGAGGTGTTCACCACCGCCAACCGCATGGCGGCGCGCATGCGCCTGGAGGCGGGCGATACGACGCCGGCCGCGCCCGTGTTCGAGCTGGTGACGGCCTCGGTGGACGGCGCGCCCGTGCGTGCCCGCGCCGGGCTGCGCTTGAGCCCCGACCACGCGCTGGCAACCGCACCGGCCACCACCTGGGTGCTGGTACCCGGCGGCGTGGTCGACCAGCTGTTGGCCAACCCTGCCCTGCTGGCCGAGCTGGCACGTCGCGGCCAGCATGCAGGCTGCATCGCGTCCGTCTGCACCGGTGCGTTTGTGCTGGCCGCCGCGGGCTTGCTGCAACACGCCCCCGCCACCACCCACTGGGAAGACCAGGCCGACCTGGCGCAGCGCCACCCCGACCTGCAGGTGCTGGATGGCCCGCGGTGGGTGGAGGCAGGCCGCTGCATCACGTCGGCCGGCATTGCCGCGGGCATCGACATGGCGCTGCACCTGGTGGCGCGGCATGCCGGCACGGCGCTGGCACAGCGCACCGCGCGTCAGATGGACACACCATGGCATCAGCACCCTTAAGCTCAGCCAGCCCGATCGGCAGCCAAAGCGACGGCACATACACGCCCGTGCATGTCTGGTTCGTGGTGCTGCCAGACAGTCTGCTGCTGGACCTGGCCGGTCCGGCGGAGGCCTTTCGGCTCGCCAACCAGCAGCTGGCGCGTCGGGGCCTGCCGGCCCACTTCCAGCTTCACTTTGCAGGCACTGATGCCGGCAACACCTCGTCAGTCGGGCTGGCCCTGACCGGCCTGGAGCTTCTGCCCGCCAGCCTGCCGGCTGCCTCCTGGGTGGTGCTGCTCGGGCGCCCGGGCGACGGTGCGGATGTGGTGCGCCCGGCGCCTGCATGGCTGGCGGCCCGACACTGGCTGAGCCAGGTGGTGGCGCCCGCACTGGCCCTGCCAGCCACACCCCACCGGCTGCTGACGGTATGTTCAGGCGCCCTGCTGGCGGCCGATGCCGGCCTCCTGAGCGGGCGCCAGGCCACCACCCACCACGAGTTGCTGGATGAACTCGCTCGGCTGGCACCCACGGCCGATGTGGTGGCGAACCGGGTGTTCGTGGCGGACGGCCCGGTGCTGACCAGCGCCGGCGTGACCGCCGGCATTGACCTGGCCCTGCACCTGATTGCCGACGCGCTGGGCGAAGGGCTCACATCCGCCGTGGCGCAGGTGATGGTGGTGTTTCACCGCCGCGCCGCCGACGACCCCGAACAGTCACCGCTGCTGGCGGGTCGTCGTCACCTGCACCCGGCCGTGCATGCCGTACAGAACGCGGTGGTGGACGCGCCCGGTGAGGACTGGACGCTGGATCGACTGGCGGCGCGCGCGCATGTCACGCCGCGGCACCTGGGGCGCCTGTTCCAGCAGCACGCAGGCATCAGCCCGCGCGAACATGTGGAGCAGGTGCGCCTGGCCCTGGCCGATGAAGCCTTGCGGCGCGGCCTGACCGTGCAGGCCGCGGTCGACCTGGCGGGGTTTCACAACGAGCGCCAGTGGCGCCGTGCCGCCGCCAGGCGGCGAGCCCTCAGCCCAGCAAACCGCGCTGACGCAGATCCGCAGCCAGCTGCTCGGGCGTCGTGAACAGCAGCGCTGGCAAGCCCAGCGCCGTGGCCGCCTCGATGTTCACGGGGTGGTCGTCGATGAACAAGGCATCAGCGGCCGGGATGCCGAAGTCCGCCAGCGCCAGCTCATAGATGCGCCGGCCGGGCTTGCCGGTACGCACCCGCGACGAAAACACACCGCGCTCGAACCAGGCCATGAAGGCGTGGGTGCGTTCCAGGTGCTCGGCGTAGGGCGCCGGCATGTTCGAGAGGTAAAACAGCCGATGCCCAGCCGCCTTCAGCGCCTGCATCAGGGCCACCGTGCCGGCTTGCGGAGCCAGCTCATCGGGCACCGCGTCCACCACGGCCTGCACCTCGGCGGGCGTCAGATTGGTGCGCGCGGATATGCGCTGCACCACCTCGTCCGCGCTGATCAGGCCGCTGTCGAACGCGCCCCAATCGCCCTCGTAGTTCTGGAAGAACACCGCCTTGAGCTGCTCTGCCGCCTCGGGCGTTGGCGCATGTTGCGGCAGCACCCGCGCCAGCAAGGTGGCCGGGTGCCAGCGGAACACCACGCCGCCAAAATCAAAAATGATGTGTCGCAGGCGGGGTTGTAGCTGGGCCTGGTCGGTGGACATCGGCATGGTGTGCATCAGCCGCGCAGACGGGCCAGCAGGCCGGCGGTAGAAGCATCCAGCCCAGCCGCGTCGCCAGTGGCAAACCGCGGCAGCAACTGGCTGCACAGGGCCTTGCCCAGCTCCACACCCCACTGGTCGAAACTGTTGATGCCCCAGATGGCGCCACTGACGAACACGCGGTGCTCGTAGAGGGCAATCAAGGCGCCGAGTGAGCGTGGCGTCAGCGCGTCCAGCACCAGCGTGCTGCTCGGCCGGTTGCCCGGGAAGCTGCGGTGGTTGGCCAGCACCTGGCGGTCCAGCGTGGCGGAAGCCGTGGGGGCCTTCTCGTTCAAGGCGTCGGCGGCCGTCTTGCCCAGCATCAGCGCCTGGCTCTGCGCCAGGCAATTGGCCAGCAGCTTCACATGCTGGTCGGCCAGCCCGGCACGCACGGTGTCGGGCAACGGGCTGCGGTCATGGCTGGTGGTCTTCACGGCGATGAACTCCACCGGAATCACGTCCGTGCCCTGGTGCAGCATCTGGAAGTAGGCATGCTGGCCGTTGGTGCCCGGCTCGCCCCACACCACCGGGCTGGTGGCGTAGGCAAAGCGGCGCCCTTCGGCGTCCACGCACTTGCCGTTTGATTCCATCTCCAGTTGCTGCAGATAGGCCGGGAAGCGCTTCAAGCCCTGGTGGTACGGCGCCACCGAGCGGCTGCTGAAGCCATGGAAGTTGCGGTACCAGACGTCGAGCAGGCCGAGCTGCACCGGCAGGTTGCTCTCCAGCGGCGCCTGGGCGAAGTGCTGGTCCATGGCATGGGCGCCGGCGAGAAACTCGCGGAACCCCTCGGCTCCAATCGCGATCGCCAGCGGCAAGCCGATGGCGCTCCACAGCGAATAGCGCCCGCCCACCCAGTCCCAGAAACCGAAGGTCTGGTGGATGCCCAGCTGCGCAGCCGCGGCGATGTTGGTCGTCACGCCCACGAAGTGGCGCGCGATGTCAGTGCCGCCGGTCGCCTTGAACCAGGCCAGGGCCGCTTGCGCGTTGGCCATGGTTTCCTGGGTCGTGAAGGTCTTGCTGGCGATGATGAACAGCGTGGTGGCCGGGTTGAGTTGCTGCAGCACCGGCACGATGTCGTGGCCGTCCACGTTCGAGACGAAGTGCAGCTTCAGGCCCGGGTGGCTGTAGGCCTGCAGGGCCGGCACGGCCATCTGCGGGCCGAGGTCCGAGCCGCCGATGCCGATGTTCACCACGTCGGTGAAGCCGCTGCGGTCCACCGCGCGCACCGCTTCGGCGTAGGCCAGCAGGCGGTCGAGCACCTCGTGCACATCGTCGCTGAACGGCGCCGTGCCGCGGGGGGCGCGCAGGGCCGTGTGCAACACAGCCCGGCCTTCGGTGGTGTTGATCGGATCACCACGCAGCATCGCGTCGCGGTGCGCCGGCAGGCCGCATTCCTCGGCCAGCTCCACCAGCAAGCGCCGCGTCGTGTCATCCCATCGGTTCTTCGACAGATCGGCATACACCTCGGGGGCGCTCACACCGAAGGCGTCAAAGCGGCCTGCATCGCGGGCAAAAGCCTCCCGCAGATCGAAGCCTCGTCCGTGCGCTTCGAAATGCCCCTGCAGGGCGGTCCAGGCGATGGTCTGATCGCAACGCGGCATGCTCATGCTCAAGCCTCCAGGATCAGCTTGTCGAGCTTGCCGGCGTCGATCGCGAACAGGCGGATGCCTTCGGCGAGCTTCTCGGTGCCCATCGGGTCTTCGTTCAGCGCGAAGCGGAAGCCGGCTTCATCGAAGCTCACGGGTGCGAGGTCGAGCTGCTGCGCGGCTTCAGCCGACAGCGCCGGCGTGACAGGCGCATCAGCGGCCTGCAGTTGCGCCAGCAGATCCGGGCTGATCGTCAGCAGGTCGCAACCCGTCAGGGCGTTGATCTGGCCGATGTTGCGGAAGCTCGCGCCCATCACCTCGGTGCGGATGCCGAACTTCTTGTAAAAGTTGTAGATCTGGGTCACCGACTTCACGCCCGGGTCGTTGGCGCCGGCCATGTCGGCCTCCACCCACGCGGCGCCAGCCTGCTTCTTGTACCAGTCGTAGATGCGACCGACGAAGGGGCTGATCAACTGGATGCCAGCCTGGCCGCAGGCCACGGCCTGGCAGAAGCTGAACAGCAGCGTCAGGTTGCAATGGATGCCTTCGGTTTCCAGCTGCTTGGCTGCCTGGATGCCTTCCCAGGTGGACGCGATCTTGATCAGGATGCGGTCGCGCGGAATGCCGGCAGCTTCGTACAGGCCGATCAGGCGATGGGCGCGGGCGATGGTGGCGGCCGTGTCGAAGGACAGGCGGGCATCAACTTCGGTCGACACGCGACCCGGCACGACCTTGAGGATTTCCAGGCCGAAACGGACCAGTACCTGATCGACGATTTCGTCGAGCGGCTTGCCGCGATGGGCCGCCACGGTGTCGGTCAGCAGCGGCGCGTAATCGGCCTGCTGCACGGCCTTGAGGATGAGCGACGGGTTGGTGGTGGCGTCGCGGGGCGCGTACTGCGCCATCTGCTTGAAGTTGCCGGTATCGGCAACGACGATGGTGTGGGCCTTGAGTTGTTCGAGCTGATTCATGGTGCCGGCAGGGTTCAAAAGGAACAGGTGCCAGCCGCAATTAGAACCGAGGCGCAGGCTGGCGTGTTACAGCAAGGTTTCACGGCGAAGGTGCCGGGCGATTCGCCGTGCGCGCCAGTGTGGGGCACAAGCGGTTTCAGGACAAACCCTAGGACGGCCGGCTGAGCCCCCGCAGGCATTGACCCCCTCAAGAAACTCATGCATCATCCAACAGGTAATTAAATTACACATCGAAATCATGTCCTTCGACCTCGTCTTCTTTGGTGGCACCGGCGACCTCACCTGGCGCAAACTCATGCCCGCCCTCTTCCAGGCGTTCCGCCACGGCAAGCTGCCGGCCGGTGGTCGCATCCTGGCCGTGGCCCGCGACGAGCGCACCGACGAGGAATACCGCCAGTTCATCCGCGAACGCTTCTCCGAGGTCGACAGCTCCAAGCGGCCGTCTGACGAAGAGTTCGACCAATTTGCCGCCCTGCTGCACTACCGCCGCATGGATCTGTCGCAGCCGACCGATTACGCAGGCCTGAAGCAGTGGCTGGACGACCGCGGCGCCGACACCGCCGTGCTGTACCTGGCCACCAGCCCGCACCTGTTCCCGGCCATTTGTGAACAACTGGGCGCTGCCGGCCTGAACCACGACAAGGTGCGTGTGGTGCTGGAAAAGCCGCTGGGCCACGACTTGGCCAGTGCCAAGGAAATCAACCGCGTGGTGCGTTCAGTGTTCACCGAACAGCAAGCCTTCCGCATCGACCATTACCTCGGCAAGCCGTCGGTGCAGAACCTGATGGCGCTGCGCTTCGCGAATGCGCTGTTCGAGCCGCTGTGGCGCCGCGAGAGCATCGCCAACATCCAGATCACGCTGGCGGAAAGCCTGGGCGTGGGCACGCGCGGCGACTTCTACGACCGCACTGGCGCCCTGCGCGACATGATCCAGAACCATGCGCTGCAGCTGCTCACCATGATCGCCATGGAGCCGCCGTCAACGAACGACGCCGACGCCATCCGCGACGAGAAGCTCAAGGTGCTGAAGTCGCTCAAGCCATTCACCGCCGAGTCGGTCACCCGCGATGTGGTGCGTGGCCAGTACCGCGCTGGCAATGTCGACGGCAAGTCGGTGCCGGGCTACCTCGAAGAGGTAAAGGTGCCTGCCGACAGCCGCTGCGAGACCTTCGTGGCGCTGCGCACCGAAGTGCAGAACTGGCGCTGGGCGGGTGTGCCCTTCTACCTGCGCACCGGCAAGCGCCTGGGCGCACGCGATGCGCAGATCGTGGTGAACTTCCGGCCCGTGCCGCACCCGATCTTCCCGTCAGCCGGGCATGCCAACAAGCTGGTCATCAAGCTGCAGCCGGAAGACGGCCTGGAACTGCACCTGCTGGCCGCCAAGGGCGCGGGCCAGGGCGACGCACTGTCGCCGGTGCGCCTGGACCTGGACTTCGACAAGGCCTTCCCGACCGACCGCGTGGGCGCGTATGAGCGTCTGCTGCTGGACGCGATTGCCGGACGCCTGAACCTGTTCGTGCGCAGCGATGAGCAAGAGCAGGCCTGGCGCTGGGTCGAGCCCATCCTGGATGCCTGGGAAAACAGCGGCAGTGACCTGAAAACCTACGCCGCCGGCAGCTGGGGCCCGGCTGCAGCCAGCGCCCTGGTGGCCCGCGACGGCAACGCCTGGGCCGAGGAGCAGTGATGCTGGACCGTATCCGTGCTTCCATTCCTGCCCTGCCGCCCGCCGAGCAACGGGTGGCCAAACTGGTGCTGCTGGATGCACGGAGCTTTGCGTCCATGCCCGTGGGCGAGCTGGCCGAACGCGCGCACGTCAGCAAGCCCACCGTGGTGCGGTTCTGCCGCAGCGTGGGCTACGACGGCCTGGCCGACTTCAAGCTGAAGCTCGCCGGCGTGGTCAACGAAGGCGTGCCCTTCGTGCACCGTGCGGTGGACGAAGACGACAAGCCGTCGGACATCATCGTCAAGGTCATCGACAACGCGGTGGCTGCGATGCTGAAGTACCGCAACGATGCCACCGGCCACTCCTTCGAGCGTGCGATGGAGGCCTTGACGGCCACCGCCGTGGCGCGGGGCCGCGTCGAGTTCTACGGCGTCGGCAACTCGGGCATCGTGGCCCAGGACGCCCAGCACAAGTTCTTCCGGCTGGGTGTGAACACCGTTGCGATGAGCGATGGCCACATCCAGATCATGAGCGCGACGATGCTCAAGCCGGGTGACTGCGCGGTGGTGATTTCCAATTCAGGCCGCAGCAAGGACCTGATCGACGTGGCCGAGATCGCGCTGCGCAAGGGCGCCACGCTGATCATCATCACGGCCAGCGCATCACCCCTGGCGCAGCTGGCGCAAAGCAACAACCAGATCCTGCTGGCGGCCAACCACCCGGAAGACTACGACCGCTACAGCCCGATGGTCTCGCGCATGCTGCACCTGATGATCATCGACATCCTGACGACCGGCGTTGCCCTGCGCCTCGGCCAGGAAATGCGCCCGGCCCTGCAGGAGATCAAGCGCAACTTGCGCACGCGGCGTTACGCACAGCCGGAGTGAGGTGCGGGCAGGCGCTGCCCGAGCTCCATGAAAAAAGCCGCCCGAGGGCGGCTTTTTGCTGTGCGGACGGTTCGTACAACCATCAGGATGTCGCTGGCACCACTGCAGGCGCGGCCTGCGCAACCGGCAAGCCAAGCAGGTCCTGCACACCGTAGAGGTGTGCCAGCTCCACCAGGCGCGCCGGCGCATTCACCACCACCAGCGTGCGCTGCTGGCGCCGGGCCTCGCGCTGGCACTCCAGCAACACGGCCAAGGCCGAGGTGTCGATCTGAGCCAGCGCGGCAGCGTCCATGGTGACCGCCGGCGTACCGGAAGCCGCCATGGCCGACACCAGCGCCTTCAGCGTGGGCTTGGCATCACGCAGCGTCAGCTGCTGGGGCAAAGCCAAGGTCGCCGACACGATTCAGCCCTTGCCGCCGGAAGCGGCCTTGTTCTTCTCGGCCAGCTTGGTGATCAGGCCGTCGAGGCCGCTGGCACTGATTTCCTGGGCGAAGCTGTTCTTGTACTGCTCAACCAGCCAGATGCCCAGCACGTTGACGTCATAGATCTTCCAGCCGGCAGCCGTCTTTTCCAGGCGGTAGTCGAGCTGAATCGGCTCGCCCTTGCCCTTGATCTCGGTGCGCACCACCACCTCGGTGTCTTCAGCGGCAGCACGGAAGGGCTTGAGGCCAATGGTCTGGTCCTTCACCTGCGTCAGGGCGCCGGCATACGTGCGCACCAACAGGGTCTTGAACTCGTCCTGCAAGCGTTTCTGCTGCTCCGGCGTGGCCGAGCGCCAGTTCCGGCCAACGGCAGCCGCGGTCATGCGCTGGAAGTTCACGTTCGGCATCACCTTGGTATCGACCAGCGCGATGATCTTGCTGACGTCACCGCCCTGGATGGCCTTGTCGGCCTTCACGGTGTCGATGACTTCGGTCGAGACCTGGCGAATCAGCGCGTCAGGCGCAACCAGCTGGGCCTGCGCCTGAGCCACTGGGGCCAGCAGGGAAGCCGAGGTGGCCAGGGCCAGACTGATCGCCATGCGGCGCGTGATTTGGGACATACGCATTCAAATTCCTTTCGGCAAACCCACAGAGGCTTGCTGGGCTACATCACAACGCGGCAAGCTGCGTCGCGGTGGACACGCCGAGCCTGAAGCCCCGCGCGCCGGGGTTGATCATTTCACAGGATCGGCTGGCGCCGGGGCTGGCACTGGAGCCGGCGTCGGGGCCGCTTGAGCAGGTGCCTGTGAAGCTGCGACCGCCGGGGCCGACTCATCCGCCTCGCTGGCCGATGAAGCATCCATCTCAGGTTCTTCCGGCGGGTTGCCGTCCCAGATCTGATTCAGGCGGCGGGCCAGGTAGGCGTCGCGAAGAAAGCTGTACTTGTCGAGCGCCACATCATCCAGCAGCTTCGACGCGGTGAGCAGACCGGCGCGGGTACTCACGGTCTGCAGCATCACCGTGGCAATCACGTCGTTGGTGCCGTTCACGAAGGCGGTCGGGCCAGCGAGACGGTCTACGGGCAGCGCCACGGCATCACGCACGGTGGAAGGCCCGAAGACCGGCAGCACGAGGTAGGGGCCCGAAGGCACGCCCCATCGGCCCAGCGTCTGGCCGAGGTCTTCGCTCTGGCGCTCAAGGCCCATCTCGGACGCCGGGTCGAGCAGGCCGGCCAAGCCGAACACGGTGTTGGTCGACACGCGCATCGCCATGCGGGTCGTCGCTTCGCCCTTGCCCTGGAGCAGCAGGTTCACGGTCGACCAGACATCGCCGATGTTGCCGAAGAAGTTGTCGACACCTTGCCGCACCAACTCAGGCACGGCCTTGCGGTAGCCCTCGGCCAGGGGCTTGAGCAGCGCCACGTCGATGGCGTCGTTGAAGCCGTAGATCGACCGGTTGACGTTCTCGAACGGATCACGCGGCGACGGCGCCGCCACCGCCAGCGTGGGCAGGTACAGGGCCGTCAGCAGGCACACAACACCCTGCCGCAAGCGCGCCGGGGTCAGGCGTGAAGTCACTTCTTGTCCCCAGTCTCGCCAGATTCGGCGGCCTTGTTGAACAGGAACTGGCCGATCAGGTTTTCGAGCACCACGGCAGACTGGGTCTGCTTGATGACATCACCTGCCGCCAGGTTCTTCTCGTCACCACCGGGCTCGATACCGATGTACTGGTCGCCCAGCAGACCGGCGGTCAGGATCTTGGCGGACGAGTCACGCGGAAACTCCACCGTCTTGCTGATCTCGAGCGTCACCACGCCCTGGTAGGTCTGGGGGTCCAGCGAGATCGACACCACGCGACCCACGTTGACGCCCGCAGCGCGAATGGGCGCGCGGGGCTTCAGGCCGCCGATGTTGTCAAACTTGGCCTTCAGCTGGTAGGCATCGCCCGCCGCGAAGCTCGCGAGGTTCGCGGCCTTCAGCGCCAGGAAAACCAGGCCGATCGCGCCGAGCACGACGAACAGGCCGACAAAGATTTCAATGCTTTTCTTGTTCATGATTCATTGCCCTCTGCGTTCAGGGGGTCGAAAACATCAGGGCGGTGAGGACGAAGTCCATCGCCAGGACACCGAGTGAAGCGATGACCACCGTGCGGGTGGTGGCGTGGGCCACACCTTCCGGGGTTGCCTGTGTTTCGTGGCCTTGGTACAGCGCCACCGTGGTGCAGATGACGCCAAACGCCATCGACTTGACGACTCCGTTGCCGACATCGCGCCAGACGTCGACCTTGGCCTGCATGATGGACCAGAAGTTGCCCGAGTCGACCCCGATCAGCAGCACGGCCACCACATAGGCACCGAGGATGCCGATGGCTGAAAAAAGCACCGCCAGGATCGGCATCGACACCACGCCGCCAATGAAGCGCGGGGCCAGCACGCGAGAGCGCGGGTCGATCGCCATCAGCTCCATGGCAGCGAGCTGCTCACCGGCCTTCATCAGGCCGATTTCGGCCGTCAGCGACGTGCCTGCACGGCCGGCGAACAGCAGCGCAGTCACCACGGGGCCGAGTTCACGCACCAGTGCGAGGTTGACGATCAAGCCCAGCGACTCAGCGGCGCCGTAGGCCACCAGCGCGTAATACATCTGCAGCGCCAGCACGAAGCCGACCGCCAGGCCCGAGGCCAGGATGATGACGAGCGAGCGGTTGCCGATGGCATGCACCTGCGCCACGACCAAGCCAAACCGGCGCAAGGCCATCGGGGAGAAGCGGATCAGGTCCCAGAAGAAGAAGGTGGCGTGGCCGAGGGTTTGCAGCCAGCGCAGCACGGCCGCGCCCACGCCCTGGATGAATGCCGTCATGCGCCCAGCCCCAATGCAGTGGCCAAAGGTTCAGCCGGGTAATGGAAACGCACCGGACCGTCGGGTTCACCGCGGATGAACTGGCGCACTTCCGGGTCTTCAGACGCGTTCAGCTCAGCCGGGGTGCCGTGCGCCACCACCTTGCCCTGCGATGACAGCAGGTAGGCGTAATCGGCGATGGCGAAACACTCCTGCACGTCGTGCGAAACCATCAGCGAGGTGGCACCGGTGGTGTCGTTCAACTTGCGGATCAGGTTGGCAGTGACGCCCATGGAGATGGGGTCGAGGCCGGCAAAGGGTTCGTCATACATGATGACTTCCGGGTCCAGCGCCACTGCACGCGCCAGGGCGATGCGGCGGGCCATGCCGCCGGAAACCTGGCTGATGCGCAGGGGCGCGGCACCGCGCAGGCCGACGGCATTGAGCTTCATCAGCACGATGTCGCGGATCATGGATTCGGACAGGTCGGTGTGCTCACGCAGCGGGAACGCCACGTTCTCGAACACGGTCAGGTCAGTGAACAAGGCACCAAACTGGAACAACATGCCCACGCGGCGACGCAGCCGATAGAGCTGCGCCTTGTCGCGCGGGTCCACCACTTCACCGTCGAACACCACACGGCCCTTGGTGGCCGGATAGACGCCACCAATCAGCCGCAGCAGCGTGGTCTTGCCGCAGCCCGACCCGCCCAGAATGGCAGTCACCTGGCCTCGGGTGAAGCGCAGGGAGACGTCATTGAGGATCGTTCGGCTGGGGTCGTAACCGAAGGTGACGTGGTCGATCTCGATCAGGGGATTGGGCAAGGGCTCAATCGGCAGGCGCCGGCGTTGGGCTATGAATAAAGCCTCGGCATTCGGCGCCAAGTGCTTCGGGACAACCCGTAGGATAACGGATGCAGCAATTCCGCATGCGGTGCGGCTTGTTGCACTTTCGTGAAGACAACGTTTCAGGGAACCGACAGGCCGACACGGATTTCCTTCACCGACGCCACATCCTGACCATCGCGGCGGGCAGGAATATGGGGGGTGGCCTGCAACGCCACCGCCAGTCGGCGGGCGAAGGGCTCGTCAGCCGGATCGCACGACACCACCTCCACCCGCTCGACATCGCCGGACGCCGAGATGTGCAGGCGAAGCACGATCAGCCGGCCGGTGGACGCGACACCCTCCACCACACTCAGGTCGGGTGAGGTGCGCGCCAGCGCCGGCCGATCGGGCAGCAAGGTGCGCTCCTCAGTGCCCTGGGTGATGGACAGTGTTTCCTGGGGCGCTTGCCGCAAATCGGCCATCTGCTGCCACTCCAGCAAGCTGGCCGGCCCCAGGGGGGCTTCGGGCAGGGGCAGCGCGAGCGGGTCTTCACCTGCAATCACCGAAGGCGGCAGCAGGCGTACCTGCAAGGCGGGCAGCTCCGGCAGCGGCATGTCCCGCTCAAGCGGCTGAGCCCTGCCCTGCAGGGCCCACCAGGCACCAAGATGCAAGGCGGCGGCGGCCAGGCCGGCCACCGCCCGGGCATCAATTGACGGTCGAGATTTCACGCCAGTTCAGTCGGCGCAGGCTCGGCAGGTCTTGCTGCACGGTGAGGCTCTTCACCTGACCGCTGCTGTCGCCCACGGTGACGCGCACTTCGCCGTCCACCGACTGCACGTTCACCTCGGTGGCCACGCCGCTGGAATTGCTCACCGATGCGAGCGCATTCCCGTTCGAATCAAGCAGGGATGTCTTGCCCTTGGCGAAATTCACCGCGAAGTAACGGCTGGTACCGGCCGGCGAACAGGCATCACCATTCGGCAGATTGACGGCGAACGCTGCAAGGCTGCCGCTGACGTCGCCGTCCACGTTCATGCGTTCGGCGATGCGGCTGGTGACACTGAACGTGTGATACCAGCCCACTGGCGAGGCCGTACCCGAGATGCCGGTGGTCAGGTCCGTCACGCGCGACAGGTCAGCGCGCCCGAAGGGCATGGAATAGCCCGCAGGCAGTGTGGCGGTCGTGAAGAAGCCGCCACTGCTGCCGGTGCCGTCGACGATGGCGATGAAGGCCTGCGTCTGGCTGCTGCTGATGTCGCTGTCGGCGAGCAGTCGGCCTGTGCCGACCATCACATAGCGCTTCTGGGTGGTGGGGTCGACACCGATCAGCGGCTTGGTGGTCACCGACAAGGCGTTGTCGGAAGGATTGGTCAGCGTGGCCAGTTTCACCGGTGCCGGGTAGCTGCCGCTGGTGGCCGTCAGATCAAAGCGCCAGACATTGCCGGCCAGATCGGCACCGTAAACCGCATCAGCGGTGTAGTCGGTCAAGTCCGGGATATAGGCCCGGATGTTGCCCATGTTCAGCGGCGCGGAGGTGGTGCCGGCCGTGGTGGCCACGGCTTCCAGCAGCGCACCAGTGCGTGGGTTGACGATGAACAGGTAGGCCTTGCCGTCACTGTTGTTGTAGCCCGAAGCCAGCAGCACCACCCAACCGTACTTGGCCGTCTTGACGACGTGCGGCTCGCCGTAGCTGTAGCCCATGCGGGAATCGGTGAACTCCCACATGACCTTGCCAGCGACGGCGGTTTCCGAGGTCCACGACGTCGGATCGGTCACGTCGATGGCGTAGTAGCCACGACCACCCTTGCCCAGGCCGCCGATCAGCACGGTGCGCCAGGTGCCTTCGGCCAGCGAGGTGCCGGAGGTCTTGCCCAAGTCGATGTCGAAGGCCAGCGGCGTGGCGTTCACATAGTAGTGATGGCTGAAACCCGGATTGCCCAGCGCGGCCAGGCCGTAGGTGCCGAAATAGCGGTCCGACGACGTAGACGACTCACCGTAGGTGAAGCTCGGAATGTAGGCAAACAACTCCTTGCCCTTGGTCGTGCTGCTGCCTGACACCGTGCCGTCAAACGCGTGCAGCATGCCGTCGTTCGCGCCGGCGTACACCACCGTCGTGCGGTTCTTGTACGAGGTCTTGAAGGCGCTGTAACCCGGGTTGGTCGCGTCATAGTATGGGAACTGCGGCGCTGCCACCGGGTTCGCCTTCGATCCGACGATGTCACCGAGGCGGAAGTTGCGATTGCGGTAGGCGCCACCGTTCTTCTGCTCCATCGAGCGATTGCCACGCAGGTAAGACAGGTAATTGGCCGCCGTCTGCGTGCCCGTCACACCCGGAACGGTGCTGAAGGAGGAATACAGCGTGCGGCTGTGCAGGCTCGCGGCATCCATCGCCGCGGTGGTAAACGGCAAGGCCGCGCCCGCGCTGGTGCAGCACGTGACGATCTTGCGGTCAGTGGTGGCCATCGCGTCGAGCAGCGCACGACCGTCCCACACGTCGGTCAGCGTGACGTTGCCCGATGCATTGAAGGTGGCAGTCGAGCCCGTCACATTGCCCGTCCAGTTCTTCGGGTCGTAGCTGGCGGCGTAGCTGCCGTTGCCCGAACTCGACACCTTGCGGGTGGCCGAGCTGGACGCCGTGGTGACCTGGCTGTCGGCCTCGCTCACGATTTTCGAGAACGCCGCATTCAGACCGTCCACCATGGCACTGCCCTGGTTGGCACCGAAGTAGTTGTCCGGGCGGGGATAACCGGGCACGACGGGCGTGGTGTTGGTGTTCCACGCGGAGGTGGACAGCGTGGTCGACGAATTGGCGCTGTCGTAGGGACGGAAGCCATCGGGCACGGTGAAGCCACCGTACTTGGCGGCCAGCCAGTACTCGCTCTTGTGCGAGTAGTACTGGCCTTCCATCACGTCGACGAAGTAGGTATTGATGGTCTGGTTGCCGGAAAGGTCGGACCGCATGTCCACCGTGTGGGCGTCATACGCCAGGCCAGCCACATAGTAGGTATCCGCCCGGCCGGCACTCAGGTAGCTGGTCGCGATGGAGGCATTCAAGCCTTCCAGCTTGGCGACCATGGCGGTGGCCGTGGTGACGTTGACACTGGTGTCGGCCGTCACCAAGGCCGGCGTGGCAGGTTCTTCGGCCGCAGTCCACAGCGACGTGCCAGGCAAGTTGGCATCCCGGTGGGTATTGACGTCGCCGATCGCCAGGATGAAGTTCTTCTGGCAGGCGTAGATGATCGGATCAGACCAGGAGGTGGCCACGGGGAACCCGTCCAGCCAGGTGGTCTTGTTGGCGGTGGTGGCCCCAGACATGCTGGCGTATTCCGGCACCGGCCCCAGGTTCTTGAAATAGCGCAGGATGGTGTAGTAGAGCTCGCTCACCGGGTCATAGCTCTTGTAGCGATTGCCGCCGGCTGTCGTCAGACCAAACTTGTTCAAGTAGTTCATCGCCCCGCTCTGGCTGACGGTGACACCAAACGCGCCGGTGGACGACGTGGCCAGCGCACTGTCGGGATTGGTGAGCATCACGCCGGTGCTGCCATCCCATTCGGCGTCGGGGTTGGTGATGTCGCTCGAGCCAGGCACGGGCTTGGTCGGGCCGAGGTAGCGCATCGGTGCGCGCAGTACGCCGCCGTCGCGCAGCTTGTTGGAATCGTTCAGGTAGCCGAAGGCGGCAAAACGCAGCTTCTTCGAATACTTCTGCATCAATCCTTCCGGCTTGTAGTTGTCGCCATAGGCCACGCAGTTGTCTTCCTTGGTGACCCCTGAAGACGGTTTGCAGACCTGCACATTGATGAACAGCTCGTAGGTGGTGCCCGGAACGGCCAGGTTGCCACTGCCGGCTGATGCATAGGAGTTCTGCGCGTTGTAGTCAGTCCTGGCGTTGTTGGCCAAGCAAGCAACGTTCGTCACGCAGCCGGAGGTCGGTGCGCTGTCAGCCGTGCCAAGAATGACGTTGGTCCCCGTGATCAAGAGCGAGATGCCACGGTTCTTGATGCTGGAGGTGGCACTGACCCAATTGAACGGCGTGGCGCCGGTGACCGCGGTGGTGATCGACTTGTCAGGCGCAATGCTGCCGCCGCCGGTGACGTCGGCGTACGTCTTCGTGATGACCGTGTTGCTGGCAGTGTCGGTGGTGCGGTAGCCGCCCGTCAGCGCCCAGCGGAAGATGTCGAGCGTCTGCATCGACGCCCAGTTCAGGTAGTTGCCGCTCCACAGTGGCAGTGAGCCGGTGCTGGTGCAGGTGCGGTTGGTCGCCGCACTGTTGGGCGCGAAGTAGCTGCTCGTCGGGGTGGCCGCGTTGTAGATGTAGCGGTAGCACTTCTCGGGGTCGAAGTAGCCGACGAAGCTCGCCCCTGAGGCGTAGGCCGTGGTGCTGGGGTACGACGGCGTGGTGGCGGTGGGCCACTCCACCGACAGCGCCAGCGCCACATTGCCCGGCACCGAGGTGGTGGAGAACAGCGGGGCATCGGCCAGGTCAACGGCGGATGCCGTGCCGACATACAGCAAGGAGGCGGCCAGCAGAGCTGACAGGGGGCGCCAAGTGGTCATGGGGAGTCCTCGTTGCTTCACAGCGCGATGATCGACTGGAAAAACGCCTGGGTAGAGCGTGGCCCGTCCACGCGGACGGAGATGCGGTAGGCGGTGCCGGTGCACTTGAGCGTCTGGCCGCCCATGGAGGCCGAGTCCTGGCCGCCCTTGGAAGAGCAGTCCAGCGGCAGGCGGGTGCACTGGCTGTCAGAAGGTGTGCCGGTGGCCATGCAGAGCCGGTCAATCACGGTACGCACGGTGACGCCGGCCGACGTGTCCGTCAGGTCTGCAGCGCTCATGCCAGCGTTCGTGAAGGCCGTGTTGTCGGTCAACACCGTGGGCACGCCCTGGGCGTTGCTGGCCAGACGAATCGCCGAATAGTTGGACGAATCCAGATCATCCTTGCGCGCGGTGGAGGTGCTCAAGGTACCCGTCGACAGCAGCGCGAGCGCCTGCGACAAACCGCGCTCGCCCTGGTTCTTCAGATCTCGCCGGAAGGCCAGCTGGCCAGCCAGTTGCGACGTGGTGTCGGACGAGCGAACCAAGGCGATGCCGCCGGCCATCAGGATGGCCAGGGCGATCAAGGTGATGATCATCACGACGCCGCGCTGCTGGCTGGCACGCACTGGCCGCGGCCGATGGATGGGAGAAGACTTCAACATGCTCGGCTCACAGCATCAGGTTGTTGCGCAACACCAGTGTGGTGTCGACCACGCGGTAGCGGTAGCGCTGCTCGGTGGTGCTCAAGGTGCGGGTCTGGCTGAGGCCGGCACCGGAAAGGTCCGGGAACAGCGTCAGCGAGCTCGGGCCGACAGCTGTCTTTTCGAGCAAGGGCAAACGCATGATCATCGCCACCCGCACCGCCTTGATCTGCTGCAGGCGGGCGTTGGCCGTGGCGGAGCCGGCCGTCAGATTGGCCGGCGCGAAATTGCCGGTAGAGGGCGACACCCAACTGTCAATCTCGCTGTCGTTGTCGGTGTCCACGCCATAGATGGCATGCATCTCGAAGACGCCCTGCGTGCGGGCCTGGAGGGCCTGATTGGCACCGGCCGTCTGCAGCAGGTCGTAGGTGAACAGCGTGTCGTTGTCACCCACGCCGATGACCAGGAACTGCGGCGGGTTGGTGGTGGGATTGCCCAGCGGCAGCGCCATGGCGTCCGCCGAATAACCGGTCAACGAAGTGCTGTTGATGGTGGCGCCGTGGAAATCACCACCCAGCGTGAGCGAGGTCGCGGTGCCGCCGGTGAATGCAGAGGCCACCTGCGTCAACATGCAGGGCACGGATGCACCACCGGTGCCGTTGGGGTCAGCCACCAGCAACATGTCGCCGGCGGCATAGGACAGCGTGTTGTTCATCGTCAGTGCCGCGGCAGCCGGCGCTGCAGTCATCACTGAAGGTGCGCCGCCAAACCCGGCCGAGCCACCCATGACCACCAGCACATCCGACGTGGCGCCGCTGTTGCCTGGCGTCGTGGCATTAGGCAGGATGATGACCGGCGCAAGTGCAAAACGACGCGATCCATCGGGGTCCACGCTGGCGAAAGGGGCCGGCAAGGCCGCGGACCGCGGCAAGGTCTGGCCGCTGGTCGCTGTGGCGGTGAGCCGGCAGCCGTAGGCGTAGTCTGCCGCCGCCAGAAAACCACTGCCTGCGCTGCGGATCCACTGGTCCAACTGGTACTGCACGATGTTGCCGGCCTGATCCAGGTCGTTCAAGCCACCGGTGATGCGCTTGCTGCTTTCAGACGAGGACAACACGGCAAACAAGGCCAGCGACAGCACCATGCCGATGACCAGCGAGACCATCAATTCGATGAGCGACAGGCCGGCCTGACCGAGGCGCGCAGCCGCGCGGAAAACAGGGCGCTGCATCATGGAACTCCGGGCAAGGTCACCTGGGTGACGTACTTGGAGGACGGGCCGGAGGCGCCACGCGCCACCGACGTCCAGTTGATGGTGATGGTGACCGTGCCTGCGCCATCCGGCGCACTGATGGTGCGGGTGGCCGACGGCAGACCCGAGGTCTTGTCGTCCTGCAGGCGCGCCGTCCAGGCGTTCAGGGTGGCCGTGGGCACCGTGGTGCTTTGCGCGCCCCACATGGCGGCGACCAGGTCATTCGCCATCAAGGCGGCGCGGCTGCGCTCAGCGGCTTCGATCGAATACCGCGTGGCCTGTGCCTGCAAACCGACGAGGCCCAGCACACCCAGCGAGAAGATCAGGATGGACACCAGCACCTCGATCAGCGAGAAGCCTTGCTGGCGACGAAGAGGGCCAGCGCGGCGTGCGCGGGCGTTGGAAGAAGGGACTCGCGTCATGCTCAGCATCCGTCCGGTGAGGTGGCGGAAACGGTCTTGGAGGTATCACACATGCGCACCCGGCCACCCAGCGACACCTGCACGCGCATCGTCTTGGTGGCGACCGCGCTGCTGAAGGTGATGGCGGTAGGCGTCGCGTCGGTGGGCGCCGTGCAGGCCACCCCGAGGTTGTTGGCGGTGGCGGTCATCGTGACCTGCTGGCCGAACGCGTTGAAGCAGATCGCAGCCGGGCCCGTGACCGTGACTCCCAGCGAGGCCGGCTCAGTGCCACCCTTGAGGTAAAGCCCGGTGTCGTCGGTATCGACCGTGCGTCGCAGGAGGCGGGCCACCCAGCGCGTGCGATTGACGTCTGGCGTGGCATCAACCGCCGGCTCGGCATCCGTCAGGATGAACGCCGCCGGCCGACTGCGCTTGATGGCTTCAGCCTGCGTCAGGCGAATGGCGTTCTGCACGGCATCCGCGGACGAGCGGACACGTGAATTGGCGATCAGGTCTTGCGCCGCCGGCACGACGGCCGCCATGACGATGCCCGCCACGGTGAGCGTCACCATCAACTCGATCAGCGAGAAGCCCCGCTGCGACGAACGCATCAGCATGTGCCGCCCTTCCGCATGATCCAGCAACTCTGCGGCGCCGTGCCCCAGGTGGTGGGCATCGCCGTGGTGCGCTGCGTGCCGTCTTGGTTGATCGTGTAAGTGAAGGCCGAAGTGGTGCCCGTGCCGGTGGCGGTGGCCGTCCAGGTGGTGGCGGTGACGTTGCTGCAGGCGATGCCGAACTGGCCAGCCGTGCTGCTGACGCACGGTGTGGTCGGGCCGCTGGTGACCGACGCGTAGGTGCGGTTGTCCTGGTAGTGCTGCTCCATGCGCACCCGCAGGCCGGCCAGCGCATTGCTGGCGTCCACCAGACGGCCGCGCAGCACGTAATCCTGGTACATCGGCAGGGCCACGGCAGTGAGGATGCCGATGATGGCCACCGTGATCATCACCTCGATCAAGGTGAAGCCGCGTGCACGCTGGGTGGACGAACGGATGATCGAAGCGGATGCAAGGCGCATGGTGTTCTCTTTGGATATTGAAATGGCCGGCGTGGTCGACGTGGCCGGTCCGCCGCATTATCGACAGTGCCGGCAGGGCTTCAAGCTTGGCCAGGGCAGCGGCCCGCTCCGGGCGGATCAACGGTGCGCCGGCATCGACGAGCGGCACGGACGAAAAAAAGCCCCGCGGCCGGGGCCCGGGGCTGGTGGCTGGGCGGCGCTTGCCACCCGGCGCTTGGTGATCAGCGCGGCAGCGTGGTGGCGCCCATCAGGAAGCCGTCGATCTCGCGGGCGGCCTGGCGGCCTTCGCGGATCGCCCAGACCACCAGCGACTGGCCGCGGCGCATGTCACCGGCAGCAAACACCTTGTCGACATTGGTGCGGTAGCCGGTGTCGGCTTCCACGCCCGCCTTGATGTTGCCGCGGTTGTCCTTGGCCACGCCGAAGGCGTCCAGCACGGTGGCGACCGGGTTGACGAAGCCCATGGCCAGCAGCGCCATGTCGGCCTTCAGCACCTGCTCGGAGCCGGCCACTTCCACCATCTTGCCGCCCTGCCATTCGAGGCGAACCGTCTTCACGCCGGTCAGCTTGCCCTTTTCGCCCAGGAATTCCTTGGTGGCGATGGCAAATTCACGCTGGCAGCCCTCTTCGTGGCTCGATGAGGTGCGCAGCTTGATCGGCCAGTACGGCCAGGTCATCGGGCGGTTCTCGGTTTCCGGCGGCATCGGCATCAGTTCGAACTGCACGACGCTGGCAGCGCCGTGGCGATTGCTGGTGCCCACGCAGTCGCTGCCGGTGTCGCCACCGCCAATGACCACGACATGCTTGCCATCTGCGCGCAGCTGGCCCTTGAGCTTGTCGCCCGCGTTGACCTTGTTCTGCTGCGGCAGGAACTCCATCGCGAAGTACACGCCGTCCAGATCGCGGCCCGGCACCGGCAAGTCACGGCTCTGCTCGGAGCCACCTGCCAGCAACACGGCGTCGAATTCGGTCTTCAGCTGCTCGGGGCTGACCGTTTCCTTCGCCCAGTTCGTGACCTTGCTGCCCTGGCCCAGATCACCCACCAGCACGCCGGTGCGGAAGGTCACGCCTTCGGCTTCCATCTGCTTCACGCGGCGGTCGATGTGCGACTTCTCCATCTTGAAGTCAGGAATGCCGTAGCGCAGCAAGCCGCCGACGCGGTCGTTCTTCTCGAACACCGTGACGCTGTGGCCGGCGCGCGCCAGCTGCTGTGCGGCTGCCAGGCCCGCCGGGCCAGAGCCGACCACGGCCACCTTCTTGCCGGTCTTGACGTCGGCCACCAGCGGGGTGACCCAGCCTTCGTCCCAGGCGCGGTCGATGATCGCGTGCTCGATCGACTTGATGCCCACCGCGTCGTCGTTCACGTTCAGCACGCAGGCCGCTTCGCAGGGCGCCGGGCAGATGCGGCCGGTGAACTCGGGGAAGTTGTTGGTGCTGTGCAGCACCGTGATCGCGTTCTTCCAGTCGGCCCGGAAAACCAGGTCGTTGAAGTCAGGGATCACGTTGTTGACGGGGCAGCCGTTGTTGCAGAACGGCGTGCCGCAGTCCATGCAGCGTGCGGCCTGAACCTTGGAGTCGTCCGCCTTCAGGCCGATGACAAATTCCTTGTAGTTCTTCAGCCGCTTTTCGACGGGCTCGTAGCCCTCTTCGAGACGCTCGTATTCCAGAAAGCCGGTGACTTTTCCCATGATGCTTGTTTCCTGATGTCGTCGTGGGGTGCTTACTTGGCGGACACGGCCTTGACAGCCTTCTTGTCACCCTTGGCCTTGCCGACGACGTCGGTGGCCTGCTTGCGGGCATTGATCTCACCCAGCGCGCGCTTGTATTCGTTCGGGAAGACCTTCACGAACTTGGCACGCGATTCAGCCCAGTGGTCGAGGATGTCGCGGGCGCGCAGCGAACCCGTCCACTTGTGGTGGTCCTCGATCAGCTTCTTCAGCAGGGCTTCGTCAGGCTGATCGCGGTGCCAGATGGCAGCCGGGATGCTGGCTTCCTGCTCATCACGCGGCAGCACCTTGTCCAGCGACACCTGCGCGGTGTTGCAACGCTGGGCGAACTTGCCGTCCTCGTCGAACACGTAAGCCACACCACCGGACATGCCGGCCGCGAAGTTGCGACCCGTCTTGCCCAGCACCACCACCGTGCCGCCGGTCATGTATTCACAACCGTGGTCACCCGTGCCTTCGACCACCGCCGTGGCACCAGACAGACGCACGCCGAAACGCTCGCCGGCCACGCCGCGGAAGAAGGCCTCGCCGCTGGTGGCCCCGATCAGCGCGGTGTTGCCGACGATGATGTTCTTGGTGGAATCGCCACGGAACTCGATGCTCGGGCGCACCGCGATGCGGCCACCCGACAGACCCTTGCCGGTGTAGTCGTTGGCCTCACCGATCAGGTACATCGTGATGCCCGGGGCCAGGAAGGCGCCGAAGCTCTGACCGCCGGTGCCTTCCATCTGGATGAACAGCGTGTGGTCCGGCAGGCCTTCAGCGCGGTGGCGGATCAGCTCGCCCGACAACATGGCACCGACCGAGCGGTTCACGTTGCGCGCGTCTTCCATGAACTGGACCTTCTCGCCCTTCTCGATGGCGGCGCGGCTCTTCTCGATCAGCTTGCGGTCGAGGGCCTTGTCCAGACCGTGGTCCTGCGATTCCGTGTGCATGCGCGGCACATCGGCCGGCACGGCCGGGATGTGGAACACCTTGCTGAAGTCGAGGCCCTTGGCCTTCCAGTGCGAGATGGCCTTGCGGGTATCGAGCAGGTCGGCGCGGCCGATCAGCTCGTCGAACTTGCGCAGACCCAGCTGGGCCATGATCTGGCGCGCTTCTTCAGCAACGAAGAAGAAGTAGTTCACCACGTGCTCTGGCTTGCCCGAGAACTTCTGGCGCAGCACCGGGTCTTGCGTGGCCACGCCCACCGGGCAGGTGTTCAGGTGGCACTTGCGCATCATGATGCAGCCCTCGACCACCAGCGGTGCGGTAGCAAAGCCGAACTCATCCGCGCCCAGCAGGGCACCGATGACCACGTCGCGGCCAGTCTTCATCTGGCCGTCGGCCTGCACGCGCACACGGCCGCGCAGACGGTTCAGCACCAGGGTCTGCTGGGTTTCAGCCAGGCCCAGTTCCCACGGCGTGCCGCAGTGCTTGATCGACGACCAGGGCGACGCGCCCGTGCCACCGTCGTGGCCGGCGATCACGATGTGATCGGCCTTGCACTTGGTGACGCCTGCAGCGATGGTGCCCACGCCCACTTCGGACACCAGCTTGACGCTGATGCTCGATGCCGGGTTGACGTTCTTCAGGTCATGGATGAGCTGCGCCAGGTCTTCGATCGAGTAGATGTCGTGGTGCGGCGGCGGGCTGATGAGGCCCACGCCCGGCACCGAGTGACGCAGCTTGCCGATGTATTCAGACACCTTGCCGCCGGGCAGCTGACCGCCCTCACCCGGCTTGGCGCCCTGGGCCATCTTGATCTGGATCTGGTCGGCCGACACCAGGTACTCGGTGGTCACACCGAAACGGCCGGAGGCCACCTGCTTGATGCGCGAGCGCAGGCTGTCGCCGGCGTTCATCTCGTAGTCGGCTTCGATGACGTCGGCGCCAATCACTTCAGACACCTTGGTGCCCTGGGTGATGGGGATACCCTTCAACTCGTTGCGATAACGCGCCGGGTCTTCACCACCTTCACCGGTGTTGCTCTTGCCGCCGATGCGGTTCATGGCCAGGGCCAGCGTGCTGTGGGCCTCGGTGGAAATCGAACCCAGCGACATCGCGCCAGTGGCGAAACGCTTGACGATGTCCGACGCCGATTCCACTTCCTCCAGCGGAATCGCCTTGCTCGGATCGATCTTGAATTCAAACAGGCCGCGCAGCGTCAGGTGGCGCTTGCTCTGGTCGTTGACGATCTGCGCGTATTCCTTGTAGGTATCGAACTTGCCCGAGCGCGTGCTGTGCTGCAGCTTGGCGATGGCGTCCGGCGTCCACATGTGCTCTTCACCACGGGCGCGCCAGGCGTATTCACCGCCGGTTTCCAGCATGCTGTCGAGCAGCGGGTCGGTGCCGAAGGCGGCGCGGTGGTTGCGCAGGGCTTCTTCAGCCACTTCGAACACGCCGATGCCCTCCACTTGCGTGGCGGTACCGCGGAAGTACTTCGACACCATGTCACGGTTCAGGCCGATGGCCTCGAACAGCTGCGCACCGCAGTACGACATGTAGGTCGACACGCCCATCTTGGACATGATCTTCGAGAGACCCTTGCCCACCGCCTTGATGTAGTTGTAGACCGCCTTGTCGGTGGACAAATCGGCCGGCAACTCGGCATGCAGCGAGGCCAGGGTTTCCAGCGCGAGGTACGGGTGCACGGCTTCTGCGCCGTAGCCCGCCAGCACGGCGAAGTGGTGCACTTCGCGGGCCGAGCCGGTTTCCACCACCAGGCCGGCGGTGGTGCGCAGGCCTTCACGCACCAGATGGTGGTGAACGGCGGACAGCGCCAGCAGCGCCGGGATGGCCACGTTGCCGCGGTCCATCTGGCGGTCGGTGATGATCAGGATGTTGTGGCCGCCCTTGAGCGCATCCACGGCTTCCGCACACAGCGACGCCAGCTTGGCTTCAACGCCTGCCTTGCCCCAGGCCAGCGGGTAGGTGATGTTCAGCTCATAGGACTTGAACTTGCCGTTGGTGTGCGCCTCGATGCTGCGCAGACGGGCCATGCCCTTGAAGTCGAGCACGGGCTGCTCCACTTCCAGACGCATCGGCGGGTTCACCGCATTGATGTCCAGCAGGTTCGGCTTCGGGCCGATGAAGCTGTTGAGCGACATCACGATGGCTTCGCGGATCGGGTCGATCGGCGGGTTCGTGACCTGGGCGAACAGCTGCTTGAAGTAGTTGTACAGCGGCTTGTTCTTGTCCGACAGCACGGCCAGCGGGCTGTCGTTGCCCATCGAGCCGATGCCTTCTTCGCCGTTCATGGCCATCGGCGCCATCAGGAACTTGATGTCTTCCTGGGTGTAGCCGAAGGCCTGCTGGCGGTCGAGCAGCGACTCACCGAAGGCGGCCGGGCCGACGCTGGCGGTCTCGATGTCGTCGAGGCGCACGCGGACGTTGTCGATCCACTGGCGATACGGACGCGCGCTGGCGTACTGGTTCTTCAGCTCTTCGTCGTCAACGATGCGGCCCTGCTCGAAGTCGATCAGGAACATCTTGCCTGGCTGCAGACGCCACTTCTTGACGATCTTGTTTTCCGGGATCGGCAGCACGCCGGATTCCGAGGCCATCACGACCAGGTCGTCGTCGGTGACGATGTAGCGGGCCGGGCGCAGACCGTTGCGGTCGAGCGTGGCGCCGATCTGCTTGCCGTCGGTGAAGACCATGGCGGCCGGGCCGTCCCACGGCTCCATCATCGACGCGTGGTATTCGTAGAACGCGCGGCGACGCTCGTCCATCATCTCGTGCTGTTCCCAGGCTTCCGGGATCATCATCATCGCGGCCTGGGCGAGCGGGTAGCCGCTCATCGTCAGCAGCTCAAGCGCGTTGTCGAAGGTGGCGGTGTCGGACTGGCCTTCGAAGCTGATCGGATACAGCTTCGGCAGGTCTTCACCCAGCACCGGCGACTTCATCACGCCTTCACGGGCACGCATCCAGTTGAAGTTGCCCTTGACGGTGTTGATTTCACCGTTGTGGGCGACCATGCGGTACGGGTGGGCCAGCGGCCATTCCGGGAAGGTGTTGGTCGAGAAGCGCTGGTGCACCAGGGCCAGGGCCGAGACGGTGCGGGCATCTTGCAGGTCGAGGAAGTACTTGCCGACCTGGTCAGCCAGCAGCAAGCCCTTGTAGATGATCGTGCGGCAGCTCATGCTGGGCACGTAGTACTCGCGGCTGTGGGTCAGCTTCAGCGCCTGGATGGCGGCTGAGGCCGTCTTGCGGATGACGTACAACTTGCGCTCGAGAGCGTCTGGCACGATCACGTCGGGGCCGCGACCGATGAAGACTTGGCGGATCACCGGCTCGGTGGCGCGCACGGCCGGGCTCATCGGCATCTCGCGGTCGACCGGCACATCGCGCCAGCCCAGCAGCACCTGGCCTTCAGCCTTGATGGCGCGCTCCAGCTCTTGCTCGCACGCCAGGCGCGACGCATGTTCCTTCGGCAGGAAGATCATGCCGACGCCGTATTCACCCAGCGGCGGCAGTGCCACACCTTGCGCAGCCATTTGTGCGCGGAAGAATTCGTCGGGGATCTGGATCAGGATGCCGGCGCCGTCGCCCATCAGCGCATCAGCCCCCACGGCACCACGGTGGTCGAGGTTTTCGAGGATCTTCAGACCCTGCTCAACGATGCCATGCGCCTTCTGGCCCTTGATGTGGGCGACAAAACCGACGCCGCAAGCGTCGTGCTCATTCGACGGGCTGTACAGCCCGCCCTCGGCCAGGGCTTCAATTTCTTCGCGGGACACATGACCCGATGCAGCCTTGTTCATGGCGCAATCCTCGACGGTAGCTAGGGATAAACGCGAGGATAAAGCCAAGCCCCCAACCCTTCAAGCACTATTAAATGGGGTCAGAGTCAGATTAAATATCGCAAAGCGTGATTGGATATTTAATTGGGGACAGAGTAACCGCCCGGCAACTTGCGTGGTCTGCCACGTGGGCGCGGGCTCAAGTCGCGCTGGGTGAGAACGCCGACTTGCTGAACGAAAGCATCGCTGCCGAGCGTCGCCCCCTTCATCAGCGTAGTCGTGATGTGTTGGCGGTCTGTGTCAGACAACCCCTCCTCCAACCAGCGGCGATAGTTGATGTCACGCTCAAACGGCGTGTTGCCCAGTTGCCAGAAGGCAGGATGGTCGGTGATCAGCGGGTCCCGGTGCTCACCAATGTGGTGCGACAAGCTCGACCAAGGCCAGTCAAGCAAGCCTGAGGCCAGCCCTGCGCGGTGGGGGTTCAGTTCGATGTATTTGAGGCAGGACAACAGCCATCCGTCAGCGTCGATGACCTGCGCACGGAAGCGGCCTTCCCAAAGTGTGCCCGTACGGCCATGCCGGTGGTTGAACCAGCCCACATACCGGCGGCCCAGGCTCTGCATCATGCGGCTCAAGCCCTGCTCGGTGCTCGGCGACACAAGCAGGTGCACATGGTTGTCCATCAGCACATAGGCATGGATCGACACCCGGTGTTCAATGGCGACGTCGCCCAACACCTGCAGGTAGTGTTTGCGGTCGACGTCGTCATGCACGATTAGACCGCGGTTGTTGCCACGCTGGATGACGTGGTGTGGGTGGCCGGGCGCCACCAGCCTTGCTTGTCTCGCCATGCGGCAAGCTTAATCTACTCTGACCCCATTTATTGGGGCGAAGCTCAATCGGCTTGCGGGAACAGGCGCTGTCCGGTGAGCCGGTGGTGTTCGCGGGTGGCGAAGCGGTCGGTCATGCCGGCGATGTAGTCGCAGACGGATCGCGGGAGATCGGCGGCTTGGGCGTAGTCGTCGGGCATTTCAGCGGGTGCGCTCAAATACGCGGCGAACAGGTCGCGGATGATCTGGCGGCCGGCCTCGGTGGTGGCCACCACCTGGGGGTGGCGATACAGCTCGCGGAACATGAAGCGCTTCATGTCGGCGCTGGCCTGTTTCATGCCGGCACTGAAGCCAATCAGCGGGCCGAGGAGCCGTGCGGCTTCGGCATCGACGGGCGCCGCCTCGGCCAAGCGTGCACGGCTCGCGTCGATCACGTCGTAAACCTGCGCCGACAGCATGCGCCGGATGGTTTCGGCCAGTTGCCGTTTGACGGCGGCACCTGCCAAGCCCGGGTGCGCTGCCATCGCGTCCTGAAAATGTCGCTCGAACAAGGCCACGCCGCGCAGCTGGTCGAGCGACAGCAAGCCGGAGCGCACGCCGTCGTCGACGTCATGCGCGTTGTAGGCAATCTCGTCCGCCAGGTTGGTCAGCTGCGCCTCCAGGCTGGCTTGATGGCCGAGCAGGAACCGCTGCCCCACCCCACCCGGCTCTCGCTGCTCCATGCGCTGCGCCAGCGCCAGCGGGCAACGCTTCAACACCCCCTCACGGGTTTCAAAGCACAGGTTCAAGCCGTCCCAGTCGGGGTAACGCTGCTCCAGCTCGTCGACCACGCGCAGACTTTGCAGGTTGTGCTCAAAGCCGCCGTGTGCCGCCATGCAGTCGTTCAAGGCGTCTTGGCCGGCATGGCCGAAGGGCGTGTGGCCAAGGTCGTGCGCCAGGGCGATCGCTTCAACCAGGTCTTCGTTCAGAGCCAAGCTGCGCGAAATGCTGCGCCCCAGCTGCGCCACCTCGAGAGAGTGCGTCAGCCGGGTACGGAACAGGTCACCTTCGTGATTCAGGAAAACCTGCGTCTTGTAGACCAGGCGCCGGAAGGCGGTGGAATGGACGATGCGGTCCCGGTCGCGCTGGAAGTCGTCGCGTGTGGGTGCGGCTGGCTCCGCGCGCCTGCGGCCCCGGCTTCTTTGGGGCCAACTGGCCCACGGCGCCAGCGGTTCATTCATGCGGGTTGGCAGCAGGCAGCCAGCGTTTGGCGCACCAAGGCTTCGGGCGCCGGGCGCATCACCGCCGAGCCCAGCTTGTCGATCAGCACGAAGCGGATTTCGCCGCCCTGAGACTTTTTGTCGACCCGCATGTGCTCCAGGTACTCCTCAGCGGGCAGTGCCGGCGCCACCACCGGCAGGCCGGCGCGCGAAATCAACGCACGCAGACGATCCGCAAAGCCGGCAGGCATCAGGCCGCAACGCTCTGACAGATCCGCCGCCATCACCATGCCCGCCGCCACCGCCTCGCCATGCAGCCAGGTGCCAAAACCCAGGCCTGCTTCAATGGCGTGGCCGAAGGTGTGACCAAAATTCAGGATGGCGCGCAGGCCACCTTCCCGCTCGTCAGCGCCAACCACGGCGGCCTTGATCTCGCAGGACCGCTGAACTGCATGGGCGATCAAGGCAGGCTCCAGCGCCACCAAGCCCTCCATGTGCTCTTCGAGCCAGGTCAGAAAAGATGCGTCGGCAATCGGGCCGTACTTGATAACCTCAGCCAGACCAGCCGACACCTCACGCGCAGGCAGTGTGCGCAGCGTGTCCATGTCGCAGATCACGCGCACCGGCTGGTAGAACGCGCCGATCATGTTTTTGCCGAGCGGGTGATTGACGGCGGTCTTGCCGCCAACGGACGAATCAACCTGCGACAGCAAGGTGGTGGGCACCTGCACAAAAGGCACGCCGCGCATGTAGCAGGCGGCGGCAAAACCGGTCATGTCCCCGACAACTCCGCCGCCCAACGCATAAAGCACTGTCTTGCGGTCTGCCCCATTGGCCAGCAGCCGATCGAACACGAGGTTCATCGTCTGCCAGTCCTTGTGAGCCTCGCCGTCTGGCAGCACCAGCACGTCCACGCGGGTGTGGAGCGCCGACAGTTGACGTTGAAGTACATCGGCATAGAGCGGTGCCACCACCTCATTGGTGACCACCAGCGCCTGGGCAGACTTCGGCAGATCAGACCAGGTAGCGGCCGCATCCAGCAGGCCGGCGCCAATCACGACATCGTAGGAGCGATCGCCAAGAGCGATGCCGACCTTGGTCGGCACAGGAAGATTCGAAGGAGCAGACATGCGAGGAAGTGTAGTTGGGTAGTGGCCTGGGCCCCTGCAACCGAAAGACGCGGACCTTCAGGGCTGGGGTTTGGCGGGCAGCATGTCGAGTTGCATGGCCACGAGATTGGCCAGCGTGTGCACGGACGTTCTACCGGTATCAATGCCGAAATCGGCGACCTCACGGTAAAACGGGTCACGCTCGGCAAAAAGATCCCTGAGGCGCTTCAGCGGATCAACGCCTTGAAGCAGCGGGCGCTGTGTGTCATGCCGCAGCCGCCGGGCCAGGTCATCGGGTGTAGCCCGCAGGTACACCACGTGATGACCCGACTGCTTGATCTGTGCGCGATTGGCCTCTCGCAGCACGGCGCCACCGCCGGTGGCCACCACCAGGTCTGGTCGGGCACAGAGCTCGGCGATCACCTGCTGCTCATGGTCCCGGAAGCTTTGCTCTCCGTACTGCTCGAAGTGGACGCGGATGCTGGTTCCCAGCTGGCGTTCGATTTCGGTGTCGGCATCGACGAACTGCAAGTTCATCAAACGCGCCACATGCCTACCCACCGTGGACTTGCCGCTACCCGGCAATCCAACCAGAACCACACTCATGACTGACCCACATGTAAAAAAGCCCGCAGAGGCATGCACCTCTGCGGGCCCGAAGCGTAGCTAGAGTCTACTCAATTCGGATTCGCGCACGAACTCGACTGGCCGTAAGGGCTCAGCCAGAACGCCGGCGTCGCGGTGGTGATGGCCAGCACATCGGACGGCACCTTCGTGAGGCCAGAGAACTGCGCCGTGCCTTCAGTGCCAGCGACACCGTTTGCAGACACGGTGATGCCGTAGCTGACCCAACTCGCCTTGTCTTGCGGATAAACCAGACGCAGGAACACCATGCCATTGCTGTTGGTGAGGTTCGAGCCGTTGAAGCTCAGGGATGCGTCAGCCTTGCGAGGCTCGATCGAGCCACTGCCATTGATGTCTTCAGCGATGCTCAAGACGCCATTGCGGTCCACGTCCTCGTTGGCACAACCAGCGGTGATCGTTTGGCCCCAAGCCCCGTTCGCCAGATTCCAACGGCCCTTGTAATAGGCAGGCAGATCAAGCGTGGCGCTCACAGCGACATTCGACATGGCGAAACCGGCGGAGTTGACCACCATCACCACGTAATCGAGCACGTAGGTCAGCTTGTCGGTACCTTCGGCAATGCTGCCGTTGGCGCCGATGCTCACCGACAGTGGCTCGGCAGTTACGGTCAACTTCACATCCACCGAGTTCGGGCAGACACCGACGGCGAAGTCGCTGTAGTCCCAGCAGGCCCGCACGGTGACACCGTCGGTCGGGCTGGAGCGCGTGCCAGGCACGTAAGACGTGCTCACGATGCCGTTGGCGCTCGAATACAGCAGGTTGGAACCAGCCGAAATCGTGCCGCCGATGCTGTTCGGATCCGGCAGCTCGAAACGCACGCGAACGTTTTCCACCGGCCGGTTGGCGGCGGCCACGAACAGGGCACGGATTTCAGACTGGTTCGACGTGCCCGTCGAATTGACCGGAACCGTCTTCGGGTTCGCCGACAGCGACGCGGACGTCACCGGGCCGACGGCCACGGGAATGTTGCTGTTCGTCGACTGCACCTGGACGGTCTGGTTCAGAGACACACCACCGGCGGTCGCCGTGATCGTCAATGGGCCGCTCGTGGTCGGTGCAGTGAAGTCGAAGCGGTACTCGCCGGACGAGTTGGTGACGCCGGTCGCGCCTGCCAAGCCAGGGGCCGTGACCACCACCTCTTGCCCGGGCAAGGCATTGGAATTGGAATCCGAGACCTTGTAATTCACATAGCCGGCGCCGCCAGGCACCACGGTTGACGTCAGGGTGGCCGTGATCTTGGTGCCCGTCACCAGGATGGTGGCGCTGCGGCTGAGGGAGCCGGAGGTGACCGTGACAGTGATGATGCGGTTGGATCGGTCAGAGCCGATACCGACGGTCGCGGCGGCCTTGCCCGAAGAATCGGTGCTCGAAGAGCCCACTGACGCGACCGCGTTGTTGTTCACGGCGAACGTCACGTTGGCACCGGACACTGCATTCCGGTTGCCGTCCACTGCGGTTGCCGTTGCGGTCACGGTCTCGAGACCGGTGTTGACCAGCTGCTGGGTGCTGAGCGTCAGGACCAGATCAGACACGGTGCTGGTGGTCGACCCCCCACCAAAGCCCGAGTTGCCCGAGTCAGACCCACCGCCACCGCAGGCGGTCATCAAGACCGTGGCGGCCACTGCCAGCCACGTGCCAAATTTCTTGTGCATTCCAATTGCTCCCATGTCTACGCGCGCAGCCTCAGCCAATTTCAGCGAGCTGCGGAACGGTCCGTCACGACCTTCGGCGTGATGAACACCAGCAACTCGGTGCGGTTGCTGTAGCGGACCGTGTTCTTGAACAGATTGCCAACCACCGGCAGATCGCCCAGGAACGGCACCTTGTTGGTTTCGTCGCGGTCGTTCTGCGTGAAGATACCGCCAATCACCACCGTGCCGCCGTTCTCGACCAGCACTTGCGTCTTCACGTGCTTGGTGTTGATGGCCGGGCCGGCGTTGGTCAACTCACCGCGGCTGTCCTTGTTCACGTCCACGTCGAGAATCACATTGCCTTCCGGCGTGATCTGCGGCGTGACTTCCAGCTTCAGGCTGGCCTTCTTGAACTGGATCGACGTGGCGCCACTCGACGTGGCCACGTTGTAGGGCAGCTCTTCACCCTGCTCGATCAAGGCCTTGACCTGGTCAGCGGTGATGACGCGCGGGCTGGAGACGATTTTGCCCTTGCCTTCCGCTTCCAGTGCCGACAGCTCCAGGTTCAGGAACCGGTTGGCCGAAGCACTGAACAGCGACAGCGCGAACGTGGCCGCCGACGCAGTGCTGATGTTCGAGGTCGAAGCCGGCAGGCTGACGAACTGGGTGTTGCTGTAGGCAGCATCGTTTGTCTGCTGCAGGGTCTGGTAGCCCACGCCGTTGTAGTTGCCGCCGATGGTGACGTTGTTGCCACCACCCACGTTGTAGCCCGGCGTGCCGCCGCGCAGGCCGCGCATGTCGGTGCTACCCAACTTCACGCCCAGTGCACGGCCAAACTTGTCGTCCGCCTCAACGATGCGCGCCTCGATCAACACCTGGCGCACCGGCACGTCGATCTTGGAAATCATCATCGCGACTTCTTCAAGCTTCGACGGGACGTCCGAAACGAACAGCTGGTTGGTCCGGGTTTCGAACAGCACCGTGCCGCGAGGCGACAGGATGCGCGTGGTGGTGTTGTTGCCGCCATTGCCGGAGTTGGTGGTCGTGCCAATCAGGCCGCGAGCCACTTCTTCGGCCTTGGTGTAGTTCAGCTGGAAAGACTGGGTGCGCACCGGCTCCAGATCAGCGATCTTCTTCTTGGCTTCCAGATCGATCTGTTCCTTGGCGGCCAGCTCGTCCTTCGGCGCAATCCAGAGCACATTGCCCGACTTGCGCATGCCCAGGCCCTTGCTCTGCAGAATGATGTCGAGGGCGTGGTCCCACGGCACATCCTTCAGGCGCAGCGTGGAAGTGCCGGTCACGGTATCGCTGGTCACCACGTTGAAGTTGGTGAAGTCAGCGATGACCTGCAGCAGAGCGCGAACTTCGATGTTCTGGAAGTTCAACGACAGCTTTTCGCCCTGGTAGGTCGGACCCTGCGTGACCTTGTTCGGGTCCATCCGCACGGGGCGCACTTCCAGCACGAACTGGTTGTCGGTCTGGTAAGCGCTGTGTTCCCACGCGCCACGGGGCTCGATGACCATGCGGACACGGTCACCCGTCTGCGCCATGGACACGGCCTGTACAGGCGAGCCGAAGTCAGACACATCCAGGCGACGGCGCAGGTTCTCGGGCAGCGACGAGCGCAGGAATTCGACGACGAGGTTCTGGCCCTGCTGACGCAGATCAACGCCCACCTGGGTGTTCACCAGGCCGACGATGACACGACCAGCGCCGTCCGGGCCGCGACGGAAGTCGATGTCGCGGATCGGCAGCGGGTCAGCATTCTGGCTGGCAGCGAAATGCACAGGCGGTGTGGAAGCCGACGTCGGTGCAGCACCCACGGCAGCCGCTTGATCCAGCAGGATCAGCAAGGTCTTGCCCTGGATTTCAGTGCGGTACGTTGCAGCTTGACGCAGGCTCAGCACCAGACGAGTCCGATCACCGGAGTTCGCCACGTTGACCGCGCGAACATTCCCCTGGTTCACATCCACCGACGGACGACCCAGCGCGTTCACCACGCCAGGCAGGTCAATCGCCACGCGGGGTGGTGACTGCACCGAGAAGCCAGCCGGCAAGGCCGTGAGCGCCTCGCTCAGCTCCACCCGCACCACCTCGCCGCCCGCCTGCTGGGCAGCGGTGATACCGCGGATCATGTTCTGGGCCCAACCCATGGCGGGCAAGGTCATCAAGCCCAAAGTAAGGACAACGGCCCCTGCGTAGCGACTCCGCATCGTGCGTGACTCCAACCTGTTATTCATCGCGCCGTCTCCTGCAATTGGAGCGTACTGTTGCGCTCGATCCATTCACCCGCCGCGTCCTGAACGATTTCGCGCAAGGTGATTTCCGTTTCGGTGATCTTGGTGATCTTCCCGTAATTCAGACCCAGGTACTCGCCGACCTTCACGTAGTGAAGCAGGGCCTCGACCTTCAGGATCGCGTACTGGCGCTTGTCGCGTGTCATGCTGCCGACCATCACCATGCCGTCCAGCGGGAACGCTTCGAGAGGCTCCTTGCGGCGCTTGGCTTCCGAGGCCAGCATGGCCCCGGACTGGTTCGCATCGAGCTTGTTGCCCGAGGCCATCTTCTGCGCACCGAACGGGTCAACCGCACCAACGCCCGTGTAGGCCTGCGGCGTGAACTTCTTCGGCGCGGCGATGGGCTCGACGCTCGGCTTGACTTCCTGCTTCTGCTGATCCATCCAGGCCTTCAACTCGTCGTCATCCGACGAGCAGGCGCCCAGGCAGGCCAGCAGGCAGAGGCTGGCTATCCAACGTTGATTCATGGCGCGTCCTTGGGCTTGGCGCCGTTCTTGCGCGCGGCAGCCGCATTGCGCTTGACCTCGGCCACTTCGGCGGCATCAAGGTAGCGGTAGGTGCGTGCGGTGGCTTCCATCGTGAGCGGGCCGTTGCTGTCCTTGCCAGCCGGCGACACCACGAGGTTGTGCAGCGTCACGATCCGGGACAGGTTGGCCACGTCGCCGGCGAACGAGCCGATGTCGTGATACGCACCCGACACCTTGATCGAGATCGGCAGTTCGGCGTAGTAGTCCTTCACCACGATCTGGCCTGGCTTGAACAGCTCGAACTGCAGACCACGGCCAGCACCCGCCTGGTTGATGTCAGACAGCAGTGCATCCATTTCAGCCTTGCCGGGCAGCTGCTTCTCAAGCTGGGTCACGTACTCCTGAACCAGCTCCTTCTGTTTCTTCAGCTCGTCCAGGTTGATGGCCTGGGTCAGCTTGACGCGGTATTCGTTGCGCAGGTTGGGCTCCTTGGCCCGCTCTGCATTGAGGTTGTCGTCTTCCTCGCTCAGCACCAGCAGCCAGCCGAGGATCACCACGGCCACCATCGCGGCCAACCACGCCACGATCTTGGGCAGCAGCGGCCATTGGCCTGGCTCTTTGGGGTTGAGTTCCCGGAACTGGGAGAGACCGCCACGAACTGCAGCCCCGACATCGATGTTTTTGCCTATCGTCGCCATCTTCTACCTCACGACGCCTGCGAGGCAGAAGCTGCCGGGGGGCGAGCCACTGCACCACTGGCGGCACCCGCCGGGGCTTGCGGCCGCTTCAGGCTGACCTTCATGGAGAAATCAAACAGCTTGCGCTGCGCCTTGCCAACAGTCACGTTGGTGGCCTTGATTTCGACCAATTCAGGCTTTTCCAGCCATTGGGAGTTGTAAGCCGCGTTTCGAATGAATTCAGAAACCCGCTCCTGCGACTGAGCCAGGCCCTGGAACGTGACGACGCTGCCGACCTGGCGGATGTTGGTCAGGTACACACCTTCCGGCGTCTGCTTGACGAGTTCGTCCAGCAGGTAAACCGGCACATTGCGGTCGGCCTGCAAGTCTTCCACGGCCTTCTGGCGCGCCTTCAAGGCTTCAATTTCATCCTTGAGGTTGGCGATGTCCTTGATGCGCTCTTCGAGTTCCTTGATGGCCTCGGTCAGGTAGCGGTTGCGGCCCTGCTGCACAGAAATCATCTGTTGCAGCACACCGAACCACAGCACCACCAGGCCCACGCCCACCAGGGACGCCAATCCCAAGGCCGAGAAGAACGCACGTTTGCGTTCCTGTCGGCGCGCCTCACGGTGAGGCAACAGGTTGATCAGAATCACTGCACAAACCTCCGCATGGCCAGCCCGCACGCGGTCAGGTAAGAAGGCGCCTCGCGGCGCAGCTTCGCTTCACGCACCGAGGATGCGATCTTCATGGTCTCGAACGGGTTCACCACCTTGGACGAAAACCCGGTGACGTCCTTGACGCGTTCCCGCAGGCCAGGCATCGACGCCGTGCCGCCCGCCAGCATCACGTAGTGCACCTTGTGGTGCGGCGTGCTGGTGAAGAAATATTGAAGGGCTCGACCGATTTCATGGGCCAGGCTGTCGACGAACGGCGTCAGCAGCGACGACTCGTAGTCCTCGGGCAGATCGCCAGCCAGCTTCTTCTGCTCGGCTTCTTCGTACGAAAAACCGTACTGACGTGAAATCAACTGGGTCAACTGCGAGCCGCCGAACGATTGGTCTCGGTCGTACAGCATTTCGTCTTCGCGCAGCACCTTCAGGCTCGTGGAGTCAGCGCCGATTTCGAACAGGGCCACCAGTGCATCCTTGCCGCGGTCTGGCAGCGCCTGGATCAGGCGCCCCATCGCCAGGCGCGATGCATGCGATTCGATGTCGAGCACCACAGGCGTCAGGCCGGCGGCTTCCGCCAAGCCTTGACGATCCTGAACGCGGTCCTTGCGGGACGCTGCGATCAGCACATCGACATCACCGACCGACGTGGCGTTCGGGCCGATGACGCAGAAATCCAGGCTGACTTCGTCCAGCGAGAACGGAATGTACTGATGGGCTTCAGACTCAACCTGAAGCTCCATTTCGTCTTCACGCAGGCCAGCAGGCAGCACGATGCGCTTGGTGATGACGGCCGATTGCGGCATGGCCATCACGACCTGGCGCGTCTTGGTGCCGCTCCGGCTGACCACGCGGCGCACCGCGTCAGCGACCTCATCGAATTTTTCGATCTGGCCGTCGACGATCCAGCCTTTTTCAAAAGGCTCGCTGGCAAGACGCTCCAGCACCAATTCCCCGGACGTTGATTGGCTCAGCTCCACCAGCTTGACGCTGGATGAACTGATATCCAGACCGATCATCTGGGGATGTTTCTGGCCGAGAAGGCGATCTAGAAATCCCACGAGACAAGGCTCCCGCTGCGCCGCAAGCGACGCGAAGTTAACAAAGCACTTCAATGCTAGCAGCAAGACTCTTGAGCAACCAAGGAATAAGGAAAGCGCGAACGGTGGCCACGTTGCTCTCGCCCGACGACATTCGTAAGCATTTGCTGCCCAACCCATCAGGGTTTGCCCGCGCGTTGCGCCTGTCATGAAGGCAAAGTCTTCTGCAAGCCGCGTGCCATGGCGCCGGTTCCTATAATCCGGCTGCCCCAATGGGATCCTCATGAGCGACCAAGACACCAACCAACACACCGCCCCTGCCAAACCGGGCAACAGCGCTTCAAACGGCTTCGGACGCTGGCTGGGCAAGGTGCTGCTCGGCCTGCTCGGCACGGGCCTGGCGCTGATTTTTGCGGGCGTCATCTGCGGCGGTATCGCCCTGGCGGTGGCCTACCCGGCCCTGCCGGAGCTGGACTCAATCACCGATTACCGGCCCAAGTTGCCGATGCGGATTTACTCGGCCGACGGTCAGTTGCTGGGGGAATACGGCGACGAACACCGCCAGTTCACCCCCGTTACGGAAATCCCTAAGGTGATGAAAGAGGCTGTTCTCGCGATCGAGGACGCCCGGTTCTATCAACACAGTGGCGTCGACTATCTCGGGGTGATTCGCGCCGGGGTGGCGCAATTTGGCTCGATGGGCAGCCAGGGCGCATCGACGATCACGATGCAGGTGGCCCGAAACTTTTATCTCTCGGCCGAAAAGACGCTCACCCGCAAACTTTACGAGGTGTTGTTGGCGCTGAAGATCGAAAGCCAGCTGACCAAGGACCAGATCCTGGAGGTCTACATGAACCAGATTTATCTGGGTCAGCGGGCCCATGGTTTTGCAGCCGCCAGCGAGATTTATTTTGGCAAGCCGCTCAAGGACATCTCGGTGGCTGAAGCCGCGATGCTGGCCGGCCTGCCCAAGGCGCCGTCGGCCTACAACCCGATTGCCAACCCCAGACGCGCCACGCTGCGGCAGCAATACATCATCGACCGGATGCTGGACAACGGCTTCATCACCGAAGAGCAGCACAAGCAGGCTAAGGCTGAGGTTCTGAAGTACCGGGCGTCCAATGAGATGCCCGTGCATGCCGAATACGTGGCGGAAGCAGCGCGACAACTGGTTTTCAGCCAATACGGCGCGGACACCTACACCCGGGGCCTCAACGTCACCTTGACGGTCAAGGCGGGCGACCAGATGGCCGCGTACCGCGCCCTGCGCAAGGGTTTGATGGACTACGAGAAGCGGCAGGTTTACCGCGGCCCGGAAGCCTATGTCGATCTGCCCGCCGACCCCAAGGCCCTGGACACCCGCATCGCCGAAGCACTGGCAGACCATCCGGACAACGACGAGCTGAAGGCCGCCGTGGTGCTGGAAGCCTCGCCGAAGAAGGTGGTGGTGGCCCTTCAATCCGGCGAGTCGGTGACGCTGACGGGCGAGGGCCTGCGCCCCGCCACGTCCGGTTTGTCTGACAAGGCCGACCCCAAGGTGCAGGTGCGCCGCGGCGCCATCGTCCGGGTGATCAAGGGCGCAAAAGACGCCTGGTTCATCACCCAGCAGCCCGAAGTGGAAGGCGCGTTCGTGGCCATGGAGCCGCAAACCGGCGCCATCCGTGCCCTGGTCGGCGGCTTCGATTTTGGCAAGAACAAGTTCAACCACGTGACCCAGGCCTGGCGCCAGCCGGGCTCCAGCTTCAAGCCCTTCATCTACTCGGCGGCACTGGAAAAGGGCTTCACGCCCGCCACCGTGGTGAATGACGCGCCCTTGTTCTTCGATGCAGGCAGCACCGGCAGCCAGCCCTGGGAGCCCAAGAACTACGACGGCACCTTTGACGGCCCGATGCCCCTGCGACGCGCGCTGGCGAAGTCCAAGAACATGGTGTCGATCCGCATCCTGCAATCCATCGGCGTGCCTTACGCCCGGGACTGGATCACCCGCTTCGGCTTCGAGCGCGAGAAGCACGACCCCTATCTGACGATGGCGCTTGGCGCCGGCTCGGTCACGCCGATGCAGATGGCCACCGCCTACAGCGTGTTCGCCAATGGTGGCTACCGCGTCAACCCGGTGCTGATCGCCCGCATCACCGACACGCGCGGCAAGGTGCTGCATGAAACGGCCATGCAGGCGCCTGATGAATCGCTGCGGGTGGTGGAGGCGCGCAATGCCTTCGTGATGAGCAGCCTGCTGCAGGAAGTGACCCGCTCCGGCACCGCGGCACGCGCACAGGCCACCTTGAAGCGGCCTGACGTTTACGGCAAGACCGGCACGACCAATGATTCGATGGACGCCTGGTTCGGCGGCTACCACCCGAGCCTCGCGGCGGTGGTGTGGATCGGCTATGACAACCCGCGCAAGCTTGGCGACCGGGAAACCGGCGGAGGGCTGTCGCTGCCCGTGTGGATCGAGTTCATGCAGCACGCACTCAAAGGTGTGCCGGTGGCCGAGATGGTGCCGCCGGAAGGCGTCGTGAACGTGGGGGGCGAGTGGTTCTACACCGAGTTCAGCCAGGGCCAGGGCGTGGGCTCGCTGGGGGCCGAAGATCGCTCACCGGGCCGGCCGAGCGACGAGGAAAAGAAGGGCATCCTCGACCTGTTCCGCTGAGGAACCGAGGGCGGGCCGGGCCCGCCCCTTCACCCGCCGCGCCTCACGCGGCCGGTGCAAACGCCAGCGCTTGTCCGGCCTGGGCCGTGGCCTGCTTCGACAGGCTGGCGAAGAATTCGCTGCCGTCGCGCGTGTCCACCCACTGTCCATCCAGGAAACGGTAGTGGTGGCCACCCGCACGTGCGGCCATCCACAACTCATGCAGCGGCGCCTGGGTGTTCAGGATGATCTTGCTGCCGTTCGGAAACGTCATCTCCAGCACCCCGCCGTTGCGGTGGGTATCGATGTCGATCACGTCGTCGTCAAGCCAGTGGTCCACGTGGCTTTCGACTGCTGCCAGGATGGCTGCGGTGGCGCGGTGGTACTCGGCATCAGACAGGATATGGGCGCTCATGGTGGGTAAGATCCGGGCATGAAAAGTTCAATGGCGCCCAGTGTAGTGGCGAGTCTCCAACCCTCCTCCCAACACCCCTGCCCGGCTCGAAGCCGTGTGCCCAGCGGGCGCAGCGTGGTTGGTGCGGTGGCAGTCTTGCTGATGCTCACCGCCTGCGGCCAGCGCGGCCCGCTGGTGCTGCCGAAGCCGGCCCAGCAAGCAGCCAGCAGCACGCCGGCCGCCAGCGCACCCGCGCGCTGAAGACCAGTCAGGCCAGCCCGCCTGGCCTCACAGCCAACCCTGCTGCACCGCGTGGCAGGCCACCTGGCTGTCACCGTCCACCATCAGCTCCGGCCGCTCGGCCTTGCACACCGCGCGAGCGTGCGGGCAGCGCGGATGGAAAGCGCAACCGGTTGGTGGATTCATCGGATTGGGCACTTCGCCGATCACCGGGCTGCGCTGCCGCCCGGTCATCCGGACATCCGGAATCGCATCCAGCAGCATCTGCGTGTAGGGGTGGCGCGGCGCACTGAACACCGTGCGTTTCGGCGCCACCTCCACCAGACGGCCCAGGTACATCACGCCGACGTCGTCGGCCACGTGCTGCACCACGGCCAGGTTGTGCGAGATGAACAGATAGGTCAGGCCGCGGTCCTGCTGCAGGTCCTTCATCAGGTTCAGCACCTGCGCCTGCACCGAGACATCGAGCGCAGAAGTCGGCTCGTCGCACACCAGAAACTCGGGCTGGCTGGCCAAGGCACGCGCGATGGAGATTCGCTGACGCTGCCCACCGGAAAACTGGTGCGGAAAGCGAGCAGCATCCGACGCCGACAGGCCCACGCCCTGGAGCAGATGCGCCACACGGTCATTCACTTCGGTGTCATCGGTGAGGATGCGATGTTCACGCAGGGGTTCAGCCACGATGTCAGACACGCGCCAGCGCGGGTTCAAGCTGGCGTACGGGTCCTGGAAGATCATCTGCATGCGCTGCCGGAGCGCGGTGCCCTGCGGGCCTTTCAGCGCGCCGGTCAACTCAACCTGGTCAAACAAGACCTCGCCGCGTGTGGCCTCATGCAAGCCCACGAGCAAACGCGCGACCGTGCTTTTGCCGCAGCCTGATTCACCCACCAGCGCGAACGTCTTGCCACGCTGGATGCTGAAGCTGACGTTGTCGACCGCATGGACAAACTGCCGGGGCTGGCGCTCGATCACCCGGTTCAGCCACGGCGCCGATACGTCGAACACCTTGGCCAGGCCTTTCACCTCCACCAGCGCGCTCATGCCGCTACCTCCGCTTGAGCGTCACGCAGCAACCAGCAAGCGGCCGATGTGGGCCCCGCACGGAGCAACGTCGGCCGCGCTTGCCGGCAATGCTCGGTAGCACGGTCGCAGCGCGGGTGAAAGGCGCAGCCGTCAGGCATCGCGTTCAGGCGAGGCATGCTGCCGTCGATCTGCAGCAGGCGATCGCGTGACTCCCCCATCACCGGAATGGCCCCCATCAAGCCCTGCGTGTAGGGGTGGGCCGGGGCATGCAGCACCTGCTGCACAGGGCCGACTTCCACCACCCGCCCGGCGTACATCACCGCCACCCGGTCGCAGGTTTCAGCAATCACACCCATGTCGTGGGTCACCAGCATCACCGCAGTGCCCTGCTCCTTGGCCAGTTGCCGCAGCAAGGCAATGATCTGCGCCTGGATGGACACGTCCAGTGCGGTCGTCGGCTCATCTGCCACGATCAGCCGCGGCTCGGCCGCCAGCGCAAGCGCAATGACAACCCGTTGGCGCATGCCGCCGGAAAACTGGTGCGGGTATTGGTCAACCCGCGCTTCAGGCGCCGGAATGCCGGTCTTGCGCAGCAGATCCACCGCCCGAACGCGAGCCTCGGCGGCACTCAGTGGCAGGTGGGTCACGATGGTCTCGACCAGTTGCTGGCCCACCGTGTAGAGCGGGTTGAGCGAGGTCAGCGGATCCTGGAAGATGGCGCCGATGCGCCGGCCGCGCACGTGCCGCCACTGGGCCTCGGTGAGGTTGTCGATGCGCTCGCCTTCGAGCCGGATTTCACCGCCGGCCACACGGCCGGGTGGCTCCAGCAAGCCGATGATGGCGGCGCCCGTGAGCGACTTGCCGGCCCCAGACTCACCGACAACGCCGAGGATTTCACCGGCCTCGATGTGGAAACTCACGTCGTCCAGCGCCAGCAACTTGCCGTGGCGCGTGGGGAACTCCACCCGCAGGCGGTCAACTTCAAGCAACGCGGCCATGCGGCTTACCTCAGTCGGGGATTGAGCGCATCGCGCAGCCAGTCCCCCAGCAAATTCACGGACAAGGCGATCATCACCAGCATCACGCCGGGAAACAGCGTGATCCACCATTCGCCGGCAAACAGGTATTCCTGGCCGATGCGGATCAACGTGCCCAAGGACGGGCTGGTGGGTGGCACTCCGACGCCCAGGTAAGACAGGGCCGCCTCCGTCTGGATGGCCAGGGCCACCTGGATGGTGGCAATCACCATCACCGGGCCCAGCACATTGGGCAGCACATGCCGGAGCATGATGCGCCATGGCTTCACACCAATGACCTGCGCCGCCTGCACATATTCCTTGCGCCGCTCCACCAGCGTCGAGCCACGCACCGTGCGGGCGTATTGCACCCAGCCGGTCAAGGAAATGGAAAGGATGAGCACGGCAAACGCGAGCGTGTCGTGCGCGTTGGGAAACAAGGCGCGACCAACGCCGTCGATCAAGAGGGCCACCAGAATCGCCGGGAACGAGAGCATCACATCGCAGACCCGCATGATCAGCGCATCGACGCGGCCACCCACGAAGCCGGAGAGCAGACCCAGGCCAACACCCACCAGCATCGACAGCAGCACCGAGGCGATGCTCACGAGCAGCGAGATGCGCGCGCCGTACATCAGCGCGGAAAGGATGTCTCGGCCCTGATCGTCGGTGCCGAGCACGAACTTCGCGCTGCCCTCAGGCACCCAGGCCGGCGGCAGCCGCGCGTCCATCAACTCCAGCTGAGACAAATCGTACGGGTTGTGCGGCGCCAGCCAGGGCGCCAGAAAGGCGCCTAACAGGCAGACCAACGCCACCAGCGCGGCAGCCATGGCGGTGCGCGACTGACAGAAGCTGTACCAGACATCGCTGGCGCGCCATCGCGCCAGCCAGCCCGACGGGCGGGTTTGTGGAGAAGTGGAAGTGGTCATCGCAGGCGTTTGGGTTCGGGCCACCGGTCAATGGCCTGCCGTGGAGCGCTCAACCCGCAAGCGGGGGTCGACAACGACGTAGAGCAGGTCAGCGGCCAGGTTCACGGCCACGAAGATCAGTGCGATCAGGCAGAGGTAGGCCGCCATCACCGGGATGTCAGCGAACTGCACGGCCTGCACGAACAGCAGGCCCATGCCGGGCCACTGGAACACCGTTTCAGTGATGATCGAGAAGGCGATCAAGCCACCCAGCTGCAGCGCGGTGATGGTGATCACAGGCACCAGTGTGTTCTTGAGCGCGTGGCCGAAGTGCACGGCCCGGTTGCTCAAGCCGCGCGCCCGGGCGAACTTGATGTAATCGGTGCGCAGCACTTCCAGCATCTCGGCGCGCACCAGCCGCATCAGCAAGGTGATCTGATAGATCGCCAAAGTGACGGACGGCATCAACAGATGCTTCCAGCCGTCCAGCGTGAACCAGCCGGTCTGCCACCAGGAACCCCAGGCCACCGTTTCCCCGCGGCCAAACCCGGGCAGCCAGGCCAGGTGCGCCGAGAACACAAAGATGAACAGGATGCCGATCAGGAAGGTGGGCAACGACACGCCCAGCAAGGACGCTGTCATCAGCAACTGGGCATCCGCATGGCCACGGCGCAGCGCGGCATACACGCCCAGCGGCAAGCCGAGCAGCAGCGACAACAGCGCGGCCGTCAGCGCCAGCTCCAGCGTGGCAGGAAACCGTTCACCGATCAGCGTGGACACCTTGCGGCCCTGACGCAAGCTCAGACCAAATTCACCCTGCACGGCGCGGCCGACAAAGTTCGCGAATTGCACCGGAAAGGTTTGGTCCAGCCCGAGATCGGCACGCAGTTGGGTGCGCTGCTCTGGCGTGGCGTCCTGGCCCAGCAGGTTGGTGACAGGGTCACCGACGTACTGGAACAGCATGAAGGCCAGGAAGGCCACGGTGAGCAACACGAGGACAGCCTGTCCCAATCGGCGAATGATGAATGCGAGCATGAGTGGGGTGAGTGTCGCAAGGTGTGTGCCCGTGCGACATCAGCATAAGCGAGGCCGTGCGCGGATCGTTATGCGGTCTTTGCGACGGGATTTGCGCTGGGATTTGCGCTGCGCTTTGCGCCTGTCTGCTGGATGAGCCCAACCGAGGCCGGTGGCACGCGCGCTCAGAAAATCGACAGCCCTTGGCTCCCCGCCTGCCCTTGCACCTCAACCTGGCCGTACCAGGTCAGCGCGGAGGCCTCGAGGTTGTCGGCGTCGGTCATGAACGCCACGCCGACCAGCGGCCCGGGCGCTTCCCCGAAAAGCTGCTGGAAATCATCTGACAGACGGCGCTCATGCTGCCGCCAGGTACGCAAGTGGGCATCGCCCGAATCGATCACGATCTTGCGGACGCGATCACTGCGTGGATGAACCACGGCCTCGCCCACGGGCAGGTCATTGCTCCAGGCATAGACGAGCGTGGCGTACGGGGGGCGCTCTTGTCCCAGCGACTCCGCAAGATCGAAGAGCATGCGGTTGCGCATCGACAAGCGGGTATCGTCGCCGGCGAACGCAAAGACGAGGCGCGCCGGTGAATCGGTTCTGCCCGCTTCGCCCAACGCTGCACCCGGGACGAGCCGATCCACCCACCACGAAAAGCGCACGACATCGAACTGGCCGGGCGCGAGGCTGACCCGGTGTCGCCACATGCTGGCCGACTGATGGGCCTCAGCCCGCCAGGCTGGCACACCGTCCTTGACGTCACGTCGGTAGGTCGTCAACGCCTTGCCCGGGAAGGTCACGGCCTGCCAGGCGCCGGTCTGGCTAGCGCCTGCAGCAGCATCGGCCTGCGGCAGCGACGTTGTTGAGGCGCACCCTGACAGCGCGGCAGCGCCGGCGACCAACAGGGCTCGACGATTCGGCTGACTGAAGTGAGACGTGGGCTCAGGCAAATTCATGGCGACACGGTACAAGTGAACGGGGGACTGCAGACGTTTCACCAATGAAAAAGCCACCCGAAGGTGGCTTTTGGTTTCTGCCAGACCTGCCCGAAGGCAGGTGATGGATCAGAAGCTGTGGTTGATACCAGCGCTGTAGCCGCTCTTCGGGCCGACCGGCACGCCGCCGCCAACCTTGGAGTAGTTGGCGAACAGCTTGGTGCGCTTCGACAGGTTGTAATCAGCACCGATGGAAGCACGCTTGGTCTTCAGGCTGGTGTTGTCCAGCTTGTTTTCAGCGTAGCCGATCTTGAAGTCGGTCGCGCCGAAAGGCACCACGGCGCCCAGCAGGAAGCCCTTGGCATCCACATTGGCGTTGTTCGAGCCCTTGCCGTAACCGGCCGACAGGGTGGCGAAGCCGAAGTTGTAACGGCCACCGATGTTCCACACGTTGTCGTTGGCGCCTTCCGGGTTTTCAATGCCCAGGCCCAGGAACATCGGACCAGCCGAGTAGTTCACGGCCACCGACATCGGACGGTCAGGGCTGCCAGCAGGAGCTTCGCCAACGCTGGCTGCGAAGTTGATGCCATTGGCGCTGAAGTCGTAGCGGATCGAGTCAGCCACGCGAACCTTGGTGATGCCACCAAAACGCATGCCGGTGTCACGCAGAGCGGCTTGGGTGTCGCCCGAGAACGGGTCGATCTGGTTCTGGATGTGGGTGAAGGCTGCGACGTACTGACGGCCCAGGTTCACCTTGCCGAACGAGCCAGCCAGACCAACGGTCGAGTAGCCATTCCAGAAGTTGGTCGAGGTCGAGGCGCCGGTGTCAGGAGACAGGCGGTGCTCGAAACCGAACAGGGCTTGCATGCCACCGCCCAGGTCTTCAACGCCACGGAAGCCGATACGGCTGCCGGTGTTGTTGTCCATGATTTGCTTGTCGGTGGTGCCGGTGGGCTTGCCAGCGGCCAGTTCGATCTTGCCGTAGATGGTCACAGACGATTGAGCCGAGGCTGCACCAGCGAAAGCGCCGAGCACTGCGAGAGCGAGCAGAGATTTATTCATTGCAACTATCTCCTAGGTTGGAACAAGAGGTCCCGATCGGGGGGAGTACCCTGCCACCTTGATGGTGGTCCGGGCTGATCAGGCCAACCTCCTTATCGGAAGCTGTCGCCATTGCACCAGACGCACCCGGCCCACGCAAACCGTAACGACCCCAAGCTTGTTGTCTTGTTGTCACATTACAACGAGTTGTCACGGTACGGTGACACTGTGCCGCTTGCCAGCAGCCACTGGCACAGCCGTGTCGGAGATTGAAGTTGCCTTATCCTGCTGCCATGCGTGTCTATAACCCTCTGGATGCTTGGATCGTCGCCGCAGACAACGCGCTGCGAACCGTTCATGCACAACCTCACTCAGCACGTCGCGTGCCAGGCTTGCCCACCGAGCCCGAGGCGCTCAGCGCGGACGAGCGCAAGCTTTCAGGCGCATTGATGCGCGTGAACCACGTGGGCGAGGTCTGCGCCCAGGCACTTTATGAGGCGCAAGCCCTGACCGCACGCTCCGATTCGGTGCGTGATCAGATGCGTGCAGCCTCTCGGGAAGAAACCGACCACCTGGCCTGGACGGCGCAGCGGCTGAAGGAGTTGGGCGATCGCCCCAGCCTGCTGAACCCGCTCTGGTATGCCGGCGCCTTCGCCATCGGCGTGGTGGCCGGCAAGGCGGGTGACGCCTGGAGCCTGGGCTTCATGGTCGAAACCGAGCGGCAGGTTGAGCAGCATCTGGCCAGCCACCTGGACCGTCTGCCCGCGGCTGACCAGACTTCGCGCGCCATCGTCGCGCAGATGAAGGTCGACGAAGCGCACCACGCTGAGCAGGCAGAAGCCGCAGGCGCTGCGGCCATGCCTCAGGTGTTGCGCAGCGTGATGAAGGGCGCCGCCAGCGTCATGACGCGTATCGCCCACCACCTCTGAGCGGCGGCTGCCGCCCACTCACTCAGGCAGCCGAGGTATCGCGCAGCTCGATACTGGTGGTGATCTCGGCGGTGCGGCCCAGCATGGCGGTCGCCGAGCAGTACTTCTCATGCGACAAGGCCACGGCACGGGCCACCACGGCCTCTGACAGGCCCCGCCCGCTCACCACGAAGTGCATGTTGAGCTTCGTGAAGACCTTCGGGTCGGTCTCTGCGCGTTCTGCCTTGATCTGCACGTCGCAGCCGGTCACGGCCTGGCGACCGCGCTTGAGGATCAGCACCACGTCATAGGCGGTGCAGCCGCCGGCGCCCACCAGCATCATTTCCATCGGACGCGGCGCCAGGTTGCGCCCGCCGCCTTCCGGCGCGCCGTCCATCGTCACGATGTGGCCGCTGCCGGTTTCTGCTTGCATCACCATGCCGGCGTCGGCGATCCAGCGAACAGTGCAATCCATCTCGAATCCTTGCCCCTCGGGGCCAGAGAGCCGGCCAATACATTCAGCCGGAATTGCGCAATTATCCTTTGATGGCGTACGTTCTCTGGCCGAGGGATATTGCAGTGCAACACGGTAGTGATTACACTGATCTCCATCGCGTTGCTGTACGCATAGGCCGGTTCGGCGCCTCTCAGGCCCCACCCGGCTGTGCACGAGCCCAAGCTCGCAACGCACCCCGTTGTCTCCTCCACCTCCTCTATTGGTGGATTCAGCCCGAAGTCGCAAGACTTCGGGCTTTTTTCTGGCCAAAACGGGCAGCCGGTATCATGCGGCAGCGCAGCAAACCTCGATTTCATGAGGCATGGCTGCTTGTTCCAGCCCGTACAAAACCACAGGAGAGCCGCCATGGCCGGCGCCGCCCGCAAGACCCGCGTCAACCCAAGCTCAAGCAGCAGCTCGCGCGAGGTGACCAAGCCCAGCCCGGCTGACTACCTGCGCAAGATTCTGAATGCCAAGGTGTACGACGTGGCGATGGAATCGCCGCTCGATCACGCGCGCATCCTGTCCAAGCGGGTCGGCAACCAGGTGCTGCTCAAGCGGGAAGACCTGCAACCCGTGTTCAGCTTCAAGCTGCGCGGCGCCTACAACAAGATGGCGCACCTGAGCCAGGAAGCGCTCAAGCGCGGTGTCATCTGCGCGTCCGCTGGCAACCATGCCCAGGGTGTGGCGCTGGGTGCGCGCAAGCTGGGCTGCCGCGCTGTCATCGTGATGCCCGTGACCACGCCCAAGGTCAAGATCGACGCCGTGATTGCTCTGGGCGGCGAGGTGGTGCTGTTCGGTGAAAGCTTCTCCGATGCCTACGGCCATGCCGTGGAGCTGGAAAAGGCCCAGAACCTGACCTTCGTGCACCCGTTTGATGATCCGGATGTGATCGCCGGCCAGGGCACGATCGCGATGGAGATCCTGCGCCAGCACCAGGGGCCGATCGACGCGGTGTTCTGCGCGATTGGCGGTGGCGGCCTGATTTCCGGTGTCGCGGCCTACATCAAGGCCGTGCGGCCGGAGATCAAGATCATCGGCGTGCAGATGGTTGATTCCGACGCCATGCTGCAGTCGGTCAAGGCAGGCAAGCGCGTGACCCTGCCCGATGTGGGCCTGTTCGCCGACGGTACTGCCGTGAAGCTGGTGGGCGAAGAAACCTTCCGCCTGGCGCGTGAGCTGGTCGATGACTTCGTGGTGGTCGACACCGACGCGGTCTGCGCCGCCATCAAGGACGTGTTCCAGGACACCCGCAGCATCGTCGAGCCATCGGGCGCCATGGGTGTGGCCGCCATCAAGCAATACGCCGCGGAGCACAAGCTCAAGGGCAGCACCTTCGTGGCCGTGACCTGCGGCGCGAACATGAACTTCGACCGGCTGCGCTTCGTGGCCGAACGGGCCGAGTTCGGTGAACAACGCGAAGCGCTGTTCGCGGTGACCATCCCCGAAGAGCGCGGCAGCTTCAAGCGCTTCTGCGAACTGCTGGGCACGCGCAGCGTCACCGAGTTCAACTACCGCATCTCGCACGCCAATGTGGCGCATGTGTTCGTGGGCATTTCCATCAGCAAGCGCGACGAGGCCGACAAAGTCGCGCGCAGCTTCAGCAAGCATGGGTTCGCCACGGTCAACCTCACCGACGATGAGTTGGCGAAGGAACACGTGCGGCACATGGTGGGCGGCCGCAGCGAGCTGGCCAGCGACGAGCGCCTGTTCCGCTTCCAGTTCCCCGAGCGGCCGGGTGCGCTGATGCGCTTCCTGTCGGCCATGCACCCGGACTGGAACATCAGCCTCTTCCACTACCGCAACCAGGGCGCCGATTACGGCCGCATCCTGGTTGGCATCCAGGTGCCGAAGGGCGACAAGAAAGCCCTCAAGGCCTTCATCGACGGCCTGGCTTACCCCTGCGTCGACGAAACCGAAAACCCGGTCTACAAGCTCTTCCTGCGCTGAGGAATACCTGATGAACGACGACCTGTTCAACAAGGGGCTGCAAACGCGCCGCGAGGTGCTCGGCAGCGACTATGTCGACAACGCCATCCGCAACGCCGATGCGTTCAGCCTGCCTTTGCAGGAGATGGTGACGCAGTACGCGTGGGGCGATGTCTGGAACCGCCCGGGGCTGGCCCGGCGCGACCGGAGCCTGCTGGTGCTGTCGATGCTCACGGCGCTCAACCGCCCGCATGAGCTGAAGCTGCACCTGCGCGGCGCGCTGAACAACGGCGTCACGCGCGACGAGATCAAAGAGGTGTTTCTGCAGGCAGCCATCTACTGCGGCGCACCGGCCGCGATGGACAGCTTCCGCGTGGCGCGTGAGGTGTTTGCAGAGATCGACGCGCAAGCCCAGGGCTGACGCAGCCGGCGAGCCTGGCCCGTGCCGGGCTCGTCAGGTGTCGCTGCCCGCCACCACCCGCACCGCCGCAGGTTGTGGCAGCGGCTCGGCGTCGAACCGGTCAAAGCCGGTGTAGCAGAGGAAGTGCTTGTTCGCCGCACGACCGAACAGCGTCATGCCGAGCTTCGAGGCCAAGTCATGGCCCATCTGCGTCACGCCGTTGCGAGAGACGACAATGGGCACGCCCATGTGCGCAGCCTTCATCACCATTTCGCTGGTGAGCCGGCCCGTGGTGTAGAAGGTCTTGTTGCCGCCGGTCACGCCGTGCAGCCACATCCAGCCGGCGATGGTGTCGATGGCGTTGTGGCGACCCACGTCTTCGACGAACATCAACAGCTGGTCGCCTTCAAACAAGGCGCAGCCGTGGACCGAACCCGCCTTGCGGTGGATGCTGTCTTGCTGGCGCATGGTGTCCAGCATCCGGGCGAGTGTCGACTGGCGGATGCGGGCGCTGTCTGCCGCCGGCAGATGTACCGCGTCCACCTGCTGCATCAGGTCACCAAACACCGTGCCCTGCCCGCAACCGGTGGTCACCACCCGCTTGGCGGTGCGGCTGTCGAGATCATCAATGCCGTGCCGGGTTTTCACCGCGGCGGCATGCACGTCCCAGTCCACGGTGATGGACTCAATGTCTTCGAGCGACGACACCAGCCGCTGATTGAGCAGGTAACCCAGCACCAGCATCTCTGGCGCAGCGCCCAGGGTCATCAGGGTGACGAGCTCGCGCTTGTCCACGAACACCGTCAACGGCCGCTCAGCAGGAATGTGCAGGCTGCGGCGTTGGCCGTATTCGTCCTGGATCTGGATCTCGCGGAGCATCGGCGCGCTGGCAGCCGTCATCCGCGGCGCATCGCTCCGCAACACAGGCACCACCGCCGTGACGGCGTCAGTGGACTGGGTGGCAGCGGAGGCCGCGGCGCTCATGGTCAGCCCTTCTTCGCAGCCGATGCCGGTGCGGCAGGGGCTGCAGCCGTGGCGGGCGCAGAAGCTGGCGCCGGCGGCGTGTAGACAAACGCACCCGGGTCAGCGCAGGCCGGGGTGTCGACGGTGGCGCCGAGTTCCTTGCCGGCCTTCTTGGCCTGGGCACGGTACTGGTCGGCCACGCGCTCACGCGACTTGCACAGCTGGAAATCAGCCACCTTGTTGCCGTGCGCGGTCTTCGCGGCGGCCTCGGCAGCCTTCGCCTTGGCTTCGTCGCTCGGGGCAGGCAGTTTGGCGGCACAGGTGCCGGCCACCAGGGCCAGCACACAGAGGGTCAATGCACGCATCGGATGTCTCCAGAAAATGTCAGGCTTGAACGCCCGGACGACCCACCGGCGCCTGGCCAGCTTCGGTCGAACGTTGCGCAGGGATCTTGCCGGCCTTGATGTCGTCGTACCAAAGCTCGTGGTGCTCCTTGGCCCAGGCTTCGTCCACGTAGCCGGTGCGCATGGCGCTGTACGCGCCCTTCATGCCGATCGTGCCCATGTAGATGTGACCGGCAAACATGGCCATCATCAGGATCGTTGCCACGCCGTGCACCATGTGGGCAATCTGCATGTCGCCACGCAGGTAGTCGAGACCCGGGAGGACCTTGTCGAGCACCAGGCCCGACGCCACCACCACCAGCCCGAGGCCCAGCACGCCACCCCAGAAGACGATCTTTTCACCGCCGTTGAAGCGGTGCGACGGCACCTCGTGGCCACCGAACATGCCACCAGCGCGCAGCAGCCAGGTCAGGTCTTCACGGCTCGGCCAGTTGTCGCGCAGGAAGGTGAAAAACACCACCAGCAGCGACACCGCGAACAGCGGACCAGCGAAGTTGTGGGCCGTCTTCAGGGCATAGGTCAACCAGCCGAACAGCGTGGCGCCAATCACCGGCAGCAGCGTGAATTTGCCAAACGCCATCACCAGGCCGGATATCGCCAGCACGGTGAAGGCACCGGCATTCGACCAGTGGGCCGCGCGCTCGAACGGCGTGAAGCGCTCGATCAGGCGGCCGGTATCGGCATCGCCGTGTCCGCCGAGCGGGCCCCTGCGCCAGTAGAACAGGCCGAGGGCCAGCGCCACGATGAACAGCAGGGCACCGCCGTACGGCAGGATCCAGTGGTTGCGCACCTGGCGCCAGGCCTCCCCGGCCGTAGCCAGGCTGGAGCCCGGGTACTGCACGAAGGACTGGATCAGCACGCCCTTCTCCGCACCCGGCAAGGAGCTGTAGCCCGCCTGGTTGCCGGATTCACGCACCGCGCGCCAGTACGGCGCGTTGTTGCCCGGCTGGCTCTTGTTGCGCTCGGCGGCGGTGTCGTCAGGCTTCGGAAGCGCTGGCGCCACGAAGCCGGCGGGTGCCCCGCCTTGCGCTGCCGACGCAGCGGCTGCCGGGGTCGCCTGTGCCAGAACGCCACCCGCCGTGAGCGTGAGGCTCGCGGCGATCAGCAGGGATTGCATGCAGCGCTTCATGGGCACTCCTTGCGCCATCACTTGGCCGGCGTCACCGAGCCGGTGCGCTGGTATTCGTTCTGGCTTTGATTACGGGTGCGGATCTGGGCTTGCCAGCTGGTCTCATCACCAGCCTTCCAGCCCGAGTCGGTGTAGTCGGTGCTGGCGCTTTCCCACGGCTTGGCGTCCGCCTTCTTCAGCTTGGACGCGCCGATCTGCGCGCGTTCGCCGCAACCGGCCAACGCGGCCGCACACAGCGACAGCGCGATCAGGTGGGCAATGCGGCTCATGACTTGGCGCCTTCGGTCTTGGCGGCGGTGGGCTGGCCGTAGGCCGTGCCCCAACCCCAGACTTCGCTGCCCTTGTTGCGGGTCATCACGCGGGTGCGGAAGATGTCCGCCACCACGTCGCCGTCGCCGCCGAGCAGGGCCTTGGTCGAGCACATTTCAGCGCAGGCCGGCAGCTTGCCTTCAGACAGGCGGTTGCGGCCGTACTTCTCGTTCTCGGCGTCGCTGCCATTGGCTTCCGGGCCACCGGCGCAGAACGTGCACTTGTCCATCTTGCCGCGCAGGCCGAAGGTGCCGTTGGTCGGGAACTGCGGTGCGCCGAACGGGCAGGCGTAGCTGCAGTAGCCGCAGCCGATGCACACGTCCTTGTCATGCAGCACCACACCTTCGTCGGTGCGGTAGAAGCAATCCACCGGGCACACCGCCATGCAGGGGGCGTCCGAGCAGTGCATGCAAGCCACCGAAATGCTCTTCTCGCCAGGCACGCCGTCATTGAGCGTGACCACGCGGCGGCGGTTCACGCCCCAGGGCACATCGTGTTCGGCCTTGCAGGCCGTGACGCAACCGTTGCACTCGATGCAGCGCTCCGAGTCGCAGATGAACTTCATTCTTGCCATGTCAGTTTCTCCTCTGGCGATCAGGCGTTGTCACGCTCGATCTGGCAGACCGTGGTCTTGGTTTCCTGCATCATCGTCACGCTGTCGTAACCGTAGGTCGTCGCGGTGTTGATGGCCTCGCCGCGCACCACCGGCATGGCGCCTTGCGGGTAATAAGCCGCCATGTCCAGGCCGCCCCAGCGTCCCGAGAAGTGGAACGGCAGGAACACGGTTTCCGCATCGACGCGCTCGGTCACCATGGCCTTCACGCGAATGCCGCGGAAGCCCTCGACACCGGCCATCGGCGGGGTCTTCACCCACACGTACTCGCCGTTGCGAATGCCACGGTCGTTCGCGGCCTTCGGGTTCAGCTCGACGAACATGTCCTGCTGCAGTTCGGCCAGCCAGGGGTTCGAACGGGTTTCCTCGCCGCCGCCTTCGTACTCCACCAGGCGGCCGGAGGTCATGATCAGCGGGAAGTTCTTGCCGATGTCCTTGTTCTTTTCCTGCACGGTCTTGTAGAGCGTGGGCAGGCGCCAGAAGGCCTTCTTGTCGTCGTGCGTCGGGTACTTGGCGACCAGGTCCGGACGCGTGCTGTACAGCGGCTCGCGGTGCTGCGGAATCGGATCCGGGAAGTTCCAGACGATGGCGCGGGCCTTGGCATTGCCAAACGGGTGGCAGCCGTGGTTCTTCATCACCACGCGGATGATGCCGCCCGACGAGTCGGTCTTCCAGTTCTTGCCTTCCGCGGCCTTCTGCTCGGCCTCGGTCAGCTCGCCCCACCATCCCAGCTTCTTCACCAGCAGGTGGTCGAACTCGGGGTAGCCGGTCGTGAGGTCAGCGCCCAGCGAATGGGAGCCATCAGCGGCCAGCAGCGACACGCCTTCACGCTCCACACCAAAGTTCGCGCGGAAATTGCCGCCGCCGTCCATCACGTGCTTGGAGGTGTCGTACAGGTTCGGCGAGCCCGGGTGCTTCATCTCGGCGGTGCCCCAGCACGGCCACGGCAGACCGAAGTAGTCACCGTCGAGGCTGTAGCCGGAGGCCTTGTCGATGCCGCCCTTGGCGCGCAGCGTCTTCACGTCGAAGACATGCATGTTGCGCATGTGGGCCTTCAGGCGCTCCGGCGAGTGGCCGGTGTAGCCGATGGTCCAGACGCTCTTGTTGATTTCACGCAGGATGGACTCGGTCTCCGGCTCGAGCATGCCGCCCTTGCCCTTGACCATCTTGTAGTTCTTGACCAGCTCCTTGTCGAAGCCCAGCTTCTGCGCCAGCTGGTACATGATCATGTGGTCGGTGCGCGATTCCCACAGCGGCTCGATGACCTGCTCGCGCCATTGCACCGAGCGGTTCGAGGCCGTGCACGAGCCGGTCGTCTCGAACTGGGTGCAAGCCGGCAGCAGGTACACGGCGCGCTTCGGGTTCAAATCTTCCGGCTTGCCGGGCATGGCAGCCATGGCAGCGGTGGCCGACGGGAAGGGGTCCACCACAACCAGCAGGTCGAGCTTGTCCATCGCCTTCTTCATCTCCAGACCCCGGGTCTGCGAGTTGGGCGCATGGCCCCAGAAGAACAGACCACGCAGGTTGGATTCCTGGTCGATCAGCTCGTTCTTCTCCAGCACACCGTCGATCCAGCGCGACACCGTCATGCCGGACTTGGTCATCATGCCCGGCGCGAACTGCTTCTTGATCCACTCGTAATCAACGTCCCAGGCCTTGGCGAAATGCTTCCAGGAACCTTCGGCCAGGCCGTAGTAGCCCGGCAGCGAATCGGGGTTCGGGCCGACGTCGGTGGCGCCTTGCACGTTGTCGTGGCCACGGAAGATGTTGGTGCCGCCGCCGGTCTTGCCGACGTTGCCCAGGGCCAGTTGCAGCAGGCAGCTGGCACGCACGATGGCGTTGCCGATGGTGTGCTGGGTCTGGCCCATGCACCAGACGATGGTGCCCGGGCGGTTCTCGGCCAGGATCTTCGCGACCTTGTAGCAAGTGGCTTCGTCAACGCCGCAGGCTTCCTGCACCTTCTCGGGCGTCCACTTGGTCAGGCATTCCTCGCGCACCTTCTCCATGCCATAGACACGGTCCTCGATGTACTTCTTGTCTTCCCAGCCGTTCTTGAAGATGTGGTGCATCACACCGAACAGGAACGGAATGTCGGAGCCCGAGCGGATGCGCACATACTCGTCGGCCTTGGCGGCCGTGCGGGTGTAGCGCGGGTCCACCACGATCATCTTGCAGCCGGTTTCCTTGGCATGCAGCATGTGCAGCATCGACACCGGGTGGGCTTCCGCCGCGTTGGAGCCGATGTAGATCGCCGCCTTGGCGTTCTGCATGTCGTTGTAGGAGTTGGTCATCGCGCCATACCCCCACGTGTTGGCCACGCCGGCCACGGTGGTGGAGTGGCAGATGCGCGCCTGGTGGTCGGTGTTGTTGCTGCCCCAGAAGCTGATCCACTTGCGCAGCAGGTAAGCCTGCTCGTTGTTGTGCTTGGACGAGCCGACCACGAACAGCGAATCCGGGCCGCTTTCCTTGCGCAGCTCGAGCATCTTGGCGCTGATTTCTTCCAGCGCCTGGTCCCAGCTGATGCGCTCGTACTTGCCGTTGACCAGCTTCATCGGCGTGCGCAGGCGGTACTCACCGTGGCCGTGCTCACGCAGGGCCGCGCCCTTGGCGCAATGCGCACCGAGGTTGATCGGCGAATCGAACACCGGCTCTTGCCGCACCCAGACGCCGTTTTCAACCACCGCGTCCACGGCGCAACCCACCGAGCAGTGGCCGCACACCGTGCGCTTGACTTCCACCTTCTTGGCGCCGTCGGCCGCCTTCGGGGCGTCAGAGGCTTCCGCGCGACGCACCAGCGTCAGCTGCGACGCGGCAATGCCGGCACCCACACCTAGGCCGGAGCGGCGCAGGAAGGAGCGGCGGTCCATCGTGGGGATGGCGCGCGCCACACCTCGCGTCAGACTGTTGACGAGGCCTGAGCCACTCTGGCCAGCTTGGTTGGATCTGCGAGTCAGCAGCATGGAATCTCCTGGAGGCGGAAGCGACAGGTTCGGCCAGCGGGCCGACAAGGTGCGCGTCAACAAAAACCAATGGCCGCGTCAGTCGCGGCCAGCTTTCAAGGCAACGCTCAGACCCGGGCGGTCTGGTAGTAGCGCATCACGTGGGCCGTTTCCTGGTAGCCGTCCTTGCCGGTTTCCGGCACGGGCGCCACAGGGGCGACAGCCACGGGCGCCGGGGCGCTCGGCAACACCGCTGCCACGGCCGCCAGTGCGCCTGCCGTGCCCACACCCGCAAAAAGAGTGCGTCGTGACACAGGGGGAAGTTTCTTGGCGTCGTTCATGGTGATCTCCGGCACAGCGTGACTGCGAATAACTTATGCAATTGAATGCATGGTAGCCGTCACATTAGGGATGACGCCAGCTTCTTGAACAATCAGAAACAACCCCCACGCCGACCACGACAATCTGTCTGTTGGCGCGACAAGTTGTCGCAACATCCCGACTTGCGCCGGTCTTTGCGGCTGTGCCTAGAATCCGCCGCCTGTGACCGCCCATCTGCCGCTCCCCACCGCCCCGACCGCCAACGCGTCGGGCACGTCCGACAACACCTGGCCGCTGGCCAGCGTGCTGATCGTCGACGACGAACCCGGCATGCTCAGCTTTCTGGAAAAGAGCCTGACGCCGCGCATGGGGCTGGTGCACACCGCCGGCGACGCCGAACATGGCGAGGACCTGGTACGGCGGCACCGCTACGACCTGATCATTCTGGACAACGCCTTGCCGGGCCGCAGCGGCCTCGACTGGCTCAAGTCACTGCGCGAGCAAGGCTTCGCGGGTGAAACCATCCTCATCACCGCGTTTGCCGACCTCGACACCGCCATCGAGGCCCTGCGGGCGGGCGCCAGCGATTTCATCCTCAAGCCCTTCCGGCTGACCCAGATCCTCAACGCGGTTCGGCAGAGCCTGGAGCGCCGCGAGTTGCGCCGCGAGAACTTCGTGCTGCGGCGCGCGCTGTCGCAGCGCACCCCGACGGCCGACGGCCTGGTGGGCGATTCGCTCGCCATCCGGGGCCTGCAGGCCGCCATCCAGCGGGTGGCGGGCGTGGGCAGCACGGTGCTGTTGACTGGTGAGTCCGGCACCGGCAAGGAGTTGGCCGCGCTGGCCCTGCACCGCAACAGCCCACGCGCCGATGGCCCTTTTGTGCCGGTGAACTGCGCCACGCTGTCGCCCGAGCTGATCGAGGCCGAGCTCTTTGGCCAGGCCTGGCGAGGCCCGGACAGCAGCCGGCAGGTGCGCGACGGCCTGTTTGTCTACGCCCAGGGCGGCACCCTGTTCCTCGACGAGGTCGGCGAGTTGCCACAAGCCCTGCAAGCCACCTTGCTGCGGGCGCTGGAAGAGCGGCGCATTCGCCCGGTGGGCAGCGAGCAGGAAATCCCGGTCGATGTGCGCATCGTCGCCGCCACCCACCGACCGCTGATGCAGGAAGTGGCCGCCGGCCGCTTCCGCAAAGACCTGTATTACCGGCTGCAGGTGGTGGAAATCAACCTGCCGCCGCTGCGCTCGCACAAGGAAGACATGCCGGCGCTGGTCGAGCACTTCATCGCCACGCTCGGCCCGCAGCTGGGCGTGCCGCCGATCGAGGTCACGCCGGACGAGCTGGGCTTCCTGCAGCAATACGACTGGCCGGGCAATGTGCGTGAGTTGCGCAACCTGATCGAGCGCTCGCTGATCCTGGGCGCGCTGAATGTGTCGGCGCTCTACCAGGGCTTGTCGCGCAGCGCGGCGGCCACGAGCGCCCCGCCAACCGGCCACGCGCTGCTGACCACCGACCTGCAGACGCTGGAGCGCCAGCACATCCTGGCCGTGCTCGACTCGGTGTCGGGCGACAAGACCCGCGCGGCCCAGCTGCTGGGCATCTCGCGCCGTACGCTGGAGCGCCGCGTGGTCGAGTGGGGCCTGCAATGAGCCCCGGCTGCCGCCGCACCACCCCGCGGCGCGGCTGAGCCATGCCCCGGCTGCAGTTCAAGCACTGGCCCATCCGCCGCAAGTTGCTGGCGATGGTGCTGATGCCGCTGGTGGTGGTGCTGCCGCTGCTGGGCATGTTCCTGCTGATCTGGGGCAATGCAGCGGTGGACCAGCTGCTGGTGGCCAAGGTGCGGGCCGACCTGGCCGTGGCCCGCAGCCACTTCGACCGCATGCTCACCGACGTGGGGGGCAGCGCGGCGGCGATGGCCGACTCCCGCGCGCTGAGCGATGCACTCGACGGTGTGCTGCCGGTGCAGGGCAGCACGCAGGCCGTGCGCAGCGACCAAACCAGAGCGCACGCGCAAGACCTGCCCGCGCTGCTGCGCCGCCTGCGCGACCGGGAACGGCTGGACTTCATCCAGTTCCGCAGCGCTGACGCGCAACTGCTGGCCGGAGCCGACAGCGCCCTGCAGACCGGCGCCGCAGCCGCCCAAGGCCCCGCCCTGCCCTGGGTGCCCCCGACCAGCCCACGGCCCCAGGGCTCGGTTGAGGTGCTGAGCGCGACGCAACAAGCCGCCCTGCCCCAAGCCCTGCGCGCTCGCGTGGCGGTGCCTTTGCTGGTCACGGCCAATGCCGCCCCCAGCGCGCAGGCGCAGGAAGACCGCGCGATGGTGGTCATGGCCACCGCAGACGTGCGCGGCCCGGATGGCCAGCTGCGTGGCCACCTGCAGGCCGGCGTGCTGCTCAACCGCAATCTCGGCTTCATCGACCAGCTCAACGAGGTGGTGTATCCGGACGGTGCGCTGCCCCAGGGCAGCCACGGCACGGCCACGCTGTTCCTCGACGACGTGCGCATCAGCACCAACGTGCGGCTGTTCGGCGGCGAGGCCAGTGAACGGGCCATCGGCACGCGTGTATCCAGCACCGTGCGCGAGGCCGTGCTGGGCCGGGGCGACACCTGGCTGGACCGCGCCTTCGTCGTGAAAGACTGGTACGTTTCCGGTTATCTGCCGCTGACCGACCACCTCGGCCGGCGCGTCGGCATGCTCTACGTGGGCTTTCTGGAAGCGCCGTTTGTCGGGCTGAAATACATCGCGCTGGCCACCATCGGCCTGATTTTCTTCGCGGTGATGCTGGTGGCGGGCTGGGTCAGCCTGCGCTGGGCACGCGGCATCTTCCACCCGCTGGAGCAGATGAGCCGCACCATCATCCAGCTGGAGGCCGGCGACAGCCAGGCGCGTGTCGGCGCGGTCAATAGCCGCGACGAGATCGGCGAGCTGGCCGCCCATTTCGACCACCTGCTCGACACGCTCGATCAGCGCACCGACGAGTTGCAGGCCCTGAACCAGGCGCTCGATGCCAAGGTGGCGCAGCGCACCGCCGCGCTGGCCAGCCGCACGCTGGAGCTGGAAACCGCCCAGCAGCAGCTGGTGCGCGCCGAAAAGCTGGCAGCCATCGGCCAGCTCACCGCCGGCATCGCGCACGAGGTGAACAACCCGATCGCCGTGATCCAGGGCAACCTCGATCTGGCCCGTGAGCTGCTGGGCCCGCACGCCCGCCTGGTGCGCGACGAGCTGACGCTGATGGACCAGCAGATCGAGCGCATGCGCCTCATCGTCACCCGGCTGCTGCAATTTGCCCGGCCCGGTGACTATGCGGGTTACGTCGACACCGTCGATGCGGCCAAGGAACTGCGCGACTGCCTGCCGCTGGTCGAGCACCTGCTGAGAGATGCCCAGGTGCAGGTGCACACCGACTGGCAGCACACCCGCAGCGCCCAGATCAACCGCCAGGAATTGCAGCAGGTGCTGGTGAACCTGCTGGTGAATGCGCTGCAGGCCATGCCCGAAGGCGGCGAGCTTCGGCTGTCCACCGCCGACTGGGCCGAGCTCGGCGTGGAGATCCGGGTTGAAGACACCGGCCCGGGCGTGCCGGCCGAGTTGCTCAACCGCCTTTTCCAGCCCTTTGCCACCGGCCGCAATGAGGGCACCGGCCTGGGCTTGTGGATCAGCCACAGCCTGGTCGAACGCTATGGCGGCGAGCTGCAAGTCATCAATCTGCCCGGGCGGGGTGCCCGTGTCAGCCTGCGCCTGCGCAGCGAGGTGGGCACGCTGCCGGCGTTGGCCGCACCCCAGACGGTGTAAACCCTGAGGCAAGCCCTTGCGACAGGCTGTCGCAACGCCAGCCGGTAGACTCGCGCACGTTTTACCTATGCACACCTGAACCTACCATGGCGCTGACCGAACAAGCTGTCCTCGACGCACTGACCACCGTGGTCGACCCCAACACCGGCCGTGATTTCGTGTCGGCCAAGCAGGTCAGGAACCTTCGCATCGACGGCACCGACGTGTCGTTTGATGTCGAACTGGGTTACCCGGCGCAAAGCCAGATGCCGGCGCTGCGCAAGGCCCTGATCGCGGCCACCCGCAGCGTGGGTGGCGTGGAGAACGTCAGCGTCAACCTGAGCGTGAAGATCGTGGCGCACCAGGTGCAGCGCGGCGTTTCGCTGCTGCCGGGCGTGAAGAACATCATCGCCGTGGCCTCGGGCAAGGGCGGGGTGGGCAAGAGCACCACCACCGTCAACCTGGCCCTGGCCCTGGCGGCCGAAGGCGCCAAGGTCGGCATCCTGGACGCCGACATCTACGGCCCGAGCCAGCCCATGATGATGGGCATCACCGGCCGGCCGGAAAGCCTGGACGGCAAGACCATGGAGCCGCTGGAGAACTACGGCGTCAAGGTGGCCTCCATCGGTTTCCTGATCAATGAAGACGACGCCATGATCTGGCGCGGCCCGATGGCCACCCAGGCGCTGGAGCAGCTGCTGCGCCAGACCAACTGGGGCGACCTGGATTACCTGATCGTCGACATGCCCCCGGGCACCGGCGACATCCAGCTGACGCTGAGCCAGCGCGTGCCGATCACCGGCGCCGTCATCGTCACCACCCCGCAAGACATCGCCCTGCTCGACGCCAAGAAGGGCCTGAAGATGTTCGAGAAGGTGGGCGTGCCCATCCTCGGCATCGTCGAGAACATGGCTGTGTATTGCTGCCCGAACTGCGGCCACATGGAACACATCTTCGGCGCCGATGGCGGCAAGAAGATGGCCACCGACTACGGCGTGGATTACCTCGGCGCCCTGCCGCTGAACCTGTCGATCCGCGTGCAGGCCGATGCCGGCCGCCCGACCGTGGTGAGCGAGCCTGATGGCGAGATCTCCGGCCTCTACAAGACCGTGGCGCGCCAGGTGGCGGTGAAGATCGCCCAGCGCACCAAGGACTTCTCGTCGAAGTTCCCGACCATCACCGTGTCGAAGAACACCTGAGCGACGAGCATGCGTGAAGCGTTGCCCCAGCTGCGCGTGGCGGTGGTCATCGAGCGCCAGCACCAGCCCAATGTCTGGGAAGACTGGCGCTTCGTGATCGCCGACGTGGTGCCCGATACCGGCCTGTTCGGTGACGCCCCGCGTGTGCTGCGCGACGACGGCAAGACGGCGCAGACGCTGTACCCGGGGTTCGACGTCACGCTGTTCCACGACGAGGGCGAGGGCTACTACCTCAACCTCACCAGTGGCGCGCCGGTGTGGTTCGTGATGTGGCGGGTCGATGACGAAGACCCGTCGCGCGCCTGGCCTGAGCAGGTCACGCTCTCGTACAACGAGGCGGGCCGGCTGCTGGACGCGCAGGAGCGCGTCGACAACCTGCCGCTGGGTGCCGATGAGCGCGAGTGGCTGCAGGCCTGGACCGACGCCAACTACCGCCCCGAGGTCAAGCAGCGCAAGCGCCCGGCCTCGTTCCGCGCCCCCGGCCAGCGTTGAGGCAGCCTCGGCCATGAGCGCCCCGGAATCCGACCGCCCGGCTGGCGGATTTTTCTCGCGCTGGTCGCGCCGCAAGGCGGACGTGCGGGAGGCTGAAGCGGCCGCCGTGGTGCCCGTCGCACCTCCAGCGCCGGTACCAGCCAACACGCCGCCTGCCGGTGCTTCAGCCACCGAGCCCACCGACCCCGCACAGCCGCCCGCGCCCACCCTGGCCGATGTGGCCGAGCTGCAGGTAGGCGACGAAGTCAGCCGCTTCGTGCAGCGCGACGTGAATCCCGATGTGCGGAATGCCGCGCTGAAGAAGCTGTTCGCCGATCCGCACTACAACGTGATGGACGGCCTCGACATCTACATCGACGACTACAGCCAGCCCGACCCGCTGCCAGAAGGCTGGCTGGAAAAGATGGTGCAGAGCGAGGCCCTCGGCCTGTTCCGCAAAGACCCGACCGACCCTGAGGCAGGCGACGCCGACCTGGCCACCGCCGCCGACCCCGACACAGCCCCCGCGCTCGAAGCCGATCGCTCCGAGACGCCCACCCTGCCCGAGCCCACCCCCGATGAAAACGCTGATTTGCGACTGCAACCGGACCCTGCCGCTGAACGCCCCCGCGCTGAGCCAGGCCCTGGCGAAGACACCGGGCGCTGATACCGACGGCCTGGAGACGGTCCACTCGCTGCTGTGCCGCCGCGAGGCGGGCAGCTTCCAGCGCGCCGCCAAGTCGGGCGACGATGTGCTGGTGGCCTGCACCCAGGAGAGCCGGCTCTTCCTCGACCTGAACACGGCCACCGAAGGCACCCAGCCGGTCACCGAACGGCCGATCCGCTTCGTCAACCTGCGTGAAACCGGCGGCTGGTCGAAAGACGGCGCCCAGGCCACGCCCAAGCTAGCAGCCCTGATCGCCGCGGCCCAGCTGCCCGACCCCACGCCGGTGGCCACCGTGCCCTACCGCTCGTCTGGCCGCACGCTGGTGATCGGCAGCGCCGATGACGCCGTGCGCATGGCCACGCTGCTGGCCGACAAGCTGTACGTGACCCTGCTGCTCGACGGCCCCGGCGGCGCCCTGCCCCAGCGGCGCGACTGGCCGGTGCACACGGGCCAACTCACCCGGCTGACGGGCTGGCTGGGTCAGTTCGAGGCGCAGTGGTCGGCCGGCAACCCGATCGACGCCGAGCTGTGCACGCGTTGCAATGCCTGCATCGACGTCTGCCCCGAAGGCGCGATCGACTTCAGCTACCAGGTCGACCTGGCCCGCTGCAACAGCCACCGCGCCTGCGTGCAGGTGTGCGAGGTGGCCGGCGCGATTGATTTCAACCGCAGCGCGACCACGATCACCGAAGCGTTCGATCTGGTGCTCGATCTGCGCGAAGCCCCTGCCTTCAGCCAGCACCAGCCGCCGCAAGGCTATTTCCACCCGGGCCGCGACGAGCGCCGCCGGATGGACGCCGTGCTGCAACTGCGCGAGATGGTGGGCGAGTTCGACAAGCCCAAGTTCTTCCACTACACGCACAAGCTGTGCGCCCACAGCCGCAATGAGCAGATCGGCTGCAGTGCCTGCATCGACGTGTGCTCGACCAGTGCCATCCGCAGCAATGCCTCGCTCAAGGGCGTCAGCAAGCAGGTGATCGCCCAGGGGGGTGGCGGCGGCATCATCGTCGAGCCGCACCTGTGCGTCGGCTGCGGCGCCTGCACCACCGTGTGCCCGAGCGGCGCGCTGGCCTACGCCACGCCCGACACCGTCGACATGGGCAAGCGCCTGCGCACCCTGGTGGGCACCTACCAGCGCGCCGGCGGCAAGCACGCGGCGCTGCTGGTGCACAGCCAGGGCGCCGGCACCCAGCTGATCGATGAGCTGGGCCGCGCCGCCCGCACGCAGGCCGATGTGCACGGCGTGCCCGCCCGCGTGCTGCCGATGGCCGTGTGGCACACCGCCAGCATGGGTCTGGACCTGTGGCTCTCGGCCATCGCGATGGGCGCCTCACAGATCATGGTGCTGCTGACCGACGAGGAAGCACCCGAGTACCGCCAGGCCCTGACTGAGCAGATGGCGGTGGCCCAGGCCATCCTCCACGCACTGGGCTTTGACGGCCAACACCTGCACCTGCTGGAAGCCCGCGATGCGCGCGACCTGGCCAGCCTGGACACCGCCCTGCGCTGCGCCCCCGCGGCCACCGTGGCCCAGCCGCTGGCCATGGCCACCCAGGCCAACAAGCGCGCCACGCTCGACATGGCGCTGGACCACCTGCTCTCGCAAGCCCCGACCAAGCCGGAAGCCATCGCGCTGCCGAAGGCTGGCTCGCCGTTTGGCAGCCTGCAGGTCAACACCGACCGCTGCACCTTGTGCCTGGCCTGCGTGGGCGCCTGCCCCGAAGGCGCACTGGCCGACAACACCGAAAAGCCGCAGCTGCGCTTCATCGAGAAGAACTGCGTGCAATGCGGCCTGTGCGTCAGCACCTGCCCGGAAACCGCCATCACGCTCGAGCCGCGCCTGTGGCTGGCCGACGAGGGCAAGGCCCGCAAGAGCGCCCGCGTGCTGCATGAGGCTGCGCCCTTCGCCTGCATCCGCTGCGCCAAGCCCTTCGGCACGCTGAAGGCCATCGAGAACATGCTGGGCAAGCTGGCGGGCCATCCGGCCTTCCAGGGCGCCGCCGCCGATCGCCTGAAGATGTGCAACGACTGCCGCGTCGTCGACATGTTCAGCGACCAGCAACAGACCCACATCACCAAGCTCTGAAACGCACACCGCCATGAACGCCGACCAACTGCGCTCCCTGAGCTTTGCCACTGCCGACGACAGCGAAGAGCTGGCCCGTGCCGAGCTGTACGGCCTGCTGGCCCGCCTGTGGCTGGCGCCGCCCGATGAGGCCCTGCTGCGCCAGTTCGGCGTCGCCGTGACGCAGGCGCCCGAATCAGGCGCCTTTCTGGAAGGCCCGTGGGAGCAACTCGTGGGCGCCCTGCGGGCCACCACCGAGGCCGATGCCAAGCTGGAGTTTGATGCGCTGTTCGGCGGTGTCGGCAAGCCCGAGGTCTTCCTGTTCGGCTCGTTTTACCTGGCGGGCTTCTTGAACGAGAAGCCGCTGGCCGTGCTGCGCGACGACCTCGCCCGGCTCGGCCTGACCCGCGACGAGACCTCCGGCGACACCGAAGACCACCTCGCCTACGGCCTGGAAGTGATGCGCTGGCTCATCGCCGGTGACGACATCGCCACCTGCAACCTGGAGCAGCAGCGCCGCTTCTTCCGCAACCACCTGCAAACCTGGGTCGGCAAGCTCTGCGACACCGTGGCCGTGCACCCGGCGGCGCGCTTGTACCGGCAGCTGGCGGGCTTCACCCAGGCCTTCATGCAGGTGGAAACACAAGCCTTCGACATGCTGGAGGGCTGAAGCGTGATCAACACCGATGACATCACCGGCCTGATCCTGGCCGGCGGACGCGGCAGCCGCATGGGCGGCGTCGACAAGGGCCTGCAGAACCACCTCGGCATGCCGCTGGCCATGCACGCGCTGCTGCGACTCGGGCAGCAGGTGGGGCATCTGATGATCAATGCCAACCGCAACCTCGGCGCCTATGAGTCGATGGGCGTCCCGGTCTGGCCGGATGCGGTGAGCGATTTCCCCGGTCCGCTGGCGGGCTTTCTGGCCGGGCTGGAGCGCAGCGAAACCCCGTACCTCGTGACCGTGCCTTGCGACACGCCGAACTTTCCGCCCGACCTGGTGCAGCGCCTGGCAGCCGCGCTGGAAGCGGAGGACGCGGATCTGGCCATGGCGGCCACGATGGAGCCCGACGAGGGCTCGGCCGATGGCACCTTGAAGGTGCAGGTGCAGCCGGTGTTCTGCCTGATGAAGACCTCGCTGATGGAAAGCCTGGTCGCGTTCACGCAATCAGGTCAGCGCAAGATCGATGTGTGGACGGCCCAGCACCGCTGCGCCACCGTCGTGTTTGACAACGCCGCGGCGTTTGCCAACGCCAACACGCCGGAAGAGCTGCGACGCCTGCAGGGGTGACGTGCCCAACGGGTGAAGTGCCCAACGGCTGAAGCGCTGAACCGCTGCGGGCTAATGCGCTGCGGGCTCAGCCCCACCACCTGAACAACTCCGGCCGACTCTGCCGGTATTCGGCCAGCCGGGCCAAGGTGTGCGGCACCAGCGCATGCGCGCCGAACCACAGCGCATCCTCAAAAGCCGGCCCCGGGAAGCGCAGCGAGACGCCCACGCCAGCCCAGCCCGCCCAATCCACCTCCGGCATCGCCTTGACCAGTTTGTCCGGGGCTGAGCGCATCACCGACGCCAGGGCTGACAACTGCTGCGCCACTTCCGCCCGCGTGGCGACACTGGCCAGCAGTTCACCCTGGTCCTGATCGCCCAGCAGCGTGATGACAGCGTCGCCCGTCTCCTGGACGATGCCCAGCAACGGTGCAGTGATCATGATGGCCTCCATGGGTGTTGGTCTTCTTCCTCATGCTCAGCAGGTTTTGCGCCAGGGCTGCCTACACTGCCCCCCATGACTGAACGGCGTCGCCCACCGACGGCTGCCAAGGCGGCCGCCACCACCCCGCTGACCGGACACTTTGCGCTGCAAGGCCCGCAGGGCAGCCTGCTGGACGACACCCGCATGCGGCTGCTGGAGGCCATCGATGCGCACGGCTCACTCAATCGGGCGGCGGCCCATGTGCCCATGTCGTACAAGGCAGCGTGGGAAATGCTCAACACGATGAGCAGCCTGTCTGACACGCCGCTGGTGGAGCGGCTCACCGGCGGCGCGGGCGGCGGCGGCACCCGTCTGACCGCCCACGCCCGGCAGCTGATGGCACTGTACCGGGCCATGGCCAGCTCGCAGCAGGATGTGCTGAACCGGCTCGGCACCTTGCCGCCTGACAGCACCCCCGAGGCGCTGCGCAGCCACCTGCGGCGCCTCACCATGCGCAGCAGCGCCCGCAACCAGTTCGCCGCCACGGTGTTGCAACTGGTGGACCGCGGTGGCATGGTCGACGTGCAACTGGACCTGGGCGCCGATGGCCCGCTGCTGGCCAGCGTCACGCCCGAGGCGGTGCACGAGATGGGCCTGGCGCCCGGGCAGACGCTGTTCGCACTCATCAAGGCGCCCTGGGTGCAGGTGCGCGCCACCAAGCCGCGGGCCGCCGCCCACTTGACGCGCTGGCAGGGCACGCTGCAGGCCTGCCGGCCGGGCAGCGCCCATGTGGGCGTGACGCTGGCCTTGCCCGGCGGCGGGCTGCTGCATGGGCTCTGGCATGGGCTGTGGTACGCCGGCCCGGGAGAAGGACAGCTGCCAGAGCCCGGCACGCCCGTCTGGGCCAGCGTGGCCAGCGACAGCGTGGTGCTGGTCAGCTTTTCCTGACGCTGCCTCGGCATCACCCTCGATGGCGCCGCCTTCCGCTTGCGCCTAGGATGGACCGCCGGGGTGCGCTGCCCCGTGGCGTTAGAAGGAGTCGACCATGCCGTGCCGATCCAACCCCGTCTGGCGAGCCTGTGTCGTGGCAGGCGTGTCTTTGGGCCTGTCTGCTTGCCTCACTGCCTGCATGACGCCCCCACCCACCCCGCAGCTGGCCGATGCAGCGCTCTGGCAAGACGCAGCCTTCAGCCCGCCGCAGCAGCCGGTCGACGTCAGCCAGCTGTTCACGCTGAGCGACGAGATGCAGCGTTACCTTCGGGTGGAGCTCGGCCCCCGCCTGCAATCGGAGGGGCGCCTGCGCGGCCTCTACCGCGCGCTGCAGGCCAGCCAGCAATTGAAGCTCGATTACGACGCCCGCATCACCCGTACGGCGGCAGAGGCGTTCGAGGCGCGCTCAGGCAACTGCCTGTCGCTGGTGATCCTGTCAGCGGCCATGGCCCGGGCACTGGGCTTGAACGTGCATTTCCAGCAGGTGCAGGTGGAGGCCAGCTGGAGCCTGGCCGGCGACGTGCTGGTGGTGAATGACCATGTGAACCTGGTGCTGGGCCAGCGCGCGCAAGGCAGCGTCTGGACGGACGACAGCGGCATGTCGCTGGTGGTCGATTTCCTGCCGCACGAGCTGATGCAGGGGCAACCCAGCCGCACCATCACCGAAGCCACGATCGTCACGATGTTCATGAACAACCGGGCGGTAGAACATTTGCTGAGCGGCGCGCCGGACGATGCCTATGCCTGGGCGCAGGCCGCCTTGCGGCGTGATCCGAACTTCACGCCGGCACTCAATACCCTGGGCGTGATCTACCAGCGCAAGGGCCTGCTGGCCCCGGCGGAGCAGACCTGGCAGATGGCGCTGCGCCAGCAACCGGACAGCCCGGGCGTGCTGGGCAACCTGGCGGCCGTGCAACGCGCACTGGGGCAAGCCGACGAAGCGGCGCGCAGTGAAGCGCGGCTGGCGCGCCTGCAGCGGGAGGCGCCGTGGGGCGAATTCCGCAGGGCGCAGGCCGCGCTGCAAAGCGGCGACGCCGGCACTGCGCGTGCCTTGCTGGAGCGCCTGCTGAAGCGCGACGCTACCCAGCGCGACGTGCACGTCTGGCTGGCCCAGGCCTATCTGCAATTGAAGCAGCCTGAGCAGGCCAGCCGCCACCTGGCCCTGGCCGTGCAGCACAGCCCCACGCATGAGCAGGGGCTGTATGCCGGCAAGCTGGCGCGGCTGCAGGCGGCGGTCTCACCGTGAGCGCCCAACCGGCGCCCTGAGGATCAACCGCCTGACACCAAGCCTCAGCCGGCCTGGATGATGCGGCTCACCAGCGCCGGGGTCGGTGCGGGCCAGCCAGCTTCACGGGCCACGCGGACGATCGTTTCGTTGGTGTCGAAGTACACCTGCCAGTAGTGCTCGTTGGCGCAGTACGGGCGCACGGCAATCACCGGGCCATTCAGGTTCATGTCGAGCAGGGCCACCTCCAGTGCAGGCTGGGCCACCACGTTGGGAATCTGGCTCACGGCCGCGCGCAGGCGGGCGATGGCGTCGATCGGGTCGACACCCACGGCCAGCTGGGCGGTGCGCTCGACGCGTCGCGCCGGCAGGGCGCTGAAGTTCTGCATGGTGTCGGCAAAGATCTTGCCGTTGCCCACCAGCGTCATCACGTTGTCGGGCGTGACCAGCGTGGTGGCGAACAAGCCCAGCTCATGCACGGTGCCGGTGATGCCGCCAACCGACACGAAGTCACCCACCTTGAACGGGCGCAGCACCAGCATGAAGGCGCCCGCCGCGAAGTTGCCCAGCATGCCGCTCCAGGCCGCGCCAATGGCCACACCGGCGCCCGCCAGCAAGGCCGCGAACGAGGTCGTCTGGATGCCGAAGTAGCCCAGGATGCCGAGCACCAGGGCAATGTTCAACGCCACCGCCAGGATGTTGCCCAGGTACTTGGTGAGCGTCGGATCGACATGGTTGCGGCCCATCGCGGCCTGCATCAGGCCCACCACCCGGCCGATCAGCCAGCGGCCGATGATCCAGAAGGCGATTGAAGCCAGCACTTTGATGGCCAGCTCGGTGGCTGTGGTGCTGAGGAAGTGTTGGAACGTGGAAATGTCCATGTCGTGCTCCTGAAAAGGACGAGGAAATGAAAGACGAGCGCCAGTCTGCCCAGCCTGGGCAGCACCCGCCGCGGGCCCGCCTGCATTTCGGCACTGTGTCTTGACGGTGTGGTGACGGCGCGCCGGCGTCGTGGCATCTGCCCGAGTCTGCCGCGAAAGACCCTTTTCTCAAAATGGGTGCATCCAGTGCCAGCCGTGCTGCGTATCCCGAAGGTGGATCAATACGCCATTCGGCCCGATCCGTCACGTTCACCCACACAGGCTCCTCCATGCACGCACCTTCCCGCTCAGCGGCCACCGCCGCTCGCACGACCCGTCTGAATGCCCTGCCAGCGGCACGGCTGGCCATGGGCCTGGCCCTGGCGGGTGGGCTGCTGGGCACGATGCCGCCCGCGAAGGCCGCCGACGGCAAGCTGCTGTTGACCGGCGGTGTCAGCAGCATTGACGGCGCGGCGGGCGGTGGCCTCACGCCCTGGGCCGTGACTGGCAGCTACGCCACCGAAGGGCAATGGGGCGCCACCGCCCACCTGACCAGCGTGCGCACCGGCGACTACGCGATGAACACCGGCGGCGTAACCGTGGCCTGGAACGACCAGTTTGAGCTGTCCATCGCCCGGCAGGATTTCGATACCGGCAACACCGGCACCGCCTTGGGCCTGCCCGGCCTGCGCCTGAAGCAGAACATCGTCGGGGCCAAGTGGCACTTCGCCGGTGATGCTGTGCTCGACAGCGACACCTGGATGCCGCAACTGGCCGTGGGCATCGAATCCAAGACGCTGGATGCGGGTGGCCTGGCCCCCACGCTCGCGGCACTGGGCGCCCGCACCGATGGCGTGGATGTTTACCTCAGCGCCACCAAGCTGTTCCTGGCCCAAGGCGTGCTGGTGAACGGCACGCTGCGCGCCACCAAGGCGAACCAGAACGGCCTGCTGGGCTTCGGCGGCACCGGTCACACCAAGATGCGGCTGATGCCGGAGGTGTCGCTGGCCTGGCTGCTGCGCAAGGACCTGGTGGTGGGCGTGGAATACCGCGCCAAGCCCGACAACCTCAACCCGTCCATCCTCGGCGCCGGCTTGAAGGAAGACGACTGGAAGGATGTGTTCGTGGCCTGGGCACCGAACAAGCACCTGTCGTTGACGCTGGCCCATGTGGACCTCGGCCGCATCGTGCCTGCCGTGGCCGCCCGCCGCCAGACCGGCACCTACCTGTCGGCCCAGGTGGCCTTCTGACACCGCACCCCATTTCAATGAACGCCGCCATGACTGCACACACCCTTCGCACCGCCTTCTTCAAGGCCCCCGCCACGCTCACGGCCACGCTGCTGGGCGCCTGGCTGACCCTGCACGGCCCGGCTGCGCACGCACAAGCTGCGATGCCGGCAGCAGCCCCCACCAGCACCGCCACCACCACGGCACCATTGGATTCCAGCACCTTCGCCGCCTTCGGCGCCCGCGCCGGCCTGGGTGAGCTGGGCACCGATTTCGTGGCCCGCCTGCAGCGCGATCCGCGCACCGCCCCCTTCTTCGAGAAGACCAATGCGCCTGAGCTGGCCACCAAGCTGGCGGATCAGTTCTGCCAGGTGCTGGGCGGCGGCTGCGCCTACAAAGGCGCCGACATGAAGACCGCCCACCGCGATATGGACATCCGCAAGCAAGACTTCAATGCGCTGGTGGAAGTGCTGCAGCAGTCGATGGACGCGCGCGGCATTCCCTTCACTGCCCAGAACCGCCTGCTGGCGGCCCTGGCGCCGATGCACCGCGACAGCATCACCGTGCGATGAACCGGCAGACTCGCTTGCTTGCCAGCGCCCTGGCACTGGGATGGACCTTGATGGCCAGCGCCAGCGCAGCCACCTTGACCGTTCGCGTGGTGGACGCCAGTGGCCAACCCGTGGCCGATGTGGCCGTGGTGGTACGCAGCCCCGGTCTGGCACCGCGGGTGTCAGCCATGGCGCCAGTGGAAATCACCCAGCAAGGCATGCGCTTCGTGCCGGCCGTGAGCGTTGTCACGCCGGGCACCAAGGTGCGCTTCACCAATCGCGACAGCTTCGATCACCACGTCAAGGGCAGCCAGGCGCAGGTGTTCGAGTACCGCATCGCCGGCTCCGATGCCGGCTCCACCAAGCCCTCGTCGTCGCCTGAGGTGGTGATTGAAGGCGGGCCCGGGCCGGTGACGCTCGGCTGCCTGCTGCACTCGCGCATGCAGGGCAGCCTGTATGTGACCGACTCACCCTGGCACGGCATCAGCGGTGCCGATGGCTCGGTGCAACTGGCCAATGTGCCGGACGGCGCCTTGCAGGTGGTGGTGTGGCACCCGCAGCAGTTCATCGAGCAGCCGGCCGTGCCGGTTCAGGTGTCCGGCGCCACGCGGCTGTCGGTCAGCCTGAACTTCACGCCCCGCGCACGGCGCTGAGGCGATCGGCGGCGCCGCGGCCAAACCGCGGGCCGCTGATCAGTCAGCGCGGCGGCCAGGGCGCGCGAAGTCGGCCTCGATCCACGCCGTGGCACTGGCCCGGTCGAGCTTGAAGCCCGGCGACACCGGCACGCGGGCGAGGCACTCATCCCCCTCATCGAGCGCGCTCAGGCTCGCCTGGGGGTTTTCGTCATCGGGTTCGATGTCGAGGCACACGGTGATGCGCCGATCACCCAGATTGACCACCACCTGCTTGTGCAGCGTGGCCTGCAGGTGCTGCTCATGCCGGCGGATCACTTCAGACGCGGTTTTCACCAGCGTGTTGAAGGCGTTCACATCCAGCGGCTTCGGGTTCTTCTTGTCGCGGCCCATCGTCCACGGGCCGACCAGCGCGGGCTCACTCTCGCCGTCGCGCGTCATGCCCACGGCCCAGCCATCGTCGTCTTCGTTCTTGAAGACCTGGGCGGTCCATCCCTTGTCGCGCCACAGGCGGGCCTCGTGCACCGCTGCATCGGCGCTTGCGTCATTCAATTCGTCATCGGGCAAGTTCATGGCGTCAGTCTAGTCGGCCCCGCACGAAGCCGGGGATGGTCCCCGCGCAAGTATTTATCTGGCCAGGCGCTACGTGGCGGGCTTCGCCTTTGCATGAGGAATATGGCGCGCATCGGCGCCGTATTCCGGGGATTGGATGCTCAAGGAATAGGCAAAGTGGCCGAAGTTGAATGCATGTGTCCGAGACAGCCACTTGGTCAGGCTGCCGCATGCCATGGACAAGACCTTCACCACACAGGAAGACAATGAACGCGCTTCGCACCCCCTCACCACGCCTGCTGGCCCTGGCCTGCGCTGCTGCCTGCGGCCTGGCCCACGCTCAGAGCGACGAAACTTCGCTGAATTTCTCAGGCTTTGCCACGGCGGGCGTCGTGCGCACCACCGAAAGCCGCGCCGTCTTCGGCGTGCCGGGTCAAGCGGACGACGGCGCCACGCGCTCGGCCTCGTTCACGCCCGACACCAAGCTGGGCCTGCAACTCTCGGGCAAGCTGAACAGCATGTTCTCGGCCACCGGCCAGGTCATCACCAAGTACACCGGCGACGGCAACTGGACGCCGACCGTCGAATGGGCCTTCGTGAAGGCGCAACTGACGCCGCAAGTCGGCGTGCGCGTGGGCCGCATCGGCCTGCCGATCTTTTCGGTCTCCGACTTCCGCGACGTGAACTACGCCAACGTGTGGATGCGTCCGCCGCTGGACGTGTACGGTCAGGTGCCGGTGAGCCATGCCGACGGCGCTGACATCAGCTGGCAATTCCAGCTGGCTGGCGCCACCGTGAACACGCAGCTGTTTGGTGGCAAGTCGTCGGCCGTCTACACGGGCAACAAGCTCGACCTGAAGGACATCTACGGCCTGAACGCCACGGTGGAGCTGGACGGCGGCTGGACGCTGCGCCTGGGCCATGTGGAAAGCAAGCTGACGGTGCACAACGCCGCCCTGAACGGCCTGCTGACCGTGGTGAACGGCGCGGGCTTCACCAGCGTCGCCCAGCAACTGGACCCCACCAACAAGCCGGCCTCGTTCTCGGGCCTGGGCCTGGGTTACGACCAGGGCAACTGGGTGGCGAGCGCTGAATACACCCGCCGCAAGAACCAGAGCTATGTGTCGGACACCACCGGCTGGTACACCTCGGTGGGCTACCGGATCGGCAACTTCACGCCGTACGCCGTCATCTCCGCCATCAAGGTCGACGACAGCAATGTCGTGAACACGATCCCCAAGGGCGTTGCACCGGCACTGACCGGCCTGTCGATGGCAGTGGACGGCGCCGTGGCCACCCAGGCGCTGGGCCAGAAGAGCGCGGCGCTCGGCCTGCGCTGGGACGCCTATCGCAACACCGCCTTGAAGTTCCAGATGGAGCACATCAAGACCGACGGCGGCCGCGGCCTGTTCGGCTACCCGCAAACCGGATTCGGTGACGGCGCCAGTGTCAATGTCTACGGCCTGTCGGTCGATCACGTGTTCTGAAGGAGCCCGGCAACATGCTCAATATCTCTCTCTGCAAGCGCCTGGTTCTTGGTCTGACCCTCGCCAGCGCCGCGACGCTGGCTTCGGCTGAAGTCGCTGTCATCGTCAACCCGAAAAGCGCCACCGGCAGCATGACGGCTGAACAGGTCAGCGCCATCTTCCTGGGCAAGGTCGGCACCCTGCCCTCGGGCGCCACCGCCGCCATGGCCGACCAGCCGGAAGGCAGCCCCGTGTACGAGCAGTTCTACGGCAAGGTCACCGGCAAGACCGGTGCGCAGGTGAAGGCCGCCTGGTCGCGCCTGACCTTCTCCGGCAAGGCGACGCCGCCCAAGCCGCTGGCCAGTTCGGCCGAGGTGAAGAAGTTCGTGGCAGCCAACCCTGACGCGATCGGCTACATCGAGAAATCGGCGGTGGACGGCACCGTGAAGTCGGTGCTGGTGGCGGACTGACCGCACCAGCCCTGACCTTCCTCCTTTGGATCTGAAAGAAGTACGGAGACTCCCCATGGGACTCAAACAACGAATCTGGCTCTTGCCGATCGCGGCGGCACTCATCTTTGTGCTCGGCGTCAGCGTCGTGGCCTGGGTCTCGCAGCGCACCACGGGCACCATCCACCAGATGGGCACGGCGGACTATCCGTACCTCGACGGCGTGACCGAGTTCGCCGGTCAGCTTGAATCCCTCGTGGCCGTGGTGCAGAGCGCCGTGGCCGAGGGTGAAAAGGAACGTCTGAAGGATGTGGAAGAACGCAGCAAGGCCATGAGCGCCCAGCTGGCCAAGCTGAAAGGCTTGCAAGGCAAGGACGCGGAAGTGGCTGCGCTGCAATCCCAGTTCAATGAATATTCCACGGCCACCCTGGAAGCGGCCAGCATCCTGCTGGGCGCCAAGCAAGGCGACCAAGCCGTGGCCGTGCCGAAGATGCAATCGGCCTACAAGACGCTGGAAGCCAGCGTGCGCAAAACCCGCGACAACGCCAAGTCAGCGATGGACGCGGGCATCGCCTCGGCCGAATCCGGCGTTCAGGCCGGCCTGACGGCCATGGTGGTGGTGGCGCTGTCTGTGGTGGCTGCGCTGGGCATCGGCTCGACCATCCTGGTGCGCAGCATCTGGGCGCAGATCGGCGGCGAGCCGGAATATGCCCGCGCCGTGCTGCAGCAGATGGCCGGCGGCGACTTGTCGCAGCGCGTGGAGGTGGACGCCAGCCATGGCGCCAGCCTGCTCAGTGCGATGCGTGACATGAGCCAGGGCCTGGCCGGCATCGTGGCCACGGTGCGCCAAGGCTCGGATTCGATGGCGACCGCCTCGCAGGAAATCGCCAGCGGCAACCAGGACTTGTCGCAGCGCACGGAACGCACGGCTTCCAGCCTGCAGCAAACCGCCAGCTCGGTGACTGAGCTGTCGGGCACCGTGCACCAGACGGCCGATTCGGCCCGCACCGCCAACCAGTTGGCCTCGTCGGCCGCTGATGTGGCTGCACGTGGCGGCAGCGTGGTGTCTCAGGTGGTTTCGACCATGGACGAGATCAACCACAGCTCGAAGAAGATCTCCGACATCATCGGCGTGATCGACGGCATCGCCTTCCAGACCAACATCCTGGCCTTGAACGCCGCCGTGGAAGCCGCCCGCGCAGGCGAGCAGGGCCGTGGTTTTGCCGTGGTGGCCGGCGAAGTGCGCTCACTGGCCCAACGCTCGGCCGAAGCCGCGCGTGAGATCAAGAGCCTGATCGGCACCAGCGTCGACAAGGTCGAACTGGGCGCACGCCTGGTGGCTGACGCCGGCAACACGATGAACGAGATCGTGGCGTCGGTGCAGCGCGTCAGCGACATCATCGGCGAGATCACCGCCGCAGCCGCCGAGCAAAGCGACGGCATCGGCCAGGTCAACAACGCGGTCAGCCAGCTTGACCAGATGACGCAGCAGAACGCCGCGCTGGTGGAAGAAAGCGCCGCTGCCGCCGAATCGCTGAAGGACCAGGCGCACCGCCTGACCAGCGTGGTCGCCACCTTCCGGTTGCCCAATGACGCGGGCAATTCCTTGATGCTGCACTGAGGCGCGGCGAGCAGCCTGACCGCAAACCCATCAAGCAAAAAGGCCGGTATCGCTACCGGCCTTTTTTCATGGGCGACTCACTGGCGAATCATGCCGCCGTGGTGTGCGTGGCTGTCAGCGGATCAGAGGAAGCGCTCAAGCAGCTTCTTGCTGTGGCGGTCCATGGCCAGCAGATCAGGCACCAGGAACACGATGCCGTGTCCGCTGGTGATGAGCAGGCTGGAACGGGCGCCCGGCAGGCGACGGATGTCTTCCTCGCCCTTGAGCACCAGCGTGGTCACGCCGCGGTCGGTGTCCACGGTCCAGGTGCTGGGGCTGGAGAAGGTCGAGACCGACAGCAGGCGCTTGATCTGCGGCACGAACTCGCGGCTGGCCAGCTCGTCTTCCAGCAACTGGCGCTGGCCGGCGGGCAACTGGCTCAGGTGTTCGACCCAGAACAACTCCTTGCCTTCCGGGCCGACCATCGAGATGCCTTCGTCGGGTGCGGCCAGCGGAAAGGCCCGCACCGGCACCACGCCGATCTGGCTGTGGCCTTCGGCGTCGGTGTAGACGAGGCGCCCGAGCGCATCACGGCTCAGCGTGAACGGTGCGTTGCTGGACGCGGTGGTGGCTGAACTCATGCGTGTCTCCTTCAACCGGCCGTGGCGCTGTGCGCCGACGGCTGGGGCAACTGGCTCGACAACAGCACGGCGTCGTGGTCGCTGCCTTCGTCATCGGATTCGGCCTTGCGGGCCTGGGCCTCATACAGGCGCCAGTAGTGGCCCTGGCGCGCCATCAGCTCGTCGTGCGGGCCGACTTCCACCACCTCGCCACGGTCCATCACCACCAGGCGGTCGGCCTTGCGCAGCGTTGACAGGCGGTGGGCAATCGCGATCGTCGTGCGACCCTGCACCAGATTGTCGAGCGCGCGCTGGATTTCCTTCTCGGTCTCGGTGTCCACCGCCGACGTGGCTTCGTCGAGGATCAGGAACTTCGGATCGATCAACAGCGCGCGGGCGATCGAGATGCGCTGACGCTCACCACCCGACAAGCCCTGGCCACGTTCACCCACCAGCGAGTCATAGCCCTGCGGCAGACGCAGGATGAAGTCGTGGGCGTGGGCCGCGCGGGCCGCCGCCACGATCTGGGCGCGGGTGGCGTCAGGCCGGCCATAGGCGATGTTCTCGGCGATCGTGCCGAAGAACAGGAAGGGCTCCTGCAACACCAGGCCGATGTGGCGGCGGTAATCGGCCACCGCCATGCGGCGCAGGTCGATGCCGTCGACCTTGATCGAACCATCTGTCACGTCATGGAAGCGGCACAGCAGGTTCACCAGCGTGCTCTTGCCCGAGCCGCTGTGGCCCACCAGGCCGATCATCTCGCCCGGCTTGATCTCCAGGTTCAGGCCACGGATGACCGAGCGGTTGCCATAGCGGAACGCGATGTTCTCCATCGTCACGCCGCCACTCAGGCCGCCCGGCGGCAGCTTCACCGGATCAGCCGGCTCAGGCACGGTGGAGACATGGTCGAGGATGTCGAAAATGCGCTTGGCGCCAGCCGCCGCCTTCTGGGTGACAGAGACGATGCGGCTCATCGAATCAAGCCGGCCGTAGAAGCGGCCAATGTAGGCCAGGAAGGCGCTCAGCACACCGACGGTGATTTCACCGCGGCTGACCTGCCAGATGCCGAACGCCCAGACCACCAGCAAGCCCATGTCGGTGAGCAGCGACACCGTGGGCGTGAACAGACTCCAGGTCTTGTTGAGCCGGTCGTTGACGGCCAGGTTGGCCATGTTCGCTTCGCGGAAGCGGGTGGCTTCGCGCTTTTCCTGGGCAAAGGCCTTCACCACCCGGATGCCCGGAATGGTGTCGGCCAGCACATTGGTCACTTCGCCCCAGACCCGGTCGATCTTCTCGAAGCCGGTGCGCAGGCGGTCGCGCACGGTGTGGATCATCCAGGCGATGAAGGGCAGCGGCAGCAGCGTCACCAGCGCCAGCCACGGGTTGACCGAGAACAGGATCGCCGAGGTCATGGCGAGCATCAGCACGTCGGTCGCGAAATCGAGCGCGTGCAGCGACAGGAACACCGAGATGCGGTCGGTCTCGGAGCCGATGCGGGCCATCAAGTCACCCGTGCGCTTGGCGCCGAAATAGTCGAGCGACAGGCCGAGCAGGTGCTCGAAGGCGGTGGTGCGCAGGTCGGCCGCGATGCGTTCGGACACCAGCGCCAGCAGCCAGGTGCGGATCCAGCCCAGGCCCCAGGCCAGCAGGCCCGAGCCCAGCAGGCCCGACAGCAGCAGCAGCACGTAATGCGTGTCGATCTTCTGGCCGTTCTGGAACGGGATCAGCACCTCGTCCATCAAGGGAATGGTGAGGTACGGCGGCACCAGCGTGGCGGCCGTGGACGCCAGCATCAGCAGAAAGCCGATCAGCAGGCGGCCCTGGTAGGGCTGGGCGAAGCGCCACAGGCGCAGCAGCACCCAGGTGCTCGGCGGGCTGTTCAGCTCACGGGTGCAGACCTCGCACTCGTCGCTGTCGGCCGGCAGCGGTGCGCGGCACGACGGGCAGCGGGTGGCGTCGTCGCCCTCCTCGACCTGGCCGGTGGCACGTGATTGCTGCAACTGCTCGAAACGGCGCACCAGGCGCAGCGCCTGCACGTTCACACCCAGCGTGAAGCGCCAGCGGGCGATGCGGCGCTCGGCTGTGCACAACTCCAGCGTGCCCACGCCGGCGTGGTCCACGTGGCGCAGCGTCTGCCCGTCTTCCAGCGGGAACGACTGCCACTCGGACGCGCCCGCGGCATGGGCCAGCAAGCGGCGGTCGGTGAGCAGCAACTGGCCCTGATCGAATCGCAGCGCCTCGTTCAGGTCAACCGCCAGTGCAGCCAGGGCGTTTTCCCCAGCAAGCAGGGGCGCAGCGGGCGTCCCGGGCAGCAGCTGGGGCAAGGCCCCCGTGGAAGTTTCGGAGTGATGATGGTGCATGGTGGGGGTAGGTCGCCAGAAGGCGGCAGAGGCGATTTTCCGCCAAATGTGAGGCCGTGCCGCGCCAGCCGACGGCGCATGGCCACAACGCGCTGACGAGACAACGAGCAAAATCCGCTCCGCAGCCCCCAAAATGCCACATCTGGCCGCACCACCCTTTGCCAAAGACGCTTCCATGAGCCTGAAGAAAAACGACATCCAGCTGCAACGCATCACCTACCTGCGCGGCCCCAACATCTGGACCTACCGCCCGGTGATGGAGGTCTGGCTCGATCTGGGCGAACTGGAAGACTTCCCCTCGAACCTGCTGCCCGGCTTCACCGACCGCCTGCTGGCCCTGCTGCCCGCCCTGGAAGAACACCACTGCGGCGTCGGCGAGCGCGGCGGCTTCATCCAGCGTCTGCGTGAAGGCACCTGGGCCGGCCACACGCTGGAACACTGCGTGATCGAGTTGCTGAACCTGGCTGGCATGCCCACGGGTTTCGGGCAGACGCGCAGCGTGTCGCAGCGCGGCGTCTACCGCATGGTCTTCCGCGCCCGCAATGAAGAAGTTGGCCGTGAAGCGCTGAAGCAAGGCCATGCGCTGTTGATGGCCGCGATCAACGACGAGGCCTTCGACGTCGAAGCCGCCATCACCGCGGTGCGCGACGCGATTGACGACTGCTACCTCGGCCCGTCCACCGCCTGCATCGTGGCGGCCGCCACCGACCGCCGCATTCCGCACATCCGCCTGAACGATGGCAACCTGGTGCAGCTGGGCTACGGCGCACGCCAGCGCCGCATCTGGACCGCCGAAACCGACCTGACCTGCGCGATTGCCGAAGGCATCGCCGGCGACAAGGACCTGACCAAGACCCTGCTGAAGGCCTGCGGCGTGCCCGTGCCCGAAGGCGTGGTGGTGGCGAGTGCCGATGAAGCCTGGTCGGAAGCCCGGGACATGGACGGCCCGGTGGTGATCAAGCCGAGTGACGGCAATCACGGCCGCGGCGTGACGCTCGACCTGACCGAAGAAGCTGACATCCGCGCCGCCTTCGAGCTGGCGGACAAGCACGGCAGCGAAGTGCTGGTGGAGCGCTGCATCCGCGGCAACGAACACCGCCTGCTGGTGGTGGGCGGCAAGGTGGTGGCCGCAGCCCGTGGCGAATCGGCCTGGGTGACCGGCGACGGCCACAGCACCGTGACCCAGCTGATCGACAGCCAGATCAACTCCGACCCGCGCCGCGGCACCACCGAAGCGCATCCGCTGAACCGGCTCAACATCGCTGAAGACGAAGTCATCCTGCTCGACCTGAAGCGCCAGGGCCTGGACGGCCAGTCGGTGCTGCCGGCCGGCAAGCGCCTGCTGGTGCAGCGCAACGGCAACGTCGCGATCGACTGCACCGACGACCTGCACCCGGACGTGGCCCATGTGGTGTCGCTGGGTGTGCGGGCCGTGGGCCTGGACATCGCCGGTGTCGACCTGGTGTGCGAAGACATCGGCCGCCCGCTGGAAGCCCAGGGCGGCGCCATCGTCGAGATCAATGCCGGCCCCGGCCTGCTGATGCACCTGAAGCCCGCCGAAGGCCAGCCGCGCCCGGTCGGCCAGGCCATCGTCGAGCACCTGTTTCCTGAGTCTGACCATGACCCGCGCCCGGGCCGTGTGCCGATCGTCGGCGTGGCCGGCACGCGCCACACCGCCACCATCGCCCGCGCCGTGACCTGGTTGATCCACCTGGCCGGCAAGCCCACCGCGCTGGCCTGCCAGGACGGTCTGTTCCTCGGCAGCCGCCGCATCGCCCGCACCGGCAAGCAGTTCTGGGATGCCAGCCACCGCCTGTTGATGAACCGCGAGGCCCAGGCCGCCGTGTTCGAGAACAGCGCCGCGATGATCCTCGGCGACGGCCTGCCCTATGACCGTTGCCATGTGGGCGTGGTCACCGACATGGGTGGCTGGGAAGGCCTGGCCCACCACGACATCCACGACGAGTCGCCGATGTTCAAGGTGCTGCGCACCCAGATCGACGTGGTGCTGTCTGATGGCGTTGGCGTGCTGAACGCCAACGATGCGCGCATCGCCGAGATGGCCGAGCTGTGCGACGGCAGCGTGCTGATGTACGCCTGGGGCGACAGCCTGCCCACGGCCCTGCTGGAACATGTGCAGGCCGGTGGCCGCGCCGTGACGATCAAGGGCGGCCGCGTGCAGCTGCACACCGGCAACGACGTGCAGACCGGCCTCGACCTGGCTGGCCTGCTGGCCCGCAAGGGTGAAGCCGGCAACCACGGTCTGAGCGAAGCCCTGCTGGCGGCTGTGGCCACCGCCTGGGCCTTCGGCATCGGGCCTGAATTGATTGCCGCCGGCATCGAGACCTTCGAATTGCAGCCGCCGGTCTGATTCACCAGCCCGTTCTGCTCTATTCTCAAGACCCAGCCAGACAGCCCACCCACGCTGCAGACGTCGTCAAAAAAACACGCCATGGACATTTCACGCACTCGCGCACTTCGCGGCCCCAACCTGTGGAGCCGTCACACCGCCATCGAATCCGTCGTGGCCTGCCAGGAAGCCGAACGCGCCCTGACCAGCCTGCCCGGCTTCGAAACCCGCTTGCGCACGCTGTTCCCGGCGCTGGGTTCGATGCGGCGCCAGCCCGACATCACGTCGCTGGCCCACGTGGTTGAAACCGCCGCCCTGGCGCTGCAGGCCCAGGCCGGCTGCCCGGTCACCTTCAGCCGCACCACCGAAACCACCGAAGCCGGCACCTACCAGGTGGTGGTGGAGTACACGGAAGAGGTGGTCGGCCGCAAGGCGTTTGATGCCGCCGTGGCGCTGGTGGAAGCGGCTCTGAGCGCCGAGGGCACCTTCGACGCCGACGCCGTCGTGGCCGAGTTGCGCGAATTGGACGAAGACGTGCGCCTCGGGCCGTCCACCGGCTCGATCGTGTATGCCGGCGTGGCTCGCGGCATTCCCTACCGCCGCCTGACCAGCGGCTCGCTGGTGCAATTCGGCTGGGGCAGCAAGCAGCGCCGCATCTGGGCGGCTGAAGTGGATTCAACCAGCGCAGTCTCCGAATCCATCGCCCAAGACAAAGACCTGTGCAAGACGCTGTTGGCCGCCGCTGGCGTGCCGGTGCCGGTGGGCCGCCCGGTGGGCAGCGCCGACGAGGCCTGGGAAGTGGCCGAGGAGATCGGCCTGCCCGTGGTGCTCAAGCCGCAAGACGGCAACCAGGGCAAGGGCGTGACGGTGAACATCACCACCCGCGACCAACTCGACGCCGCCTACAAGGCCGCCGAGGAATACGGCCACCCGATGGTCGAGAAGTTCCTGCCCGGCAGCGACTTCCGCCTGCTGGTGGTGGGCAACAAGCTGGTGGCTGCGGCCCGGCGTGACCCGCCCCACGTGATCGGCGACGGTGAGCACACGGTGCGCCAGCTGGTGGACCAGGTGAATGCCGACCCGCGCCGTGGTGATGGCCACGCCACGTCGCTGACCAAGATCCGCTTCGACGACATCGCCGTGGCGCGCCTCGAACTGCAAGGCCTGACGCCGGCCTCGGTGCCGCCCAAGGGCCAGCGCGTCATCCTGCGCAACAACGCCAACCTGTCGACCGGCGGCACCGCCACCGACGTGACCGACGACGTGCACCCGGAAGTGGCGGCACGCGCCGTGGCCGCCGCGCAGATGATCGGTCTCGACATCTGCGGCGTCGACGTGGTGTGCGACAACGTCATCCGCCCGCTCGAAGAGCAGAGCGGCGGCGTGGTGGAAGTGAACGCGGCCCCTGGCCTGCGCATGCACCTGTCGCCGTCCTTCGGCAAGGGCCGCGCGGTGGGTGAAGCCATCATCAACCACCTGTATCCGGCCGGCGAAAACGGCCGCATCCCGGTGGTGGCCGTCACCGGCACCAACGGCAAGACCACCACCTCGCGCCTGATCACCCACCTGTTCGCCGCCAGCGGCCTGCGTGTGGGCATGACCAACACCGACGGCGTACACGTGAACGGCCGCCAGATCGACTCCGGCGACTGCTCGGGCCCGCGCAGCGCGCGCAACGTGCTGATGAACCCGGACGTGGACGCCGCCGTGTTTGAAACCGCCCGTGGCGGCATCCTGCGCGAAGGCCTGGGTTACGACCGCAGCCAGGTGGCCGTGGTCACCAACATCGGTGCCGGCGACCACCTCGGCCTGAACTTCATCACCACGGTCGAAGACCTGGCGGTGCTCAAGCGCGTCATCGTCCAGAACGTGTCGACCGATGGCTACGCGGTGCTCAACGCCACCGATCCGCACTGCGTGTCGATGGCCCCGACCTGCCCGGGCCGCATCATCTATTTCGCGGCGGACCGGCACCACCCTGTGCTGGCCACCCACCGCGCCCAGGGCCAGCGCTGCGTGTTCGTGGACGACGGCCACATCGTGGCCTCGGAAGGCAACTGGCGCGAATCGATTCCGCTGACCGACGTGCCACTCACCCGCAGCGGCACCATCGGCTTCCAGGTGGACAACGCCATGGCCTCGGTGGCCGCCGCCTGGGGCGTGGGCCTGTCGTGGGACGCCATCCGCGCCGGTGTGGCCAGCTTCGTCAATGACGCTGACAACGCCCCCGGCCGCTTCAACGTGATGGACTACCGCGGCGCCACCCTGATCGCCGACTACGGCCACAACCCGGATGCCATGCGCGCCTTGGTCGACGCCGTGAACGCGATGCCGGGCAAGCGCCGCTCGGTCGTCATTTCCGGCGCCGGTGACCGCCGCGACGAAGACATCACCGAACAGACGCAGATCCTCGGCAAGGCCTTTGACGACGTGATCCTGTACCAGGACGCCTGCCAGCGCGGCCGTGAAGACGGTGAAGTGCTGGCCCTGCTGCGCCAGGGCCTGGAAGGTGCACCGCGCACCCGCAACGTCGACGAGATCCACGGCGAGTTCCTGGCCATCGACACCGCTTTGAGCCGCCTGCAACCGGGTGATCTGTGCCTGGTGCTGGTCGATCAGGTCGAAGAAGCCCTGGCCCATCTGGCCAAGCGCGTGGCTGAGCCGGCCCACTGAAGGCGCGCTCGACCACGACGGGCGGCTGCCGCCCGATCAGCCCCTTGAAAGCGCCAAACAGCGACGATCAAGGGGCTTTTTTGTTGCATTGAGCGACATCGGGCCCGCAGGACACTCCGCGGGCGGCCGGCTGGATGCTGGGATGCCCTCATTCCGGAAGGGCAGGCAAATGCCAGGCCGCAAGGAGTCGCGATGATGCCCGCCCTGAATTCCCTGCGTGCCCGCCTGGTGGCCACCACCGGCGCGCTGGTGCTGCTGAGCCTGCTGGCCCTGGTCAGCTACAACCACTTTGCGGCCCGCAGTTCCGCCCTCGCCGACCTGGGCGCCCAGACCCGGTCGCTCGCGCACTCGCACGCTGCCAGCATCGGTGACTGGGTGGCCTCACGGCGCGCGGTAGTGCAGTCGTTCACTGGCGCCGTGGCGGACGCCGACCCGGTGCCGCGCCTGGCCCAGGCCGAGCAGGCCGGCGGCTTCGACACCACTTATTTCGGCTTCGCCGACAAGCACACCGCCTTCTCCAAGCCGCAGCAACTGCCGGAAGGATATGACCCGACCGGCCGGCCCTGGTACACCCAGGCCGCCGCGGGCAATGGCGTGGTGCTGACTGAACCCTATGTGGACGCCAGCACGAAGAAGCTGGTCATCACCTTCGCGGCGGCCATCCGGGAAGGCAGCAGCGTCAAGGCCGTGGCTGCGGGTGACGTGTTCATGGACGGCGTCTCGAAGAACATCGCCTCGATCCGCCCGACCGCCTCCAGCTTCGGCTTCGTCGTGGCGAAGGACGGCAAGGTCATGGTGCATGAGCAGGTGGACCGCGTGCTCAAGCCGGCCACCGAGCTGTCGGCAGAACTCACGCCGGCCTTGCTCGCCGAGGCGGGCAGCCAGTTGACCGAAGTGAACGTGGCCGGCCGGCAGATGCTGCTGACGACGCAAACCATTGAAGGCACACCGTGGACGCTGGTGGTGGCCCTGGACAAGGGCGAGGCGCTGGCCGGGGTGTCCGCCATGCTGTGGCAGTCGCTGCTCGGCAGCGCCGCACTGGCACTGGTGTCGGTGCTGGCCGTGGGTGGCCTGCTGGCCTCCCGACTCAAGGGCCTGACCACGCTGCGCGACGCGATGCGCGAAGTGGCCGAGGGCGACGGTGACCTGACCCGCCGCCTGAAGGCCGACGGCAATGACGAGCTGGCCGCCATTGGCCGCCACTTCAACCAGTTTGTCGACAAGATCCAGCACACGCTGTCGGAGATTCGCGCCACCAGCGATTCGGTGCGCGTCGCTACCGAGGAAATCGCCACCGGCAACCAGGATCTCTCGACCCGCACCGAACACACCGCCTCCAGCCTGCAGGAAACCGCCAGCTCGATGTCGCAGATGACCAGCCAGGTGGGCCATTCGGCCGATACCGCGCGGCAGGCCAACCAGCTGGCGTCGTCAGCAGCCGATGCGGCGCGGCGCGGCGGCGACGTGGTCGACCAGGTGGTCGGCAGCATGGACCAGATCACGCAAAGCTCGCGCAAGATCGCCGAGATCATCGGCGTGATCGACGGCATCGCCTTCCAGACGAACATCCTCGCGCTGAACGCCGCGGTCGAAGCCGCCCGCGCCGGTGAGCAGGGCCGCGGCTTTGCCGTGGTGGCCGCCGAGGTGCGCTCGCTGGCGCAACGCTCGGCCACGGCCGCCCGCGAGATCAAGACGCTGATCGACACCTCGGTGACGCATGTGGCCACGGGCGCTGAGCAGGTCAATCGCACCGGCACGGTGATGCACGACATTGTTGCGAGCGTGCGCCGGGTGGCCGACATGATCGGCGAGATCGCCTCGGCCTCGGAAGAGCAGCGCGACGGCATCGCCCAGGTGAACGTGGCCGTGGCCCAGCTGGATTCGATGACGCAGCAGAACGCGGCGCTGGTGGAGGAATCGGCCGCCGCAGCCGCCAGCCTGAAGGACCAGGCCGCGCGCCTGGCGACCGCCGTGGCGGCTTTCCGCATCGGTGACGACCGCATGCGCAGTGTGTCGGCTACCGCCATCACGCACGACACCACCACCGCCTGAGGCCGGCTCGCCGGGCAACATCTGCCGGCAACATCTGCCGCCACGGCTGCGCCTTGCGGCACACTGCGACGCATGAATGGTTCGAAAGACGATGCCCTGACGCCCGCGCAGTGCCCGCGCTGCGGCGGTGATTTTGGCTGCGGGGCGCTGCGGCTGGACCAGCCCTGCCCTTGCAGCACGGTGACGCTGGCGCCGGCCTTGCAGGCCCGGCTGCGCCAGCGCTGGTCAAGTTGCCTGTGCCTGGCTTGCCTGGGCGCGCTGGCGGCTGGCGCTCCGCTGGAGCTGCCCCGTCAGCACGCTCAGTAGCGCTGAACGACTGCGGTCATGCGCACCGGCGGCTCATAAGCCTCGGGCCAGAAATCATCGATGGCGGTGATCAGGCCAGCCTCATCAACGGTGAAGAAGCTGATGCCCACCGCGGTCGCGCCGCCCACCGTGAAATCGCAGCGCGACACGGCCTGCCCCGGCCCGGTGGCCACACTCACCACATCCAGCTGCCAGTCACCCGGGTAGGTGCGGTTGAACTCGACGTAGTCGGCGCGGCCCTTCACCACCTCGCGGGTCTGCGGCACGCGGTACACCACATCCGGGTGAACGGTGTCACCGAAGGCAGCCCAGTCGCGGGCGACGGCCGCTGCCCAGTAGTGCCGCACCAGGGCGGCCAGATCATGCGAAGCACTCATGCCGCCATCATAGACAGCGGCATGGGTGCGTCACGCGTTCAGGCCGGCACGGAGGTGCGGATCAGGTGGTCGAAGGCGCTGAGCGCAGCCTTGGCGCCCTCGCCCGTGGCGATGATGATCTGCTTGTACGGCACCGTCGTCACATCACCGGCGGCAAACACGCCCTGCACGTTGGTGGCGCACTTGGCGTCGATGATGATTTCGCCGTGCTTGCTCAACTCGACCGTGCCCTTCAGGAACTCGGTGTTGGGCACCAGGCCGATCTGCACGAACACGCCTTCCAGCTCGATGCGGCGGGCTTCGCCGGACGCGCGGTCGGTCCAGTTCAGGCCGTTCAGCTTCTGGCCGTCGCCGGTGAATTCGGTCGTCTGAGCCTGAGTGTGGATGGTGACGTTGGACATGCTCTTGAGCTTGTCCACCAGCACCGCATCAGCGCGCAGCTGCTCACCGAACTCCAGCAGCGTGACATGGCCCACCAGGCCGGCCAGGTCAATGGCGGCCTCGACGCCCGAGTTGCCGCCACCGATCACGGCCACGCGCTTGCCCTTGAACAGCGGGCCATCGCAGTGCGGGCAGTACGCCACGCCCTTGTTCTTGTACTCGACCTCGCCGGGCACGTTCACGTTGCGCCACCGCGCGCCGGTGCTCAGCACCACGGTGCGGCTCTTCAGCTCGGCGCCGTTGTCCAGCTTCACGGTGACGTAGCCATCCGGCTGCTCGGCCGGAATGACGGCCGCCACGCGCTGCAGGTTCATGATGTCGACGTTGTAGTCGCGCACATGGGCTTCCAGCGCCGCGGCGAACTTCGGGCCTTCGGTGTGCTGCACCGAGATGAAGTTCTCGATGCCCATGGTGTCCATGGTCTGGCCACCAAAACGCTCGGCCACCACGCCGGTGCGGATGCCCTTGCGGGCCGCGTACACGGCGGCAGCAGCGCCGGCCGGGCCACCGCCCACCACCAGCACGTCAAACGCTTCCTTGGTGGCCAGCTTGGCCGCGGCGCGGGCTTGTGCGCCGGTGTCGATCCTGGCGAGGATCTCGCCGATTTCCATGCGGCCCGAGTAGAACGGCTGGCCGTTCAGGTAGACGCTCGGCACGGCCATGATCTGGCGCGCCTCGACCTCGGCCTGGAACAAGCCGCCATCCACCGCCACGTGGCGGATGCGCGGGTTCAGCACGGCCATCAGGTTCAGGGCCTGCACCACGTCCGGGCAGTTGTGGCAGGTAAGGGACATGTACGTCTCGAACACGAACTCGCCGTCCAGCGACTTGATCTGCTCGATCGTGTCCGCATCCACCTTGGGCGGGTGGCCACCGGCCTGCAGCAGCGCCAGCACCAGCGAGGTGAATTCATGGCCCATCGGCACGGCGGCGAAACGCACGCCCATGTCGGCGCCCACGGCACTGATGTTGAAGGAGGGGCGACGCTCATCGGCGCCGTCGTAGCGCACGCTGACCAGCGGCGACAGCGGCGCGATCTCTTCGAGGAGTTCGCGCATTTCCTGCGAAGCCGGACGATCATCCAGCGAGGCGACCAGTTCGATCGGTCGTTGCAGGCGTTCGAGATAGCCCTTGAGCTGGGCTTGCAGATTGGCGTCAAGCATGGCGGTTCCTGGTGATGCGGGTGGAGTTCAGGCGAAGTCGTGCTGACCTCGGTGAAAGCCGCCCCGACAGGCGCCGCGAGCTGCTTTCAACGAGGCCCGTGAAGGGCCGGAGAGGGGGCCAGCCCGTGCGGGCCGGCCGATGCCAGAGGCATGGATGTCAGAAGATCAGATCTTGCCGACCAGGTCCAGCGACGGGGTCAGCGTCTTGGCGCCTTCCTTCCACTTGGCCGGGCAGACCTGGCCAGGGTTGGCGGCGGTGTACTGGGCAGCCTTCAGCTTGCGCAGGGTTTCCGACACGTCACGAGCGATTTCGTTCGAGTGGATTTCGGCGGTCTTGATGATGCCGTCCGGGTTGATCACGAACGTGCCGCGCAGTGCCAGGCCTTCTTCAGGGATGTGCACGCCGAACGCGTTGGTCAGGGTGTGGGTGGGGTCGCCCACCAGCGGGAACTTGGCCTTGCCGACGGCCGGCGAGGTTTCGTGCCACACCTTGTGCGAGAAATGGGTGTCGGTGGTCACGATGTAGACCTCGGCACCAGCAGCCTGGAAGGCAGCGTAGTTGTCAGCTGCGTCTTCGATCTCGGTCGGGCAGTTGAAGGTGAACGCGGCCGGCATGAAGATCAGCACGGACCACTTGCCCTTCAGGCTCTCGTCGGAGACGTCGATGAAGTTGCCATTGTGGAAGGCTTGGGTCTTGAACGGCTGGACTGCGGTGTTGATCAGCGACATGGAGTTTCCTGTTGCGGTGAGTAAAAGGGGTGCAGCACAAAGCTGCGACGGGTTGAATCTTAGGCCGGGCGGCTGATGTTGTGGATTGATTGATCGAATGCCCCTGATTGGCATTGCCTATCGCCAACCCGCTTCAGGCCGCCGTGGGCGTGCACCTTGGGTCCACAATCAAGCCGGCTTCACCCTGACGCGGACCCATGCGTATCTTGCTGGTCGAAGATGACGAATTGCTGTCCGCCGGCCTGAGCGAGGCCCTGACGCGCGCGGGCTACGAGATGGATCACCTGCCCGCAGCCGAGCGGGTGCCCGATGCCTTGGCGCATGGCATGCACGACCTGCTCATCCTGGATCTCGGCCTGCCCGGCATGGATGGCCACACCCTGGTGCGCCGACTGCGGGCCGCCGGCTGCCGGCTCCCCATTCTGATTCTGACGGCCCGCGACGGGCTGTCCGACCGCGTCAGTGGCCTCAACGACGGGGCCGACGACTACATGATCAAGCCCTTCCAGTTGCCCGAACTGCTGGCGCGGGTGCAGGCCTTGATCAGGCGCAGTCAGTCCGTCGCGAGCTCACAACTGGTGGTCGGTCCGCTGTCGCTGGATCTGTCCACCCACGAGGCCCAGTTGAAGGGACAACCCATTTCGCTCACCGGCCGCGAGTGGGATCTGATTCAAGCCCTGGTGCTGGCTGCGCCCAAGGTGGTGTCCAAGCGCCGGCTGGCTGACTCGCTCAGCCGTTGGGACAAGGAAGTGACGGACAACGCCGTCGAGATCTACGTGTCGCGCCTGCGCGCCAAGCTGGGCGAAGCCGGTCCGAGCATCCGCACGGTGCGCGGCATCGGCTACCGGATCGACACATGAACCCAGCCAGCGGCCGTCGCGCCACCCTGCGGGGACGTCTGCTGCGGATGGTTGGCTGGCCGCTGTTCGCCGTGCTGGTGCTCAGCGCCGTCTACGACTATCACGGCGCGCTGGACCGCGCCACCGACAGCCAGGACCTCGCGCTGGAGCGCATGGCCATTGCCCTGGCCTCACGCCTCGAACTGGATGCCGACGACACCGACGGAGACGACCTCGCGCCGCATCTGGCCCGGATGGTGCTGACCATGCAAAGAGCCGACGCCGAAGATCGACTGCATTACCTGGTACGCGGCGTGGACGGCCACCTGATTGGCGACGAGCTCGCCCTGAAGGACATGGCCAGTGCGAACCCTCACCTGGACAAGGCCACCTTCGTGGATCGCGTCTATCTTGGACGAACCCTGCGGGTGGTCACCTACCCGCACCAGACCAGCGCCGGCGTGGTCAGCGTGATCGTGGCTGAGACCACCCGGCGCCGAGATGCACAGGCCAAGGTCGTGCTGGCGGACACGGTGCTGCCTGATCTGATCCTGGTGGTGCTCGCACTCGGCCTGGTCTACATCGGCGTTCACTGGGGCATGAAGCCGCTTGATCGGCTGCGCCATGCCGTGTCAGTTCGTGAGCCGGACGACCTCAGCCCGGTGCCGGACGACGGCTTGGCGGGCGAACTGCTCCCTCTGGTCGGCTCGATCAACCGGCTGATGGCCCACCTGCGCGACTCGGCAGCCTCTCAGCAAGCCTTTCTCTCGGTGGCGGCACACCAGTTGCGCACACCGCTGGCCGGTATGCAGACGCAAATCGAATTGGCGCGCAAGGACGCCGATCCCCACCAGCGCGTGCGGCTGGACGCCTTGCACGGCGCGATGCTGCGCATGGGCCGCTCGACCAGCCAGATGCTGGCGCTGGCGCGTTCAGGGCCCCAGGCGATCCAGGCCGAGACCTTCCAGATCGTTGATCTGCAACCACTGCTGGAAGAGGCCGCCTCCAGCTGGCTGGACTTCGCGCTCACCGCAGAGGTGGACCTGGGGTTTGACGCCCACCCCGCGCTGGTGCGCGGCTCTGCCTGGATGTTGAGCGAGCTCATCGGCAACCTCATTCACAACGCGATCCGACACTGCCCGCCACAAGGCCGGGTGACGGTGCGCGCCTCGACCCAGGCCGATGGCACCAGCGTGCTGGAAGTGGAAGACGACGGCCCCGGCATACCAGTGGACGAGCGCGCCAAGGTGTTCGAGCGCTTCTATCAAGCCGCCGGCGCGGCCCAAGGCGGCAGCGGTCTCGGGCTGGCCATCGTGCAGGAGGTTGCGCTCAGGCACAACGCCACGGCGACGCTCGCTGACCGGAACCCCGATCATTCGGACAGACGGCCAACCGGTCTGCGTGTGATCGTGCGGTTCCCGCTGCCAAACTGAGCACCCGCCCACGCGGCACCAACTGTCAGGCGTTTGAAGGGCTGTCACATTTAGTCTGGATACTGTTCCTACCCCCGCGTCACACCGCGACCAACAGTGCCAGAGACCGCCATGAACGAAGCCCTCGCTGCAATCGAGGCCTTACACCGCGCTCCCGAGCTGTCCGCGATAGCGGCGAGGGAACGCAGTATGGCCACACCCGCCCTGCCCCGGCCCCTCGGTGTCATGGCGGCTCAATCGGAACGCGGGCACCTGCCCACGCTGTCCTGTGTCATTCCCTGCCGAAATGAGGCGGCGAACCTCGCACTGCTCCTGCCGCAACTGACGGCCCAACTGAGCGAATGCAGTACGGCGTGGGAAATCATCCTCGTTGACGATGGCAGCACCGACGCCAGCGGCGCCCTGTTCGATGAATGGGCGACACGGCCGGGCCTCGTCATCATTCGCCTGTCGCGCAACTTCGGCAAGGAGGCGGCGCTGACGGCCGGGCTGCAGGCGAGCACCGGGGAGGTCGTGGTGATGATGGACGCCGATCTGCAGCACCCGCCCAGCCTGCTTCCGACCTTTGTCCGCTACTGGCTGGCCGGCGCCGATGTGGCCTATGCCGTGCGGGCGCACCGCGACGATGAGAGCCATTTCAAGCAATGGGGCACGCGCTGGTTCTATCGGCTGCTCAACACGGCGGGTCGCTTCGACGTGCCCGTCGATGCGGGCGATTTCCGCTTGATTGACCGCGCCGTCGTGTCGTCGCTGCTCGCGCTCCCGGAGCGCAATCGCTTCATGAAGGGCCTGTACGCCTGGGTGGGCTTTGACGCCGTGGCCGTGCCCTACGTGCCCGCAGCGCGGTTGCATGGCCAAAGCGCTTACAAGCCGCTGAAGCTGGTTGGCCTGGCCCTGGACGGCCTGACGGCATTCACCACCTGGCCGCTGCGTGCGGTCAGCGCGATGGGTGGATTGCTGGCCTTGTGTGCATTTGCCTATGGCGCATACCTGACGTTTTCTTATTTCGCCTACGGGCACGATGTCAGCGGCTGGACGACCATCGTCGTCGGGCTGATGCTGTTCTCCGGCATCCAGCTCGTCTCCGTCGGCATCCTGGGGGAGTACATCGGCCGGATCTTCGAAGAGGTCAAGGCGCGGCCCTTGTACATCGTGAAGAAGCTCATGGGCCAAGGCCTGGGCAAGGCGCCGAGCCCATGAGGGCGGAGGGACAGGTGCTCCCACGTCTGCCGACGCGGGAGCTGTGGGGCGTGGCCGCCCTCATCCTCGGCTGGCTCGCCCTGACGGCGGGCTGGCGGTCGCTGGCCTTGCCGGATGAAGGTCGCTATGTCGGCGTCGCCTGGGAGATGCTGCGATCAGGCGACTGGCTGACACCGACGCTGGACGGCATGCCGTTCTTCCACAAGCCACCGCTGTTCTACTGGATCACGGCTGGCGCGCTGAAGCTCTTCGGCATGCACGAGTGGGCGGCGCGTGTGGCCTCGGTGCTGGGGGCGACGCTGGGCGCCTTCGCGCTCTATGTGTTCCTGCGCCGATGGCGCAGCCAACGCATGGCACGCTGGACAGTCGCCGTGCTGTGCGTCCAGCCCTTGTTCTTCATCGGTGCGCAGTTCGCCAATCTGGACATGCTCGTGGCGGGCTGCATCAGCGCCACCATCTTGCTGGCAGCCGACGCGGTGCTGTCGATGGCGCACCACGCACCATCACGCAGCGCGTTGGTTGGCGCTTACGTGGTGGCCGGGCTGGGTGTGCTCGCCAAGGGTTTGATCGGCCTGGTGCTGCCAGCGCTGGTGATCGGCGTGTGGCTGGTGATCAGCGGGCGCTGGCGCCTGCTGCTGCGCCTGTGCTCCTTGCCGGGCGCGGCGCTGTTCCTGATGATCACCGCCCCGTGGTTCATCGCCGAGCAACAGCGGTTCCCGGATTTCCTGCACTACTTTTTTGTGGTGCAGCACTTCCAGCGCTTTGCAGGCGGCGGCTTCAACAACGTCCAGCCCTTCTGGTTTTATCCAGCGCTGCTGCTGTTGCTGAGCTTGCCGTGGCTGCCTTGGCTGACATCGCTTCTCAGGCGCCAACGCCAGCCAGGCGATGCCGAGCGCGATGAGATCGGCGGTTTGATGCTGGTCTGGCTGGTCTGCATCGTCGGCTTCTTCTCGCTGCCGCAATCCAAGCTGGTGGGCTACGTCTTGCCTGCCGTGCCACCGCTGGCCTACTTCATTGGCGACAGCTTCGTCTTCAGGCCGCCACGTCCCAGACTGCTGTTCTGGTGGCGCGTGTCGCTGGCGCTCACGGTGCTGGTGAGCCTCGGCACGATCGCTTACCTGGCACGGCATCCACTGAAAACATCACAGGGCTTTGCCGATGTGCTGAACCGCCAGCGCCTGGCGGGAGAGAAAGTTTTCATGCTGCGGCAGTACGCCTATGACCTGCCGTTTCATGCGCGCCTGACCGACCCCGTGACCATCGTGGACGACTGGCGCAGCCCCTCGGTGCAGGCCTCTGACAACTGGCGCAAGGAGATCGCCGACGCGAGCCAGTTCGCATCACCGCAAGACCGCCAGGTGCTGATCGAGCCAGCGAGGCTGCTCGACGGTTTGTGCGCATCGCCTGTCAGTTGGGTGCTGGGCGATGCGGCCGTGGTGCGCCAGGAGTGGCCCATGCTGGCCGAGCTGCCGGCGCTGATGAGCGACAAGGGTAGAACGCTCTGGCGCATCGAGGCTAAGGCGCTGGATTGCCGAGGAACGCCCAATGCCGGCTCAGCAGATAAGTGACCCCTGCCACACCGATCAAGACGGCCAGCAGCACCCATTGATAGCTCGATGCCAGCCCGAAGCCCAGCAACAGTGCATAGGCTGATTCGTTGAGCGCAAAGCCGCCGGCCGAGATGGCGAAAAACCGCGGTGCCGCTGTGCGCAAGAGAACTCGGCGGTCTCGGAACGTCAGCCGATGATGCCCCGCGAAAGAAAACAGAAATGCCGTCAACCAACCCACCACATTGGCCGTCAAGGGCTGCCAGGCGCCATGGCTGACCAAGCCCACGACAACCGTCCAGTGGATGGCCGCAGCACCACATCCAACGAGCAGAAACCAGGCGATGCGCCCTTGGTTGGCGCGTTGGGTGACGGAACGGAAGCGCAGGCTCATGGTGCGCGAGAGCATAACGGCGCTGACCGCACACTCTGCCTTTGCGTCGATGATTTCGGCCTGTGCGCCGGCATCGATGACGCGGTGTTGCGGTTGAACGATGCCGGCACCGTGCATGCGGTGGCCTGCATGGTCGGGGCACCGCTGTGGCGTTCAGACGGCCCGGAACTTCGGTCTTGCGCAGACCTGGAAACCGGCCTGCACCTCGACTTCACGGAGCATCCTTTGCAGGTGTCGCGGCGCGGCCTTGGCGCCCTCATCGTGGGCAGCCACATCGGCGCCCTGAACCGCGTACGGATACGTGACGAAATCAAGGCCCAGCTCGACGCGTTCGAGACGGTGATGGGGCGCCCGCCGGACTTCGTGGACGGACACCAGCACGTGCACCAGCTGCCCACGATCCGCGAGGCATTGATCGCGGAGCTGTTGCGGCGTTATGGCGCCCTGCCCTGGCTGCGCTCAACGCGCCGCCGCACCGGTGGTGCCACGAGGGTCGCCGAGCGCTTCAAGGCCTGGTTCATCGAGCAGGTGGGAGCCCGTGCGCTGGCCTCGCAAGCCCGCGCGGCGGGCTGCGCGCAAAATGAGCGGCTGCTCGGGGTCTATGACTTCAGCGGCGGCGCAGCGCGCTACCAGACCTTGCTCACGGCATGGATCGCTTCGGCGCGGCCGGGCGATCTGCTGATGTGCCACCCGAGCTCAGTGGCCGAAGCCAAAGACCCGCTCGGCCTCGCCAGGCTTGCCGAATTCGAGGTGCTCAGCCGGCCCGGCCATGTCGCCCATCTGGCACAGGGCGTTGGCCTGAGGCTGGGCAGGCCGCACCGGCGTAGCGATCGAACTTGATACGCGGACCCGAACGACCTGTTCAGGTGATTCCAGTCCTCAGGCGCGCCCTCAGCCGCACTGCCCGACATAGCCACAGGCGGTGCAGAAATCGCAGCCGTCCTTGTGGATCATCGTGGCGTTGCCGCATTCCGGGCAGGGCTTGCCAGCCATCGGGCTGACCTTGCCGGCGGCGTCTTCAGCCACCGGTGCAACCTTGCGCTCAGGCGCTTCCAGGATGCCCATGGCGTTGATCGGGAAGCCTTCTTCGTCGAGCACACCCAGCATCGCGTAGCGGTGGATGACCAGGCGGGCCACGTAGGCCACCGTGCTCGGCCAGATCTGCTGGCGCTTCTGGCCCGGCACCGGTGCCATGAAGTGGCCCAGCGGCTCGCCCACGTTCAGCAGCTTGCGCAGCTTCATGCCGACCCAGGCCGGGTCGATCACGCGCATGTCGAGCGACAGCAGACGCGCCAGACCGTCGAGCGCCTTCGGGTAGTTGCCCGAGAAGCCGATGGCGCAGGGGCGGGTCACGTAGCCGCTCGGGGCGTCCGGATCTGCCAGCGCCACTTCCTTCAGCGTCAGGGTGAAGGCTTCACCGGTGGCGGGGTTGTCCACGTCCACCGCCCAGGCCAGCGTGCCCGAGGTGGTGGTGCGCGGCTCGTCGCGGCTGAACATGGCGTCGAGCACCGGGGTCGGGCCGACGGCGTCGAGCGAACCCAGCTGCTCACAGCGCCAGCGGATGACCGCGGCGGTGGCAGCCACCACGCCCGGGAACAGGCGCTTCTCGCCGCTCGGCGGGAAGGCCATCTCGAACGAGCGCTCCTCGGCCACGGTGGCCAGGGTGTCGAGCTTGAGCTTGAGCCACTGCGGATCATTCACCCGCATGTCCATCGACAGCGTCTTGGCCAGTGCACCCAGGCCGCGAGGCTGCTCGGCGCCATTCACCCACACCTCGAACGGCAAGGTGCGGCCGAACAGGCCGGCGTCGGGGCCGGCTTCGGCCGGCAGTTCACCCACGAACAGCGCGAAGTCGCCGTGCGGGTGCTGGATCATGTAGCTCCAGGCCGGGTTGCCGCCGCGCATTTCAGGGCGGCCGGGCCAGCGCAGGCTGGTCAGCACGGCCTTGGGCGACTTGTCGAGCTTCAGGCGCTGGTTGGCGCCGTCAGTGGTCAGCGGGGCGGGCTCCACCACCGGCACCGCCGGTGCGGCCGGGGCGGCCGTCGGCGTGACGCTGAGCACCGAGCCCAGCACCGAGTTCGGACGGTAGGTGGCCAGACCCTTCAGGCCCGACTTCCAGGCCATCATGTACAGGTCCTGGAAATCGGCGTAGGGGTAGTCGGCCGGCACGTTCACCGTCTTGGAGATGGCGGTGTCGATGCAGGGCGCCACGGCGGCCACCATCTGGGCATGGGCCTCGGCGCTCATTTCCAGCGCGGTGACAAAGGCCTCGGTCAGCGGTGCATCGGCGCCCTTCAGGTGGCGATACAGGCGCCACGCGTGGTCTTCGACCGCGTACTCCTTCGAGCTGCCGTCGGGCATGCGCTTCTTGCGGGTGTAGGTCCAGCTGAAGGCCGGCTCGATGCCGTTGCTGGCGTTGTCGGCGAAGGCCAGGCTGATGGTGCCGGTCGGTGCGATCGACAGCAGGTGCGAATTGCGCAGGCCGTGGGCGCGGATGCGGTCCTTCACGCCCTGTGGCAGGCGCGATGCGAAGGTGCCGCGCGACAGATACATGTCGGCGTTGAACAGCGGGAACGCGCCGCGCTCCAGGCCCAGATCGACGCTGGCGTTGTACGACGCGTCGCGCATGACTTCGCTGATGTGGCGGGCCATGTCGCGGGCGGGCTGGCCGTCGTAGCGCAGGTTGAGCATCACCAGTGCATCACCCAGGCCGGTGAAGCCCAGGCCCACGCGGCGCTTGTTGGCGGCTTCTTCACGCTGGCGCTCCAGCGGCCACACGGTCACGTCGAGCACGTTGTCGAGCATGCGGGTGGCCACGGCCACCACCTTGGCGAAGGCGTCGTCGTCGAAGAAAGCACCCCCCTCGAACGGCTCGCGCACGAAGTGCGTCAGGTCGATCGAGCCCAGGCAGCAGCAGCCATACGGCGGCAGCGGCTGCTCGGCGCACGGGTTGGTGGCGGCGATGGTTTCGCAGTAGCTGAGATTGTTGTCCTGGTTGATGCGGTCCAGGAACAGCACGCCCGGCTCGGCATGGTCATAGGTGGACCGCATGATCTGGTCCCACAGCGACAGCGCCGGCAGCGTGCGGTACACCCACAGGCCGTCAGCACGCTGGAAGGCACCGCCGGCCTTGAGCTTGGCGCCCGGCTCGGCACGGTGCACCAGCTGCACATCGGCGCCGGTCTGCACGGCCTGCATGAACTCATCGGTCACGCCAACCGAGATGTTGAAGTTGCGCAGATCGCCCTGGTCCTTGGCGTGGATGAAGGCCTCGATGTCCGGGTGGTCGCAGCGCAGCACACCCATCTGGGCACCGCGGCGCGCACCGGCCGATTCCACCGTTTCGCAGGAACGGTCGAACACGCGCATGTAGCTGATCGGGCCGGACGCGCTGGACTGGGTCGAGCCCACCCAGGCGCCGTGCGGGCGGATGCGGGAAAAGTCATAACCCACGCCGCCGCCGCGACGCATGGTTTCAGCCGCCTCGGTCAGGGCGGTGTAGATGCCGGGGAAACCGTCTTCATCCGACGCGATGGAATCACCCACCGGCTGCACGAAGCAGTTGATCAGGGTGGCAGTCAGGTCGGTGCCGGCGGCGGAGTTGATGCGGCCGGCCGGCACGAAGCCCAGCTCCTGAGCGCGCAGGAACTCGGCTTCCCAGTGGGCGCGCTGCTCGGGCGCTTCAACCACGGCCAGGGCGCGCGCAATGCGAGCGCGCACTTCGCCCACAGAGCTCTCGCTGCCTTTGGCGTACTTCTCGATCAGCACCTCTTCGCTGATCGGCTGCGGAGGCATTGTCCTGTCCCCCGGGCCGGCCGGAACAGGCGTGGATCGGGTGTCAAACAGGTCTTCTGTGTTCATGTCTTCTTTTCCGGCGGGTCTGTCTTCAAGCCCGTCATCATCCACTGAAACGGGGCGGATGTCAGTCGGCGCCGGCTTGACCATCCACAAAGATTCGGCATGCAGCAAAACGCTTGACAGCCGCGCTGTCGGGCAGGCAGGCAGACCACCTCAGGCTGCCGAGCGCTCGGACGGCACTCGCCCGCAAAGCAAGGAATTGCGCCACATCCTGGTGCATGTTGATGGCTTTAGCGGCCACCTCACCTGCCGATACTTCGCTGTACACAGCCATTGCTGCTCAATGCTCAGAGCGGGCCGCTGCCTGCCTGTCGGAGCACACAGGCCTCAAATTTCTCCGGGAGACCTCATGAACAGCCTTCGTCAACTTCGCATCGGCCTGCGCCTCAGCCTCGCCTTCGGCGCCATGGCGCTCTTGATCGTGCTGATGGGTGGCATCGCCGTGCTGAAGATGGGCACCATCAACGCCAGCACCGAAGAAATCGCCACCAACAGCTTGCCCAGCATCCGCGCACTCGGCGAAATCAACATCGCGATGAACGCCGCCCGCCGGTTCAGCCTGCGGCATGCGCTGGAGATCGAGGCCACCGGCAAGCAGTCCGCGGAAAGATCCCGCGATGAGTTGGTGAACACCACGGTGCCCCAGGCCCTGGCCACCTACGAAAAGCTGATCTCGTCAGACGCAGAGCGGCAGCATTTCGCCGACACCAATGCCGCCTGGCAGGCTTACATCGCTGCCGACAAAGAGCTGCTCGCCATGTCCAACCAAGGCGAAGAAAAGGCCGACCTGGCGGCCAAGCTGGCCATCGGCCCGGCAGGCCAGGCTTTCGCCAAGGTCCTGGTGCCGCTGAACAAGGCCATCGAGCTCAACAACTCGGATGCCCACAACACCGAACAACACGCCCGCGCCACCTTCGAGGCGGCCCGCAACACCTTGCTGGCCATCGCGGTGGTGACCGTGCTGCTGGCCGTCGCCATGGCGGTGGTCATCACCCGCTCCATCACCGGCCCGCTGAGCGAGGCCGTGCAAGCCGCCAACACCGTGGCCCAGGGTGACCTGACCGCCAACATCGCTGCCGAAGGCCGCGACGAGGCCGCCGACCTGCTGCGCAGCCTCAAGGCCATGAACGACCAGCTGCAGCAGGTGGTGGGCCAGGTGCGCAGCAGCAGCGAGAACATCGCCACCGGCTCGGCGCAGATCGCCACCGGCAACGCCGACCTGAGCCAGCGCACGGAAGAACAAGCCGCCAATCTGGAAGAAACCGCCGCCTCGATGGAAGAGCTGACCGCCACCGTCAAGACCAGCGCCGACACCGCCCGCCAGGCCACCCAGCTGGCCACGGCCGCCTGTGGCGCCGCCACGCGCGGCGGCGAGGTGGTGGGCCAGGTGGTGCACACGATGGACGAGATCACGACCAGCAGCCGCAAGATCGGCGACATCATCGGCACCATCGACGGCATCGCCTTCCAGACCAACATCCTCGCGCTGAACGCCGCCGTGGAAGCCGCCCGAGCTGGCGAGCAAGGCCGCGGTTTTGCCGTGGTCGCGGGCGAGGTGCGCACGCTGGCCCAACGCTCGGCCGAAGCCGCCCGCGAGATCAAGCAACTCATCGGCACCAGCGTGGAAAAGGTGGAAACCGGCTCACGCCTGGTGGCTGACGCCGGTGCACAGATGGACGACATCGTTGGCCAGGTGCGCCGTGTGGCTGATCTGATCAGCGAAATCAGCGCGGCAGCGGTCGAGCAGACCAGCGGCATCGGCCAGGTCAACAACGCCATCGGCCAGCTCGACCAGGTGACCCAGCAGAACGCCGCCCTGGTGGAAGAAAGCGCCGCCGCCGCCGACAGCCTGAAGCAACAGGCCAAGCGCATGGTGGAGGTGGTCAGCGCCTTCAAGCTGCCCGGCCACAGCCACCAGGGCAGCCACGCAACCACGCCGGCGCCGGCCCATGTGCGCGCCGCCGCCGAGGTGCTTCGCCAGGTGGCCCGGCCCACGCCGGCACCCCGGCCTGCGCTCACCTCCGTTTCATCGGCTGCGAGCGCACCACGGCCCGCAGCCCCCGCTCCGATGCCGCCCGCCAACCACGGCAACGACGACTGGGAAAGCTTCTGATCAGCCCGCGCTGGCCGGGCGCAAAACGCCCGGCAGCAAGCCCTGTCTGAAGCATTCGGTGATCAGCATGGCCGGCCCGTCCGGCGTGGCGATCACGTAGCTGCGCACGCTGCCGTCGTCGGGCTCGCCGCAGCGGCGCCACAGGTGGGGCCAGAGCGGTTTCGCCTGGTCTTGAGGCAAGGGCGCGCGGCGGATCCACAACCGCTGCAGCAGGTGCCCGATCGGCAGACGACCCGCCAGCAGGTCGTCGCGCACATCGGCCGGGGCCGTCGCCACGGCGATCCACGACAGGTTGTCCATCATCACCTCGCCGCGGTGCACCAGGCTCACGCAGCGTTCGATGAAGTGGGTGCCGGGCAGGTGCGCACGCACCTCGGGTGGCACCTCGGTCGTCACGCACTGGTCATGCACGATCAAGCGCACCGGCCCGCCGGCCTGGGTTTCGCACAGGCGGGTGGCCGAGCCATCTTGCGCCAGGTGCAGCGCCAGCCAGGGTGCGGCGGCCACGCGCTGCTCAGCGCTCAGGCTGTCCAGAAACCGGCGCCGCTGCACACCAACCTCACCACCCAAGCTCACAGCGCATCCAGCGCGCGCTGCGCGAAGTTGAACTCGTTGTAGCCGCGCACACCGGTGTCCACCGCCTTGCGCAGCCACTGCTTCGCCTGCGCCTTGTCGCCATCGAGCAGGGCCTTCTGGCCGGCGTAGTAATACAGCTCGCACAAGCGGCCGGGGTCGGGCCGACCATCGAGGCGGGCCGCCACCAGGGCGGTGTCCATCGTGGCCTCACCGCGCAGGTAGTTCAGCACGGCCAGCGGCCAGCCGGGGTCGCGGCCGGTGGGCAGCAGCGCGTCGGTGCTGCGCTTGCCATCATCACCCGCCTTGCGGGCGCTGATGTAGAGCCAGATCGCGCCGTAGCTGCGCTCCTGCTCGGTGCGGCTCTCCAGGATCTCGCGGAAGCGGGCCCGCGCATCGGCCGGGCGGTCCATGAAATACAGCGCATAGGCCTGGGTGTAGCGGGCACCGTCGTCAGCGCCGCCCAATGCCAGCGCTTCGGTGGACAGGCGCAGCGCGTCGGCATCCTGGCGCCGCGACAAGGCATTCACGGCCAGCGAGGCTCGCAGCGGCGCACTGTCAGGCATCAGGGCCTGCGCCGCCTGGAAGTCCTGCAAGCCCAGGTCCGGCTGGCCGAGGTGGTCTTGCTGGATGCCGCGCTGCATCAGCGCCTGGCCCCGCAGCTTCGGGCTGAGCCGGCCGCTGTCGAGCTGGGCGTTCAGCACCAGGCGCTTGAAATGGGCATCGGCCATGTCACGCGACGCCACCTTCAGCTCGCCCGACTGCAGGCGCCGATCCAGCACCCGGAGCTGCTCGCGCAGGTTGTCCAGGCCCTTGGCGTCGATCGCCGCAAACTGGATGGTCTGGCCCAGGCGCACAAACGACTTGGTGACCTGCTCCAGATGCGCCGCCCAGTCGGCCGCGGCAATCCGGCCATTGCGCATCTGCAGTTCCGCCTCGACCTCCTGCGTGTTGGCGTCGCCGTTCTGGCGGAAGCGCAACTCGTACGCCTTCTGCCGGTCATCCACGCGCGACGACGAGGGCTTGCCAAACACCGGCTCGGCAAACTCGAAGCGCACCGTGTGGCGGAACAGGCCCACCGAATTGATCTGCACGGGCCGGGTGCGGGCCGAGCGCTCAGTCACCCGCAGCGGGTCGGCGAGCGACATGAAACCAAACTCGCCGATCAGCGACTTCTCTTCCGGGAAGCGCCAGAACTCGGTCAGCTGGTAGCGCTGGGTCACGGTGACGGCGTTGTTGGCCGCCTGCTCTTCGAGCTGCAATTCACCCACCGGCGTGGCCATCGGGTAGGCCCGCAGGTAGTCGCCGACGAAGCTCTTCTGCAGCTCGGCCACCGGCGTCTGCGCGAAGAAGCTGCGGGCGCTCTCGGCATAGTCGCCCACATACGTGATGCGCGACACCAGCTGCACCGGGGCAGCGATGCGATCCACCACGAAGGTGTCCACCACCGACACGCGCAGGGCATCTTGCAGGCCCGGCAGCGGCGTCAGGCCCTGCGTGGCGGGCGCCACCAGCAGCGCATGGCCCAGGCCCAGCGATTCACGTTGCAGCACCGGGCCCTTCTGGTGCGATCGGGTGGCGTCCAGCCACAGCGGCTTGCCGTTGAGCGTGACCTGAGCGATGGCATGGTTGAAGGCCAGCGGACTGGGCAACAGCGTGTTCACGTCGTCGCGGTAGAGCGTGGACACCAGGGCCGGCGACGCCGGAATGTCCATCGCCCGCAGCAGCGCACTCAGCAGGCCGGACTTGTCCTTGCAGTCGCCATAACGCTGGGCCAGCACCTTGCTTGGCGCCACCGGCAGGTGCGAGTTCTCGCCGATCTCGGTGCCGAAATAACGCACCTCGGTCTGCACAAAATCCAGTGCCTTCTGGGCGCGTGCCAGCGGGTCCGGCCCGGCGTCCTGCATGATCTGGCGGGCCAGATCAGTCACGGCCTTGTCGGGTGCCCAGACGGGCGCAAACAGCTGCTCGGCCCAGCGCGCCACCTCGGCCCAGTCGCCAAACTCACTGAACTGGATCTGGTCTTCCAGGAAGCTCGACGGCGGCGCCAGGTTGTCTGCACTCCAGGCCGGCACACGCAGACGGCGGAACACGGTTTCACGCACGCCAGCGGCTTCACTGCTGCTGACGCTGATGCGGGCCGGGTCGACGCGGTGGCGGATCTGCCGCGCAGCGGGCGCCAGCAGCCGGTACTCGAACTGGGCCGTCGGGCCCTTCGAATTCAGCGACCATTCCTGGTCGAAGAACTTGCCGTTGAACACGGGGTTGTCGCCGATGACGCTGTAGACCAGATCGACCTTGTCGCCCACCCGCACGTCATCGAGCACCAGCGAGGCCGTCTTGCGACCGTCCACCATCTGCCACTCCAGCCGGGTTTCGCGCTGCAGCATCTGCACCTTGGCAGGGTCCAGGCGGTTCAGGCGCTGCTGCCCGCGCAGCACCTCCAGCCGGTGGAACACCAGGCGCTGGTAGCTGGGGTCGAAGTCGATCTGGATCTGCGCGCCCTGCTCCAGGCCGGCGGTCTCGGTGATCTGCCGCAGCGAGCGCAGGTAGCGCTGCACCTCGCCGCGTTCACTGATGCGGGTCTGGAAGTCGCGCATCAGGAACTGCACCGGCGCGTTGTCCATCGTGGATGCCGGGTCGGCCGCCACGGTCTTGACCCAGGCCGGCACGGCCTCGATCGTGAAGCCCCGCGCCTGTGCTGCGGCGCTGCCCTTGGGTTGCGGTTTGGCAGCCGCCTTTGATGCGGGGCCCGAGCCGGCGTTGGCCGGGTCTGCGGCACTTGCCGTGCCCATGCTCACAGCCAGGGCCAGGCCAGCCACCAACGGCCATGCCGCACCACGCGACAAGCGCCGGAACTTCAAATTCAACATCAATCGACAACTCCCTGATGATCATCCGGGCCCTTGCCCCTGGCTTGTGGCGAGGGCGGCCGGTGCACCCAGTGTAGAAGCACCCGCGACCACAGCCCGGCCAGTCCATGATCATCGTCAAGGCACCGTCAGCCGCCTGTTGCACACTCACGCCGTGAGCGCCAGCACCATCATTCCCATACATGCCGCCAACACCGCGGCCCACCAGGACCACGACGGCTGCAGCGCCTGCCTGGACAGCGCCGCCGGCCCGGTCTGCCGCAGCGACATGGCCACGCCCTGCATTACCCCGGCCCTGCAGGGCCCCGCCGAAGAGCTGCAGCGGGTGATGCAGGCGCTGGACCAGGCCCTGGCCGTACGCACCGACGGCGGGCTGGGCGCCAGCGGCCTGATCCACTCACTGCGATTGGACGACGGCGAGGTGGAGTTGATGCTCACCGTGGCGCCCCGGTGTGGTGGCGCCCGGCTGGCCGACAGCGCTTTCCAGGCCCTGCGGCGCCTGCTGCCCGACACCGACATTTACGTCCGCCACGCCTGCTGACGGCGCAACACCCGGCCAGCGCACAGCCTGGCACGACGCTTGCGCGCATACTCGCGCCCACTCTTCCTTCATCCCAGCGCCCCAAGACGGGGAGCACAGCGCCGCGGAGCCGCCCCATGATCCGCATCCAGCTACAGGTGGACCTGAACTACGACGTCGACGCCTTTGGCGCCGACTTCGTCTTCAACATCCACGCGGCCCACACCGCGCACCAGACCGTCACCCAGGAACGCCTGGACATCAGCCAGCCCGTTGTCAGCCAGTTGCACACCGAAGCCGGCACCGGCAACCGCATCCTGCGGCTGCATGCCGGCCCCGGCCCGCTGCGCGTGAGCTACAGCGCCACGGTCGATCTGCACCATTACCGTGCCGACCCGTCACAGTTGCCTGAAGTGCCGGTGCGCCGGCTGCCGCCCGAAGTCATCGGCTACATCTACCCCAGCCGCTATTGCCAGTCAGACCGGCTGCTGCGCCTGGCCGCCAACGAGTTCGGCAAGCTCTGGCAGGGCCACAGCCGGGTGCAGGCCATCCAGGACTGGGTGCAGCGCCATGTGGCCTTCACCTCGAACACCACCAACGCCAGCACCTCGGCGGTCGATACGCTGATCGAGCAGGTGGGCGTGTGCCGCGATTTTGCGCACCTGATGATCGCGTTGTGCCGGGCCTTGAACATCCCGGCCCGCTTCGCCACCGGCACCGATTTCGGCGCCAACCCCGAGCTAGGCCCGCCTGACTTCCATGCCTATGTGGAGGTTTTCCTCGGCGACCGCTGGTACATCTTCGACCCGTCAGGCACCGCCATCCCGATGGCCTTCGTGCGCTTCGGCACCGGACGCGATGCGGCAGACTGCGCCTTCGCGACGATCTTCGGTGGCGTGCGTTCAGCCGCGCCGATCATCAACGCCTGGGCCGTGAATGACGCCGGCCAGGGCATGACGCTGCCGGTGCAGACACGCGAAGCGCTGTCGACCAGCGCGGCCATTCCGCTGTCGCCGGGTTGAGCGCAGCGGGCCGGGTGCTCAGTGCCCGGTGTTGCTGCGGTCCAGTTGATCCAGCGTGGCGCGCAGCTCTTCCAGCGAATACGGCTTGAGCACGAAGGGCAAGGAGCTGCCGGCCAGGGTTTTTGGCAGCTCGGAATCGGCCCAGCCCGAGGTCAGCACGATGTGCAGATCGGGGCATTCAGCGCGGGCCAGCCCGGCCAGCTGCAGGCCGTTGATGCCACCGGGCATCAACAGGTCGGTGAACAACACGTCGTAGTGGGCGCAGGCATCGAGGGCCGCCAGCGCACTGATGCCGTCGGCGCATTCGGTCACCTCATGCCCGAGGGCGCGCAGCATGGTCGCGCCGATCATGCGCACGGCGTCGTCGTCCTCGACCATCAACACCCGAAGGCCACCCACCGCGTTGAGCGCGGACACCGCCGTGACTTCGGGCGGCAGTGGCTCGGTTGCCGGCGGCGCCTCCGGCCTTGCCAGCGGCAGCGACAGCGTGAAACAAGTGCCCACGCCACTTTGGCTGCGCACCGCCACACACCCGCCCAGCTGGTGCACCGAGGCCTGCACCATGGCCAGCCCCAGGCCCGACCCACGACCGCAGCCCTTGGTGGTGAAGAACGGATCGAAGATGCGGGCCAGCGTCGCCTCGTCCATGCCGATGCCGTTGTCTTCCACGTCGATGCAGGCCATGCCGGGCAAGGCCGCATCCAGCCGGCTGCGCACCCTGAGCGTGCCGCCCTGCGGCATCGCGTCCTGCGCATTCAGGATGAGGTTGAGCAGCGCCGCCTCCACCTGGGCGGCTTCGGCCTCCAGCCAGCGGGCGCCGGGCGTGAGCTGCACGTCCAGGCGCACATCGTCGCGCAGCACCTGCCGCAGCAGCAGGCAAAGTTGCTGCATCACGCCGTCCAGGTCGACCCGGCCGCGGGCCAGCAGCGGCGTCCGTGAAAAACCCAGCAAGCGCCGCACATGGCTGGTGCCACGCGCGGCGGCTTCGCGGATGGCGTCCACCAGCGCCAGCAGCTCGGGCTGATCGGCCACGCGCGTGGCCAGCAGTTCGGACGCGCCCGACAAGGTGGTGAGCAGGTTGTTGAAATCATGGGCGATGCCGCCCGTCATTTCACCAACCGCCCTCAGACGCTGGGCCGTGACGCGCTCCAGCTCGCGGGCCCGCTCATCGGTCAGGTCATGCAGCACGCCCACCATGTGGGTCAGCTCGCCCCGCTCGTTGCGCAAGGGCGCCAGCGCCACGCGGCACCAGAAGGTCGAACCGTCGCGCCGATAGTTCAGCAGCTCCACCGTCACCGGCCGGTGCTCGCGCAGGGCCTCGCGCAGCTGGGTCACGGCCTCGGGCGCGGTGTCGGGCCCTTGAAGAAAGCGGCAGTTGCGGCCCAGGGCCTCGGCGGGCGCGTAGCCGGTGATGCGGCTGAAGCCGGCGTTGACGAAATTCAGGGGCAGGTCCGGCACTCGGGCATCCGCCACCACGATGCCCTCGTTCACGCTGGCCAGGATCAGGCTGTAGAGCTGCCGCTGCTCGTCGAAGTAGCGGCGCTCGTTCACCTCGCGCTGCACCGACACCCAGTAGCGGAACCAGCCGTTGGCATCAGCCACCGGCATGATCGAAAACTCGGCCCAGAATTCGCTACCGTCCTTGCGGTAGTTCAGGATCTCGACACGCACCGGCTGCCAAGCCCGCAGGGCTTCGCCGAGGCGGCGGATGGTGCAGGGGTCGGTGCGCGGGCCTTGCAGCAGCCGGGGCGAGCGACCGAGCACGTCGGCCGGCACGTAGCCCGTCATGCGGGTGAAGGCGGCGTTCACATGGACGATGCGCGGGCCGGGCTCATCCAAGGGTTCTGCCTCGGTGATGAGGACGGCGTCGTCGGTGTAGTCACCGATGCGCACCAGCAGATCGGACAGTGCAAAGCCTGCTTGCAACGGCGCGATGGAGGGCGCGGGCGATGCCAACTGCGGTGGCGGCAATGAACTGACGTCGGCTTTTGAGTGCATGTAGTCTCAATGGCAGCGGTGCAGCATTTCCCCGCGCTGCGAAGGATGGTGTCAAGCCGGGCGACTTGGTGGCCGCCGCCGCCCGGACTCGGCGTGTTCCCCGAGGCCAGGGCCCGTTCGGCGCTGGCACACTGGCGGCATGCGTTTACCCAACCTCTTCCAAACCCGAAACGGGCGGTTCGCCGCCTTTTTCCTCCTCTACGTGACGGAGGGAATCCCGCTGGGCTTTGCCGCTACCGCGGTCGCCACCCAGTTGCGGCGTCAAGGCGTGGGGCCGGCCGAAATCGGCGCCTTCATCGGCCTGTTCTACCTGCCCTGGGCCTTCAAGTGGGCCTTCGGCCCGATCGTCGACGTGTTCGCGATCGAGCGCCTGGGGCGCCGCCGCGGCTGGATCCTCGGCACCCAGATCGTCATGGTGGCCACGCTGTTCGCCACGTCCTTCCTGAAGCTGCCTGAGCAGCTCTGGCTGTTCTCGGCCATCCTGCTGGTGCACAACACCTTCTCGGCCACACAAGACGTGGCCATCGATGCCCTCGCCATCAACACGCTGAACGAACACGAGCGGGCCACGGCCAGCGGCGTGATGTTCGCCGGCGCCAGCATCGGCCAGATGATCGGCGGCTCGGGCGCGCTGCTGGTGACCAGCTGGTTCGGCTTCCAGAGCAGCTTCTACTTCGTCTCGGCGGCCATCCTGCTGGTGACGCTGTTCGTGGTGCTGCCGATGAAGGAAGCGGCCACCCCGCCGCGGGTGCGCGCTGCGGGCTCGGCCATGGCCGCTGCGGGCCGCGAGATGCGTGAATTCGCCGTCACCGCCTTCAAGTCCTTCATGGGCACGCGCGGCGCGTTTGTCGGCCTGTTCATGTCGCTGCTGCCGCCCGGGGCCATGTGCCTGGGCCTGGCGCTGCAAAGCAACCTGGCCGTTGAGCTGGGCATGGACGACGGCGCCGTGGCCACGATGAATTTCTGGTCGACGCTGATCGGCGCGGCCGGTTGCCTGGCCGGCGGCCTGATTGCCGACCGCTTCGACCGCCGCCGCGCGCTGACCTGGTACATCCTGCTGATGAGCATCCCGGTGTTCGTGATGGCACTGGTGCTGCAGCACTTCAACTGGATCATGCCGATCGCCCCGGATGCCGACAAGCCCGATGTGCCCACCCTGCTGATGACCGCCTTCTGGGCCACCACGCTGGTCTATGCCTTCTTCAACGGCATGATGTATTCGGCCACCACGGCCATCTTCATGGACGTGACCAACCCGGTGGTGGCGGGCACGCAGTTCACCGCCTACATGGCGATGTTCAACCTGGCGATTTCCTACAGCGCCACCTGGCAAGGCATCTCGATCGAGGCCTGGGGCTACCCGGGCACGATGATCGTCGACGGCTTCTACGGCATGTTGTATTTGCTGGTGCTGCCCCTGACGCGCAAGCGCCCGGGTGACGTGGCTGCCGACAACGCGCTGGCACCGGGCCGCGCCCGCAAGCTGGGCCTGGTGCTGGCCCTGCTGTGTCTGGCCTGGCTGCCGGTGCATGCGCTGGAAAGCCAGTTCGGTGCGGCCAAGGACATCGTCAACATCCTGTTCACCCTCGTCTTCATCGCCTCGGCGCTGTTCCTGCTGGCCGGTGCCGCCCTGCTGGGCGCCGTGGCCGGCCGGCTGACGCGCATCGGCGCGTGGTTCTCGCCGCTGCTGCTGCTGATGCAGGTGCGCAACTACCAGGACGGTCTGGCCGCCAAGCTGGGCGTGAGCACGCAGAGCCTGGGCGCGACGCTGGACATCTTCCTTTACGGCGTGCCGCTGCTGGCCGCCGTGCTGCTGTGGCAGATGAGCCGCCATGCCTGGGCCGATCTGGCCCTGCCGTCCACCACGGAGGGCGAGGCGGGTGACACCGCGCTGCCGGGCGCCAAGCTGGCCGCTGCCAGCTGATATCCGCCCTCTCACAACCTGTCTGACCCACCAGGGCGCTCTCACGGGGCGCCCTTTTTTTCGTCCTGGCGATGCTCAGGCGTGGGCGGTGCTGGTGCCTGGGCCGTTGAGCAACATGCCAAACACCAGCAAGTCGTGGCGCGCGCCGCCCCAGCGCCCGGCCTGGCGCAGCAAGCCTTCGCGCACAAAGCCCAGCCGCTCCAGCAGGGCGATGGACGGCGCGTTGTCAGGGTGCACGGTGGCGTCCACGCGCTCCAGCTGCAGGCTCAGGCGCCCGTGTTGCAGCACGGCCTTCACGGCCTCGCTCATCAGGCCCTGGCCTTGGGCTGAGCGGGCGAGCTCATAACCCAGGCCGGCACTTTGCCAGCTGCGGTTCCAGCGGAACAGGCCGCAGCTGCCCAGCAAGGCGCCGTCCGAGCGCCGCACCACGCCCCAGCGCGTGGCGGGGGTGGCTTGCAGGCGGGCGGCGGCAAACGCCGCGATCAACTGCTCGACCTGCATCACCGAGTCCGGCGGATCGGCGCCGAACCAGCGCATGGCGGCGGCATCCGCATGAATGGCAAAAAGCGCCGGCGCATCGCCCGCCACCAGTTCACGCAAAACCAGCCGCGGCGTGTGCAAGACGGGGAAAGCGCTGCTCATGGGGCGCATCTTACGCAGGGGCGCGGGGTGGTCGAGCGGAGTCGTGGACGCCACGGCAACGCCGCTCATCGGCGCCAACGCACGCTCGATCCGCCGTTTCCGCCATTCGTCGCACACCGCTGGCTGCACCCCGGCTGCCTGCGCAGAATTCATTCCATCGCAGGTTCAAACCTCTCCCCCACACCCCAGGAGCCCATCATGACCAAGACCACTGCCCGCACCGCTTTCGACACCGCCAACACCGCCGTTCGTTCGACCGCTGCCGCCCTGGCGCTCGTGGTCACGATGGGCCTGATGGGTGGCCTGAACGCCGTCGCCGACCAGCAATACGACCATGTGCTGGCCGCCCGGAGCGCCCAGGGCCCGACCCAGATGGTGCTGATCACCGGCCAGCGTCCGGCCCGCGCCTGACCTGACCCAGCTCCCAGATTCGATCTTTCCTCCAGGGCCCTGATCCGGCCTTCCGGCCCCGCCTCGTGCGGGGCTTTTTTTTGGGCTCGTCGCAGCAACGCGGGGCTACTCTCGCGGTGCTCAAAGCAGACCGCGATCCGCTGCGAACAGCATGAGCGAAGCCCGTCATCAGGACCGCCCGCCACGCGCCGCGAATGACACCGGAGGCCGGCACGAAGGCCTGCACGGACGCAGCTTCAGCTGCAGATCATCCGGGCTGCCGGCGACTGATCACGCTGCTTCGTCGCTTCGTCGCTCAGGGCGTGCACCGGGCCGGGGCGACTCCTAAAGTGCACTCATCGAACAACGCCCGACGCACCCCAAGGAGCCCACCATGACCCGCTTTGCAGCCCCCACCTCGTTGACCACTTCGCAGACCGCCCACACCGCCCCGCTGAGCACGCCTGTGGCGGTACGCGCCAGCGCACTGGCCCTGGCGATGGTCGTCACGTTCAGCGTGCTGGCCGGTCTGGGCGGCACGGCCGATCACCAGTTTGATTCGGCGGTGATGGCCCAGGGCCGCAGCTGCAGCCCGGGCGTGGCGCTCTGGGTGAAGCCCGCCACGCCGCGGGCATGATCAGCGGCCGCGCTCGCGGCCCGCTTCGATCAAGGCAAACAGGCGGGCACCGCGCATCCACGCGGTCAGCACCACCAGCGCCAGGCCCAGCAGCACGGCAGCCGACACACCCAGCACGCCGACCGGTGCAGTGTGCACCCGCAGCAGCGCCAGCAGCCCCAGCCCCGCCAGCGCGGGCAGGCTGATCAGCAGGTACACCCACAGGCCACGGCCACGCTGGCCGAGCAACAGGCGCCAGCCGCGCCACCAGGCCACCACAGCCGAGCGCGCATGCGGGTTCAGCGCCAGCACCGCACGGCCGGCGTCCAGGCTGGCCTGCGCCACCAGCACCAGCAAGGCCGTGAAGCCCAGCGCCAGGTGCTGCACCAGCTCACCATCGGCCTCCAGCGTGGCCGAGGCCCCGTGTTCACCGGCGGCGTCCAGCAGCACGCCGCCCAGGCCTGCCGCAATGCCCAGCGGCACCACCGACCACAGCAGCATGCGGCCGAGTCGGCCGTACTCGCGCCATCCGCCCAGGAACAGATCACCCATGCCCAGCGGGCGATTGGCCCGCGCCGAGGTGACGAGCAAGCCAGTGAGCCAGGGTGACAGCAGCAGCGTCAGCAGCAAACCGGCCAGACCCAGATCGACCGCCGAAAAGCGTTGCTTCTCCAGACCGGCCAGTGCTTCCACCAGCATTGCCGGGTCGAAGTTCAAGGCCAGCGCCGACGACGCCAGCGCATGGTTGAGCAAGCCGCTCAAGGCGCGCCACAGCGGCAGCACCACCAGCAAGGTGGGCAGCGCCAGCGCCAGCACCCACCACAGCAACAGGCGCCATTGCAGCGCGGCACCGGCCGCGGTGCGCCACAAGACCAGGATCGACTTCATAGCGTGGCCACCAAGGCAAACAGGGTGTGAATCAGGCTGGCCCCTTCCAGGGTCCAGCGCGTGGAAGCGGCACGATCAGCCTTGACCGTGCGTCCGTTGTCCAGCAGGCGCGTGTCCATCAGGTTCTGCCTGAGCGGGTCGAGCTCGGCCGACACCAGCTTGACCGGCTTGACCACGCTGAAGCGCTTCCAGCGGCTGTCATCCGCCCAGCTGAAACGCTCTTCGGTGCCGTCTTCGAAACGCAGCACCACCGTCTGCGGCACGGCGATGCCGGCACGCCGCACTTCCACCGTGCTGCGCCACGGGAACGGCCCGTCGTCTTTCTTCGCTTTCGGGTTTGCCTTCTTCCAGGCCTTGCGCAACTCGGACAGGCGCTTGTCGACGTCCTCGCTGGTCAGCTCCTTCCAGCCGCCGGGGCCGGCGCTGGTGCCGGCCTGCAGGGGCAGCTCTTCTTCGCTGACGATCTTCTCGATGCGGTCGTCCACCCGGCTGGCCGCATACACATGGCGGTTGAAGATGGCGGCCACCACGTCCGGCTTGCCGCTGGACTGCGACAGGCTGGCCTGCAGGTCGGCGATGCCGGGGTGGCGGAACTTCCAGGTCTGGTAGTAGGCCTTGAAGGCCTTTTCCGTGGCTTCCTTGCCCAGCTGCGCTTCCAGGTCACGCATGGCGCTGGCGGTACGGGCATAGACGCTGCCGTAACTGCCGCTGGAATGGCGGTGCCAGGAGTTGGCGCCCAGCGGGTCCAGCGGCTCGCCCAGCACGCCTTGCAGGCGCTCGAAGGCAAACGCGTCGATCTGGCTGCCCAGGCCCAGCTTGCGCAGGAAGGCCGTGGTCAGCGGAATCTGCTGGCCGCGGTCGCGGATCATGCGCAGGTTCCAGTACTCGTTCAGGCCTTCGTCGAGCATCGGCTCTTCAAACTCGTTGGAGCCGAGGATGCCGTAGAAGTAGCCATGGCCAAATTCGTGGATGGTCACGAAGTCGAGCTGGTAGCCGTTCATCGTGCCGGCGTCCGAGTTGGCATAGCTGCTGGCGGTGAAGAACGTCGGGTACTCCATGCCGCCGGCTTCTTCGGCATTCCAGGGCGGCACCACCGCGGTCACCGTCTTGTACGGATAGCGGCCCAGCGTGTCGGAGAAGTAGGTCAGCGAGTCGAGCGTGGCCTTCAGCACCGGCTGCGCGTTCTGCGCGTACTCGGGCGGGAACAGCACCGTCACCTTCACCTCCGGCGCATCGGGCGCGTGGCGCCAGGTGGCGGTCAGGGGCTCGGCAAAGCGCTTGTCGGCGGTCCAGGCGAAGTCATGCACGTCGCCCTGCACGAAGCGCTGGGTGACCCAGCCGTCCTGTTCAACCGGCGCACCCTGCGGCTCACCGGTGGCGCCGACGCGGTAGCCCTTGGGCACCGTGATCGCCACATCGAACAGGCCGTAATCGGCGAAGAACTCGCTGTGCATGTGGAACTCATGCGCGTTCCAGCGCGGCGCCGTCAGGCCCCGCTCGCCGGGCAATTCCAGCACCGCGATCTTCGGGAACCACTGACCCACCAGGTGGAAGCTGCCGAAGTGGCCGGTGCGGGCCAGCACGCGCGGCAACTTCGCATTGAAGTCGATGTTCAGCGCGGTGGAGGCGCCGGGCGCTACGGCCTGCGGCAGGTCCATGCGCACCACGGTGTGGTCGGTCGACGGGCCGCCATCAGGCTGCACGAAGTGCCAGGGCACCGCCTGGCCGGCCTGCTTCACGGACGTCATCTGGATGTGACCCCAGTCGCCGTCCTTCACGTCCACATCGCTGCGGAAGCCGAAGCCCAGGCGCCGCTTCTCGGTCATGAAGGTACTGCCCTGGCCCTCGAAGGCATTCAGGTAGAGGTGCACGTAGACCGAGCGCACCGGCACGGCGCTGCGGTTGCGCCAGGTGAGCTGCTGGCGGCCGTCGAGCGTGTGCTTGTCGGGGTCGAGCTTGGTTTCGATGCGGTACTCGACCACGCGGTCAGACAGCGTGGCCTGCTGGTCGGTGCGCGGACCGCCCCAGGCATTGGCGGCGCTGGGCACCGTCACGAAGGCCGCATCGGCCGTGGCCAGCGGAATGCCGTCGAGCGACGGCGGCACGGCGGAGGCCGCAGGGGCCACCACGGGCACAACAGATGCGGATGTGGCGGTGGACAGCTCACCCGGATCACGGGTCTTCCACCAAACCACCCCTGCCACCACGATCAGCAAGGCCGATAGGCCGCCGATCTGCAGAGTTTTACGACGGGACATGTGAATCCAGCTCATGAGAAAGGGTGGTGGCATGTTAGGTGCGTTCGAGGGTGATTTGCGACCACCCCAATGACCGAGGCACCGAGGGGATTCACCCAGATGCGCCCGTGCAACGGCCTAAACTTGCGCGCCATGTACCTGATCCTGCTGACCTATATCCGCCCGCTGCCTGAAGTGGAGGCCGTGCTCGAAGCCCACCGCGCCTACCTGCGTGAAGCGCCCGAGGCTGCCAGCATCGTGCTGACCGGGCGCAAGGCCACCCGCGACGGCGGGCTGGTGATGCTGCGTGCACCCAGCCGCGCCGCCGTCGACGACTTCATCGCCCGCGACCCGTACGCCACCGCAGGTGTGGCCGCGTTTGAAGTGATCGAGTTCGACGTGGCCCAGGTGGGCGCGGGGCTGGAAGCGCTGAAGGGTTGAGCGCGGCCGGGCCGGGGCTCAGGCCGTGAGGCTGTCGCCTTGCTCAGCGGGCAAGCGCGCCCCGAAGTTGAACACCGCATTGCGGATCAGCCCGCCCTGCACCTGGTAGATGGCCTGCAGCGCCACCCAGCCCGGGCCGTCGTCGAACGGGCGGGCCACCGCCTCGTCGTCGATCACCAGATCTCCCCGCACGGTGCGGCTGTGCAGCCGCGCATGCAGCAGCGGGTCGGCAAAGCGGGGCGCCATGCGCGCGCTGATCTGCGCGTGGCCCTGCGCCAGCAAGGTGGCCGGGAAGGCGTACTGGCTGGCGTCGGGGGCGTAGGTGGCCAGCCAGGCGGGCAGGTCGCGGGCGTTGTAGGCATCGAGCTGCCGCTGCACCACGGCCACCGGGCTGTCGGGGCCGTCGGCCAGCCAGGTGTCGTGGCGCTCGCGCCGCTCGCCCCGCAGGTTGGTCACCTCCAGGCGAATGCCGTCGGGGTCGTCGAGGTAGGTCGCCACGTAATCCGGCGCGTAATCGGGCATCCGCGTGGCGGGCGTGCAGGCCACGCCGCGCTGCTGCAGGGCCTGCGCCACGGCCCGCACCTCGCTCGCCTGATCCACCCGCAGACACAGATGGTGCAGGCCCGGGGCATAGGGCTGGTGCACCTGCTGCACCCGGGCGGGCCGCAGCACGACGCCGAAGTGCGCATTGAAGTACTGCACATGCGGCTCGCCGTTCAGCGCAAAGCGATTCTTGCGGTGGCCCAGCACCTCGCCAAGCAGCAGGTCGTAAAACGCCTCCGAGCGCGGCAGCTCGCTGACGCTGAGGTAGATGTGGTCTATGCCTTGAAGTTGGATCATCAAACAGCCTCTGCTGGCGCCCGCAGACGCCCATTCCGGGGTGGCTGCCTCATCTGGAGGCAGCGGAAGAAAACACCTTGAAGATCAAGCACTTGGCAGATCGCCACACGGCTTTTCCACATGGTTGCTCCCCTCTGGCGGGGACAAGCCTGAAGGCACCCGCCGCGGTGGACAAGGCTGTGGGCGCGCCTGTGGATCGTCATGTGGACAGCCCTGTTGGCAAGTCTGTTCACAACCCTGTTGAAAACCTGTTTCCACCTTGTTCAAAACCTGTGACAAAGGCGCCCTCAGGCTGTGCGTGAGTTGTGGATCAGGTGTGGATGGCCTGTGGATGCGCTGTGGAGGACGCGGCCTCAGCCCCGTCCCACATACGGCATGCCGGTGGCCATCACGGTCATGAACAGCACGTTGGCGCTGAGCGGCATGTTGGCCACATGCACCAGGGTGTCGGCCACGTGCTGCACGTCCATGCGCGCCTCGGCCTTCACCGAGCCATCGGCCTGGCGCATGCCGGCGGCCATGGCGGAGGTCATGTCGGTGGCGGCGTTGCCGATGTCGATCTGGCCGACGGCGATGTCGAAGTCACGCCCGTCGAGCGCCGCCGAGCGGGTCAGGCCGGTCATGGCGTGCTTGGTGGCGGTGTAGGCCACGGCATTCGGCCGGGGCACATGGGCCGCGATCGATCCGTTGTTGACGATGCGTCCGCCCCGCGGCACCTGCGCCTTCATCAGGCGGAAAGCAGCGCGCAGGCACAGGAAGGCACCGGTGAGGTTGGTGTCCACGGCCGCGCGCCAGTCGGCCAGCGGCAACTCGTCGATGGGCACCCCCGCGGTGAACACGCCAGCGTTGTTGAACAGCAGATCAAGCCGGCCGTGGCGGGCCTGGATGCCGTCGAACAGCGCCTGCACCGAGGCTTCGTCGGTGACGTCGCAGACGCAGGCCTCGGCCTTGGCCGGATGTTCAGACGCGGCAATGGCCGCCTGCAGCGTGGCCAGCCGGCGACCGGCGAAAACCACGGTCCAGCCGTCTGCCAGCAAGGCGCGGGCACACGACAGACCGATGCCACTGCCCGCCCCGGTGACCAGGGCGATGCGGGAGCGGGAAGAAGACGCAAGGGACATGGCAGACACCGGCTGAAGAAGTGGATCAACAGCCGGTGAGTCTGCCACGCTCATTGGCCACCCTCATTGGCCACCGTCAGCCCGCGGGCACACGGCGGGCAACCCCGCGCCCACCCTGAATCGCTGCCGTGCCGCAAAATGGAGCCCCTCCCGCCGGCATCGGCGGTTCGGCGAGCTTGCACAAGCGCACGCCGAGCCGCCGTCTACACTCCCCGGCCACCCCGCCCCTTGTTTTGCCTTTCCCGGACACCCGCCATGCCGTTTTCCTCCCTGGGCCTGTTGCCCGTTCTGCAGCGCGCGGTCGAAGAGCTGGGGTTCGTGCAACCCACGCCGGTGCAGGCCGCGGCCATCGGGCCGATGCTGGCAGGCCGAGACCTGCTGGTGCAGGCGCGCACAGGCTCCGGCAAGACGGCCGCCTTTGCGCTGCCCCTGCTGCAGCAATGGCTGAACGGTGCCCCGCAGGCGCCGAAGCCGGTGCGTGGCCTGGTGCTGGTGCCCACGCGTGAGCTGGCCCTGCAGGTGGGCCTGGTGCTGCGGGATGTGTCCAGCCGGATGCCGGGCCTCGCGAAGATTGCGGTGGTGTTTGGCGGCGTGTCCATCAACCCGCAGATGATGGGCCTGCGCGGTGGCGCCGACATCGTCGTGGCCACGCCCGGCCGACTACTGGATCTGGTGCGGAACAACGCGCTGAAGCTCGGCCAGGTCGAGACGCTGGTGCTCGACGAAGCCGACCGCCTGCTCGACCTGGGCTTCAACGAGGAACTGAGCGAAGTGCTGGCCCTGCTGCCGGCGCAGCGCCAGACGGTGTTCTGCTCGGCCACCTTCCCGCCGGCCGTGAAGGCCCTCGCCGAGCAGTTGCTGGTGGAGCCGCAAGAGGTGCGCATCGCCGAGCTGGTGGCCGCCCTGCCTGACATCGAACAACGCGCCATCACGGTGGACGCTGAACGCCGCACCAGCCTGCTGAAGCACCTGGTGCTGGCCAGCCCGGACGACCGCGCGCTGGTGTTCGTGGCCACCAAATACGCCACCGAGCTGGTGGCGGACAAGCTCGGCCGCGTCGGCATTCGCGCCGGTTACTTCCACGGCGAGATGAGCCAGGGCGCACGCACGGCCACGCTGGACGCCTTCAAGGCCGGCGAGCTGCAGGTGCTGGTGGCCACCGACATGGCGGCCCGCGGCCTGCACATCGATGCGCTGCCGGTGGTGGTGAATTACGACCTGCCGCGCGCGGCGGAAGACCACATCCACCGCATCGGCCGCACGGGCCGCGCCGGTGGCAAGGGCCTGGCCATCAGCTTCATCACCGCCGACTCGGAAGCGCATTTCCGGCTGATTGAAAAGCGCCAGGGGCAGCGGGTGCCGCGTGAGGTGGTGGCGGGCTTCGAGCCGACTGCTGTGATGGCTGCTGTGCCGGCCGCCGTGGCTGATCAGTCAGCAGGCGCTGACGACACCCCCAGCACCACACCCGCCGGCGCCGGCACGGGCCTCGACCCGAACGGTGGCGTCAAGGGCAAGCGCCCGAGCAAGAAGGACAAGCTGCGTGCCGCTGCGGCCGATGCCGCCAGCGACCGCGCTGCGCGCAAACCACGCTGAACTTCCCGATTGCCGAGGCGCGCTGCTGCCAGCAGCACCCGCCAGCCGGCATGCGATGATCCAGACAGACCAGAGAAAGGCCGGGCGATGTTGACCTTGGACGAAATGCTGAGCCGCAGCCTGCTCACCCCCGAGCAGCATGCAGAGATCGGCGCCTGGACGCGTCAGGCGCGCACCCCCGAAGCCATCATGGCGATGCCCGAGCCGCTGTGGCGCGCGCTCTCACTGGCCAGCATGCTGATGAACGTGGACGCTGACCTGCAGCAGCCACCCTGCTTCGAACACGCCGAGCCCTGAAGCCGCCTCAGGCCCGCAATCGGGCCGCGTGGTGGCGCAGGTGGTCGTCAATGACGCTGGCGATGAAGTAATAGCCGTGGTCATACCCGGCATGGCGGCGCAGCGTCAGCGGCTGCCCGACCTGTGCGCAGGCGGCCTCCAGCAACTCGGGCTTGAGTTGCTCCACCAGGAATTTGTCGGCCAGGCCCTGGTCGATCAGCACACCCGCCGGGTAGGGCGCTGCGGTTTGCGCGGCCATCAAGGCGGTGGCGTCATGCGCGGCCCAGGTGCTGCGGTCGTCGCCCAGATAACCCCCCAGCGCCTTGTGGCCCCAGGGGCACTGCGTGGGCGCACAGATCGGCGCCAGCGCTGACAAACTCGCGAAGCGGCCGGGGTGGCGCAGCGCCAGCGTCAAGGCCCCATGCCCGCCCATCGAATGGCCAGACAGGCCCAGCCGCTGCGCGTCCACCGGGAAGGTGGCGCACACGCCGGGCAGCAACTCGTTCAGCAGGTAGCTTTCCATGCGCCAGTGCGGCGCCCAGGGGGCTTGCGTGGCGTCCAGGTAGAAGCCTGCAGCCAGGCCGAAGTCCCAGGCGTCCGCCTCGCCCGGCACACCGGCACCACGCGGGCTGGTGTCGGGCATCAGCAGCGCCAGGCCCAGCTCGGCGGCCAGGCGCTGGGCGCCGGCCTTCATCGCGAAGGTTTCCTCCGTGCAGGTCAGCCCTGCCAGGAAGGTGAGCAGCGGCACCCGGGCACCGGCCAGCGCCTGCGGCGGCAGGTACAGCGCAAAGCGCATCGGCAAGCCGATCTCTGCCGACGCGTGTTGATAGAAGCGCTGTTCGCCACCGAAGCTGGCGTGCTGCGACTGCAGGGCCAGACCGGCCAGGGTGATGCTGCTCATGGGGTGGCGATCAGAACTCGACGACCGCGCGGATCGACTCGCCGCGCTTCATCAGATCGAAGCCTTCGTTGATCTGCTCCAGCTTGAGCTTGTGGGTGATCAGGTCATCGATGTTGAGCTTGCCGTCCATGTACCAGTCGACGATCTTCGGCACGTCGGTGCGGCCACGTGCGCCACCAAAGGCCGAGCCTTCCCACTTGCGGCCGGTGACCAACTGGAACGGCCGCGTGCTGATCTCGGCGCCGGCTTCCGCCACGCCGATGATGATGCTGCGGCCCCAGCCCTTGTGGGTGCACTCCAGCGCGTCACGCATGACCTTGGTATTGCCGATGCACTCGAAGCTGTAGTCGGCACCGCCGTCGGTCAGCTGCACGATCGCATCGACCGTGTTCGGCACGTCCTTCGGGTTGATGAAGTGGGTCATGCCGAAACGGCGCGCCATGGCTTCACGGCCCGGGTTGATGTCGACGCCGATGATCTTGTCGGCGCCCACCATCTTCGCGGCCTGGATCACGTTCAGGCCGATGCCGCCGAGGCCAAACACGACCACGTTCGCACCCGCCTCGACCTTGGCCGAGAACAGCACGGCCCCCACCCCGGTGGTGACGCCGCAGCCGATGTAGCAGACCTTGTCGAACGGCGCGTCCGGGCGGATCTTGGCCAGCGCGATGCCCGGCACCACGATGTGGTTGGCGAAGGTGCTGGTGCCCATGTAATGGAAGATCGGCTCGCCGTTCAGCGAGAAGCGGCTGGAGCCGTCCGGCATCAGGCCCTTGCCCTGCGTGCTGCGGATCGCCTGGCACAGGTTGGTCTTCTTCGACAGGCAGAACTTGCACTGGCGGCATTCAGGCGTGTAGAGCGGAATGACGTGGTCGCCCGGCTTCAGCCAGGTCACACCCTTGCCCACTTCCAGCACCACGCCGGCACCTTCATGGCCGAGGATGGCCGGGAAGATGCCTTCGGGGTCGGCGCCACTCAGGGTGTAGTAATCGGTGTGGCAGATGCCGGTGGCCTTGACCTCGACCAGCACCTCGCCGTCGCGCGGGCCTGCGAGTTCAACTTCTTCGATGGTCAGCGGGGCGCCGGCCTTCCAGGCGACGGCTGCACGGGTCTTGATCACGGTGTTCTCCAGGCGGTTAAACGTTCAATCGCTGCACTATATGCAATATCGATGGCGCAGCGTGCGAGGCGGGGCTTGCCCGCCGATGGCTCAGGGATTCAGCGCTTCAGCCACCACCAGTACATCGGGTCGGGCCGCCAGGGCCTCGCGCACGATGGGCAGCAGCTCATGGGTTTCGGGGGCAGCCAGCGCGTTGGCCAGACCGCGCCGCATGCGCGGCTCCCAGAACTTGCGGATGTGATTGGCGATGCCGTCCAGCGCCTCGGCGCGGTCGGGCATGGCTTCAAAAAATTGGCCGATGCGGTTGGCCATGTGAACCAGGTTGGCAATGTCCATGGGGTTCTCGGGTCAGGTGTTCAAGGCCGTGGGGGTGGCAGGCGCCATGGCTGCCGCGGTGGCCTGGGCAGCCAAGCCCAGGCGCTCAGGATAGGTGTAGGCCACCAGGTCGTCGCCGCGCACGAAACCGGCCAGCAGCACGCCGGCTTCCTGCGCCACATCCACCGCCAGCGCGGTGGGGGCCGACACAGCCGCCAGCACGCCGATGCCGGCCATGGCCGCCTTCTGCACCATCTCGAAACTGGCGCGGCTGGTGATGCAGGCAAAGCCCGGCGCTGCCGCCAGACCGCCCTCGACGGGTGTGCACACGCCCTGCTGTACCAGGGCGCCGATGAGCTTGTCGAGCGCGTTGTGGCGGCCCACGTCTTCGCGCACGCACAGCACCTCACCGGCAGACGAGCACCAGGCGGCGGCATGCGTGGCGCCGGTGAGTTGCTGCAGGGCCTGCCAGGCACGCAAGCCTTGCTGCGCGCGCGCCAGTGCTTCGGGCAGCACCTGCTGCGGCGCTACAGCCGGCAAGGCCCGGCGCACCTGGGCCAGGCTGTCGGTGCCGCACAAGCCGCAGCCTGTGCGGCCCGCCAGGGTGCGGCGCCGCTCAGCCAGCCGGTGCGCACAAGCCGAGGCCACGGTCATGTGCACCTCGATGCCGGCGGGCACGGTCTGCACCTCCACGCCATACAACTCGGCGGGCCGCGCCAGCAGGCCCTCGGTCAGGCCGAAGCCCAGCGCGAACGCGTCCAGGTTGTCCGGCGTGGCCATCATCACCGCGTGCGAAATGCCGTTGAGCACCAAGGCCACCGGCACCTCTTCAGCCAGCCAATCGCGGGCCACCGCCACTCGGCCGCCGCGCACATGGCTCACCACCGCCTGGCGCACGCCGGGCGGCAGCGGCGGGTCGCCCAGCTCGCTCACCGGCCGCCCGCTTCCACCGGCTGGCCGGCCTGGGCCAGCAGGTCGAGCTGCTGGCGGTTGAAGTCGGCGTAGCCCTGCTGCCAGCTGCTGGGCTGGCTGACCGGCATGACCTGCACCGCCGTCACCTTGTACTCCGGGCAATTGGTGGCCCAGTCGGACGAGTCGGTGGTGATGACGTTGGCGCCACTCTCGGGGAAGTGGAAGGTGGTGTAGACCACGCCCGGCTGCATGCGCTCGCTGACCCGCGCGCGCAGCACCGTCTCGCCGGCCCGGCTTTGAATGCCGACCCAGTCGCCGTCCTTCACGCCGCGTTCTTCCGCGTCATGCGGATGCAGCTCAAGCAGGTCTTCGTCATGCCACTGGTTGTTGGGCGTGCGGCGGGTTTGCGCGCCCACGTTGTACTGGCTCAGGATGCGGCCGGTGGTGAGCAGCAGCGGGAAGCGGCGGGTCACCTTTTCATCGCTCGCCACATACTGCGTGACGAAGAACTTGCCCTTGCCGCGCACGAATTGTTCGCGGTGCATGATGGCCGTGCCGGCTTCGTCGGTGTTGCTGTTGCAGGGCCATTGCACGCTGCCCAGGCGCTCGATCTTGGCGTAATTCACACCGGCAAAGCTCGGCGTGAGTGCGGCGATCTCCTGCATGATCTGCTCGGGGTGCTCGTAGTGCATGGGGTAACCCAGCGCGGTGCTGAGGCGCGCAGTCACTTCCCAGTCGCCCAGGCCCGACATCGGCGGCATCACCTGACGCACGCGGCTGATGCGGCGCTCGGCATTGGTGAAGGTGCCGTCCTTCTCAAGGAACGACGAGCCCGGCAGGAAGACATGCGCGTACTTCGCGGTTTCGTTCAGGAAGATGTCCTGCACCACGATGCAATCCATCTTCTCGAGCGCCGCCGCCACGTGCTGGGTGTTGGGGTCGCTCTGGACGATGTCCTCGCCCTGGCAATACAAACCGCGGAAGCTGCCATCGAGCGCGGCCTCGAACATGTTGGGAATGCGCAGGCCGGGCTCGGGGCTGAGCGTCACGCCCCAGGCGGCTTCGAACTGGCCGCGCACGGTGCTGTCGCTGATGTGGCGGTAGCCCGGCAGCTCATGCGGGAAGCTGCCCATGTCACAGCTGCCCTGCACATTGTTCTGGCCGCGCAGCGGGTTCACGCCCACGCCTTCGCGGCCGACCATGCCGCAGGCCATCGCCAGGTTGGCAATGCCCATCACCATGGTGGAGCCCTGCGCATGCTCGGTCACGCCCAGGCCGTAATAGATGGCCGAGTTCGGGCCGGCGGCGTACAGCCGCGCAGCGGCACGCACCTCGGCCGCGGGCACGCCGGTCACGGCTTCGAAGGCCTCGGGCGAGTTCTCCGGCCGGGCCACAAAAGCGCGCCAGTCGTTGAAGCTCTTGGTCTCGCAACGCTCGGCCACATAGGCCTCGTTCACCAGCCCTTCGGTCACCACCACATGGGCCATGGCAGTGATCACGGCCACGTTGGTGCCGGGCTTGAGCGCCAGGTGGTGATCGGCGCGCACATGCGGCGAATTCACCAGGTCGATGCGACGAGGATCGACCACCACCAGCCGCGCCTTGCCGGCCACGCTGCCGTCGCTGCGCAGGCGGCGCTTCATGCGGGAGGCGAACACCGGGTGGGCATCGGTCGGGTTGGCGCCAATGACGACGATCACATCAGCCTGCTCGACGCTCTTGAAGGTTTGTGTGCCGGCCGAGGTGCCGAAGGTCTGGCCCATGCCGTAGCCGGTGGGGCTGTGGCACACGCGGGCGCAGGTGTCGACGTTGTTGGTGTTGAACGCGGCCCGGATCAGCTTCTGGACCAGGTACACCTCTTCGTTGGTGCAGCGGCTGGAGGTGATGCCTCCGACCGAATCCTTGCCGTACTGCGCCTGGATGGCCTTGAAGCGGCCGGCCGCAAAGCCGATGGCCTCGTCCCAGCTCACCTCGCGCCACGGGTCGGTGATGCGCTCGCGGATCATCGGCGTGGTGATGCGGTCAGCGTGGGTGGCATAGCCCCAGGCGAAGCGGCCCTTGACGCAGCTGTGGCCCTCGTTGGCCTTGCCGTCCTTCCACGGCACCATGCGCACCACCGTGTTGCCCTTCATCTCGGCCTTGAAGCCGCAGCCCACGCCGCAATAGGCGCAGGTGGTGATGACGCTGTGCTCGGGCTGGCCGAGCTCGATCACGCTCTTCTCCTGCAGCGTGGCGGTGGGGCAAGCCTCGACGCAGGCGCCGCAGCTCACGCACTCGCTGTCCATGAAAGACTGGCTTTGGCCCGGCGACACCCGGCTCTCGAAACCGCGGCCCGAGATGGTGAGCGCGAAGGTGCCCTGCGTTTCTTCGCAGGCGCGCACGCAGCGGTTGCAGACGATGCACTTGGATGCGTCGTAGGTGAAGTACGGGTTGGACTCGTCCTTCACCGCATCGCAATGGTGGGCGCCCGAAACACCATCCACTTCCTTGCCGGCCACGCCGTAGCGCACATTGCGCAGGCCGGTCACGCCGGCCATGTCCTGCAGCTCGCAGTTGCCGTTGGCGCTGCAGGTCAGGCAGTCCAGCGGGTGGTCAGAGATGTAGAGCTCCATCACGCCCTTGCGCAACTCCTGCAGGCGCGGCGTCTGGGTGTGCACCACCATGCCGTTGTCGGCCGGGGTGGTGCAGCTGGCCGGAAAGCCCTTGCGGCCGTCGATCTCCACCAGGCACAGCCGGCAGGAGCCAAAGGGCTCCAGGCTGTCGGTGGCGCACAGCTTGGGCACGCGGATGCCCGCGTCCACGGCGGCACGCATCAGCGACGTGCCCTTGGGCACCGTCACCGGATAGCCGTCGATCTTCAGGGTGACGGTCTCGGCAGACTCACGGGCCGGAGTTCCGAAATCAATGTCCTGCTTCAGGTGGTCCAACATGGCGGGTCTCCTCAGGCGGCCGCCGCCGGGGCGGTGGTGGTGGCAGTGGTGGGGGCGGCAGTGGGGGAGTTGGTCGGCAGGCCGAAATCTTCGGGATAGTGGGTCAGCGCCGACAGCACCGGATAGGGCGTCATGCCGCCCATCGCGCACAGGCTGCCGTGCATCATCGTGTCGCACAGGTCGCGCAGCAAGTGCACCTGCTGCGCCTTGTTGGGGCCATGGGCGATGCGGTCGATCACCTCCACGCCGCGGGTGGAGCCAATGCGGCACGGCGTGCACTTGCCGCAGCTCTCCAGCGCACAGAATTCCATGGCATAGCGGGCCAGGCCGGCCATGTTGGCCGTGTCGTCATGCACCACGATGCCGCCGTGGCCCACCACCGCGCCCATCGCGGCATAGGCTTCGTAGTCGAGCGGCACGTCCCACTGTGATTCAGGGATGTAGGCGCCCAGCGGGCCACCCACCTGCACCGCCTTCACCGGCCTGCCACTGCGGGTGCCGCCGCCAAAACCGTAGATCAGCTCGCGCAACGTCAGGCCAAAGGCCTTTTCCACCAGGCCACCCTGACGGATGTTGCCGGCCAGCTGGAACGGCAGCGTGCCGTGTGAGCGGCCGACACCGTAGTCGCGGTAGGCCTGCGCGCCACGCGCCAGGATGACGGGCACGGTGGCCAGGGTGATGACGTTGTTGATGACGGTGGGCAAGCCGAACAGGCCTTCAATGGCTGGCAGCGGCGGCTTGGCCCGCACGATGCCGCGCTTGCCCTCGATGCTTTCAAGCATCGCGGTTTCTTCACCGCACACATAGGCGCCGGCGGCCTTGCGCACTTCCAGCTCGAAGCTGCGGCCACTGCCCAGCACGTTGGTGCCGAGGAAGCCGGCCTCACGCGCCAGCACGATGGCCTGGGTCATCGTGGCCACCGCATGCGGGTACTCGCTGCGGATGTAGACGTAGCCTTGCGTGGCGCCCACGGCCAGCGCGGCAATCAACATGCCTTCAATCAGCATGAAGGGATCCCCCTCCATGGTCATGCGGTCCGAGTAGGTGCCGGAATCGCCTTCGTCGGCATTGCAAACCACGTACTTCTGCGGCGCCATCGCGCCCGCCACGGTCTGCCATTTGATGCCGGCCGGGAAGGCCGCGCCGCCCCGGCCGCGCAGGCCCGAGTGCGTCACTTCCGCGAGCAGTTCAGTGGCCGACAGGGTCAGGGCGCGGCGCAGGCCGACCCAGCCTTCATGGGCTTCGTAGTCGGCCAGCGAGAGCGGGTCTGTCACGCCCATGCGGCGGAAGGTCAGGCGCTCCTGCAGCGCGAGGAAAGGGATCTGCTCGGTCACGCCCAGGCGCAAGGCGTGCGCCCCGCCCTGCAGCACGCCGGCGTCCAGCAAGCCCGGCACGTCCTCGGGGGTGAGCGGCCCGTAGGCGATGCGGCCCTCGGGCGTGGCCACCTCCAGCAGCGGCTCCAGCCAGAACATCCCGCGTGAGCTGTTGCGCACCAGCTTGATGGCCAGTCCGCGCTGGCTGCATTGCGCCAGCAATTCCAGCGCGACATCGTCGGCACCTGCGGCCAGGGCCGCGGAGTCGCGCGGCAGGTACAGCGTCACGGCGCTCATGGCTGCACCGCCATGTCGCTCACCAGGCGAGCCAGTCGCTCTGGCGTGACCCGCGCATGCACCCGGTCATTGATCTGGATGGCCGGCGACGAGGCGCACAGACCCAGGCAGTACACCGGCTCCAGCGACACGGCGCCGTCAGCGCGGGTGCTGTGGGGCGCGCAACCCAGCAGGCGCTCAGCCTGGGCCATCAAGGCCTCCGAGCCGCAGGCCTGGCAGGCCTCTGCGCGGCACACCTGCACCACCTGCCGACCCGGCGGGGTGCTGCGGAAGAAGTGGTAATAACTGATGACGCCATGCACTTCGGCGCGCGACAGGCCCAGCCCTTCGGCGATCAGCGGCACGCTGTCGGCGGGCACGTAGCCGAGCGCGTCCTGCACGTCATGCAGCAGCGGCAGCAAGGCACCGGGGCGCTGCGCATGCCGCGCCAGCAGCGTGGCCATCAAGGCCGGCAGCTCAGGCAGGCCAGACGAGGGCGGTGTCACGGGGGTTGGCAGAGACATCATCAGCTTTCGTTTCAATGCGACGGACACAGAAGGCCCGGGCACAGGCAGGGCAAGCGTCCGCGACTGTAGGCAAGCGCTGGGCCGCCCACAATATGCGCCGGTTGGCGCTGCGCATGTGCCCTGCGCCGCATAAAAGGTTTACCCGTAGGCTTCGGTTGAAAAAGGGGCCTTCGAACACGCATCGAAGGCCCCTTCCGCCATCAGCCAAACCGGGTCACGCTCAGTGGAAGAACTTGGCCACGCTCAGGCCGGTGCGGTAAACGCCCCAGGCCATCGGCAGGCCCACGGCCAGCCAGCCCAGCACCACCAGCAGCGTCGGCGTGGCCGAGCCACCGCCCGCACCCGCACCCACTTCGGCCGCGGCTGCGCGTTCATGCGCCAGGCGCTTTTCCTCGGCCAGCTCAGACGCGCTCATGAAGTGCTTGGCAGCCACCGGGCGGATCATCAGGTTGGCGATCAGGCCGATCACCAGCATGCCCACCAGGATGTACATGGTCTGGTTGTAAACCTGCTCACGCGGAATACCCAGGCCCAGCTGGTAGTCACGCATGTAACCCACCACCACCGGGCCGAGCACGCCGGCCGTGGCCCAGGCGGTCAACAGGCGGCCGTGGATGGCCCCCACCATCTGCGTGCCGAACAGGTCAGCCAGGTAAGCCGGCACGGTGGCAAAGCCGCCGCCGTACATGCTCAGGATGACGCAGGCCGCACCCACGAACAACAGCTGGCTGCCACCAGCGGCACTGGCCGGCATGCTGGCGTACATCACGCCACCCAGCACGAAGAAGACCGTGTACGTCAGCTTGCGGCCGAGCTTGTCAGACAGGCTGGCCCAGAAGAAGCGGCCGCCGATGTTGAACAGGCTCAGCAGTGCGGTGAAGCCTGCCGCCACACCAGCAATGGCCGTGAGCTGGGCCTTGTCGAGCGCACCGAAACGCGCGCCTTCGCCGCTCAGGCCGATCAGGCTGCCGCCGAAGATTTCCTGCAGCATCGGGCTCGCCATGCCGATCACGCCGATGCCGGCGGACACGTTCATGCACAGCACCACCCACACCAGCCAGAACTGCGGAATGCCCCACACCTTGCGCACATGCACATGGCCTTGGGTGATCATGGCATTGGTGGCCTGCACGGCCGGCGGGGTCCAGCCTTCAGGCTTCCAGCCGGTGGCCGGCACGCGGTACGACAGCGCGCCGCCCATCATGAACACGAAATACACCAGCGCCATCACGACGAAGGTGGAGGCCACGCCCACATCGGTCGGGGTGGAAAAGTGCTTCATCAGCTCGGCCGCCAGCGGTGAGCCGATCATCGCGCCGCCGCCGAAGCCCATGATGGCCATGCCGGTGGCCATGCCACGCTTGTCCGGGAACCACTTGATCAGCGTGCTGACCGGTGAGATGTAGCCCAGACCCAGCCCGATGCCACCGATCACGCCGGAGCCCAGCAACATCATCCAGAACTGGTGCTGCGCCACGCCCACCGCCGAGATCAGCATGCCGCCACACCAGCACACCGCGCTGACCACACCGGCCTTGCGCGGGCCGGCACGCTCCAGCCAGCCGCCCCAGATGGCGGCCGAGCTGCCGAGCAGCACGAAGAACAGGATGTACATCCACTGCAGCGTCGAGATCTTCCAGTCACAGGTGGTGACAAAAAGCTCCTGCAGCAAACCGACTTCCGGCCCGCACTTGATCGACTCCTTGATGCCCAGGGCCTTGGACAGCGGCAGCCAGAACACGGAAAAGCCGTAGGCCATGCCGATGCACAGGTGAATCGCCAGCGCAGCCGGTGGCACCAGCCAGCGGTTGAAGCCGGGGGCGGCGATGATGCGTTCCTTCGATAGAAAGCCTGTCTCGGCGGTAGCGCCTGACAGCGCGCCGTTGGCCTGGGCAGTGGACATTCAAACTCCTCAAGATTTGGTATGAAGACTGGCTTGTGGCCAGCTCGCCCACATACAGTGGGCGGACTGCATGCTCGCTGCAACGACGGCCCGCCGCAATATGCAAGGCTTTGCAGGTTGCCCTCCACACAACACTGCGCTTTCCCTTGGGGAAAACGACATGAAACGCATCTCCATCAAACCCGTCTGGACGCTGCTCGACACCGACGGCAACGCCTTGCCGCCGCGCCTGCTTGAACTGCTGGTGCAGGTGCAGACCCACGGCAGCCTGCTGGCCGCCTGCCAGCACCTGGGCCTGTCGTACCGCCATGCCTGGGACCTGGTCCGCCAGGGCGAAGCGCACTTCAACGCGGCCCTGCTGCACATGGCCCGCGGCAAGGGCTCGACGCTGTCGGCGCTGGGCGAAAAACTGGTCTGGGCCGACCACCGCATCAGCGCCCGGCTCAAGCCGGTGCTGGATTCATTGGCGTCGGAGCTGGCGGTCGAGATCCACCGCGCCGTGGTGGGTGAGCCCATCGCGCTGCGCGTGCAGGCGAGCCACGGCTACGCCATCGCCCACCTGCTCGACCAGCTGGTGGCGGGCGGCATGGCGGTGGAGCGCAAGTACGGCAGCAGCATCGAGGCCGTGGCCGCGCTGCGTGACGGCGCCTGCGACGCCGCCGGCCTGCACCTGCCGATCGGCCCGCTGCAGGCCGGCGTGCTGGCCCACTACCAGACCTGGCTGCAAGACCGCGACGTGGTGGTGGTGGACATCGCCACCCGTCGCCAGGGCCTGATGGTGGCACCGGGCAACCCCTGCAAGATTTATGAGCTGCGCGACCTGCTGCGCAGCGATGTGCGCTTCATCAACCGCCAGGCGGGCTCAGGCACGCGCTTCCTGATGGAGCAGCTGCTGCAGGCTCAAAGGCTGGCTCACGACCTGATCCCGGGCTTCGAGCAAGGCGAGTTCACCCACGCCGCCGTGGCGGCTTACGTGGCCAGTGGCATGGCCGACGTGGGCTTTGGCCTGGAAACCCCGGCGCGCCAGTTCAAGCTGGATTTCCTGCCGCTGGCCCATGAGCGCTACTTCCTGCTCACCCATGCCGACACGCTGGCGCAGCCGCCGATGCAGGCCTTGCTGGCCGCCCTGCAGCAGCCCGAGCTGCGCGACGCCATCCATGCGCTGCCCGGCTACCAGGCCACCGATGCCGGCCGCGTGACGCCGCTGGCGCAGGCCTTCATGACCAACGCGGAGTGAGCTGATGGACGATATCGACACCGTGGTGATCGGCGCTGGCGTGGTGGGCCTAGCGTGCGCGCGCGCACTGGCGCAGGCCGGCCATGACGTGGTCATCCTGGAGGCGGAAAACGCCTTTGGCACGGCCACCAGCGCCCGCAACAGCGAAGTGCTGCATGCCGGCATCTACTACCCCACCGGCTCGCTGCGTGCCCGCCTGTGCGTGCAGGGCCGGCGGCAACTGGTGGCTTATGCACAAAGCCATGGCGTGGCCCACAGGCTGTGCGGCAAGCTGATCGTGGCCACCGATGCACACGATGTGGCGCGGCTCGACCATGTGCTGGCACAAGCCCGCGCCAATGGCGTGGATGACCTGACGTTGCTGAGCGGCGCGGAGGCGCGTGCGCTGGAACCCGCGCTGGCCTGCGAGGCGGCGCTGCTGTCACCCTCCACCGGCATCATCGACAGCCACGGCCTGATGCTGGCCTTGCTGGGTGACGCCGAAGAGGCCGGTGCGATGCTGGCTGTGTTGTCGCCGGCGGAGCGCGCGCGCTGGCACCAGGGCCACTGGGAGCTAGATGTGGGCGGCGCCACCCCCAGCCGGCTGCGCGCCCGCCAAGTGGTGAACGCCGCCGGCCTGAATGCCTGCACCCTGGCCGCGCGGTTCGAGGGCTTGGCCAGCGCGCACGTGCCCACGCCGCACTACGCGCAGGGCGCGTACTTCAGCCTGGCCGGACGGGCACCGTTTTCACGGCTGGTCTACCCGGTGCCGGGCGAAAGCAGCCACCTGGGGGTGCACCTGACGCTCGACCTGGGCGGCCAAGCGCGTTTCGGCCCGAGCTTCCGCTGGGTGGATGAGGTGGATTACCGCGTGGATGCGGCCGATGGCGCGGGCTTCGAGACTGAGATTCGCCAGTACTGGCCGGGCCTGCCGGCCGATGCGCTGTTGCCCGGTTATGCGGGCGTGCGGCCGAAGATCAGCGGCCCGGGTGAGCCGGCCGCTGATTTCCGCATTGACGGGCCGGCGCTGCATGGCCTGCCCGGGCTGGTCAACCTGTTCGGCATTGAATCACCGGGGTTGACCGCCAGCCTCGCCATTGCTGACGAGGTGATGCTGGCCTTGTCAGCCGGCTGAAGCGGCCGAGGCTGCGGCAGACGCTGCAGGCGAAACCGGCACAACGGCCGGAACAACGACGGCAGCCGAAGCCGGTGCATCCGGCGCGTGCACGGCATCAGCGCCGTGCTTTTCGCCGCCCATGTCCAGGCTGTCGCCGCCCTTGCTGATGACCCACAGCGCCACGCCGGCGAACACCGCAAAACCCAAAGCCAGTTTCCACATGATCAAGATCTCCAGAAGGTCAAGGTATGTCGGTGGCTGTGCCAGACGCCGGGGATCGGCCCGCTGGCAACAAGCTACCGTCTCACAAAAAAGAACAAGGCGACCGAAGCCGCCTTGTTGAACACCCGCCGGGGCAGCGTCAGCCGCCCGGGCAGTGGCAGGATCAGTCGCCTGCGTAGATGTCCACGTCCTTGGTTTCCTTGACGAACAGCATGCCGATGACGAAGGTCGCGCCGGCAATGATGATCGGGTACCAGAGGCCGTTGTACATGTTGCCGGTCTGCGCCACGATGGCGAAGGCGGTGGTTGGCAGCAGGCCGCCGAACCAGCCGTTGCCGATGTGGTACGGCAGGCTCATCGAGGTGTAGCGGATGCGGGTCGGGAACATTTCCACCAGCATCGCGGCGATCGGGCCGTAGACCATGGTCACCAGCAGCACCAGGAAGGACAGGATCAGCACGATCTTGACCTTGTCCAGCTTGGCCGGGTCAGCCTTGTCCGGGTAGCCGGCGGCCTTCAGGGCGGCCTTCAGCTTGCCGGTCAGCACGGCGTCCTTGGCGGTCTTCTCGTCGCTCAGGGCCTTCAGGCCAGCGGTGGCAGCAGCCACAGCCTTGGCGTCGGGCGTCGGAGCGGCGGTCAGGTCAGCCAGCTTCTTCTCGGCAGCGCCCTTGGCGGTGGCGATGTCTTCCGGCGTCACGGCCATCGAGATCTCGACCTCACCCACCTTGATGGTGGCCGGCTTGCCGGGGACGTCAACGTTCTCGTAGCTCACCGAAGCGACTGCCAGCTTCTGCTTGGCGATGTCGCACGAGGAAGTGAACTTCTTGGTGCCGGTCGGGTTGAACTGGAACGAGCACTCGGACGGGTCGGCCGTGACCACCACCTTGGCAGAAGCTTGCGCCTTGGCCAGGTCAGGGTTGGCGGCTTCCGTCAGCATCTTGAAGACCGGGAAGTAGGTCAGGCAGGCGATCAGGCAGCCGGCCATGATGATGGGCTTGCGGCCGATCTTGTCCGACAGCGAACCGAACACAATGAAGAACGGCGTACCGATCAGCAGCGAGACAGCGACCAGGATGTTGGCGGTGGCACCGTCCACCTTCAGCGCCTGCGTCAGGAAGAACAGGGCGTAGAACTGGCCCGTGTACCAGACGACGGCCTGGCCGGCGGTCAGGCCCACCAGGGCGAGGATGACGATCTTCAGGTTCTTCCACTGGCCGAAGGATTCGGTCAGCGGTGCCTTGGAGGTCTTGCCTTCGGCCTTCATCTTCTTGAAGGCAGGCGATTCGTTCATCGACAGACGGATCCAGACCGAGATGGCCAGCAGCAGGATCGACACGATGAACGGCACACGCCAGCCCCAGGCAGCGAATTCGTCTTCGCCGATCGCGGTGCGGGTGCCCAGAATCACCATCAGCGACAGGAACAGGCCCAGCGTGGCGGTGGTCTGGATCCAAGCCGTGTAGGCGCCGCGCTTGCCGTGCGGTGCGTGTTCAGCCACGTAGGTGGCAGCGCCACCGTACTCGCCGCCCAGGGCCAGGCCCTGCAGCAGGCGCAGGCCGATCAGGATGACCGGAGCGGCCACGCCGATCGACGCATAGTTCGGCAGCACACCGACGATGAACGTCGACAGGCCCATGATCAGGATCGTGACCAGGAAGGTGTACTTGCGGCCGATCATGTCGCCGAGGCGGCCGAAGACCAGCGCACCGAACGGACGCACGATGAAGCCGGCGGCAAAAGCCAGCAACGCGAAGATGAATGCCGAGTTCGGGTCCAGGCCTGCAAAGAACTGCTTGGCGATGATGGCCGCCAGGGAACCGTACAGGTAGAAGTCGTACCACTCGAACACCGTGCCCAGCGACGAGGCGAAGATGACCTTCTTTTCCTCAGCCGTCATTGGCGCGGTGGATGCCACTGCAGTTGCCATGATTTGTCTCCGTTGATCTTCGGTGCGCCGCCCCAACGGCTGCGCATGTCGCGACTATCGAAGCGCCCTCTGACCGTCTTCTGACGCGGCGCTGAACGGAAACTGACAAATTCAGGCGCAACCCTGACGTTTCATTTCAGGATGTGGGATCAGGGCCCTTTGTTCGGGAAATTCCTGACAAGCTTGCTGGGGCACGTTCAGCGATCTTTTCGCAGATGTCCCACTTCGCACCGTCGTCCAGACGCGACCACGCAGCGATCTCGTCGATGGTGCGGTGGCAGCCTTCGCACAGGCCGGTGGCGGCCACCATGCGGCAGATGCCGATGCAGGGCGAAGGCACGGCGCTGCTGCCCGGTGCGCTGTTCACGATGTTGTTGTCGCTCATGCCTGCACCACGTCCACCACCGGCGCGCCGGTCAGCCGCTCCAGGTCTGCCGGGGCCAGGCGAAACACGCCGTGCGGATGCCCCGCCGCCGCCCACACCTCATCGAAGCGGAACAGCTCCCGGTCGATCAAGGTGACGGGGCGCGTCAGGTGGCCGACGGGCGAGACGCCGCCAATCGAAAAGCCGGTGCGCGACTTGACGAAGTCGGCATCCGCGCGGCCGATGGGGCCAACCAGCGCCGCCACCTTCTTCTCATCGACCCGCTTGTCGCCCGAGGCGACCACCAGCACGGCCACCTCGTCAGCGCGGCGCCGGAAGATCACGCTCTTGGCGATCTGGCCCGTCTGCAGGCCCAGCGCCTCGGCGGCTTCCTGGCAGGTGCGGGCGGGCACCGACAGCCACTGCGGCACATGCGGGTGGTTCAACTCGGCCAGCACCTGGCTGACCTGGACAAAGCCTTCATGCAGGGCGGAATCAGATTCAGAGCTCACGGGCAGGGGGCGGCGCGGGGCCGCGTCAACATCAACAGCGTGCATTGTCGCCAATGCCAGGCGGCCACTCCGCCGCGCAGCCACGCCGGGGCAGCTGCCAGCAGGGACAATGCAGGCCATGAGCACCCTGCCCGCCTCCACCCCAGACGCCCGCCCCAACAACGCCACCGTGATCGCAGAGATGCGCGACTGGCTGGAAAAAGCCGTCATCGGCCTGAACCTGTGCCCGTTCGCCAAGGCGGTGTACGTGAAGGAGCAGGTGCGTTACGTGGTGAGCGAGGCCACCACCACCGACGAGCTGCTGGAGCAACTGAGGCAAGAGCTGGAGCACCTGGCCGAGGTGTCGCCGGAGAAGACCGACACCACGCTGCTGATGCATCCGCAGGTGCTGGCCGACTTCCTCGACTTCAATGATTTCCTGGAGCATGCCGACGCGCTGCTGGAAGCGCTGGAGCTCGACGGCATCCTGCAGATCGCCGAGTTCCACCCGGAGTTCCAGTTCGAAGGCACCCGGCCGGACGACATCAGCAACTTCACCAACCGGGCGCCGTGGCCGACGCTGCACCTGCTGCGCGAAGAGAGCATCGACCGCGCGGTGGAGGCCTTCCCGGAGGCCGAGGCGATTTACGAGCGCAACATCGAGACGCTCGACCAGCTGGGCGAATCAGGCTGGCGCGCGCTGTTTGCCGGCGCCGCGCGGGTGCCGGGCATCAAGGGCTGAGCCACACCCCGCCGAGCGGTTCTTCAACCGGCCCGCTTGGCCAGCACCGCTCGCGCCACGCGCGAGCCATTGGGCTGGCCCAGCGCATCACGCACAAAGGCGCCGGCATCAATCAAGGCATCCAGGTTGATGCCGGTGTGGATGCCCAGGCCGTGCAGCAGGTAGACCACGTCTTCCGTCGCCACATTGCCCGTCGCGCCCTTGGCATACGGGCAGCCGCCCAGACCGGACACGCTGGTATCGAAGGTGCTGATGCCCACTTCAAGGCTGGCATACACGTTCGACAGCGCCTGGCCGTAGGTGTCGTGGAAATGCCCGCTCACCTCGTTGATCGGGTAGTGCAGCAGCGCGGCCTCCAGGGCCTTCTGCACACGCCGCGGCGTGCCCACGCCGATGGTGTCGGCCACGCCCACATGGGCCACACCGATCTCCTTCATCAGCCGCGCCACCAGCGCCACGCGCTCAGGCGCGATATCGCCTTCATACGGGCAGCCCACGGCGCATGAGATGGCCCCGCGCACCTTCACGCCCGCCGCCCGCGCTGCGGCCACCACCGGCGCAAAACGTTCGATCGACTCGGCGATGGAGCAGTTGATGTTGCGCTGGCTGAAGGCCTCGCTCGCGGCACCGAACACGACGATCTCGTCGGGTTGCGTCAGGGCCGCGGCCTGCCAGCCTTGCATGTTCGGCGTGAGCACCGCATAGCGCACACCCGCCTGGCGCTGCACACCGGCCATCACCTCGGCGTTGTCGGCCATTTGCGGCACCCACTTGGGCGAGACGAAGCTGGTCACCTCGATCTCGCGCAGGCCAGCGGCCTGCAGGCGGTGCACCAGCTCGATCTTGACGGCCGCGGGCACAGCCTGCTTCTCGTTCTGCAGGCCGTCACGCGGGCCGACTTCAACCAAGGTGACGTGGGTTGGAAGGGTGTGGCTCATGGGGTCATTCTCCCTGCAGCTGCAGCAGCTCGGCACCTTCGGCCACCTGGTCGCCCACGGCGTACAGCAGCTCGGCCACCACGCCGTCGCGCGGCGCATTCAGCGTGTGTTCCATCTTCATGGCTTCCATCACCGCCACGGCCTGCCCGGCCTGCACACTGTCACCAGCAGCCACCAGGAAGGCGATGACCTTGCCGGGCATCGGCGCGGTCAGGCGACCACCGGCAGCGCCACCCGCCGCGGCCTGCGCCAGCGGGTCGATGTGGGTGAGCGTGAGTGAGCCGGCGTCACCAAACACGGCGCGGGCCTGGCCGTGGGCATGCACGGTCAGCACATGGCGAACACCGTCCAGTACCAGCTCGTGGCGGTGCTCACCCAAGGCCCGGTGAACCAGGCTCAGGCGCGCATCGCCCATGGCAACTTCAAGTGCTTCTCCGGTGCCGCGTTGCAGCGTCACGGCATGCTGCGCATCGCCCAGCGCCAGGTGCAGGCGGCGGCGCGCGCCACCGTGCATGCGCCAGCCGTCGCGGTGGCTCCAGGGGTCGGTGCCGGCTGCGCTGCGTTCGGTGGCCAGCTCATGCGCCACCACGGCAGCCACCGCCAGCGGCAGCGGCAGGCCGGGCTGGTCAAACAGCACGGCGCGCTCGCGCTCGATCAGCGCGGTGTCGAGATCCGCGGTGGCAAAGGCCTGGCTGCCCACCACGCGGCGCAGGAAGGCCACGTTGGTGTGCAAGCCGACGATGTGGGTATCGCGCAGCGCGGCGTCCAGGCGAGCCAGCGCCTGCGCACGGTCTTCGCCCCACACGATGAGCTTGGCGATCATCGAGTCGTAGAACGGGCTGATGGCATCGCCCTGCACCACGCCGGTGTCCACCCGCACGGCAGCCGGGTTCTGGCGGCCATCGCCCTCCGCATTGCGCGTGAAGGCGACGTGGGCGGGCCACTGCAGCACGTTCAGCTGGCCGGTGGCCGGCAGGAAGCCGCCGTCGGGTTGTTCAGCGCAGATGCGCGCTTCGATGGCATGGCCATGCATGCGCAGATCGGCCTGCGCCACCGGCAGCGGCTGGCCGGCGGCCACACGCAGTTGCCACTCCACCAGGTCGTGGCCGGTGATGGCTTCGGTGACCGGATGCTCCACCTGCAGGCGGGTGTTCATCTCCATGAAGTAGAAGCGCAGGTCGCCGTCGTCCAGCTCTTCGGCGATGAATTCCACCGTGCCGGCGCCCACGTAGTTCACCGCCTTGGCCGCAGCCACTGCCGCCGCGCCCATCTCGGCGCGGCGCGCTGCGCTCATGCCCGGGGCCGGCGCTTCTTCCAGCACTTTCTGGTGGCGGCGCTGCACCGAGCAGTCGCGCTCGAACAGGTAAACGCACTGGCCCTGGGTGTCGCCAAACACCTGGATCTCGATGTGCCGGGGGCGCGTCACGTAGCGCTCGACCAGCACATGGTCATTGCCAAAACTGGCCGCCGCTTCACGCTGGCACGAGAGCAACGCGGCCGCAAAGTCTTCGGCCCGGTCCACCCGCCGCATGCCGCGGCCACCACCGCCGGCACTGGCCTTGATCAGCACCGGATAGCCCATGGCATCGGCTTCGCGCTGCAGCAGCGCGGGGTCGTTGTCGGCGCCGTGGTAACCCGGCACCAGCGGCACGCCGGCTTGCGCCATCAGCGACTTGGCCGCGGCCTTGCTGCCCATGGCCGCAATGGCTTCCGGCGGCGGGCCGATGAACACCAGGCCGGCCGCAGCGCAGGCGCGGGCGAAGTCTTCGTTTTCGCTCAGGAAGCCGTAGCCCGGGTGCACGGCCTGCGCACCGGTGGCGATGGCGGCGTCGAGGATGCGCTGCCACTGCAGGTAGCTGTCGCGCGCGGCTGAGCCACCGATGTGCACCGCTTCGTCGCAGGCGGCCACATGGCGGGCCTGCGCGTCAGCGTCGGAATACACCGCGACGGTGTTGATGCCCATGCGGCGGGCCGTCTTGGCGACGCGGCAGGCGATCTCGCCCCGGTTCGCGATCAGGATCTTCTTGAACATGTTTCTTGTCTCCATCAGGCCTGGCGCTGAGCCGGGCCAAACCGCGCTTGCAGGCGGCGCAGCAGCCCCCGCACGAACTTGAACAGCAGCAGCGTCAACGCCACCATCAGTGCCAGCACCACGGCCAGCACCACAAAAAAGGCCACCGGGTGCGACCACGACAACCACAACATGGCGGGCACACCGGCATCACCCAGCAATGACAAGCCAATGTTGGAAAACGGCTCGGGTGATGTGTTGGCCGCCGCCCGGGTGGTGGCCTTGGCCAGGTGCGAGGTGGCCGCCAGCGTGCCACCCAGCAGCGCGGCGATCACCTGCAGCGCCTCGGCATGCTCGCCGCCCACATTCACACCGCCGCCAAAAACGGCGGCAGCCAGCGCAGCACCCGCCGGAATACGCACCAGCGTGTGCACCGCGTCCCAGGCCGAATCGACCAGCGGGATCTTGTCAGCCAGGAACTCCACCACCAGCATCACGCCGGCGGCGCCCAGCACCCACGGGTGCTGCAGCACGGCCAGGCCCGGCGGCAAAGGCAGCCAACCCATCGCGCCCACCAGCCCCACCAGAAAGACCACGCCGTACAGCCGCAGCCCGCTGGCCCAGCCGAGTGCGGCGGCCAGGGCCACCAGCTGCGTGAAATCAAAGCTGGGCAGCATCGCCATCACAGCCAGCCCGGCGCCCGCTTTTGCAGGAAGGCGGATACGCCCTCCTTGCCTTCGGCGCTGCCACGCACATCGGCGATGCGGCGGGCGGTGTCCGCGCGCAGCTCGGCCGTCACCGGGCGGCTGGCCACGTCCTGCACCAGTTGCTTGCAGGCGCGCACCGCGGCCGGTCCGTTGGCCACCAGCGCGGCCACCATGGCCTGCACGCGCTCGTCCAGCGCTTCGGCCGGGCACACCTCATGGGCCAGGCCGATGCGGTGGGCCTCGGCGGCCGTGAAGCGCTCGGCGGTGACGAAGTAACGCTGCGCCGCGCGCTCGCCCATGGCCTTCACCACATACGGGCCGATGGTGGCTGGCAGCAAGCCCAGTCGCGCTTCGCTCAGGCAGAAGTTGGCGGTGTCGGCGGCCAGCACCACGTCGCACACCGCCGCCAGGCCCACGCCCCCGGCATAACAGTCGGCGTGCACCCGGCCAATCACCGGCACCGGGCAGCTGTGGATGGCCCACAGCATGTCGGCCAGGGCCTGGGCATCGGCGCGGTTCTGCTCCCAGGTGTAGTCGGCCATGGCGCGCATCCAGTTCAGGTCAGCGCCGGCACAGAAAGCCTTGCCGTGGCCGCCCAGCACCACCACGCGCACGTCGGGGTCGGCAGCCAGGGCCGTGAAGGCCTGGGTCAGCTCGGCGATCACGCCGTCGTTGAAGGCGTTGCGCAGATCGGGCCGGTTCAGCCACACCTCGGCCACATGGGGCGAGGGGCGGCGCAGGTCGAGGGTGCTGCTCATGGACGGGGTGGTTTCGGGTTTGAAAAGGGCGCTCAGGTGGCCAGGTGCAGGCGGGCATTGGCCATGTCGAGCGTGACGCGCCAGCCGCCGAGGGCGGCCATCGGCAAGCGGCCCGCCACCGGGCGGCCCACCTGCGCGGACAGGTCTTGCAGCGTGCGCTCAGGCGTGACGCTGAACCACACCGGCGCGCTGCTCAGCCCGGCCATCTGCACGGCGGGCACCTGGATCCAGGCGCCTTGGGTGTGGCGGTCGGCGGCGTCCAGCCACAGCCAGTCAGGGTGGGCGCTGCGCCAGCGCGTGGCAAGTGATTCACTGATCTGCCCGACGCTGACGGGCAAGGCGGCACCGCCCGATCTGGCCGCAGCGGCGCGCTGGGCCGCAGGCGTGGCGAAGGCGGCAGCCGCGGTGTCGAACAACAAGATCAGCGGCTCACCGGCCACCTGCACATCGGTGGTGGCCAGGCCGGATTCGCGGTGCATGGCCAGCGCCCAGGTGGCTGCCTTGCCGGCGGCCGGCGGCGTGCCGAGCGCGAAGGTGCCGTCGCGGGCGTCCAGTGTCCAGCAGCGGCCGGCCAGCCAGGGTGCGCCCAGCACCAGCTCGGCGCCGTCCAGCCAGGCTTGCTCAGCGGGGCCTACGGCCATGTAGGTCAGGCTGGGCGGCTGGCTGCCCCCCAGCGGCGCGGGCAGGCCGCTCTGGCCGGCCACCGCGGGCCAGGCGCTGCGCGGTGCGGCCATGCGGGCACCGGTGCTGCGCTGCGCGCCGAGCCGGTTGCCAAGAGCTTCAACGCCCCACAGGCCGCTGGCCGATGCCACCAGCGCCCGCACGGCTTTGCCGCTGCCGGTCTGGATATCGAGCATCGGCCGGCCGCCCTGCCAGCGGGTGCGCCAGCCGGCCGCTGGCAGGGCCAGCAAATCAGCGGGCGTGGCCAGGCCAGCCACGACGGCGGGCAGGCAACTCAGGGCAGTTCGTCGCAGCACCATGGCAGCCTCGATGTCTTACATGCGGAAGACGCCGAACTTCGCGTCGGGGATGGGCGCGTTGAGGCTGGCACTCAGGCCCAGCGCCAGCACGCGGCGGGTATCGACCGGGTCGATCACACCATCGTCCCACAGGCGGGCGCTGGCAAAGTAGGGGTGGCCCTGGGCTTCGTACTGGTCGCGGATCGGCGCCTTGAAGGCCGCTTCTTCCTCCGCACTCCACTGCCCGCCCTTGCCTTCGATGCCGTCGCGCTTGACGGTGGCCAGCACGCTGGCCGCCTGCTCGCCACCCATCACCGAGATGCGCGCATTCGGCCACATCCACAGGAAGCGCGGGCTGAAGGCGCGACCGCACATGCCGTAGTTGCCGGCGCCGAAGCTGCCGCCAATGATCACGGTGAACTTGGGCACGTTGGCGCAGGCCACGGCCGTCACCATCTTGGCGCCGGCGCGGGCAATGCCTTCGTTCTCGACCTTGCGGCCCACCATGAAGCCGGTGATGTTCTGCAGGAACACCAGCGGGATCTTGCGCTGGCAGCACAGCTCGATGAAGTGCGCGCCCTTGTTGGCGCTTTCGGTGAACAGGATGCCGTTGTTGGCGACGATGCCCACCGGCATGCCTTCGATGTGGGCGAAGCCGCACACCAGCGTGCTGCCGTAGCGCGCCTTGAATTCATCGAACTCGGAGCCGTCAACCACGCGGGCGATGATCTCGCGCACATCAAACGGCTTGCGGGTGTCGGTGGGAATCACGCTCAGCAGGTCGGCCGGCTCATGCAGCGGCGGGCGCGGCTCGGTGAGGCGCAGCGGCATGTCCTTGCGCCAGTTCAGGTTCGACACGATCTGGCGAGCCAGCGCCAGCGCATGCAGGTCGTTGTCGGCCAGGTGGTCGGCCACGCCCGACAGGCGGGTGTGCACATCGCCACCGCCCAGGTCTTCGGCACTCACCACCTCACCGGTGGCGGCCTTCACCAGCGGCGGGCCGCCCAGGAAGATCGTGCCCTGCTGCTTGACGATGATGGTCTCGTCGCTCATGGCCGGCACATACGCACCGCCGGCCGTGCACGAGCCCATCACCACCGCAATTTGCGGCACGCCCTGGGCCGACAGGTTGGCCTGGTTGTAGAAGATGCGGCCGAAGTGGTCGCGGTCCGGAAAGACGTCGTCCTGGTTGGGCAGGTTGGCGCCGCCCGAATCCACCAGGTAGATGCACGGCAGACGGTTCTGCGCAGCAACCTCCTGGGCGCGCAGGTGCTTCTTCACCGTCAGCGGGTAGTAGGTGCCGCCCTTCACGGTGGCGTCGTTGCAGACGATCACGCACTCCACACCGGCGATGCGGCCGATGCCGGCGATCATGCCGGCGCTGGGCGCGGCGTCACGCGTGCCGCCCTGCCCGTCTTTCTCGGCGTACATGCCGAGCGCGGCCAGCGGGGCGATTTCAAGGAACGGCGTGTCGGGGTCGAGCAGCAGCTCGACGCGGTCACGCGGCAGCAGCTTGCCGCGGCTCAGGTGCTTGGCCCGCGCGGCTTCACCGCCGCCCTGGGCGATGGCCGTCAGCTTGGCTCGGAGGTCGTCGACCAGCGCACGCATGGCGGCCGCATTGGCCTGCGATTCAGCCGATCGCGGATTGATGTGGGACGCAAGGACAGCCATGCGGGGCTCCGTTTCAGCAGGGGTGCAAGGGACACAGCAGTGACGTGGGCGGCGCACCGCCCACGTCAGGCGCTCACAGCGTTTCGGCGAACAGCTCGCGGCCGATCAGCATGCGGCGGATCTCGCTGGTGCCTGCACCGATTTCATACAGCTTCGCGTCGCGCCACAGGCGGCCCGTGGGGTACTCGTTGGTGTAGCCCACGCCACCCAGCGCCTGGATGGCTTCACCCGCCATCCAGGTGGCCTTCTCGGCGGTGTAGAGGATGACGCCGGCGGCGTCCTTGCGCAGCGTGCGGGCATGGTCGCCGCGGTCGCAGGCCTGGGCCACGGCATAGGCGTAGGCGCGGCAAGCCTGGAAGGTGGAATACATGTCGGCCAGCTTGCCCTGCATCAGCTGGAATTCGCCGATGGCCTGGCCAAACTGCTTGCGCTCATGCACGAAGGGCACGACCACGTCCATGCACGCAGCCATGATGCCGAGCGGGCCACCGGAGAGCACCACGCGCTCGTAGTCGAGGCCGCTCATCAGCACCTTGGCGCCGTTGCCCTCACCGCCCAGCACGTTCTCGGCCGGCACTTCGCAGTTGTCGAAGAACAGCGGGAAGGTGTTGGAGCCGCGCATGCCGAGCTTGTCCAGGTGCTCACCCTTGGTGAAGCCCTTGAAGCCCTTTTCGATGATGAAGGCGGTCATGCCGCGGGCGCCCATCTGCGGCTCGGTCTTGGCATAGACCACCAGGGTGTCGGCGTCGCCGCCGTTGGTGATCCACATCTTGCTGCCGTTCAGCACATACACGTCGCCGCGGCGTTCGGCGCGCAGCGTCATGCTGATCACGTCGGAGCCGGCACCCGGCTCGCTCATCGCCAGTGCGCCCACCTGCGTGCCGTCGATCAGGCCCGGCAGGTACTTGCGCTTCTGCGCTTCGGTGCCATTGCGGTGGATCTGGTTCACGCACAGGTTGCTGTGGGCGCCGTAGCTCAGGCCCACCGACGCGCTGGCGCGGCTGATTTCTTCCATGGCCACCATGTGGGCCACGTAGCCCATGCCGGTGCCGCCGTAGGCTTCGTCAACCGTCAGGCCATGCACGCCCAGCTCACCCAGCTTCTGCCACATGTCGGCCGGGAACAGGTTGTCGCGGTCGATCTGCGCGGCGCGCGGCGCGATCTCGTTCTGCGCAAAGTCGCGCACCGCGTCGCGCAGGGCGGCGATGTCGTCACCGAGCGGGAAGGTGAAGGTGGATTCGAACATGCGGTCTCCTTGTAGGTGCCCCGCAGCCCGCGGGGTTGAGTCATCCTCAATACAAACCCGTAGACCACGCGCGGAGCGCAAGCCTCAGGCTGCATGGGCGCCAATCTAGCAGCCGCCAGCTTGCTGCACAAGCTATTTTTGAGTAATACTCAACTTATGCCCGAAGCCACACCAACCCCGAGCACAACGCCGCCTGCGGCCCGCCGTGGCGCCGCCAGCGCCAAGAGCGAGCAGCGCATCCGCGACATCCTGCGCGTGGGCCGCGAGGTCTTCGCCGAGAAGGGCTATGAGCACGCCACGACCATCGAGATCGCCCAGCGCCTGGGCATCTCCGAGGCCACGGTGTTCACCTATTTCCGCGGCAAGCGCGAGCTGTGCGTGCGGGTGATCGGCGACTGGTACGACGAGATCATCGGCGCGATGGCCGCCGCCTTGCCGGCCGACGGCACGGCCCGGGCGCAGCTGGCCGTGTTCATGCACACCCACCTGCGACTGTTCCTGATCCAGGGCACCGGGCTGTGCGCCCTGGTGCTGTCAGAAGGCCGCAGCAAGGGCCCGGGGCTGGGAGACGCGATCAAGCCGCTGCAGCGGCGCTACACGGTCGCGCTGATGGACTTGCTGGCGCGAGGCCAGCAGGCGGGCGAGATCCGCACCGACATGCCCTTGCGGCTGATGCGCACCATGGTGCTGGGCCCGATGGAGCATGTGCTGTGGGAAGCCGTGGCGCAGGACAAGCCGATCGACAGCGAACGCACCGCCGAAGCGCTGGTGCAGATGGTGTGGGCCGCGATCAGCGCCGGCGACACCGAGGTGCAGCAGCTGCGGCAGCTGCGCACCGACCTGCAGGGCGCCTTGGGCCGGGCGGGCTGAAGCCAGCGCCGCCGGTAGCAGCGCTCAGGCGCTGGCCGCAGCCGGCACCACGCGCGGCGTGGCCGGTCGGCTGAACAGCTTGTTCAGGCCCACACCCGCCATCAGGCTCAGGCCCCAGGCGGCCATCAGGCCCATGAAGTTGATGGGCAGTGAGTCGGGCCACCAGTTGTGCACCACGGCGCCCACCAGCAGGCTGACCGGGTAGTGCATCAGGAACACCTCATACGAGATGCCCGAGAGCCAGCGCGCCAGCGGCATCAGGGCCGACGCCGCCAGCGTGCGGCCACCCAGGCCGCTGCCCAGCCACACGGCCATGGCACCGGCCAGTGCGATGCGGCTGCGCCAGTCCACCCACAGCGCCACGCCCACCACGGCTGCCAGTGCCAGCAGCCAGCCCGCCCGGTAGCGGCGCTGCCGCACCCAGTGGGCCAGCACGCCGAGGCCATAACTGCCGAAGAAGTAGATCGCCCACATGTCGAGATCGGCATGGCGGTTGAAATCGCACAGCGACGCCACCACCAGCCCGCCAACCAGGGCCACGGCCACCACGGCCAGGGCCCGGTCGCGCAGGCGCGTCAGCCGCAGCCCGGCGCTGAGCACGGCCAGGCCGACGAACAGCTGCAGGTCGATCGCGACATACCAGAGGCCGACCGTCAGGGCGTCTTCGCCAACGATGTCCTGCAGGAACAGTGCATTGGCGAGGGCCTGTCGCCAGGTGGGCGCCGGCGGGGTGCTGGGGTCGTCCATCAGCCAGCGCGCCACCAGCGCGGCCAGCAGCGCTGCAGCCAGCGCCACCAGGGCCGGCTTGGCCAGGCGCCAGTAGCGGGTCACGGCCAGCTCGGGCAAGGCCTGCCAGCGAGCCTGGGCCGCGCGGGCGGGCTCAGGCATCAGCGAACGCGCAGCCAGGTAGCCACCGATCACCAGAAACAGCTGCACCACGAGACGGGCCGGATCAGCCAGCCAGGCGAACACATCCGGGGCCAGCGGGTCTGCTTCGCGCGCCATCGGGCCGTAAATCACCAGGTGGTGCAGGACGATCAACTGCGAAGCGACGGCCTTGCCCCAGTCCACCAGGGGCACGGAAGAAACACGGGAACGCGAAGACATCAGCGAAATCGACCATGCCGCCGCCCTTCCGGCTTGTGGCCAGTGGGCAGCAGCGCTTGAGTAGGGGCCAGGGGCAGCGCAGGCACAGGCCGCACGCCTCAGGAAATGGGGGTGTCGCAGCAGCCATCAAAGCCTGCCGGCGAAACCGCGCATTCTAGGCGCGCGAGGCCTTCCCGTCACTGCCTCATCGTGTGGCAGCGCAAAGCTTTACCTTTGGAATCAGCTACTTGCAGCCGCGCCACACGGCTTGTCCACACCCTTGTCCACGGTGCACGGGGACAAAGCGCCGCACGCGCCACCTGTGGATAGCCGCTACGCAATACCCACAGGGAAAACCCGAGGTTCGCTCCGTAGACTCGCGCCTCGCCCTTCAGCGTTCATCCGGAGCTCCCATGTCTGCCGCACGCACCCCGATCTATCGTTCCCTCTATGCCCAGGTGTTGGTGGCCATCGCCATCGGCATCGCCCTCGGCCATTTCGCGCCTGCGCTCGGCGAGCAGATGAAGCCGCTGGGTGATGGCTTCATCAAGCTGATCAAGATGATCATCGCGCCGATCATCTTCTGCACGGTGGTGCTCGGCATCGCCGGCATGGAGAACATGAAAAAGGTCGGCAAGACCGGCGGCCTGGCGCTGCTGTACTTCGAGGTCGTGTCTAGCCTGGCGCTGGTCATCGGCCTGGTGGTGGTGAACCTAGTGCAGCCGGGTGCCGGCATGCATGTCGACCCCGCCCAGCTGGACACGAAGGGCATTGCCAACTACGTGGCACCGGGCAAGATGACCGGCACGGTCGACTTCCTGCTCAACGTGATCCCCACCAGCGTGGTCGATGCGTTCGCCAAGGGCGAGATCCTGCAAGTGCTGCTGTTCTCGGTGCTGTTCGGCTTTGCGCTGCAGAAGTTCGGCGGCAAGCACAACATCGTCTTCACCTTCATCGACAAGCTCTCGCACGTGCTGTTCGCCATCGTCGGCGCCATCATGAAGGTGGCCCCGATAGGTGCCTTCGGCGCGATGGCCTTCACCATCGGCAAATACGGCGTGGGCACCTTGCTGCAACTGGCCCAGCTGATGGGTGCGTTCTACGGCACCTGCCTGCTGTTCGTCTTCGGCGTGCTGGGCCTGATCGCCCGCGCGCACGGCTTCTCGATCGTCAAGTTCATCGCCTTCATCAAGGAAGAGCTGCTGATCGTGCTGGGCACCTCGTCGAGCGAATCGGTGCTGCCGCGCATGATGCGCAAGATGGAACACGCCGGCGCCGAGAAGTCGGTCGTGGGCCTGGTGATTCCCACCGGTTACTCGTTCAACCTCGACGGCACCTCGATCTACCTGACGATGGCCGCGGTGTTCATCGCCCAGGCCACCGACACCCCGATGAGCCTGATGCAGCAGCTGACCCTGCTGGCCGTGCTGCTGCTGACCAGCAAGGGCGCCGCCGGCGTGACGGGCTCCGGCTTCATCGTGCTGGCCGCCACGCTGAGCGCGGTAGGCGGCGTGCCCGTGGCCGGCCTGGCGCTGATCCTCGGCATCGACCGCTTCATGAGCGAAGCCCGCGCCCTGACCAACCTGGTCGGCAATGGCGTGGCCACGCTGGTGGTGGCCAAGTGGTGCGGCCAGCTCGATGAAAACCAATTGAAGGCTGCGCTGGTGGACCGCGCCCCGATGCCCGAAGCCGATGAAACCACGCTGACGGCTGCGATGCAGTCAGCCGGTCAATCGCTGCCGCAGGCGGTGCACGAAGCAGCGCCCGACGCGCGCTGAAACCAGGCGGCTCAGAACGGGCCCTGGCGCAGCCAGCGCTCGATCTGCTCCTTGCGGTCATTGCCCCAGAACGGCTCGCCGTCGACCACCAGCCACGGCGCGCCGAACACACCCGCCGCCAGGGCCTGCTCATTGGCCTGCCGCAGGCGGTCTTTCCAGACCACATCACCCCAGGCGGCCTCGGCCGCTTCGGCATCCATGCCCGACTCTGCCGCCAGGGCCTTCAAGGCGGCCGGGTCATTCAGGGCGACACCGCGGGTGAAGTAGGCCCGGAAAGCCGCGCGGGCCCAGGCGGCTGCCGCTTCCGATCCTTGCGTGTCGTGCAGCCACCAGAACACCCGTGCCGCGTTGTGGCTGGCGATCGGGAAAGGCTCGGGCTGCACATACGGCACGCGCTCATGGCGCGCCGAGCGGGCGAAATCACGCAGCGTGTATTCACGCTTCAACGGGTACGAGACCGGGCTCTTCAGCTCGGCCGCCTGGAACGTCACGCCGAGCAGCATGGCGTGGCGGCGCACGGTGCGGCCGTGGCGCGCGGCCAGGGCATCCACCCACTCGTTGGCGATGTAGGCGTAGGGCGACGAGAAGTCGAAATAGAAATCAATGGCAGAAGGCATGGGTGCACGTTAGCCCGCGCAAGCCCCTGCCGTGGCTCGGGGTTTTACGGGGCGTGAGCGCATCGACGCACCTTGAGGTCAATTGACACTGCGCAGTCGGCGCCGCGCCACACCCGCCAGAATCAGCAGTATGTGGATGGAGTTGTCACTGCTGATGGCCGCGATGGTGGTGGCGCTGGGCCTGCAGCCCTGGCGCGCACTGCCGGCGGAAGGACCGCCCTGGGCCTGGCTGGCCTGGTGGTCGATCATGCCGGTGCTGTGGGGCGCCGACAGCCTCTCGCATGTGCCGCTGGTGCAGCCCTTGTCGGGCGCGTGCCTGCTGGCCTTGATGGCGGGCTGGCCATTGACGATGCTGGCCCTGCTGCCGGTGGCGGTGGTCACCTGCTGGCTCGGTGGCCTGCCCTGGGAGGCGGGCGCCACCCGGCTGCTGTGGCTGGGCGTGATGCCGGCCACGCTGGCGTTTGGTCTCGGGCTGGGCATACGCCGCTGGCTGCCCAACCACCTGTTCGTCTACATCCTGGGCCGGGGGTTCTTCGCCCCGGCGGTGGCAATCACGCTGGCGGGGGCGCTGGCCCTGGCGGTGCAAGGCCCGCCGCACGGCATCAGCAGTGAAGACACCTTGCTCGGCCGCTGGCTCAGCGCCTGGGGCGATGCCTTCCTGACGGGCGGCCTCACCGCCATCTTCGTGGCCTTTCGCCCGCAGTGGCTGGCCACCTACTCCGACCGCCTGTACCTGCCGCGCTGACCGTCGTGAAAACCCGCCCCCATCGGGCACGGCGATTGCGGATTGACGCGCACCACCGACGGCAGCACCCGGCCATGACCGTTCGCGCCGTCGGAAATCCGTTCTAAACAGGAAGGTCGTTGTATGGGAATCCGTTCGTCACAAGCGCTGCGGGCTTGGATGCTGGCTGCGGCCACCACCGTTGTCGCTGCATCCGGCATGGCCCTGGCGCCAAGTGCCCAGGCCGCCGAGGCGGGGCCGGTGCTGGACAAACTCCGGCGGGGTGAGCCGCTGGTCATCGCGCACCGCGAATCGTCGGTGCCGTTTTCGTTCGTGCAGGCCGGGCAGGCCCAGCCGGTGGGTTATGCCATCGACCTGTGCCTGAAGGTGGCCGAGTCTGTGCGCGCCTCGCTGGGGCTGAAAGCCCTGCCGGTGCGCTGGAAGCTGGTCACCGGCGCCAACCGCATCGAGGCGATCCAGACGCACCAGGCCGACATCGAATGCGGCTCGACCACCAACAATGCCGAGCGGCGCGAGAAGGTGGCGTTCACGGTGCCGCACTACATCACCGGCGCGCGCATGCTGGTGCCGGCGGCCAGCCGGGTGGCCGAGCTGACCGACCTCGAAGGCAAGCGGCTGGTGTCGACCAAGGGCACCACGCCGATGAAGGCCGTGAGCAGCGCCAACCGCGAGCGGATGCTGAACATCCAGGTGCTGGAAGCGCCCGACCATGCCCGCGCGCTGGACATGGTGGTGCGCGGTGAGGCCGATGCGTTCGCGATGGACGACGTGCTGCTCTACGGCCTGATCGCCAGCCAGCCCGACCCCGCCAAGTTCAAGGTGGTGGGCAAGATGTTCACGATCGAAGCCCTGGCGATGATGCTGCCGAAGGACGACCCGGCGTTCAAGCGATTGGTGGACGAGGAGATGAAGCGCCTGATCCGCAGCCGCGAGGCCCATGCGGTGTACGAGCGCTGGTTCATGCAGCCGATTCCGCCACGCCAGCAGGTCCTGAACCTGCCGATGAACTACCTGCTCAAGGACTTCTGGAAGTACCCGACGGACGAGTTGTTCAACTGAGCGCCGGGGTGGGTGCTGTTGCGGCGGGTGCCTCGGCCCGGCCCAGGCGCCACAGCGAGGTCATCTCGGCCGCGCGGGCGCGGTGCAGCGGATCGGCGGCATCGCTGGCGCGGGCATGCACCGGCGGCGTCTCGGTGCGTCCGAGCACCTGCAGGCCCGCCGCACTGATCCAGCCCAGCAGCTCTTCGCGGCTGCGCAGGCCCAGGTGCTCGGCCAGGTCCGACAGGATCAGCCAGCCCTCGCCGCCCGGCGCCAGGTGCGCGGCCAGGCCGTCGAGGAAGCCGCGCAGCATGCGGCTGTCGGGGTCATACACAGCACCGTCCAGCGCCGAGCCCGCAGGCCCCGGCACCCACGGCGGGTTGCACACCACCAGGCCGAACCGGCCCTTCGGATACAGGCTCTGCGGCAGCAGGGTGACGCGCTCTTTCAGCTCCAGCCGGGTGAGGTTGTCTTCGCTGCAGGCCAGCGCGGCAGGCGACACATCGGTGGCCACCACCCACAGGCCGCGACGCGCCAGCACCGCGCACAGCACGCCGCTGCCGCAGCCCAGCTCCAGCGCCCGCGCCGGCTTGGCCGCAGCGGGCAGCTTGGTGCGCGCCACCAGGTCCACGTACTCACCGCGCACGGGCGAAAACACGCCGTGGTGGGGGTAAATGTTGTCTTTCAGCGCCGCCACCGGCACGCCGGTCTTGCGCCATTCGTGGGCGCCGATCACGCCCTGCAATTCACGCAGCGAAGCGACGTACGGTTCCTTGACAACGCCATGCGCTTCCAGGCCGGCCTCGCGCACATCGGGTGCGCGGCGCAGCGGCACGCCGTGGTCGGCATCAAAGGGCAGCAGCAAGGCGCCAAGGATGCGGGTGCGTTCGTTCTGCTCGCGGCGCTGCGCAGCAAACGCCTCGGCCATGGCCGGTGAGCCCAGCGCGGGCAAGGCCGGCGCGGCGCCATCGGGCTTGGCCACACGGCGCCCGTCGATGCGGGCCTTGAGCCGTCGGCCCAGGGCCTGCAGCAGGTGCCGCGCGTTCTGGTAATCGCCCACCCACAGCAAGCCGGTGCCGGCCCGGGCCATGCGGTAGGCGTCGTCGGCGGGCGTGGCGTCATCCACCAGCACCACACGCTCAAACGGCGCATGGCCTGCCAGCGAACGCCACACCGCCTGCTGCGGCTGGTCGTCGGCATCCAGCCAGCGCACCATCGGAGAGGCGGCGGGCGCGTCGTGAGCGCCGGTGCCTGAAAGGGTGGCCGAAGGGATATCCGATGGGGCGTCGGACTTCAGGGGAATCGGCGCGTCGCTGCTGGGGTTGTGCATGGCGCATTGTCCATGCACAGGCCTGCTTCAGGCGAGCGCTCGGCCGATCAGGATCTTTTGCACCTCGGAGGTGCCTTCGTAGATCTGGCACACCCGCACGTCGCGGTAGATGCGCTCCACCGGGAAGTCGCTCACATAGCCGTAACCACCGAACACCTGGATGGCCGCCGAGCACACCTTCTCGGCCATCTCGCTGGCGAACAGCTTGGCCATCGCGGCTTCCTTCAGGCACGGCACACCCGCGTCCTTCAGGCTGGCAGCGTGCCAGATGAGCTGGCGCGCCGCCTCGATCTGCGTGGCCATGTCGGCCAGCTTGTGCTGCACCGCCTGGTGCTGGAAGATCGGCTGGCCGAAGCTCTGCCGGTCCTTGCTGTAGGCCAGTGCCGCCTCGAAGGCCGCGCGTGCCATGCCCAGGCTTTGCGCACCGATGCCGATGCGACCACCTTCCAGACCCGACAACGCGATCTTCAGGCCCTGGCCTTCTTCACCCAGCAGGTTGGCGGCGGGCACGCGGCAGTTGTCGAAGTTGATCTGCGCGGTGTCGCTGCTGTGCTGGCCCATCTTGTCTTCGAGCCGCGCGACGTTGAAGCCGGGCGTGCGCGTGGGCACGAGGAAGGCACTGATGCCCTTCTTGCCCGCGGCCTTGTCGGTGACGGCCATCACGATGGCCACGTCGCCGTTCTTGCCGCTGGTGATGAACTGCTTGACGCCGTTGAGCACGTAGTGGTCGCCATCACGCTGCGCGGTGGTGCGCAGGCCACCGGCCTCGGAGCCCACATGCGGCTCGGTCAGGCAGAAGGCGCCGAGCATGTCGCCACGCGCCAGCGGCTTGAGGAACTGCTGCTTCTGGTCCTCGTTGCCAAAGGCCATCAGGATCGAGCACACCGGGCAGTTGTTGACGCTGACCACGGTGGAGGTGCCGCCGTCACCGGCCGCCACTTCCTCCAGAATCAGCGCCAGCGACAGGAAATCGAGCCCTGCGCCGTCGTACTCGGTGGGCACGGCCACACCGTAGCAACCCAGCGCGGCCAGGCCCTTGAGCTGCTCGGCCGGAAAGTGGTGCTCCTTGTCCCAACGCGCGGCGTGCGGGGCGATCTGCTCCTGCACATAGGTGCGCACGGCGTCCTGCACCGCGCGATGGTCTTCACTCAACATCATCTCAGTCGTCTCCGGAGGGGTCGGGGCCCATCGCCTTGACCAGCACCGTGCCCCGCGCCACCACGCATGGTGTGCCGCGCACGACGCTGGCCTGGCCGGTGAGTTCACCCACCAGGCCCCCTAACTTGGAATTGAAACTCACGCGGTCAACACGCCACACCAGCTGCAAATCCTGGTCGGCGAACACCGGTGCCTTGAAGGCGAAATTGAAATTCAGGCACAACATCTCGCGCGCAAGACCATCGTCGTCGCGCGAAAAATGCGTCGCCACCATGCCCATCATGTGGGCGGCCGTCTGCTGACCGCTGGCGATGATTTCGCCGTGGCGTGCCCGCTGGGCCGCCTGTCTGTCGTGGTGCAGCGGGTTGTGGTCGTGGGTGGCGCGCGCGAAGCTGGCGATGTCGTCGCGGCTGTAACGCACGGTCAGGTCGAACTGCTCGCCGACGGAAATCAGGGTGGCCTCAACAGGGGCCTTGGCGGCGTTGGAGTAGGTGATGTCGCTCATGGCGATCAGCATACGGCACCTGTCACCACGGCAACACCTCGCCCGTGTGATCGAGCAGGCGTCCGTGGTGGGCCGCTTGCAGCTGCTGCAGCACGCTGCGCAGGCCTGCCACGCTGGCGGCCACCTCCAGATCAGCGCCCGGTCCGCCCATGTCGGTGCGCACCCAGCCCGGGTGCAGCGCCAAGCACAGCGCACGGCCCCGGAGCACCAGCGCCACATCGCACAGCACCGAATTCAGTGCCGCTTTCGACGCGCGGTACAGCCAGCCCGCCGGGCTGTTGCGCAGCGCCATGCTGCCCATGCGGGACGACATCAGCGCCAGCCGGGCATTCGGGGCCAGCGCGTCCACCAGTTGCGGCAGCAGGCGCATGGCGGCCAGCACATTGGTGTGCATGACGGCGTCGAAGTCCGCGCCGGTCGGGGTGTCCAGGCCTTGCGTCGCCGGGCCATAGACCCCGGCGTTGAGCACCACCAGGTCGAAAGCCTCGCCGTCGATCTGCCAGGCCAGCGCCGATGCGCCCGCCGCACTGGCCACGTCCAGCATCAAGGCCTTGGCGCCAGCGCGCTGCAGGCGCTCGAGCCCGTCGGCCTGCCGCGCCGTGGCGGTGACCTGACAGCCTTCTGCGATGTACTGCCGCACCAGCTCGAAGCCGATGCCGCGCGACGCGCCGATGATCAGCACATGGCGAGGCGCCCAGCTGCCCGTGTCTTGCTGCTCTGCGGTCATCGTGCCACTCCTGTGTCAGCCGTGGCCAGCCGCACCGCCAGCACCATGAACAAGGTCCCGGCCAGGCCATTCAGCCAACGCGCCAGCCGGGGCGAGCCGCCGAGGTGGCGCAGCCGCGCGGTAACCGCCACCAGCGCCAGCAGGAAAACCGTGCCCTGGGCCACCATCCACGCACCGAGCACCAGAAAGGCGGCCGTGGGGTGCGCGCTGCCAGGCTCGATGAACTGCGGCAGAAAGGCCAGGAAAAACAGTGCCACCTTCGGGTTGAGCACGTTGGTCAGCAAGCCCTGCCGAAACACGGCCTGCCAGGGGCGGGCGGTGGCCGGTGCGGTGGCCGTTGCCGCCTCACTGCCGCGCCACGCCGTGCGCAGCATGCCCCAGGCCATCCAGGCCAGATAGACGGCACCCGCGATCTTCAGGGCCGTGAAGGCCCAGGCCGACACCGCCAGCATCGCCGCCAGCCCGAAGGCGGCCAGCAGCGCATGCACCACGCAGCCCGCGGAAATGCCCAGCCCCGCTGCCACGCCCTGCCGCCAGCCACCGGCCAGCGTGCGCGAGACGGTGTAGAGCATGTCCACCCCGGGCGTGGCATTGAGCACCAGCACGGTCAGGGCGAACAGCCCCAGGCTGTGCAGCCCGAGGTCGGCGAAGAAGGCGGGCATCACGCAGGGCGCCGGGTTGGACGGCCGGTCAGACCAGCTCGACGGCCAGCGCGGTGGCTTCCCCACCGCCGATGCACAGCGCCGCCATGCCGCGCTGCTTGCCCTGGCGCTTCAGCGCGCCCAGCAGCGTGACGATGATGCGGGCGCCGGATGCGCCGATCGGGTGGCCCAGCGCACAGGCGCCGCCATGCACATTGACGATGTCGTGCGGCAGATCGAACTCGGCCATGGCCGCCATGGTGACGGCAGCAAAGGCCTCGTTCACTTCCCACAGATCGACCTGCTGCGCGGTCCAGCCAGCCTTGCTCAGAGCCTTCTGGATGGCACCAGCCGGCGCGGTCGAGAACCACTCGGGCGCCTGCGCATGCACCGCATGTGCGGCGATGCGCGCCACCGGCGTCAGGCCACGCGCGCGGGCCGTGGATTCACGCATCAGCACCAGCGCAGCCGCGCCGTCGGAGATGCTGGACGCGTTGGCGGCGGTGATGGTGCCGTCCTTCTTGAACGCCGGCTTCAGGCCGGGGATCTTGTCGAGCTTGGCCTTGAACGGCTGCTCGTCATGGCGGATGACGGTGTCACCACCACGGCCAGCCAGCGTGACCGGTGCCATTTCCCAATCAAAGCTGCCGTTTTCATTCGCAGCCTTGGCGCGCGTGGTGGAGGCCACGGCGAAAGCGTCCTGGGCCTCGCGGGTGAAGCCGTACTTGGCGACGCAGGCTTCGGCGAACACGCCCATGGCCTGCCCGCGCTGGTAGGCGTCTTCCAGGCCGTCCAGGGCCATGTGGTCGAACATCTGCGTGGCGCCGTACTTCACGCCCTTGCGCGCGAACATCAGGTGCGGCGCATTGGTCATGCTTTCCATGCCACCAGCCACCATCACGTCCACACTGCCCGCCACCAGCATGTCGTGCGCCAGCATGGTCGCGCGCATGCCGGAGCCGCACATCTTGCTCAGCGTGACGGCACCGGCCGATTGCGGCAAGCCCGCCTTGAGCACGGCTTGCCGCGCGGGCGCCTGGCCCTGGCCTGCCATCAGGCAATTGCCCATCAGCACCTCGTCCACCGCATCACCGGGCACACCGGCGCGCTCAACCGCAGCGCGGATGGCGACGGCGCCCAGCTCCCAGGCGGGCACGGCGGCGAAGTCGCCCAGAAGGCCGCCGATCGGGGTGCGGGCGGCTGAAACGATGACGATGGGGTCGCTCATGGGAATGTCTCCTGTCGGGATGTTGGAAGGGAATCGACGACCACGCCCCTCGGCGGCTCAGCCGCCAAGGTAGCGCTGGCGAATGCCGACCAGCGCCTGGGCATAGGCCGGGGCCACGTCGTCCAGGCAACGGGCCGTGATCTTCAGGTCTTGCAGCAGGCCGTTGTGCAGGCCGTAGACCCAGCCGTGCACCACCACCTCCTGGCCGCGGGTCCAGGCGTCCTGCACCACCGTGGTGTCGCAGACGTTGCGGGCCTGCTCAAGCACATTCAGCTCGACCAGCGCATTCACGCGGGCGTCTTCGGGCACCTCGGCGAGCAGCGCCGCATGCTGGTTGCGCACGTCCTTGACGTGGCGGATCCAGTTGTCGACCAGGCCCAGGCGCAGGTCGTTCAGGGCGGCCTTCACGCCACCGCAATTGGAGTGGCCGACGACGATGACGTGCTGCACCTTGAGGCCGTCGACCGCGAACTGGATGACCGACAGTGCATTGAGGTCGGAGTGGGCCACCACATTGGCCACATTGCGATGCACGAACAGCTCGCCCGGCAGCAGGCCGACCAGCTCATTCGCCGGCACCCGGCTGTCGGCACAGCCGATCCACAGGTACTGGGGCGTCTGCTGCTCCAGCAAACGGGTGAAGAAACCCGGTTCGCGCTGTTCCGTGTCGACCGCCCATTGGCGGTTGCTGTCGAAGAGTTCTGTCAGTTGCGTGCTCATGGTCTTGTTTTGTGCAGTGCGTCAATAACAGGTCGCAGTGTACGGACGGACAGTTTCACGAGTAATTCATTCGGTTGACGTTTACGTCAACGTCAACCAATCGGCGACATTCTAGCGGCGCGTGCCCGGGCTTGCTGCCCAGGCCTACGGCGCGTGTGGATCAGGCCTTGCGGCTGGCGCTCTTGCGAGGCGCCGCGGTCTTGGTGGTCTTCGCAGTCGCCTTGGCCGTGCCCTTGCCCACCCCGGCGAGCAGGCTGCGGCAACGCGCCGCATGCTGCTCGATCTCCGCCAGCGTGACGGTGATGTCGTCGAGCTGCTGCTCCAGCTGGCGGCGGTGGTTGTCCAGCACCTCCAGGAAGGCTTCGAGCTGCGGCCGGGCATCGGTGCCCGACTCGTACATGTCGACCAGCTGCTTCACCTCCAGCAGCGACAAACCCAGCCGCTTGCCACGCAGGGTGAGCTTCAGCCGGGTGCGGTCACGGTGGGTGTAGACGCGGTTGCGACCGGAGCGTGCGGGCTCCAGCAGGCCGACGTCCTCGTAGAACCGGATCGCGCGGGGCGTGATGTCGAATTCCTGGGCCAGCTCGGTGATGGTGAAGGTCGGCGCGTCTTGCCGAAGCGCCTCGGCGCCCGCTGCGACTGCGGTCTCGCTCGAGGGGGCGGTGCGTTTCCGGGGGGCGCGGGCAAGGGTCGGCATGGCGGGAGTGACGTTGACGTTAACGTCAGTCTACGCGAGAGTTCAGCCGACGTCGCCCAGCGCAGGTCGCCAGAGTGACAGCCCGCAGGGCGCGCCTGAAGCACGATCGCCTTTGCCTGTTGCACGCATGTTCCGCGCATGCTGCCCGCATCTCGCCCCGCCACCCCGTTGCAAAGCCCACGCCATGTCAGCCACCGAAGAAGCCCGCCTGCATTACCCCTTCGGCAGCAAGTTGCCTCCGCTCGGCGAGGTGATGGAGGTGGCGCCGGGCGTGCGCTGGCTGCGCATGGGCCTGCCCTTTGCGCTCGACCACATCAACCTGTGGCTGCTGCGTGATGTGGCCGATGACGGCACACCGGGCTGGGCCATCGTCGACTGCGGCATCGACAACCCCGCCACCCGTGCCGCCTGGCAGCAGGTCTTCGCCAACGGGCTGGACGGCCTGCCCGTGGTGCGGGTGATCGTGACCCACATGCACCCGGACCACATCGGCCTGGCGCACTGGCTGTGCGAGCACTGGGCCTGCCGGCTGTGGATCAGCACGACAGACTGGCAAGCGGCGCGCATGGCCAGCGGCAACCTGCACGCGTTTGGCGGCGCCCAGACGGTGAACTTCTTCCGGCGGCACGGCCTGACCGATGCCGCCACGCTGGCCCTGCTGGACGACCGCAGCGGCTACTACGCGCAGATGGTGCCCGCGGTGCCGGCACAGCATCGCCGCCTGCTGGACGGCCAGACCTTGCGCATCGGGGAACACAGCTGGACCACCATCGTGGGTTACGGCCACGCGCCGGAGCACATGGCCCTGCACTGCGCCGCACTCGGCGTGCTGATTTCGGGCGACATGGTGCTGCCGCGCATTTCCACCAACGTGAGCGTGATCGACCTGGAGCCGGAAGCCGACCCGCTGACGCTGTACCTGCAGTCACTGCAGCGCTACCTGCCGCTGGCGGACAACACGCTGGTGCTGCCCTCACATGGCAAGCCGTTCGTCGGGCTGCATGAGCGCATCAGCCAGCTGCAGCAGCACCATGAAGACCGCTTCGTGGAGGTGGTGGCCGCTTGTGCAGCGGCGCCGCAGTCAGCGGCCGACCTGCTGCCGGTGTTGTTCAAGCGGGCGCTGGATGCCCACCAGACCACCTTTGCCATGGGCGAATCCGTGGCCCACCTGCATGCACTGCTGTATCAGGGCCGGCTGCGGGTAGTGCACACAGACGACGGGGTGATTCGCTTCAGCACGCCGTGAAGCCGGGGTGGTTCAGGCAATAAAAAAGCCGGTCGATGTGAACATCGACCGGCTTGCCGAGCGGGGTTGAACCCCTGCGACCTTCCCTGATCTTTCCTCGGAAACGTGCTTGACAGCGTTGGGATCGACTGTGCCCACCCCCACCCCCCCTTCACATCCCCCAATGGGGGGGATGACCTCAATCTCCCCGCATAAACCCGAGGAAAAGGCTGCGCGTCAGTCGAACAGCGGCAGGGTGGGCTCGCGCAGCTGCGCCTTGCGCTGATCAAGGTCGGGGATCACCGAGCGCACAACATCCCAGAAGGCGGGGCTGTGGTTCATCTCGCGCAGGTGAGCCAACTCATGGGCCACCACATAGTCGATCACCGGCAGGCCGAAGTGCACCAGGCGCCAGTTCAGGCGGATGGAGCCGTCGGCCGAGGCGCTGCCCCAGCGCGTTTGCGCGGAGCTCAGGCGCAGGCGCGTCATGCGCACGCCGAGCTGCTCGGCGAAATGCTGGCAGCGCTGCTCGAACAGGATGCGGGCCTGGCGCTGCATCCAGCTTTGCACGGCGTCGCGGATCTGCGCAGGTTCAGCCGTTTGCGGCAGGCCGACATGCAGCGTGCGCTGCGGCACGCCCGGCAAGCCCTCGGCGTCGGTATTCAGACGCACGCCCGCCACCCGGGGGTCGAGCACCACGATGAGGGTATCGCCGAGGTAGGGCAAGCTGGTGCCGTCGCGCCATTCCACCCGCGCGGCGTCGATGCGCCGCGCGCGGTCCCGCTGCTCAGACAACTTGCGCAGGATCCAGCCCGACTTGTCGCGCAGGGCCTGGTCGATGTCACCCACCCCGACCCAGCGGGGCGCGCTCACCGTCAGGCCTTCGGTGCTGATGGCAAAGCCGATGGAGCGGCGGCGCGCGCGGCGCAGCCGGTAGGCCACCAGGCAATCACCCAGCCGAATTTCGCGGTCGGCTTCGGCATGCCGGTACTCGGCCGAGGCCACCGGCGCCGCAACCACCACGGGGGCTGGTGGACGCATCGGGGCGCGCTCGGTGACTGGCGGCGGCGCCAAGGCTGGCGCGGCAGGTGCGGCAGGTGCCGACGGGAACACGGCGTCGATCAGGTCGAACAGAGACATCTGATGCGCGGCGTTGGAAGGGCGTCCGGAGGCCATGAACGCCGATTCTAGGACCTGCGCGTGTCAGGCCGTGGCGGCCGACGTGGCTGGGGCCCCATAGGCCTCAGGGTCAAGGCGCCGCATTTCGGCTTCGATCCAGGCTTCCACCTGCTGCATCAGCTCTTCGGGCGCACGGCCTTCCACCGGAATCGGCTGGCCGATGGAGATGTCGATCACGCCCGGGCGCAGCAGGAAGCTCTTGCGCGGCCAGCAGCGGCCGGAGGTGACGGCGATCGGCACAATGGGCACGCCCACGGTGATGGCCAGGCGCGACGCGCCGGTCTTGTAGCTGCCCTTTTCGCCGCGGGCGGCGCGGGTGCCTTCCGGGAACATGATGACCCAGCTGCCCAGGCCCATGATGCGCTTGCCTTGCTCGGCCACCTTGCGCCAGGCCTCGGCGCGGCGGCTGCGGTCGATGTGGATCATGTCGAGGCTGCCGATGGCCCAGCCGAAGAACGGAATCCACAGCAACTCGCGCTTGAACACATAGGCCAGCGGGTGCGGCATCAGCGAAGGGTAGGCAAAGGTTTCCCAGGTCGACTGGTGCTTCGACGCCAGCAGCACGGCCGCCTTGCCGTCTTCGGCGGTCGGCACGTTGCTCATGCCCTGGATGCGATGGCGGACACCGCAGATGACGCGCGCGCCCCAGATCGCCGTGCTCAGCCAGCCTGCGCACAGCCAGTACAACTGGGTGCTGCTGACAAACAGCGAGACCAGCACCACCACCGTGGCCCAGGGAATCACGGTGACCGTGAGAAACACGAAGAACAAGGCTGAGCGCAGGGCCCAGATCAACTTTTGCATGGGGTTCAAGCTCCGGACTGGCGCGCAGGCGTCGCGGCAAGCAATGCCGCCGCAAACGAGGCCAGGTCTTCATGAACCAGCGTGCCGGGCACGCTGGCGGCCCACTGGGCCAGTTCTTCATCGCTGGCACGCTGGGCGCGTGCGCTCTTCACCAGGTGCGGCGGGCAGCCGGCCGCCTGCGCGGCCAGCAGGTCGCGGTGAGTGTCCACCACCATCGGCACGTTCTTCAGGTCGACGCCGTAGCGCTTGGCGATGTCGAACATCATGCCGGGCTGCGGCTTGCGGCACTCACATTGATCTTCCGCCGCGTGCGGGCAGAAAAACACCGCATCGATGCGCCCGCCCTTGGCCGCCAGCAGCTTCATCATGTGCTGGTGCACGCTGTTGACGGTCGCCATGTCGACCAGGCCGCGGCCGATGCCCGCCTGGTTGGTGGCCACCACCAGGTGCCAGCCGGCGTGGTTGAGCCGGGCCACCGCTTCCAGGGCGCCGGGCACGGGGTCCCACTCGGACGGATCCTTCACATGGTCCTCGCGGAACCGGTTCAGGATGCCGTCGCGGCCAATGATGATCAGCTTGGGGGTTTGCATCGCGGTGCCCGGTGGACGGTGTGGCTCAGGCCGCCAGGCGGGACAGGTCAGCCACCCGGTTCATCGCGGCATGCAGGCCCGCCAGCAGCGCCAGGCGGTTGTTGCGCAGCGCCGCGTCCTCGGCGTTCACCATCACGTCGTCGAAGAAGGCGTCGACCGGCGTGCGCAGGGCCGCCAGCGCGGTCAGCGAGCCCGCGTAGTCGTGCTGGGCAAACAGCTGGTCCGCTTGCGGGCCCACCTGGGCCAGCGCTGCTGCCAGTTGCTGCTCGGCCGGCTCCACCAGCAGGGCGGCATCGATGGTGGTGGGCAGTTCGCCCTCCACCTTCTTCAGGATGTTGCCGACGCGCTTGTTGGCGGCGGCCAGCGCCGCGGCTTCGGGCAGCGCGGCAAAGCTGCGCACCGCTTCCAGGCGGCGAGGCACATCACCCAGCCGGCTCGGGGCCAGCGACAGCACGGCGTCGACTTCCTGGGCGCTGTAGCCCAGGTCACGCAGCAGCACCGACAAACGATCAGCGAAGAAAGCGCGCAGCGCGGTGGTCGGATCGGTGATCAGCTCACCAAAGGCCGGCACGGCCGATTGCAGCAGCTCCGGCAGGTCCAGCGGCAGGTTCTTCTCGAGCAGGATGCGGATCACGCCCAGCGCATGGCGGCGCAGCGCGAACGGGTCCTTGTCGCCGGTAGGCAGCTGGCCGATGCCGAACAGGCCGACCAGGGTTTCGAGCTTGTCGGCCAGGGCCACCACCGTGCCGGTGTGGTTGCGCGGCAGCGCGTCGCCGGCGAAGCGGGGCTTGTAGTGGTCTTCGATGGCGATGGCCACGCCGTCGCGCAGGCCTTCATGGCGGGCGTAGTAGCCACCCATGATGCCCTGCAGCTCGGGGAACTCGCCGACCATGTCGGTCAGCAGGTCGGTCTTGGCCAGGGCCGCGGCTTCGCGCACCTTGCTGTCCAGCACCTCGAACTCGTCCTTGGCGTCGACCGTGTAGGGCACGGTGGCCATGCGCATCTGGTTGACGATGGCGTGGCCGATGGCCGCCACCCGCTCGCTACGCTCGCCTTGCGTGCCCAGCTTGCCGTGGTAGACCACCTTGGCCAGGCCTTCGATGCGCGAAGCCAGCGTCTTCTTGCGGTCCTGGTCGAAGAAGAACTTGGCGTCGGCCAGGCGCGGGCGAACCACCCGCTCATTGCCCTGGATGACGGCGCTCGCATCGGCCGGGCTGATGTTGCTCACCAGCAGGAACTTGTTGGTCAGCTTGCCAGCCGCGTCCAGCAGCGGGAAGTACTTCTGGTTGGCCTTCATCGTCAGGATGAGGCACTCCTGCGGCACGCCCAGGAATTCCTGTTCGAACTGGCAGGTCAGCACGTTCGGGCGCTCGACCAGTGCGGTCACTTCATCGAGCAGCGCGTCGTCGTCGATCGGCTTGAGGCCCTCGACCGACGCAGCGGCCGTCAGCTGGCGCACGATCTCGGCGCGGCGCTCGTCGAAGCTGGCGATCACGGCGCCCTGCTCACGCAACTGCGCTGCGTAGGTGTCGGCGCTGGTGATGCTCAGCACGGGCACGCTGGATTCGAAACGGTGGCCCAGCGTTTCGCGGCTGGAAGTCAGGCCCAGGGCCTTCAGCGACACCAGATCCGCGCCATGCAGCGCGGTGAGGCGATGGGCCGGGCGCACGAACTTCACGTCGCTCCAGCCGTCGGCCAGCTGGTAGGTCATGACCTTCGGGATCGGCAGCTTCGCCAGCGCGTCGTCCAGGGCCTTCTGCAGGCCGTCGGCCAGAGTAGCGCCGGGCACCAGGCTGTCCAGGAACAAGGCCTCGGCCTTGCCGTCGGGCAGGCGCTTGAGCTGCGGCAACACGCTGGCATCAGCGCCCACGCTGGCCAGCTTCTTCAGCAGCGCCGGGGTGGCCTGGCCGTCGGCCGTCAGGGCCACGGCCACCGGCATCAGCTTGAGCTGCACGGCGCGGTCGGCGGCCTTGGCCGCCACGGCCGTGATGTGCACGGCCAGACGACGCGGCGAGGCGAACGGCGTCACCACGGCATCAGCGCCGGCCAGGCCCTGGGCCTGCAGGCTGGCAGCCAGGGTGCCGGCGAACGACTCACCCAGCTTCTTCAGCGCCTTGGGCGGCAGTTCTTCGACAAACAGTTCAACGAGGAGATTCGGGAGAGTGCTCATGTCGGGTCAGGCCTTCGCGTCGGACTTGGCGGCCTTCTCGGCCTTGGCTGCGAGCTGGGCGGCGACTTCATCGCCCCAGGCCTTGGGTGCCATCGGGAAGCCCAGGCGGGCGCGGCTGTCGAGGTAGCTTTGCGCCACGGCCCGTGCCAGGTTGCGGATGCGACCGATGTAGGCCGCCCGCTCGGTCACGCTGATGGCGCCGCGGGCGTCCAGCAGGTTGAAGGTATGGCCGGCCTTGAGCAGTTGCTCGTAGGCGGGCAGTGCCAGCTGCTGGGTCATCAGGTACTGGCTCTGCTTTTCGTGGGCACCGAAGGCATGCAGCAGGAACTCGACGTCGCTGTGCTCGAAGTTGTAGGTCGACTGCTCGATCTCGTTCTGCAGGAAGACGTCGCCGTACTTGATGTCAGGCGCGCCGTTCTGGCCCTTGGCGTAGATCAGGTCATAGACGTTCTCGACGCCCTGCAGGTACATCGCCAGGCGCTCGAGGCCGTAGGTGATCTCGCCGGTGATGGGCTTGCAGTCAATGCCGCCAACCTGCTGGAAGTAGGTGAACTGGGTCACTTCCATGCCGTTCAGCCAGACCTCCCAGCCCAGGCCCCAGCAGCCCAGCGTCGGGTTTTCCCAATCGTCTTCAACGAAGCGGACGTCGTTCTTCTTCAGATCGAAGCCCAGGGCTTCGAGCGAGCCGAGGTAGAGCTCCAGGATGTTGGCCGGTGCTGGCTTGAGCACGACCTGGTACTGGTAGTAGTGCTGCAGGCGGTTCGGGTTCTGGCCGTAACGGCCATCCTTCGGGCGGCGGCTGGGCTGAACGTAGGCGGCCTTCCAGGGCTCCGGGCCGATGGCGCGCAAAAACGTGGCCGTGTGGCTGGTGCCGGCGCCGACTTCCATGTCGTACGGCTGCAGCAGTGCGCAGCCCTGGGCGTCCCAGTAGTCCTGAAGCCGGAGGATGAGTTGCTGGAAGGTGAGCATGTGTGGAAGGGCCGGGCGGCGCAGCAAGCCAGCGCAGCCGCCGGCAACACCTGCGCGGCCACCAGCCGCAGTCAAGGGGAAAGCAGCCGATTCTACGGGCCGGCCCGGCGCTTCCAGCCCACCAGCACCACGATCAGCGACAGCAGCCACAGCGGCCACAAGCCCGCCGCACTGACCCACCGGGCGTACGGCGTGGCGCCGACGCGCCCTTCCACCGTGGCCTCCAGCGTGCCGGGCTGCCCGGCGGGCAGGCGGTCCACCACCTCGCCGAGGTGATTCACCACCGCCGTGGCGCCGGTATTGGTGGCCCGCACGAGCGGGCGCTGCAGCTCCAGTGCCCGCATGCGCGAGAACTGCAGGTGCTGGTCCTGCACCATCCAGCGCCCGAACCAGGCGAGGTTGGTGGCGTTGGCCAGCACGGTGGCACCTTCAGCCCCCAGCGTGGCGGCCGCGAAGTCTTCGCCGAACAAATCCTCGTAGCAGATCAGCGGGCGCACGCGCTGACCGGCCACTGGCAGCAAGGCCAGACTCTGCCCGCTGGCCTGGTCGCCCAGCGGGATCTGCATCATGTCGACCAGCCAGCGAAAACCCGGCGGCACGAACTCGCCAAACGGCAGCAGGTGGCGCTTGCCGTAGCGGTAGAAGTTGTCTGCATCCAGCCGCCCGGCAGACACCCCGGCCAGCGAATTCACGTAGCCGTCAGTCTCATTGCCCAGGAAGGTGCCGATCAGTGCAGCCCGCCCGGGGCGCTCGAACGGCTCGGTGAGCGTGTCCCAATAGCCCGGATCGAGCTGGGCCTGCGCCAGCGGCAGCACCGACTCGGGCGTGACGACCAGCGTGCCGCGCGCCTGCTGCACCTGGGCCGCCAGGGCCACCATGTTGGCGGCGATGTGGTCCGGATCGAATTTCAGGTCTTGCGCCACATTGGGCTGCAGCAGGCTGACCGACAGCATGCCCGTGCCCGTGGTGAACTGCGACGGCGCGAGCCACGCCAGCACCGGCCAGGTGAGCGCCACCAGCGTGGCCAGGCCGCGACCGGGCTGGCGGCGGTCCAGCCAAGCCGCTGCGGCTGCCGCCAGCAGGGCCGCAGCCGCCCCGATGCCGTACACCCCCACCCAAGGCGCGAGCGTGGCCAGCGGCCCGGTGGTGTGCGCATAACCAGAGGCGATCCACGGAAAACCGGTGAAGAGCTGGCCACGCGCCAGCTCGGCCAGCAGCCAGCACGCCGCGAACACCACGGCATTCACGAGCGCATGGCGCTGGCGCAGCCGGGCCGCCAAAGCCATCGCAGCCGCCATGTAGAGCGACAAGGCACCGCACAGCGCCAGCACCGCCGCAGCGGCCAGCGTGGCCGGCATGCCGCCGAAGTCATGCATGCTGATCCACAGCCACCACAGCCCGGACGTCAACCAGCCCAGGCTGAAGCAGCCGCCGAGCCACGCGGCGCGGCGCACCGGCACATGCATCACGGCATGGGCGAGCGCAGCGAGGCTGGCCAGTTGCAGCCACCACCCGTCGTTTGGGGCGAATGACGCGGTGTGCAGCGCACCCGCCAGAACGGCCGCAGAGCCCACCCCGAGCCGGCCACGCCAGCCCGGCGCAGCCAGCCAAGTCAGCAGGCTCACGCCGCGCCCGCCTGGCCGCTCTTGGCCGTCACCCGGCGCACGCGGAACCAGCGCACGGCGCCGCCGCGCGTCAGCATCACGGTGAACGACAGGCCACCGGTTTCCACCGTCTCGCCACGGCGGGGCACACGGCCCAGCTGGTGGGCAATCAGGCCGCCGATGGTGTCGAAATCAGCTTCGGAATAGCCGAGGGCAAAGGCCTCGTTGACCGCCGAGATGTCGGCATCGCCCGCCACCCGGTAGCTGCCATCGGCCAGCGTGTAGACGCCGCTTTCGGCATCCGCCACGTCGAATTCGTCTTCGATTTCGCCGACGATTTCTTCCAGCACGTCCTCGATGGTGATCAGGCCGGCGGTGGTGCCGAACTCATCAATCACGATGGCCAGGTGGTTGCGGTTCGAGCGGAAGTCACGCAGCAGCTCGTTCAGGCCCTTGCTTTCAGGCACGAACACCGCAGGCCGCAGCAGCGTGCGCAGGTTCAAATCAGGCGAGCGCTGCAGTTTGAGCAGGTCCTTCGCCATCAGGATGCCGATGATGTTGTCGCGCCCGTCCTCGGTGACCGGGAACCGGGAGTGCCCGGTGTCGATCACCGACGCGAGCAGCTCGTCATACGGGGCGTCAATATCGAGCACGTCCATGCGAGGTGCGGCGACCATCACGTCGCCCGCCACCATGTCGGCCATGCGGATCACGCCTTCGAGCATGGCGCGTGACTCCGGCTCGATCAGCTCACGGTCCTCGGCATCCGCCAGGGTTTCGATCAGCTCATCGGTGGAATCGGGGCCGGGCGAGAGGAACTCGACCAGGCGCTCGAACAAGGTACGACGGTCGGCAAGACCGTGGGGGTGGCCGCCTCGGGGCGGCCGGCCGGAATGTGGTTCAGACACGAAGTCGGTGTCGGCAGTGGAGACCACCCGAGAATACTCGATTCACTTGACAGGGTCGCTACCCTGTAGAAGAGTTGCGCGCCGCTGGAATGGCGCACACTCTTGGCTGTTCCCTCATTTTTGGCCTTACCGCTTCTCCGACGCACCATGTCCCTCATCCCCGCGACCATCCTCACCGGCTTCCTCGGCGCCGGCAAGACCACCTTGCTGAAACGCATCCTGACCGAAGCCCACGGCCAGAAGATCGCGGTGATCGAGAACGAATTCGGCGAAGAGAACATCGACACCGACATCCTCATCTCCGACACTAACGAGCAGGTGATCCAGATGAGCAACGGCTGCGTCTGCTGCACCATCCGCGAAGACCTGCGCACGACGCTGGCCGACCTGGCCGCGCGTCGCCGCAAGGGCGAACTGAGTTTTGACCGCGTGGTGATCGAGACCACCGGCCTGGCCGACCCCGGCCCCGTGGCACAGACCTTCTTCATGGACGACGAGGTGGCCGAGAGCTTCCTGCTCGACTCCATCCTGACCCTGGTGGACGCCAAGCACGCCAACGATCAGCTGGACACCCGCCAGGAAGCGCGCCGCCAGGTGGGCTTTGCGGACCAGATCTTCATCAGCAAGACCGACCTGGTCGAGCCCGCCGCCGTCGAGGCCCTGAAGCACCGCCTGAAGCACATGAACCCGCGTGCACCGCACCACCAGGTGCATTTCGGCGAAGTGCCGATCGCCAGCGTGTTCGACCTGAAGGGCTTCAACCTGAATGCCAAGCTCGACATCGACCCCGACTTCCTGAACGAAGGCGGCAGCCACGGCCATGATCACCACCACGATCACGACCATGAGCATGGCGAGCACTGCGACCACCCGCATCACCACCACCACGACGACGACGTGAAGTCGTTCGTGTTCCGTGCTGACAAGCCGCTGTCGCCCGCCAAGCTGGAAGACTTCCTGGGCGCCATCGTGCAGGTTTACGGCCCGAAAATGCTGCGCTACAAGGGCGTGCTGCACATCAAGGGCAGCGACCGCAAGGTGATCTTCCAGGGCGTGCACCAGCTGATGGGCAGCGACCTGGGCCCGAAGTGGGCACCGGGAGAAGCCAAGGTCAGCAAAATGGTTTTCATTGGTATCGATTTGCCACGCGAGATCCTGCTGCAGGGTCTGGAAGGCTGCATCGCCTGACCTGAGTCAGGAAAAACCATCAAGCGTGGGGCGCGTGACTACAATCCGCGCGCCCAACGTGGCGGTTGCACCACAACCGTCGGGCGTGACGGGGTATAACGCCTCTTTCACGAGCGCAGTGGTGAGGAGACGGACCGTGAGCAAGACCTCGGCAAGTACCGCAGCCCCTAACAAGGACGCGGCAGAAACAGCCACCCCGGCAAAGAAGGCCCCGGCGAAAAGCGCCGCGAGCAAGGCCGCCGCCGTGAAATCCGTCGCCGAACCTGGCACCGCGAAGGCCAAAAGCCCTTCTGCTGCCAAGCCAGCTGCCCCTAAAGTGACCAACCCGCCAGCACCGAATGCCGGCGGCGCAACCCGAATGGCTGCACCCAGCCCTTCTACCGCGAGTTTTGCCGAGCGCTTTTCGCCGGCCAAGCCGCCTGCAAGAACCTATCCTGAACCGATGAATGCTGTGAAGCCCGCCGTGAAAGCGGACCCGAAATTGGCCAACGCCTGGAAGACCAAGGCTGGCCGCGATTTGACCGAAGCCGAGCTGCACGCCATGCCGGAAGCGGAGTACATGAACGACAAGCAACTGGAGTTCTTCCGCGCCCGCCTGCAAGCGCTGAAGGACGACCTGCTGTCGAACGCCGGTGAAACCACCGAGCACCTCCGCGAAGACACGTCCATCGTCCCCGATCCGGCCGACCGCGCCACCATCGAGGAAGAGCACGCCCTGGAACTGCGCACCCGTGACCGTGAGCGCAAGCTGCTGAAGAAGATCTCGCAGTCCATCCAGCGCATCGACGCCAACGACTACGGCTTCTGCGACGAAACCGGCGAGCCGATCGGCCTGGGCCGCCTGCTGGCCCGCCCGACCGCCACGCTGTCGCTGGAAGCCCAGCAACGGCGCGAGCTGAAGCAGAAGATGTTCGGGGACTGACCTCCCGCTCCTCACGCGCCTGCCCCGCCGCTCACGATGGCCAGCCCTCCCGATAGCCAAGGCGTTTTGCGCCGCATGGTCAGCCGCATGGCTGCCCCGGCGCGTGACCTGATGGGGCGCAGCGACGACCCCGCCAGCCAGTTCGCCGACATCGAGAAGGCGGAACTCAAGGCCATGATCGAGCGCAAGCGGCGCAACGACTTCGTGCGCAAGCGCGAACTCGACATGCTGCGCCGCATCCGCCGCGAAGGCTTGTCGGCCGAGCAGGCAGCGTCGCTGAACGCCACCTCCCGGCTCGACGACTCCGAGGTCAAGGCCACCCAGCCGCCCAACCATGCCGCGCCGGGCGTGAAGGCCAAGATCGACGCGATCGAGCGCCAGATGGTGGGCTCGGCCGTGCCGGTGGCGCCGCGCCGCACGCCCCCAGGCGGCGTGGTGCCGCCCACCCTGACCGCGCAAGTTCAAGATCCGGACGCGACCGTGCCTGCCGACATCGGCGACGACAGCGTGCCGATGGTCACCCGGCCGATGCCCAGGCAGCTGGAGCCGCTGGAATTCCGGGTTGAAGACTCGCCGGCCGCAGCACCTGCACCGGCCTCATCCGGCGCCGGCAAGCTGGTGGCCGTGAACGCCAACGCCATGCCGTCGGTCGAGGTGAGCGAAGTCACCCACGACCACGAGCTGGATGAGGCCGTGATCGCCTTTGCGAACGCCGACTTCAACCACTGCGAACGCGCACTGCTGCAGCTGACCGGCCCGCAAGGCGCCCGCCAGAGCCACAGCGATACCTGGCTGGTGCTGTTCGACCTGTTCCGCGCCACCGGCCAGCAGCAGCGCTTCGAGAGCATGGCGCTCGAGTATTCCCAAAAGCTGCAGCGCTCGCCGCCGCAGTGGTTCTCGCTGCCGCGCCTGGTGGCCGACGCCACCTTGTCGACCGTGGCGCGTGGCCCCGACTCCGGCGACATCGGTTGGCTCAGCCCCGAGCGGCTGGATGCCGATGCGGTTGCGCAACTGAATTCGCACACGCTGCAACTGCCGCAGCCCTGGGTGCTTGACTGGACCCGCCTGCAGCGCATCGAACCTGACGGCGCTGCCGCCCTGCGCCAGCTGCTGCGCCGCTGGGCCCAGCAGGTGCTGGAAATGCGCTGGATGACCGCCGACCGCCTGTTCACGGTGCTGCAGGAAGCTGCACCCGTGGGCGTGCGCGATGCAGATCCGTCGTACTGGCTGGCCCGCCTCGAAGCGCTGCGCCTGGTCAACCGCCCGGATCAGTTCGACGAGATCGCCATTGATTACTGCGTGACCTACGAGGTGTCGCCGCCCAGCTGGGAAGCCACCCGCTGCGTGGCGCGCGTCGCGGGCTCGCCACTGAACACGCAAACCGCTGCGCTGTCGGTGCTGAGCGACGCCGTGACCACGGTGCAAGGCGGCCTGGAAGGCGCCAGCGGCGTGGCCGTCACCTCGCTGGATCTGTCCGGCCAGCTGTCAGGCGACCTGAGCAGCCTGCTGCACACGCTGGACGCCAACCTGAAAACCGCCCGCATCGTGCGCATCTCCTGCGCGCTGCTGATCCGCGTCGATTTCATCGCCGCTGGTGACCTGCTGAACTGGGTCATCGCCAAGCGCGCGGAAGGCCGCCACATCAGCTTCACCGATGTGCACCGCCTGGTTGCCCTGATGTTCGGCGCGATGGGCATCACCGAACACGCGCCGGTGCAGCTGCGCCAGGCCTGAGCGGCGCAGCGCGCTCCACAGCGCGAAACACGGCCCGACCGGGGCCTTGCAGCCGGGCCATCCGTGCCCATATGCCTGAAGTCTCATCCACGAACTTCAGGCCATGGACTCCTATCACGGCACCACCATCGTCAGCGTGCGCCGACGCACCCCCACCGGCTGGCAAGTCGCCCTGGGCGGCGACGGCCAGGTCACGCTGGGGCACATCGTCGTCAAGGCCAGCGCGCGCAAAGTCCGCAAGCTGCACCACAACAAGGTGCTGGCCGGTTTTGCCGGCGCCACGGCCGACGCCTTCACCCTGTTCGAGCGCTTCGAGGCCAAGCTGGAGAAGCACTCCGGGCACCTGGTGCGCGCCGCCATCGAGCTGACGCGTGACTGGCGCACCGACAAGGTCTTGCGCAACCTGGAAGCCATGCTCGCCGTGGCCGACCACGAGGCGTCGCTGATCATCACCGGCAACGGCGATGTGCTGGAGCCCGAACACGGCCTGGTGGCCATCGGCTCCGGCGGCGCCTACGCGCAGGCCGCGGCCCGCGCCCTGATCGCCCACACCGACATGAGCGCGCCCGACATCGTCAAGCGCTCGCTCGAGATCGCGGGCGACATCTGCATCTACACCAACCAAAACCACACCATCGAGATCCTGGAAGCGCCGCTGCCCGGACCGGCCCAGATCAGCATGGAGACCGTCGCATGAGCATGACCCCGCAGGAGATCGTCTCCGAACTCGACCGCCACATCGTCGGCCAGCAGGCTGCCAAGCGCGCCGTGGCCATCGCCCTGCGCAACCGCTGGCGGCGCCAGCAGGTCGACGACAAGCTGCGCGCCGAGATCACGCCGAAGAACATCCTGATGATCGGTCCGACCGGCGTGGGCAAGACGGAGATCGCCCGGCGCCTGGCCAAGCTGGCTGATGCGCCCTTCATCAAGGTGGAAGCCACCAAGTTCACCGAGGTGGGCTATGTGGGCAAGGACGTGGACACCATCATCCGCGACCTGATGGAAGTGGGCCTGAAGCAGGAGCGCGACCTGGCGCTCAAGCGTGCCCGCATCAAGGCGGAAGACGCCGCCGAGGAGCGCCTGCTGGACGTGCTGGTGCCGCCGCCACGCCATGCCGCCACCACCACCGGCAACGAGTTCGGCTTCACCGCGCCGGCCCCGTCTGCCGCACCGAACGCGACTGAGAGCACCGCCCGCCAGGTGATGCGCAAGCGCCTGCGCGAAGGTGCACTCGACGACAAGGAAGTCGAGCTGGAACTGGCCGACGCCAAGGCGGGCGTGGACCTGCTGAGCCCGCCCGGCATGGAAGAGATGGCCGAGCAGCTCAAGGGCCTGTTCTCGCAGATGGCGGCCACGCGCAAGTCCAGCCGCAAGCTCAAGGTGGTCGATGCACTGAAGGCGCTGGCCGACGAAGAAGCCGCCAAGCTGGTGAACGAGGACGAGATCCGCAGCGCGGCGCTGCACAACGTCGAGCAGAACGGCATCGTCTTCATCGACGAGATCGACAAGGTGGCAGCGCGCAGCAACACCCAGGGCACCGATGTGTCTCGCCAGGGCGTTCAGCGGGACCTGCTGCCGCTGGTGGAAGGCACGACCGTGACCACCAAGCACGGCATGGTCCGCACCGACCACATCCTGTTCATCGCCTCGGGCGCTTTTCACCTGGCCAAGCCGAGCGACCTGATTCCGGAGTTGCAGGGGAGGTTCCCGATCCGCGTGGAGTTGCAGGCCCTGAGCGTCGACGACTTCGAGGCCATTCTCGGCAGCACGCATGCCAACCTGGTGCGCCAGTACCAGGCACTGCTGGCCACCGAGGGCGTGACGTTGAGCATCTCGCCCGACGGCATCCGCCGGCTGGCCCAGGTGGCGTTTGACGTGAATGAGCGCACCGAGAACATCGGCGCGCGCCGCCTGGCCACGGTGATGGAGCGGCTGCTGGACGACATCAGCTTCGACGCGCCGAGGCTGTCGGGCCAGACGGTGACGCTGGATGCGGACACGGTCAACGCCAAGCTGGGTGCGCTGGCCGCCGACGAAGACCTGTCGCGCTACATCCTCTGAGGACTCGGCCCGGGCTTGAGGCGCATCAAGACTCGCAACCGCTGTCTCGTTACGCTGGGGGCATGGCACCCACCACGCCCCCGCCCGAGCCGCCGCTGCCGCCCTCCCCCGGCAGCGTCCACCACGTCGATACGCAAACCTTCATGCGCCGGCTGCCTCGCTGGGGCCTGTCGCCCGCGCCGCACCACAACAGCCGCGCCACCCGCATCGAGCGGATGTGGCGCTGGCCGACGCTGGTGGTGCTGCTGCTCACGGTGCCGGCCTTCTATGCCGACCTGCTGCAAGCCGGCGCCAGCCCCCTGGCCGATGCCACCTACTTAGGTGCCGCGCTGGTGGTGGCCGCCGGCCTGTGGCACGTGGGCCAGGCCAGCCACCGCCCGCTGGAACATGCGCTCGGCAACCCGACCGACCTGCTGCTGGTGACCGGCCTGGTCCTGGCGGCCGCACTGCCCAGCAGCCAGGTGTCGTCAGCGGCGCTGGGGCTGCGGCTGCTGGTGGCCTTCGGCACCCTGCTGCGCATGGTGTGGGCCACCCAGCACTTGATCACCCGGGGCGGGCTGACCTATCTGCTGACGATGGCGGTGGGCGTGCTGCTGCTGTGCGGCCTCGGCTTCTGGTGGCTGGAGCCCACGGTGCACACGCTCGGCGACGGGCTCTGGCTGGCCTTCACCACGGCGGCCACGGTGGGCTATGGCGATGTGGTGCCCACCACGCCGGCGGCCAAGATCTTCTCGGTGTTCGTGGTGCTGCTGGGCTTCGGCGTGCTGACGCTGGTGACCGCCGCCATCGCCACCTCCTGGGTGGAAACCGAAGAGCGCCGGATCGAGCGGGAAATCATGCGTGACATGCGCCGCGAGATGGCCTCGGTGCGGCACGAACTGGTGGCCCTGCGCCGCGAGCTGGAAAGTGCCCGCGGCCAGTCCTTCAAGCCCTGATCAGGCGGGCCAGCGCTGCGACTGGATGTGCAGCAGGCCGTCAAAGATGAGCGATTCGATCAGCTCATGCTGCATGTCGAGCCAGGGCGCAACCTTCCAGCCGGCGCCGCCCGTCATCAGGGCCACGGGTGCCTCGCCACAGCGCTCACGCAGGTGGCGGCCCATGCGCTCGATGGCGCCGGTGATGGCGTAGGTGCCGCCGCTGGTCAGTGCGTCCGAGGTGTTCGACGGGAACGGCGTGACCTCACCGGTGGGCACCCGCAGGCCCGCCGTGCCGCTTTCAAGCGAGCGCAGCATGATGCCGTGGCCGGGCAGGATGAGGCCGCCGAGGAAGGTGCCGTCGCAGTCGAGCGCGTCCACCGTCACGGCCGTGCCCACCATCACCACCAGCGCCGGCCGGGCCGGGCCGCGCGACAGCACATGGCCGCGCGCACCGATCAGCGCCACCCAGCGGTCCGCGCCCAGGCGCATCGGGTGGTCGTAGCCATTGATCACACCGGCCTCGCTGGCCTGCGGCACCACCCAGCGCGGGGTCAAGTCCCACATCTCCAGCTGCTCTTCGACGCGGCGGCGAACGGCCTCACCGGCCACAACGCAACCCAGCATGCTGGCGGGCGGGGGCAGGTTCTTCCAGTCCTGCTCGGCGAGCTCGTCGATGGTCTCGAGAAAGCGTGCGCCGTGGGCCAGCAAGGTGGCCCCGGGCTGGGGGGATGCGTACAAGGCCCACTTCAAGCGGGTGTTGCCGATGTCGATGGCCAGAAAGCTCATGAGGCCAGAGGGTAACAGGGGCCCGCATGCGCAATATTGACTACGGGAAAACACCCGTCCGGCCGGGCGTCAGCTGTCAGGCACGCGCCAAGCGACGATGGCATGATCACGCAATTGACGTTGACGTAAACGTCAACCACGAACAACCTCTGCTGCGAGCGCTCACCCCATGACCGACCTGTCCGCCGACTTCCAGGCCCTGGCCAACTACCGCCCCACCCGCAAGGTCCGGTTCGTCACGGCCGCCAGCCTGTTTGACGGGCACGACGCCGCCATCAACATCATGCGGCGCATCCTGCAGGGCATGGGCGCCGAGGTCATCCACCTCGGGCACAACCGCTCGGTCGATGAAGTGGTCACCGCGGCGCTGCAGGAAGACGTGCAGGGCATCGCCGTCTCCAGCTACCAGGGCGGCCACAACGAATACTTCACCTACATGGTCGAGCTGCTGAAGGCCCGCGGCGGCGAACACATCCAGGTGTTCGGTGGTGGCGGAGGCGTGATCGTGCCCGAGGAAATCGCGATGCTGGCGCAGCACGGCGTGCGCATCTTCAGCCCGGAAGACGGCCAGCGCATGGGCCTGCAGGGCATGATCGGCGAGATGGTGATGCGCTGCGACAAGAGCCTGTCGGCCTGGGCGCCCACCACGCTGGCCGCCGTGCAAGGCCAGACCGACACCGCCTGGCGCGCGCTGGCGCAGCTCATCACGGTGCTGGAAAACGGTGACGCGGCACCGGCCCTGGTGGCCGAGGTGCGCGCTGCCGCAGCGCAGAGCACCACGCCGGTGGTGGGCATCACGGGCACGGGGGGCGCGGGCAAATCGAGCCTGACGGACGAGCTGATCCGCCGCTTCCGCCTGGACCAGGACGACGCCCTGCGCATCGCCGTGATCAGCATCGACCCCTCGCGCCGCAAAAGCGGCGGCGCCCTGCTCGGTGACCGCATCCGCATGAACGCGACGGGCCCGTGGCAGAAGGGCCAGCGCGTGTTCATGCGCAGCCTGGCCACCCGCGACACCGGCAGCGAGATTTCGGCGGCCCTGCCCGATGTGCTGGCCGCCACCAAGGCCGCCGGCTTTGATCTGATCATCGTCGAGACCTCGGGCATCGGCCAGGGCGATGCGGCGATCGTGCCGCATGTGCAGGTGCCGATGTACGTGATGACGCCGGAGTTCGGCGCGGCCAGCCAGCTCGAGAAGATCGACATGCTCGACTTCGCCGAGTTCGTCGCCATCAACAAGTTCGACCGCAAGGGCGCCGCCGATGCGCTGCGCGACGTGGCCAAGCAGGTGCAGCGCAACCGCGAAGCCTTCACCGTGATGCCCGATGCCATGCCGGTGTTCGGCACCATGGCCAGCCGCTTCAACGACGACGGCGTGACCGCCCTGTACCAGGCGCTGAAGGTGCGCCTGCAGGGCCTGGGCCTGCCGCTGGCTGAAGGCCGCCTGCCGCTGGTGAAGACGCGCCACAGCACCCACCAGACCCCCATCGTGCCGGGCGCCCGCGTGCGCTACCTGGCCGAGATCAGCGACACCGTGCGCGGCTACAAGGCGCGTGCCCGGGCGCAGGCCCAGCTGGTGCGCGAGATGCAGCAGTTGCGCGAAGCCGCCCGCATGCTGAGCACCGACAAGGCGCACCGCCCCAAGGCCGCCGAGGCCGCGCTCGACCTGGCCGAGCAACGCAGCCAGCGCGTGGACGCCGATGCCCGCAAGCTGCTGGCCCAGTGGCCCGACCTGGTGCAGGCTTATGCCGGCGACGACTACGTGGTGAAGATCCGCGACAAGGAGATCCGCACCGCGCTGACCCACACCACGCTGAGCGGCAACAAGATCCGCAAGGTGGCGCTGCCGAAGTACGTGGACGAGGGCGAGATCCTGCAGTGGCTGATGCTCGACAACGTGCCGGGCAGCTACCCCTACACCGCCGGCACCTTCGCCTTCAAGCGCGAGGGCGAAGACCCGACCCGCATGTTCGCGGGCGAAGGCGACGCCTTCCGCACCAACCGGCGCTTCAAGCTGGTCAGCGAAGGCATGCCGGCCAAGCGTTTGTCCACCGCCTTCGACTCGGTCACGCTGTACGGCAACGACCCCGACCTGCGGCCGGACATCTACGGCAAGGTGGGCAACTCCGGCGTCAGCATCGCCACGCTCGACGACCTGAAGGTGCTGTATTCGGGCTTTGATCTGTGCAGTCCCAGCACCTCGGTCTCGATGACGATCAACGGCCCGGCGCCGTCGATCCTGGCGATGTTCATGAACACCGCCATCGACCAGCAGCTCGACAAGTTCCGCGCTGACAACGGCCGCGAACCGTCGGATACCGAGAGCCAGAAGATCCGCGCCTGGGTGCTGGCCAATGTGCGCGGCACGGTGCAGGCCGACATCCTGAAGGAAGACCAGGGCCAGAACACCTGCATCTTCTCGACCGAGTTTTCGCTGAAGGTGATGGGCGATGTGGCCGAGTACTTCGTGCACCACGATGTGCGCAACTTCTACTCGGTGAGCATCTCGGGCTATCACATCGCCGAAGCCGGCGCGAACCCGATCAGCCAGCTGGCCTTCACGCTCAGCAACGGCTTCACCTTCGTGGAAGCCTATCTTGCGCGGGGCATGCACATCGATGACTTCGCGCCCAACCTGAGCTTCTTCTTCAGCAACGGCATGGACCCGGAATACACCGTGATGGGCCGCGTGGCGCGCCGCATCTGGGCCGTGGCGATGAAGGAGAAGTACGGCGCGAACGAGCGCTCGCAGAAGCTGAAATATCACATCCAGACCTCGGGCCGCAGCCTGCATGCGCAGGAGATCCAGTTCAACGACATCCGCACCACGCTGCAGGCCCTGATCGCCATCTACGACAACTGCAACTCGCTGCACACCAACGCGTTTGATGAGGCCATCACCACGCCGACCGAAGACAGCGTGCGCCGGGCCATGGCCATCCAGCTCATCATCAACCGCGAGTGGGGTCTGGCGAAGAACGAGAACCCGAGCCAGGGCGCGTTCATCATCGACGAGCTGACCGAGCTGGTGGAAGAAGCGGTGCTCGCAGAGTTCGAGAAGATCGCCGAGCGCGGCGGCGTGCTGGGCGCGATGGAGACCGGCTACCAGCGCAGCAAGATCCAGGAAGAGTCGATGCACTACGAGATGCTCAAGCACACCGGCGAGTACCCCATCATCGGCGTCAACACCTTCCGCAACCCGCACGGTGATGCGGCGCAGGGCCCGATCGAGCTGGCCCGCTCCACCGAGGAAGAAAAGCAGAGCCAGCTGCAGCGCCTGGCGGACTTCCACCGGCGCCACGCGGATGAGGCGCCGCGCCAGCTGGCCCGCCTGCGCCAGGCCGTGATCGACAACACCAATGTGTTCGAGGTGCTGATGGATGCGGTGCGTGTGTGCTCGCTGGGCCAGATCACCGCCACGCTGTTTGAAGTGGGTGGACAGTACCGCCGCAGCATGTAAGCCGCCTCAAAAAATGGCGGGCTCGCGTTTTTATGGCCTAATTACGGGTTCTGCGAGTTTTCGCCCCATTTCCTTTTGTTCACCGGAGCCACTCATGGGCAACAAGATCAAGACCGAAGCCGACCGCATCGCCACCCCCCGCCCGGCTGTTCCTGCTGGTGTGGCGTTCACCACCCCCCGTGGCCAGCGCATCAGCCTGGAACGTGGTTCGCACACCCGCTCCAAGAAGAACCCGGGCAAGCGCGCCAAGAGCGGCGGCTGATACAGCCCGCCAGTGTTCAACGCGCGAGCTTGAACACGGCAACCCCAAGCGGCCTGGTCAAACGACCCGGCCGCTTTGTCGTTTCTGACCCGCCTGCCGATCTGAGCCGTCTGCCATGCTTCGCATCACCGAACTCCGCCTGCCGCTGAACCACCCGGAAGACGCGCTGCGTCCAGCCATCGTGGCCCGCCTGGGTGTGGCGGATGCCGACCTGCGTGATTTCACCGTCTTCAAGCGCGCCTATGACGCCCGCAAGAAGAGCGCGATCCTGCTGATCTATACGGTGGATTGCGACGTGGCGAACGAGGCCGCCGTGCTGAAGCGCCATGCTGGCGACCAGCACATCAAGCCCAGCCCGGACACGCAGTACAAATTTGCCGGCCATGCGCCGATCGATTTCTACAACGGCGGCGAGCGGCTGCGCCCGGTCATCATCGGCTTCGGGCCGTGCGGCATCCTGTGTGCGCTGATCCTGGCGCAGATGGGCCTCAAGCCCATCGTGCTGGAGCGCGGCAAGCAGGTGCGTGAGCGCACCAAAGACACCTGGGGCCTGTGGCGCCAGGGCCAGCTCGACCCCGGCTCGAACGTGCAGTTCGGCGAAGGCGGCGCCGGCACCTTCAGTGACGGCAAGCTCTGGAGCCAGATCTCCGACCCGCGCCACCTGACCCGCAAGGTGCTGACCGAGTTCGTGAAGGCCGGCGCGCCCGAAGAGATCCTCTACGTCAGCAAGCCCCACGTCGGCACCTTCCGGCTGGTGAGCATGGTCGAGAAGATCCGCGCCGACATCGAGGCGCTCGGCGGCGAGATCCGCTTCCAGCAACAAGTCACCGACCTGCAGCTGGAAGACCGGGGCGAAACGCGCCGCGTGCGGGGCGTGACGCTGGCCTCGGGCGAGCAGATCCGGACCAACCATGTGGTGCTGGCCCTGGGCCACAGCGCGCGCGACACCTTCACGATGCTGCATGAGCGCGGCGTCTACATGGAGGCCAAGCCCTTCTCCATCGGCTACCGCATCGAGCACCCGCAAGGCGTGGTCGACCGGGCGCGCTTCGGCAGCAACGCCGGCAACCCCATCCTGGGCGCGGCCGACTACAAGCTGGTGCACCACGCCGCCAACGGCCGCTCGGTCTACAGCTTCTGCATGTGCCCGGGCGGCACGGTGGTGGCCGCCACGTCCGAGCCCGACCGGGTGGTGACGAACGGCATGAGCCAGTACTCGCGCAATGAGCGCAACGCCAACGCCGGCATCGTCGTGGGCATCAGCCCGGAAGACTACCGGCGTGACCCGGGCGGCAGCGGCCCGGTCAATCCGCTCGACGGCATGGCCTTCCAGCGCATCTGGGAGTCGCGTGCGTTCGAGCTGGGCGGTGGCGGCTACATCGCCCCGGGCCAGCTGGTGGGTGACTTCATCAAGAAGCAGCGCGGCCCGGCCGCCGGCTTCGGCAGCGTCATGCCGTCGTACAAGCCCGGTGTGCACCTGACCGACCTGAGCGAACAAGGCCGCGAAAGCCTGCCCACCTACGCGCTCGACGCGATCCGTGAAGCGCTGCCGGCCTTCGAGCGGCAGATCAAGGGCTTCTCGATGGCGGACGCCGTGCTGACCGGCGTGGAAACGCGCACCTCGTCACCGCTGCGCATCACCCGCGCGAAGAACCTGCAAAGCGTGAACGTGGGCGGCCTGTACCCGGCCGGTGAAGGCGCCGGTTATGCCGGCGGCATCATGAGCGCGGGCGTCGACGGCATCGAAGTGGCCGAGGCCCTGGGCGCCGCGCTGCTGGCCGAGGGCTGAGGCCAGATCAAGATTCAGCTCGGGCTCGCAGGCTGCGGCTGCGGCTGCGGCTGCGGCTGCGTCTGCAGCACCTTGAGCAGCCGCTGCCCTGCCCGGCCGTCTTCTGGCCAACCCAGCCGCTTCTGTTCCGCCTGGATGGCGCGCCGCGTGGCGGTGCCCAGCAGGCCGTCCACCTCGCCGATCGGGTGGCCGCGTGCCGCCAGCGCCGTCTGCAATGCGCGGCGCTCCAGGCGCGACAGGCCGGTGTCGTCGGTTGGCCAGGCGGTTTGCCACGGGCTGCCGCCACGCAGGCGATCAGACAGGTGCGAGATCGCCAGGGCGTAGCTCTCGGCCGCGTTGTAGCCATAGATGGCGTCGAAGTTGCGCGTCACCAGGAACGCCGGGCCCTTCAGGCCGGCTGGCGCCACCAGGCCCAGCTCACCGGTCAAACCCGCTGCACTCAGCGGGCGGCCATCCACCAGCTTCACGCCGCGCGCGGCCCAGTCCGCCTGCGGCCGCTTGGCGCGGCGCCCCACCAGCGCGGCGTCCAGCCCGTCGGGCACCCGCACTTCCACGCCCCAGGGCTGGCCAGACACCCAGCCGGCCTTGACGAGGAAGTTGGCGGTGGACGCCAGCGCGTCAGGCACGCTGCCGACCAGGTCCCGGCGGCCGTCGCCATCGCCGTCCACGGCCAGACGCAGGTAGGTCGACGGCATGAACTGGGTGTGGCCAAACGCGCCGGCCCAGGAGCCGACGAGGCCCTCCGCCCGCAAGTCACCGCGGTCGATCAGCCGCACCAGGCTGAACAGCTCGCCGCGAAAATAGGCCTGGCGGCGGCCGAAGCAACTCAGCGTCGCCAGTGAGTTCAGCAAGGGCCGCTTGCCGAAGCTGCGGCCGTAGTCACTTTCCACGCCCCACACCGCCACCACCGTGGCTGCATCAACGCCCTGGGCCTTGGCGATGGGCGCCAGCACCGCGGCCCACTGCTGCAGCATCGCCTGGCCGTCGGCCACGCGCTGTTCATCCACCAGCACGGCGAGGTAATCCCAGATCGGCGTCTTGAATTCGGGTTGAGCGTCGAGCAGTTCGAGCACGCTCATGTCGGCCTCGATGCCCTTGGTCCACTGGCGCCAGGCCGCGCTGCTCAAGCCGGTGCGGGCCGCGTCGTCAGCGAGGTTGCCCAGGCAGGTGGGCAGATCAGCGGGCGCCGGAGCGGCCACGGCCACCGGCGATGCGCAGGACGCGCACAGCGGCAGCAGAACAGCCAGGGTCAGGCGAGGCAGGGCATGGGTGAGGCGTCGAAGCAGCATCCGCGGATTGTCACCGCGGTGAGCGCCCACAAAGGGCCGGCGTTCAACCCCAGCGGGTGCCGGGGCCGACTTCCAGGTAGTCGTCGCCCGCGTCGGCGGGGCGTTTGGCGGCGGTCTGGGCCAGCACCTGTTCCATCAGGCTGCCCCAGTTGCCCTGGCCGGTTTCGCCCAGGGCCTGCTCGCGCTCCTTGATGAGCTGGGCAAACGCGGCGGTGCGGGTATCGGGCACCTTGTCGGTGGCACGCTTGCGCGGGGCCTCCGGTGTCTCGAAGTGCGCGGCCACCCGGCGGACCACCGCGTGATAGATCTGCGACACCCGCGACGGCGTGACGTTCAGCGACTGCGCCACCTCGATCGGCGTGAGGCCAACGCCCAGGTAGGCATCGATCACCATGCGCTCGCGCTCGGGCAGTTCGGCAAAGAACTTCTCGAGCCGGCGCAGCACGATGGCGGTGTCGACCCGGGCTTCAACTTCCTCCTGCGGCGTGGCCGGGTGGAAGCGGTGCGGGTGATCGTCGTCGTGGTCTTCGTCGACGCTGATCTGGTGCCGACCCAGCTGATCGGCCTGCAGCAGCGAGGTGATTTCGCTCATCGGCATGCCGGTGGTGGTGGCCAGCTTGCTGAGCGTGGGCTCAGTGCCGTGTTCGCTGCGATGGCGTTCACGGGCGATCTGGATGACCTTGATCTTGCGGCGCTCGCCCCGGGTGAGGAAGTCCATCTGGCGCAGCTCGTCGAGCATCGCGCCCTTGACCCGCATGCGGGCATAGCGCACGAAGGCCTCTTGCGCGGCCTCGGTGTCCCGATCACCTTCCCACTCAAAGCTCACCGCCGCCTGGGCCACCGCGATCAGCCCGACCTGGATGAGGTCGGCGCGCTCCACGTTGGCCGGCAGGTGGCGCACCAGTGCCTGGGCCTGTTTACGGACCCAGGACTGGTTCTTCGCAATGAGAACCGATGGCACGCCCTGCATGGAAATCATGGATCCGATCTTAGGCAGCAGCGTCCGGATCGATCACTCAAGCAGGGCGGCTTTCCCCCTTGATATCAGCGCCTGCCACTTATTCCCTCAATTTCGCAGGGTCATTGGCCGGGCAGATACGCGGTCAGCAGCGCACGCAGGCGCTCGGGCGCCACGGGCTTGGACACATGGTCGTTCATGCCTACGGCCAGGCAGGCCTCGCGGTCTTCGTCGAAGGCATTGGCGGTCATCGCCAGGATGGGCGTGAGCGCATGGTTGGGCAAGGCGCGGATCAGCCGCGTGGCGGCCAGGCCATCCAGCACCGGCATCTGCATGTCCATGAGGATGAGGTCAAAAGCCTCGCGGCGGGCCAGCGCCAGCGCCTCGGCGCCGTCATTGGCCACCGCCACCGCCAGGCCCATGCCCAGCAGCATGGCCTGGGCGACCTCCTGGTTCACCGGATTGTCTTCGGCCAGCAGCACGCGGCCGCGCAGGGGCGCAGCGTCAGCGCGCTGCAGCGCGGGCTCGGGGCGGCCGTCGAGCGCCGCCGGCAAGGGCTCCTGCCAGAGTGCGGCCAAGGCCTGCGCCAGATCGGCGGTGCTGACGGGGGTCAGGCAACCATGCGCCGACGAGACCGCGGGGGCGGCCAGGCCGGACAGCGTGCGGGTGGCAGCGGCGAGCGCGGGTTCCGATCGGGCCAGCGGCAGCACGGCGGGGCACACCGCTGCACCGCCCTGCCCGGCGCCAGGCACCAGCTCCGCCAGGTCCAGGCCTTGAATCGGCAGCGCCAGCAGCACGGCGGCGTAGGGCGTGGCGTAAGACATGCTGTGCGCGAAGGCATCGCCCGACCCTGCGCCGGAACTGACCGGCCACTGCGCCTTCAGCGCCAGGGCACTGTCCGCCTCGTCCACCAGCAGGCCGAGCGCTCGCAGCTGCCGCGCCACCGCGCACCGCGACGGCGCCAGGTCATCGGCCAGCAACACGCGCCGGCCGCGCCAGGCAGACGGCCACACCGGCTCGGGCTCATCGGCCACCGGCGCGCCCAGCTGGATGATGAAGCTGAAGCGGCTGCCCTGCCCCAAGGTGCTCTGCACCGTGAGCTCACCGCCCATCAGCTGCACCAGCCGGCGGGCGATCGTCAGCCCGAGGCCGGTGCCGCCATAGCGCCGCGTGGTGGACGAATCCGCCTGCTGGAACGGGGCGAACAGGCGCTCGGTCTGGTCGGGTTCCAGCCCGATGCCGGTGTCCTCGACCGTGAAGCGCACTTGCCAGCCCGGCGCATCGGCGCTGGACAGTGGCGCCAGGCACTCGGCCTTCACGCCCACCCAGCCGCGCTCGGTGAACTTCAGGGCATTGCCCAGCAGGTTCAGCAGCACTTGCACCAGCCGGGTCGGGTCGCCGTGCATCTGGGCGGGCAAGTCCTGCACGTCGAGCACCAGCGCCAGCTGCTTTTCCTGGGCCTTATCGGCCAGCACCGCACGCAGTCGGTCAAACACCTCGTCGCGGCTGAAGGTGATGGCTTCAAACACCATCGCGCCGGATTCGATCTTGGATAGGTCGAGGATGTCGTTGATGACCTGCAGCAGATGCTGGGCCGCATCCCCGATGCGCTTGAGGCGGGTGCGCTGCAGCGGGTCGGTCAGCTGCTGCCCCAGCAGGTGCGCAGAGCCGAGGATGGCGTTCATCGGCGTGCGGATCTCGTGGCTCATGTTGGCCAGGAACGCGCTCTTGGCGCGGCTGCCCAACTCGGCCCGGTCACGGGCCAGCGCCAGCTCGTCGTTCAGCGCGCGCAGGCGCTGCTCGGCTTGCTTGGGGGCGGTGATGTCAGAGGCCAGCACGAAGTAGCCAGCCACGGCACCGTCCTGCCAGTCGGGGATGAACGTGACCCAGGTGATGAGCGTTTCGCCGGACGGGGTGCGCACGCTGCGCTCGAAATCCTGCCGCTGGCCGAGCAGCACCGCCTCGATGTGTGGCCGGGTGAGGCGGTGGCCGTCTTCACCCAGCAACTCTTCGACCGTCAGCGTCAGCAGCTTGTCGGGCGGGTGGCCGTACCAGCGTGAGAACGTGGCATTGGCGAAGCGGCAGCGCAGGTCCTTGTCCCAGTAGGCCACCAGGCCCGGCAGGTTGTCGGCGATCGTCCGCACAAAATTCAGCGTCTGCAGACGGCTCTCGTTGGCATGCTCGAGGGCCTGGCTGCGTTCGGTCACCAGCTCTTCCAGGTGGTCGCGGTGGCGACGCAGTTCAACCTCCAGGCGCTGGTCCTCGGTCACATCGCGCGAGATGCCGAACATGCCGATGACCTGGCCGGATTCATCACGCAAGGGCCCCTTGGTGGCCCGGTAGATACGCACCTCGCCGCTTTCCTGGGAAGTCACCTGCTCTTCGTAGTTGAAGATGCGGCCCTCGCGCATGACCTGCTCGTCATGCGCCTGCACCTGCGCCGCCTGCTCCGCTGACAGGAAGAAGCCGGCGGTCTGGCCCAGCACCTGGGCTGCCGGGAACCCCGCCACGCGCTCGGAGCCGCTGTTGAACAGGCGGTAGCGGCCCAGGCGGTCCTTGGCATAGATCGGGTCGGGCGAGCTCTGTGCGATGGCTTCGAGCAGCGCCAGCGCGCGGTGCTTTTCCGATTGCTGGCGTTGCACCTCGCGCTGCTGCCGCAGGTCTTGCCGCTGCCGGTACTGGCGCAGCGCGATGCTGGACAAGGCCATGGCCACGGCACCGGCCGCGGCAATCCACCAGGCCCGGAGGAGCGAGCGCCACAACAACTCCGCCCGGTCGATCTTCGCGATCACCCACCAGTCCGCGTCGGGCACCATGCGCGCCGCGCCGAAGACCATCTCGCCCCGCCAGTCTCGCCCCTGCGCCACCTTGCCGGGCTCCACCTCGTTGCCCAGCAGGCGCGTGACCAGCAGATTGGCATCGCTCAAGGTCATCGTCAGGTGGCCGGCAGCAGACGGGCGGCCGCGCAGCGGCGACAGCAGCAAGGCGTCATCCCAGCGGCGCAGCAGCAGCACGGTCTCGGCGCTGGTGCTGTCGTGGGGCCAGGTGCTCAGCATGGGGAACAGGTGATCATCCGGCCGGCCGCGCAGCACCACCACCGCCGAGGCATCGGGGATCGGGGCGACAAAGTCGATGCGCATGCGCGTGTCGCGTTCAGCCGAAGAGGTGGCCGCCGAGCCAGCCGCCAAGTCAGCGACGGCGTAGAGCTCGGTGCGCTGCACATCACCACTGCGCCTAGCGCGCAGCACGGCGTCGAGCAGCTCGGCCGACAACACGGGCGGCTGGTCGCCCTCCCACACCCGGGCCACGCCGTCGGCATCGACGACCAGCACCTCGTCCATCGCATTGGCGCGGCGGAACACGGTGAGCCGGGCAATCAGATCTTCCCGGGCTTGGTTGCTGCCGCCGGCGGTCCATTGCTTGTAGAGCTCACCGAGTGCATTGCTGCGGGCCACGACGCGGCTGGCCGCCATGCTTTGCAACAGCCAGGTGGCTGTTTGTGCGGCGCGCAATTCGGCCACGGCCTCGACGCGCTCGGACTCCCGCTCGACGGTCTGGTTCACGCTGACGCTGATGGCCAGCAACACCACGGCCAGAATCGCCGCCGAGCTGAGCAACAGCGGCCAGCGCAGCGAACCTCGTGAAAAGCCCTGGCTGTCCATCAGCCCGAACGGCACGGGCGGTCAACCAGCAAGAGTGCGTCGTTCATGGTCGCCAGCTGCAGGCAGCGCTGCGTGAAGTTGCCACGCAGCGATTCTGGGGCCGCGATCCGGTCACGCACAAGGCGTCCAGACCCTGATGTGATTCACCAGGGTTCGCAGCGGAACACGGCCACAACCAGGGCGCACACCGGATCACTGTCGCACTGCATTCCGGCAATCTCGGTGCTGACCGGACCGAAGGAAACGCCCCGGTCCTTCTGCATGTGGTGCAGGCTGGTGTGCAGGCCGCGGGTCAGCCGGTCTTCGTCGGCATCCTGCAAGTCCACCATCAGGCCCTGCCCGCCCACCGGCTCACGGGCCCAGCCCAGGCCGGCATACACACTGCGCCCGGGTCGGCTTTCAGTGGCGATCGACAGCACGCCGTACACCCGCTGACCAAACTCCAGCGGATGGCCCTGCAGCCGGCCGCGCACGATCTGACTGCCCGGCGGCATGGCGGCGCCCAGCGGAATGAGGTGGTAGTTGCCCAGGCCGGCGCTCAGCAGGGCGCTGTCGCGAGCGGCCTGCACGGTGGGGCCGCTGCCCACGCCCCGCGCGATGCGGATGACGCCGAAGGGCACCAGCATGGGCCGACGTGGGGCAGGCTCCAGGTGCGCCCCGCTCAGGGCGGGGGGGTTGGGTGCAAGGGTGTTGTGCATGGTCGTACTCCCTGTTGTGCAGCGCCTCGGGCTTGCGGGCCAGGGTGCTGCTTGTTGGGACATACGGCAGCGCCGGTTGAAACCGGACACGCGCGCGGCCAGACTACGGAAGCTAGGGGGGGCGCGCCTCCGCGCTCAGGGCTTCGGCGCCTGCGCCACGTTGATCAACCGCCGGTCGATCCAGCCCAGCAAGTCGCCCCACATCGCGGCCACATCGCGGGGCGGCACCGCCTTCGCGTTTTTCAGCTCGAGCGTGACGACCGGCAACTGCCGCGAGATGCCGGCGTAGTTGCCCAACGAGCCGGGGAACACGCCGACCTGGTCGAGGTGCAGGTTGCCCAGCTTGTCAGGCGCCGGTGGTGGACCATCGAAGTCGAGCACGCCATACGGCGCATGCACCGAGACGATCAGGTGCGGCTTGAATGATTCGATCTGCTGCAGCACCCAGCGAGTTTCGGGCTCGGACACGGCTTGCGGGCCGGGGTAGCGACGCGGGTCTTTGCCCGTGCGGCTGGCCCAGTAGCTGTGCGCCCGCTCCGTCCAGTCGACCGTGGGGAAGTTGCGGTTGAGGTCGACCCCTCGGGCATTCACCCGGGTGGCCGGCTGGCGCAACAGGCCGTCCGGGTTGATCAGCGGCACCATGCGCCAGTGGATCGGCTCTTCGCGGGTGCGCACCGACTTGGCGAGCCAGTCGAACACCAGGTTCACCGAGGCCATCTCGTCGCCGTGGATGCCGCCGAGCACCAGCACGCGCAGGCGCGTCGGGCCCTTCACGGGCAGCACATCGCGCGACCAGATCGGCGTGCCACGCACCGAGCGCCCCTCGCCGGGCAACAGGCCCGATGCCAGGCACTGTGCGGACTGCAGCGCGGGCACCTTCTGGCTGATGGCCTTGCACCAATCGGCCAGCGAGACCGGCGCGGGCGCTGCGGCTGGCTTGGGCGGCTGCTTTGGAGGTGGCTTCGGGGACGGCTTTGCGGGCGCCTTGCCGGCCGGGCGCGATGCAGGGGGTGAGGCCTGCTGCGGTGTCGAGTGCGGCGTTGCCACCGCGGCCGCCGGCCCGGGCAGAACGGCGAACATGACCGCCGGCACCACAGCCAGCGCCGCTGAACGCGCCCTGCTCATCCCGACAATGCGTTGAAAACTTGTGCTTGTCATCTCTGGGCCTCAGTGTAGAGGCAGCCCTCACGCCACAATCAAACCATGATCGAAGCATCCTTTGTTCCTCGTCAGTCCTTTGATGACGCCGACGCCGCCCTGGCCCAGGTCATGGCGATTTACCAGGCCCAGGTCGGTCATCTGCGACAGCAGTTGCAGGCCTACATCAGCGGCCAGGTGCCTGCGCAGCGGGTGCGCGCCTGGTACCCCAGCGTGCGGGTGCAAACCGACACCGTGGCGATGCCCGACACCCGCCTGAGCTTTGGCTTCGTGGCCGGGCCGGGATCGTTCGAAACCACGTTGACCCGCCCGGACTTGTTCGCCGACTACTACCGCGAGCAGTTCCGCCTGCTGCTGCGCAACCACGGCGTGGCCCTCGACATCGGCCTGGGCAACCAGCCCATCCCGGTGCATTTTTCGCTGGCCGAGGCGGACCATGTGGAAGGCAACCTGAACGCCGAACAGCGCCTGCGCCTGCGTGACCATTTCGACCTGCCCGACCTGGCGGCGATGGACGACGGCATCGCCAACGGCACCTTCGAGCCCGCCCCGCGCGAGCCGGCGCCGCTGGCCCTGTTCACCGCGCCGCGGGTCGACTATTCACTTCACCGCCTGCGCCATTACACGGGCACGGCGCCGGAGCATTTCCAGAACTTCGTGCTGTTCACGAACTACCAGTTCTACATCGACGAGTTCATCCGCCTGGGCCACCAGCTGATGCAGAGCCCGCAGAGCGACTACACCGCCTTCGTCGAGCCCGGCAACGTCATCACCCCGCGCGAAGGTGGCGAGGCCCTGGCCAGCGGCACGCCGCCACCCCGGCTGCCGCAGATGCCCGCCTACCACCTGGTGCGCGAAGGGCATGGCGGCATCACGATGGTCAACATCGGTGTCGGCCCGGCCAACGCCAAGACCATCACCGACCACATCGCCGTGCTGCGCCCGCATGTCTGGCTGATGCTCGGCCACTGCGCCGGCCTGCGCAACACCCAGCAGCTGGGCGACTACGTGCTGGCCCACGGCTATGTGCGCGAGGACCATGTGCTGGACGAGGAACTGCCGCTGTGGGTGCCGATTCCGGCGCTGGCCGAAGTGCAGGTGGCGCTGGAGCAGGCCGTGGCGGAGGTGACCCAGCTGGCGGGCTACGAGCTGAAGAAGGTGATGCGCACCGGCACCGTGGCGTCCACCGACAACCGGAACTGGGAGCTGCTGCCGCATCCGGGTCCCGAGCGTCGCTTCAGCCAGAGCCGGGCGATTGCGCTTGACATGGAAAGCGCCACCATCGCCGCCAACGGCTTCCGCTTCCGTGTGCCCTACGGCACCTTGCTGTGCGTGAGCGACAAGCCGCTGCACGGCGAGATCAAGCTGCCCGGCATGGCCAACCACTTCTACCGGGAACGGGTGGACCAGCATCTGCGCATCGGCATCCGCGCGGTGGAGTTGCTGCGTGAGGCCGGCGTGAGCCAGCTGCACAGCCGCAAGCTGCGCGGCTTTGCGGAGGTGGCTTTCCAGTAAGTGCTGGCGGGCGGGAGGTGTCGCCAATTGCGACGCCCTCACCACAACAACCGCCAAATCCACGCGTCAGTAATCGCAATCTGTTTGCGACTCATTCGCATTTGCATTAACATGCAGGCATTGTTTCTTCAGATGCCTGCGCCGCAGGCCATGCCGAATGCCTGCGATCGCCGCCGTCAACCACCCCACCGAGCCAGCGCAGCCCGCGCGTCGCCGTCGCCCGGTTGAACGCTCGGAAGCCCTGCCCGTCGGCGGCCAGCGCGCCCTGGGCGCAGGCGTGGTCGCCCTGCACATCGCCGGCGCCTGGGCCTTGATGCAGGTCGACGCCGTGCGCCAGGCGGTGGCTGAATCGGCTCCGCTGATGGTGCAGTGGATCGCCCCGCCGGCACCGCTGCCCGTCCCGCCGCAGCCAACCCGCGCCCCCACGCCGCCTGCGCCGCAGCGCACCGCCCCGGTGCTGGCCGCAGCACCCGCACCGGTGCCCGCCACGCCAGCCTGGGTGGCACCGCCCCCTGCGCCCACGCCAGCACCAACGGTGACGCCCGTCACCACGGCCGCGCCGGCCACCGTCAGCGCCGCGCCTGCCGCCAGCCCGCCCCCGGCGCCGCCCGCGCCGAAGCAGATCGCCAGCAGCGACATCCGCTACCTGGTGGCGCCGGCCCAGGCCTACCCGCTGGCCTCGCGCCGCACGGGTGAACAAGGCACCGTGCTGGTTCGCTTGGTGGTCGACACGGCCGGCCTGCCGCAACGCATCACGCTGCACCGCTCGTCAGGCCATGCACGGCTGGACGAGCAAGCCCTGCAAGCCATGCGTGCTGCCCGCTTCAAGCCCTATCTGCAAGACGGCGTCGCGGTGGAATGGACCGCCGTGGCACCGCTCGAATACGCGCTCGACTGAACCCTCCCGAACACCTCACCCTTCCCGCTGACAAGATCATGGACACCACCACCACCTCGCTCGGCTTCGGCCACTTCCTGGCCCAGGCCGACGTCGTCGGCAAGACGCTGCTGGCCCTGCTGCTGCTGATGTCGGCCGCCTCGTGGATCATCATCGCCACCAAGGCCCTGACCACCGTGCTGCGCCAGCGCCGCGCCGCCGGTTTCCTCGACCGCTTCTGGAACGCCGGCACGCTGGAGCAGGTGCAGGCCGACATCGACGCGCATGGCGCCAGCGATGCGTTCTCGCACCTGTCGGCCCAGGCGCTGCATGCCCAGGCCCATCACGCCCGCCACGGTGCCCAGCGCCTGGCCGAGGCCGGCAGCGCCAGCGAGTTCCTGACCCGCACCATCAAGAAGGTGCTGGACGAAGAAACCACCCGCGTGGAGTCGGGCCTGACCACGCTCGCCACGGTCGGCGCCACCGCCCCGTTTGTCGGCCTGTTCGGCACGGTGTGGGGCGTCTATCACGCGCTGCTGGGCATTGGCATGAGCGGCGCCGGCACCCTCGACAAGGTCGCCGGCCCGGTGGGCGAGGCGCTGATCATGACGGGCCTCGGCCTGGCGGTCGCCATCCCGGCGGTGGTGGCCTACAACGCCTTCACCCGCAGCAACCGCGTGCTGTGTGGCCGCCTCGATGCCTTCGCCTTCGAGCTGCACAGCTTCCTGACGATGGGCGAAGCACCGGGCGCCGCCGTTCCTGCCGCCAACAGCAATGTGCGCGCGATCAAGCCGCAGATGGCCGTTGCCACCGCCAGCACCCCCGCCACCGCAGCCTGAGCACCACCCCATGGCCTTCGCCTCTTTCGACAAGCAGCGCACCGCGGCGCCGGTGGCCGAGATCAACATGGTCCCGCTGATCGACGTGATGCTGGTGCTGCTGGTGATCTTCATCGTCACCGCCCCGCTGCTCACCCATGCCGTGAAGCTGGACCTGCCCCGGGCCGATGCCCAGGTCAACCAGCAGCAGCCCGACAAGATCGACTTCGCCATCGATGCCGCAGGCCAGCGCTACTGGAACGGTGAGCCGCTCAGCCGCGAGCAGGCGGCCGAGCGCTTCAGCCTGGCCGGCCAGCAGCAGCCGCAACCGGAAGTGCACCTGCGCGCCGACGAAGCCGCGGCCTACCGCACGGTGGCGCAGACCCTGGCCGATGCCTCGCGCGCCGGCCTGGCCAAGGTGGGCTTCGTGAGCCAGCCCGAAGCGAAGTGATGGGGGCCTGAGGGTCAAACCTCACCTCATCTCTCAGCGCGGCAACGCACCGCACGCACACCCAACCATTGACCGAAAAAGCTGCCCGCGAAGGCAGCAGGGCAGCGCTTTGCCCGACGCTTTTCAGACACAACAACCCAACGACCACAAGGAGCCTTCATGACTCGCCGCCCGACCGTTACCCGCACCGTCCGACATGCCGTGCTGCCCCTCGGCGCACTGGCCGCCGGCTTCGCCATGGCGCAAACCGCACCTGCACCGGCCGATGCCGGCAAGCCTGCTGAAGCCGTGACCGAAGCCGCTACCGTGCTGCCCACCGTCAAGCTCAAGGCCACCGCTGAAGTGCAAGGCAAGGACAGCCTGCAAGCCACCACCACCCGCATCGGCAAAGGCACGCAAGAGCTGCGCGACGTGCCGCAATCGGTGACCGTGGTGACCGAGCGCCTGATCGACGACCGCAACCTCGACACCCTGAAGCAAGCCCTGCACAACGCGGCCGGCATCACCTTCCAGGCGGCCGAGGGTGGCGAAGAAGACATCCGCGTGCGCGGCTTCTCGCTGTCGGGCACGGGCGACCTGTATGTGGACGGCATGCGCGACCCCGCGCTGTACGACCGCGACACCTTCAACAACGACCGCATTGAAGTGCTGCGCGGCTCGGCCTCGATGCTGTTCGGCCGTGGCTCGACCGGCGGCGTGGTGAACCAGGCCAGCAAGAACCCGCTGCTGATGAACCAGGGCCAGGTGGATGTGACCGTGGGCTCGGGCGAGTACCTGCGCACCGTGGCCGACGTGAACGTGCGCACCGGCGACGACTCGGCCTTCCGAGTAAATGCGATGTTGACCCAGGCCGACAACTACGGCGCGAAGATCGACAAAAAGGGGGTGGCACCGAGCTTCCGCTGGGGCATTGGCACGGCCGATGAGTTCCTGGCCAGCTTCTATCACCTCGAATACAACAACGTGCCCAACTACGGCATCGGCTGGGTCAATGGCACCGTCGCCAACATCCCGGCAAAGAACTTCTACGGCATGGCCAGCGACTACGTGGTTGGCGGCGCTGACTTCGCCACGCTCAGCCACACCCACCGCTTTGGTGACGGCGGCGAGTTGAAGACCATGGCGCGCACCGGCCGCTACACCCGCGACTTCTGGGCCAGCACCATCCGCTTCCCCACAGGCACCACCAGCCTCACCAACAGCACGGTGATCAACCGCGGCAACCAGGGCCGCGCCCACGAGTACAACACGCACTACGTGCAGAGCGACTACACGCGCACCTTCAATGCGCTGGGCTTCAAGCACAGCCTGATCGCCGGTGCCGACTTCGCCATCGAAGGCGCTGACCGCGACAACTACAGCAGCAACCCGACCAAGCCGACCACCACCGTGGGCACGCCGAACGACGGCGCCAGCATCGCCGACACCCGCAAGCGCGCGTGGTCGCGCAGCTTCGACAGCAAGGCGGCTGGCGTGTATGCGCAAGACATGGTCGAGCTGAGCCCGACCTGGAAGGTGGTGGGCGGCCTGCGCTTTGACCGCTTCTCGGGCAGCAACGACTTTGCCGCCGTCACCGCCACCAATGGCACCGTGACCCCGGGCGGCCACTATGAGCGCAGCGACAACATGTGGAGCCACCGCGTCGGCGTGATGTGGCAGCCGGATCCGCTGTGGTCCTTCCACTTCAGCCACGGCACGTCCTTCAACACCTCGGGCGACACCTACAGCTACGACGCGCTGGGCACCAACACGCCGCCGGAGAAGAGCCGCAACATCGAGCTGGGCGCGAAGCTGGACCTGCTGGACGGCGCCCTGTCGTCACGCGTGGCCCTGTTCCACAGCGAGAAGTACAACGAGCGCAACCGTGACCCGGACACCGCCGCCGAGCAGTACCTGCTTTCGGGCAAGCGCCATGCGCAGGGCATGGAGGTGGACTTCGCCGGCAAGCTGACGCCGCAGTGGGAGCTGTATGCATCGTGGGCCTGGACCTGGACCGCGACCATCGACGCCAGCGTGACGGCCAGCGAGGTGGGCACGAACCCGGGCCTGACGCCCAAGCACAGCGGCTCGGTGTGGTCGACCTACCAGATCACCCCGAAGCTGCGTGTGGGCGCCGGCGCCAACGGCGTGTCGCGCCAGTCGCCGGTGGGCAACACCGCCGTGGTGGCCAAGGGCTATGTGACGGCTGACCTGATGGCCGAGTACCAGCTCGACCCCATCACCCTGAAGCTGAACGTGACGAACGTGGCCGATATCCTTTATGGTGACCAGCTCTACCGTGGCCACGCCGTGGCCGGCGCACCACGCACGGTGCAGCTGACGGTGAGCACCAAGTTCTGACCCTGTTGAAGGCCTGACCCCATGCTGTTGCACGTGCCCGAGGTATTGACCGCCGCCGAGCTGAGCCAGGCCCGCGCCTGGCTGGCCGAGGCGGACTGGACCGACGGCCGCAGCAGCGCGGGGCCGCAGGCACAAGCCGTCAAACGCAACCAGCAACTGCCGGCGGACGCGCCGCAGACCCGGGCCCTGCAAGGCCTGGTGCTGGCCGCCTTGCAACGCCATGCCGTTTGGTTCTCGGCGGCGCTGCCCAAACGCATCCTGCCGCCGATGTTCAACCGCTACGGCGGCGATTCGAACTTCTATGGCGACCATGTCGACCAGGCCATCCGGTTTGGTGGGCCTGATGCCACCCGGGTGCGCACCGACATCTCGTGCACCCTCTTTCTGGCGGACCCCGACAGCTACGACGGCGGCGAGCTGGTGGTGCAGGACACCTTTGGCGAGCAGGCCGTGAAACTGCCAGCCGGCGACCTGGTGCTCTACCCCGGCACCAGCGTGCATCGAGTCAACCCGGTGACGCGGGGGGCACGGCTGGCCAGCTTCTTCTGGGTGGAAAGCATGGTGCGCAGCGACGATCAACGGCGCCTGCTGTTTGATCTGGACATGACGCTGATGCAACTGCGCACCCAGCACGGCGAAACGCCCGAAGCCGTGAAGCTGACCGGCACGTATCACAACCTCCTTCGCATGTGGGGCGACACATGAGCGGCGATTCGCCCGCCTGGGTGAACCTGCATGAGCTGGCGGACGCCGCCGGCCCGAAGCTCAGCGCACAGGCCGCCGCTTACTTCAACGGTGGCGCCGGGGACGAACACACGCTCGCTGCCAATCCAGCCGATTGGCAGCGTTTGCATTTGTGGCCCCGCACCTTGGCCCCGCTGGATGGCAGCCACACCCGCACTCTGATCGGCCCGCATGCGGTAGCACACCCGATCTGGCTGGCCCCGGTGGCCTACCAGCAGCTGGCGCACCCGGAAGGTGAAATGGCCACGGCGATGGCGGCGGCCGCCCAGGGCGCGGGCATGGTGCTGTCGTCGCAGTCGAGCGTGGCGGTGGAAGACGTGGCGAACGCGATGCGTACCGTGGCTGACCCGGCCGGCGATGTGTCGCCACTGTGGTTCCAGCTGTATTGGCAGCCCGACCGCGCACTGACGCTGAACCTGATTCAACGGGCCGAAGCCGCCGGCTGCAGTGCACTGGTATTGACGGTGGACGCCACCGTGCACGGGGTGCGCGACCGCGAACGCCGTGCCGGCTTCAGCCTGCCGGCCGGCGTGCGCGCCGTGCACCTGCCCCACGGCGTGGCCCAGGCCAGCACGCTGGAGCCCCTGCTGCAGGCCGCACCCACCTGGCACGACCTGAACTGGCTGCGTGAACACACCCGGCTGCCGATCTGGCTCAAGGGCGTGTTGCACCCGGCGGATGCCGCTTTGGCACGCACGGCTGGCATGGATGGCCTGATCGTGTCGAACCATGGCGGACGAACCTTGGACACCTGCGTGAGCACCGCCTGGGCCTTGCCGCGGGTGGCCGATGCCGTACAGGGCGAGCTGCCCTTGCTCGTGGACGGCGGCATTCGGCGCGGCACCGACGTGCTCAAGGCCGTGGCCCTGGGCGCCCAAGGCGTGTTGATCGGCCGGCCCCAGGTGCACGCGCTGGCCTGCGGCGGCGCGCTTGGCGTGGCCCGGATGATCCGGCTGCTGCGTGACGAGCTGGCGGTGGCCATGGCGCTGTGCGGCTGCAGTGATCTGCGTCACGCCAGCCGCGATTTGCTGGCCTGAGCACGGCCCCGAACGCCCTCTGTCAAAGCCCCCTCGTCCAGCAGATGGGCAAGCGGGCTTTATCATTCGGGCTATGCAGCAACCCCGCGACGTGGCAGCGATCCGCCTCGACAACGCCCTCATCCTGTTCGACGAATTCGTGCGCAGCGCCGCGAAGAACGCGGACGCAGCCACCCTCCGCGGCCTCGAGCGGCGTTTCGCCGAACGGCTGCAGATCCAGCCCAGCTACTGGAGCCAGATCAAGGGCCGCTCGCGGCAGATCGGTGAGCGCCTCGCGCGCCAGTTCGAGCAGTGCTGCAGCAAGCCCTGGGGCTGGATGGATCAGGCGCAAGGGCCTGCCGCCACGCCCGTGGCCGACATCGCCCCGGATGACCTGACGCCGCAGGACGACGACGAGCGCTTCATCGTGGGCCTGGTGCTGACGTACTACCGGCGGCACCCGCAGAAGGCCCGCACTCGGTTGCTGGATCTGCTGGGGGAGGTGCTGATGCCGCCGGCAACGGCGACAGCCAGTGCGCCGACAGCAGCCCCGTCAGCCGCGGCGTCCAAAGTGGCATCAAGCACCACCGCCGGCAAGCCGGGCGCCGCCAAGCCAGCCGCCGCCCCGGTGGACGACATGCAGGGCTTGTGGCAACAGGCCGCTGGCCGCGTGGCCCCGCTCAAGAACAAGCGCTGAGGCGCCAGCCTCACCGACACGACGTGCCCGCAGCCGGGAGGCTGCAGCGGCGCCGTGCCTTGCCTTGTCTTGACCGGGCTGATAAAAAACACTTGCGCAAGATAATCATTCGTTTATCATTTGACGCACATCAGGGCACTTCACCGCCTTGATGTTGTTTGAACCCTCGGCCCGTGCGCTGCACCGGCCCCAGCCGTTCCCAGTCTGAAGACCTGCACGCGCCCCGGCGCCCACGCGGTCTGCCCCGTGTTTCATCTGCTGCTTCCAGACTCGCCCAGCGCGAGGCTGAGCCGCGCTTTTGCCGACAGCTTCCCGCTGTCATCTGCATCAAGGAGTTCGCCATGTCCTTCGTCATCCAAACCTCCAAGCCCCGCAACCCGCTGGTCGCACTGGCCCGACAACGCGTGGCCGGTGCACACGGCCCGAACAACAGTGCCCGTCGCCAAGCCGACCGACGTGCGTTGGCACGCGAAATCGCACGTGTGGACGCTGACCGCCGCAGTCCCTGAATCCATCCCACCCTCGCGCCTGCCCCAGATGAAATGCACGGCAAGGCGCACCCCCTGGAGACTCACATGCTTCGCCCCTTGCTCACCGTGCATGGTGTTTTGTCGCCCCGCCTTGCCAGCCACGCCTATCGCTACAGCGCCGCCCGCGGCTTGCGCCTCGTGGCAGCCACGCTCTTGCGCCTCTCGCGCCGCCTGACCGCCGCGCAACCCGCCGGCTTCTACAAACGCCCGATCGCCGAGCTGCCCCGGCTGGAATTCCACGCGGACGCCGGTGCGCCCGAGGGCGCCTTGTATGTCGACGGCGAGTATGTCGGGCACCTGCCGCTGACCCGGCTTTGAGCGCCCGGTGGCCCGGGCCGAGGGTGGCTGCGGCATGACCCGGGACGGCAACGTCAAGTTACCGTCCACAATGCCGATATCCCAAGAAGGATGACCCTCGGCCCGCCCATGTCTGCCACACCTTCGATCCCCACCGCCCCGCGCCGCATGCCCCTGGATGTGGCCGGCTGGGTGCGGTACTTCCAGCTGGTTGAAATACCGGTGCTGGCCCAGACCGCCGGCGAACTGGAGGACATGCGCGCCAATGAGGACGCGGTCGACGCCCGGATGATTGGTGAAGTGGTGTCGGCAGACCCCTTGATGACGCTGAAGCTGCTGGCCCACACCTCCAGCCTGCACCGTGTCGGCCGGCTGAACTCGGACGTGGAAACCGTGACCGAGGGCCTGGTGCTGATGGGCATCACGCCGTTCTTCAATACCTTCGGGCCGCAACCCACGGTGCAGCAGCATCTGGAAGAACAGCCCGCGGCGCTGGCCGGCTTGATGGCTGTGGTGCAGCGCTCACACCGCGCCGCCAAGTTCGCACTCGGTTTCGCGGCGCACCGGCTGGACCCGGATGTGGCGGTCATCTACGAAGCCGCCCTGTTGTATGACTTCACCGAAATGCTGCTGTGGCTGCACGCACCGGCGCTGGCCCTGGAAATCCAGCAGCGCCAGCTGAATGACCCGTCGCTGCGCAGCGTGACAGCCCAGCGCGACGTGTTGAATGTGACGCTGCAAGACATCCAGCAAAGTCTGCTGCGCAGCTGGCGCCTGCCTGAATTGCTGCTGCGCATCACCGACGAGCGCCACCAGGAAGCCACGCAGGTGCGCAACGTGCTGCTGGCGATTCGCCTCGCCCGGCACAGCGCCAAAGGCTGGGACAACCCCGCCCTGCCCGACGACATCACCGACCTCAGCCACTTGCTGAACATGGCCCCCGCGCATGTGCAGCGCCTGGTGACCGACCTCGACGCCTGAATCGCCCCCCCATTCGGATGAGGCGCTCAGGACACGCCCCCTCGTGAGGGCGATGGTGCAATGCGACATGAATCGAGACACTGAAGGTCTTAATTCACAAGGCTGTTGTTGTCATGACACCCGAACTGGCACGTCGCTGCGAACTCTTTCTCTTTTGCGCCATGGCTGCGGCCGTGGGTGCAGGGCTGTGGGTGGTGCCCGCGTTTGACATCTTCGGGGCCCTTCAGCGTTTGCAGGCACCGTTCGGCCTGATTGCGGCAGTGAGCCATGTGCTGCTGGCCTGGCTGAGTGGCGAGCTGGTGCTGGCGCGCCTGGCGCGTCGCCATCATTCGGCCTGGCAACGCCGTGCGGTGCGTGCAGGCCTGGTGGTGCTGGTGATGGGCGCGATGGCGGTGTGGATGTCGTCGCTGTGGCACCCGCATGGCGCGGATGCCCGGGCTCTGCTCTGGCTGCAAAGCCTGCCTTTGTGGCTGTGGCCGGCCGGCCTGATGGGGCCGCGCCAGAGCCGGCTGCCGCAGTACCTGCGTGATGCCCAGCGCGACATGGCGACAGCCACCGACAGCGGCCAGCACCTGCAGCACGACACGGGCTCGATGCAGTCCGCCGAGATCAACCGCGTCGGCCACATGGCGCTGATGAACCCGAACAGCCTCAGCGGATTCGCCGCCCCCGCCGAACACCGTCGTGACCATCAACGCGCCCCGCTGCGTGACACGCGCCGCGTCGCCTCGCTGCGCAGCAACGAACGCAGCGGCGCCGTCACCCCACGCGACCGCCTGGCTGCCTGAAAGTTTCAGCCTGCAAGGGCCACCGGCTTGGCGCCCAAGGCGGTGACCAGCCCGTGGCTCAGTCGATTGACCAGACCGTAAATCGACAACTGCGGGTTCGCGCCGATGCTCGTCGGGAAGATCGAGCCGTCGTGCACCGAGAGGTTGTCAATCTGCCAGTGAACGCCATCTGGCCGCACCACACCTTGTGAGGCATCGGCCGCCATGCCGCAGCCGCCCATCACGTGGGCGCTCACCACCTTGGTCAGATGCGGCTTCATCGGCAGCGCCTGGATGGTGGCTTTGGCCTGGGCCCAGGTGCGCTGTGACCCGGCTTGCTCGTGCACCGGGAAGACCTCGCGGGCCCCAGCCGCGAACTGCAGCTCGGCCATGCTCAGCAAGGCGCGACGCGCACCCTCCATCACGAATGGCGTGAGCGGGTAATCCAGCTCCGGCGTGCCGTCACCTCGCAGGCGAACCTGGCCACCGGAGGCTTCCGGATGGAAACCATCGCGCATCAGCGCCAGCAGCGTGTGGGTGTTCGGAAACTGTTTCAGCAGCGCCGCCTGCTGGGTGCCGAAGCCGACCAGCGAACTCGCGAAGATCACCGGGTGCATCGGGGGCGCTTCCAGCTTGTAGCCAATCGGCCCGTCCACGGGCTGGGTATGCAGGAAGTGGTCTGAGTAGATGGTCTGCGGGGCGCCTTGCCAGCCGGCCACGGTCTGATCGAACACGGCTGCCGACATCACCACCGGATGCAGGAAGGTGCGCACGCCCAGGCGCTGGTGCGGGTCAGGCAGCTTCGAGCGCAGCATCAGGCCGGGTGAGTTGATGGCGCCACCGGCCACCACCACATGCTTGGCCACGATGCGCGTGCCGCCACTGGTTGCGGGGTTGAGATCGGCCTGCATTGGCGCCACGAGCACCGCCTCGACGCGGTTGTTGCGCACCTCCAGCGTCATCGCCCGCGTCTGCACCAGCAGGCGAGCGCCGGCATCGAGCGCCGTGGGCAAGGTGGTCACCAGCATCGACTGCTTGGCGTTGGTGGGGCAGCCCAGGCCGCAGGAGCCGAGGTTCCAGCAACCCTTCACGTTGCGCCGGATGCTGGAGGCTTCGATGCCGAGCTTCTTCGCGCCCGTGCGCAGCAACTCGTTGTTTTCATTCGGCGCCGTCAACCAGTCGCTGATGTTCAGACGGGCCTCGGCCTGGGCGAACCACGGCGCCATCGAGGCTTCGCTGAACTCCTTCAGCCCGAAGTGCTCGGCCCAGTGCGCCAGCGTGGACGGCGGCGTGCGGAACGAGCTGGTCCAGTTGACCGTGGTGGAGCCCCCGACGCTGCGGCCCTGCAGGATGTTGATGGCCTTGTCCGCCGTCTTGCGGGCGGCACTTTCCTGGTACAGGCTCGGGTAGGCCTCGGCCTCCAGCTGGCGGAAATCGGTGCTGGATTTCAGCGGGCCTTCTTCGATGATCACGACGTCCAGGCCGGCGCGCGTGAGCATCTCGGCAGTGATGCCGGCGCCCGCCCCGCTGCCGACGATGGCGACGTCACAGGTGATCTGGGCAGGGGCGCTGCCGTGCGGCCCGCCCATCACTTTCCAGCCGCGTTGCAGGCCGGCGCGAATGGGGTCAGGAATGCTGGCAGGCGTGGCCGAAGCCACCGGCGGCAGAGTGGTCGTCATGCGCTTGATGCTGTTCAGAGGGCCCGCGGGCCCGGGTAGCCCATCTGGGCCCAATGTGCGGCGTCGGAAAACCAGGATGCCGTGGTGAGATCACGCAGTGCGTGATAGATCTGCTGCCGGGTGTCCATGCTGCTCATGCGCATCATTTCCAGCGCCGCACTGACCTCCGCCACGCTCGCGGTTTCCCAGGGGGCGTGCAGTGACGTCAGCGACCAGCGCCCGGCCGCGGAAGACAGCAGCGCCAGCAGATCAGACAACTCCTTGCGCGTGGCAGGCGGCAGGTTGGCCACCGTCAGCTCGAAGCGCTCCAGTTGCCCTTGCAGCGCCAGCGTGCGCGCCTCAGGAGCCGTGGGGAGCAGGCCATCCAGCACCGCCGCACTGACCGCGGTGACCAGGGTTCTGGCACCCGCACTCAGCTTGCCCGCCGACAAACCCGGCGCCCACAGCGCAGCCCCGGTACCGGCCACCGCGATGACGGCCCCTGCGCCCAGACTCAGGCGAAGCAGTGTTCTTCGTTGCATGCGGACAGTGTTCCATCTGCCGGCGGGCATGGGTTAGGGATGCACCACTAGCCAGCGCCCTGACAAACCCTCGGCCGCCCGTTACGCTGGCGACATGGCAACACCCGCGCAAGACATTCTGGATGAGCTGTCCAAGGTGGAGGCGCTGCGTGAGCAACGTCGCGCCGATGTGGGCCTCGGCCAGCGCACCGCTGCGCTGCGTGATTACCAGCACCGGCGATTCGCCCGCAGCCATGCCGATCTGCTGACGCACCCCCAGTACGGTGCCGCGGCGCGCTTCTTTCTTGAAGATCTTTATGGCCCGACGGATTTTGGTGAGCGAGACGCCCAGTTCGTGCGCATCGTGCCGGCCATCGTCCGCATGTTCCCGGCCGGCATCGTGGGCACCGTGCGGGAGCTGGCCGAGCTGCATGCCTTGTCTGAAGACCTCGACAACGCCATGGCGCGCAACCTCGCAGGCAAGGGGCCGATCACCGCATCGCGGTATGTGGCGGCCTGGCAGGCCACGGGCCGCGCCGCTGACCGGGCACATCAATTGGCGCTCGTCATGCGGGTCGGCGAACAACTCGATGTGATGACCCGCAGCCGGATGTTGCGCAACACGCTGCGCCTGATGCGCGTGCCCGCCAGAACCGCGGGCCTGGCGGCCCTGCAGGCTTTTCTGGAACGGGGCTTCGACAGCTTCGCGGCCATGGGCGGTGCAGCGCCGTTTCTGGCTCAGTTGCGGGCGCGCGAGGCGCACCTGATGCAATACCTGTTCGAGTGCGAAGACAGCGACAAATCACCGGATGTCGCCAACGCGATAGGACAACTACCGTAGCGCCAGCGCGCACTCTCACGCAGCATCGTGCCCTGAATCGATCTCAACTTTCAGGAACGTACGTGTCTGCACCTGTTTCCATTGCACAACCTTGGCTGTCCAACTACCCCGCCGGCGTTGCAGCCGCCGTCGACATGTCCAGCTACGGCTCGCTGGTCGATCTGCTGGATGACGCCTGGCGCAAGCACGCCCAGCGCGACGCCGCCGTCTGCATGGGTGCACGCCTGACCTTCGGGCAGATCGACGACATGTCGCAGGCGCTGGCCGCCTGGATCCAGGCCAAGGGCCTGGTCAAGGGCGACCGCGTGGCGGTGATGATGCCGAACCTGCCGCAGTACATGGCCGCCATTGGCGCGGTGCTGCGTGCGGGCTGCGTCGTGGTCAACGTCAACCCGCTGTACACCGCGCGTGAGCTGGAGCATCAGCTCAAGGACTCAGGCGCCAAAGCCATCATCGTGCTGGAGAACTTCGCCCACACGCTGGAAGAAGTGATTGACGCCACCGACGTGAAGCACGTGGTGCTGGCCGCCATGGGTGACCAGCTCGGCTTCTGGAAGGGCGCATTCGTGAATCTGGCCGTGCGCCATCTGAAGAAGATGGTGCCGGAGTTCCGTCTGCCGACCGACAAGGGCCGCACGCTCACCCGCTACAACATGGCGGTGGCCGAAGGCACTCGCCTGCCGTTCAAGCGCGTGCCCCTGACGCCGGACGACGTGGCCTTCCTGCAGTACACCGGCGGCACCACGGGCGTGTCCAAGGGCGCCACCCTGCTGCACCGCAACGTGGTGGCCAACATCCTGCAGACCGAAGCCTGGTTCAAGCCCATGCTCGACACCCTCGGCAACAAGCAGCTGACCGTCGTGTGCGCCCTGCCGCTGTATCACATCTTCGCCCTGACCATCTGCTACATGATGGGCGCGCGCCTGGGCATGAAGAACCTGCTGATCCCCAACCCGCGCGACATTCCGGGCCTGATCAAGACGCTGTCGCAGCACAAGGTCAACATGTTCCCGGCGGTGAACACGCTGTTCAACGCGCTGGCGAACGACCCGGAATTTGCGCGTCTCGACTTTTCTGAACTGCGCGTATCCAACGGTGGCGGCATGGCGGTGCAGCAGGCCACGGCCGAGAAGTGGCTGAAGATCACCGGCTGCCCGGTGGTTGAGGGCTACGGCTTGTCGGAGACCTCACCGGTGGCCACCAGCAATCGCCTGGACACCAGCGATTTCACCGGCACCATCGGCTTGCCGATTCCGTCCACCGACATCGCCATCCGCGATGACGACGGCAAGGACATGCCGTTCGGGCAGCCGGGTGAAATCTGCATCCGCGGCCCGCAGGTGATGGCCGGCTACTGGAACCGCCCGGACGAAACCGCAAAGGTCATGACCGACGACGGCTTCTTCAAGAGCGGCGACGTGGGCATCATGGACGAGCGCGGCTATGTGCGCATCGTGGACCGCAAGAAGGACATGATCCTGGTCTCGGGCTTCAATGTGTACCCGACGGAAATCGAGCAGGTCGTGAACCTGCACGCTGGCGTGCTGGAGTGCGCGGCGGTGGGTGTGCCTGATCCGAAGTCGGGTGAGGCCGTGAAGCTGTACGTGGTGAAGAAGGATCCGTCGCTGGACGAAGAAGACATCGCCGCCTACTGCCGCGACAACTTCACCGCCTACAAGCGGCCGCGCTACATCGAGTTCCGCGATGAGCTGCCGAAGTCCAACGTCGGCAAGGTGCTGCGCCGCGAGCTGCGCACAACCACGGCGGCATGAGCGACCGGCCACCTCAGGGTGGCTTCGCAGCCCTGGCCGATGCGCTGGGGCTGCAGCTGCTGCAGCGCGATTGGCTGTCGGCCAACAACATCGTGTTTGCGGCCTGCGGCGACACCACATCGGCCGTGGTGGATACCGGCTACGCCCGCCATGCGCCGCTCACCAGCGCGTTGGTCAGCCATGCATTGAAGGATGCGCCGCTCGCGCGCATCATCAATACCCATCTGCACTCAGACCACTGCGGCGGCAACCGCCACCTGCAGACCATTCACGACGCTCGAACCTATGTGCCTGCGCCCTCCCTGCAGGCGGTGCAGGCGTGGGACGAAGACCGGCTGACCTACCGCACCACCGGCCAGTTCTGCGAACGCTTTGCAGCTGATCATGCGTTGCACGATGGCGATGTGCTGGACCTGGGCGCAGCCAGCTGGCGGGTGGTGGCAGCACCGGGGCATGACCCAGATGCCGTGATGCTCTTCGAGCCCCAGAGCCGCACGCTGATCGCGGGTGATGCGCTGTGGGAAGACCGCCTCGCCATCATCTTCCCCGAGCTGGAAGGCGGTCCCGGTTTTCAGCAGACCCGGGCCACCTTGGCGCTGATCGAGCAGCTGGCGCCGCGCTGGGTGATTCCGGGCCATGGCCGCCCTTTTGAGGCTGTGGACGAGGCCTTGCGCGCCAGCACACAACGACTGGATGCCTTCGAGGCCAACCCCGCGCGGCACACACGCCATGCGGCCCGGGCGCTGTTGATGTTCCACATGATGGAGCACCAGCTGCTGGGCGAAGCCGTGCTGCATGACTGGCTGCTGCAGACGCCGCTGTTCATGCAGATGTGTGCGTTGATGCGTACCGAAACCGAATCTCAGGCGGCATGGGCCACGCGGCTGGTGCAGGGTCTGGTCGACGACGGGCTGCTGGTGCGCAGCGACAACAAGCTCCACTTGTCGACAGCCGATTGAACGCGCCCGAGGCGCCACAATCAACCCATGCCCCTGCATCGGCGCGTGTTCTTCATTGGCGGGTTTGATCCTCGCAGCCCTCGGCACACCTGGCGGCTGTTCCGCCAGGCTGCGCAGGCGCATCCCGCGTCCGCCCTTGGCGAAGAGATCGTGCTGACCACGCCCGAGGCCAGTGGCAGCCGGGCTGAAGCCGACTGGCGGGTGTCCGGCGAAACGATCGCCCGCAGCCAATTCCAGATATGGGCCTGGGACGACATCGTGCGGCAGCACTGGCGCCGAACCCCGTGGCGTGTCCTGCGCGATCTGTGGGTGGTCTATGTGCGCGCGGCCAGCGAAGGCCTGCTGTCACAGGTTCGCCGGCAGGCACCGGCCGCGTTCTGGCTGAGCATGGTGCCCTGCCTCATGGTGATGGGCGTTGTGCTCTTGATCGTGATGGCGGGCATCACTTTTGCCGCGCTGCAACCCCGCATCAGCTGGTTGAACGGTCCGCTCGGCGCATCCCTGCCCTGGCTGCTGGCGTTGACGATGGGTGCATTGGCCTGGTGGCGGCTCAGCGTTCGCCTGGATGTGACCTGGCTGCTGCGCCTCTTCGGCTTCACCTGGACACAGTCCAATCAGCAGGTCGATCACATGGACGCGCGCATGTCGGACTGGGCAGCTTCGGTCATCAGCGCCGCGAGTGATGAGCACTGCGACGAGGTGCTGATCGTCGCTCACAGCACGGGCGGCATGTGGGCGGCTTCTGTGCTGGCTCAGGCTCTGCGCCGGGCACCCTGGCTGGGCCAGCGCGGCCCGCAGCTGGGTTTGCTCACGCTCGGGCACTGCATGCCGATCTTGTCTGGCCTGCCGAGCGCGCAATCATTCAGGGCCGATCTTCAACTGCTGCAGGCGCATGGCGCGCTGACCTGGCTGGACGTGAGCGCGCCTGCCGACTGGGCGGCCTTTGCGCGGGTGCCTCCGTGGCTTGGCGAAGGCCAGGCGCGGCTGCGGCAGTGTTCTCCGCGCTTTCACCAGACCTTGTCGATCCCACATTACCAGGCGTTGCTGGCAGACCGACATGCGCTGCACATGCAGTATCTGCGTGCACCCGACGTGGCAGGCGGATACGATCCAGTCAGCTGGATCTTCGGCCCTGACACCCTGCAAAAGCGGTACGCCGACATGGCGTCCACCAACCCATCGGCATGAGCCACTTCTGCCCCCATTACCCGCCGCCATCGCCCAAGCGCCCCTCGGCCTGGCGGATGTTCTTCAGCAAGCGCCGCTCGTGGCTCGACGGCCTGTACGCGCGCAGCTACGAGATGAAGATGGGCGAGGTGCGGCTGCCTGGTCTTGACTTGTTCATGGTGAACGAGCCTGCCGTGGTGCGCCGCGTGCTGGTGGAGCAGGCGAAGGCGTTTCCGAAAGCCGCCCTGCTGGCCGATGCCCTGAGGCCCTTGCTGGGCGACAGCATCTTCACCACCAACGGCGCCGTGTGGGAGCGCCAACGCAGCCTGATGAATCCGTCGTTCGAGGCGGCGCGGGTGTCTCTGGTGTACGGCCGCATGTGCGAAGCCGCCGAGGCGATGCTGCAGCGGCTGCGGGCCCTGCCCGACGGCACGGAGATGGACGTGGACGTGGAGATGACCCACGTGGCCGCGGACATCATCTTGCGCACCATCCTGTCGCAGCCCCTGGACGGCGTCGAGGCACGGCGGGTTTTCGAGGCGTTCGAGCGCTACCAGGTGCTGGCGCCGCGGCTGATGCTGCCGGCGTTTTTTGGTGTGCGCTGGCTGCGGCCCTGGTGGGAAAAGCGGCGCAGCCAACAGGCCGCCACCGAGATCCGCGACTTGCTGGCCGCCATGATCAAGCCGCGCTTCGAGGCCCATGCCAGTGGTGATGACTCAAGCCTGGCGGATGACATCCTGGGGTCGCTGCTGCGCGCTCGCGACCCGGACACTGGCGCGGGTTTCAGCTTCGACGAATTGGTCGATCAGGTGGCCATGCTCTTCCTGGCGGGCCATGAAACCTCGGCCAGCGCGCTCTCATGGTCCCTGCATTTGCTGGCGCATGCCGATGATGTGCAGGAGCGCCTGCACGTCGAGGTGGCGCCCCACGATCTGCTGACCGAGCCGGGCGGGCCATCGGTGCTGAAGGACTTGCCGCTTACGCGCAATGTCTTCCGGGAAACGCTGCGGCTTTTCCCGCCGGTGGGCTTCCTGGCGCGCGAGAGTGCTGAAGGGTGCACGCTGCGTGACAAGCACGTGCCGGCTGGCGCGGCGGTGATCGTGTCGCCCTGGCTCATCCACCGACACCGCCAGCTTTGGCAAGATCCGGATGTGTTCAACCCCGATCGCTACGACTCCGGCGATGTTGCTGCGGACCAGGCCACGCGCGAGTCTCTGCGCCAGGCTTACCTGCCGTTCGGCATGGGGCCACGGGTGTGCATCGGCACGGCGTTTGCGCTGCAGGAGGCCAGCCTCATCCTGGCGAGTTTCTGTCGGGAATTCCGGGTGGCGCCAGTGCCGGGCCACGTGCCGGAGCCCGTCGGCCGGCTGACGGTGCGCTCCGCCAACGGCATCCGGTTGCTGCTGTCGAAGAGGACATTGCCGGCATGAAAGAGCGCATGGTGGGCTTCCTGCTGATGACGGCGATCGTGCCGCTGGCGGTCGCCGGGTATCTGCTGCTGGTGGGGGTCGGCTTCTTTGGTCGAACCGCGCGCGGCCGCGCAGGTGTGCGTGCGCTCGATCATTTCGTGAACGCCACCTTGTTCAACGGCTATGCGTGGGAGTCGGTGTCATCGCACGCGTGGCGCATGCGCGAGCGGCGGTGGGCGCGCGTGGTCATCTGGTGCACCGATCATTTCCAGAAGGGGCACTGCCAGCGCGCCAACAAGCGAGAACAGCCGATGGTGGATCTGATGCTCAGCAAGGGGCTGCACAAGCAGACCATCTTCTGATGACTGCCAGCCCCACCCCCGTTCAAGACGCGGCGGAGGCTCCTGACGCTGCCGAGGCGCCCGTCCGCCGTCGCCTGGTCTGCTACTTCAGCGGCTTTGATCCGCAAGGGCCCGGGCACTATCACCAGCTGTTCAAGGACGAGGCCGCGAAGCAGTCGCAGGTGAGCGGCTATGCGCTCCAGGTTGGGCCGCGCAAGAAGGTGACGCCGGACATCGTGGCGTGGGAGGTGCGAGGCGAGTTTCCGGATGTCGCCGACGAGTCTGGTGGTCGCGCTCCTGAGGTGGTGGAGACGCGCGTCGAATTCCTGCGTTGGGATGACCTGATCCGTGCCCATTGGCCTCGCGGTCGTTGGGCCGTGCTGGCCACCGTCGCGTGGGCCTCCTGGGAAGGCTGGCGGCAGGGTGTGCTGATGCGCACGCTGCGGCAGTCCTGGCCGTTTTTCCTCACCATTGGCGCGCCCAGCATGTGGGCAGCGCTGGCCCTCTTCAGCGCCTTGGTCCTTGTCCTGTTGTGGCCTGGAGCGGGCAGCCCGATGACGATAGCCCTGTTTGGCGCTGCGGCGATGGCTTGGGCGCTTGTTTTGGCCGGCCTCGCTTGGTGGGCAGACAAGCGCATGCGCCTCGGCTGGCTTTTGCGCAGCCTGGCGTTCATCATCAGGCAGGGGCGCGGGGCCATTGATGGGCTTGCGCCGCGTGTGCAGGCTTTTGGCAAGCACGTGGAGGGGCAGATTCGCAGCGGTGTGTTCGATGAAGTGATCATCGTCGGGCACAGCTCTGGTGCGATGCTGGCCATGTCAGTGATGGCGGAGGCGCTGAGATCACTGCGTACAGACGCTGACGCCAACGCAGGCGCCGATACTCGCCCGGCTTGCCGGCTCAGTTTGCTGACACTCGGCCACTGCACACCGCTGCTGTCGGCACAACCAGCCGCACAGTGGTTCCGCGATGATATTGCGACCTTGCTCGGCTCGGAGGTGGTGTGCTGGGTGGACTATGCCGCGCCACCCGACGGGTGCTGCTTCTCGCTGCAAGACCCCAGTCTCGGTCTGCCGAGCGCGACCGAGAAGGCCCATCGCCCCAAGTGCCTGAACCCGCGGTTTGCAGAGTTGTTCGCAGCGGATCGCTATCAAGCGATTCGCCGCGACAAGTTTCGCTGCCACTTCCAGTACGTCATGGCTGGCGACCTGCGCTCGAGCTATGACTACTTCGCGATGACGTGTGGGCCACAGACGGTGCCACAGTGGCATGCGCAGATGCCATCTGCAATCGGCTGGCGCGGTTTCTGGACACTCGGGGGCCCACGCCTGTGAACGTCGTCGTTGCCACCCTGGGCAGCCGCGGCGACTTGCACCCGTTCCTCGCCATCGCCAGGGCCTTGCACGAGCAAGGCCACAACGTCCACGTGCTTTCACAGGAATCGCACCGCACTGAGGTAGAGACTCAAGGCCTGCGGTTCACTGCGATAGCCGCGCAAAGAGACTACGAACGGACGCTCGCCCACCCTGACCTGTGGCATCCCATTCGAGGCTTCGGCGTGTTGTGGCGGCATCTGTCAGTGCCAGCGATCGGTCCAACCTTGGACGCGCTGGCGGCATTGCGCAGGATGAATAGCTCACCATGGACAGTGCTGGCGTCGCCCATGGTGGTCGGGGCGCGACTGGCGGCGGAGCTTGGTCAGGTTCGCCTGATCACCGGCCATACCGCGCCGCAGGGCCTCCGCAGTCATCAGCACCCGATGTATGTGGGTGGCAAGCTGATTCCAAGCTGGTTCGGTGAAGTCGGCCGTGCTGCGCTCTGGCGGTTGATCGACCGATACAAACTTGACCCACTCGCACGGAGCACACTGGGAAAGTGGCGTATGGAGCTTGGACTACCGGAGCTCGAGGCTGGATCCTTTGCGCGCTGGATTCATTCCCCGGATCTTGTGCTCGGTTTGTTCGATGAGCGGCTGGGCCGAATGCCCACCGATTGGCCAGTAGATGTCGATCTGACGGGCTTCCCGCTTTACGAAGCGCACACGGTGAACACTGTGCCCAAGGCACTGGTTCCACCGGGCCCTGTTGACCTCGTCCTGTATGGTGGACCGCCCGGGCACCCCAGCCACCCCAAGATCGAACAATTGGCCTTGCAAGCCATGGAGCGTGGTTTGCACACCCTTTTGATCAGGGCTGCCCCTCAGACCGGAACACCGACGCTGCTGACGGTCAGGCCAACGGTGGATATGCCAAGCGCCCTGGATCAGGCACGGCTGCTCGTGCACCACGGCGGCATCGGCACCGCGGCCCAAGCGCTGGCTGCGAACTGCCCGCAGCTAATCATCCCAGCCGCCTACGACCAGCACGACAACAGCTATCGGCTTAGCGGCGGCGACCCGCCAACACGGATCGACATAGACACGTTGTGTGCGAAGCTTGCGGCACCCCACCAGAGCAGATCCGCCATCTCAGGCCAAACATACAGCCGCCCAGGCGCACCAAACAGCGCCGTGCTGCGCGCAGTGGCATTGATTACCAAAGAGTAGTCTAGATCCGGCTAGTTTTGAAACCATGCGAATAGACCCCAAAAACGAGAAAAGCCCACTGGCAACTGCCAGTGGGCTTTCAGGATTATTAGCCTGACGATGTCCTACTTTCACACGGGAACCCGCACTATCATCGGCGCTGAGTCGTTTCACTGTCCTGTTCGGGATGGGAAGGAGTGGGACCAACTCGCTATGGTCATCAGGCTTAAACTTTTTGCCACGTCCACGGTGCTCTTCGCTCGCCCTGTCGGGTCTGCTCAAGCTGGCCGGGAGGGCCAATTCAAAGAGTCAAATCAGATTTTATATGATTGCGTACACCACAACGGGCATAACTGTTTTCAATACTCAACCAATCCACTGACGTAGACATTCTACATCAAAGTTATAGGGTCAAGCCTCACGAGCAATTAGTACTGGTTAGCTTAACGCATTACTGCGCTTCCACACCCAGCCTATCAACGTCCTGGTCTCGAACGACTCTTCAGGGGGCTCAAGGCCCCGGCAAGACTCATCTTGAGACGAGTTTCCCGCTTAGATGCTTTCAGCGGTTATCTCTTCCGCACTTAGCTACTCGGCAATGCCACTGGCGTGACAACCGATACACCAGAGGTGCGTCCACTCCGGTCCTCTCGTACTAGGAGCAGGCTCTCTCAATCTTGCAGCGCCCACGGAAGATAGGGACCAAACTGTCTCACGACGTTTTA